>CAYPNP010000078.1:0-1513 GCA_964412195.1 uncultured Acidobacteriota bacterium | reverse complement strand
CGGTAAATGGTTACTGAAAATACCCCTACTGTCAGATCAAGTACTGACTATTACATTTTAAGCTAAAAACGGTCATAAAACTTCTTTGGGGCTCACATTATTATCTGGAGATCAATATTGATCACCCTATGTCCTGCAATCTCTTTGGCTTCCAGAGTAAAGACTGAATTGATTCCATCGGGGGATTGAGCAGGAGATCCATTATTTCGTTTACTCTCAGGGCTCCAAATGATTCGTAGACTTGTTTCAATACCTGTTGTCTTTCATTTACTTCAATGGCATCCCAATAACCATGTTTTATTATCCTTTGTCCACTGGTTGGTTGTCCAATAATCTCTTTCTTTTCTATATCAATCATTACTACCAGTCCGTCGTCGACAACCGTGGAATAATCCTCAGTTAAACCAATTAGGATATCGTTATGCCTCCTGTACAAGGGAATGATTTCCTTGCTTATTTCATTTTCGTCCATGATATACAGTTTAATGCTCCTTCTTTCTCAACAACTTGTTTTGAATCTACTTGAAATATTCTACCTCTGTCAGCATATGATTTATAGAACTTGCAGATCTGAGAAAACGCAATATCGTCTTCTTTAATCCCAAGCTTGGGGACAAGGATTAAATCCTCCGTTTGAAGGAAGTTGATGTACGCCCAGTTGTAACCATCGGCCTCATCTCCAGAAAGACCAAGATCCAGCCATTCATATTTCAATCCTTTCTCCGTAATGGAATCCAGCAGGCTTTTTCTGAAGTATTCATCGAATGCCTTGAAATACCAATTTATCAGGACTGTGTCATTGTCAATAAATCGTACTGCTCCGTCGGAATGACCATAAATTTCGCCAGGATCTTTGGGAATGATTATAATTTTGTCAGTTTCAAAAAGAATCTCAAGTTGCCGTATCAGCTCATTTTCGTTATATGTACGCCAGTTCTCCATAAGGAACTTATCTGTCATGATGACAGCATTATCCGATTTGATAACATTCCCGCCGTCCAGGATAATGTCAGATTTAACCGTCTTTATTCCCAAGTCATCACAAACTATGTCTGGGTAGGTCTTTAACTCCCTGCGTTCTCTTCCTGAGCCCTGAAGGTAATCTGGATCAAACCTGAACTCAACAAACTTGTCCCTGGATACTTGGATAGGCATGTAGTCTCGTGCCCAGATATCCTTGGTCTTTTTCAGAAAATCATACTGCATTCCACAGGCATCGAGAACCTGTTTTAAGTCGTTGAAGGTTTCGGAATACCTCCCGTCTCTACGCAATAGGTCAGAAAAGAAGATGATGTTGGTACGGCTGTCAGAGATCATTTCTTAAGCTTGTATTTAATGAGTTTTTCAATTTCTTCTTCACTGAGGTTGGATGTCCGCAGGATGGCTTCTTTACCCTTGTAATCCCTCAGAATTCCCTCATTCTTGGCAACATACTTATACAATGAATTGACATAGTCTTGCCTGTTCTTGTCGGTGCCAGGGTCACCCAGATGTTGTCTTGTGGATTTAAAAA
>CAYPNP010000077.1:0-1543 GCA_964412195.1 uncultured Acidobacteriota bacterium | reverse complement strand
GCGGACGGCGCGAAAGCCGGAGGTGAGATCCTGAATGTCGTACCCGGTCATCCAGGAGGCCAGGCGGTTGTAGCCGTGATTGGCGAAACGTCGGCCCAGTGAGGCATGGGTGTCGGCCTGGCGAGCACCCACCACCATCTCGTAACCTTCATCCAGCTTATTCAGTAACCGAGCGATGTCGGTTGGATCGTGCTGACCGTCGGCGTCCATGAACACCAGGACCTCGCCCGTTGCATGACGCGCCCCGGTCTTGAGCCGCCCCGTTGCCCATGCTGTAGGGGTGGCTGATGACCCGCGCGCCCTGCTCCCGTACGATCCGGGCGGTCGCGTCCGTCGACCCGTCGTCCACCACCAGGATCTCGGCATTCGCCAGTAACGCCTTGAGCTTAGCCAGCAATGGCGGCAGATTGATCGCTTCATTCTTGGCGGGCAGGACAATGCTCAAAGTGTAATTCATGTCAGGTCCATTCCGATTGACGCGCCATAAGCATAGCCTATCCTGGCTGTTATTGCGCTTCCCCCCGCATCCACCCCAGTCGACCGCTCAGCTCTGTTTGGGGGATGCTCATCATGCCCGGAACGGTATGCTCTCACTCGACGAACACCGCCTCCAGCGTCGCCACCTCCAGCACCCGCTCCCCCCAAGCCTCCAGCTGCGCCGGCTCCGCTCCCGTCAGCTTCGCTTCCACCCACCCCGGCAACGGTCCGAAGCGGCGGATCAATTGCTTCCGCAACAGCTTGGCTTCGCCCTCGATCCGCCCCTCGGCGAACACCTCCTGATAAAATCGAGTCTGTTTCAGATCGACATCGTGTAATTCCAACATCCGCCGTACCTCCTCCCGACTCACCGTCGGTAACTTGTAGACCAAAATCGTCTCCACTAAATCCAGCAACATCGTCTCCGGCACCACCAGATCGTGCGCCGCCGGTGCCTCCCGCAGCAGTTGCCGCGCCCTGGCCGGCGCTTCGCTTGCCTCGCTCACCAGCAGTTGCACCAGCCGTAGCCCCACCGTGGTCGCCGGCACGTCAGCCCAGTCTTCCAGATACACGCGATGCACTTCCGGCAACCGCACCGCCGAACCATATCGCCGCCCGTCCAGACGCTCCACTGGCCGACTCGGATAGATCACCACCGCCCGCCACGGCCGTACCGGCACCATCCGGTACAGATACAGAAAAAGCTCGGCGAACCACCGCCCGTAAAACTCTTCCTCCGGTTGCATCTGGATCTCGACGAACACCACGGGTCCATCCGGGTTCGTCTCGGGCGGCTCCAGCAGGCCATCCAGGCGGAACGCGGTCTGCTTGACCTCTTCCGAACGGAACCGATAGTTCCACCCACTCAGATCGTCGAGACCCGCCAATTCAAATACCAAACCCGGCAGGGCCTGAAACAAGCGATAAAACAAGGCATCGGTCTTCATGACACTCCTGCTGTTTTCCCCTCAGCATCGTCAATCGGGGTTTACTCAAGCCCCTATCGACCGCCGACTTTACAATTATCCGGTTGTCCATCAAAAATTCGACCTTGTGGGAGATCCTG
>CAYPNP010000076.1:719-1604 GCA_964412195.1 uncultured Acidobacteriota bacterium | reverse complement strand
TCTCGCGGAAGGATATCGTGCTGGTGATCACTGGCGATTCACTCATAGCCGTCGTTCCGAAACCGGAAGTATCCGGGGCGATCGAGAAGATCCGCGGACAACTCTCCGATACCCTCGATCAGAGCGGAATATCCGCCAGGGACTTCTGGGAGGTGTCGGCATCCCTGTCCCCGGGGCTCCCGCGGGCTTATCTTGCGCCCCGGCAGATCCCGCCGGATCTCGCCGGACAGGTCGCCGCCCTCCGTTCCCGCCTCGGCCTCGATACCGCCCCCTGGATCCGGTACGGGAGTATGACCCCGGAGCAGATCATCGCGGAGAATCCTGCGTCGCTCCACCTCCCCCTGGAGGAGATCCTGTACGTCAGGGGCGAGGACCTGGTCGAAGACAGCGGCGGTGACGACCTCCTCGTGATCAGGACCGCGAAACGCGAGGAGCGGTGGCGGTTCGCACTGGGCGGCTTTTACCCGGCCCGGGCTGTCCTCTTCTCCCGGATCGGGGAGCGCCAACCGATCGATCCATCCGGGGAGCGGATTCTGAGCATTGTTCCTTCCTGCTTTGAGCCCGGGCCAAAGGACTTCGATTTCCAGTATATCTTCAACCTCGTCTTCACCGATCGGCGGCTTATCCTGGCCGTCACTCCTGGTGGAGAGGATGAGGTCGAGCAGAAATGGGACAAATACATGGAACGTCTGGGGAAGATGGCAAAAGAGAACGGGGTGTCCTTCGAAGCATATGCTGCCGGTGCGGACCTTGACGATGCTCCCTGGCAGGAGTTCCGCAAACTAACCATCCCCGAGATCCTTGATGCCGACGGGGTCAACTACTTCATTCCCTATGACCACCTCAAGGGGGTGGCATACCGGGGCGGGAGGAAACCAAAGATCT
>CAYPNP010000076.1:0-709 GCA_964412195.1 uncultured Acidobacteriota bacterium | reverse complement strand
CTCTCTCCTTCTCTTCGCATACCCAGGAACTCGAAGCAGACCCCATGTTTGCACCCGGACCGCTTAAAAAAGCGCAGCAGGCATTGCAGGACATAGTCTCTATCACCCTATGATTTTTTAGCAGGATCCCTGCCGGGCACCCGTGAGGATACATCAGCAGAATTGGTAAGCAAGGAATGAGCTTTTTGGCTGAATTGTTCCTTTGTTGAGGTATGTGGTGAAGCTTATCCTGAAATGAGGGGTGAGCCTGAGGAGGGTTGATCCCCTCCTATCCCGAAAAATGTGTAGATCATCCCGAAAACCCGGGATAAGTCCCCTGCAGACTAGCTCCCCGGCTACCGGATAACGAGACCGAGGATGATTGCAACTCCTCCTGCGACTGCAATCAGTACACCGGCTGTCTCGGCTATCTCCGAATATGACCCCACAAACTCACCGGCCATGAATACGAGGATGCCGATGGCGAGCGCCATGGCGCCCTGGCGAATGACTCTGATATTCTGAATGTCGTCTCACCAGCCCTTTTCCTTATACCGGGCATCAGGTGCATACTTTTTGGCAAGTGCCTTGACCTGCCCGAAGTTCTCCGGAGTGCAGTAGAGAGCAAAGGGGAAGATGAGCATGCTCCGGTAGAAGACGAGTGACCGTTCTCTCGGGTATACGGTGATGCTCCGGACCTCGTCCCATGCCATGAAGTCCATCTCACGGC
>CAYPNP010000075.1:0-1605 GCA_964412195.1 uncultured Acidobacteriota bacterium | reverse complement strand
AACCACAAGCTCTGGGCCTTCTGGTCGTGGTGCCTTTTGAAGGCAACCCACAAGGAATTTGACGCCATCGTCGGGTTGCAAGTCGTCCACCTGATGCCCGGTCAGTTTATCTTCGGACTGAAGAAGGCAGCGGAGGAAACAGGGCTGACCATCCGGGAAATCAGGACTGTCCTGGACTTCCTGAAGAAAGCCCAAAATGTGACAATCAAAACGACAAACAAATTTTCGGTTATAACCGTTATAAATTGGGATATTTACCAAGGCGACAGCCGAGAAAACGACAAGCAAAACGACAAACCACGGGCAAACAAAGGGCAACATACAAACACAGAAGAACATGAAAAGAATATATTTCGTCAAAATGCCCTTACCGTCGTTTCCTACCTGAACGAAAAAACCGGGAAGCATTTCCGGGATACTTCCCATATCGAAGCCCGCTTGAAAGACGGCGGCACGGTTGACGATTGCCGGCGGATCATCGACGCGAAGTTGAAGGATCCCCATTTCATCGCAAACCCGAAATACCTCAACCCTCAAACCCTCTTCCGTCCTGCCCATTGGGATAAATACCTGAACGAGGCAATGGAGCCGACGAAAGACAACGGCGGCTGGGGAAAGGTGTTCTGATGGATAAGCCCTTCGATCTCGGCGAAGCCCTGTTGAAGTGGAACCGGGAAAACAATCTCGGGGCTGCCGATTATGACCGTATGACGGCGGCACAGATAGCCGCCATGTACCAGGAGCCGAGGGAGATTGACCAGGCGGCAGAGATCCGGGCGGCCCTGATAGCTGATAACCTGGAAGGGCTCCGGTTCTGGAGCGAGGACATAGGAGCACTTGTCGCTGTCCGGGAGGCATTCCCCGGGAACAGTAGGATCCGTGACCTTGCCGGGCATTTGATCCGGCTGGAAGAGCGGGAGATGGACGACCTTACGGAGGAGATCGAACAATGGCGAAAACCATGAAGGACCTGTCCAAGTATGACGGCCCGGACCGCATGGTCACTTCCCGGGAACTGTACGTGAGGCTGCAGGAGAACGACCAGGACGCCTTCAAGGTCATGTCCGGGATCCCGGGCGTTGATGACGCCACCGATGGGTTCCAAGCCGGCGAGGTTATCACCACCAGCGGCCCGACGAAGAACGGCAAGACCCTGTTTGCACAGTCTCTTACCGTCAACTTTGCGAAGAGCCTGAATTTCCCCCAATGGTTCACCTTCGAGGTTCCGGCAAGACAGTTTTTGTCTCAATTCCGGCCCGGGCAGCTACCGCTCATGTATATGCCAACGAAACTGCGGGCTCATGCGATGGACTGGCTTGAAGAGCGGATCCACGAGGGCTTCCAGAAATTTCATTCTCGGATCGTGTTCCTTGATCACTTGCACTACCTGGTGGACCTGGCCCGGATGCGGAATCCCTCCCTTGAGATCGGACAAGTGATCCGCCGGCTGAAAACCCTGGCTGTGGACGGCGGCTTCATCATCTTCCTGCTTTGTCACACGACGAAGGGAAAGCCCGAAAACCTGTCATACGAGGCGATCCGAGACAGCAGCTTCGTTTCCCAGGAATCGGATTCTGTCTTCATGATCCGCCGAACCCCGGACAA
>CAYPNP010000074.1:0-1672 GCA_964412195.1 uncultured Acidobacteriota bacterium | reverse complement strand
ACAGGCCCGGCCAATGCCCCGCGTGCCGCCCGTAACCAACACTACTTTGTCCTCAAAACGATTCATGACTCCCTTCCTTGATCCATTCCCGGAAACAGCGGAAGCAACTCTTCCGGCGCATGCAACAGGTGGTCCGGCGCCGCTTCCCGCAGGGTCGCGGCCGGATGCCACCCCCACGCCGCCGCCACCGCCACCGCGCCCGCCGCCCGGCTCTCCAGCATGTCGCCCTTGGTGTCGCCAATATAATAGGGCTGATGCTCCGGATGCGTTTTCCGCACTTTCTTTATCTTTTTGATCTTGCTGATTTCCTTGTCCGCCCCCAGAATATCCTTCACGCCCCGCGCCCCAAACGTCTCCAAAAACGCCCCCACCGTCTCCGAAACATTCGAGGTGATCACGTAGACCGTGTGGGCCGCCGCCAAACGGGTCACAATGTCCGGCATTCCTTCAAACGGGCGCACCCGCTGGTTCGCTTCTTTTATCCGCGGTTCAAACTGACGCACCAGCTTCTTCAACCGCCACACCGGAAACCCCGCCTTGACCAACTGCTGAATCATATTTCCTTCAAACAACTTCAGGAAGGCCTCTTTGGAATTCAGCTTGTCAAAGCCCATTTCCGTGCACACACTTGTAAAGGTGTCGAAAAACGCCTCATACGAATCGGCTATTACGCCGTCAAAATCAAACATGATTACGGGGGCCATACTGCTGTAATCCTATTTTTTGACGAAAGAATACCATATTGGGCCGCGAATGTGTTACCCCGCATATCCCAAAATCATAAACCCCACATTAAATTCGCCCATCACCGGCTTTCGGCGAAATACGGAGGCAAGTTTGATATCTTCCCGTTTCTCTGTTTGATCGCCGTTTCCGGTATGATAGTAATCCAAAACCACGGAAAGACCATCCGGGAACGATTGAAACCAGGGCATACAGCCCATGGGAGGCTTACGATGGATCGCAGGGGCTTTTTACAGGCAACGAGTCTTGCCGCGTTGGGACTTGCACAGGCACCGGGCTGCGCCACCTCGCGAAAGGCGCCGCGTGCAGAGGCCGTCTTGGAAAACGAATCCTGCCGGATCGCGTTTGATTCGGTGCATGGCGGTCTGCTTTCGCTGCGGAATACCCCGCTGGACGATGAATGTCTCAAAGGCGGCCAAGCCGGCGGACGTCCCTTTCGGGTGTTTGCGGATATGAACAAGGAGTTCGAGATCGGCCACAATGAAAAGTACCAGTTGACTTTTGAGGACCCGGCCGCCATCACGCGCAACATTCTTCAACCCGGGGTCTGCACGCTTGTTCATATCCATCGGCAAAAACATGCCCTCCACTTTATCTATACGATGGACGGACTCCATCTGCACGTCACATTGGAACCACATTCCGGCACTTCCGACTGGCTATTGCGGATCACGAACACCGGCACCGCCGCACGGGATGTACTCGTGTGTTTCCCGTATCTGGACGGCCTCCAACCCGGTCCCGATCCCGAGAAAAATCTCGCCACCGCCATGGATCAGGCGGGGCTGATTGTTCCCGCATGGGAACGCCGTGGCGGGGTCTTGGGCGAGAGCAACCAGATGTCCATGCAATGGCATGCCGTGTGGAATCCGGCTTCCCGCAGCGCCTTGGGCCTGCTGTTCATGGATGAGGAAGTGCGGCCCAAACG
>CAYPNP010000073.1:0-1686 GCA_964412195.1 uncultured Acidobacteriota bacterium | reverse complement strand
TAACCGGCCGGCCCGTGCCCTGAGCTTCCAGGCGTGTCTCGCGGTGTACGACGCTCGCCTCGACCCGGCGGAGTTCCAGCAACTCGTGCGGCGCGCCAACCGCCAGGTGGTGAACCACCGAGGCCGGCGGGCGGCGTAGCGCCGCGGCTTTAACTTTACGTTGTTAACCCCCTGGGGGACGGTCTCTGCGCAGCCCCCGCCGGGGGGGTGCGTGCGGCCGTCTCCCGCTGATTGAAGATTCAGGAGACGCGGATGACGCCTTTCACGACAGATTTCCCGGTCCACCAGACCTTTGCCATCCCGGCCCCGGCAGCGGTGCAAGTGCCGGGCTACGATCACCCCGGCCCGCTGACCCCGCCGGGCCGACCGGACTACCGGTTCCGTCCGGCATTGCTGTCGGACCTGCTGGCCTGGCACCAAGGGATCGCCCGGTGCCAGCACCACGATGGGCTGTGGCTGACCGGCCCGATGGGGGCCGGCAAATCCAGCCTGGTAGTAGAAACCGCCGCCCGACTGAACCTGGCGCTGGTGCAGGTCAATGCCCGGCGGCGGCTGGAGCTGGCCGATCTGGTCGGCCATCTCACCGCGATCGGCGGCGACGTGCTGTTTCAGGACGGCCCGCTGACCACCGCCGCCCGTTGCGGCGGGTGGTTGCTGGTCAACGAAGCGGATCTGGTGGATCCCGGCGAGCTGGCCGGGTTCAACACCCTGCTCGACGGCGGCCCGCTGGTCATCGCCGAAAACGGCGGCGAAGTGGTAACGCCGGCGCCGGGGTTTGGCCTGATCTGCACCGCCAACACGGTCGGACTGGGCGACGCCACCGGCCTGTACGCTGGCACGCAACGGCTCAACGCCGCCCTGCTGGATCGGTTCTGGGTGGTCGCGGTGGACTACCCGGAACCGGCGGAAGAAGCGGCGCTGGTCAGCCAGGCGGTGCCCGACCTGCCCCCGGAGATCGTTGCCAAGATGATCGAGACGGCCGGCGAGGTGCGCCGGTTGTTCCAGGGCGCGGACGAGGCCCCGGCGGCGGTGGAAGTGACCTTCTCCACCCGGACCCTGGTGCGCTGGGCCTACCTGACCTGGCAGTTCCGGGGGGCGCCGCAGCCGCTGCACCACGCCCTGAAACGGGCGCTGACCCAGCGCGCCGAGCCGGAAACGGCGGCGGCGATTCACGGGATCGTCCAGCGCCTGTTCGGGGAGGGCGACTGACATGGCCGCCCTCCGGGTGCATCTGTACCGCTACCGCCACGCCGACGGCGCGGAGAAGGACTGGGCGTATCCGGTGTCCCTCGCGCCGAACGCCTTCACCGCCTTCTACGGTCGCACCGGCGCGGTCTTGCGCCAGGCCGATACGCCGGTCATGCGTTGTCGGGGTGGCGACCCGACCGCGGAGGCCCAGGCGCGGGTCCAGGAAAAACGGGCCAAGGGCTACCGCGACCTGGGGGAGTTCTGGCTGGCCGCCGACCGTCGGCAGTTGACGCCGGTGGATCCGCCAGCGGAACCGGCCCGGCCGTCGCCGTGCTGGTACTGGCGCTGGATACCGGAATCGGTGGCGGCGGACACGACCCCGCCGCCGACCCGGATCGAGGCCGCCTGCACGGCGGCGTTGGCGCGGTTGGCGGCCGTCGGCTGGCGCTGGCCCGACAGCCAGCCGGGCGACGACGGCCCGACCCTGTGGGCGCGCCT
>CAYPNP010000072.1:0-1697 GCA_964412195.1 uncultured Acidobacteriota bacterium | reverse complement strand
AAATAATCATATGAGAAAGTAAATGACCTAGACAGACTATTTGTTTTGTCAGTGACATTGATTGAACTTAGACGCCTTTCACCAGGAAGGTCAAGTCTATCCTTTACAGTTGAAAAACTTACTAATATATTTGGTGTACTAATGCTACTTAAAGTACAAGTATAATAGTTGTTTTGATAGAGAGCAGGACCTTGTTCAATTACACCTGCGTGCGTTATCTTCTTATAGCTGCTATTGAAAACAAAAGATGAACTTGAGTCGGTATTGTAGTTGAAAGTAACGGATTCACCGTCAGGGTAGATGATTTGAGTCAAGTAAAAGTTTACAGAGGAAGGTCTGGTTGATGTTGGGCTAAAGGAAGTTATTGTTGTCCCGAAGAAAAAAGTCATACCATCCGGCGTTGTTGCTTTCCAATATGTGTTACCAGACTGGTCATTGAATGTTGTAAATAATATTCTATCTTCCTGATTAACAAGACGTACCTCATTAGTCACCGGATGAACATGGAATTTTCCGCTATAGTTCAGAAAGCTATAATAATATATATCTGGATTAGTAAATCCATCATAAGATTTAAGAATAGCCGTGATCGGATCAAGGTAAGCCGGCTGTGGATTATAGTAATTAGTACCTATAAGCAACATATTAAAACCATCCAGAATATTAGCGTACCCATCTGAGGATCTTTCAATGTATGGCGAATTTAGCAATTCGTAAAAATCTGATGAGTTGTCCGCCTCCCCATTCATCGAATGTGTAATCATCCCTCCTACATTAAGATTCCATCCCAATCCAACCCAGCTGGCCTCCTCCATAGTTTTAATTCCACTGGTGTTATACTTAAGGACTATTGGAATCGATATGCTGCCATCATTGATAGTCGTTACCGGGATTGAAATATCAACAGATCCGGTATGTAGAGAGACCTGATTATCAATAAATTTCATGAATGATGAAGCATCCGGGGTATGGAACTTGGGATCAGGGGCTTGACAAAAGGCATTATTCCCCATCAAGAAAGTTGAGAATAAAGCAATTTTAAGCAAGTCAAATCTTGAGGCACAGTAATTGTCTTTCATTTCATATAGTGTTTTCGACTTAATCTTCTATTAAACAAGGATTTTATCTGGGTTCTTTGGTCCGCTTATTTTGATTGTAATTGGATTATTGACTGAAGCTATGGTTACTGTTATTACTAAATATTAATCCAAATATGTCAAGGTTATAGACCTTCATTTTATTTAATATAAGAATATTATCATAATCCATTAGTTAATACGCTGATATCGCATGAACCCCTCCTCTTAAGCAGTAGAATTCGAAACCCGAGTTTCAGAATCAAGCTCGAGAAATGATAATATGTAAGCTAAATTATTGCTTTCATGTGCGGCCGTTGCCACTTCTCGCCGTTATAAATTGACCATTTAATATCAGCTTAATCTTACAATTTTTGGATAAACGTAATCTGCAAATCTGAACAGCGCGATAATTTCAATGCCCCACCGCACATAATTTTAGCATTGAACCCTATATATGTTTGATAATGTTTATTTGGAAGCTTTCAGTCAGAGCAACTTATCAATTAAATAGGATTTTAAGGATCAATTAAGCTGGCTTGTTATTTAAAGGCCCGGTTACCTGAGGCTCTTGCTAATTATTTAAGCTCTATTTCCCATTTTAAATCCCCATTGTTCTCA
>CAYPNP010000071.1:0-1715 GCA_964412195.1 uncultured Acidobacteriota bacterium | reverse complement strand
GGCCGACTTTGGGCGGGACGGGCGGGCGGACCTGGCGGTGGGGCTGGCGGACCGGAAGGCGCTGGCGGTGTGGAAGGCGGCCGCGGGGGGGAGCTTCGACCCGGGCGCGGCGCAGTGGATCTACTTCCAGAACCCGCCCTCGGCGCTGCAGGCCGACAACTTCGACGGCACCTACGGCCCCGACGTCCTGCTGGGCTTCGCCGACTTCTACAAGCTGGCCCTGTGCACCTCCGACGCCAGCGGCGCCCTGGGCTACGCCTACGCCATCAACACCCTGGGCGACCTCGAGCTCGACCCCGTCAACCACGTCACCCTGACCGAGAACAGCGTCCTCTCCGTCGCCGGCGGCACCGCCTACGGCGGGGTCTGCTCCCGCGCCGGCGTGGCCGCCCTGGCCGAGCAGCCCTTCAACCTGGTCCACTTCCCCCGCAGCGCCAACCTGTCGTTTTCCGTGGTCAACCTCGGCCCCCAGCCGGCCCTGCTCAACCTCGAGCTCTACAACGACACCGGCACCCTCCAGAGCGGCGTGACCCAGCCGGTGCCCGCCGGCCAGCAGTTCGCCCGCTACCTGACCGACCCCACCCTCTTCGGCAGCGCCGCCGCCAATTCCCAGCGCTGGGTGCGCGGCTTCGTCACCCAGGCCGACACCTATGGCTTCTGGCTGGCCAACGACGGCGCCACCCTGAACTACCTCGACGGCCTGCCCCTAGCCGACATCCGGAATGCCCGCTCCCGCTTCCTCCTGCCGGCCGGCACCGACCCGCTGCGCCAGGTGGTGCTGCTCAACCCCTCGGCGGAGCAGGCCCAGGTGACCGTCCAGCGGATCGGCGGCGGGAGCGTGAAGCAGACCCTGGCCTGCCTGCTGGCCGGCCGCGCCCGCCGGGTGCTGGACCTGGCCGCGGAGATGCCCGCCCTGGCCGCCGAGGACTACCTCCTCGTCTCCGCCGACCGTCCCATCATCGGCTGCCAGCTCTGGGGCGACGCCCAGAAGCTGGCCGCCCTCGACGGCCTGCCCGTGCCCGAGGCCCCCGTCCCGCTCTATTGTCCCCATGTGGCCGCCGGCGACATGGGTGTCCATTACCAAACTTGCCTGACCCTGGTCAATCCCTCCGACGTGGGCACCGTGGTGGTCATGCAGTTATACAATGATGCCGGCATCCTGGAATCCACCACCCCGCCCATCACCCTCCCGGCCCGGAGCAAGCGGGTGGATGATGTCCAACCGCTGTTCGGGGCGGCCAACGCCTTCACCGGCTCTGTCGTGGTGGAGGTCCAGGGGCCTGGCGTGGTCGCCGGCGCAATCACCTTCGGCGAGGCCGGCGCCGGCCGCTTCCTCTCCGCCCTGCCCCTCTCCGCCAGCGGCGCCGCCGACTACCTCGTCGGCCACATCGCCAACGGCACTCTGGGCACCCTCGCCTTCTTCACCGGCCTGGCCGTCCTCAACCCTCACGACACCCCCCACTCCGTCCGCGTCACCGCCTTCGACCAGGCCGGCCAACCGATCGGCTCCACCACCGACACCGTCCCCGCCCGCGGCCGCGAGGTCTTCCTCCTCGACCAGAAGCTCCCCGGCCTCACCGCCATCTTCGGCGGTTATCTCCGCATCGAGGACCGCACCGACCCCGCCGCCCAGCTCCGCGTCTTCGCCCTCTTCGGCGACACCCCCCTCAACTTCCTCTCCGCCGTCGCCGCCCAGCCCGTGCGAGAGTGAGGAG
>CAYPNP010000070.1:0-1727 GCA_964412195.1 uncultured Acidobacteriota bacterium | reverse complement strand
CCGCCACCAACATCGCCGGCGACGGCGTGCCGGGCAACGGGACCCCCCTGGACCAGGACTACGCCCTGGTGATCTACAACGCCACCGAGGTCCAGCAGCCGGTCATGAACGGCCAGTCAGCCGAACTGGAGCAGGAGGACTGCGTCCCGGGCAACAGCGAGCCCGACCCCGGCGAGGCAGTCACCTACACCATCACCCTGAAGAACGTCGGCACCGCCTCCACGTCCAACCTGGTGGCCACCCTGCAGGCCACCGGCGGCGTCACCAGCCCCGGCAGCCCGCAGACCTATGGGGTCATCGCGACGGGCGCCTCCGCCTCCAGGCCGTTCTCGTTCATCGTGGATCCGGAACTCGTCTGCGGCGGCTCGCTCACCCTGACGCTCCAGCTCAACGACGGCGCAACCGACTTGGGCCAGGTCACCTTCGGGCCAATCCTGACGGGGGTGGATGCGACCATCACCTTCCTGACGCAGAATTTCGATGGAGTCACCCCGCCGGCCCTGCCCGCAAATTGGCAGAAGGCGGACACCAGCGGCTTTGACGGCGACTGGCTGACCAACGCCGGCACCCGCTACCCCTCCGGCCAGCCCGCCCATTCCGGCGCCAACCTGGTCCTGTTCGGATCCCATCTGGCCCCCGGCGGCCGCAGCACCCGGCTGTGGTACGACGTCGCCCTCGACTGGACCGCCTACGCCGGCCTGTCCATCCCCTTGAAATTCTGGATGTACCACGACACCGGCTACAGCACCTCCAACGACCGCGTCCAGGTGCAGATGTCCACGGACGGCGGCTCCACCTGGGCCGACGTGGGCGCGGCCATCCCCCGCTACAACGGCACCTCCGGCTGGGCCCAGCACACCGTCGACCTGTCCGCCTACGCCGGCCTGTCCAACCTCAAGGTCGCCCTCCACGGCCTCAGCGGCTACGGCAACGACTGCCACATCGACGACATCGCCCTCGAGATCGCGGCGCGGGACTGTTGCGCGATGGCCTTCCCGGCCGGCGACCTGAACCACGACCTGGCGGTGGACGGCGCCGACCTGCTGATCCTGGCCAACTATCTCGGCGGCGCGGACCTGCCCGTGGGGACCAACGCCGCCGAGTGCGAGCTGGTGTCCGACGGCGCGGTCAACGCCGCCGACCTGGCCTGGTTGCAGAACAAGGTGGCCGGCAACATCTAGTCCGGCCTCTCGACCGACACGGCAAGGCGCTCCTTCGGGAGCGCCTTTTCTTTCGTGCTCGTGCTCGTGCTCGTCATCGTAATCGTAATTGTGCTCGTAATCGTCATCGGATCAAGAAGTTCGCGCAGGGTCGCAGAGGACGAAGAGCCGAACCCAGACGCGGATGAACGCGGATTCCCGCGGATCCACACGGATGCCACACCTGGATCCAGGATGAAATCCGCGTCAATCCGTACACGCACAAGCGCAGAGACCGCAGGGAGACGTACGGAGACCACCGGGATCGAGGAATTCCAGGACGGGAAAAGGTGGATTTGCATTCCCGGACGGCGGAAATTTCAGTTGCCAATGGATCCGCAATGTGAGAATATTCACAAATCGGAAAAATACTTTCAATTGGTGAGGATGTATGATTTCACGACGCGTTCCAACCGTTTTGTTGTGCCTCTTCCTCTCTGCCATGGTCGTGTCGCTCCTGGCGGCGGCCCCCGAGCGGGTCAAGCTCCAGGTCAACGACCCCGCCCTGGCCGAGCGCCTGCGGACCGA
>CAYPNP010000069.1:0-1743 GCA_964412195.1 uncultured Acidobacteriota bacterium | reverse complement strand
CGCTCCCTCTCGCGGGTTCACCTGGAGCATCCGTTCAGTTTCTGGGTGGGTCATGAGGAGTACAATGTGCAGTACCTGCCGGGCGAATCCAATACGGGGATGTTCGGCGGGAACTCCAACTGGCGGGGTCCTGTCTGGATGCCGGTCAATGCGCTGATCGTCCGGGCGCTGTTGAACCTGTACCTGTTTTACGGCGACGAATTCAAGGTCGAGTGTCCCACCGGATCCGGCCAGCACATGAACCTGTTCGAGGTGGCACATGAGATTACGCGCCGGCTGGCGGGCACGTTCCTGCGCGACGCCAACGGGCGAAGGCCGGTTTACGGGGGGACGGCCAAGTTTCAGAACGACCCGCACTGGCGTGACTTGATCCTCTTTTACGAGTATTTCCATGGCGACAACGGGGCCGGGCTCGGGGCCAGCCACCAGACGGGGTGGACCGGCCTGGTCGCCCTCCTCCTGGATCTTTTCGGGCGTCTTGACGCCAAAGCCGCCCTGGAGACCGGACGCACGAAAGGTATAAAGCGGCTCTTCAGGGAGCAGGTGGGCGGGGAACAGACGGGCGGCAAATAAGGAGGCAACATGTCCGCTATTCGTTACCCTTCGCTGTACCAGATCAACACCCGTGTGTGGCTGACGGAGTTGTCCCGGACGCTGGGCCGGGCTGTGACCCTGGATGACATTCCCGATGCCGAATTGGACCGCCTAGCCGAACTGGGTTTTGATTGGGTCTGGTTCCTGAGCGTCTGGCAGACCGGCCCTGCGGCACAGGCGATCTCGCGGTCGAATCCCGAATGGTGTCGCGAGTTCGCCGAAACACTGCCGGATCTCGAGGACGAAGACATCGCCGGCTCCGGGTTCGCCATCCAAGGCTACACCGTGCATCACGACCTGGGCGGGGCCGAGGCGCTCGCGGGTTTGCGACAGCGGCTGCAAGAACGCGGACTGAAGCTGATGCTCGACTTTGTGCCGAACCACATGGCCCCGGATCACCCGTGGATCGACGAGCACCCGGATTACTTCGTCCATGGCAGCGAGACGGATTTGGCTCGCTCACCGCGGAACTACTGCCGCGTGCAAACGAAAAACGGGCCACTGGTGATGGCCTACGGCCGAGACCCATACTTTGACGGCTGGCCCGACACCCTGCAGCTCAACTACGGCAACCCCGAATTGCAGCAGGCGATGATCGGCGAACTGGAGAGAATCGCCGGGCAATGCGACGGCGTGCGCTGCGACATGGCCATGCTGGTCCTGCCCGACGTGTTCGAAAGCACTTGGGGCATCCGGGCTGACCTCTTCTGGCCCAGGGCAACCGAGGCCTTGCGGCGCAAGCATCCCAACTTCCGGTTCATGGCCGAAGTCTATTGGGACCGGGAATGGACAATGCAGCAGCAGGGATTCGATTACACCTACGACAAACGGCTGTACGACCGTCTGCGCGAGGGTCACGCCCGGCCGGTGCGCGAGCATTTCCACGCGGGGTTGGATTACCAGGACAAGATGGCCCGCTTCCTGGAAAACCACGACGAGCCGCGGGCGGCCGCGACGTTTTCTCACGAGGTGCATGAGGCGGCGGCGGTCGTCACTTTCCTCTCGCCCGGGCTGCGGTTCTTCCACCAGGGACAGTTCATCGGGCGAAGGAAGCGCATCTCTCCACACCTGGTTCGCGCCCCGCAGGAACCGGTCGACTGGAGACTGGAAGGATTTTACAGCCGGCTGCTGGCTGTGTTGCGGCGGCCG
>CAYPNP010000068.1:0-1761 GCA_964412195.1 uncultured Acidobacteriota bacterium | reverse complement strand
CGCGTCAGCCCGGTCAGGAGCGGATGGGGGAACGAAAACCCGAACACGGATCCACACGGATGAGAACGGATTGACGCGGATTCCATCCCTGATCCGGATTCGGAATCCGTGTGGATTCGTCAAATCCGCGTTCATTCGCGTCCGGGATCGGCTCTGCGGACTCTGCGCCTCTGCGTGTATTCCCCAGAAACGATTACGATTACGATCACGATTACGATGATGAGCACGAATACGAGCACGATTGAGTGGGGGGAGATGTTCTACTTCGACGTTCAATGTTCGATGTTCGAAGTTCGGTTTGCCAAAAAAAAGGCGCTCCCGAAGGAGCGCCTTGCCGTGTCGAAGGAAAGGAGGGGCTAGATGTTGCCGGCCACCTTGTTCTGCAGCCAGGCCAGGTCCGCGGCATCCACGGTGCCGTCGGACACCAGCTCGCACTCGCTGACGTCGGTCCCCGCGGGCAGGTCCGCGCCGCCAAGGTAGCTGGCCAGGATCAGCAGGTCGAGGCCGTCCACCGCGTAGTCGTGGTTGAGGTCGCCCTTGGGGATGGGCTGGCCCTCGCAGCACTCGCGGGTCTGGACCTCCACGGTCACGTCATCCACGTGCATGTCGTTCCCATACCCTGAGATCGCATGCAGGGCGATCCGCACGTCGGACAGGCCGGCGTATGCAGAGATGCCGACCTCATGCTGGGCCCAGCCGGTGGCCCCATTGTAGCGCGGGACGGATGCGCCAGTGTTGATCCAGTTGGTGCCGCCGTCGGTGGAAACCTGAATCTGGATTGCATCGGGATACGTCGAGTAGCCCGTGTCGTGATAGAACCAGAATTTCACCTTCACATCGGCTCCCGCGTACGTGCTGAGATCCAGGCCCGAAGTGCGGTACAGCCGGGTGTCGTTGCCGGAAGTGGCGGAGTAGGAGTTGAAATACACCAGGTTCGGGGTTGAATGGGGCGCCTGGCCGGAGGGGTGGACGGTGGCCGTGGCGGTCGCCCAGTTGCCGGTCGATCCGGCGGTGTCCACCTGGTTCCAGCCCGTCGGTAGCGCGGGCGGGGTGACGCCGGTGTCCCAATGCTCGGCGTAGATTTCGACGGCCGGGGTCAATGTGCCGGTCGTGCGGAGGAAAGTGACGTTGCCCATGTCGGTGGCGCCGTCGGTGAGGTGGAACGTCATGGTGACCGTACCGCCGCAGGCCAGGGCCGGGTCCACGACGAACGTGAACGGCATCGAGGCGCTGGCGCCGGGGGCGATGGTGCCGTAAGTCTGGGCTCCGCCGGGGTTGGTGACGCCGCCGGTGGCCTGCAGGGTAGCCACCAGGTTGGACGTGGAGGCGGTGCCGACGTTCTTCAGGGTGATGGTGTACGTGACCGTCTCGCCGGGATCGGGGACGCCGTTGGCGGGGTTGCAGCCTTCCGTTTCCAAGGTTGCCGATTCGCCATTGATGACCGGCTGCTGGACCTCGTTGGCGTTGTAGATGACCAGGGCGTAGTCCTGGTCCAGGGCAGACTGGTTGCCCGGCACGCCGTCGCCGGCGATGTTGGTGGCGGTGACGGTTACCGTATAGGGCCCGGTCACGCCGGCCGGCACGAAGACGCACTCCACGTTGTTCTTCAGGTCGGGCGTGCCGCCGGTGGCGGAATTGGCGCCGGAGAACACGTTGCCGTAGTAGGTGTTGCCGCCCACCGTGACGGTCAGGTCGAGGTTGTTGACGTAGGCGTTGCCGCTGGTGGGGCCCGGCGGGTCGGTCCAGGCCAGGGTCACGCGG
>CAYPNP010000067.1:0-1894 GCA_964412195.1 uncultured Acidobacteriota bacterium | reverse complement strand
GCGCGGTTGGCGGTGCCGAGCTTCGTGCGATGGGCACCTTGCTGCGTCCCTATTCAGCCCCCAATCTGTGCAGCGGTTGCCACGGTTTTGATGGTTTGAGGAAATTCCTCTATTACCATTATCCGGAGAAGCGAAAACCGAACCCGGGCGAGGGGGGCTGAAGCGGGATCATGGACCAGTCGCCCGGCGCCTTCCGCACGGCAGTCGCCGATCCCAGCGCTACGACCGAAGCCGCGATGACAAGAGTACACACCCGACGTATCTGTGCCCGGGGCGCCAGCCGAGCATGCCCGGCCCAGAAAGCTGAGACTATCCCCGCCTGAACCCTCTGATGGATCCCCGCGCGCCAAAGGGTGAAGTGTTCCTTCTTGAGGTCCGTCAGCTTCGTGGTGGCGGGGGCGGCAGTATCACAAAACTCCTGAAGCGGCACTTTCATGTCTTCGAAGTACTTGGGGCTGCGGTTTGCCCTGATGAACTTCAAGTAGGCGTTGAACACGTCCCGGACGGTTTCCAGAGCGGCCGGTGCTGGCACAGGCTGCGCTTGAGATAAACCCGGGGGGGCGTTATACTTTTCGTCGATCCAGGCAGCGTATTGTCGTTCAGCTGTCGCAGGGTCCTTGGAAAAGTACTTGAACTGGCCGTTTGTCCGTGTGATGTAGTGGGTCCCGGTCGCCTTGTGGCGGCGAAGGCCAAGTTGGCGGGTTCGTCCCATGGGAATCCCTCAGTACAAGAAATCGCTACGCGGAGCGGTAGCCTCGCTGGATAGCCTGGCCCCGTTTAGGCGCCGATTGTCCGGTACTCGAAGGATTTCTTGCAGCGATCTTTTGTAGAAACGCCATTGCCTCCTTAGCTCAATTGGCAGAGCAGCTGACTCTTAATCAGCGGGTTGTAGGTTCAAGTCCTACAGGAGGCAGTTGAAAGCCCTTGTAAGTGAAGGACTTACAAGGGCTTCGTTCTGCGCTCGCAAGAACCGTTTTTTGGCGCAACGCCGGCGCAACATTCAAGGCCGTTTCAGGGGCTTCCGGCGGGGGGTGCTTCTGGGGTTGCGGGTTGTCCGCCGGGGCCAGGATGGACGTGCGGCGGATCGGCGCCCCATATCAAGTCTTGGGGGATGGATAGCGGGCTCCATCTTGTCTGAGCGGATTTGGTAGGATTGTCTCCCCAGCTTCACCAGGCTGCGGTGACGGGCGAAGACCTCAAACCTGTCCCTGGTCATGTTGCCCAGGCGAACACATTTCTGCTTTCGACATGGGCAGGGACCATTCGCCCGGGGGGGCTGGCATCGGGTTGGTGGTTTCCACCGTGGCCTTGCTGGGGCGTGTGTCGTCCAGCTCGTTGCCGATGGCAACCTCAAGTCGCATTGCGGCAAGGTACATTTCCCTGCCGACGGCTTCCAGGGTATCGAGATCGGCCCCGGTGTCGGTCAACACCGAAAACGCGGGCTTCTTGACTTGGGCGGCTTCGTGGGCAACAGATAGATCGCCGAACGCCTTCACGGTCAACCATGAATCAGGCGCGGGGTATCCGGTGGCCAGCAGCCGCTTCTTGGCTTTCTCGACTGTCTGCATGGCGGCCAGTTGGTCGCGGGCGAATTCACGGGAAAGTGAGTTGACTTCCTTCAGGTCGTCACACTCGAAACGCCGGGGCTTCCCCCACAGGCGCGATTGGGCGTACTGCCACGCCAGTTCGCGCAGGGCCTCCAGTTGCGCCGCAGTCTTCTTCTCGTCGGTCATGCCTTCGCCCCTCTAGCTGGTCGTGTTCCCAGAATCATACTTTAGAGGCGGGAGAGTGGCCACACTCGGGGCAAACGCCACTCACGTTCCCAGTGAGGTCGTAACCGCACTGCTGACAATGCCCGGGCGGCTTGCGCCGATCCTTCTCCCAAAGATGGACG
>CAYPNP010000066.1:555-1935 GCA_964412195.1 uncultured Acidobacteriota bacterium | reverse complement strand
TAATAATGTAATTCCATTTGAATGGTTTGAACGATTAATTGGTGGATATAGTTTCGACTGGTTATATATTTAAGGGGGAAATTAGATGGATTCCAAGTATCTTTACTCATTCTAGAATTTACTTTTTTTACAGATGTTTAATATGGAATTAAAATATCCTATAAAATTTTAGAATTTACCTGATAGTTTATTAGGGCAAGTTATTGTACATAGAATATTCGCTACCACCAGTACCACATTTGATAGATGGCCATAGAACAATTTTACTTCATCTACCATAGGCAATAATTGGATACCCTGTGTATATACCGCATCTACTTTTTTAAGCACGGAAACGGATATAGAATTGGAACCTGTTGATATATACGAATAGGTTGATAAAAATCATATGTATTCTATGGTTATAGAAATAAATGATTAGTACCAAAATAGTATGGAGCTTTTACGTAAAATTATATAGCACGAATTGATTCATGTATATTGTATTTTGAAATATTCGTATTTTGGTCATTCAGATCAATTTTAGATGCTATAGGAAAAGTTTGGTATTTATACAGTTGATGAGAAAGGTAATAAGATTTATCACTATTTTCATACATCAGGAGAATAAAATGGTGGCATTAGAGATAACAATAATAGCTTTATCAATAGGGGCAAGTTGTGTATTTGTTGGATTTACAGTTACGTTATTTGTTCAAGCATATCTTGATTTTTTAGAGACTAAACAGAAGTTAAAAGAACGAAGTGAACGCTTAAAAAATAAAGACAAATAAATTGTATTCGGGGGTCATCCAATGGAAGGATAGTGGACTTTGAATCCTCTAATATAGGTTCGAATCCTATCCCCCGAACCAGTTAAAGTTACAGGGTGTTAATATTATACATTTAATTGTAGCACTACACCTAAAGAAAACTGATAGTATAGAGTGTAACTAAAATAAAAGGAGGAAATTAATATGGCGGAAGAAGTAGATGTGTGTCTTGTCTGTAAGTCGAAAGGTGAACCGGGAACGTTTGGGAGAACTGATACGGACGAAATGCTTTGTCCAGTGTGTATGTCAACATTTGGTGTTGTAAGATGTCCCCAGTGCGGAATAATCATAATATCATATCCTAGACCTGATAATTGTATTAAATGTGGGGCAGATCTAACGGAAATATGGGGAGAAATAGATGAAGTGTGATTTTTGTGGAAAGGAAGAAGAAGTTATAAACCTATATGAAACTACGGAAGGAAAGAAGATGTGTGAGAATTGTGTATCAGCATCAGCATTTGAACAATGTATCGAGTGTGGTAGGATTATTACAGATGGTAAGGAATATGAACATAAACATGGATACATCTGTAATGATTGCTGGATAGGACTAACAGATAAAATC
>CAYPNP010000066.1:0-545 GCA_964412195.1 uncultured Acidobacteriota bacterium | reverse complement strand
TTGATTGATAGGGGGATAAAATGGTATCGGGAGAATTTCTACGAAATTTGGCTATAGAATCACTGGAAAATAAATTTGAATGTGAATTTGGTAGACTCCAAAACGTATTTAATTCACCTTCGTTCGATTTCAGAAAATTGACCTCTTATAACATTGGAGATATATCTAATAGTATCAGAAGTATCAGTAAATTGATTTCTAATTTTGAAGATATAGAATATTCGCCTTCGAAATTAGAGTATATTATAGAACGATTTGAATTTGTCAAATGTAAGTTCAAGATAGTGTGTGATAGGTTTATCGATCACCTAGAGTGTGAAGAACGTCTGGTAACTACAATACTAGGAGAATTGGAGGATGTATATGGCAAATCATGAAAATGAAGACTATCTTATAAAACTATTCTTGGATAAAGTATCAAAACTGCAATCTAATTGGTGCCTATGGGAATGGAATCCTCTTAATATCGATATTGAAAAATTGGAAGATGTAAATACATTAATGAGAGATGTGATAGGGTTGTATAATGAATTGGATGGAAATTT
>CAYPNP010000065.1:0-2002 GCA_964412195.1 uncultured Acidobacteriota bacterium | reverse complement strand
AGCTTCACCTCGTGGTTTCCTGCCGTAAGGCCGGTCGCAAGGGCCGGGGTGATCCCGTAGTAGGTCCCGTCAACATAAGCGTTCGCCCCCTGGGGGGTGGTGACCATGTAGATGCTCCCGGTGTCCTGGGCGATCTGGCTCAGGGTGACGGAGACCTGGGTGGTGCTCCCTGCAGATACCGTCACCGTCCGTGACACGCTGCTGTATCCCGATTTGCTCACGTAGACCGTGTGGGATCCGGAGTACAGGTTGCTGAACGTGGCAGGGGTGATCTGTGAGGCCCCGCCGTCAACGACCGCAGTCGCTCCGCTCGGGTTCGAGTACACCACGATGCTCCCGTAGTTCTGGACCGGGGTTAGGTAGGCCGTCACGGGGATGGTCTGCCCCTCGGCAGGATTCCCGGCAAGGCTCGTGGTCCAGGTGTCGTACCCGGAGAGGGAGATGCTGACCTTGTGCCCCGGGGTCCCGGTGCTGGAGACCTCGACCGTCACCGGGGAGTTCCCTTTGTACACGTTGTCGAAGTACACGTTCCCCCCCGAGGGGACCGAGTTGATGGAGTAGTAGCCCTTCCCCCCGCCGATCGGGGTGGGAACCTGGGTCACCGGGATGTACACGAGCTGGGCATTGACCGTGATCGTCTGCCCCGAGGCAGGGTTCCCCTGGTAGGTCTGCTCCCAGTCATTGTACCCGGCCTTCGTCACCTTGATCGTGTGCGTCGGACTCCCTGTCACGTACACCGGGAACGTGACCGGGGTTGTTCCCTTGTAGGAGCCGTCAAAGGTCACTGCCCCGCCGGAAGGCTCGGAGGTGATCTCGAAGTACCCGGTGTCACCGCCTACCGCTGCTTCGTCGGCCATCGCCGCGATGCAGAAGAGGCTGCAGCCGAGGACCAGGAGGACCAGGCTGCCTGCGCTGAATTGAGAACGGATCGTCATATCATCACTGTAATAATGGGAATGGGTGTCTTTCTCGTATAAATAATCATCCGGATTGAACCGGGGAAACGGATCCAGTAGCAGGGGATGACGTCCTGAAACGGATAATCACCACAGTATGCGGGAGAGAGGATTCCGGGATGTCACCGGTGAGAGATCTGCCCGGAGGCAGCGAACACCGCCTGGCTCTTCGCGATCGGTGGTGGTGAGGAACGGGAGGCTGGTCCCTCCCCTCATGCGATGCACGCCGCCGCCCCCGAAGGGCGCCCCGGCGGCGGATCACTGACTCATTTTTGCAGATACCCTCCCGACAAAAGGGTTCACCCACAAATACCGCGAGGAGACACCGGTTCCTGTTCGGAGAAAAAGGGAGGGTTCCCGCTACGGTACCTGGCTTCACGCCAGTCGCTTCATGACCCGGGAAAGCCTCGCAATCCCCTCGTGGATGGCATCCTCCCCTGCGTTAGAGAAGTTCAGCCGTATCGTGTCCGTTCCTCCCCCGTCCACGTAGAATGGGACCCCTGGGAGGACCGCCACCCCCTCCCGGATCCCTTCGGAAAAGACCTCCATCGAGGAGATGCCAAGCGGAAGGGTGCAGAGCAGGAACATCCCGCCCTCTGGGGTGGTGTGGGTCATTCCCGGGGGCATCAGGTCATCGAGGAGCTCACACATCAGCCGGCACCGTTCGCCGTAGACCCGGGAGACGGCCTTGACATGGGAATCGAGGTCGGTGGTGGTCAGGTAGCGGTGGAGGACCACCTGGCAGAAGAAGTTGGAGTGGAGATCGGCGGCCTGCTTTGCGGTGTTGAACTCTTCGAGTACCGGCCGCGGGGCGAAGATCCAGCCCGTTCGCATACCGGGGGCCACGATCTTTGAGAACGAGCCCGACATGATCCCCTGCTCCGGGAGGAACCGCTTGACGGGGAGGCGGGGTATGCCGTCAAAGAAGAGCTCCCCGAACGCATCGTCCTCGTAGAAAAGGGTCCCTGTTCCTTCGAGTATCTCTCTGATTGCCTTCCGGGAGGACTCGGAGTAGGTCCTGCCCGACGGGTTCTGGGAGTTTGGGA
>CAYPNP010000064.1:0-2087 GCA_964412195.1 uncultured Acidobacteriota bacterium | reverse complement strand
AGCGGGTCAAGCTCCAGGTCAACGACCCCGCCCTGGCCGAGCGCCTGCGGACCGAATTCGGCGGCCGCCTGATGGCCGACTACGGCTCCTACCAGCTCCTGGAAGTGGACTGGCAGGCCGCTGCGGACGTGGCCGGCGAGCCGGGCCAGCTCCGCTGCGACGAGTACGACCATATCGCCTTGAACACCGGCTGGCTGCCCACCGCCCCGGGGATGGCCCCGGCCCGGTCGAAGACCGTCGAGGTGTTCTCCGGCAAGCGGCTGCACCTGGTGCAGTTTGCCGGCCCGATCCAACCCCAGTGGTACGATGCGCTGCTGGCCACCGGCGTCCAGGTGGTGACCTACATCCCGTACAACGCCTACTTGGTGTACGGGGACACCCAGGCGCTTGGCCGCGTGCGCTCGCTGGCGGTCGCCAAGGCCTTCGTCCAGTGGGAGGGCGACTACCTGGATGATTACAAGATCCAGCCCGGCGTGGCCTTGCCCGAACAAGCCAAGGACGAGGAGCCTCTGCCCGATGCCTACACCGTCCAGATGGTTCTGGATTCCAAGGCCAACGGCGACACTCTGGCCCTGATCCAGAAGTACCGCCTGGGTGAAGTGATCCAGGACTTTGCGATCCTCAACTACCGCAACGTGGTCGTCCTGGTGCCGGAGGAGCGGATCCCCGAGATCGCCGCCCGCCCGGACGTGGTCTCGGTCCAGCCCTACTTCACGCCGGAAAAGCATGACGAGCGGCAGGACCAGATCATGCGGAACTACCTGACCGGCAACGCTCCCACCGGCCCCGGCTACCTGAGCTGGCTGCTCGGCCTGGGCTTCACCCAGCAACAGTTCACCACCTCCGGTTTCGTCGTGGACGTCACCGACAGCGGCATCGACAACGCCACCACCAGCCCGAACCACTTCGCCCTATACGTCAACGGCGTCCGCCCGGGCACCAGCCGGGTGGTCTACAACCGGCTGGAGGGAACGCCCCACACCGGCAGCACGCTGGAGGGCTGCGACGGGCACGGCAACCTGAACGCCCACATCGTCGCCGGCTACAACGACTTGACCGGCGCGTACCACGAGGACGCCTCCGGCTTCAACTACGGCCTGGGTGTCTGCCCCTGGGTGAAGGTCGGCTCCTCGGTCATCTTCGACCCGGATACGTTCACCAATCCGAATATCCCGAACCTCCAGTCCAAGGCGTACAACGACGGCGCCCGCATCAGCACCAACAGCTGGGGCGCCGCCGTGGGCGGAGCCTACAACACCAATGCCCAGACGTACGACGCCCTTGTCCGTGACGCCCAGCCCACCGGCTCCACCTACCCGGTGGAAGGCAACCAGGAGATGGTGATCGTGTTCTCCGCCGGCAACGCCGGCTCCGGCAGTAACACCATCGGCTCCCCCGGCACCGGCAAGAACATCTTCTGCATCGGCGCCGCGGAGAACGTCCACGCCTTCGGCGGGGCCGATACCGGCTGCGGTATCACCGACGCACAAGCCGACAGTGCGAATGATATTATTTACTTTTCCAGCCGCGGCCCCTGCGATGACGGCCGGATCAAGCCCGACATCCAGGCCCCCGGCACTCATGTCAGCGGCGGCGTGGCCCAGGTGGCCAGCCCGCCGGCGGCCGGTGACGCCAACGCGTGCTTCGACGGCAGTGGCGTGTGCGGCGGCCCAAATCCTTCTATTTTCTGGCCACTCGGCCAAGAATGGACCACCGCCTCGTCGGGCACCAGCCACTCCTGCCCGGCCATGGCCGGCGCCTCGGCCCTGGTCCGGCAGTGGTTCCTGAACCACAGCAAGGCGGTCCCGAGCCCGGCCATGAACAAGGCCTACCTGATGAACGCCACCCGCTACATGACCGGCGTCAGCGCCAACGACACCCTGCCCTCCAACAACCAGGGCATGGGCGAGGTGGACTTGACCCGGGCCTTCGACGCCACGCCCCGCGTGATGATCGACCAGACCCAGGTCTTCACCGCCTCCGGGCAGAGCCGCCTCATCACCGGCAACGTCCAGGACGCGGGCCAGCCCTTCCGCGTGACCCTGGCCTGGACCGACCCGCCGGGCCCCACCAGCGGCAACGCCTAC
>CAYPNP010000063.1:0-2122 GCA_964412195.1 uncultured Acidobacteriota bacterium | reverse complement strand
ATTGTATGCGGCAGCGCCGGTGCCGTTTATCGGCTTCTTGTACTTCTTCATCCAGTCGTTGTAGAACTCGTTGACGACGGGATCCGGAAGGGTGTCCTCGAAGCCGCTTACGAAAAGCAGGCCCTCGGCTGCCGTCCCAGCGAGGTCAAGGGTGTCCGTGCCTATACCGTTGAAGGCCACGAGCTGGACTTCCTTCCAGCCGAGCTCAAGTCTCTGGCGCATTATCTGCACCGCCTCTGCGGTAATCGACGCCATGAAGAGCATGTCGGGCTTAAGGGATCTGAGCTTCGTGAGCTGCGCCCTGAAGTCTACGGACTCCCTGATGTAGTGCTCGCTTGCGACTACCTTGACTCCCAGCTTCTCGAGGGCGGCTATGGTGTTGTCGCGGAGGCTGGTGCCGTAGTCGGTGTTCTCATAGATCACAGCCGCGGTCTTAGGCTTGAAGCGGTCGACAGCGTAGGGGACTATGATCGAAGCCTGGGTGGCGTTGGTCGCGCAGGTGCGGAATATGTACTTGTAGCCCTTCTGAGTGATGCTTTCCGCTGTTGCGCCTGAGGTGACGAGCGGTATCTTGTTCGCTTCCGTGACTTCCATGACGGCAAGAACGACGGAGCTCATTACCGGCACTAGTATCACGGAGACCTTCTCGTTGTGGATGAGGCGCTCCGCAGCCGCGACGGCTTCGGCGGGGTTGGCCCTGTCGTCCATAACCACGAACTCGACTTCCATACCGTTTATTCCGCCTGACGCCTTAAGCTTGTCCTCGGCGATTGCCACCGCATCCTTAACGCCGGAGCCGAACGTCGACGACGGACCGGTTATCGGGCATATCACGCCGATTTTCACCTTGGTTGCCGCGTTAGCCAGGAGGCTGCCGAAAAGCAGAATGGCCATCACAGCCGAAAAGACCCTGAACGCATTGTTATGAGACATCCTTTCAATTCCTCCTCGTTCGTTTGATTCGATTAGCAGAGCAATGCTACGCCCTTCTGGGCTATCATTTTTCTATGCCTGCTTATACGATACCTTGTTGTATTACAACAATTGTTGAAACAATTATTGGTTGAATTACACAATAACCGATTCTGCCTCCGGAAATCCGGTAACAACCCTTTCAAGCTGGGAAACAGTGGCAGCGGCAGTCGTCCGGAACCGATTGGAAAGGCCCGCATGAAGCCGACTTTCATATGTAAAAGAGCATTAAGAATATGGTATGATATTTGTGAAACGATTGTACCTACAAAGGAGGATGGTTCAGTGGAGACTATAGGTTTCATCGGATTGGGCATCATGGGAAGGCCCATGTGCAAGAACCTCATGAAGGCGGGCTACAAGACGGTGGTGTTCGACGTAGTGCCCGCTGCCGTCCAGGAGATGGTGGCTGAAGGCGCAGAGGCGGTCTCCTCCCCGGCTGAGGTTGCATCCAAGGTCAAGAGGATGATCACGATGCTTCCCGACTCGCCGCAGGTAAAGCAGGTAGTGACCGGCCCCAAGGGCATACTCGAGGGGGCAAGCGCCGGTTCCATCATAATCGACATGAGCTCGATCGCACCGCTAGCCGCAAAGGAAGTCCATGACGCGGCGAAGGCGAAGGGCGTGCGCATGATAGACGCGCCGGTAAGCGGCGGACAGCCCGGGGCCATAAACGCGACCCTTTCCATAATGGTCGGCGGCGACAAGGCCGACTTCGATGAGAGCCTGGACCTTCTGAAGGTGCTGGGCAAGTCAGTAGTCCTGGTGGGAAGCATCGGTGCGGGAAATACAGTAAAGCTGGCCAACCAGATAATAGTCGCCCTCAACATCGCGGCCCTGAGCGAGGCGCTGGTTTTAGGCGTGAAGGCAGGAGTGGACCCCGAGGCCATCTTCGATGCCATAAAGGGCGGGCTTGCGGGCAGCAACGTTATGAACGCGAAGGCCCCCATGATGATGGACCGCAACTTCAACCCCGGCTTCAGGATCGACCTTCATATAAAGGACATCGCGAACGCTCTTCAGACCGGCAAGGAGCTTAACGTACCCCTTCCGCTGACGGCGCAGGTCGCACAGATCATGCAGGCGCTGAAAGTCATGGACCTAGGAAGCGCCGACCATTCGTCCCTCGTCCGCTACTTCGAGTCCATAG
>CAYPNP010000062.1:0-2128 GCA_964412195.1 uncultured Acidobacteriota bacterium | reverse complement strand
GTATTCCATCAAGGATCCAGTCGGATAGTGTCCGATCAGGTGGTGATTGTACCATGCAGTCAAGCTGTAACCCTGCCAGCTCTTTCCATCGGTTTCGCGGATTTGGGTTAGTTGACCGTCCTTATAGGAGTATATGCTGCCATTATTTGTGACCAACAGGACTTCCTCGTCACAAGTACCATAGATGAAGAGATCGCCCGAGGCCTCATAACGTTCGGGTTCTCCCGTCACTCGAACGTCAACCAGCGGGTTCCAATGGTAGACCAACAGAAGGCTTGGGGCACCGTTCTGAAACACAAACAGCCTTCCCTTGACATAGTAGAACAAACAAGCCCGTTCTGAACGAAAGATCTCCTGGCCATCATAGCTGATATAGTAAGAGTGGAACACCAAACGGCGGTTGTTGACATATTGGAGACCGTAAAAAGCTTCTTGGTCCTCTTTGGTAATTCCCGTGTAGGGCGATGCTGTCTTATCATCTTGAATCACAGACAGCGACACAGGATTTCCCTCGCGGAAATAGGTGAGCAGGTTGTCACCATCAAGCAATAGCCGGGAGCCATTGTGTTCATGGCTGAATGGCTTGAGAAGGCGCTCGAAGGTTCTCTTCACTTGCTTGCCACGGTAATAAAAATCAAGAATCCTGTTGTTATCCCGCAGATAAGTGGAATGAATATCATTGAATCCTGCACCAAGGATCACCTTTTCCTGCTCATCCAAGACCTCGAAGAGTGACCCAAGTCCCTGACCTGAGTCTTCACCGATCTCAACCTTGATCACTGCATCAAGAAACGGAAGTTGTTCCGAATGGCCCGGGGTTGTGCAAAAGCAGGCTAGTGTAAAAACTGCAGATAGGAGTAGACGCATGGGATCATCCTTTCTGTTGGTGACGGTTGAACAGTTCCGGCTTGCAGCCCATTCACGAACCTTCCCTCTTTCCATGTTCTGAGGCATCCGCCAGTCTTTCCAGATGGTGGAAAGTTCTGAGAAGATTCATATTGGAGGGCCCAAGGCCATCCCATTCAACTTTCAATAGTGAAATTAATGTTTCATAATACTCCAGCTGCTTCGAAAATAGAACGGTGTTGACAAGGAAACTGGCAAAAAAAAACACTTACAACTCGCCCATGAGTTGAACTCATGGGCGGAACCTTTCTGGCGGAGTTGAACTTTGCCGGGAGGTTATAGCGAAGCATTGTGGCGTGGGAGGACAACTCCCACAGAAGGGCCCGGTCCAGGAGTGCAACTCCTGGACCAGCTGGTGAGGCCAGGACCAGGTGTTGGGGTATGGAGCAGCTGCAATGTTTTTTACCTCATGAAGAGATGATACAGATTGTTACCTGGTATGACGTGACATCCGGACCGTGTGACACACCTTGACCTCAATAGGGGGCTAATCGCAAACTGTCCTAACATGCTTTGCGAATGCGGAACCCGGCCCGGCCAGAACAAGAAATAACTGAGAATATTCAACTTTCTTCAGGATGTGAGGAAAATTGCCCATGAACACAACTATCAATCGCCGCAATTTTCTGAAAACGGGCGGTAGTGCGATCGCCCTTGCCACACTCAAATCTCCTTCGTTAGCGGCCGCAAGCCATAGTTCCTTACCGCTTAGGATCTATCCGCTTCCTCCGGGTGAGGTTGCTGCTCCCATCTCCATCACCGCGGGAGGAATGCCGCTACCCGTCTCGCAATGCTATGTCTCCGCTTATCCTTATAACAGACGTTGGCCAGGTCACCAGCGCACAACTGATCAACGCGAGGTTGCCTATTTTGGGCGTCTGGAAGGGGAGGGACCGATTACCTTTGAATACAAGCCGGAACGCCCCTTTTCGGTTTGCACCATCCGGCCCTTGTCGGCAAAAGTGACTCCGGCGGTGAAAGAGGGCATCATCGCCTTCACTCTTCTCCGTCCCGGTGGCTACTCGGTCGAGCTTGACGGTTTCCACAACGCACTGCATCTCTTTCTCGACCCGCCCAAGGAGTACACCGTCTCGCCGGACACACCAGGGACTCACTATTTCGGACCTGGTGTCTATCACATCGGCACCCTGAACCTGAAAGACGATGAGACTGTCTATATTGATGAGGAAGCTGTCGTCTATGGCAGCATCCACTGTGATGG
>CAYPNP010000061.1:0-2546 GCA_964412195.1 uncultured Acidobacteriota bacterium | reverse complement strand
CAGAGCGTGCGGCAGGCTTCCCGAATGCAGGAACCATCGACCCGTAACACGTACCTCAAGATGCTGAATGGATAGGATGCATTGTGTAATCCACTGATTTCCTAAGACGAACCGATCTTTTCAAGAACCTAGACGCTTCACAGTTGCGTCAGCTTCAGACTCCGGAGCCGAGTGAGCGATATCCTGCGGGGGCAGTTCTATTTCAGGAAGGAGATCCGACAACCAAACTATGTGTTGTTGAAGAAGGAGCGATCTCTCTGCGGATGGAGGCCAACATGGGACCGGGGCCGTCATGGCGATGCAATGTCCTCGTTTGTCTTTTGGGTATCGCCGAGCCGGTTTTGGGCATCGTTGACTGCATGGCCCCGTCCTGATCCGGCTGAATTTGAATCCCGTCAAACAAGGATGGCCTCTTTAAACCGTTTCAATCATCCGAAAGGCTGTCTGCTGTGCGTATGGCTGGATTCTGGTTCTATGCAACCGAATAAGCCAGTTATTACAGCAACCAGCTTTTTCTTTTTCCTCAAGAGAATCGAACGCATGCGTGCATTGTCATTCCTCCGGGATGTTTAGTTGAACATGACCCCTGCGCCGATGCAGCATTTAACGCGTTCCCATGAACATCATAAAACATTGATCTGCCAGCATATATGACTTCCCAAATCGATGTAACGAAAACACCGGGTGTCACGGATACGTTAATTTGATGAAATGATAAGATGAGGATATCCGAATGCAAACGAAAAAGACCCTGCGCCTGGTTGTCATCTTCCTGATTATCGCCGCATTGGGGGGAGGACTATATCATTACTGGAACCGCAGAGGTCAGGTTGAGGATCGACTGAAACTTTACGGTAACGTGGAAATAAGGCAAATCCATCTCGCATTCCATGCGACAGGACGGATTCAACGTCTGATCGTCAATGAGGGGGATCGTGTTGAGCGGGGACAACTTGTCGCCGAGATAGACCCGGACCGTTATGAGGCTGCTGTTGCCCAGGCTCAGGCGCGCGTTGCCATGAGCCGAAAGACTCTTGATCGCCTCCTGGCCGGCACGAGGCCCGAGGAAATTGCAGCGATCAGAGCTAAAATGGAAGCCGCCGAAGCGGCCCTGTGGGATGCCGAACATACCAACCGACGGATGCAGGCGCTGATCCGCAGAGATTCCATTTCGAAGCAACAGGCAGACAATGCCGAGGCGGCGTTCAAATCGGCACTGGCAAATAGAGACGCAGCGCGGGAGGAACTGGCCCTGGCCATTAAAGGTCCCCGGGAAGAAGATATCGCAGCCGCCCGGGCGCAACTGAAGGCCGAAGAGGCGGCGCTGACTCTGGCAGAACGCGAGTTGACAGACACGAAGCTTTATGCTCCTGCCCCGGCCGTGGTCCGTAATCGCATCCTCGAACCTGGCGATATGGCATCTATCGAGAATCCCGTTTACACGCTTGCCCTGACCGATCCGGTCTGGATAAGAGCGTATGTCTCTGAGTCCAACCTTGGAAAAATCAGTCCGGGGATGCAAGCCGATGTGAGCACCGACAGTTTCCCAGAGAAGATCTACCGCGGGCAGATCGGATACATTTCACCGACCGCCGAATTCACCCCTAAAGAGATACAGACTACCGAGCTTCGCGATAAACTCGTCTATCAGGTAAGGGTCTATATATCCAATCCCGAGAATCAACTGCGCCTGGGCATGCCTGCTACGGTTAGCATCTCCTTGACTCAACCTCCTGCTTCCCAGGACGACAAGATGGTCTCTGAGAAATGACATGACATTGCTTCCCGTCCAAGCATTTCCTGAGGATTCCATCCTTACGCTCGAAGGAGTGAGCAAAACCTTCCGCGCCGGAGCGCAGACGGTGACGGCTCTGGAGGAGATTTCCTTCCTTGTCCGTCCCGGAACGATTGCGGGCCTTATCGGACCCGACGGGGCGGGAAAGACCACCATTATGCGGTTGATTACCGGTCTTCTCCTGCCGGACAGGGGCAGCCTGCAGGTTCTTGGAATCGATGCCGCACAGGATCCGCTGGCAGTGCAGACAATGATCGGTTATATGCCCCAGCATTTCGGTCTTTATGAGGATCTTACTGTGCGAGAGAACCTGGATCTCTATGCCGATCTGCGCGGCCTGATACCGGCTGACCGCGCCGCCCGCTATGAAGAACTCATGGGCATGACCGGCCTGTCACCGTTCACCGAAAGGCTAGCCGGGAAGCTTTCCGGCGGGATGAAGCAGAAGTTGGGCCTGGCCTGCACGCTCGTGCAACCGCCGCGCCTTCTTCTGCTGGACGAGCCCACTGTTGGGGTAGACCCGGTTTCGCGCCGAGAGCTGTGGGACATCATCCATCATCTCGTACGGCAAAAGGGGATGACGGTCTTGCTGAGTACGGCCTATCTGGATGAGGCGGAACGCTGCCATGATGTGGTCCTGATTAATGGAGGGAGGGTAATGGGCCAGGGAGATCCTGCCTCCTTCAGCCGCTCTATGACGGGTCGAACCTTCTTTGTCAGAGCGACGGGACGGGGCAAACGGAATTTACAG
>CAYPNP010000060.1:0-2965 GCA_964412195.1 uncultured Acidobacteriota bacterium | reverse complement strand
GCCCAGCCGCCGCAGCATGCTCCGCGCGACCGCCGCGCCGGCGGTGGAGTGGCCGGGATACCCCAGGGTCTTGCCCACCGTCAGGGTGCTGGGCTTGCCGATGTCGTGCAGCAGCAGGCCCAGGGCCACGGCGATCGGGAGGTTGCGGCGGCGGCGGAAGCACTCCAGGGTATGGGTGAAGACGTCCCCCTCGGGGTGGTACTCCTTGTCCTGCGGGCAGCCCTTGAGCATCTCCATCTCGGGCAGCAGCCGGCCCAGCGCGCCCAGCCCGTCCAGCCGGACGAGGCCGTTGAAGGGGTCGCGGGAGGTCAGCACCTTTTCCAGGCCGCTCCGGACCGCCGGCATCTCGTCCCGGTCGCGGGGCATGGGCACCTCGGCCAGCTCCGCCAGCAGCGCCGGCTCCGGCTCCAGCCCCTCGTGGCATTCCAGCCAGACCGCCTCGAACAGCAGGCCGGCGCGGGACCGGGCCGTCCAGGGCGTCTGGAGGACCCGCCGCAGCACGCCGCGCTGGACGTCGGCGCGGGCGCCCAGCGGATCGAGGAACCGGTCGGACACCGGCTCGTGCAGAAGGGCGTGGACGGTGAAGGGCTGACGGGCGGCCAGCGGCTGGAGGTCCGCCGTGCGGGCGCGGCCGGGGCGGCCGTGGAACAGGGGGTCGCAGGTCAGCTCCAGGATTTCACCGGCCACCGGGACGGACACGCTCCAGTCGCCGGCGGGGGTGAAGTCGGCCTCCTCGAACTGCCCGGCCACCCAGAGCAGGTCGGCGTTGGTCCAGCCCCGCAGGACGGGGCTCGGCCGGCGGCGGTACCACTGCCGGGCGGTCTCGCCGGTGAGGAAGAAGAGGTGGCCGCCGGCGTGGAACCGCCGGCCCAGCTCCGCCATCGCCCTCTTCGCCTCCGTCACCCCAACCATCAGAACTCACCACAAAGGCACAAAGGACACAAAGGCCATCCTTTGGCCAGCCAAACCAGCAATCCGCATGCTCTGCACATCAGATCACCCCAAAGACCCATCTTTGTGCCCTTTGTGCCTTTGTGGTGAGATTACGGTTTGCGGGCGAGGAGGATGGCCGACCGCGGGTCGACCACGATCTCGCCCGGCAGCGGCTCCAGCCCGGCCCCGGCCAGCCAGTCCCGGACCTCCTCCCGCGAAAACACATCACCGCCCTCGGTGTTGACCAGCATGTTGATCCCGAACAGCAGGCTGAACAAGGGCCCCGAGCGGTCGGGCGCGACGAAGAAGTCCTTCACCGCCACCACGCCGCCCGGCGCCAGCGCCGCGCAGCAGCTTTCCAGCAACGCCCGGTTCAGCGCGGGAGAGTAACTGTGGATGATGCTGGAGATGAGGATGAAGTCGTAGCCCTCGCCCAGCGGATCGACGTGGAAATCCCCTTCCCGGAACGCGATCCGGTCCGAGAGCCCGGCCTCGGCCACGTTCTGCCGGCCCCACACCACCGCCTCCGGCAGGTCGAAGACCGTGGCGCGCAGCTCCGGGTACTTCCGGCAGAAGGCGATGCTGTAGGTCGCCGGACCGCCGCCCAGGTCCAGCAGGGAGCGGCAGGGCGACAGGTCGAGGCGCTCCAGCAGCGCCGGCACGGACTGCTCGGCCAGGTTGCGCATGCCCTGGATGAAGTACCGGGTCTGGCGCTCCGGCGGGATGGCCTCCGCACGCTGATCCCGCGGCGCCGGCTCGCCGGTGGCCAGCACGCGGGGCAGCTCCGTCCAGGAGTACCACAGCGCGGCGTGGTGGCCGAGGATGTCGCCGACGTAGCCGGGGCGGCCCGGCGTCAGGCAATCCGCGAACCGCCGGGCGATGGCGTACCGCCCGTCGGCGGGCTCCAGCAGGCCCAAACCCGCCAGCGTCTCCAGGAGCCGCCGCGTGGGCTCCGGCCGCGTGCCGAGGCGGGCGGCCAGGTTCTCGCTGGTGCGGGGCGCCTCGGCCAGCGCCTCGAAGACGCCGGTCTCCACCGCCGCCAGGACCACCCGGGACGCCTGGTAGCCGGCCGCCAGGCCGTAGAGCTCGTTCACCGCATCAGGCATCACTTCCCCCACGCCTCACCTCCATCAGGGAATTCACCACAAAGGCACAAAGAACACGAAGGATATTATAGATTCAAGCCCGCAAGTCAGGATCGGCGAAATCCAGATGCTTCCTGGATGAACAAATCCTCCGGCTTCCGGATTCCGGCTCGGACATATTTAGTGCTTTGTGCCCTTTGTGCCTTTGTGGTGAGGGATTCCCGTCTCCGGTTGGCGCTGGCGGACGATTTCGTACAGGATGATCCCCGCCGTCACCGACACGTTCAGCGACTGGACCGTCCCCCGCAGCGGCAGCCGCACCAGGAAGTCGCAGCGGCGCCGCACCAGGTCGTGCAGCCCGGCGCCCTCCCCGCCCAGCACCAGCGCCACCGGGCCGGTCCAGTCCAGCTGGTGCCACTCGCGGTCGCCGGCCATGTCGGCGCCGGCCACCCAGATGCCGCACGCCTTCAGCGCCTCCAGCGTCTGGGCGACGTTGGCCACCCGGGCGAGGGGCACGTGGGCCGCGGCCCCCGCCGACGCCTTCCAGACGACGTCCGACAGCGGCGCGGTCCGGCGCTTGGGCAGGATGACGCCCGACACGCCGGCCCCGTCGGCGCTGCGCAGGATGGCGCCGAGGTTGTGGGGGTCCTCCACGCCGTCCAGCACCAGGAAGACGGGATCCGGCGGCGCCGCGTCCAGCAGCTCCTCCAGCGACCGCAGCGCCTGGCCCGCCAGCAGGGCCACGGCGCCCTGGTGGACGCCGCCCTCGGCCAGGCGGTCCAGCCGCGCGCGGGGCTCGAAGCGCACGTCGACGCCGCGGGCGCGCGCCAGCCCGGCCAGCTCGCGCAGGCGCGGGTTGGGGCTGTCCTGCTGCAGCACCAGGCGCTCCACCTGGCCGCCGGCCAGCGCCGCCTTCACCGGATGGATGCCGTACACCGTGGGCATGG
>CAYPNP010000059.1:0-3105 GCA_964412195.1 uncultured Acidobacteriota bacterium | reverse complement strand
CATCCATGCAAACAGCTGAAATTATTCGACTTTTAGTGGGACAGTACTGATTTGACAATTGTCATTTGTCATTGGCCATTGCGGAGTAGTTGAGCCAGACGTAGGCCCGGTTCCGGAAAACGAAAAATGGCAAATGGCCGATGTCAAATGTCAAATGGCTTGCTCTGTCTGTGGGTCGCTCTGTGACCTCTGTGCCTCTGTGGTGAAGGGTTCTACTGCTTCAGCCAGGACAGCGACGGGAAGAGGCGGTCCAGGTCCACCCGCCCCGCCAGCGTCCGCCGCTGCAGCTCCAGGATCTCCTGGAGGCCCAGGCGGGCGATCTCCAGCATCTCGAAGAGCTGGCTGTCGGAGAACGGCTCCTGCTCGGCCGTGCCCTGGATCTCCACGAAGCGGCCGTCGCCGGTGGCCACCACGTTCAGGTCCACCTCCGCGGCCGAGTCCTCGGAATAGGCCAGGTCCAGCAGCGTCCGGCCGCCGACGACGCCGACGCTGACCGCCGCCACGAAGTCGCGCAGAGGGCTGTCCAGCAGCTCGTCGCGGCGGAAGAGCCGGTCCACCGCCAGCGCTACCGCCAGGAACGCGCCGGTGATGGACGTGGTCCGGGTGCCGCCGTCGGCCTGGATTACGTCGCAGTCCACCAGCAGGGTGCGCTCGCCCAGCTTGTCGAGGTCGACCACCGCCCGGAGCGACCGGCCGATCAGCCGCTGGATCTCCTGGGTCCGCCCGGTGAGCTGGCCCTTGACCGATTCGCGCAGGTTGCGGGACTCGGTGGAGCGCGGCAGCATGGCGTACTCCGCAGTGATCCAGCCGCTGCCGCTGCCCTTCAGGAACGGGGGCACCTTCGCGTCGAGGGTGGCCGCGCAGATGACGCGGGTCTCGCCGCAGGCGATGTAGACCGAGCCCTCGGGGTACTTCAGGTAGTCGGCCTGGACGGTGAGCTTGCGCAGGGAGTAGTCGTCCCGGCCGTCGGCGCGCGCTCCGGCCATGTCACGCCTCCTGCCGCGGCAGGAACTGGAGATCCACCTGCCGGATGTTGGCCAGCTCGCGCCCCAGGAAGATGCCGGCCACCCGCTGGAAGCGCGGGATCGAGTCGGTGACGTAGAAGGCGTCGGGCGCCTCGGCGTCCCCGCCCTTGTGCTCCAGGGAAAGGGACGTCAGGATGCCCTCGATCTCCATCGCCAGCGCCTCGGCCGAGTCCACCAGCTGGACGGCCGGCCCCAGCACCTCGCCGATCATCTGCTTGAGCATGGGGTAGTGGGTGCAGCCCAGGATCAAGGTGTCGATCTCCGCCTCGGCCAGCGGCCGCAGGTAGACCTCGCTGACCTGCCGGGTGACGCTGTGGTCCAGCCAGCCCTCCTCCACCAGCGGCACGAAGAGAGGGCACGCCCGCGCGGCGACCTCCACGCCCGGCCGCGTCTCGGCCAGCAGCTTCTGGTAGCTGCCGCTCTGCACCGTGGACTCGGTGGCGATGACCCCGATACGGCCGCTGGCGGTGAGCTTCAAGGCCCGCCGCACGCCGCTCGGGATGACGCCGATGATGGGCATGTCGAACCGGTCCACCAGCGCCTCCATGGCGTACGAGGAGGCGGTGTTGCAGGCCACCACCAGCATCTTGATGCCGAGGGATACCAGGAACTCGGCGTTCTGGAGGGAGTACTTGACGATGGTGTCGGCCGACTTGGTGCCGTAGGGCACCCGGGCCGTGTCGCCGAGGTAGATGAAGTTCTCGCCGGGCAGCCGGCGCTTCAGCTCGCGGTAGACGGTCAGGCCGCCGATGCCCGAGTCGAAGACGGCGATGGGCTTGTTCTGCTTCACTGGAGGTTCTCCTCCTGGATCATGGAATCCTGGGGCTTCCAGCCGACCACGAACTCGGGGCTGTACGCGAAGGCCCGGTCCAGCCCGATGTGGCCGGCCAGGGTGGTCAGCTCCAACCCCTCCACCAGGATGCGCACGGAGTCGACTCCGGCCACGTTGTCCACCACGGTGTTGGCGATGGAGTAGATGGTGGCCACCTCTTCCAGGATCCCGCCGGGATGGCGCTCGGCCAGATCCCGGGAGAAATCGATCACGGCGGTCTTGTCGACGATGAACACCTGCCGGACGAAGGCGCCGTCCGGCAGGGTGCGGTAGCCGCCCGCGTCGCCGGGCCCCTTCCGTAAGGACTCCAGCAGGATGCGGGTGAAGGTGACTCGGTCCCGGGCCAGCGGCACGTCCCGCGGGACCGGCTGCAGGATCGCCATCGCTCCGGCCGCCGAGCCGGCCGAACGGAAGTAGAGCCGCACCTTGACCGTCCCCAGCGAGGTGTCGGCAGGCGGTGGCGTCAGCAGCCCCGGCGCGGGGCCGGCCTGCTCGCGGGCTTCGGCCTGCTGGAGCTGCTTCTGTTCCTGCCGGCCCCGGGTGTACAGGTAGTACATGCCCCCCACGGAGATCAGCAACAGCAGCGACGCGATGACGGCGATGAGGAGCTTGCGGTTCATGTCAGTCCCCCCCCAGGATGGGCTGGCCCGTATTGAGGAACTCCTTCACTGCCTCCCGGACGGCGCGGGCGCAACCTTCGCGCCACGCCGGGTCCTGGACCTTCCGGATCTGGTCGGGGTTGGTGAGGTAGGCGAACTCCAGGATTACCGCCGGGCAATTCACCGTGGACAGCTGCTCCAGGGGCAGGGCGACGGGCGCGCCGCTGAACTGCTGGTAGAAGACGTTGAGCTTGAGCTGGAGAACGCCCGCCAGCGCCTTGCTGGCCTCGGACCAGCGGAACTGGGCCAGATCCCAGGGGACCAGCTGGACCTCGCGCCCCCCGACGTCCCGCTTGAGGATATGGTAGCGCTCGGCCTGGTCCGGCGTGGGCTGGTAGTAGTAGACGAGAAAGCTCGACGCCGCCGGATTGTGGGAGTAGGCGCAGTGCAGGCCGATGAAAAGGGCCGGCTTGCTGCGATTGGCGATGACGGAGCGGTCCTCCAGGGAGACGCGGCGGTCGTCCTCGCGGGTGAGGGCGACGTCCAGGCCGGCATCCTCCTTCAGGATCTTCCGGAGGGTGCCGGCCATGAGCAGGGCGGCGTCCTTCTCGAACGTCCCCCCGGGGCCCTTGACGCCGTTGTCGTCGCC
>CAYPNP010000058.1:0-4343 GCA_964412195.1 uncultured Acidobacteriota bacterium | reverse complement strand
AACTACACCATCCGCCCTCAGCCGTAGTTGCTCAACTTATGTCTTCGGGGCTCCTAAGGAGTGACCCCAATGTACCTTTCCGTTCTGCAGGATTCCAGACTCTACTCGTTTCTCCTGCGGGTGGACCGAGACCTGGCGTCGCAGGCCCGGCGGTCCAAGTGCCGTTTCTGCGGCGGTGTGCTGCACAGCGCCTGCTACCTCCGCAAGCCCCGGGGCCTGCCCGCGGGCGTTGACCCCGGGCCGGCGTATCCGGTTCGTTTCAGTTTCTGCTGCAGCGCCGAGGGCTGTCGCCGTCGGCACACGCCGCCGTCGGTCCGGTTCCTGGGTCCGAAGGTCTACCTCGGGGTGATGGTGGCCCTGCTGACCGCCATGCGTCAGGGGCCGACCCCGCAGGGCCTGGGGACACTGGGGGGGATCTTCGGCGTCGACCGGCGGACGCTGGGCCGCTGGCGGGTGTGGTGGCAGACCGTCTTTGTGGAGAGCGAGTTCTGGCGACGGATGAAGGCGCGGTTTCTACCGCCGGTGCCGCCGGCCGATCTCCCTACGTCCTTGATCGGCCGGTTCCAGGGGGCCACGTTACGGCGGCGGATCGTTCGCCTGCTGAGGTTCCTCTCGGAATGGGCGACGGCTATCTGAGGGCCGGGAGCGATCCGCAGAAGATGCTCGTTGGCCGCCGGCCGTCGGCCTGTAGACTCGGCATCACCGCCGCAAAACGTGTTGGAGCGCGGCGAGGAGGTGATGCGAGTGACATCCGATTCCGAACCTTCGTCTCACGTCACGTGGGCGCACCTGCGATTCTCCATCGTGGGGCCGCTCCTGAGCGCGCCGCCGGCCCACGGCGAACTGAAGGCGGCGATGGCGGTGTTGGCCGCGAAGGCCTGGCGGCATCCGGTGACGGGTGAACCGGTGCTTTTTGCGGCCAAGACCATCGAGCGCTGGTACTACAAGGCCCGGCACGCCCGGCAGGATCCGGTGGGCGCGCTGCGGAGGGCGATCCGCAAGGACGCCGGGCGCCAGGCGGCGTTGAGTCCGGCCTTCGTGGAACGGCTGCTCGGTCAGTATCAGCGGCACCCGCACTGGAGCGTCAAGCTGCACGTCGACAACCTGCGTGTCCAGGTGGAGGAGGATGCGGGCCTGGGCCCGATGCCGGGGTATTCGACGGTGGTGCGGTTCATGCGGTCGCGGGGGATGGGCAAGAGACGCCGGCCGGATGCGAAGCACCGGCCGGGGCTTGTGCGTGCGGAGGCCCGTCTGACTCAGCGTGAGGTGCGCAGCTATGAGGCGGAATATGTCCACGGTCTGTGGCACCTGGATTTCCACGAGGGTTCCCGGGCCGTGCTCACCCCCCGCGGCCGGTGGGTCAAGCCGGTATTGCTCGGGGTACTGGACGACCGGTCGCGTCTGGCCTGCCATGCCCAGTGGTACTGGGGCGAGACGGCCGAAGACCTGGTGCACGGTCTGAGCCAGGCCTTCTGCAAGTGGGGCCTGCCGCGGGCCCTGATGAGCGACAACGGCTCGGCGATGAAGGCCGCGGAGTTCCAGGAGGGTCTGCAGCGGTTGGGCATCCTCCACCAGCCCACGCTGGCCTACAGCCCCTATCAGAATGGAAAACAGGAAACCTTTTGGGCCCCCGTGGAAGGACGCCTCCTGGCCATGCTGGAGGAGGTCGAGACCCTCACGCTGGGCCTGCTGAACGAGGCCACCTGTGCGTGGATGGAGATGGAATACAACCGGACGGTGCACACGGAGACCCGTTGCCGGCCGGTGGATCGGTGTGTCGAGGGCCCGGAGGTCGGGCGGCCGTGCCCTTCGGCGGAGGCCCTGCGTCTGGCCTTCCGCCAGGATGTGCAGCGGACCCAGCGGCACAGTGACGGGACGATCAGCCTGGAAGGCGTCCGCTTCGAGATCCCCAACCGCTTGCGGCACCTGGGCACCCTGACGGTCCGCTACGCCCGCTGGAATCTGGGGTGTGTGCACGTGGTGGATCCGCGTACGGACACGCTGCTGGCGGCCATCCACCCGTTGGACAAGGTACGCAACGCCGACGGCCAGAGGCGCACCCTGGAGCCGGCCCTGCCGACGGCGGCGCCGCCGGCGCGGCCCGCGGGGGACATGGCCCCGCTGCTGCGGAGGCTGATGACCGAGTATGCGGCCACGGGCATCCCGCCCGCCTATTTACCTCAACCTTACGAGGAGGAGCGTGCATGAACCCCAAGAAACTGCTGGCCCTCTACGGGCTCAAATGGAATCCCTTCGCGCCGGAGCTGCCGGCCGAGGCGCTGTGGGCCACCCCGCGGATCGAAGACTTCGCCTGGCGTGTGGAGAGCCTGGTGGCCGACGGCGGGTTCGCATTGATCACCGGGGACAGCGGCACCGGCAAATCGGTGGCCTTGCGGATTCTGGCCGATCGATTGGGTCGGCTCCGGGACGTGACCGTCGGGATCCTGACGCGACCGCAGTCACGGATCGGGGACTTTTACCGCGAGTTGGGGGAGGCCTTCGGCGTCCAGCTCTCGCCCCACAACCGCTGGAACGGCTTCAAGCTCCTGCGGGAGCGTTGGAAGGCGCACATGGAGTCCAGCCTCTTGCGCGCGGTGCTGATCATCGACGAGGCCCAGCAGATGAGGCCGGACGTGCTCAGCGAGCTGCGTCTTCTGGCCAGTGCCCCCTTCGATTGCACCAGCTACCTGACCGTGGTGTTGTGCGGGGATCAGCGGCTGGCCGTCCTGTTCCGGCAGGAAGAACTCGTCCCGCTGGCCGGACGCATCCGAACGCGCCTGGTCCTGGACTACGCCGCCCGGGAGCAACTTCGCGAGTTGCTGATCCATGCGATGACCCAGGCGGGCAACCGCAAGCTCATGACCGATGCGCTGCTGGACACCCTGGTCGAGCATGCCGCCGGCAATTGCCGCACGCTCATGACCATGGCCGGCGAACTGCTCATGGCCGGCGTAGCGAAGGAGGCGGCTCAGCTCGACGAGAAGCTCTACTTCGAGGTCTATCCACCGCCCTCCGGTCGACGCGACGGCAGGGCGGCCGTTCCCACGGGACAACGCCGATGACGGGACCCCACGATCCAGCCTGCCTGCCGGTTCTGCGAGTCGGGGCGATCCCCACCGAGCCGGTCCCGCGTCGCTGGCTCATCGAAGGCTTGTGGGGTGCGGCCGCCGTCGGATTCATCGGCGGCCCGCCCAAGTGCTGCAAGTCCTACCTCGGGCTCGATATGGCGTTCAGCGTGGCGACGGGCACGGCCTGCCTGGGGACCTATACGGTCCTCGAACCGGGGCCTGCGCTGGTGTACCTGGCGGAAGACGCCCTCTCGATCGTCCGCGAACGCGTCGAGGCCCTGGCCCGCCATCGGGGCCTGCCGTTGGCCGACGTCGACCTTCACGTCATCACCGCCCCCCGGCTGCGTCTCGATCAACCGGCCGACCGGCGCCGCCTCTTCGAGACCGCACGACGACTGCGCCCGAGGATGCTGCTCCTGGATCCTCTGGTGCGCCTGCACACCGTGGACGAAAACTCGGCCACCGAGGTGGCCCAGTTGCTGGCCGGCCTGCGCGATCTGCAGCGGGGACTCGACCTGGCCGTCGTTCTGGTGCATCACACCCGCAAGGCCGTCCCGGCGGGCATGGCGGCCGGCCAGGGACTCCGCGGCTCCACGGATCTGCACGCCTTCGGCGATTCCAATCTCTACCTGCGCCGCCTGCGCGGTCACCTGCTGCTGACGATGGAACACCGCGCCGCGGCTGCCCCGGACCCCGTCGGCCTGGAATTGGTAACCACCGAGGAGCAGACGATCCATCTGGCGGTCACGTCCACGGCGGCTCCCGGCGAAGCCCGGCACCAGACGGACCTCGACCAGGCGGTGATTGAAGCGTTGGAGCGTCGGCCGGTGATGAGCCGTCAGGCCCTGCGCGAGGACCTCGCCGTTCAGAACGAACGTCTGGGCCGAACGCTGGTGCGATTGGAGGGGCAAGGGCGGATCCGGCGGGGTCCCGACGGATGGCGATTGAGCGATCGCCGCCCCGTTCCCTGTTCCCCACTATAGAGAATGGACGGAACGGAACGGTTCAGGCGGCCGCCACGAAGCTCGCCCGGAGGATAGGGCAACGCTGAGGAGCGACCCGAGCGCCGAGGCGAGGGACCGGACGGATGGGCAGCATCGGACCGAAAACGGTGCTGCCTCTCCTTTGCGCATCCAGCTCCCCCCGTCTCCCCATCCGGGGGTCCCTCAAGCGATAAACCTCGGGGGTCCGGGGGCAGAGCCCCCGCGAACCACCGCCGGACCAAACCCGCAAATATCGTGCCCCCAAGCTCCTCAACAAGCGCGAGCACGCTCA
>CAYPNP010000057.1:0-4598 GCA_964412195.1 uncultured Acidobacteriota bacterium | reverse complement strand
GGACAAATGCGTTGGGGATGTGGACGCGGCGCGGGCGGGCCATGGTCTTGCCTCCCAAGGGGAAATCTCTCGCCGGCGCGGCACGGTGCCCCTGCTTCCAATCGGCGGCAGGGCTGAGTGAAGACCGCCACCGGGCGGAGTTACCCACTCAAACGGGCAAGTCGGGTGTTGTTCCGAAAAAATGTGAAAAAAGTGGAGAGAGCCGGTCCGTGACCAAGTGTGGCCCCGGCGTTAGCACCGGTGTCAAACAAGGGTGGCCCCGGCGTATGCGGTGTCGATGCGGTGACCAAGAGTGACACCCCCGCCTCACACCCCCGCCTCCGTCACCGCCGCGGTGACGCCGGCTGGCACCACCGTCTCGCGACACGGGGTGGCTCTTCCGCCTTCGTGACGCAGCTGGCACCATCATCGGCCCCGTCCGGCCTCGCATTTCAAGTGTCCAGTGGCAGGGGGCATCCCACCAGCACCATCAATGCACCTCCATCACACAGAGTGGCACCACCGTTTCACCGTTCCACATTTTCACCTCCTCACTGTTTCACCGCTTCACCTTCTCACCGTCGCTCCGTTTGACCCCGCGGTCGAACAGCCGCTTGGATTGGACGTCAGCCGCCGAAGCAAATCCGTGACAGAGCGTGGCACCGCAGTTCACAGAGAGTGGCACCGCAGTTCACCGGGGTCAAACATGCCACCGAGGTTCAATCTGTGACGAAGAGTGGCACTTAGGTGGTGACGAAGAGCGGCACCGAGGTGGCACGGAGGCCGCACCGATGTCCAGCACCGCATTCCACCGGAGACTGGAGTTCCGTAATGTCCTGGGTGTCTCCGGCATTCAACATTCTCCGCCGGTTGCTTCGCGCGGATTATCGGCTGGATCGCGGGGATCACCGGCTGTGTCTCGCGGATCATCAGCTGCATGGCGCGGGTCATCAACTGCATGGCGCAGATCATCGGCTGGATCGAAGGGATGACGACCCGAACATTTAGGGATTTGCAAACACTTGCCGGGGTGCGAAGATGGAACGGGCATCCGATCCCGGAGTGAATGGTGCATTCGGTCCCGGAATCACCTTGAAATTTCGTATCCGGTTCCGGAATCGAGATAGAATGGGGCACCCGGTCCCGGAATCATCCCGTCCCGGAATCAAGATGGAATGGCACATCGGGTCCCGGAATCCATTGGCCAGGAGTCTATGACGATCCGGCCCGGTGCAGGAGGAGTTGCCATGAGGCGGTTCTGGCTGGTGCTGGGGGTGGCGGCGAGTCTGTCGTGGGCCTTTGCGGGAAGCGGCGACCTGGACATCCGCCAGGGCGGCCGGATGTGGGCCCGGGTGGAAGCCGACGGAACCATCCGCATTGACGGCCGCCTGATCGGAAAATTCGAAGCCGACGGCACCGTCCGCCGGGAAGGCGCCCTGGCCGGGAGGGTGGAGGACGACGGCACCGTCCGGCGCGACGGCCGCCTCGCCGGCCGGATCGAAGAAGACGGCACCCTTCGCCTCGACGGCCGCATCGTCGGTACGATCGGGAATGACGGGACCATCCGCCTGAGCGGGGCGCTGTGGGGCTCCGCCGACCCTGACGCGGCGGATTTCCGCAGCAAGCGGACGGTCACCGCGGTGCTGCTCTTCTTCTCGGACGCATTCGCCCCCTGAATGAGAGGACCTCATGCCGAAACGGACCCGCACCTCAACCGGCCCAAAAGCCAAATCCACCGCCCCGCCACGCCGGCCGGAACCGCCGGACAGCCCTGAAAGCTCCTGGCGCCGGCTGCGTCCGGTAGCCAAGGCAGCGGTGATCCTCATGGCCATGGCGATCTGGGTGGGCGGAGTGGCGCTCCGCGGCGGATTCAGCCATTCGGCGGAGGTGGTGTACGATACCGATCCCGCCTTTCACGACCGGATGGTCCTCCACCTGCTCGATGCGGGTGAGTACCTTCCGGCGGACCTTCTCTTCGTCCAGGAACCGCTCCGTCAGCCGGCCCGGGACATGTACCCTGCCCTCCTCCACTACACGGCCGCGGGCTGGGCACTGCTGGCCCGCTGGACCACCGGAGCCCCGCCCTCCGATTCCCTGCTGGTATTCGGCGCCCTGGCCGGCAGCCTGCTGGTGCCGCTGACGGGTTGGGCGGCCTGGCGGGCCTCGGGGCGGGCCATCGCCACCCTGGCCGCCATGCTGCTCGCAGCCGTTTCCACTGCCGCGGTCCTGCGAGGATACTACACCATCCTGCGGCCCGAACCGCTGGGCGCCGCCCTGGCCGTGTCGGCGGTCCTCCTCTTCTGGTCGTGGGACGGCGATGCCCGTCCCCTCTCCCGCTGGACCTGCCTGGCCGCCATCGCCGGGGTGCATTTTCTGGGCACAGGCACCTGGCGGCCCTTCCCCCTGTTGGCCACGGTCGGCGGTGCCGCGGTCGTTGCGGCCGCCTTCGGTCAGGCGCGCCGGTGCCGCATGGGGCCGCCCTTCGGAGCCGCTGTCATCGGGACGGCCGCCGCGGGCCTGGCCTTCGAATTCTACCGGGCCGGCGGGATCGGGCACGCCGTTTTCCTGCTGCCGGTCCCCTTTCTGATCCTCCTCTGCCGGCTGCAGGATTCCGGTCCCCTCCTCGCCTGGGCCGGCCGATGGAGCCCCCGCCGGCGGTGGGCGTTGCTGGCCGCCGCGACGGCAACCGCCGTCGTCACCGCGCATGGGATCGCGCCCTCACTCCGGATCCGGGTAAACACCTGGCTGAACCCCGGTTTCACCGAACTCAGCCCCGCCAACCTGTACGGACGCATCGTGGCCGAGCTGCAGCCGTTCTCCTTCACGGACGCGTTTGCGCCCTTCCGGTACTGGTACCTGCCGGTGGTCCTGGGCCTGCTGGCGCTGGCCTGGATCTTCCGGCCGGCGGCCCGCCCCCGGGGTGCGCTGCTGCCGCTGGCCGCGGCGGGCTTCGGCCTCCTGGGCCTGCTCATGGTCCGCTTCGAGTACGTCGCCCTGCCCTTTGTCTTCGCGCTGCTCTGCATTGGCCTCGACCGGGCGCTGGAGTCCGTGGCGCTGGCTTCCTGGCGCCGCACCGTCCCGCTGGCCGGCCTGCTGGTGGTGCTGCTGCCGATTGTCTTGATCCAGGCCAATCTCGACCGGAGCAACATCGCACCCCCGGCCCGCCGGGAGCTCAACCGGCGCGAGTGCTTTGATTGGATGCGACGATCCCTCCCCCGCGGCACGGTGGTGGCCGCCAACTGGTCATTGGGGTACGAGCTGCAGCGCTATGCAGGATGCGCCACGGCGACCGACGGGTATCTGGAGAGCCCGATCAACCGGCAGCGGCTCCTGGCGTTCTACGCCGCGCTCTTCTCCGAGGATGAAGGCCGGATGGCGACTTTCTGCCGGAATGTCGGCGCCCGCTACCTGCTGCTGGACCGTTACAACTTCCTGCCGATCGCCGAGACGCTGCAACTGCCCCTGGATCTGTGGGTGAAGGTCTCGGAGGGCGGAGACGAGAACCTGCGGATCGACGTCCTGCCCGACGGACGGCGCCTGGTCTACCTCCAGCTCCTTTCAGGGTATCCGACCCGCTATTTCCGGCCCATCCACATCTCCGGCAACTACCTGGTGCTGGAATTCCTGGAGCCCGCGGGCGGATAGACCCGGCTCAGTTCCAGTCGGACCCGTCGCCCAACTTCCGCAATGTCCCCTGGCGCAGATCGACCAGGCCGATCCAACTGGCGCGTTCCGCCCAGCAGTCGATCAGGCCGAGCGGGCCGTGGGAATCCAGGATGGAACCGCCGAGGTTTCGCTCCAGCGGCGCCGCGATCTGTCGGGGGACGCCAGTGGGCGTGTCCATGAGGAAGAGCCGGAGTCGGGACTCCGAATCAGGCCGCCCCGGTTCCCGCGCCATCAGGAACACGCGGACTCCGTCCGAAAAGCCCTCGCCGACATCGTAGGGAAAATCCCGGAGGCGCTCGTCGGTCGGGGCGTCCCACCGCCGCAGCCACAGCGCGTCCTCCCGGTGCAGGAGCAGGCCGTCCCCGGTGACGGCCACCAGGGCGCCCCGCGGCACCGACACGACCCGGATCCGGCCACCCTCCGCATGGAGCACGCGCCACTCGCTGCCGTAGGTGAACACCGTGGGCCACTTCCAATAGCCGTACGCCGGAAACGTGGTTTCATCGGGCGGCGTCCGTTCTTCCAGCGCCAGCTCCCAGACGCGTTCGCCCGGGCGCCAGGCGAACACTTGATAGCCCCGGGATCCGTAGTGCCGCAGGTAGGCCAGAGTCCCGTCCTCCAAATTCATCGCGGCCTGGTATTCAAAGTCCTTGGAAAGCCTGAACGGCGGCAGCTCGGAGGGAAGCGGCAGGGAGTCCAGGCGCCTCGAATCCAGATCGTGCCGGAGCAGCGTCGTCCCGATCACCAGCAGGACCTCGTGGCTGCCGGGCCGCCAGACAGGCTTGACCACGGCCCGGTAGTCCCGGGTCCCGAGGGGGAAACGCCACGCCGTCCGGCCCGCCGCGTCCACCGCCCGGGCCACGAAGGACCAGTCTCCTCCCTGCCACTCCCCCACCAGCAACAGCACGTAAGCGCCGTCGTCGGACGGTACCGCATGATAGATCCAATCGAAG
>CAYPNP010000056.1:0-4972 GCA_964412195.1 uncultured Acidobacteriota bacterium | reverse complement strand
GACCATCCATGCAAACAGCTGAAATTATTCGACTTTTAGTGGGACAGTACTGATTAGACATTTGTCATTGGCCATTTTCCAGTGCCAAGCCCGGTGGTTTCCATCCAGGCTTTCAATGCAAAATGGCAAATGACGAATGGCAAATGGCAAATGGATTGCCTCAAGCCTTACTTGGGTCGACGGATTGACTTCAATGTTCGATGTTCGATGTTGGATGTTCGATGTTCGTTTGGACGGTTTGGGGAGGCTCTCCACGGTGCAGGGGGCAGGGCGGGGGGATCTGGTCCGGGAACATCGGGACCGTTTCGACCGCGGGGCAGTACTCGGTGGCGGCGCCGCCGGACTCGGTGCAGACCTCCACTTCCTCCAGCGTGGCGGGCATCCGGAAGGGCACGTTGGGCGCGGTCAGGCCCGAGCCCCGGAGCTTCTCCATGAACATCGCCCAGATCGGCGCGCACACCTCGCCGCCGTGGCCGAACTTGCGGATGAGCCGCAGGGTGGGGTTGTCGAAGCCGATCCAGATGGCCGTGGCCAGGCGGGTGTCGTAGCCCACGAACCAGGCGTCGGTGAGCCCTTGGGTCGTGCCGGTCTTGCCCGCGCCGAATCCCCGGTACACCCTCCGGATCCGGCCCGCCGTGCCGCCGTTGACCACGCCCTGGAGGGCGAAGGTCACCAGGTAGGCGGTCTCGGGGCTGAGCACGCGCCTGCGCGCCGCCCCGCCGGCCGGGATCTCGGCGCCGGTGCGCTCCTTGATCTCCGTGATGGCGAACGGCCGCACGGACAGGCCGCCCGAGGGGAAGACGCAGTAGGCGGCGGCCATCTCCAGCGGCGTCACGTCGCTGGTGCCCAGGACGATGGAGTACCAGGGGTGCAGCGCCGAGGCGATCCCGCAGCGCCGGGCGAAGTCGGCCACCGCCGCCGGGTCGGTCAGTTCAGTCACGGCGTAGGCGGCGGCCAGGTTGATCGACTGCTTCACGGCGAGGCGCATGCTCACGGGGCCGGAGACGGTGCCGTCGTCGTTGTCGGGGCGCCACTCGAACTCGGTGCCGGGCTGGGTGACCACCGGCACGTTCTCCAGCCGCTCGGCCAGGGTGCAGCCCTTCTCCAGCAGGTCGCCGTAGAGGAACGCCTTGAAGGCGGAGCCCGGTTGCCGCTGGATCTGGGTGACGTGGTTGAGCCCGCCGGGCGGGGCCTTCGGGTTGCCGGCGACCATGGCCCGGATCGCGCCGCTGTTCACGTCCAGCGCCACCAGGCCGGCCTGGGCGGAGCGCATGGGCAGGGGCAGCTCGGCCCACTGTTTCTGCACGGCGGACTCGGCGGCGGCCTGGGCCCGGGTGTCCAGGGTGGTGTCCACCTCGAAGATCCCGTCGTCCAGGTTTTGGCCCCGTTCGGCCAGGATCGCCGTCGCCTCGCGGCGGACGTGTTCCAGGAAGGCGCCGCCGACGCGCGGGCGCATGTTCAGTCCCAGGGGCTTGGTCTTGATCTTCTCGAAGTCCGCCGCGGACAGGCGGCCGGTCTCCACCAGGTTGTGGAGCACCTCGGCGCGGCGGGCCTTGGCGCCCTCGGGGTTGGCGACGGGGTTGAGCGCCGACGGGGCGTTGAGCAGGCCCACCAGCAGGGCGCTCTCCAGCAGGGAGAGCTTGTCGGGCGCCTTCTGGAAATACTCCTGGCTGGCAGCCCAGATGCCGTAGCTGCCCTGGCCGAAGAACATGGTGTTCAGGTAGAGGGTCAGGATCTCGTCCTTGGAGTGCCGCTTTTCCAGCTCCAGGGCGATGGAGATCTCGTTCATCTTGCGGGAGACGGTCTTGGCGTGGGTGAGGTAGAGGTTGCGCGCCAGCTGCATGGTCAGGGTCGAGCCGCCCTGGGGCTTGCCGGTGAGGGTCTGGATCACGGCCCGGCTCAGGCCCTTGATGGAGACGCCGTCGTGCTGGTAGAAGTCCCGGTCCTCGGTGGCGATGAGGGCGTGGACGACGTGCCGCGACACCTCGTTGAGGTTCCGAACCGGGACGCGGTGGGTCTCGCCGAACCAGCCCAGGAACTTGCCGTCGGCGGTGACGGCGTAGGAGCTGGTGGCCAGCTTCGGCGGCGGCAGCTCCTCGGCTGCCAGGCGCGCGCCGGTCAAAAACAGGCAGGCGGCAAAGGCCAGGGCACGGAGCGTGCCGCCGCCCGACCAGCCACGGGCAGACCCTGCGCGGGAGCGGGAGCCTGTCCGGCAGCGGGCGTTCGGAGAAATGTGGAATGTATTCGAAAGTCCGTATTGGGGGGACTTCATGCGTGCGTCTCCGGGGATTGAACCGCGGTCTCGGCCGGCGCCGGACCGGGAATCATTATAGACCAATCTGCCGGTGCGGGAAACAGGGAGCTGTTCCGTCCCGTGCCCTGGGTCCGCCGGCCTCGGAACACGATCCTGTCCTCACTATCGATATCACAGGTGTTAAGCTCTCCCACAATGCGATAACATGTGATCGTGAATTGGCGCTACTACAACGAACGAGTGAGGGTGCGATCTGATGCGGTATCATTTTGTCTTTTGCATACTGTTTGTCATCAGTCCGTTACTCTTCAGCTCCGAGGGGCAGGACAAGGTGAGCCCCAAAACTCTTTGTGAGTTCCTGCGTCACCTGGATCAAGGTGTGAATATGGAAGTCGAAATCGAGGGGCAGATGCTGATCGATGGCAGCAGTGCCGTCCTCTGGTCCTCGAAATGCCGATCTGCGAACCTTCAATCAAACGATCTTCCTATCGCATTCTCCACTGATTACCGGATTTACTCGGATCCTCATGCTGTCCGGATTCTTGAGAAGCTCCGGTCAAAATCAAGGCCGGGATCGCCTCGGTCTGGTTTGACGATCGTCCAACTAAATACTCAACGCGCATGGGTGGTTCTCCAGGGGAAGCTTCGGCTCAATCCGAATTTCGATAGGAACAGTGGAGGGAAGAATCTGTTGAGTCGACCGTGTCCGGCCGACCAGTACATTCTGGAAGTGATTCGAGTGATTTCTGCCCGAGAAATGGACAAGGCGGAAGAATGGTAGAACTCCATAGTTTCCCTCCGTCCCGATGATGCCGAGAAAGGGGTTTGCCAGACCTCCTATTATCAGAGCAAACCGGGATGGGTAGCGGGGCGGGGAGGATGGTGAGTGGGGAGATATTTTGCCGGTGGAAGAACAGGGGTGACTATTCGGAGGACTCGTGTGATGGATCAGAAGAACCTGGGTCTGGAATGGATCGGCTGTTGCGGGGCGTACTGCGGCACCTGCCTGGTGATGCGGGCAGGGACCTGTCGGGGGTGTAAGACCGGCTATGGGACGGGCGGCCGGGATCCGGCGAGAATCCGGTGCCGTATCAAGCGATGCTGCATGGAAAGGCAGTTCACCTCCTGCGCGGACTGCCCCGACTTTGACGCATGCGGCACCATTCAGAATTTCCATGGAAAAACCGGCTATAAGTACAAGAAGTACCGGGAGGCCATCCGTTACATCCGCGAGCATGGTTATGAACGATTCCTGGCCTGCGCCCGCGAATGGAAGGCGCAATACGGCCGGTACCGGCAGGATTAGAAATCCATGTTGATGTTTCCGCATTCAGAACGGGCGGTGGAGAGTGTCATCTCAGCTTCTGAACCATGAAACACTCCAATTCATCGACTCTGCGGATTTCCTGAAGGGAAAGAATTCGAAAAGCCCCGGGTGACGGCCGCTCTGGGCCGTCACCCGGGGTAGGCGATGTTGAGTGGGGGAAGACCTCGAAGAGGTCGAATTCGGACGTTTTCGATTGGTGCCATTCGACCCCGGCCGGGGTCGAATCATGAGATCCCGAAACAACATGAGGTTCCCGCCCTACCCCGGGTGGCGGCCCAAAGCGGCCGCCACCCGGGGTGAGGTGGGCCATTCAAAACCGACCTCGAAGGGGTCGAATTCGGGCATTGTCGATGGGTCCCGTTCGACCCCGACCAAGGTCGAACTGTGCGCAACCCTTACAACAAGTACTTCTCATCATATCCAATCCCGGCTTCTTCCAACAGTCTCCGGAATTCATCGATGTACGTCTCGCGCCGGTGGTGCTCCGGCTGGCTCTTGATGTACTCGATTAGGGTGTCCTTGTCGCGATAAGCCAAGGTGAACGCCCCATATCCCTCCTGCCAGTGGGAAAACCGGCGGAAGACGCCATTCTTCTGAATCCAATCCGAGGAGGCCAGCTTGATGTCCTTGATTAGATCGGCCAGGCAGACGCTGGGGTGCAGGCTGTTGAACAGGTGCAAGTGGTCGTCGACCCCGCCGATCCGGTAAAGGTGGCAGCGCTGGTTCCGGAGGATCCCCCAGATGTACCGATAAAGGTCTGTCCGTCGGTTATCCTGGAGCACCGGCTCGCGGTTCTTGGTGCTGAACACAATGTGGTAGCAGATCTGGGTGTAAGTGGACATCTCGCCTCCCTGACAGCAGGATCAACCATGGCGTGGTTGTCATGTGAACAAACGGGCGAGTTCGGATTTGTTCCGGTAAAAAAGGTTCTCAACGCAATTTCAACCTCTGCGAGGTTGACTGGTCCCTAATCCGTCAGCAGAGATGAAGTCCGCCCGGGTGACGACCTGCAGTGGCCGTTACCCGGGATCAAGCAGGCCACGCGAGACCGACCTCGACGAGGTCGAAATCGAAGGGTGTCGGCGGGTCCGCTTCGACCCCGGCCGGGGTCGAATCATGAAATCCCTGAAGGACGCGAAATTTCCGGCCTACCCCGGGTGGCGGCCCAGGGCGGCCGCCACCCGGGGTGAGGTGGGCCATTCAAAACCGACCTCGAAGAGGTCGAATTTGGGCATTTTCGATGGGTTCCGTTCGACCCCGCCGGGGTCGAATCATGGAATCCCGGAACAATGCATGTTTTCCGTCCTACCCCGGGTGGCGTCCCAAAGCGGCCGCTACCCGGGGCTGCTATGTGGATGTCAAGGGCGAAAGCGCCTTTCTGCCGTCTTCAG
>CAYPNP010000055.1:0-5886 GCA_964412195.1 uncultured Acidobacteriota bacterium | reverse complement strand
ATGGGAGGTGCCCCCTTGACATCCAGCATACAAGTCTATTCACATTATTTCCCTTTGGGAAACGGATCGGGCTGCAGATGATGTTGCTTAACCGGGAGACAAAGAACACAGTCACTGCAGGACGGAGTTGTGCGGCGCGCTCCCGGCGCTTCGGCGACTGGCCCCTCGCGCCCCTCCCTGCCGGTCGGGGTACCTCCCGCTTGCCAGATCGGTCAGATTGCATGGTCCATTGTCCATCGTCCATGGTCTGATCGGCCTCGATCACCGGTCACCTGTCACCAGTCGATTACGAGCACGAGCACGATGGGGAGCGGAACCGGGAGGGCCGGACAGACGTATCAACCAACAAGGCGGGGAGAGGCGGCCCATCCGGAAATCCGCTTGACAGGGCCGCGGCATTTCCCTACCATACACAGCTTATGGCCAAAACGTCCGCCAAATCGATGCATCCCGTGGCCCTGGCCCTGCTCGCCTGGATCTGCCCCGGCGCCGCCCACTACCGGCTCGGCAAGCTGTTCCGCGCCGGCCTGTTCTTCGTGGCCGTGGCGTCGCTGTTCTGGCTCGGCATCTACCTCAAGGCCTACATCACCTTCCCCAACACCCCCGACGAGACCTTCGCCCTGTTCAAGTTTCTGGGCGCCGCGGCCAGCGGGTTCCACTTCGTCCTGGCGCTGATCTTCGGGGCCGGCCTGGGCGACCTGGTCCCCTACAAGGAAGCCCTGACCAACGAGATCGGCAACACCTGCCTGTACACGGCGGGCATCCTGAACGTGCTGACTGTCATCGACGCGCTGGACATCCGCGCCGGGAGGAAGAAATGATCGGCCCCGTCGTCGTCGGATTCCTCTTCTCCCTGCTGGTGTCGGGCGTCTTCGCCTTCGTGGAGCGCAACGACCCGAAGGACCGCCTCCGCTATTTCATCAAGTCTTTCCTCTACTTCTTCTGTTCGATCCTCCTCGCCGGCTGGCTGATGCGGCTGCTGCCGCTGTAAATCCCGCCACTTAGCCCTCCCTAACAATCGGACCTCGGACTTCGGAAATCGGGTCTCGGACCCCGGATGCGAAATTATCCCAGAATGGCTTCAACTCCTGAAAACGGGAGATCGACTCTCGGAAATCTGAAGTTCGATACCCGAAATCCGATGTCCGATATCTGATATCCGAAGTCTGACGGTTCCCCTGCGGAATTTTTGCAACTTTCACCAATTCCAGACGTCAATGCCAATAGGGGACACCCAAGACCGGACCGGTTGGACGGGGGGAGCGTATGAACGCATTGTATCTGGCTTTTTTCCTGATTTTTCTCGTGTTTTACCTGATCCTGTTCCTGGTGCTGGTGTTTTCCCAGCGCATCGACCAGCGCCGCAGCCGGCGGGGAAAGGACTCTCCTGAGTACAAGGAAGAAACCATTCAGTTGAGTCCCGATATTACCCCCCGGTGAGCAGCTGATCCAGGCTCAACCCGGGCACCCAATCCATTGGTCATTTGACATCGGCCAATGGCCCTCTTTCATTTCAATCCGAGTCATTCACCTGCCGTAAAGACAAACCGCCCTCCGGCTCCAGCGGATTGCCTTCAGACCGGTCGCCGGCGCTTCAGCCGTCGATGATTCCTTCTGAAATGGCCAATGACAAATGGCCAATGGCAATTGACAAATGGCTCCCCACAACTTAATGAGACCCCTACAGCTCTGACTCGAGTTCAGCGATCATCCCCTTGATCGCGGTGAGCCCTTTCTCCCAGAAGGCGTCGGTGTCGAGTTCCTCCCCCACAGAGGCCGCCAGCTCGTAGGGGCTGGCCGAGCCGCCGGCACGCAGCAGCACCTTGTACTTCTCGATGAACGGCGCCCCCTCTTCCTTGTACTTCCGGTACAGGGAAAGCACGAACAGCTCGCCGAACGAGTAGGCATAGCAGTAGAAGCGCGAGTGGAAGAAGTGCGGGATGGCGGCCCAGTTCCAGCGCTGCACCGGCAGGAACTCCACCGCGTCGCCGTAGAGCCGCGCCTGCTCTTCCCACCAGACCTGCCCCACCTCCGCGGCGGACATGATCGTCTGCCCGATGCGCGCGTGGACCCGCTCCTCAAACTGCGTGTACATCGTCTGCCGGAAGACGGTGGCGATGGTGTCCTCGAGCTTGTGGCAGAGGAACCAGATCCGCTGTTCCCGCCGCTCCAGCCGGCCGCGGAGCGCCTCCGCCAGCAGCATTTCGCCGAATACCGACGCCGTCTCGGCGGCCACGGTCGGCGGGTGGTAGTTCAGGTAGGTCTGTCCCGACGCCAGCCGGCCGTGAAGGCCGTGCCCCAGCTCGTGGGCCAGGGTGAAGACGTCGCGGGCGTTCCCGGTGTAGTTCAGCAGCACGAACGGGTGGACGGCCGGGCCGGGGGAGTAGCAGTACGCCCCGCCGCGCTTGCCGGCGCGCACCGACGCGTGGACCTTGGAGCCGTTGAAAAAGCCGCCGGCCAGCGCGCCGAACCCCGGGTCGAACCGGCCGAAGGCGTCCAGCACCATCCCCCGCGCCTCGGCGAAGGGGATGTCCATTGGCGCCTCGCCCACCGGGGCGTACAGGTCGGAGCCCTTCACCCGCGGGATGCCCATGATCCGGGCTTTCAGCCGGTAGTACGCCTGCACCGCCGGGTAGGCGTCCGCCACCCGCTCCATCATCCGGCGGATCGTGGGCTCCTCCACCTGGTTGGCCAGGTGGGTCGGCGCCACGGCGTCGGCGAACCGGCGCAGGCGGCACTCGATGGCGTGGTCCTTGACGATGCTGTTGAAGACGGTGGTGAGGATGGCGCCATCCCTCTTGTACCGGCCGTAGAAGACGCGGACGGCCTGCTCCCGGACGCCGGCGTCGGGGTGGTAGAAGAGGGCGCGCATGGCCGAGGCCGGCAACTTCCGCCGCTGCCCGTCCAACAGGAGGCGGAAGGTGTAGGCGGAGGTCATCTCGTCATAGAGCCGCACGAACGCGCTCTTGCCGGTGATGTCCTTCTTGCTGATCAGGACCTCTTCCTTCTCCTCGAGCTGGTGGGGGCGGTAGCGGCCCAGGTGCCGGATGAAGTTTCGGTAGCCGGCTAGAAGCGGGCTCCGGCGGACGGCCTCGAAGGCTCCGTCCGGCAGCTTCAGCAGCTCGAGGCGGAAAAAGACCATCCGCTCCTCGAGGCCGGCCGCGATCTCGTCGGTGCGGACCAGGAGCGACTGGAACGGGTGGCTGCCGGTGTCGGTGGAGAACTCGAGGTACACGTAGGCCCGGATCCGGCCGAAGATCTGGTCGATCTCCTCGATGGCGGCCAGGGCCTCGGATACGGCGCCGGGATCGGCCAGCCGCCCGCGGAAGCGCGAATCGAATTCGGCGGCCAGCGCCTCCACCCGCCGGATGTCCTCCTCCAGCCGGGGATCCGCGGCGGAAGCGTAAAGGTCCGAAAGGTCCCACACCGGCAATTGTTCAGTAATTGTCATTTTTCTCCCCTCTCTGGAAGTCGCCTGATTATAGCTGAAAAGGAGACCGGCCGTCGTGGGTTTCGCCACAGGCGCCGGCACTGCCTTGACCCGGCTCCCGGCCTGGTCTAAGATGGGCCTTTCTCGGAAAGGAGAGGGGCGCCCGGATCGGGCGACTCGGCAGACGAACCATGACCTTTCGGCAATCGGGCCTGCTCCGCCAGTTGCAGCTGTATCCCACCCAGACGGTGGCGGCCAGCTTCGTCATCGTCGCGCTTTTCGGTTCCATGCTCCTGATCACCCCCTGGGCCTCCCAGGGACCCCGGGTCGCCTGGGTGGATGCATTCTTCACGGCGACCAGCGCCGTGTGCGTTACCGGCCTAGTGGTGGTTGACACTGGCTCCACCTACTCCTTCTTCGGCCAGATGGTGATCCTGGGGCTGATCCAGGCCGGCGGCCTTGGCATCATGACCTTCTCGGTAATCCTGGTCCTGTTCTCCGGCCGCCGCATCTCCGTCTACGGGCGGATGATCACCGAGCTGACCCTGACGCCCCACCCCGAGATCCAGATCTACTCCCTGCTCCGGACCATCGTCGGCGCCACCCTCGCCATCGAGGCCACCGGCGCCATGCTCTTGTACTTTCTCTCGCCCCAGTGGGGCGTCTTCTCCGCGGTGTTTCACGCCGTCTCCGCTTTCTGCAATGCCGGATTCAGCCTCTTCGCCGACAACCTGAGCCAGTTCCGCGGCAATCTCGGCGTGAACCTGGTCATCACCACGCTGATCATCATCGGCGGCCTCGGCTTCTATGTGGTGTTCGAGTGCCTCCGCTACCGGCCGTGGCGCCCCGGCAGCCGCCTGTCGCTGCACACCAAGACCGTTCTGAGCGTGACCACCGGCCTGCTGCTGACCGGCACGGTGGTGATCTATTTCCTCGAGGCCAACAACCTCTTGAAAGGACTTCCGCTGGGCGAACGTCTCCTCGCTTCCTGGTTCCAGTCGGTGACGCCCCGGACCGCCGGCTTCAACACCCTCGACCTCAGCCGGGCCACCACCGCCACCCTCCTGTTCATGGTCCTGTTGATGTTCGTCGGCGCCTCGCCGGGATCCACCGGCGGCGGGATCAAGACCACCACCCTCGGCGTCATGATCGCGCTGGCCAAAAACAAGCTGCGGGGCCGAGAGGAAGTGGACCTGTTCAGGTCCGGCATCTCCAACCGGGCCGTGGCGCGGGCGCTGTCGGTGACCATTTTGGCCACCCTCATCATCGTGGGGGCCCTCTTCGTGCTGCTGTGGTGGGAAACCGGCAGCCAGCCGTTCGGCCGGACGTCCAACCGGTTCATCGAGTACCTCTTCGAGACCACCTCGGCGTTCGGCACGGTGGGGCTCTCCACCGGGCTGACGGCCCGCCTCACCCACCTGGGCAAGCTGATCCTCTGCGGCGTGATGCTCCTCGGGCGGATCGGCCCGCTGACCGTCGCCCACGCCGTGGGCCGCCGCTACGGCCGCGGCAAGTTCCGCTACGCAGAGGAAAGCGTGATGATCGGCTGATTCCCCCCGTTCGTGCTCGTGCTCGCAATCGTGCTCGTAATCGACGGGGGCTGGTGACTCCTCCGACCATGGACGATGGACCATGGACCATGACGGCCCAAGCCATTCGTGCTCGTGCCCAGAATCGTGCTCGTAATCGTTATCCAACCAATCAGTTACACGCAGAGACGCAGAGTTCGCAGAGGTGATCCGGCAAGGTTTGCTCTGCGTCCCGGCGTCTCTGCGGTAAAATGGTCCCAACAAGACCGAAACCAGCCAGGAGGAGGCCATGACCCAAGACCCTTCCGACAACCGGCCCGGCAACAGCCGGCGCGACTTCCTGAAGACCAGTGCCGCCGCGGCCGTGGGGCTGGCCGCAGGCAACCAACTCCGCGGTGCCCCGGCCGAGGCGTCCGGCGAGACGCCGCCCGCGCCGTACAATCCCCGCACCCACCAGGCCATGCCCACCCGTAACCTGGGCCGCACCGGCCACCGGGTCGGCATCTTCAGCCTCGGCGGCCAGGCCACCATCGAGCAGCCCAACAAATGGGACGAAGCCGCCGCCATCGTGAACAAGGCCATCGACCTCGGCGTGAACTACATCGACACCGCGGCCGCCTACGGCGGTGCGGATCAATGGAGCCAGAAGTACATCGGCCAGGTGATCAAGACGCGCCGCAGCGAGGTCTTTCTCGCCTCCAAGACCCACAAGCGCACTTACGACGAGTCCATGAAGCTCCTGGAGTCGAGTCTGCAGCAGCTCCAGACGGACCACCTGGACCTGTGGCAGCTCCACAACATCACCCGGCTGGACCAGCTGGACCAGATCTTCGGCAAGGGCGGCGCCATCGAGGCGCTGGAGAAGGCGCGCGCCGACAAGGTCGTCCGGTTCCTCGGCATCACCGGCCACGCCGACCCGTTCGTCCT
>CAYPNP010000054.1:0-8242 GCA_964412195.1 uncultured Acidobacteriota bacterium | reverse complement strand
GCCCGTCCCCGTCCAGGTCCGCCGTCGCCGAATCGGTCATCTCCGCGCCGACCAGGCTCGCGTTGGCGTACTCGTCCGGCCGGTCCAGGTCGAGGCGGAACGCCTCAATGGGGTTGGGGTCGAAGGTGACGCCGATCGCCGAGCCGGTCTTCTGGTAGAATGCCCGCAGGATCATGGGGAAAGACCCCAGATGAGCGGCGAAATCGTACCCGCGGATGTCGCCGAAGAACTGGGTGTTCTCCTGCCGGTACCGGCCGGAAGCGCCCCAGTTGCTGCCGGCAGTGGGGGGCCAGACTCCGGCGCTCGCGCCGAGGGTGACTCCCAGGACGTTCTCGTCGGCGGTCGGGTTCCAGGGGCCGGTCCCCCGGGTGATCCGCACCAGAATCCGGTCCTCGCCCGCCAGGCAGCGGAACAGCTGGACGGCGTCGGAGCCGATGTCGTAGGTGGAGGCGCTCCCGTCGATGGGCGCCATGCAGCCGGATTCGGCGTCGAGGGTATATTCCGAGACCGCCAACGGCAGGACAGTCCGGCCCGCGGGCTGTATCGTCAGGTCGGAGAGGTCGCCGTCGGCCAGGGTCTGGCCCAGCGTGGCACCCTCCGGCAGCCGCAGCTCCAGGATCACGGGATTGGAAGGGCTGGCCGTCACGAAGGTGTTCTGGGCCAGCAGGAGCGTCAGCGCCGAGCCGGGCAGGATCTGGTTGGCCAACGTTTTGTTGACCACCCCGGTTTCGGTGAAGCGGGCTTGGACCGCGACCGTAGGTACGGTGGTGTCCGTACGGGAGAAGACACCGATGTTGGTGGCGGCATACACCCGGTGACTGCCCCGGTTGTCGACGGCGACGTCCCAGATCTCCGCATGTTCCATGGCGGGATGGGAAAGTTGCCAGCTCCCCCCGCCGTTGTCGGACTGGTACAGTCCGCGGAACTGAGTCCCGGCGTAAATCCTTTCTTCCGAGGGATCGAAAGCCAGCGAGATGACGTCGAGATCGGTCAGACCGGCGGGGCTCCAGGAGTTGCCGCCGTTGGTGCTCCGATACACTTCCTCCAGGGGATAGACGGGCTGGTCCACCGCGCCGGCGTACAGTGTGGCAGGCGGTGTGGTGTCCATCGTCAGGGACAGGATATGAGTGTTTCCCAACCCGTTGGTGATCGGCGTCCAGCTGCCGCCGGAGTCCGTGGACCGGTACAAACCGCCGTACCCCGCGGCGTAGATCGTCTGGGAAGATGTCGGATCGACCAGAAGCTCAAAAATGCTGATCTCGTCCAGTTGATGCGTTTCGATCCAGGTGATCCCGCCATCCGTCGATTTGAATATCCCCTTGTAACGATCCCAGGTTTCCGGGGAGCCCGGCTGACCGGAGGCGGCATACAGGATCAGCGGATTGGCAGGATCGACGACGACGTTCCAGATGATGGAACCAGTCTGGATCGAATGCCAGGTGGCGCCTTCATCGGTGCTCCGCCAGAGTGCCCCGCAGGCCGCCGCGAAAAAGGTGGGGGGATCGGTGGCGGTGGTCACGGCCAGGTCCACCAGATTGTCGCAGGCCAAGCCAAGTTGTTGCCAGGCGGCTTCGCCGCTCCGGCGGCGGTTGAAATAACCTGAGCCGTCACCGGCGTATATCGTGCCTGGCTCTTTGGGAGATATCTGCAGCGACCACATGTAGCTGGTGACACCGAAACTGGCATCCTGGAAGGTGTCTCCTTGATCCCACGAGCGGACGATGCCGTTGCCCGTCCCCAGGTACAGGGCGCCTCCAGGGGAGGGATCCAGGGTCAGGGCCCACCCCCACATGGGATGGATCGGTTGGATGCTGAGGCCCCCGTCCAGGCTGCGGTAGCCCTTGTCCAGGATGAAGTAAAGCCGGTCCGGATCCCGGGGATCGAACACCATGGCATCAAAACAGATCCCAAGGATGCGAGGATTCCAGCTGCCGCCGGCGTCGGTGGAAAGATAGATGCCGGTTGTCTGCGCATTCTCCGAGACCGAGGCATAGACCCAGCCCGGCCGGTAAGGGTGGCAGGCGACATGGAAATAGCCGCCCTCCGCCGGATAGATCGGGGTCCAGGTGGCGCCCCCATCGTCACTGCGGAGAATGCCGCTCTTCCAGGTCGGTACGAACAGCGTGTAAGGCGGGACGGGCAGGATGCTCATCCCGTGGATCTGGTCGGTGAACGAGGACCGCTTGGTCCAGGTCACTCCCCGATCGGTGCTGCGCCAACACCCGTAGGAGTAAAGTCCGGCGGCGTACATCACATCGGGTTGGTCGGGATGGACGAGGATGGCGACGTGCTCCCCGTACGCGTTGGTGGGAGACCAGGTGTCTCCTCCGTCGGTGGAACGGGCGATCCCGTTCGACGTGCTGACAAAGACCAATTCATGCTGAAGCGGATGAATGAAGACCGTGGAGACCGGATAAGCGAAAGCGTTGATCTGTTCCCAACTCTGGCCCCAGTTCCGGCTCCGGAAAAATCCGCCCCGGCTGACAACGGCGAAGAGGACGTTGGGAGTCTGCGGATCCACCGTGAGGAAGCGAATGACCCCGCCGTAAGGCCCCTCGGTGGACCAGCGGTTGATTCCCGCCCGGATCGAGCCAACCCCCGGGACCAGCGCCAGGATTGCGGCGAGGACCAGGAGGAAGGTGGCGCGAAGGGATGTCGGGACCTGGAAACGCATGGGAACCTCCCAAAGGCGGAACTGGACGGCTTGGATCAGCAAAGGGCGGTGAATGTGACGGAGTTGTACCCAGTGTATTTCCAGACCTGTGCGAAGTCAATCGGGTGCAAACCGGAGAGAGAGGCAGGTCGGGGGCTATGGATCGCAGTTGGGATTCCATCCTCTCCGCGTTTCCCATGAGGTGTCTGGTGATGCTGGCGGATTGCGAGACGCGCAGGGAAATCTGGACTTGACCCGACTTCTCCTGTCACACTTTTCGCGGGCCACTCCTTCCTACTCACTCCTTTCTCCTCACTCCATCACCCTCTGCGCTGCGACGGCGGAGAGGAAATTGAGGGGCTGGTCGCCGAACATGGCGAACACCATCAGTCCCTCGGCGGGCTGGCTCTCGTTGACGATCCGCAAGTACCCGCTGAAAAGGTTGGTCAGGGTCGGCAGCTTCTGGCCCAGCAGGAAGATGTCCCGGCAGTAGGCGTCCACGACGGTGGCGGATGAGGCGAGCATGAATCCGTTCTGGTCGAAAGCCGTGACGCGGACGGTTTGGGCCGTGCCGTTGGGATTAAGGATCGACATGCCCGTGAAGTAGGATACGTTGCCCAGGGTGCCGTTGGCGATGTGACCGACCAGGTAATCGGTGGCGCCCTCTACCTGCAGGGGCAGGGAGGACAGGAACCGCCCTTCGCCGGCCTCGCCGAAGGTGATGCAGCCGGTGACCACCGATGGTCCCTGGTGTTCGAGGACCAGGTAGCCGGAGAATGGGTTGTCCAGCCCAAAGATCGTGGCGATGTTCTCATGAACCTTGGAATGGGCCGGAATGGAAATAGTCGGGGAACCGCCCACCAGTTGGCCCCCGTCGTTGAATAGCAGCAACACCACGGAGGTGTCGAGGGTGCTGGGATTGATCAAGGTAAGATACGACTGGTAGGTTAATCCCAGATCGCCCGAGGCGACATGCGGACAGTAGAGCTTGACGGGCATGTCCGCCACGGGCAGGCCTTCCAGGACCGCCAGCTTGCTTGCATCTCCGAAGAGCTCGCAGCCGTTGATGGGGCGGTCCGACTCCACATGCAGGTATCCCTCGCCGGTCATGCCGGGGAACAGCGTCCCCAAATCCGAGGCGAGCCGGCCCCGGCCGGGCAGCAGGATCGACTTCTCCTCGGCGGTTCCCCCGGGCGGCCAGTAGCGCAGGGTGAGCCGGGCCTGTTCCTGGCCCGGATTCAGCAGGACCACCTCCCGGTAGGGATCTCCGCCACCGGGGAGGACGAAATTGGACTGGGCGGTGCGAATGTCCGGGAGCGGGAGGCCGTCGAGGTAATTGAGGGTGGCGCCGTCGTTGGCCAGCCAGAAGCCGTATGTCTGAGGCTGGGTCAGGAAGCCTCGCACCCAGCAGTGGGGATCGTCGGCATCGCTCCCGAACAGGTCGGGGTCCGTCAGGTAGCGGGCGAACTGCTGCCCGGGCGCGATCGAGGTGGTCAGGGTGCGGCGGAGCTGCCCGCTGTCGTCGAACAGCTCCAGGTTCAGCATCGCCAGTTGGGTGTCCAGGTTCACCACGGAAAAGGACAGGTTCCGGCTCCGGGGCATGTGGACGAGGTTGAAGGGCTGATCGGCGATGGCGGCCACGCCCCCGCGCTCACAAATCCCGCCGTAGCTGGTGCCCCCGGTCACGGAGAGCACGTCGTTTTCCGTCAGTGTGACGTGATTGACCGGATCCAGCTCCATGTCGCCCAGGGTGTTGATGCTGTATGCGTAAGACAGGCTTCCGTCGCTGCAGGAGGCGCATAGCGCCAGCCGGTAGTAGTCTGAAAAGCCCAGGAGGACGTCGGCCCCGTGCTGGCCATCGAAATTTTCGGCCTGCAGGGCGGAGGGCTCGTTGACGAAGAAAATTTTCTGGGCGGGCGTGGGGTCGATGCTCCCGCCGGCGTCGGCCTTCCACACGCCGAGGGATTTCTCCCCCTGCAGGGCCACCGCCAGCTCTGCCTTGCCGTCCTGGTTGAAATCCGCCGCGCCAAGGGCGACCGGCCGGCTGCCCACGGGTATGGAGTAGCCCTGCAGGGTTTGCCCCTGGTTCCGGTAGACCGTCACGTTGTCGCCATCCTTGTTCGCCACGACGATGTCCAAGCGGCTGTCGCCATCCAGGTCCCCGGCGGCGAGCGCCACGGGATTGACGCCGGCCGGGTAGCTGGCCGAGGAGGTGAAGCTCTTGCCGAAGGCGATCGTCAGGTTGCCCGCGGCGCCGTCCGTGTATAGAAAATCTTTCCAGCCGTCGGCGTTCACGTCGCAGATCAGGGAGGCTGTCGGGACGCCGGCCATGGCGACGCGCCGGGCAGGCAACAGGGGGCGGAACGGGTCTGCCGCCTTGCCGAGCAGGTCCCCGCGATCGTAGACATTCAGGTTTCCGGCGGTGTCGGCGACCAGGATCTCCGGCGAACCGTCGCCGCTCACGTCGGCGGCTTCCACCGTGACCGGCGGCTCGCCGGCCAGCGCCTGCCAGTGGGCGACGCCGAACGATCCGTCCGGCTGCCGGAAAATCCAGTACAGCCGCCGCAAGTACCCGTCAATGGAAACCACGTCCTCCCGTCCGTCTGCGTCCAGGTCGACGGTGGTGTAATCCGTCAGTACGGACCCCATCTGGCAGGCGAGGCTGATCTCGGAGGTGAGGCTCTGGTCCAGCCGGAACAGGCTGACGGTGTCGGGGATGACGTCCACGGACAGCTGCTGCGTAAGGTTGCCGTCCCAGCACTGGATGTTAACCGGGAAAGTGTCATGCTGCGCGGTGAAGTTATAGTTGCGCAGGTCCATGAAGAACTGGGTGTTCTCCTGACGGAACTTCCCGCTTTCACCCCAGTTGCTGCCGCCCGTGGGAGGCCAAACGCCGGCCCCCACGCCGATGGTGAATCCCAGCAGGCCGTCGGGATTGGAGGGGATCCAGGTGGACGTGCTTTGGCTGATCCGGATCATGAGCCAGTCGCCGCCCTGTCCGTAGAGGTACATCTCGACGGCGCCGTCCGCGATTCCGGCGGTGGCGGTCGGATCGTCGATCGGCTCGTAGATCCCCGAGTCGGAGTCGTAGTGATATTCCGAAACCGCCAGAGGGAAGGGCCGGTCGGCCCAGGCCAGAGTTTGGGACAGCAGGGCCCCCGGCGGGAGCTGGACCCTCAGGATCACCGGTTTGGAGGGGCTCGCGTCGGGAAACGTGTTCTCGTCCAGCAGGAAAGTGAGGGCCGTGGCCGGCAGGATCTGGTTGGCCAGGCTCGGATTGATGTTCCCGGCCTGGTCGTGGCGGAACGAGACGACGACGGTGGGTTCGGTGACCTGCACGCTGCTGTACACCCCCCGGTCGGTGGCCGTGAAATAAGCCGGCTGGCCGGAGCGCGTGTCCACATCCAGCGCAAAGATTGGCGCGGTGCCGAGATATCCGCCGGACGGGGCCCATGTGTCCCCGTCGTCGGGGCTCTCCCAACGCCCTTGGGGCGTGCCGGCGATCACCGCGGAATGGATGGGATCGACCAGCAGGCACTGGACGACCTGGCCGTCCAGCCCGGCGGGGTGCCAGGTGGAACTGCCGTTGAAGCTCCGGAACAAACCCGAGCCCCGCGTCCCGGCGTACAGCACCAGGTGGTTGTTCGGGTCGATGGCCAGGCTGGCCACCCGCGGGTCCGTCAACCCGGACCAGGCCGATTCCCAGATCACCCCGCCGTCCGTGGAGCGGAACATGCCGTCGTCTCCGGCGGTGTAGAGCAGGTCCGCGTGGGCCGCGTCCGGGTCGGCCTTGAAGCAGGTCAGGTTGATCCCCACCAGTTGCCCGGTGGCCATCCAGGACACGCCGCCGTCGGTGCTGTGGTACAAGCCGGTGAAATCGAGGGTCTGGCCGGCCGCTCCCGAGCAGGCCCAGAGCAACCGATCATCGAAGCGTTGGCAATCCACCACGCCGATGTGCTTGCCGGTGATGCACGGCCACCAGGTCGCCCCCTCGTTCAGGGTGAAGTACAGGTCCCCGTTGATCGTGGCGAAGGTGCTGGGAGGGATCGGCTTGCTGGTGGTGATCATGCTATCGATCGGACTCGAAGACGGCGCGACGCCCATGTGCAGCCAGCTGCCGCCGTAGTCGAGAGTCTTGTACAGGTCACCGCTGCTGACGGCGGCGTACACGCCGGGGAAATCGGGCGGCGGGACCGCCAGGGCGGTGCAGCGGACGGTGATCCCGCTGCTGGCGAAATGCCAGGTGGAGCCGCCGTCGCGGGATCGCCACACACCATTCTGCGTGCCGGCATAGAGGACCTGGCTGGGATCCTGAGGATCCACGGCCAGGCAGTGCCCGGGCTCACCGCGGAGTTCCTGCCAGTTTTGCCCGCTGTTGGCGCTCCGGTACACGCCGTAAGGGCCGTTCAGATAGAGGACGCGGCTGTCGAACGGATCGAACGTCAGCTGGTCGAAGGTCAGGCCGGCGTGGATGGAAGACCAGGTGGTGCCGCCGTCGGTGCTGCGGAAGAGGGTGTCGAGGGGAGGACCGATGGAGGCGAACAGCGTCTGTGGGTTCGTGGGATGGCATTGCACATGGCAGCGCAGGTCAAAGTGCTCGGCGAACTCGCTCCACGCGGTGGTCCAGGTATTGCCGCCGTCGGTGCTCCGCAAGATCCCCGAGTTCGAGGTGCCCAGGAAGAGAGTGTCGTTGCAGTCGGGGGCCATCGAGAGATTCTCGATCTCGACGCCGGCTGGAACGGCCTTCTGGCTCCAGCTCACTCCGCGATTCGTGCTTTGGTACACCTCGGTGGAGGTGGCGAGGAACACCACGGACGGGCATCCGGCGTCCATGGCGAAGTTCTGGCCGGTGCCGCTGATGGCGGGTCCCGCCGTCCACTGGATTCCGCCATCGCTGCTGCGATAGATCCGGGCGTCGCTCGCGGCGAAAACGAGGCGGTGGTCCACCGGGTGCACGGCGCAGGCCTGAATGGCCACGCCGGCGGGGACGGGCACGCGGGTCCAATTGAGGCCCCAATTCCGGCTCACGTAGAAGCTGTCCGCGGAGCCGACGCCGGCGTAGAGCAGGTTGGGAGTCTGCGGATCCACCGTCACAAAACGGATTTCCCCTCCGTACGGCCCGCCGCAGGTGGACTGGTTGACCCCTCCGAACGCGCTTCGGACGAGCACAAATGCCAGGATCAGATACGCAGCGAGGGCGGACTTCACCCTCGGTGACATGGTCGACGCCATGACGACGTTCATCGTGGCCCCCGGGGTTCGGATTTGATTAAGAAGGTGCGGCCGCTTGCCCACCGATTTTAACTTCAGTTTAATCCAGTCCAGGAGGGGAGTCAACAAGCGGTGTGCCCGGTGGTGAGAGAGGAATATTGCGGATTGCGAATTGCGGCGTGCGAATTGCGAATGGTGGATTGCGGATCGCGAATTTGGGATTTCAAATTGCGGCTTGCGGATTGGGCTCCACGGCTCAGCCTGATCCGCCGTTCTTTTCCCAGTGTCCCGTTCCCTCCTGACTCCGCACTCCTCTCTCCTGACTCCTCACTCTCGCACGGGCTGGGCGGCGACGGCGGAGAGGAAGTTGAGGGGGGT
>CAYPNP010000053.1:0-10358 GCA_964412195.1 uncultured Acidobacteriota bacterium | reverse complement strand
CGGCGGCGGCGGTGGCGGCGGCACGGGCTTGTGGCCCAGTGCGAGAGAAATGCCGCCCGACGCCTGGAGGTTGTGTCGTGTCTCGTCCAGAGTCACTACATCACGGACATCCACGCGGACGGCCACGTTGTCAGTGACCCAGTACTTCGCGCCCGCGCCGAAGTTCGTTAGGAACTTGTCTTCGGCGCTGCCAGAGTCGGGGTCATAATGACCCCCGCCGGCACCGGCCACCAAGTAAGGATTGAATTTTCCTTCCGGCGCCAAGTAGAACAGAACGTCTCCGTGATAGAAGATGTTCGTCAGATTGCCGTCGGCGATCGTGAAGTGCGGGGATGCTCCCGGCCCAACCAGCGGGTCGTCGATGTCGGCCATGGAAAAATCCACGGCGCCCTCGAGTCCGATCCGCTTGTTGAAGTTGTAGCCGAAGCGGAAGCCGAACGCCAAGCTATCCTTGATGTTCAGCTGGTCGCTGTAGAACATCCCTCCCACCCAGGGGCTCAGCTCAAAGCGTTTCTCCGGGACTTCCGCCAAAGCGAACAGTCCGCAGAGGAGCAAGAGCAGAGCGATGGTCAGGATTCTGCGTGGAACCATCGTTACCTCCTCCTGAAGATTATTTCTGCAGATGAACTTCGATGTCCCCATAGGATGCTTTCTGGACTTGCCTCTTCCGGCTCCTCCCGATGGTCCAAGCCGGGATGCGCGGGGGGACCGGGGCCAAAACCGCGCCCCTGCCCCGAGCAACGGGCCGCACAATTAAAATCCGCGTCGGAAAGCTAGCCTGTTGCTCGGAACCATCGCGCACCCTTGAGATTTACAGTCATTATCCTAACAGGTCGATGGGAAGCGTGCAATAGAAAAAAATCATCCTCCCGGATAGTCCCCGCGGGACATCGGGCGCTCCCCGGACTCCACCCGGATGAAACGGAGATCCGGTTCGTGCATCTACCTGCCCGGAGGCAACGATGGCCTACGATCCGCATCGAGGCAGGTTCTGGATCATCTTCCTGGCGGTGGCGGCCGTGGCGATGGCGGTGGTGTATATCGCGGCCGGCCCGCTCGCCGGCTGGGGCGACGACCGCGTCTTCGCCGGCGGAGGCCAGGACGAGGAGGGCGCAATGGGGAAAGTGACGGTGACGGTAAGGCTCCTGGACGACGACGGCCGCCTGACGGGATCCATGGAGGTGCCGCGGGTGGTCAAGACCGACGAGGAGTGGCAGCGGCAGCTCACCCCGGAGCAGTACCGGATCACGCGCGACAAGGGCACCGAGCGTCCGTTCTGCGGCCGGTTCAACGAGTACGACGTGCCGGGGACTTACACCTGCGTGTGCTGCGGGCTGCCGCTATTCGAGTCGGACGCCAAGTTCCACTCCGGCAGCGGCTGGCCGAGCTTCTTCCGCCCGATCGCCAAAGAGAATATCGTCACCCGGACCGACCTGAGCTGGGGCATGATCCGGACGGAGATCCTCTGCGCCCGCTGCGGCGCCCACCTGGGGCATGTCTTCGACGACGGGCCGCCGCCCACCGGACAGCGATACTGCCTCAACTCCGAGTCGCTGAATTTCATCCCGACCAAGAAATAATTCACCACAGAGTCACAGAGAACACAAAGACAACCGAATTATTCATGCAAAGCCGGAAGCAGGCTTGCGGAGTCCTGTTGGCAACCACGGCAGCCTCCAAATCTCTGCGGACTCTTCTGTAGAGCATGTTCGTAAAATAGTGTTTTCCTGACAAGATTCTTTGGTTGCGGCCAGAGGCTGCGCTGCGCCTCTGCGTGTAATATTCTGATTCGATTGTGATTGTCGGTGCACTTGGCAATCCGCAATCCGCAATCCGCAATTGTCCGAGGCGTGTAAACATTTCATACCTCCGTGGGGTCTAATGGGTGAAAATGGACGCAGGCACCCCGATCCGAAGCGGAGCGGCATGAGCCAGGCGGATTTCGACAGCTTCTTCACCGAGCGCTACGCCCGCGCCAGCCGGTTCGCCTGCGCCCTCGTCGGGGCGGCCGACGCCGAGGACGCCGTCCAGGACGCCTTCACCCGCCTGCTCCTGCGCTGGGACCGGTGCAGCGCCGTGGACAACCTGGAGGCCTACTTCTTCCGGATCCTGTACAACGTCTGCCGCACCCGCCTCCGACGGCGAAAGTTCCGCCAGACGGTCCTGGCGCTGTTCCGGCCCCCGGCGGCCGCCGATCCGCCCGTCGGAGACCCCGGCCTGAGCGACGTCTGGCGGACCTTTTCGCCTCGGGAGCAGGCGGTTTTCCTCCTGGTGGACTACCAGGGCTGGCCGCCCGAGGAGGCCGCCCGGACGCTGGGCATGGCGCCGGCCACGCTGCGGGTGCACCGCCACCGCCTGCGCCAGAAGATCGTGCAATGGGAGGCACGCCCATGAAACTGCCGTTCGAAGAATACAATCCCCCCACCCCGCCGGAGCGGATGCTGGCCGCGATCCGCCGGGAGGCTGGCCGGAGAAGGCAACGGCGGCGGCTCACGGCCGGAGGCTTCGCCCTGCTTGTCATCTTGGGCATCGGTGCCGGGGTGTTCATGCTCCGGACACCGCCACCTCTCCAACCGGCAGGGAGCCCGCCGGCGCTGGCCATCCAGTCCGTGGAGCATGGCGGAAATCCGGTGCCCTACACTGTGGTCACACTTTCCGGGGGACAGGTCTGCGTTGTCGTCCGCACGGCGAATCCGTGAGAAACGCAGGGGATGGATACTGAATTTTCGATTGCAAGGAGGTTTTCATATGAAAAAGCTGGTGCTGCCGATCCTGTTACTCACTGCATCCTGGCTGTTCGCCGGCGATATGTACGATGCTTATTTCCAACTGTACCTCGGGGCATATGAATCGGACCAGCCCGGGCATGTCATCGTATCTTTGGCCCCGGGGCAATTCACTCCCATGATGGGGCTCGGCCTCGTGGGTGATCTGCAGAAGACCTTTCAATTGAAAGAGATGAACCTAATCTCCGCGCCAAAGGTGCAAGTCCAACTCAACCGGACGGCCAAGATCGAGCAGGGAGTTCAGCAGGAAGATAAAACACTTCCCTTCAACAATTTCGCACTGGAGTTAACTCCCGTCGCCAGCGAAGGCGGCACAGTCCATCTGCGGCTCTCGGTCTCGATCGAGGACAAGGCGCCGACCACAATGGAATTCGTCACCCGCCAAGGCGTGCCGGTCACACTGGCGAACCGGCTGGACGGCCACATCCTGTTTGTAATCTGCACATTGGAGAAAGCGGATCGCCAGTCTCCCAGCCCGGAGCTGATCGAGAAAGTGAATCCGGTATACCCGGCGGAGCTGAAGAAAGCCGGCGTTTCCGGCACCGTGGTCCTGGAAGTGAAGATCGACAAGCAGGGGAAACCCGTCACCATCAAGGCCATCCAATCGCCGGCGCCGGAGCTGGCCCAGGCGGCGATCGACGCCGTCAAGCAGTGGAAGTGGAAACCGACGGTCATAGACGGCAAGGCAGTCGATGTCACTTCGACGATCACGGTGAAATTCGTCCTGCAAGACAAGTGAGGCAGTTTCTGCGGGGGCCAGACTCCGTCACAGTTCTTGTTCACGTAGTTACGGTTGGGGCAGTACAGTCACCGGCATCACTCGTGCAGTGTCACTCTTCGTCACGGCTCGTGACGAAGAGTGGCACCGATGAGGGCACAGTGTCAGGCTCTGTTACGGCTTGCGACAAAGAGAGGCCCCGGTGGTGGTGATTCACAGATCGTGACGAAGAGTGGCACCAAAGGGGAGCAAAGGTGAGAAAGGTGAGAAGTGACCCAATCCCCCTTTCCCCCCTTCACTCCTTCGCCGCTCACCCATCCACTGGTGAATCGGGTGGGCGAAGGCGCCGGTGCCCCGCCGCCGTTTCGCCGCTTCATTCGCTCGCGCCGGGGCGGTGCGGGGTGCGCCCTGGCGTCACTCCACCGGGATCCGGCTCCCGTTCCGGGCAAGCCAGTCGTCGAAGCTCTGCAGCGCCGGGTTGAGCGCCCGGGCCTCGTCCAGCTTGCGCACACCGCAGAAGTACTCCTCGAAGTCGCGCTTGAACTGGAACATGTTGCCGAGGTCTTCGGCGCCCGGAAATCCGAAGCTGCGGAAGACTTCGGGAGGCACCGCGTTGTAGCGGACCTCCCGGCCCAGGGCCTTGGTCAGGGCGGCGGCCATCTGCGTGCCGGTCAGGTGCCCGCCGGCGATCCCCACCGTCTTGCCCACATACTCCCCGCCCTTCTTGAATATACCGTAGGCGCAGCGGCCGATGTCCTCGGCGGCAATGCCCGGCAGCTTCTTGTCGCCCATGGGCATCGTGATCGCCAAGTTGCCATCCGGACCCTTTTTGGGGCCCATGCCGAAATGGATGAGGTTGTCCCAGTAGAATGAGGTCAGTAGGAACGTCGTCGGAATGCCCAGCTCGGTGAAGATCCGGTCGGCCTCCCCCTTGGCGTCGAAGTGAGGCACCTTGTACTTGCCCATCAGCGTGGGCATGCGGCCGTCATTCAACGGCACCCACTTGCGGGTGTCCTCGAGGGTGGACCAGATGACGTGCTCCAGGCCGGCGTGCCGGGCCGCCTCGGCCATGTTCCTCGCCTCGGCCAGCTCCTTCTCGGGGGAGAAGTGGTTCCAGAAGAACGTGACGCAGTACGCGCCGTAGGCGCCCTGGAACGCCTTCTTCAGGCTCTGGGGATCGTCGACGTCGGCTTTCACGACCTCAGCCCCGAGCCGGGCCAGCTCCTTCGCCTTGTCCGAGCCGGGGTCCCGGACGAGGCAGCGCGCGGCGAATCCGCCCTTGGGATCCTGCAGGATGGCCCGGGCCAGCCCGCCGCCCTGGGAGCCGGTTGCGCCGACGACCGCGATGATCTTCTTATCCGCCATGTGAATTCTCCTTTTAAGTTTCCATGAACGTTGATTGCTGCTGCGAGGACGGCGAATCTATACGACAGCCCCTCTCGCGGTCGTGTTAGATGCTCCTGATCGCTCCCGGTCTCCGCGGATTCTGTGAATGAACCGATCCACTGTAACCGCCAGCAAGCGGGAGGTACCCCGACCGGCAGCGCGGGGCCATATGCCGGGGCATAAGAAGCGCGCCGATCCACCCTGACTACTCTCCTTAGAGCGCCTCGATCTCCTGCAGGCTGAGCAGATCTGGGCCCTGCTCGTCCCGTATGTGCGGCATATCGCTCGCCAGATGGAATCGTGTCGCTGGGCCCGCGATCTCGGCGTCTGGCCTCGAGCGCCCTCCCTGCCGGTCGGGGCATCTCACATGTGCCGGCGGCTGTGTTGTCGTCTGGAAGAGAGTTTAATTATCCCGGAGATCCACATCATTGCTTGACGGTCAAAGAAAAGCATGAATACGATTCTGATCTGGGAGTCGATTCGGCTGGATTAAGGAGGAGCGAGAAGTTCTTCAACTCCTCGCTCCTAGCGCCTCATTCTGCACAGTTCACTGTTTACTGCTTCCTGTTCACTGTTTGCTTTCGACTTTCGCGCCGCACTTCGGGCAGAAGCGGTGGGCGCCGTCCAGCGTGGCCTGGCACGCCGGGCACTGCCGCCGCAGGGCGTGGCCGCACTGCGGGCAGAAAACGGATTCCTCGGCGACGACCGTCGCGCAGGACGGGCAGACTGCCTGGAGCGGCTTCCGCGTGATCAGGTAGACGATCAGCCCGATGAAATACGGCACGAACACGGCGATCAGGGTCCACAGGAGCGGATTCATGCCGCGCTTCCGGGCGTCGGCATGGACGTAGCAGCCGATACCGATCACGAGGAAAAGCATGAAGACCGCGAAGATTCCCATCATCATCAACATGATCAAGACGCCGGGATGCCGGTCAGGCGCCTCCGCGAACATCGCCGTGCGCGCCGTGTAGAAGTGGATCAGCGCCCCCCACAGCGCCATCAGCGCCACCGTGTAGCACGCGATCAGGATGGCCAGGGTACGTTTGTTCATGGTTACCTCCATATCGCCCAGGAAGCGGCCGCTTTCCCAGAATAATTCCTTCGCAAGGCCGGCACGGCAATCGCCCCGCCGGCGGCAATCCCCAGCAGCAGAAAGACCACGGCGGCGCCGGACAGCGCGCAGAGATCCGTCGGACAGACCAGGCCGAGCATCCGGCTGAGCAGCCAGACCGGCAGGACGACCGAGGCCACGAAGCCCGACACGCTTGCCCCCAACAGCAGGAGCAACCGCCCGGCGCCCAGCGGTTCCTGCCGCGCCGCCGTGGCCGCCAGGGTGCGGCGCCGCAGCCCGGGCGTGTACAAACCCGCCGCCGGGAATAGCGCCGGTGCCAGCCGCATCGCCTCCGCGCAACGGCGGCACGCGGGGCAACTGTCCAGGTGGTCCCGCAGGACAGCGGGAATTGAGTTGTCCGGCACTCCCGCCAGCACCTGTTCCTTGAATTCGGCTCGAAACGCCTGGCAGTCATCGTTTCGCGTCGCCATCACGCTCCTCCTGGATCCTGTGGTAGAGCTCCGTCAGCCGATCCACCGCCCGCCGGAGCCGGCTTTTGACCGTGCCCAGCGGCACGCCGCATACGGCGGCGATTTCCTCGTAGGACAGATCCCGGTAGAACCGCAGCCAGAGCGCCTCCCGGTGGACCGGTTCCAGCCGGGCCAGCAGGCGCCGGACGGTCTCCCGGTCGGCGAACTCCACCGCGAAGTCCCCCGGGGCGGCCAGTTCCACCGGCTGCGGCTCCTCCCCTTCCCGCCGCCGCCAGCCCGGCCACGCCCAGCGCCGCTGCCGGCGCAGCAGGTCGTAGGCCCGGTTGCGGGCGATGCGGAAGAGCCAGGGGGCGAACGGCTGGCGGAGGTCGAACCGGTGGATCTTCTCCAGCACCCTGATCCAGGTGTCCTGGAAGGCGTCCTCCGCCTGCATCCGGTGGTTCAGGATCGAAACCAGGTACGACATGAGATGCTCCCCGTGGCGGTCCATCAGGGACGCCAGCGCCGCGCGCCGGCCGTCCTGGAGCGCGCGCACCAGTTCCCGCTCGTCCGCCCGATCCGAACCGCTGTCCGTGTCCGCTTGGATCATCGTGGAACTCACTCTCGCGCTCTCGCCGCACTTACGCCCGGCCTTCCCGGATTGTTCCAGTCCGCGGGAAGATTATCTCAGGAATGCCTTTTCCGGCCCAGCGGGAAGACAGAAATGCCGACAGGCTGGAGGGCCCGGCGCATCCGGCCGGCTCAGAACCACTCCCGGCGCTTGAAGAGGAGGAGGGCGACCACGGCCAGCAGGAAGGAGCCGAGGCAGACGCCGAGGAAGGCGAAACCATGGTTCTCCAGGTAGTTCGGGATGTTCATCCCGAAGAGGCTGGCGATCAGGGTGGGGATCATCAGGATGATGGAAATCGAAGTCAGCCGCTTCATGACGGTGTTCAGATTGTTGGAGATCACCGAGGCGAAGGCGTCCATCATCCCGCTCAAGATGTCGCTGTGGATGTTGGCCATGTCGATGGCCTGCTGCGTCTCCGTAGCGGCGTCCTCGATCAGCTCCTGGATCTCGTCGTCGTTCTGGAAGCCCTTGCCGAGCCGCGAGAGCTTGACCTTCACCAGCAGCACCTGGTTCCCCTTCAGCGACGTGACGAAGAAGACGAGGCTTTTCTCGATCCGGAGCAGGTTCTGCAGCTCCTCGTTCTTGATGGACTTTTCCAGCTCGTGCTCGGCGATCCGGATCTGGTGGTTGATCTGCTTGAGGTACTTGAGGTACCACACCGACGAGGAGACCTGGAGGCGGAGGAAGAACTCGAAGAAGTGTCGGATGGCGATGTTCTTGCGCAGCTTGTGCGCCACGAAATCCGCCAGCAGGGGCGTCTGGACGAAGCTCACCGTGAGCAGGACGTCGCCGCAGGCGATAATGCCCAGCGGGATGGTGATGAACGGAAGGCTCCGGTCGTCGGTGAGGTGGGGGAGGCGAAGGATGATCAGCTGCCAATCGTCGTCCATCTCGGTGCGGGGGCGCTCGTCCGGATCAGAGATGTCATGGATGAAGCTGAGCGGCACCTGGAACCGGCCGGTCAGGAATTCGATCTCTTCGGGAGTGGGGCATTCCGCCTTGATCCAGCAACCGGTCTGCCAATCCGGCAGGACCTTGAATCCATTCCGGACATCCAGGTACGTGATCATCTGCCACCCCCTCAGCCGTGGTGTTCCACAGGACGGTCCCGAGCGGCGTGGCGAACGGGATTCCGGGTGCAAGTGGAATTTTGTATTATACCCTCAGGAGCGGAATCCAGGCCAAGCAGAATCCGGCAGGCTCTTCATTTTCCAAGTGAGAGATCCCTTGCCCCCTCTCCTGCCGATTCACCGATTCACCCATTCACCGATTCATCGGTTCTATGTCTGGCACTTCGGGCAGAAATGCGTCGACCGGCCGCCGAGGACCACTCGCCGGATGGGCGTGCCACATTTTCGGCAGGGTTCGCCGGTCCGGCCGTAGACCCGAAAGTGGTTCTGGAACTCTCCGCCCCGGTAGACGGAGTCCAGGCTGGCGCCGCGGAGCATGATGCCCGTCCGCAGGGCCGCCCGCAGCCCGCGATGGAGCCGGTCCAGCTCGGCGGCGGTGAGCGTCTCGACTTGCCGCCGCGGATCCACGCCGGCGCGGGAGCAACCCTCGTCGGCATAAATGTTGCCGACGCCGGCGAGGAACTCCTGATTCAGCAGCAGGGGTTTGAGCCGGCCGCGTCGCCCCTGGAACAGTGCGCGGAACCGGACCGGGCGGAACCCGGGGTCCAGCGGCTCCGGCCCCAGCCGCCCGGTGACTTCCGCGGGATCATCGACTAGGTGGACCCGGCCGAACTTGCGGGTGTCCTGAAACCGCAGCTGGTGCCCGTTGTCCAGGTCGAAGACGGTGTGGACGTGGCAGGGCATGGCCTCGCCGGCCGGCGCCACCTGCAGGTTGCCGCTCATCTTCAGGTGGATCAGCAGCGCCCCGCCTCCCTCCAGGTGGAAGACCAGGAACTTCGCCCGGCGGGTCAGGGCGGCCACCCGGCGGCCCGGTAGGCCGTTCCGCAGGCAATCCGTCGACGGGCGGATCGCACGGGGCCACTTCACGGTCACTCCGGTGAACGTCCGCCCCACCAGCGGCCCCTGCAGCCCCCGCACCACTGTCTCTACTTCCGGCAGTTCCGGCATGAACCCTCCGAGCTATTGCGAATTGCGAATTGCGGATTGCGAATTTGCAATCCGGCCCGGTAATCACCGATTACGGGATTCCAATTCGCAATTCCGAAATTCGCAATTCGCAATGGCAAAATCCGCAACCCACAATTCTTACAGGTTGTCGATGACTTTTCTCAACCGCGCGGTGACTTCGGCGGCTACCTCGCCCAAATCAGGATTCTGGACGGATTGCATGGACGACATCGGATTCACGGCGGAGACTTCGGTCCTTCCGGCGCCCCGGTCCTGCACAATCACGTTGCATGGCATCAGGACGCCGATGTGGTCCTCCTTCTGGAAGGCTTTGTAGGCGAAGTGCGGGTTGCAGGCGCCGAGGATCCGATAGGGGCGGAACTCCACGTCCAGCTTCTTCTTGAGGGTCGCCTGGACATCGATCTCAGTCAGGATGCCGAAGCCCTCCTTTTTCAGCTCCTCGGTGACCTTGGCGATGGCGGCGTCGAAGGCCATCGGCACGAGCTTGCTGTAATGATATTCCATCGGTCCTCCTTGATCCATCGGTCTTCCTTGATCCATTGGTCCTCCTCGCGGATGAAGCGCCATGCCTCCGGGGCGGTACTATTGTTGATTCCAGCCATTGGATTGTCAACCCTCCGAGGAAGATTCCCTCCCGAGCCGAATCCTGCCGGTTCGATTCTGCCTGGGCCAGCACAGGGCCAGCCCAGGATCAGAACAGGGTCAGAACAGGGTCACTCTTTGTCACAGTCCATCTCAAACCATTCCCAAGCGAAAGCTGAGGCTGACCTGGGGCCACTCTGTGTCACCAGACCGGCGCTACCCTGTCTCACAGTGCCCCACCCGGGACTATATTGGGAATCTCTCCAAATCGGGACCAAATCGGCACTATTGACATCAAGTCGACTGAGCGGACCTCGGGAGGGCCATCCGTGTTCCTATCCAGTTTTCCTTTTTTTAGGGAACAGAGGATGGCACTGAATCGAGCTGTACGCGCTCCTGCCACCTGAACAAGAAACGGCGGCGCATCGGATCTCGGATCACCCGGGTTCGGATCGCGTGGTGAAGGTTGGGGCCGGTGCGAGTGCGCCCCAAACTTCCGGCCCGCTCAGACATCTGGATGGATCTGTCCGCCGGCGTCCTCAGGGCGTCCCTACACCCGCGGGGAGTGGAGTTTGGCTCAGAGGATGAGGCAGGCCGGGGGGAGAAGGACCATGGAGTGGCGTTCGACCTCC
>CAYPNP010000052.1:0-12799 GCA_964412195.1 uncultured Acidobacteriota bacterium | reverse complement strand
CATGTGAAAGCAGTTACGCAGACATGCGCTCAAGTTAGTGGGACAGTACTGATTTCAAATTATTAATTTCAAATTTCGAACTGAAGTTTGCGGATTGAAGATCGCGGATGGATGTTCCCGGTTCGGACATTTCGTGTGGTTCGTGTGGTTCGTGGTTACGCTTCCTGCTTGCGGATTGAAGCCGTCATCCTGAGTTCCATAGTCTTCCCGGGTGCCGTTCATCGAGGTGCACATGAATCCGCCGATCCCCATCAACGCCAGCACGTTCTCCATCGTCATCGAGGTGGCCGGGACCCTGTTCGGCGCCCTGTCGGGCATCGTGGACGCCCGTCGCAAGAACATGGACCTGGTGGGCGTCTACGCCGTGGGCCTGATCACCGCCTTCGGCGGCGGCACCGTCCGGGACCTGCTGCTGGACCGGCGGCCGTTCTTCTGGATGCAGCGGCCGATGTACACCCTGGTGATCCTGGCCATGGCCCTGCTCTACCTGTACGCCCCGAACGCCATCGCCTGGCTCACCGCCCGCCGCGCCCAGGTGGTGGCCCTGGTCTTCGACGCCCTGGCCCTGGGCTTCTTCGGCATGCTGGGCGCCTCGTTCGCCCTGGACCGCGGCCACATTCCGATCATCGCCGTCCTGCTCGGCGTGATCACCGGCGTGTTCGGGGGGGTGATGCGCGACATCATCATCAACGAGGTGCCGGTGGTGTTCACGCCGGGCGGCTTCTACGCCAGCGCGGTGTTCGCCGGGGGGTGCCTGTTCACCGGTGGCGTCGTGTTCGGCATGCCGCACCCTCTGGCGCTCAACCTGGGCATTGTCCTGACCGTGACGCTGCGGCTGCTCTCCATCCGGTACGGCCTGCAGCTGCCCGCGCCGCGCGGGAAGTAGCCCGCGACGTACCTCGCGCCGTCCCGGCGCGTGTCAGCGAAACGGCGAAACGGCGGTGGGGCGAATCGGCGACCGGAACCCGCCAAGAATTATGGGGTCGGCGGGTTTTCCTCGCCGTTTCGCCGATTCGCCGATTCGCCGTTTCCGTTGAAAAGGCCCATCCCCAAGACAATGTATTCCTGATCGCCGTTTCGCCGATTCGCCCCACCGCCGTTTCGCCGTTTCGTCAACCGGCGCCGGGACGTCGCGAGCTACGAGACGAGCGTCCGGGTGATCTTGGCCACCAGGTTGGAGGTGGGGTCCGGGCAGCGCACGTACTCCGTGGTCACGCCGTCGGGGTCGATCACCTTCTGGTAGGGCGTGTTCTCGTACATCCACGGCAGGGTGACGCCCTGCTGCAGCAGGACCAGGAAGTCGTGCAGGCTGGCCAGCAGCCAGGGGCAGATCTTGCCCATGTCCTCGGGGTACTTGAAGGTGTCCCCCTTCTTGTGGCACCAGCTGTCGGTGCGGGCCTCGTAGATCTCGATCTCGAGGCGGTACCGCTTCCGCTTGGGCGGAGCGACCACGGGCTGCGCTTTCGGCTCCTGCCCGGCGGCGGGCTGGCCGGGAGACTTTTCCTGCGCCGCGGCAAGACCGCCCGCGGCCAGCCAGGCGGCTGCGCTGCACCCCGCCTGGCCGATGAACTGACGCCGGTCCATAGGCACCTCCGTGGAGAATTCTCCGGATTGAATACAAATTCTTACGATAAAAGCCGGAGAAGTGTTTCCCTGCCGCAGGAATTGATCGGGACCTCCGCCTCTGGTACCATGCCGCCGAGGTTCCACCATGAAAAACACACGCGCTTCCCGTCAACCGGGGGTCGTTCCTCCCGCGAGGACGTCCGGATTCCTGTCGTCATGCTGGCCGCTGTCCCTGCTTCTCCTGCTGGCCGCGCTCCTGGGCGCCTGCGCCTCGGAGCGGCCGTCCTGGCCGGCGGATGACTGGCCAACCGGCCTCCCCCTCTCGGAGGGGATGGATCCCGCGGTGCTGTCCGGCCTGGACAGGGACATCGCCTCGGGCAAATACGGCTGCGTCGACAGCCTGCTCGTCATCCGGCACGGCAGAGCGGTCTGGGACCGGGCCTACCCGAACGATTACGGCCGGATCTACGGGGCGGAGGCCGGAAAGCCCGGCCCGCTGAATCCCCACAACCCGGGCGGGCCGTACAATTATTTCAATCCCTGGTGGCACCCGTACTACCGGGGCGGCGACCTGCACACGATGCAGTCGGTGACCAAGACCGCCACGTCGGTGGTGATCGGCACCGCCGTGGCCCGGGGGGAATTCCCCTCCCTGGACACGCCCGTCCTGCGGTTCTTCGATCCGGAGTCGGTGGCCAACGTCGACGAGCGCAAGCGGCGCCTGACCGTCCGCCACCTGCTGACCATGACCGCCGGGCTGGACTGGAACGAGGGGCTGCCCTACGATGATCCCGCCAACTCCTGCACCCTGATGGAGGCCAGCGCCGATTGGGTCCGGTTCGCCATTGACCGGCCCATGGCGGCGGAGCCGGGCACGGTGTTCAATTACAACAGCGGCGCCTCCCAGATGCTGGCGCACATCTTCCGGGCCGCCACCGGCCGGGACATCGAGGAGTACGCCGCGGCGCACCTCTTTGCGCCCCTCGGCATCCGGCAGTGGTACTGGAAGCGGATCCCGACGGGGCTCGCCGACACCGAGGGCGGTCTCTACCTGCGGCCGCGGGACCTGGCCCGGATCGCCTACCTCTTCCTGCGGAACGGCGCCTGGAATGGCCGGATGGTCGTGACGCCCGAGTGGGTCCGGGAGTCGGTGACGCCCGCCGTCACCGTTTCGGCGGGCGGGGTGAAGTACGGTTTGAAATGGTGGCTCTATCCCTACGGACCGGGCGATCGCCGGCTGGCCTGGGCGGGATCGGGATTCGGCGGCCAGATGCCCATCGTCCTGCCCGACCTCGACCTGGTGGTGGTCTGCACGGGGTGGAACATCCTGCCGGGCCGTCCCCGCCTCACCCACCGGATCGTCATCGACCGCATTCTGGGGGCGGTCCGGGACCAGCCGGTCCCAGCGGGGTCGTGAGGCCGCGGCTAGACGGCTGGATCCGCGGGAATCCGCGTGATTCCGCGTCCGTGTTTGCCTCCGCGGTCTCTGCGCCTCTGCGTGAAAATACTTCGGGACTCGGGGCTGGGGGCGCGGGACTCGGCAGACGTCGACAAACGGGAGTGGGATCGAGACCCGAGCACAGAACCCCGAGACCCGAGCACGAGCACGAGCACGATCGGGGGATGATATAATCCGCGCATGATCCCGTATGTTGTCTTCGGCATCACTTACGGCTTCGCCTGCGCGGTGCAGCCCGGACCGTTCCAGGCGTATTTGGTCTCGCTGGCGCTGGCGCATGGCTGGCGCCGCGCCCTGCCGGCGGCCCTGGCGCCGCTGCTGAGCGACGGGCCCATCGCCCTGGCGGCCCTCTTCGTGCTGAGCCACCTGCCCGGCCGAGCGCTGCAGGGGCTGCGCCTGGCCGGCGGCGCCTTCCTCCTGTACCTGGCCTACGGCGCCTACCGCTCGTGGCGCGACGCGGCGAAGGCAGAGGTGCGGGACGCCGGCTCGCCGGCCCGGAACCTGTTTCAAGCCGCCGTGGTGAACCTGCTCAATCCGAACCCGTACCTGGGCTGGAGCCTGGTGATGGGCCCGCTGTTCCTCAAGGGCTGGCGGGAAGCGCCCGCATCCGGAATCGCCCTGGTGGTCTCGTTCTATGCCACCATCGTCCTGGCCCAGGCCGGCATCGTGCTGCTGTCGGCGGGCGCCCGCCGGTTCGGCCACAAGGCGAGCCGGGCAATGGTGGGCGCGTCGGCCCTCGCCCTGGCCGCGTTCGGGATATACCAACTGTGGGCGGGCGCGGCGGCGGTGCTGCCGGGATGACATCCCGCGAACCGGAAACCGGCAACTGGAGGCATTGAATGTTGGTTGACACCCTCACCGAAAGTCTGGAGAAGTCGGTGTCCGGCGATGCCTGGCACGGTTCCTCGCTGGAAGCCCTGCTGTCCGGAGTGACGGAGGACGAGGCCCGGGCCCGGCCCATCGCCGGCGCACACTCCATCCTGGAGATCGTCCTGCACGTCGCCGCCTGGATGCAGGAAGCCGCCGCGCGCCTCGGGGGAAATCCGCCCGGCCTGCCCGCCGGCGGAGACTGGCCGGAGCCGGTCTCCTGGCCCGAGGCGATGGCGAAGCTGGGCGGCGCCAAGCGGGAGCTGCTGGCCCGGCTGGCGGCAGCCGGCGAGTCCCGGCTCGCCGACCGGGTGGGCACGACCCGAGAGGCGCCGCTGGGCGCCGGCGTGAGCTTCGCCGGGATGCTGGTCGGCGTCGCGGAACACAACGCCTACCACGGCGGCCAGATCGCCCTGCTGAAGCGCGCCCTGCGGGGGTCCTCATGAACACCCACTCCATCGCCGGGCTGATCCCGGTGCTCCAGACGGCCATCGGCCCGGTGATCCTGATCTCGGGCGTCGGGCTGCTGCTCCTGCTGATGACCAACCGCCTCGGCCGGATCATCGACCGGGCCCGCAGCCTGGCCGCCGCCCGGAAGACGGCCTCCGGCGAGGCCCTTCCGCCCATCGAGGCCCAGCTGGCGATCCTGTGGCGGCGCGCCCGTCTGATCCAGGCGGCCATCGCCCTGGCGGCCGCGAGCGACCTGGCGGCGGCGCTCCTGGTCATCACCCTGTTCTTCACCGCGCTGCTGCGCCTGGAGACCGCCTGGATCGTCGGCGGGCTGTTCTGCCTGTGCCTGGCGGGCCTGGTCGGGTCCCTGCTGGTCTTCATCCGCGACATCAACCTGACCCTGGCGGCCCTGCGGCTGGAGCTGCACCTGGATGAAGGCCCAACCGACAAGTCAGTACCGGGAGCGTGAGAAGCTGTGTCGCATCAACCTGTCACATGGGGATGGAACAGGCGGCGCCAGCCCGGAGGGCGCCCCAAAATAGCCCCATGCGTGAGCATGGGGTACGGCGTGGCGTTGGAAGAAATTATGGTTTCCCTCCCCCCAGCCCCGTCCCGGGGCGGCATAAACAGTCCGGAGCGAACACGGGGTATTCTATCCAGTCATGACAGTGGAGCCGGATTCTGCATAATATGGCGCCCCAGAGCGGGCTTGGGGAGGAGATCCAGAACAAACGGGATTATGCTGTCTCACCCCATGCTCACGCATGGGGTTATTTTGGGGCGCCCTTCAGGCCAAATATCCACATCCTTGGTGGATAGTGGCAATCGCAACACAGCCCCTCACGCTCCCGGTACTGAATCGTTGCCGGCTCAGGCGTGTGTCCGGCGTCGTCCTCAGAAGGGAGGAGATATGCCGACAAATTGCAAGGGGATCCTGTCCCGCCGACCATCCTTTGTCCTGATCGCCGCAATGTTCGTCCTGCTGTCCCCCATGGTGTCGGCACAGGGTAAACGGATGAGGGATTACGGGATCGAGATCGGCGTGATGAAACCCGGGCCGCTGAATGCCATCACCGACGTCGCCGGCGTCAAGGTGGGCCAGGTGACCCTCGTCCAGGGGGACAGCGTGCGCACCGGCGTGACGGCGGTCCTGCCCCACGGCGGCAACGTCTTCCACCAGAAGGTCCCCGCGGCGATCTACGTGGCCAACGGCTTCGGCAAGCTGACGGGGCTGAGCCAGGTGGAGGAGCTGGGCACCCTCGAGACACCCATCATTTTGACAAACACCCTCGGCGTGCCGACGGCGGCCGACGCCCTGATCACCTACACGCTTTCCAACCCGGAAAACGGGGACGTCCAGTCGGTGAACCCGGTGGTGGGCGAGACCAACGACGGCTGGCTGAGCGACATCCGCGGCCGGCACGTCACCCGCGAGCACGTCCGGCAGGCGCTTCGCGAGGCCCGGGACGGCCCGGTCGCCGAGGGGTGCGCCGGCGCCGGCACGGGCACGGTCTGCTTCGGCTACAAGGGCGGCATCGGCACGGCCTCGCGCGTATTGCCGAAGACGCTGGGCGGGTACACCGTGGGCGTGCTGGTCCAGACGAACTTCGGCGGCGTGCTGGAGATCGCCGGCGTGCCGGTGGGCAAGGAGCTGAAGAACTACTTGTTCCGGGAGGAACTGGAACGCGGCGCCGACGGCTCGTGCATGATCGTGGTGGCCACCGACGCCCCGCTGGACGCGCGCAATCTGAAGCGCCTGGCCCGGCGGGCGGTGCTGGGCCTGGGAAAGACCGGGGGGATCTGCGCCAACGGGAGCGGCGATTACGTCATCGCCTTCTCCACGGACCCCGGCCTGCGCGTCCCCTTCCAATCGGACGCCCCCCTCCAGGAAGTGAAGCGGCTGCGGGACGACCGGGTGACACCGCTGTTCCTGGCGGTGATCGAGGCCACCGAGGAGGCGATCCTCAACTCGCTCTTCGCCGCCACGACCACCGTCGGGCGGGACGGCCACAAGTCCGAGGCGATCCCGATCGACGAGGTCCTGAGGATCATGAAGAAATACAACCGGATCTCAACCGGTGAATCGGTGAATCGGTGAATGGGTGAATCGGCAGAAAGCTGGAGCGCGGATGCCCCCGCCCGCAAGAATCTGAAACCAAGACTGGACGCGGATCAACGCGGATTGGGATTCAAACGCAAATTGACGCAGATGGCTGATGATCTCTTCTGATCAGATTGAATCATAAGAAATCATAGTGGCTTAGCGCCTATCCGCGTTGAAAGATTGAAAAGGGCGGCCGTTGGGGCCGCCCTTGGATCTGGCTTGACTTTGCGTTCTTTGCGCCTTTGCGGTGAAACCCTTCCTACTCGGCCTTCGGCGCCTGGTTGAGGACCACCTCCACCCGGCGGTTCTTGGACCGGTTGGCCTCGGTGTCGTTGGGCGCCACCGGGTTGGCCGGCCCGAAGCCCTGGTACTTCATCCGCGCCGGGGCGATCCCCTGGGCCAGCAGGAAGTCGTACACCGTCTTGGCCCGGTCAGTCGATAGCTTCATGTTGGTTGCGTCGCTGCCGGTGGAGTCGGTGTAGCCCTCGATGCTCAGGTTCATGTTCTGGAACACCATCAGGATCCCCGCCAGCTTGGCCACGGTGATCTGGGACGGCACCTTCAGCGTCGCCTTGTTCAGGTCGAACAGGATCCCCGACAGGTTCACGATGACGCCCCGGGCGGTCTCGTTGGTCTCGGCCACGGAAGACAGGGCGCCCTTCAGCATCTTGGCCAGCTCGTCCCGCTCCTTCGCGATCGAGACCCGCTCCATCTCCACCTTGGCGAGGTCCGACTTCACCGCATCGCGCTGCGCCGCCACCGCGTCGCGCTCGGCGGCGAACTTGTCCCGCTGCAGCGCCAGGTCCTTCGACTCCTGCGCCAGGGCCGCCCGCTGCGCCTCCACTTCCTTCAGCAGCCGCGCGTTCCGGTCGGCCTCGCTCTCGGCGGTGGCCGCCCGCTGCTCCAGCGCCGCCTTTTCCGCGGCCTGCTTCGCCGCCGCCGCGGCCGCCGCATCGGCTTCGTTCTTCTTGATGGTATCCCGGATCGCCTGCGAGGCCAGCTCCATGGCCCGCCGCGCGTAGTCGCTGACCACCTTTTGGCTGCCGTTGGCCTTCGCCGTGTTGTCCGCCTGGTTGAAGGCGATCTGGGCGTCCCGCATCGCGCCGGGATTCACCTCCGCCGCCTTCATCTGGGCCGCGATCTCCAGCGCTTTCTGCGCCTGCTTGATGGCCACCGGCGTCTCGTCGTTGTACTGGATGCCGGCGATGCTGTCCAGCGCCGCCTTGGTCCCGGTCCGGAACGCGTTGAACTTGAACGGCGTGTTCCGCACCTTCTTGTCCTTCACCTGGTTCGAGGTGAACATGACCAGGTCGGACGGCTTGCCCACCACCGCCAGCGGCTCCGCCGTCACCATCAGGGCGAAGATCTTCTTGCCGGTGGAGTAGTTCCGGGAAGCCGAGCACTCCTTCTGGTCGACCAGCACCTCGCCCAGGTTTTCCGCCACGCCGTCGCTGGTGACCGCCCAGAGCACGTAGGCGCTGACGTCCCCACCGAACAGCACAGCCGGCTCCATCTTCTCGAACTTCAGCTCGATGGCCGCCTGGCCCTTTTCATATTTCAGGTTGGCCTGCATGAGCGCCTTGGCCGGCGCCCGGTTCGTCTTGGTGAACTTCACGTCCACGCCCTTGCCCTCCGGCAGCTGCAGCGCCGTCAGCTGGACCTCCGCCGCGACGAAGGCCGACAGCGCGGCCAGGGCGAACGCCAACACAATCATTTTGCTTCTCAAGAACATGCTTCCTCCTTTGGGATTGGTAAATCAGAGTTCTGTAAGATATCGGAATTATTGCTGCGAGTATAGCACAGCTTGGTATCGACGGCTATGGACGCTTTCACGTTCCGCCATCCGGCCCCAACCATGTTTTACCTTCCACCCATATCATGCTCTCTCAAAACGTTGCAGACAGTCGATGTGAAATCCGTTCCGGCGTTTCAACTCCCGGACAGGACGTCCCCGTCCGAAAGGAGGGTTTTCCGCCGGCCGCCCGCATAGTCCACCGTCAGGGTCGGCCGGTGGAACAGGAAATCGCGGTGGGTTTTCGAGCCGTTCCGGCCGCCCGGCATGTCGAGGTTGTATCCGAAGGCGAGGTGGGCGGTGCGGCACGCCTTCTCGTCCTCCAGCAGGTTCCCGGTGATCCGGGCCCCCGGGTTCAGCCCGATGCCCAGCTCGCCGACGATCCGGGCCGCTTCGTCGACGTCCAGCAGCTCGTCGAGTCTCCGGCGCAGGTCCGGCGTGCCGCCCCCGATCCGGCGGATGCGACCGCGCTTCACCTCGATCCGCAGCGGCTTTTCCATCCGTCCCAGCCCGCCGATGGAGCCGTCGCAGACGAGGACTCCGTCGGCGGCGTCCTCCACGGGAGCGCACCAGATCTCCCCCGCCGGCAGGTTGCCCATGGCGCCGTCGGCGATTCCGAAGTCCGACTGGAATCCCCGGCCGCGGATCCCCAGCGTCAGGTCCGTGCCGCCGGGACCGGTGAGGCGGACGCTCTCGGCCCCGTCGAACCGCCGCATCAGCTCCTCCGCGGCGGCGGCCAGGGCGGCGTAGTCGGCGCTCATGGGGCCCTCCGTCATCATGGCGTCATCGATCCCCGGGGCATGGCCCACCCTGGCTCCCAAAGCCATCTGCAGATCGAGGAGGGCGACCCGCAGGGGCGCCTCCTCGGCGATGCCGGCCATGACGTTGACGCAAACCCGGTCCGGCCCGGCGAGTTTCAGGGTGCCCAGAAGGTTCTGCAGGTCCGGCGGGATCCCCCGGATCGGCCGCTCCGCCGGCAGTTCATAGAGGGACGCCGCGGCGCCCAGCCGGACGGCGGCGTCCAGGAAGGCGCGACCCACGGCGAGGGTCGGCGGGTCGGCCACCACCAGCACCGTGCACCCCGGCACCACCCGGAGGAGCGCTTGCAGCGCCCGGACCGCGTTGCCGACCATCTGGTCGTGAAGTCCCCTTGGGCTGTTCATGACACCTCCACGCCATCATCTTGGAATTTAACCGTGCCGATCCGGGATCACACCGTGCGGGCGGCCGGCCCTTCCCCCGGCATCGCCGGCTTGATGTCCACCAGCGGCGTGCCGTCCAGGCAGTCGAGGCCCCGCACGGTCACCGCCGCGCCCTCGATCCGCTCGATCCGCACCACCGCCGCCCCGATGGGATTCGGCCGGTGGGGCGAGCGCAGGGCGAACGTCCCGGCGTATTTCCCCGTCCGCCGGGAGTTCTGCCGCAGCAGGGCCCGGTCGACGCCGTCAAACCAGTAGAGGACCAGGATCTCCTGGCCCGCCTCCAGGCCCAGCAGCCCGTCGGCGAACGGCAGGTCGAGGATCAGCCGGCTGGCCGGGCCGCCGGGCTCCACGTTGCGGGGGCATTCCTCCAGGCTTTTATAAGGGGACTCGATGCGGCCGATGAATTGCAGTTCCGCCTTCATGCTCCCTCGCTTCGCGGCAGGGGGACCCGGCCGGCGGATCCCGCCGCGTCACTCCTTCCCCATGGGCAGGTTCAGGCCGCAATAGGCGCACTCGGCGGACTGCGGCCCGGTCCATTTCACTTCCGCCCCGCGTACCGGCCCGCCGCACTTGGGGCAGACGGCCGGCAGCAGTTCGAGGCGGTGTGCCGGCGGGGTCGGCGGCGGTGCGGGCGCGGGGGCGGGCGCCGGGACTGTCTCTTTTTCCCGGCCTCCCCCCGGCGCGAAGTGCAGCAGGAACGCCTCGACGACGCCGCTGACCGCGATCAGCACCAGGATGCCCGGCCACCACCAGCCCTTGGAGGCCAGCACGGCCAGGCCGATCAGCCAGACCGCCACGTGGAGGCTCCGCCAGGGGCCCGTCAGCTCTTGTTTCTTCTCCGGCTCACTCATGCGCTTTTCCTTTTTTCCCATGCAGTTTGCGCTGACCGCCCACCGATAACAGCGCGCGCTTTCCCGATTGGTTCAACGCAGCCGGATCTCCTTGTTGTGGGTGAAGATTTCGATCTTTTCCCTGCACCCGTGGCTTTTCAGCGCCTTGACGATGACGCGGGCCAGATCCTTCGCCGCGATCGCCCCGGCGGCCTTGAGCTTCCGTCTCCGGTCGGCCGGGACGACGCCCTTGACCTCCACCTGGAAGAATGTGCCCACGAGCGCCAGGGTCCGCACCATGTAGGCGCACTGGATGACGTGCCCCGGCGTCTTGACCACAAATCCGCGGGAGGAATCGAATTCGATGGCGAACTCGGGCTGGGCTGCCCGGACGGGCTTCGCCTTACTCTTTCCGGCGGTGCCGGTGACTCTGGCCATGGCAACCTCCTTTTTGGACCATGGACGATGGTTGATGGACCATGGACCATGGACGATGGACCATGGTCTATGGTCTATGGTCTATGGCCTATGGTCTATGGTCCATGGTCTATCGTCCTGGATTTATTTCAACGCTCGATGTTCGATGTTCAATGTTCAGCTGCCTTCCCCGATCCCCGCTTCTTGCCGGCTCTCTCATCCAGCACGTCCACCACGGTCAGGAGCAGCAGGAAGACGGTGCCGTAGTCGTCCTCCTCGATGTCCAGCGGCTCGTCCTCCGGCTCCTCCAGGATCGCCTCCACCACGTAGCCCATGACGTGGGGCTGCCGGTCGATGGAGGCCCGGGCCACCTGCTCGAAGAACTTGGGGTGGGCCTCCGTCAGGCCGGCCAGGAGCTTCTCGTTGGCCTCGAAGCGCTTGAGGATGGCGTCGGCGGGGATCCGCGTCAGCTCCCCGGCGCCCTTCTCGAACATCCGGACGACGTTGAAAAAGAGGTAGACCGCCAGCTCCGCCCCGTCCTCCGACATCTCCTCGGCGTGGCCGGTGACGAACGCCAGCAAGTGGGGCTGGCGGCCCGCCAGTGCCACCATCTCTTCGGTGGCCTTGTCCTCCGGCCACTCGGCCACCTCCTGCCAGGTCTCCTCGACGATCTGCTCGGTGATCATGTCGCACCTCCCGCGGTCCGGAATGGGACACCCCGCCTCCGCTCCCGCCTTCGGGTCCCGGGTCATTTCCTGGCGGATGGTCATTGGGGGAACTGTATCACGAAATCCGTTCCGTTTCGCGGGAATCTAAAGCGCCGGAACCGAACTCGCCCCCCGCAGGCAGCAGAGCGAATTATCCGCAGGAGGACGGCATGGCCCGACAGGAATTTGACGCGGAGTTGGCGACGCCCGAGGCGACGGGGTCCTGGACCTTCTTCGTGCCCCCCTTCCGCGTGGCCGAGGTTTTCGGCCGCAAGGGCCAGCTCAAGGTCCGCGGCACGATCAACGGCGTGCCGTTCCGCAGCTCGCTGGCGCCCCGCGGCGACGGCACCCACTACATGGTGGTGAACCGGGAGGTCCGCGAGGCCGCCGGCGTGGGCCGGGGCGACACGGTCCACATCGTCCTGGAGGAGGACACCGAGCCGCGCACGGTGGCGGTACCGCCGGACCTGCAGGCGGCGCTGGACGCCGACCCGGCGGCCGCCGCCGCTTTCGAGAGGCTGGCTTACACCCACCGCCGCGAGTACATCCAGGCCGTCGGGGACGCCAAACGTCCCGAGACCCGCGCCCGCCGGATCGCGCAAACCATCGCGGCCCTGAAGGCCGGCAAGAAGGAACTGCGCTGATTCACGCCATGTTCCTGCCCGCGCTTACCCGGAAATCGTCCGTCTCTCCCATCGGGGTCGGTATCGGAATTGGTATCGGAATCGATTCGCGCGTCGACCCCGATTCCGATCCCGATACCGACCCCGACTGATCCTCAAATCCACGTTTGACAAACGGCCCCGTCTCGAAGTAGCATCGAATCACCAACGAGGCAGGAGGAGCCATGATCATCGGCGCACACACCATTATCTACAGCCAGAATCCCGAGGCGGACCGCACGTTCCTGCGCGACGTGCTGCGGCTCCACTCCGTCGACGCCGGCGACGGCTGGCTGATTTTCGCCGTGCCGCCGGCGGAAGTCGCCGTCCACCCGGGCCGCGAAAACGACCAGCACGAGTTCTTCCTGATGTGCGACGACATCACCGCCTTCACCGCGCAGATGGAGGCGCTGGGCGTCGCCTGCGACCCGGTGCACGACCATGGCTGGGGCCTGCTCACGTACATCGGCCTGCCCGGCGGCGGCACCCTCGGCGTCTACCAGCCCCGCCACCCCCGTCCGACGGCGTAGGGTCCTTCACCACTCACTCGGAAAAACCCGATAATTGATTTCTCGTGCTCGTGCTCGACGGATGACCGGTGACGGATGACCGGTGACGGGTGACCGCCAATCCGACCATGGACGATGGACCATGGACCATGGCCGGTGACCAATCGTACTCGTCGATCGTAATCGTGCTCGTAATCGTAATCGATCCAGGCAATTACACGCAGAGACGCAGAG
>CAYPNP010000051.1:0-12979 GCA_964412195.1 uncultured Acidobacteriota bacterium | reverse complement strand
TCCTGGCTTTCCTTGGATACCCGCAGGTAGGCGATGGTTTTCACGTCGTCTCCAGCGCATCTGGCAGGGCGAGCCACCCGCCGATCCGCTCCACCTGGTAGTGGTGGCGGAGGCGAATGCGGTAAATCGCCTGCGCCCGGCGCCGGGCAGCGGCGGCATCCGGGAACCAGTACACTCGCCGGCGCAGGCGGCGGGCGTTCAGCCGGCCCCAGGTGACCACCAGGCTCATGCCGTCGATCAGGCCGGGTTGGAGATCCAGGCTGTATTGACGGAACCGGTTGCGATCTGAATCGACGGAGCGAAGTAGGATCATGATGCGGAAAACCTATAAATCAGAGTTAATGATATCATTCCCCGCAGTTTTAAGACATCCTATAGAAGACCAAATACTCACCAGAATAACGGACGTTTAATTAATCACCACCGGGACCGGCAAAATTCTCAGAACCGGGAGAAGTTTTTCCAGTGAGTGTCCCGCTTCAAGAATGACACACAACATGAATTCAAGAATAAAACCGTTTGTGAAGTCATATAAGACTTCTCAAGGCATTCAGTATCTTCTCTCTGGATAAGTCATATCCCATCACGATCAAGGCCCTTATTACATCATTTTTACTTATTGTTTTAACGGTTGAAAATGCGTTCACTTCATCCGTCAATTTTTGCAGCATCTGGCTTTCGTTTTCTGAGTAACGAAGAGTGTAGGTGATGGGTTTGGCCTTCTTGACGCCGGTCCCAACGATTTCCGAGATATCCTCTTTCTCCAGAATTCCCTCAGTCCGCTTGCGGAGTTTGAACTTGCTGGCGGGATCAGCCTGGCCAGATTTTTTAGAGGGCATAGCTGGTAATCTCCTTTGATAGGTTTATGAAGTCCTCGCATGCGGGCGATTTCGGATCGTACGCAAAAAGAGTTTGGTTGTGTTGCTGAGCTTGCTTGAACAGGGACGTGCGACGGATTGCCGTTACGCAGATATGGTTTTCCAGATCTCTCAGAATCGATTCGGCCAGGTCGTTGGATTTTTTCTCCCGGCTGTCGTAGGCGTTCTTGAAGATCAGGTAATGGGGAAATTCACCCTCCTTAACCTCCTCGATGGTGGTGAACAGGTCGGAGATGCCGTCCAACGAGTAGCGGTCTAGGACGGTGGGGATAAGGAGCAGGTCGGCCGCGTATATGGCGTTGATGGTCAACTGGTTCAACCTGGGTGGGCAGTCGACCAAGATGATGTCGTAGTCTCTTTCGATTTTTTTAAGCTGGTTTTTCAGAATTTTCTCCCGGTGCGGCATGGCGTAGATGTTTCGCTCCGCTGCCTCCAGGTGGATGTTTGCGGGGATGATGAAAAGATTGGGGACCGCTACGCCGTCCTCGTGGGCCTGGTAAACCGATTCCCGAATGTCGTAACGGCGATCAAGCATAGGTTCACGAATCGTGCCCGTCTTCGGCAGCTCCTCGAAGAAAGTGGTTCCCGCGTTGGCTTGCGGGTCCAAGTCGATCAGCAAGGTCTTCCGGCCGGCGACGGCAAACGCGTAAGCCAGGTGAACGGAAGCCGTTGTTTTTCCGACGCCGCCCTTTTGGTTCAGAATTGAAACGATCATGGCAGCTCCTTGAGAAGTCATATATGAAACCATAATTGAAGTCACACGAGAAGTCAATGATAATGCCGAAAATTAATAAAAGTTTCGCCAAAATCTTTACCAATGGCGGATTTCGCACGAATATCCAAGTAAACAATTGCTTTTGGTATAATGAAAAAAATGAGGTTGTAATGAGCTACGAAGAAGACGAGGAAAACGCCTACCGCACCTATGACGACATCGTGGGGCGGTCCATCCGGAGGGGAACTCGCAAAGCCGTAAAGGCCCTGACCTTCGGTTTGTTGGGTGGAACAGACCCGCTGACCGAACTGGGCACGGACGCGGCGGAAGAGCTAATCACGAAAGTGATCCCCCGTTCCCAGGAGAACAGTGAAGACGACTGAACAGCGGGTACTCCGGGCCAGGGTCAAGCTACGATCGCCCGTCGTGAGGCATTTTAGAGGGCCGCTATTGCAGTCAGACAGGAACAGCCTGCTGTACCGGCCGCCGCTCAAGCCGGACGAGAGCATCGACTACAGCCGGGTGGCTTTCGGGCTGGCGATTGAGTTGGCCAAGAGCCGCCATTCCCGGGACTGTATCAAGGATGCGCTCCGGGAGGGGAGCCCTGGCCTGGCCGGCCGGAAGGCGCAGCACCTGGAGGACTATCTGGACCGGACGGTAGACCGGGCCATGGACGCGCTGACCAAGTCGCGGCATCTGGAGCAGGGGCACGGCCGCAGCCTGGGCTTGTAAGCGACCGGAGGGAGCCTTAATCCCCCTGCAGGGGGGGTGTAATTTAACGAAACAGAAGATGTTGCAGCTTGACGATCCAAAGAAAAAGCGGAGAAAGTGGCTTTTCAGAATCCAAATAGCCCGCAGCCATAAAAGCTGCCAACCAATAAGCCGTAGACGCAAAAAAGAGCACAATCTGGAAGAGCAGCTTAGCCTTGAAATATCCTCCATTTATCAACCAAGTGCCGAGTAAATGTACGGCTCTCAAGATTAGAAACATGCAGAAGCCAACCAAAAGAAAGAACGTTACATGGGAAATCCACGACTCAAGTAATCTTGCTGCCATCTCATACATATAACTCATGACGAAGGCCATCAGAAAATTGAAAAGAAGCGAGAGAGTCCAACCATTCAGGATAATGGTCCTATTACTATCTCGGTGCATGAAACTAAGGCCAATCGGATCAGTAAGGAATCAGAAATTCGGTAACTTTGTGGTCGTTCTTCCGGAAAATAATCAAGCCATATTGGCCATCATCCCATCTGTGGCTTGGCTTTCGCTGTCTAAACACATTTATAGCGTAATATATAGTGCTGCCTTCATCATGTATGTCCAAGGTTTCACACCGGATATCGTTGTACCTTTCATTTTTTTCGATCATTTCCAAGATGTACTTTTGAAAATCATCTCTTTTCAAATCCGCAACCCGCGTTTCATCGAAGAACTCTCCATAAAAAGCATTCATCGCGTTCTGTGTTTTTGCATTTAGGTGCTTCTTGAGAATCCGGTTTATCTGGATTTCCAGGTTTTTTGAACGTAATGGATTTAAAAGGACAATCTCGCCGGCCTTTACGCCGGGGAGTTTGCCGAATCTAAATAGAACAGGCTGTTGAATGCCATAGAGCACAAGTACTGCTAATAAGACTGCCCCTGCTATCTGAAGCGCCTTCTTCTTTCCCATGGCTATTTTTTTCTCGGATAAAAATGAGTCATCGGGGCGACCAGCCCAACTCCAAACAATTTTCTCAAGAAGTTCCGTTCTTGTGTCTGCAGATAGGTGCTGCCACCGAACATATAGCCATATGTTGTGGCGTTCCTACTGCCCGAAAAGCTGGCCCCGGCCGGTTGACCAAATGTTTCCACGCCTTGCCGGTCGGCAAATTTCTGAGCGAAGTTGTCAGCCCAGGTCGCCTTTCCCGTGTTGCAACCAAAAAAGTTCGCTTGAGCACTAGGTTCCCAATTGAAATCGACGCTTCCCCACTGGTCCATCGATGGTTGTCTTGATTCCGGTGCTCCTTGCCTGAAGATTGGGCCGTCTTCACCTGAGTGTCCGTAGAGATTGAATTCCCCAACCTGCCCCTTATCCATCAGTTCTCCCAGACCAGCCAAATATTCGACCTGCTGTTTCATCTGGCCGAAACTGCTTGCTTCCACCAACCAAACGACATCTTTTTCCTGATCGAATGTATCGCTGCTTTCTATTTCGGCCTTTCGTGTTTCCGCGGCTTCTCGAAAGCTATCGTCATCGGTCGAGTAGGCGACCAAATACACGGTTTCCCCGGTGGGATCGATGTACACAATCGGATTGCCTCGACAGTACGAATAAAGATTCAACTGTTGGGGGTCCAAGAGCCTCTTTTCCTCGATCATCAGTGAGTCAGGGCTGACGAACCGAGTTTGCTTGGAGGAAAACATCCGCCCGTACACAGGGTTCATCGAGGACAGAAAACCAAGCGTTAGAACAAGCAGGACCAACCATTTTTTCATGATGCACCCCATATCATTGGATCCCTTCGGCGCGAGCCTTCTCGTCGTTCTTGGCGATGTTTTCGAGTTGCGATTTCAGGAATTCCTCCGGCGATTCCAGCACGATCCCTAATTCCTTCGCCTTCGCCCGGTGCCAGTCTGATTTGGCGATCAAGCCCGCGATGACATCCCCGTACCGCATGCGCACAGTCGCGGCTGATTGTTCTTCCAACTGGCGCATCTGGGGCGACCCAGCATAACCTGGTGGCAGAAACCGTCCGCCCGCGGCTGCCTGGTCTTTCTCCGCCGCCAGTTTCTTGGCGTAGCGATAGGTGTAGTTGGCCAGGTTCCAGTGCCCGCCGGAGAAGGCGGGATCATTGGCTACCGACAGTTCCAAGTAATAGATGGCCTTCCGGAGGTCCCCCCGGTCGTGATACAGCCGGGCGTTGACTTCCAGCAGCGTGGCCAGATATTCCTTCCGGGTCAGGGTCTTCATGTAAGCTCCGCTCCGAACCGCCTCTTCCGGGATCTTCAGGTCGGTAATATAAGCGGAATCGGGAGAAAATCCGCCAAAGCTTGTCGCCTCGATGTTGCCGTCCTTCATGCCGACATAACGGCAGAAATAGTGGCTGGGGGCGCGGACGGCCCGGATCGGCCAACCGAGCCGGTCCGCCAGCGCCAGGTACAGCATGGCCATGGTCAGGCACGAGCCCTTCCGGGTGGCCAAGTAGCCGTTCAGAAACTGGCTCTCCTTCTTCTGGGCCAGAAGATCATCGCGGTTGTATTCGAAGGCGATGTTTCCATTCCACCAGCCCGGACGGTACAGGTAGGTGTTCGTCATGCCGATGCGTTGCTCCGGCTCGCTCCGGCCCCGAAGCAGCGTATTGATCCGGCTGGCCATTTCATCCAGCAGTCGGTCGAAGGCGGCGACGTTCAGATCGGGATAGGCGTCCTTCGCCAGAACTAGGCAGGCGTGGCCGGTGTCGATCTGGTCCTCGGGCAGCGCCAGGATCTCCTCGATGCTCTGACCCGCGTATACCCGCTGGGCCGAGACTGTCCAGATCGACAAGAAAATCCAGAGGATCAGTGGAAGCAGTTTGTTCAACAATCCACCCAACAGAGAAAAGTCGTCAATATTTTACCATCGTTGCTCACTGCTTTGGGAGCATGATTCACCGCTGAACAAACACGCTGTATTTCAGCCAGTAGGCTTCCCCTCCTTCAATTCGGCCACAGTTGGGACATTGATAATGGTAGTCCTGCCGCCCCTTATTAATCACTTTCATGGGCGTGTCGCAATCGGGGCAGTTCGCATCAAGCGCTTCCGCGGAGCATTTGCCGGAACAACTCCACCAGTCTGGATAGCGGAAATTTTTTTGTTGGTTAATCTTGCCTGGCTGTAGCGTCCTCGGGTTCCCGCATTTGGGACAGCTGTCCGTTCGGGCAAAAGCCATTTTGGGTTGGCTCTCAGCGTTTGGGAAAATCCTCGGAGAATCTGTATCCTCCGGCATTATGTCCAGTTGATCCTTGCCGGTCACCTGAATTTTTAGTCCATCACCGTTGATATCGACAGGACATTTCGGCCACAGCTCCTTGACGGAATCTAACCACTTTCTCACTTCCCGGCGGAATTCAAATTTCTTTTCGATTACGGACGACATCTGGCCTTGGAGCCCGTACTCTCCCCAAAACGGAATGAAGGCTTCCCCCGAAGGCAATCCCTGCTTCTCCTTTTCTTGCCAGGCCCGCCACACCCGGTACGAGAGCCAAATATAGAAGTTCAGATGAGAAATTTTCGCCTTTAAGTGTTTAACCGCTTCCAGATTGAACGGGATCTTGTGTGTGCTGATTTCGTGCCAGAAACGCTCCGAGAGGAGGATGTACTGATCCCACAGCGGCCGCTGGGTTGGGTTTTTCGGATCGAAGTAAAGATCCCATTCCTCGATGTAAACGTAAGTCGCTCCCTTTTCCCGGTGTTCCCCTTGTTCCACTTCCCATTTAAACAGGGCATTTCGAATCCTGGTCATGCTCTGCTTTACAAGCCCATACTTCCTCCCGTCGTTTGGGTTCATGTCAAACATGCGCATGAAATCGCGATAAAAATTGACGGTGATTTTTCTGGATTTCTGTCGCTGGGCTTCTACGGCCAGATAGAGCACGATCAAAATATCCTGGCCATAGGGAACGCCATACTTGGGGTGCCCGATGATCTCTACGGATACGTTGCCGGCTTTTCTGCTCCAGAGAAGCGGTGTTTCCTCTGGCCCCTCCCCCTTGAACGGCTTCGCTGGAAATGGACAAATAGCCAGGGGACGAAAGAGCCACCCCATTTCTTGCTGGCTAAGCAGTCGATCCGCCCGAATCATGGCCACGGCGGCTTTTTGATTCTCCCGCTTCTCTCTTTTGGTGTCTTCTTTCATGAATTGAAATATTAATGATTCTCTGTTCGTTTTTCAACTCAATTTTTTCAACATGTTAGGCATGTGAATCTATACATGTTCATGGAGATAGTCATGAATAGGAATTTTCCACAATTCGCATGTGAATCCATTCATGCGGGCTATGTGAATCTATTCATGCAGGACTTCGAAAAGGTCCTGTTTCCCATGTGAATTTATTCATGCTTATCAAATAGAATGTATTTACCAAATAGGATATGTATCAAGTAGGCGGGTGGAAATGTGGAAAACCCGCCAGACGGGTTTCCCACATTCCGCACCCGCCGGCGAGATGCTGATTGCCGCTTTCTCCGCGCCGCTGAAAAACCCGCCGTGACCGACAGGAGCGCTCCCGTTTCTGCTTCCCAGGATGTCTCAGGAGCGACGAACGCGCCGGCACCCGATAGTCTGTACCCCCTCCGCCCGCGTGCCCATGGAGGAGAAACAAGAAAAAACGCTCCCTGGAGCCAGGCAGACCGGAAATTGACTGCATAGGCGGCTCCAGGACGGACGATCCGGACGCGACCCGATCCTGGAGTACCCCCGTGCGCCGTGAGAGAGAAACTACTTGAGTGCAGGATACGCATTTGTCTATACTGCGTATATACAAATGCCCGCCGGGGGATGCCCCCGGACCCCGCCAGGGGCGCTGCCCCCGGCCCCCCGGAGAGGGCGAAAGGAGCCGGCATGAGAACGCAACAGTTGCTGGTGCGCCTGAGCGAGGCGGAGCAGGCGGAGCTGCGCCGGCGCGCGGCCGCCGCCGGCGTGGCGGTGTCGGAGTACGTCCGCAGCCGCCTCCTGGGGCCGGCGGAGCCGGCTACGGTCGCCCGCGCCGTGGCCGCCGGGGCAGAAGCGGAGACTTGGCGGGGCGGGCGGGCGCTGCTCCAAGTGCGGGTGCGCCCGGAGACCAAGGCGGCGATCTGGGCCAAGGCGGGGCGGGCGGGGCTGAGCCTGTCGGCGTACGTACGCCGGGCGGCGCTGGAGCGGGACGTGGTGCACCGGTTCGACCAGGCGGCGGTCTACCAGCTGCAACGGATCGGCCGGAACCTCAACCAGGCGGTCAAGGTGATGCACCAGGGCCATTTCAGCGAAGCCGTGCGGGAGTCCCTGCGGCGGTGTCTGGTGGCGCTGGAAGAGCAGCTGGGGGAGATCCCGGCGCGGTAACCGGGTGGGCGTTCTCCCGGCGAGTCGGCGGGGCGGGCAACGGAGTCGCCACGAGCGGGAAATCGGGATACCGCCGGACCCGTTTCAAAATTGGATTTCTCGCTCGGGGCTTGCCAAGCAAGTGGATATATTATATCCTAACAGGAAAAGGAGGCCGATCATGACCAAGGTGTTGGTGTCCATGCCGGCGCGGGTGCTGTCCCGGATGCGGGCGCTGGTGCCCGACCGCCAGCGCAGCCGGTTCATCACCCGCCTGGTGGAGGCGGAGCTGGCGAAGCGGGAGGCGGAGTTGTTTCAGGCTGCCCGCGCGGTGGACCAGGACGAGGCGCTGAACGCCGAGATGCGCGAGTGGGACGTGACCGCGGCCGACGGAGTGGACCATGAACCGTGGTGAGGTGTATTGGGTCAACCTCGATCCCACGGTGGGCTCCGAGATCCAGAAAAAGCGCCCGTGCGTGCTGCTGGGCGCCAACCCGATCAACCAGGCCCGGCGGACGGTGGTGGTGGTGCCGCTGTCTTCGGCGGGGCAGGTCCGGCCGCCCCTGACCGTGGCGGTGCGGTGTCTGGGCCGGGCGGCGGTGGCGGTGTGCGACCAGATCCGGGCGGTGGACAAAAGCCGGCTGCTGGAGCGTGCCGGGGAGGTTAGCGACGAGGACCTGCGGGCCATCGAGGACGGCTTGCGGCAGGTGCTCTGCTTGTAAACCGGCCCGCGCCGCTGGTCAGCGCCCGCGCTTTAAGCGCATCACAAGAAAATCAGGGCCTTGATGTGGTCTTCCAGGAAACTGGCGTGATCTTTGATCCGCTTCATGTCTTCGGCGTATTTGGGATTGAGGCGGACTGCGCTTTCCCGGCGCACCGACCGCTCTATGAGTTCGGGATTCCGCTGCAACAGTTCCTCCAACAATCGGGATTTGGACCAAGAGGATTTGGTTTCGATCCCCAAATTGTGGCAATGCTGCATGAACCGGTCTCTTTCCCAGGTCTTCAGCAGGATGTTGGGCTCGGCGTTCTCGTGCTCGCACAGGTCGGTGCTCTCGATTTCCGCGGCCGCATCCTCCGGGTTGATGCCGAACCGCCTTTCTCCATAAGAGATGCTCTTGGGAATGGACCAGCGAAAATCCTCGGCGAAAGATAGCGAAAGGACCCGGACGGAAGGCGCGAAATTTTCCAGAAGCGCGCGCAACGCGCTATCCGGCATCGGGAAATTGAGCAAGCGGCTTGTTTTTATGAGAGGAAATTCTCTCCAGAAAAGGGCTTCCCGCCGCATTTGGCGGATGAACCGATTGACTTTTTCATGCAGTTCCGCCATGGAGGGCAGCCAGTGGAGGTTGTAGCAAGATAGCGCACGGGCGATGTAAGAGGGGATTCCATCGGTAATATTGTATTGCCGTGGCCCTCCGCCCAAGCCAGCCAAGATGAGAAGCGCCTTGATCTCGTGGATGACGATTGGGTTTCCGGCTTGCACATACTGCGACAAAGGCAAAGCATTCACTTCCTGCACCCATTCCGCCGCCCAATCGTCCGAGACGCCCAAACCGGGATTTCCCGCGATCAAACAGCGGAACAAGCGAGCCACGGTTTGAGCGTCGTTGGCCTGTAAACTCTCGGCCATGAAGCCGGAAAAGTCCCGGCAGGGGATGCGGGACCCCGGCGAGTAGACCGGATCTAGAAAGGGAAATTCCGGATGGCCGATCCCTTGGATGCTCCGTTCCAGAGCGGCCAGCGGGTCCAGCCGCGCGCCGCAGCAGGTGCAAAAACGGTGGCTCACCCCGAAAGGATGATGGCATGCGGGGCAGAGAAGAAGAGGTTTCATAGACTGTGGGAAGCCAGGCGCAGCTCGTAAGACCGTCCCTTTTTTGTCCGCGCAATGATGCCGAACTCGTGGGCGAAATAGAGAGCGTACGAAATGTCCTCCCGGGACAGTGGGCGGTTGTAGTTATAGAGGGCAGGCCAGCTCGATGATTCGGCAGATTTGGAGATGTCGGATTGCAAAATGCCGGGGTTTTCCTGGACCATCCGAACAAGTACCGCGACCAGCGCCTTGAAAATAGGGTCGCGCCGGACGAACGCGCTGTATTCGGCCTTGGCCGCATCCACCGCGGCCCCATCGCCGGATTGTTTCCAGGACTCGACGCATTTGAGATGTTCCAGGCGAGCCGCCAAGAAATCCCCTCGCTGTTCGGCTTGCCTGGCCCATAAGGCATGAAGCTGGGCGTCTTCGTTTCTCATGTGGAACTCCCGGGCGTTGATTTTTCTCTGTCCCGCCTCAATCGAAGAGTTTCTTTTGATCCCGCTGATCCGCTTCCCGCCGGGCCTGCTTAAAGGTCAACCCGCCGCCGGAAAAGTCCGGGTAGAGGGGATGCTCCCGCTGCTCCAGCAAGCCGGGGACGGTGAGGAGCTGAATCCGGGGATACTTCCGGTCAGGGAAATAGGGGGAGACATAGAAGCCCGCCTTGGCGGCTTCCGTCCGCATCGGCTGAGTGGGTTCGACGAGGGAAACAAACAGGCCCATCTCCGCCTTTTCGCGCTCCACGACACCCACCAGGTCGCGGATCATGGCGACGTGGAGATGCTCTCCGCCCTTGACCGACACCACGATCTTTTTGGAGGTGACCGGCGCGCCGGCATAGGGAGCCTGGACATCGGCCACGATCCCGCCGGGGCGCTCCTCGGTCCGTGCGGCGTCCGCTCCGTCGAGGAAATAGAGCACTCCATCCACCCCGGAATCGGCCCCCTTCTTCCGGCCCAGGTACGGCTGGGCGTTGACCAGGGAACAGGCCCACCACTGGAACTGGTACTTGTCCCGCCCGGCTAGCGCCCGGGCGCCGGCCGCGTCCTTCGGTGTGCCGTGGACCTCGAATTGGATGCCGGGGAAGGCATCCTTCATCCGTTTCTCGATCAGGGACACGGCCAGGTGGGTAATGTCGATCCCGATCCACTGCCGGCTTAGTTTCTGCGCCGCATGGACGGCCGTGCCGCAGCCGCAGAAAGGATCGAGCACCAGGTCTCCCTCGTTACTGGACGCCCGGATAATTCGTTCCAGCAGGGCCAGCGGCTTTTGAGTCGGATATCCCAGGCGTTCTTCCGACAAATTATGCATCGGGGGGATATCTGCAATAATATCTTGGGCAGGCATCCCTTTTTGCTCGTCCAAATACCGCTTCAGCATTGGCATCCCACCGGGCTTTGCAGGCCAATGGATATGACCTTTTTTGTCCATTTCTTCGAGGACTTCCGGTGGCCACGCCCAATGCCTCCCCTTTGCCGTGACATCAATCCCTCTCCACGGGCTTCCCGTCTCACCATGCCTTACACCAGCGCCGGTTAGGTCCGATCTCCTCCATTTCCGGCCTTTCTCATCAATGTGCGTATAAAACTCATCGACGTAAGTCTGGTCGTATGGTTGGAAAATCTGGTTCCATTTGCGAATACCAGTCCGGCCGTAAAAAAGCAGGACATCGTGCACGGGACCATACCGCTTGGCACTACTATGGGCGCTTGTCCGCTTCCAGATGATCTCGTTTTGAAAGTTGTCCACACCGAAAATCGAGTCCAACACAATTTTTAGGTAGTGGCTGGCCGTTGGGTCGCAATGCAGATAGAGGCTCCCTGTGGGCTTCAGAACGCGGTGCAATTCCAGGAGCCGGTTGGCCATCATCACCAGGTAGGCCATCATGTCATTCTCGCCCAGGAATTGGCGGAAGGCGCGCACCATTTCCGCCGCTCGGGTGTTGGGCTGGTGCAGCAGCTCGTCGAATTCCTGCTCCGCCTGGTGCCCCCAGTGCCAAGTGTCCTCGAAAGCGGTGATCTGGGCGTCCGAGTCATGGCCGTTGGGGGCCTTGAACAACACGTTGTAGGTGGCCTTGGAGTTGAACGGCGGGTCCAGGTAGACGAGATCCACGCTCGCGGCCGGGATGCTTTCCCGCAGGACAGTGAGATTGTCGCCAAAGTAGAGCTGGTTCATTTCCGCTTCTCGATGTATTTTTGGCAATATTCCTGAAAGGTGCTGTAGTTCGGCTGATTGTGGGCCTTGCGATTTCGCCCCAGGGCGGTTGCATCAATTCGTTCTTGCACATATCGGCAGGCCGAGTCAAAGAGTTCGATGGGAATCATATCCCACGTGACTCCGAATTGTTGTTTGATTGAAGTGTAGATACGATAGTACTTATATTCCCTGTCCTTCTGCGCTTTGGCGAATTCTTGATAGCGCTTGATTAAATGCAGTAAGTAGTTTCGTTTGAGTAAATCATGGCCGATAAAACCGCTCGTTGGAGTAGGTCGGGGAATCTTGGGCGACTTCCCGTGGTTGTGATAGTGGTATTCATTGGCCACGGTGCCAGTATTGATTCCCCCCGTGAAATTCAAGACGTTCGACTCTGCTTGTTGCTTCAGGAAAGGGTTTCCTTGGAATTTCAGGATTTGTTTCGTGAGATGGACGTCCGCTTCCGAGATGGCTCCGGCGGTGATTCGGCCGTGGCAATTCTTGCATACGTAAATCAAATTATCGGGGTCGTGGGGGGACTCGCCGTCCTTGCCGTGGATGTGATGAAAATCGAAGGAGTCGGCATCCTGCTCGCCGCAAAAAGGGCACACCCCGCCCGCTTCCTGGATGATCAGCCGCTTCGTCCTCATCGGGATGTCACGGGATCTCGCGGGCCTCCTCCTGGGATTGTTTGGACTTTCGTTCATTGGTACCCTCGCGTATTGGCTGCCGCCAGCCCCCGCCGCTCGAGGAAGGCCACCAGAGCGGACCGGGACACCCCCATGATCTTGGCGATGCTGGCCTTCGACACCTTCAACGCGAGCAGTTGCTCGATCTCCGGCCGGCGGCTGTCCAGGCGCGAACTGAAGCTGCCCGGCGGCCGGCCCAGGCGCTTGCCCCGGGCCCGGGCCGCCGCCAGCCCGGATTTGGTCCGCTCCGAGATCAGGTCCCGCTCGATCTCCGCGAACAGACCGAACATGGTCACCATCACCTTGCCCTGCAAGTCGTAGCGACATTGGCCCAGGGCAATGTTTTCCTTGATGGCGGTGAAGGCCACCCCCCGCCGGACCAGTTCGTGGACCAGAATGATGATCTGCCCCACCGAGCGGCCCAAGCGGGACAGCTCGCTGACAATCAGCCGGTCGCCGGCGGCCAGTTTCTCCAGCAGCTCATCGAGTCCGCGTTCCTGGGGGGACCGGCGTGAGGAGACGGCGATCTCGATGAACTCGTCCACCCGGAACTTGTTCCGGTGGGCGTAGTCCAGGATGGCCAGGCGCTGGTTGTCCACGTCCTGGCTTTCCTTGGATACCCGCAGGTAGGCGATGGTTTTCACGTCGTCTCCAG
>CAYPNP010000050.1:0-12982 GCA_964412195.1 uncultured Acidobacteriota bacterium | reverse complement strand
CAAGAACATCCTCATCTCCGGCGGGACCGGCTCGGGCAAGACCACCCTGCTCAACGTCCTGGGCGGCTTCATCCCCGAGGGGGAGATCGTGGTCACGGTGGAGGACTCCCGCGAGATCTCCCTCTCCCGCCCGCTCTGGGCGGCCCTGGAGAGCAAGCACGCCCTGCACGAGGACGACCGGGCGGTGACGCTCCAGGACCTGGTGCGCAACTCGCTGCGGATGAACCCGAAGTGGGTCATCGTGGGCGAGGTGCGCGGGGCCGAGGCCCTGGACCTGATCCGGGCCTTCAACACCGGCCACGCCGGGATGTCCACCGTGCACGCCAACAGCGCCTACGACGCCCTGGTCGCCCTGGAGAACCTGGTGCTGCAATCGGGTCTCGACATCCCCGCCCGGGCAGTCAAGGAACTGGTCTCGCGGGCTATCCAGGCAGTGGTGCAGGTCGGCCAGCTCCCCGACGAGAGCCGGAAGATCCTAGAGATCGTCGAGGTCAATGGCCTCGATTATGCTGCTTCGCCCACCTTTCCACCCTTCCATATCTCCCCCCTGTACCGCTTCCGGTTCGACGGCCGCGACGGCGGGGGAGTTCTCACCGGCCGGTTCGAGGCAACCGGCCGGCCTTCCTTTCTCGACAAGCTGCGGCTGCGCGACATTCCGATCCCGGAGGTTTGGTCATGAAAGCATTGTTGTTTTCCATCGTCATTGTTGCCGGCGTGTTCTGCCTGGCCCAGGATGCACCCGCCCAGGCCCTTGCCAAGGAGGCAGCCGCCGAGACGATCCGGCGGCACTACGCGGACACCCCGGACTGGTGGCAGCAGGAAGGCTGCTTCCTCATGCTCACCTCCGGCGGCGAGGTCAACCAGAAGCTGCTGGCCCGGATGAAGCTCAGCCTGGCGGACTACCTCCACAAGAACTACAAGCACCTGGAGGAATTGGAACAGTCCGGCCTGGTGACGGTGGAGACGGGGGAGCGGACCGAGGGCCAGGTCAAGAAATACACTTACCAGCTCAAGCTCACGGAGAAGATGCGCCGCGACAACCGGATCCTGGACCGGGAGAAGGGCTGGACCATCGCCACCTACCTGGGCCGCGAGCTCGTCTCCATCGACTCGATCACCGGTGTGGTCGGCCTGGACCCCGGCCGGGGTGCCACCATCACGTGTACCCGTCGGTTGAAAGTGTCTCCCTTCGGCCGAGCCATCGGGTTGGTGGACAAGACGGAAAGCTCTGTCATTCAACTGGTGAAACCGGCGGACAAATGGCAGGTAAACGACATTCTGAGCAAAATCCTTGGATGAAATGAGGACGACAGTGCGGCACCGCCTGGAAATGAGGCTCAGCGAGGCGGATCGACGGTCCATCCGGGAAAGATCAGCAGCGGTTGGGCTCTCCATGTCCGCCTACGTCCGCCGGGCGGCCTTGGAACGGGACGTGATCCACCGCTACGACCAGGCGGCCGTCCGCCAGCTCAAGCGGATCGGAGTGAATCTCAACCAGGCGGTCATGCTGATGCACCGGGGCGTTTTCTCAGAGGACGTGAAGGAATCCTTCCGACGCTGCCTGACGGCCTTGGAGATGGAGTTGTCTGGACCATGAGCTCCGTGTGCAAGGTCACCTGCGGGAAGCTGGCCGGTGGGACGGGAGCCAACGCCCGCTACATCACCCGCGAGAGCGCCTGCGACCGCTGGGAGGCCCGCCATGTGCCCGAGCACGAACTCATGGGCGCCACCGCCCGGGACCGCCGTCACGCGGCGGCCCAGCACATGGACCGCCTGGCCGCCTGCGAGCGGGGCAACCGCCGGGATTACCGAGTCATCCTGTCATTCGAAAAAGAAGTCTCTTCGGACAAGGCGCTTGCCATGGCCCGGGAGTTCCTCGACAAGTCGCACTTCCGGGACAATCCGGCCATGCTGGCGGTGCACCGCAACACCGAGCACGTCCATGTTCATATTCTACTGGCGGCCCGCAAGCTCGACGGCCGGAAGCTCCATCTGACACGAAAGGAGTTCGAATCGTTCGATAAGCTGTGGGCAAAGATCTACCAGCGGGAGATGGGCCGGGAGCAGACCCGCGACCAGGCGGCCGGCCGCCATCGGGAGGCGGTTGGAGGCCGGGAGATTTCGCTCGCCGAGTGGCGGCGGCGTTACGGCCAACTGCGCCGGGAAGGCCTGTCTCCTTCCGAAATCCGCCAGATCATCGGGGAGCGGCCCACCGGGCGAAGCGCCTCGGTGGAAGCCACCCACATCCGGAGGGACGCGCTTGAAAAAGGACGAATTGCTGAGCGTTTGCAGGAGGCAGGAAACACTGTTAGAGGAAGCGCGTCGACTCTTGAGCGAGAAGCAGCGGCTGCTGGAGCAGCTGCTCGACGGCGCGGCCGCGAACGAGGCGGCGATGCGGGAGTTGAGCGAGGCCAACCGGCAACTCTCTCGCGAGAACGGGGAGCTGAGGGAGCGGTGCGCGGAGCTGCGGGACTGCCTGGACGCCTTGGAGCGGCAGTCCGCGACGGGGATCGAGCGGCTGAACGAGGCCTGGCGCACTTCCTGCGCGACCTGGGCGGCGGAGTGGAACGAGAGGTGGATCGCATTGTCCACGCGCTTGCGGACGCTCGAGGCCGACAGCGGGCAGCAGTCCAGCAAGTGGAACGGCAAATGGCCCGGCTTGAACAGGGACGAAAAGCCGAACCCCATCGAACTCCCAGCCGATCCGGACGCCTGCGAGCGGATTGTGACCGAGTTCGTGGCCGGCTTGATGAGCGACTTGGAGAAAACACTCACCGGCTGACGTTCAAGGAAAACGTCTATCCTCTGCTCCGCACCCTGGAGAAATACCTGGACCGGCTGTCGGAACGTCATGAAGCGTTGCGGGAGGATTTTGCCCGGTTGAAGGAACAGCTTTGGGAGCGCTACACCGGCCGGAAATGGAACTTCCGGGATGAGTTCGAGCTCAAGCGCCACTCCGACCCCGAGATCTCCTTCGACAAGGACCTCGACCTCTCCCGATCCCGTGAAAAGGATCTCGCCCCATCCCGCTCCCTGACACCCGACCGCTGAAGGGACTACCCAATGACCTTCGAATCCAAATCATTCAAATTCCCAATCGGTGTCCATCCGTGTCCATCCGTGGTCAATTCTCTTCTCTGCTCTCTGTGTCCTCCGTGCCTCTGTGGTGAATCCTGATCTATGCGTGGCTACCAGGCCCACGAGGCCATCACCTCCGACATCAAGATGTATTACAAGCTGATCCTGCTGGGCTTTCTGCTTGGCCTGCTGGTCCAGGTAATTGTCATCGGGGTGGGCGTCCGTCGCAGCTATCTCCGCGAATTTGAGCTGAAGTTTCCGTCTGGCGCCTCGCTCGGGCTGCCCCCCAACGCCCTTTTGAAATACTATCTGCCGTCCTTCCGGCTCTTCGGTCGGGAGAACAAGGTCATGGTCTCCCCGGAGCTGCGGCCCCTCTTCAACGGATCGCTCTCCGTGCGCAGCTCCGCCTTCCGCCGGAAGCTCCGTGAACTGTTCGGGCCGCACATCGACCGCTTCGAAAACGAGGTCGCCCGGATCTTCCGGTGGTCCTTCGCCGCCTACCTGCTCACCGTCTCCTACATCTTGGTGTTCGTTTACGCCTCCGGCCGCATGACCACCACCCGCTTCCTGCGCGGGGCCTTCAAGGTGTCGCTGCCTCAATTGAAGAAAACCCTGGAGGAGGCTTGTCGGGCCGAGGGCGGGAACGCAGGTCACCATCTCACCATCTGCGGCCTGACCTTCCCCCGCGATCTCGAGACCAAGCACATCCTCATCATGGGCACCACCGGCACCGGCAAGAGCGTCCTCTTCAACCAGTTCATCGCCCAGGTGCGCGGGCGGATTCGGACGCACCGCACCGCCGAGAAGATGATCGTCTACGACGTAAAGGGGGAATTCCTGTCCAAGCACTTCGAGCCGGAGTCGGACCAGGTGTTCTATCCCTTCGACGCCCGCTCCCTGCGCTGGAGCTTCTTCAACGAGCTCCGCACCCCGCCCGACTTCGAGATCATCTCCCAGGTGGTCTTCAAGCCGCCCCGCGAAACCCACGCCGACCCCTTCTGGAACAACGCCGCCAAGGACGTCTTCGCCGCCGGGCTGCGTTTCCTGCACGCGCAAGGCTGCCGCACCAACGCCGACATCTGGAACTTCTTCTCCCAGGGCCTGGAGGACATCATCCGCCAGCTCAAGACCCTGCCCGTGGAGGACCGGGGTGCCCTGAAGCACATCGAGAGCAAGGGCTCCGGCCCGGCCGCCTCGGTCATCTCGACGCTCACCGAGAAGATCTCCTGGTTCCGCTTCGTCACCGATTTGGACGGAGACTTCTCCTTCCGCGACTTCATCCGCCGCCCCGGCCCGGGCAACCTGTTTCTCCTGAACATCAAGAACTATGCCGAGACCTTCCGGCCGCTCATGACCTTCGCCTTCGACCTGATGATTCGGGAGACCCTCAGCCTGCCGGACACAACGCAGCAGGAAAGTCGCCGACTGTGGTTTTGCATCGACGAGATCGGCTCCCTGGACCAGATCTCGGTGCTGTTCGAACTGTTGACGGTGGGCCGTTCCAAGGGCGCCGGCCTGGTGGTGGCCAACCAGGACCTGGGCAAGATCGAGGACGTCTACGGCAAGCCCAACAAGATGACCTTCTACAACAACTTCAACACCGGTTTCTTCCTGCGCTTGAATGACCCCGACACGGCCGAGTTCCTCTCCCGCTCCATCGGCGAGCGGGAGATCATCAAGCGAATGGAGGGCCGCCAGCTTTCCCCCAAGGACATCGGTGACCGCAAGACCATCAACGACCAGGACAAGATCGAAAAGTTGATGCTCCCCTCCGAGTTCATGCACATCCCCGACTTCCGGGCCATCGTGAAGTTTTCGGCATATGGGATATCCGAAGTCGGAATTCCGCGGGAGTTTTTCCAAGCAAAGATTGAGCACTTTATTGATCGAAACATGGAATTCGATGAACTACCCGAGGCCCCTTCAACAGTCGGACAGGCTCAGCTTCAATGAGAGGACAAAAATCCAAGATGAGTTGGTTCTCAGTTGATCAACCCAACAATGATGATCCGGCCTTTCTATTCCGGTTCTCCAATACCCTTCAGTTTATCGATCAGAGCGATTAACAAGAACCTGTCGTCAGGAGGGAGCATGTTTTGTTTCCCCATAATATCGGCTGCAGTTCTGGCAATCGTTTCATAAATCGCATGCGCCCGCATCCAGCCAACCAAGCTGTCATCGGAATCGCGCAGCGTTTCCATGAGCCATACCACCGGTCGCGGATCGTTCATCAGTAAGAAAAAGTCACTCTCGCCTCGGGGACGCATAGCGTCGGCAGACACGATCACGCCCCCCCCACCCCACCCTATCGTTTCTTTCAAAGCTCGCCAAGGGGTATCTCCCGCCTCGACCGTCGCTCGGAGTGCCATCAGCGTTTGCTGAAATATGTCAGTCGTCCTGCTCTCCCTGGCACGCTCCCTACTCACTTGCCGTTTCCATTTCCGCCTCTCTCTCAAAACGATGCGGGTCATGTGCACCCGCAGGGCCTCCTCGTAGTGGATCTTGGAGGCGGAGCTGTCATCGAGGGGTACGGTAACAGATGCCAGGATTACGTCCTGTTCTTTTTTCAACACTTCCACGCAATGCCCCCGGAGATCGTGATCCCCTTCGAACTCTGGGACCGTGCCTGCGTGAAATGGGCTCAGGACCCTGTTAAAGGCTCGCTTTTTGTTCTTCTCATCCATGCCATCCTCCAATATTTCCCAGCCCATCGAAAGCGGAAATACATCCCTATTGGTAAAAGACGGAGTACGTTTCGATTGCCTTCACAGTCCTCATATTTCTAAAGGCTGACCATCCCGAAGAACTACGACCGACTCACCAAAGAACCTCTGATACGATTCCGGATAGCGGGTATGCACAGGGATGATTCGGCGGGGGTGCAGAGCCTGGGCAAGCGCCTGCAGATCGGCCACATGAGCGTGTCCACTGGCGTGCACCGGCACGGGCTCGATGCTGTGGGCGGACCAGAAGGCCCGCTCGTTCTCGAAGTAGCCCCACCACTGGCTGTATATCAGGGCTGCGCCGGTGAGCGTCTCGGTGCGGGCGAATTTCTCCCGGATCGAGTACGTGTTCTTGATCACCACACGATCCCGATGCCTGAGTATTTCTTGAAAGCTAATCTTGGCATCCTTGAAGCAGAACAGGTCTCCGTTTTCCGCCAACCGCTTCGTGTGCGCTCCCGGGGCAAAGTAAATGCGAACGATTTGATAGTCGTATTGCGGCAATTGGCCGCCCAACTTGTACAGCACATAAGCCGTGTAGGGATCGATGACGAAGAGTTTGCCAGTCCGCAGGCAGGCCTTGTATACGGACACCACACGGTCGGCGTTCTGGGACGAGAAGGCGACGAAAGTCAGATCTCTCCTTTGCCGGAACAGACGCTCCAGCTCCCGCTGCACCGCCGCCTCGCTGTGCAGCCCCGTCTCCGCCTGACCGAGGGCTGTACCCTCCAGGATCAACGCGTCCACTGGCGCAGGCGGCGTCGTCAGCAGACGCTGGAACACGGTGCGCTTCCGCCCGTGCCCTCGAAAGTCGCCACTGTAAAACACCCTCTTTCCTTCGGCCTCCACGAGGAACGCTAAAGCCCCGTAAGCGGAATGGTCCATCAGGTACGGCGTCACCCTGAACGCGCCCACCGCGAACGGCTCACCCGCCGCGATGGTCCGCAGGTTCCTGACCGGTTTGGCGTCCGGCTGGAAGTACGCGCCGATGGCCAACAGCGCCTGGGTCTCCGCATTGGCGAAGACAGGGATCTCCGGATGGACATACCCCAGCAGCCCGTGGTGGTCGGGATGGGCGTGACTCAGCACGATGCCGTCGAACTCCGGCGGTGCGTCTCCGTACAACCCGGCGATGGGTAACAGGCTCTGCTCCGGCGCTTGCGCCGCCCGGGGCGCGGGCCCCACTTCCGGCTCGTCGAGGGGCAGGCCGAAATCCAGCAGGATCCGGCTTCCGTCCGACGCCAGTTCGATGCAGGACCCGCCGATCTGTCGGCTGCCCCGATGGATCGTGCAGATCATCCGTTTGCGCCGACTGTCGTGATCTTGCGGATCGTGATGGGCAGGAGGCACGGTTTGAAATGGGGCATGTTCGGCTCCTCGGGTTCGATCGTGTCATCCGGGCGGGGGATTTCGGTTTGCTTCAACTCGAAGCTCGCCAGGATGATCGGTGTCCCCACATTACCGGCCATCATCTGGATCAGCCGGAGCAGTTTCGGAAAATCCTTCAACTTTTCTATCTGTTTTACCGACAACGACTGTGCTTCACTCAGCACGACAAGCTGAAGAGGGCATGGGGAAAGGTTGTAATCTGAATAAAACCGCTCTTTCCCCAGCAGCTTAAAATAAGTGAAGATCTCTGTGACCGCTCGCAGCAGGGTTTCATCACCGCTGAGCTCTTTATGGCGAATCTTCAACTCCACCAATCGAACCGTCTGGCCACGTGGATCGAGACTGAGTAGGTCGATCTTTCCCAACGGGTCGCTCTTCGCCTTTTGGCTCTTGAGGGGCACTTCGTAATCGATGATGTCACCCAAACAGCCATCAAGATCCAAGAGTGTACCGTTCTGCCGCTTGCTGTGATTGTACAGGGCGCGGGCCACTTGCTTTTCAGAAAACTGTTTCTGATTTTTCGAGTCTGATTTTCCGGTGTGTCCCTGGTTGTAACTCTTATCCTCCGGCCGCGGCCTGGCGGGCATGTTTCGAAGTGTGTCAAAATGGTCGGCCAGAATGCCCGCAATCTCATCCATGTGCCGGCCCTGGTTGCCTCGGAAATTCAGCTCCTTTCGTTTGTACAGAGACTCCGGGGGATCGTTTTGCACACAGCTCTGAAAGTCCCTTTTGCCATCTTCAAACCGCTTGCTCATCTTGCCTCCTATTGTGGATCATCGTTTAGACCCCCGGATTTTTCTTAGAAGCCGGAAACGCATCCTTCAGGTCGGTGAACCGGAGTCCCTCGGTCTCGGCGAGAACGTACCCGCACCGAACCGGATCCCACTCGACGGGCTCGAACATCGCCTGCAGGACGGCGATGTCCCGCTGTAGCGTCTTGCGCGACATGCCGAACTCGTTGACCAAATCCTCCGGATAGAGCACGCCCTCTACGCGCAACACTTTGAGGATGCGCAATAGGCGAAAATTGCGACGCTCCAGGCCCGCGATATTTCGCTGGTGCCCGCGGCTGGACATCCGCTTATTCAGCAGCTTAAGCTTGAAGAAATCAGCATCAAGAAAGTCTGGGGTTCTCAGGACGAATTTGGAAAATGTCTTCGGCATCTGGACGGAAGGAACTCTCGTAAACAGCACGCCAAATTCTCGCGGCGAGATATTTCCGATAGTGAATTCGATCCATGTTTCGAATTCCTCCCTCTCCTCAAGCGAAAGGTCCCCTGGATCGATCACCACCATGAACGCCGGAATGGCGATCAAATCTGTGAGGCTCTCGGCGATGAACACTCTGACCTTCAATTCCCGCCCTGCCTGATGCAGCATCTCCAGGATTTCAGTCGACAGACGGAATGCGACGACTGTATCGTTCCATCCGTATGGCTCCGTATTGGGTGTTGACCGCGATTTCATCTCGCCTCCAGTCTACATTCTATCGCATGGCACGGACAACGTATTGTCCGTGGTTCAGCGATTTTCAAATCCTCGCCAAGACCGATGTGCTAAAGCGGGGTCCAGGGGGTATCCCCCTGGCAGGCGGCCGCCACCGGCGGTCGGCATTTGGGCGGACAAGCAGCGCTTGTCCGGACAAATGCGTATCCTGCATTCGAGTGAAATTCTACCTTTTTCTACTCCCCTCACTGTCAGCATCGCTGAGTCGGGAGGAAAATGTTACGATTATCTTGTACACTCGAGAGGCAATAGTATGGAGGATAAAAATGGGGCCAATAATTCTATTAGATAAATCTGCCCTTCAAAGCCTATCGCAAAGAGAAATCGGGTTCTTGACCAAACACTACTACGTAAATATATCTCCTGTAATAATTTACGAGATATTAGGTGATTTAAGCAAATTCGAAAACGATCAGGAGAGATCCAACTCGGAGGTGGCAAAGCTTGCAAGAAAAGTATCCCCTTTTGATTCAATGATTAATACAAATAGTGAAAGGCTCATAGTTGGAAACTTATTAGGTGCAGACGTCGAGATGGATGGCCGTATAATTATTTCGGGTGCAAATCCAATCGTTGATTCCAGAGGGAAGAAAGGTCTTTTCATTGATGAGGAACCAGAGAGAGAGGTTCTCAGACAATGGCAACGGGGGCTTTTTAGTGAGAATGAAGAGGTGCGATCTAAACACTGGCGAATGATGTCAAAAAGCCTGGATCTTGAAGATTTTAAGAAATCTTTCAAAAAAGTAAACCGAAATTTGCCAAAACTGCACTCCTTTTCTGAAGTCAAGAGCTATATTGAAGAGACTCTTGCAGAGGGATATCAATCTTTTTTCCTCGACTTGCTATTCAATTTGATAGATATGCCTAAGACACTTCAGAGAAAGGTCGATTCTCGTTGGCGATATTTAAAACCATCGACATTACAAGAATTTGCGCCTTATGCCCACTACTATCTGAAGGTGATTTTGTCCTTTTATGTTGGATTGGCCTCTGACCTTATTTCAACAAGACCGACCAATCGGATCGATCTTGAATACCTGTTCTACCTGCCATTCTGTCAGGTATTCTCTTCGGGTGACACTTTTCTTATAAGCTTTTCAAGAATCTTCATTGAGAATCGGCAAGATGTAATCTCATCGAACGATTTAAAGACTGATTTGAAAGTGATAGCAGACGAATGGGATAACCTCTCAGACGAGGAGAAAAAAGAGCGCTCTTATGATTATGGCAGCTATCCATTAGAGCGGCAATCTTCATTCACTTCTATGGTGTGGAAGAAGCACATGAAGCCTTGGAAACCCGGCAGTGGAAATCGTCTGTTGAAGATGTCAGAGGAAGAGCAGCATAGGTTGATTGAGGAATTACGGCCTATGTCTGAAGCCATCGACAATTTAAAAAGGAAAATTTGATTCAGTTTTGTTGATGCCGGAACAACCGCTTCCAAATCAAACAGAAATCGATCCTGATAGAAGAAAGTTTAGACTGTCATCCCCGAAAAGCCGAAAAGCCCGGATCGCTCCGGGCTTTTCGGTTCCAAATGAGCCGGTTTAAAACGGGATCTCGGTGGCGGCGTTCTCCGCCGGGGGTTGGGGCGCCTCCACCGGCTGCTTGGGTTCCAGGATCTTGAGGTCGTGGATCACCACCTCCGTCCGGCTGTGGCGCTGGCCGGCCTCGTCCTCCCAGGAGCGGGTCTGCAAGCGGCCCTCCACGAACACGAGGCGGCCCTTGCGCAGGTACTCGCCGCAGATCTCCGCCAGGCGCCCCCAGGCCAGGACGTTGTGCCACTCCGCGCGGCTCTGCTTCTCGCCGTTCCGGTCGGTCCAGTGGGCGTCGGTGGCCAGGGAGAAGCGGGCGAACGCCACGTTCTCCTGGGTGGCGCGGACCTCCGGGTCCTTGCCCAGCCGGCCGATGAGTTGAACCTTGTTCACCATGATGAAATCTCCTTCCCGCGTGGTATGGATGCGCGGCCCCCTGATGGATCGGGTTTAGAAAAGGGTTCGGGCCTCCGGAGCGAACGAGACGGTCCGGCCGAAGGTGGTGGAGTAGACCTGGTTTCCGGCCAGGATCAGGTGGTCGTGGAGTTCGATGTCCAGCGGCCGCAGCGCCTCGCCCAGGCTCCGGGTCAGGGCCATGTCCTCGGCCGAGGGGCGGCACTGACCGCCAGGGTGATTGTGGAAAAGGATCACGGCCGTTGCGGCCGACAACAACGCCGCCTTGGCCACCTCGCGGGGGTAGACTGGCGCCTGGTTCACCGTGCCGATACCCAGGATCCGGACGTCCGTCACCCGTCCGGCCGCGTTCAGGCAAAGGACCCCGACGCACTCCCGGCCCGGATCGCCGGCGGCCACCACGGCCAGGGCCACGAACTGGGCCGCCTCCTCCGGGTTGGTCACCGGCTGGCTGGATAGCTGGCTCTCCCGGACCAGGTGGGCGATGCAGCGCTTCGCCATTTCCGCGTAATCGGTCATCTTGTTCATGTCGTGCCTCCTTGGGAACCCGCCAAGCAAATTTTTCCGCCTGGCCCTTTCACCGAAAGCTGAAGGGCCAGGCGGGAAAATGACCCCCAGACGCCGGACCGGGGGCGAAGCGGACCACGCCGCAAGCCGGCGGGAGCGGACGTGACGGGCGAGGCACGAGACTGGCGCGCGGCTTGCCGGTCCGCCGACACCGGGACGGCCCGGCCGGACCCGGCGCAGACGGCCATCGGCGGCGTGACTGCCAAGCGGAAGGCGTCCGCCGGCATTGGCGGGAGCGACGCGGCCGGCCGCCGGAGGACGGGCGACCGCTGGCGGAGCCGGAAGGCCGGACCGCAAGGGGCGAGCGAATGACGGGCGGGAAGCGTCCGCGACGCCTGGCGTGAGGTTGCGGCGGGACGGGCCGGAGGCGGAGCCAAGCCCTCACCGCCGGGTGGGTGGGAAGAAAAGCGAAAGTCTCCCCGGCCGGACGCGAGGATTAAATGGCGGGGACCCCGTACCGCTTCGAGCGGGACAGGGGCGGTAGCCGTTTATGCCGCAGCGGCGGGCCGGGGAGTCTTTCATCCTCGCGCGTTCCCAGGAATGGGCAGCCCGGCCGTGGTACCGAAGCCGGGCCGCCGATTCCGCCGGAACAACGGGGGAAGGCGGTGAGATCACCTGACCGCGTGTCCGGCTGGAGTCTTTTTCGCCGTTTCACCGTTTCGCCGTTTCGGTTGATTGAGTCTCCGAACTTGCAACAAAGAGAAAGGGGAGCCCGAGGGGATCGCATTCCCTCGGCGGGGTCCAGGGGCGGCGCCCCGGCCGCCGGAGGCCGGCTGGTCGGGATGAAAAGGAGAGCCCCCGTCTCTGGCAGGGGCTTGGGGGTAGGCTGAAATTGGGGATCGATGGCGAGAAAATCGGCCCAGGGGGAGCCGGGCCAGTGGGATCAATTTGCAGGCTCGTCCTCAGTGGATCCACCCAAGATGAAGTCGGCCGCCTTTTGGGCCTGGCCAGCGGCCACGATCACCGCGCGGCGGTCGTCTTTGAGGACCCGGAGCCAGCTCCGGATGTAGGCGGCGGAGTTCTCCAGGGTGGCGCCATCGATGCCGGCGTGGGCGCAGAGGAACCCGGCGCCCATCTCGGCCACCAGTTCCTCCCGGCTGTAGTCGGCCGTGCCGAAGGGCGCCCAGTCCTCCAGGGATTTCCGGGCCAGGCGGCCCGGGGCGCCGGTGCTGTGCACCAGCTCATGGGCCAGGGTGGAAAAATACTCGACTGCCGAGTGGAAGGATTCCCGGAGGGGCATGGTCACGGTGTCGGTGGCCGGCCGGTAGTAGGCCCGGGCCTCCGTGGTGTGGCGGATCTCGGGGCGCTTCGGCATCTCCGCCACGATTTGTTCACAGGCCTCGATGGGGTCGAAGCGGTGGATCTCCAGGGCGGGGATCTTCCCGGCCGGGAGCCCCTCGGTCTGCTCCAGGTTGAAAACGGTGTAGTAGCGGAGCAGCGGCACGCGGTCGCGACGGCTGATTTGCTGGTCTTCCCCGTCCGGCCCGGCGCCGGTCTCCAGGAACTTCCAGAAGACCACCGGGAAGCCGTGGGCTCCCTTCTTGACGGCTCCGCCGAGGGCCTTGACCTGGTGGAAGGTGGCAAACCACGGCGAGGCAAAGCCGAGGCTGGCCAGCAGCATGGCGTTGATGCCCCGGTAGGCCTTGCCGGAAACCAGATTCCGAGGGGCTCCGCTGGCCGCGTCCCAGGGCTTGCGCCAGGGAATGACGCCCTGTTCCAGCAGGGCGATGATCCGGTCGGTGATCAGGTCGTAGATTTTCTGGCTCATGT
>CAYPNP010000049.1:0-14798 GCA_964412195.1 uncultured Acidobacteriota bacterium | reverse complement strand
AGGCGCTTTCGCCCTTGACATCCACATAGCAGCCCCGGGTGGCGGCCGCTTTGGGACGCCACCCGGGGGAGGACGATGGATCTTGACCCAAATCTGCAAATCGCCATCGACCCCAAAGCGGGTCGAACGCCGCAGAGTCGGATTGCACCTTGTCGATTATCCCGGAGGATCGATCGGTTTGACCCCTCCGGGGTCAATTCATCATCATTCGTACCTAAATCCATATTTCGCCTTGACCCCGGGTGGCGGCCCAGAGCGGCCGCCAACCGGGGCTAGTCACATTATTTCCCTTCGGGAAACGGAATGCACTGCAAGTCACAATGTTGTTTGCGCTGATTTGTCTTCGATCCGGAAACAGGACCAAGTTGGAGAATATCCGGCCGTTTTCACAATGATGAACTTGATTGTGTTCAGTGAGAACTCCTCTTACTCTTGAACAGGTGAACAGCAACAGAGATTGGAACGCCCAGAAAAAAGATGACAAAACAAGAGTTCACAATCCAATGCCTTAAAACAGACTTGATGGGAGTTGTCATTATCAGAGAGGTGACGAACAGGATCCAGAGTGCCAGGGAGATCCCATATAAAGGAACAACCCACTCTTTCGATGTTAGAAAGCCATATGACAGAGCGGCACAAGTCATAATGATCAATACCCCGATAAGATTAAATAAGAGGTTGGTTGGCCACTCCAAACTGATCTTGTCGGGTCTTCCTTGAAAAATGGTCATCAACATGCAGCAAGTACCTCCGATTGCTACAGTGGCGAAGAATAGACCCATGAATCTGGGGAAGACGTTCTTCTTGTTCTTCATTGTCTATCCACAAGTCGACGATCAGCAATAAGAGCCTCTCTTTTTGAAATCATATCACACCAATGAAATTCACTTTGGATCGTTGTTAGAAAAGATCGGGCTTCTATAAATACTGTGCTGACGATTACGAGCACGATTACGATTACGATCCACGATGACGATCGGTTTGGATTGCCATGGTCCATCGTCCATGGTCGGATCGGCCGAGGTCACCGGTCACCCGTCACCAGTCGATTTCGAGCACGAGCACGAGCACGATAGATCCGGTATAATGTCTCCATCATTTTCTGGAGCGCCGCCATGCCCGAGAAGCTCGATTTCGTGATGGCCCAGATCCGGCGGTTCGCCGAGCGCAACCAGGCGCTGGCCTCCTGGACGCGCATCCCGCCCTCCGAGGGGCAGTTCGCCGACCTGCCGCCCTGGCTGCACCCGCGCCTGCAGGAGGCCCTTGGCAAGCTCAAGATCCAAAAGCTGTACACCCACCAGGCCGAGGCCGTCGAGCACGTCATGGCCGGGCGCAACGTCGTCCTGGTCACCCCCACCGCCTCGGGCAAGACCCTGTGCTACAACCTGCCGGTGCTCCAGCGAGTCATCGAGGACCCGTCCACCCGCGCCCTGTACCTGTTCCCCACCAAGGCCCTCTCCCAGGACCAGCGCTCCGGCCTGCAGGACCTCATCGACGCCGCCGGCGGTGGGATCAAGACCTTCACCTACGACGGCGACACGCCCACCGACGCGCGCAAGGCCATCCGCGACCTCGGCCACATCGTCATCTCCAACCCGGACATGCTCCACCAGGCCGTGCTGCCCCACCACACCAAGTGGGCCAAGCTCTTCGAGAACCTGAAGTACATTGTGGTGGACGAGATCCACACTTACCGCGGCGTGTTCGGCTCCCACGTGGCCAACCTCTTCCGGCGGCTCCAGCGCGTCTGCGCGTTCTACAAGTCGAGTCCCCAGTTCATCTGCTGCTCGGCCACCATCGCCAACCCCGGCGAGCTGGCGGAGCGCCTGCTCGGCCAGCCGGTGTCGGTGGTGGAGCGCAACGGCGCCCCCGTGGGCGAGAAGCGATTCCTCTTCTACAACCCGCCGGTGGTGAACCCGGAGCTGGGCATCCGCCAGAGCTGCCTGACCGCCACCCGCAAGCTGGCCACCGTGCTGCTGCAGAACAACATCCCGTCCATCGTCTTCGCCGGCAGCCGCCTCAACGTGGAGATCCTGACCAAGTACCTGAAGGACACCGTGGAGCGCCGCCTCAAGGACAAGAACCTCGTCCGCGGCTACCGCGGCGGCTACCTGCCGCTGGTGCGCCGCGAGATCGAGGCCGGCCTGCGCGACGGCTCGGTGCTGGGCGTGGTGAGCACCAACGCCCTGGAGCTGGGCATCGACATCGGCTCGCTGACCGCCTGCGTCATGGCCGGCTACCCGGGCACCATCGCCTCCACCTGGCAGCAGGCCGGGAGGGCGGGGCGCGCCTCCGGCCAGGCCCTGATCGTCCTGGTGGCGCGATCCTCGCCGCTGGACCAGTTCCTGATGAACCATCCCGAGTACTTCTTCGGCCAGTCGCCGGAGCACGCCCTGATCAACCCGGAGAACCTGCTGATCCTGCTGTCCCACATCAAGTGCGCTGCCTTCGAACTGCCCTTCAAGGACGGCGAGCCGTTCGGCGGGCAGGACATCACCGAGTTCCTGGAGACGCTGGAGGAGGGCGAGGTGCTCCACCACAGCGGCGGGCGCTGGCACTGGATGACCGACGCCTACCCGGCCGAGGGCGTCAGCCTGCGCAAAATCGCGGAGGAGAACTTCGTCGTGCTGAACGCCGACGACCACGACAAGGCCATCGCCGAGGTGGACTTCGAGACCGCCCCGGAGCTGATCCACCCGGACGCCATCTACCTGTGCGAGAGCCGCGCCTTCTGGGTGGAGAAGCTGGACTACGACGCCCGCAAGGCTTACGTCCGCGAAGCCAAGGTGGACTACTACACCGACTCCATCGTCTACACCTCGGTGCGGGTGTTGGACGAGTTCAAGCAGGAGCCGCGGGCCCACGTCCTGCGCGAGCACGGCGAGGTCCACGTGGTCAAGAGCTACGCCGGCTTCAAGAAGATCCGCTTCTACACCATGGAGAACCTCGGCTTCGGCGAGATCCACCTGCCGCAGCACGACCTGCACACCACTGCCTACTGGATCACCGCGCGGCCCGAATCGCTGGAGCAGCTGCCCTTCACCCGGCTGGAGCTGATCGACGGATTCCTCGGCGCCGCCTACGCCCTGCACAACGTGGCCGTGCTGACCCTGATGTGCGACTTCGGCGACCTGGGCCGGAGTATCGGCGACCGGCACTCGCGCTGGTTCGCGGTGCTGGGGGCGCAGGGGCGGGGCATCTACACCACCGACGGCCGGGCCGACGAGGGGATCGTCGACATCGTGGACCGCTTCGAGCCGACGCTGTTCTTCTACGACTCGTTCCCCGGCGGCATCGGCCTGAGCGACGAGCTGTACGACCGGCACGAGGAGCTGCTGCGGCGCGGCCTGGCGCTCATCAAGGAATGCGGCTGCCCGGCGGGCTGCCCGTCCTGCGTCGGCCCGATCAACGACCCGGAGGCGAAGACCAAGAAGGCCGCCATCCGGATCCTGGAGCTGCTGCTGGAGCCCGGGGAGTGAATTGAACCGCGAAGGCGCAAAGAGCGCAAAGAAGCAGACCGATCACTGATGACCGATCGTAATAGAATCCGCTCATTACAAGGAAGTCCTGGAGGAGACAGGGTGATGCCCGATCATGAAAGCACTGAGTCTACAGAGAGCTGGTGCGAGTGCCAACGATCACGAGTGGCTGACTATTTGCGTTCCCAAGATTTAAAGCACGGGCGGATCGGAGACTGGCCAGCTTGGCATGTTACACCCTACGTGGCAGTCTGGGCGATAGAAAGCTTGGCTAGTCCTGGATGGATCGGTTGGTGGGTCATCAGCGGCGACCTTCCCACAGATTATATCTCCGTCTCGGATATCGAACCTCCACAACACCCGAGAAAGGCGGTCCGGGCGATTGCGGAAAGATGGTTGAAGCTAGTCGAGACCTGGAATGATGGTCGAGATGATGAAGAGCTTCAAATCGGAGACCATCATTCCAGGTCCGAGCTAACGCCATTATTGGAGAAGAGAGCGCGTTTACTCATTCAGTGGGCCGACGATGATTCTCTCTGGGAGGAATAGCCGATGGAGAAGGAGTCGAGAAAACTCTGGAACTCAATCCTCTGGCATCAATTCGGTGCGGCCATCGACATGCTCGGGAACGCGATCCAGGCGTGCCCCGATGAACTGTGGGGGGACCGGTCGCGGCAGCCGGAGTACTGGTACACCGTCTACCACACCCTCTTCTTTCTGGACTGCTACCTGTCGGGCACCCTGGAGGGATTCGCGCCGCCCGCGCCGTTCAACCTCGACGAGCTGGATCCGGCCGGGATCCTGCCGGAGCGGGTCTACTCCAAGGCGGAGATGCTGGACTACCTCGCCCACGGCCGCCGCAAGTGCCGGGCGACCCTCGAGGCGCTCACGGAGGAGCGAGCCCGCCGACGGTCCGGTTTCGAGTGGCAGGACTTCAGCTTCGGGGAGCTGCTGGTCGATAACCTGCGCCACGTCCAGCACCACGTGGCGCAGCTGCAACTCATCCTGCGGCAGGCCGGCATCACGCCGCCGCGCTGGATCGCCTCCGCGTAGCTCGCGACGTCCCGGCGCGTGTTGACGGAAACGGCGAAACGGCGGTGGGGCGAACCGGCGAGAAATCAGGACAGTCCCGGGATGTCAGTACCGGTAGGCGTCAGCCACCGGCGCGAAGCCCGGCTAATTGCGGATTTCGGATTGCGGATTGCGGATTGAAATCAGCAATCCACAAGCCTAACCACGAACCACACAAACCACACGAAAGGTTTTCAATCCGCAATCTGCAATTCTAGATTCCTCGATGCGTCCGCAGATGGGATGTCGATTACGATGACGATTACGAGTACGATCGAGGATTACGATCGGTCTGAGTTTTCATGGTCCATGGTCCATCGTCCATGGTCAGATCGGCTGTAGTCACCGGTCATCCGTCACCCGTCACCCGTCAGAACTCCACCCGCAGCGTGGCGCCGCCCCAGAAGGTGGACGTGCCGCCGTCGACGCCGCCGTTGCGCATCGACTCCTTGGCGTCGTCGGTCAGCGGGAACGAGTACGCCGCGATGGCCTCCAGCTTGATGTTGGGATGGAGTGGGATGGCTGCCTCCACGGAGAACTGCCCGTCGTGGAAGTTGTTCATCTCGGTGTCGTCGTCCTTCAGCCCCATCCAGCCGTCCTTGCAGTTGTAGCCCACCGAAAAGTGGCCGCCCAGCTCGTAGCCGCCGGGGAAGCTCAGGGTGTGGCCGACGGAGCCCAGGAAGTAAGCGCCCGTGCCGGCGTCCACGTCGGCGTAGAAGGCGAAGGACGGCTCCAGGGCCACGTTGAAGGCGACGGACCCGTAAAGTTCCTGAGAGTCCTCCAGGTCGTTCAGGCCGTAATAGATGTAGCCGAACTCGACGTCGGCGATGCCGAGGGACTTGCTGTAGGAGGCCGTGAGGTCCGTCTCGGTCCAGCCGGCGTCCTCCAGGTTGATGTTGTTCCAGACCTCGATGTAGAAGTCGCCGTAGCCTACGCCCACCGCGGGCTGAAACGCCGCGCCGGGGCTCAGCCGGATGCCGCGCCAGATGTAGCGGGAGAACACGCCCGCCGACGCGCCGTAGGATACCTCGCCCGCCAGAACCGGAGCGGCCGCCGCCGCCAGCAGGATCGCCGCCATCGCCCACCGCCGGATCACGCCCATCGCCACCTCCTGGTTATCTTAAGATCATCTACTGGCTTTATCTTTCGTGCTCGTGCTCTTAATCGACGGGTGACTGGTGATCTCAGCGAATCCGACCATGGACGATGGACCATGGACCATGTCTCCCCAATCGATCGTAATCGTGTTCGTTATTATAATCGTTCTAATCATTTACACGCAGAGGCGCAGAGAACGCAGAGCCGAGCCACTCGGTAGGAAAAACCGGGATGGAGCGCGAGCTGGTGCGAGTGATAGAGTGTTTCGATTACGAGCACGATTACGATTACGAGCACGAGCACGAATACGAGCGATCATCGGTGACCCGTTTCCGGTCATCCGTCGAGTACGAGCACGAGCACGAGCACGAACGCTCGGCCGATTCACCCATTCACCCATTCACCCATTCACCTATCCACCGGCTCCCCCCCGCAGGAACGCCGTCAGGTCGTTGCGCAGGTCGGCCGCCCGCTGGTAGCGCTGCCCCGGCTCCTTGGCCAGGGCCCGGTCGATCACCGCCTGCAGCGTCGCGGGGAATGGCTCGGGCACCGGCGCCGGGGTTTGATACAGGATCGCGTGCATGATGCTGATGTAGTTGTCGGCGACAAAGGGCGACTTGCCGCAGGCCATCTCGTACAGCACGATGCCCAGCGAGAAGATGTCGGTGCGGTGGTCCACCAGGTCGCCGCGCAGCTGCTCCGGCGACATGTAGTTGACCGTGCCCAGGATCGCCCCCTGCTCGGTCAGGCCGGCGGTCACGGCCTGCTGCATCTGCTCGGCTCCGCTCCACTTGACCAGGCCGAAGTCCAGGATCTTCACCCGGCCGTCGCTGTTGATCATGATGTTGGCCGGCTTGATATCGCGGTGGATCATCCCCTTGGCGTGCGCCACGTCCAGCGCGTCGGCCATCTGGACGCCGATGCGCGCCAGGATGTCCGGCTGGAACGGGCCCTCCCGGATAAGCTCTTTGATGGTCTGCCCCTCCACGTACTCCATGACGATGAAGTTCAGCGGCCCCTCCTGGCCGACCTGGTAGATGGTGCAGATATTGGGGTGGTTGAGCGACGAGGCGGCCCGGGCCTCGTTGAGAAATCGCTTCATCATGTTGGTGTTGCCGGCCATGGCCGGGGTGATCACCTTGAGCGCCACCGGGCGGCGGAGCTGGGTGTCCTCGGCCTTGTAGACCACGCCCATCCCGCCCTCGCCCAGCTTGCGGATGACTTTGAACGTGCCCAGGCGTTCCAGCTCGCCCGATTCGCCCGGCGTGAAAAACTCCTCCAGCTCCTCCTTGGTGGTAGCCAGCTGGACGGTCTCGGCCAGAGAGCCCGATTTGCCGCTCTCCTTTTGGAGTAGGAACTCCTGGAACGCGCTCGAGAAGAGCCGGCCCGGCGCGCCGGACGCCCCGGGCAGGATGTAGCCGCCCTTCTCCATCCGCTTCATGGCGTAAGTCAGGTGCGGCGGCGTCGCTTCGCTCCTGCGCACCAGACGCAGGATCTCCTTCTCCTCGGCGGAAAAGTGCTCCCACAGGTAGTTGAAGTGCGGGGTGACTTCCTCGCGGAAGCTCTCGCGGACCTGCTCCAGGTCGACCCGGCCGTCCTCCATCACCAGGTTCTCGAAGAACGCGCTGCAGGCCAGCTGGAGGAAGAACGGGAAGTAGCCGGCCAGCTCCAGGATCGGCTCGAGGTGGGGCTCCAGCGGGAGCCCGGCCTCGGTCGACGGCCCGGTGACCAGCTGGAGCGCCTCCTCCCGGCTGAAGGGGCCGAGGTTCAGGGTGCTGAAGATGTTGAAGAAGGGCGAGTCGGCGACCTTGCTGGTGTGGCACAGCTCCTGCAGGTCCAGCCGTGAGGAGGTGATGTAGGCCAGGTCGTAGTTGTTGGCCAGGGAGCGGAAGAAGGAGAAGAACTCCTCGCCGAAGCGGGTGTTGGACGTGACCACGTCGAACTCGTCAAAGATCATGACGATCTTGCGGCCCTTCTTCTGCAGGGAGCCCACCGCCGTGCGCACGCCGTCAAAGTCGGGGGTGATGGCCTCGGAAAAATCGGCCGCCTGGAGCAGCAGGAGGATCAGGTCCTTGAGGAACTCCTCGAGCGAGATGCTCTTGCGCTCCTGGAAGTCCATCTTGACGAAGACGAAGCGGCCGCGGTCCTCAAGGTGTTTCGTCTGGATGTCCGGATTGGCGATGTAGTTGAGCAGCGAAGACTTGCCGATGCGCCGCTCGCCGACGACAGAGACCGACTGCGGGCGGGCGGCCCCCAGGCGGGAGAAGATGCGGGTGGCCTCGCGGCGGCGGCCGAAGAAATGGCGGGGGTCCCGGATGGCCACGCGGTCGAGGTAGGGGTTTGTCTTCATGCCATCCTGCCGGTGTTGGTCTCGCCCACAACCTGCCAGGGGGAGTGGTCGCGGTGGACCCACTCCCGCAGCAGGTCCATGCGGAAGGTGAACTGGCGGCCTTTCTTGGACACCACCTCCTGGGCGAAGAGGCCCTCCAGGGCGGTGTTCAGCTTCTGGAGGTCCGGCAGGAGGGGGAGCTGCAGCATGCGGGCGTGCTCGATGAGCGCCGGCACCTCCGCGGCCTCCGCGCCGCCGTCGGCCAGGGCGTCGGCCAGCAGCGAGAGGGCCATTTTCTCGTCGGCGCTGAAGTTCTCCCAGAAGTAGAGCATCTGGGGCAGGGGGTTCTCCACCAGCTGCGTCACCACGGCCTGCAGGTCCGCGGCGGTGACCAGGTTGCGCTCCATTTCGTTGAGCTGGTCCACGATGTTCATGCAGATGGCCTGGGTGTAAAAAGGCTGCCCGGCGGTCAGGCGGAAGATCCGCTCCGGCACGCCGTCCTCGTGGAAGACCAGGCCGCGCAGCGGCTCGGTGATCAGGCGAAGGGTGTCCCGCTGCGTGAGGAAGGAGATCTTCCGGTACAGGCTCTTGCCGATGAGGTGCTCCCAGTAGGCCGTCTTCCGATCCTCGAGACGGGTCGAGCCGGTCAGGACGTAGTTCAGGGAAGGATGGCGGTCCAGCATGGCTGAGAGGAAGTCGATGGCCGAAGCGTGGAGGGCCCCCTGGCCGATCAGGGTCTCCAGGATCTCGTATTCGTCCAGCAGCAGCACCGCTTTCCGGCCGGCGTACTTGCGCAGGAGCAGCTCCAGCGCCTGCTCCAGGCCTTCGCGGCCCGGCGCGAACTCGTGGGCGGGCAGCGCGAGTCCCTGCTTCTTCAGCCCGTCCAGCAGGTCCTTACGCATCCGGGTGAAGAAGGCGTCGGAGTCGCCGAGGTTGCCGTAGAGCTGCAGGTCCAGCAGGAACGCCATGAAGTTCCTGCCGAGGCGCCCGTTGAGGATCTGGTAGAGGATGGAGGTCTTGCCGCTGCGGCGGTCGCCGCAGACGACGATGCAGACGCCGCTGCCCTGGCGCTCCAGGTTCTTGCGGATGAGGGCGAAGTCGTCCTCCCGGCCGAAGAACATCTCCTTCTCCCGGACGGGGTTGCCGACGATGTACGGATTGACCTTGATGGGCCGGAACTCCTGCAGGGCGCGCCGCTGCAGCCGGTGACGCACGGCCCGCCGGACCAGCCCCACCGTCCAGAGCGCGACCAGGACGAGCAGCGACAGGGCCGGCACCAGGATCATGAGCCAGCGCCGGAAGCTCAGGCGCACCTTCCACTCGGCGGCCGGCACGAATTTCCCGTTGTGGATGGCGACGATCTGGACCTTCTTGACCACGTCGCCGTTGGACTTGAAGTTGAAGTCGCCGGTCACGCCGGGGTAGTTCTCGGTGGAGAAGATAGCGTCCCGCAGCGCCTCGCCCCGGGGCGGCGACGCCCGCAGGAGCGCCTGGATCAGGATGCCGGCGGCGTCGTAGCCGCGGCCGGCGTGCGGGCCGGGCGGCATCCCGAAGCGGGCGCGATAGCGGCCGGCGAAAGCCATGGCCGCCGGTTTCTCCCGCAGGAGGTAGAACGAGTCGGTGGCGACCAGCCCCTCGAGGCCCTGGTTCTCGGCGGCCAGGTAGCGCTCGTTGACGTCGGGCGAGAAGAGCTGGATCGACAGGCCGGCCTGCTGGCACTGGGCGGCGATGCGCAGGTTGTCCGGCGTGATGCCGAAGAGCCCGAGGGCCTGGATGTCGTCCTTGGCCAGCTGGGAGAGCTCCTCCCGGAAGCCGGGCTGGTCCCGGGTGAAGGAGTGCTCGTAGGCCAGTTTGAGGCCGTAGCGCTCGAGGCTCCGGGCGAGGTCGCGCTGCAGGCCGCGGCCGAAGGGGTCGTCCTCGTACAGGATGCCGATGCGCTTGACCCGCAGCTCGTCCGCCAGGTACTCGCTGAGCGCGGCCATGCGGAAGAAGTCGGACTCGATGCAGCGGAAGACCCAGCGGTTGCCGGTCGAGGTGATGCGGGTGGCGGTGGAGCTGGAGGTGAGCAGCGGGACCCTGGCCTTCGCGCACACCGGCATGACCTCGAGGGTGCAGGAACTGTTGATGGGGCCCAGAATGGCCACGGCGCCCTGCCGGATCAGGCGCTGCGCCGCCAGCAGGGACAGGCCGGGGTTCCCCTGGTCGTCCTCGGCCAGGATCTCGATCTGGCGTCCGCCGATCCCGCCGGCGGCGTTGGCCTCTTCCGCCGCCAGGGTCGCGGCGTTGAGTTGGTGGAGACCCGAGAGCTTGTTGGACCCGGACAGCGGGCCGATGACCCCGATCCGGATCGGCTCGGGCCCCCGCGCGGCCGCCGGCGCGGGCGCCGGCAGCGAGGGCGGCGGGCCGGTGGACGGCGCGGCGGCGGGCTTGCCGGTTTCCGCGGAGGGGGCGGGCGGTGCCGGGCCGGATAGGAGCCAGCCCGCGCAAGCCAGGAACAAGCCAAGCAGCAAGACCCTGGATCGAGCGCCGGACTTCGCGGTCATCGGTACCTCTGGCGGGGGATCAGAAGCGACATCATACCAAGAGCCGCCATGTCAGGTCAAAGAGGATTTCGCCGCGGGGAGTACCGGTAAGCATCAGAGGCTGTCAACGGTCGGCCCTGCGGGCCTCCCCACCGTTGCGACACAGCCTCGACACAGGCCGATTCCGTCAGGGCAGGGCGCCGCGCAGCGTGACCAGCACCGAGCGGCCCGGCGCCAGGACGGTCTCCACGTCGGTGGAATAGAAATAGGGCTGGTCGAGCAGGTTGCGTAGCAGCACCTGCAGCTCGAGGCGCTCGCCGAACCGCACCCCGGCGCCGGTGTCCACCACCGCGTAGCCGGGAACGACCCGCTCGGTGGGTCCCGGGCGGTTGTCCCGGTCGGCGCCGGTGAGCCGGCCCAGCCACCACCAGCGCGCCGCGTCGCGGCGGAGCGTCAGGGTGAAGCCGGCCGGCGGGACGCTGTCCACCGGCGCACGGTCGTCGCGGACCCAGCCCCGCTCGATCTGTGCGGCCAGCAGCGCCTGGAACCGCAGCGGCAGGGCGGCGGACGCCTCCAGCTCCAGGCCGCGGTACTCGGCGCTGCCGCGGTTGCGGAAGTAGTAGTCCTGGCCCTGGCGGTACCGCTCGATCAGGTCGTAGATCCGGTACAGGTAGGCGTAGCCGGCGGCGGCGAACCGGCCGGAGCGGAAGCGCAGGCCGAGGTCGAACTGGGCGCTGGTCTCGGGCAGCAGGTCCGGGTTGCCGGTGATGAAGCCGCGACCGGAGATGCCCCGGTAGTAGCGGTCCGACAGCAGCGCGTCGCGGAAACCCCGCGCCGCCTGGGCCGAGAGGGAAAATTCGCGGGAGATGGACCAGGTTCCGGCCAGGAAACCTGACCAGTTGACGTGGGCGGTGGAGAGCGGGCCGAAGTAGCCGCCGTCGTTGCGGCTGGTGGCCCGGTCCACCCGGAGGCCGCCGGAGAAGTTGACCGGGCCGGCGTCCGTCTCCCCGCCGGCGAAGAAGCCGAGGTCGTCGCGGCGGGCGCTGGTGATCGACTCCTCGACCGTCACCGGTCCGGGCGGCCCGTCGTTCGTGAAAGTCCAGCTGCGGTTGTCGGCGGACAGGCCGTAGCGCCCGTTGGCGTCCACCCCGAAGAGGATCTGCCCGTGGCCGAGCGGGCGTTCGGCCAGCCCCCGGATGCCGTAGTCGCGGGCGTCCACGTCGGCATCGGTGATGGAGCCGGGCTGGCTGCCCGCGGGGTTCTTCACCTTGCGCGTGACGAGCCGGTAGTCGTCCCAGAGGCCGGAGACGCTGAGCCGGGACCAGCCCGGCGGCCCGGCGTGCTCGTAGGCCATCGCCAGGCGGTGGGAGTTGTCCTCCGGGTAGAGCGTGTGGGTGGGGCCGGCGGAGGCCGCCGGCTTGCCGATGTCCCGGCCGAGGTCCGAGCGCCACAGGGCGCGGAGCAGCCCGCCGCCCACCGCGCGCTGGTAGCCCACGCGGGCGTTGAACAGGGCGCCGCCCGAGTCGGGCACTTCCCCCTCGGGGGAGTCGTAGTTGTCCAGCTTGCGGAAGCCGCCGCCGGCGAGCAGGCCGCCTCCCCAGAGCGGCGCCGACGCCTCGGCCATGGCGGCCCGTTCCCAGCCGCCGGTGCCGCCCTCCAGCAGGTACTCCAGCGTGAAGGGGTCGCCGGGCGCGGGCAGGCGCGTCCGCGACTGGATCACGCCGCCGAAGGCGTCCGAGCCGTAGGCCACCGAGCAGGGTCCCCGCAGGACCTCCACCTCGTCCACGGTGGCCAGGTCGAGGAAGGTGGCCGACGGGCCGGCCCGCCGCTCGGCGGTGATCCGCCCCTCGTCGAGGAGGAGCAGGGTTCGGCTCTGCGCCATCCCGCGCAGGACGGGCACGGCGGCCATCCCGTCGCCGCCGTGGCTGGCGCCGGGCACGTCCGTGAGGGCGTCGATGAGCTGCCGCGGCGCTTCCCGGCGCAGCTGCTCCGTTTCCAGGCGGTATTGCGCGGCGGCGGGCGGGACGTCCAGGTCGGCGCTGGCGGGGAAGACCCGGATCTCTTCCTGGATGGCCGCCGCGGCGGCGACTTCCAGGATCCCGCCGGCGGCCGGAAGGGCGTCCACGCGGGCCGGGCTCAGGTAGGTCCCGTCGGCGCGGCGAAGGAGCAGGTCGAAGGGCGGCTTCGCGTCGGTGTCGAGGCGGAAACGGCCATCCCGATCCGTGACGGCGGAGCCGCGCCCGCCTTCCACCTGGACTTGGGCTTGGGCCAGCGGCTGGCCGTCGGGCCCGCGCACGAGCCCCTCCAGGATTGCACCGGCGAGCTGGCTGGCGGCGGCGACCGCCAGGCAAAGGGCAAGCAGCAGTGTTTTCATGGTCGGTTATACGGCCGGTTCGGCCGGGGGTTTGAAATTCTGGATCCCTTCCGTCCGGTCCAGGGTGGTCAGGCAGGGGCGGAGCAGGACGAGGTTGTGGGCCAGCTTCCCGACCAGGTAGCCGCAGGCAGCCGCCGTGGCGCCCACCGCGTCGAAGCCGCGGATGGCGGCGGCCAGGACCAGGAGGATGCCCATCACCTCCACCGCGGTGGCCCAGGTGATGGGGGCGGTGCGGCGGACGTTCACCAGGAGCGAGCGCTGGAGCGACAGGATCACTTCCAGGGCTGGCAGCAGCAGGATGATCCGGGCCGGCCCGAGGGCGAAGGCGGTCAGCTCGTCGCTCAAGCCCGATACGTCGGAAAACCACCAACCCGCCAACGGCGTGAGGACCACCACCGCGTAGGCCAGCGTGGTAGTCGCCGAAAGCCGCACGGCGAAGCGGCGCAGCGCGGCGAGCCCCGAGTTGCGCGCGCCCATCAGGGCCACTCCGATCTCCTGGAACGAGATGCCGAAGCAGCGGAAGATGAAGCCGAAGGAGTTCACCACCGGCAGCACCGCCAGCGACTCCAGGGCGTACCGGCTCTGGCCGATGAAGAAGGTGACCATCGGGTGGACGCCCAGGGTGAGCACCGAGGTGAGGGCCAGCGGGTAGTAGAAATGGGCGATCTCCCGGTAGCTCGGGGGGGATTCCTCGTCCAGTCCCCGCAAGTGCCGGGCTGTCCGGAGCGCCATGATGCGGCTGGCGATGGCCTCCATGACCACGCCGCTCGCGAGGGCGGCCGTGCCCACGCAGGCGCCGGGCACGCGTCCCGTGGCGTACAGCGTCGTCGCCACGGCCGCCATGGTGGTCAGGCGCACCACCGTGCCGTAAGCAACCAGCCGGGTGCGGCCGCTGCGGACAAGCAGGCCCTGGTAGAAGCGCCGGTAGCCGATGGCGGCGGGCCAGGGCAGCATCAGGGCGGTGGTGACGTGGGTCAGCCGGGCGATTTCGGGGGACAGGCCGATGAGGCCCTCGGCGATGAAGCGGAAGACGGGCGGGAAGAGGATCACCAGCATGGCCGCGGTGATGGCGGCGTTGAGGGTGTAGGTGAATCGGCGGAGCCGGTGGAACGAGGTCCGCCCGGCCGCCAGGGCGGTGGAGGCGCTGAAGATCATGATGATGGGCGCCTCGACGATCAGGGCGAACGAGAAAGCGATGCCGTAGGCGGCCAGGTTGGCCTTGGGGTCGGGCAGCCGGGCGATCACGGCCGCCAGGAATGGACCCTCCACCGACATCATCAGCCAGGTGGCCGCCAGCGGCGCCCAGAGGTAGAAGATCTTTTTCTGCGTCAGTTCGGTCATCGCCATCATGCTCGCTCGTGGGCCGGCCGTCTCCCGTCCAGCGGCGCACGGTCCGGCCGGTGGTTCAACGGGACGGATCGACGGGAAGTGTTCCGCTTCCCTCCGGTGGCTCTCTACTTTACCCCGCCTGTTCCTTGTGCGCAATCACTGTTGAGTGTCCGGTCCGTTTGAATCCGTTTCTCTCGTCTTTGCACGGAAATAGTCCGCCATCTTCATCGGGGTCGGTATCGGAATCGGTATCGGTATCAATTCACGGGTCGACACCGATTCCGATACCGATCCCGACCCCGACGGGATGGGCCAGGTCCCAGTCCCCGGGTTCCAGGTCCGGCGCGAGAGCAAGATGTGCACACCGGCAGGGCGGAGGTACCCCGGCCGGCAGGGAGGGGCGCGTGGGGCCGGACCTGGGAAGCCAGGGTGCATGCCACTCAACTCCGTCAATCTGCCATATCTTGGGCTCTCCTTCCGCGCGGGCAGGAACTGCCAAGCCCGTGACCTTTTTCCAAGAACAACATGATGCTTGTCCGAACCGTTTCCCGAAGGGAAATAATTTGGATAGCCCCGGGTGGCGGCCGCTTTGGGCC
>CAYPNP010000048.1:0-16701 GCA_964412195.1 uncultured Acidobacteriota bacterium | reverse complement strand
GGATCTCGGGGCGGATTTCCGGGCGGACCTCGGTCATGAGCTCGGGCCGGACTTCCGGGACGATCTCGGGACGAATCTCGTTGACGACGTCGGGGCGAATCTCCGGCCGGATCTCGGGCCGGAGCTCGGGTTTCACTTCCGGCCGGATCTCGGGGCGGATCTCCGGGCGGACCTCGGTCATGAGCTCGGGCCGGACTTCGGGGACGATCTCGGGGCGAATCTCCGGCCGGATCTCCGGCCGGAGCTCGGGTTTCACTTCCGGCCGGATCTCGGGGCGGATTTCCGGGCGGACCTCGGTCATGAGCTCGGGCCGGACTTCCGGGACGATCTCGGGACGAATCTCGTTGACGACGTCGGGGCGAATCTCCGGCCGGATCTCGGGGCGGATCTCGGGCAGGAGCTCGGGTTTCACTTCCGGCCGGATCTCGGGGCGGATCTCGGTCATGAGTTCGGGCCGGACTTCAGGCACGATCTCGGGCCGCATCTCGTTGACCACGTCGGGGCGCATCTCCGCCCTCGGTTCCCCGGCCGCATGCGGAGGGCGCATTTCCACAATGATTGCCTCCGGTTGGATCTCTCCTCGGACCGGAAGCGGGACATCTTGTCCGACGAGTTGCTCGAGGTCGGGGGGGACCCTTTCGAATCCATCCTGTTCGAAGGGGCGGGCCCCGGGTTCCCTTGCGGCAGGTGCGGCGGGTTCGGCGGGGCGCGCCGGCTCGGCATCCGGCTGCTCGATGGGATCGGCGGGACGGGAATCGGGTGGAATCTTGGGGATGTCCATGATCCAGCCTCCAGGGATTGTGAGGTGCGGAAATGTTGATTCCATCGTACCGGAGCCACCGTGAAATTGCAAGGGGAAGGCGAAGCAGGCCCCGCTCCGGGGACGTCGCCGCCGCCGGCGGCGACTGGCTCCGGGGCGCGAGTAACCCTCCGACCTCCGCGTGCTCCGCGCCTCGGCGCGAAATCCGCTGATCCGATGAGGAGCCCGCTCCTGATAAGTCGATTTGGAGTATAATTCTTCCAAGACATCAAGCGGGCTGCAGGGACATTTGGGCGTTCGGCGGGGGCTCCATGATCGGGCGGACCGTATCCCACTACCGGATCGTCGGGCGGCTCGGGGCGGGCGGTATGGGTGAGGTGTACCAGGCCGAGGACACCCGGCTCAAGCGGACGGTGGCCCTGAAGTTCCTGCCTCCCGAAATGACCCGGGACGAGGAGGCGAAGCGGCGCTTCCAACAGGAGGCCGAGGCGGCCGCGGCTCTGGACCACCCCAACATCTGCACCATCCACGAGGTCGGGGAGACCGACGAGGGGCACCTCTTCATCGCCATGGCGTGCTACCCGGGCGAAACCCTGAAGGCGCGGCTGGACAAGGGCCCGCTGCCGGCGGCGGAGGCGGCCTGGATCGCGGCCCAGGCGGCGGCGGGGCTGGCGCATGCCCACGGCAAGGGGATCGTGCACCGGGACGTGAAGCCGGCCAACCTGATGCTGACGGCCGACGGCGGGGTGAAGGTGCTGGACTTCGGGCTGGCCAAGCTGGTGGGGCAGACGACGCGGACGAAGGACGGGAGCACGCTGGGGACGGTGGCGTACATGTCGCCGGAGCAGGCCGGCGGGGCGAAGGTGGACGCGCGGACCGACGTGTGGTCGCTGGGGGCAGTGCTGTACGAGATGGCGACGGGGCGGGTGCCGTTCGAGGGGGACTACTCGCAGGCGGTGATCTACGGGATCCTGAACCACGATCCAATCGCTCCAAGCAAGATCAAGCCGGACCTGCCGCCCGAGTTGGAGCGGGTGATCCTGCTGTGCCTGGCCAAAGATCCGGACCAGCGGATCCAAACCATGGCGGAGCTGGCCGCCGAACTGGGCGAGGCGGGAGTGACGGGCCCGGTGCCGACGGGTTTGAAGACGCGGCCCAGCGGCCGCCGGCACCGACAGGCCAAGTCCTGGCTGCACCGGCACTGGCAGGTGGTATCACTGGTTATCTTGCTGATTGCCATCTCCGGCGGGATCGCATACTGGCAGTGGCAAACTCGAGAATCGGGGCCGCCCACCCCGGCGGGCCCGGTGCGGCTGACGCTGGCGGTGCTGCCTTTTGAAAACCTGGGCAGCCCGGAAAAGGAGAATGTAGCCGACGGAATCACCGAGCAGATCATCAGCCGACTGGCCCAGGTGTACGGGCTCGACGTGAAGGCGCGGACGGACGTGGTGGAGTACAAGTCGGCGAAGCAGAAGGTCCGGCAGATCGCGGCGGAGCTGGGGGTGGACTACATCCTGGAGGGATCCGTTCGTTGGCAGTCCGGCGCGACAGAAGCGGATGCGATCCGGGTTACTGCTCAGCTGATCCGGGCGGCGGACGGGATGCACCTGTGGACAGACCAGTACGACGAGACGGCGGCGGACATCCTGGGGAAGCAGTCGCTGATCGCGGATAAAGTTGCGGTAGCCATGTGGGAAAAACTGGTGAACGGGGAGCGGCGGGGAATGGCGGCGGTGTCCACCCAGAACACCGAAGCCTATGATCTCTATTTGAAAGGGGAGGAACAGAAGCGTTCCGGGAACCTGGACGATGCGCTGAAAATGTTCGAACGGGCCGTCGCGCTCGACCCCGGCTTTGTGGAGGCACAGGCGGCCATCGCCCGGACGCACGGTTCCAAATATTATTCCAGGGAAGATCACAGTGAAAAGCGGTGGGCGTTGTACACTGCGGCCCTCGAAAGAGCAAGGGGGTTGGATCCCGAGCATCCGGACGTCCACTTTACGCTCGGCGAGTGGTATTTCACCAAATCCGAATTCCAGATGGCGGAGGAGGAATGCCGCCGGGCCGAAGAGGGCCGGCCGGGCGACCCGGAGATACTGTCTCTGCTCTCGCACACGCTGAGTTTTTCGGGGAAGTGGCGTGAACGCCTGCGAGTCCGGGAGCGCAACGCCGAGCTCCACCCTCGGAGCATCAGTGTGCAGGAAGAGCTGGCCCGCGCCTATATCAATCACCAGCAGTACGCCGATGCCGAACGCGTGCTCCGTCGAGCCATGGCCCTGGATACGGAGGCTCAGACTCTCCTGTTGTATCTTGAATGGGCGGATATCTATACGCGCCGGGACGGCGACCTACAACGGACCTTAGGCTACCTGGACAGTCTGCCTGCTGATCTCCGGAAGCGCGCCCAGCGGGGTTTTGATTACGTCTTGTTGCTGTGGGCCGTCGGCCAGCAGGAGAAGGCCCTGAAGGAACTCTCCGCCTTGCCGGAAGTGCTCCTGGAAGTGGACCATTTTTTCTGGGGCAAGTCCGAGTTGAGAGGAGATCTCCTCTGGTCCATAGGGCGTCGTGACGAGGCCCGGACGGCCTACATCGAGGCGCTTCATCAAGTTGAGGAGACGATGAAAGGAAAGCCTGATCAGACCAGTTACCTGGGTGCGCGCGGCCACGTCCTGGCCGGGCTCGGCCGGAAGGATGAAGCCATCCGCGACGCCCAGCGGGCCCAGGAATTGTGCCCCCCCGGGCAGATCCCTTACCTGAGGCAGACCCTCACGATGGCCACCATCTACACGATGGTGGACGAGTACGGCTTGGCGATCGATCAATTGGACATGCTCCTCCGCGCCCCGTGGACGACGAATATCAATACCGTGAAGTGCAATCCCCTTTTTCGCCCGCTCCTGCCGCTCACCCGCTTCAAGGCCCTGGAGAAGAAGTACCCGCCGGACAAGCCGTACACGGGACCGTGACGCAGCCCTTTTCAGCTTGCCGATGATGGACGGAAACGGCGAAACGGCGGTGGGGCGAAGGGGCGACACGGGGACGGGGAGACGGGGAGATGGAGAGACCGAACCAGCGAAACGGCGGTGGGGCGAACCGGCGAGATTGTACCCCGCGTCGCCCTCGACGCGGGAGGATAGACCAGCATAGCGGCGAGAATCCTGGAGCGCGGTCGTCCCGCCCTCACGCAGCCGCACATGTGCCGGAACGTGCGGACGAGACGTCCGCGCTCCATAAGCTTCTGCGGACTCGGCATCTCTGCGTGTATATGATTGGTACGATTACGAGCACGATTACGATCGACGAGTACGATCGGTCATCCGTCGATTACGAGCACGAGTGAACATGTTTCAAGGCACACAACCGAGGATAGAAATGAAACGATCCCATCGGGGTCGGTATCGGTATCGGGATCGGGGTCGATTCTTGATTCGATGCCGATACCGATTCCGATACCGATACCGGGGAGAACGGCACGCCATTTCCGAGTGAGCACGGAGAGGGCGTTGGCAACTTGTGGCTTGACTTTTCGCGAGCCGCTGGTTTAAGGTGATTGGGATTTTCAACTTCATATTTTCCAGCACTTGAGGATCCCGGGGTTGGTTGGATGGGTTAATTTCATTTCAGGTGTGCACTCATGTCAGACTGCCAGCATTCGTGGGAAATGACCAACGTGCAGTTCGGGTTCTCGGTATTCGAACGGTGCTCGCACTGCCAGGGCCTGCGGACCTATTATTCCGCCCAGGACACCTGGGACCAGTACCAGGAGGGCGAGCACTCCTGGAGCATCGTGGAGAATGCCCAGACCATCCGCTTCGACCTCGAATGTCGGATTTGCCACCGGCGCGAGAGCTTCCAGGACCTGCTGGGGATCATGTACTGCACCTCTTGCCTGCCCGACTGCGAGGTGGAGCGCGTCCGGAAGGAGGCGGAGAAGAACCGGACCTGGATCCTGGTGGCCTTCTCCCACCTGCCGGACGGCCTGAAGCGTCCGGTCAGCGAAGAGCGGCTGGAGATCCTCTCCGAATACTTCAACCAGCGCCGCGACACCACCCGCTCCTCCATCCGGTTCATCCCGTTCACCAAGATCAAGAAGATTTCGCTCTGCCGGGGCGAGTTCATCCACGACGTGGGCATGCTCTCCCTGGAGCCGCAGACCGAGCGGAAAGCGCTCTTTTAGGTAAGGCCAAAGCACTTATATCAATAACAGTGGAGCTTGACGTATGACGACAAAAGAAGTGATCGAAAACTTGGGATTGAAGCCGTTGAGCCAGTTCGAGCATCGGGAGGTCACCGGCGTCTTCGTCTCCGACATGCTCAGCGATGTGATGGCGGGCGCCAAGTCCGGCAATCTCTGGATCACCGTCCAGACCCACAAGAGCGTCATCCCCGCCGCCAACTTGGTCGACGTCTCCGCCGTCATCATCCCGAACGGCAAGACCGTTCCCCCGGACACCATCGAGCTTGCGAACCGTCACAACATTGCGATCCTGTCCACGGATCTCATGACCTTTGACCTGGTCGGGAAGCTGTATTCCCTCGGTCTCGTCTCCAAGTAGGTGCGCGGCTCAAGTTCAACCAGCTGCCGGTCCTGACGGACCTGCCCGGCCCAGGCCCTGACGGAAATCCATTGTCGGGGGCTTGGCAGTGAAGATTGCAGAGATTCGAAAGGCTTTGGAAGCCAGCGTTCTCGCCCGCGAAGACCTCCTCGACTCCGAAATCACCGACATCTACGCCTCCGACCTGATGAGCGACGTGCTCGCCTTCGGCAAGCCCGAATCCCTCCTGCTGACCGGCCTCGCCAGCCAGCAGTCGGTCATCTCCGCCCACATGGCGGAGTTCAAGGCGGTGGTGCTGATCCGGGGCAAGAAGACGAAGGACGCCGCGGAGCGCTTCGCCCGGGAGCACAACATCGTCCTGCTGTCCACCCAGATGGACATGTACGACTCCTGCGTCCGGATCTTCGCCCTGACCCAGGACAACCACGCGGCCGACCTGTCGAACCACGCCCCGCCTCCCGCCGAGTCCATCCTGCTGAACAACCAGTTCGTCATCGAGGGCAGCGATTTCTCCCGGGCCGGCCTGGTCTCGACCGAGGTCAAGTCCGTCCTGAAGAAGATCGGGATCGACCCGGGGATCGTCCGGCGCGTGGCCATCTCCACCTACGAGGGGGAGATGAACGTGATCATGCACGCGCGGCGGGCCAAGGTGCGGCTGTCGGTCACCCCGAGCTCCGTCGAGGTGGTCCTGGACGACGAGGGCAAGGGCATCCCCGACGTGGAACAGGCCATGCAGGAAGGGTTCACGACGGCCACCGAGGAGCAGCGGGCCATGGGCTTCGGCTCGGGCATGGGCCTGCCGAACATCAAGCGGAATTCCGACCAGCTGGACATCGCCAGCGAAGTGGGCCGGGGAACCAGGCTCCGGATGCTGTTCCTGCTGAAGCCCCTGTCCGCGTGACGAAAGGAGGGATCCTCCGATGGTCAAGTACTTCCATGCCCACAAGGTCGTCCCGGAGAAATGCCGGGGCCACATGGCCTGCATGCGCATCTGCCCGACGCAGGCCATCCGGGTGCGGCACGGTAAGGCCGTCATCTCCGACGAGTTCTGCGTGGACTGCGGAAACTGCATCGGCATCTGCCCTGAGGACGCCATTGTCGTCGAGAGCGACATGATCGGCGGGCTGTCCCAGTTCCGGCACAAGGTGATCGTGCCGTCGCCGGTGCTCTACGCCCAGTTCGACCCCCGGATCCACCCCTACGTGATCCACCTGGCGCTCAAGGAGATGGGCTTCGACAGCGTCATCGATGTGAACACCTCGACGGTGGCCCTGGCCAAGGCGCTGGAGCTGTACCTGCGCAGCTACAAGGGCCGGCTGCCGCTGATCGCCTCCTACTGCCCCTGCGTGGTCCGGCTGATCCAGGTGAAATACCCGGACCTGGTGGAGCTGCTGGTGCCCATGGAGGTGCCGCGGGAGATCGTCGCGCGGGAGATCAAGAAGAGCCTGCCCGAGAAGCTGGGCCTGGCGCCCGAGCAGGTCGGGTTGTTCTACATGGCCACCTGCCCGGCCAAGATCGCCTCGGTCAAGCAGCCGGCGGAGAAGAACAAGTCCTGGTACGACGGCGTGGTGTCGGTGCGCGGCGTGTACTCCACCATCATGCCGCACGTGCTGGCCATCAACAAGGAGTTCGACGAGAGGCAGGTCCCGGCGGATTTCGTCTTCAACTCGGAGTGGGTGACCTCGGGCAGCCTGACCCGGGCCGCCGACAAGGAGAACTGGCTGGTGGTGTCCGGCCTGGACCACGTCATGCAGATCCTGGACGACATCGAGAACTCCCGGCTCCGCAACATCGCCTTCATCGAGGCCTCGGCCCACATGCTGGGCTGCGTCGGCGGGACCTTCAACGTGGAGAATCCCTACATCGCCCGGGCCAACAGCCTGCGCCAGGGGGAGAAGTACCAGAAGAAGGTCGAGGTGGACATCGAGGACATCCGGCGGAAGTTCCACGCGGGGTACTACTCCATCGAGCACCCCATCATGCCCCGGCCCACCCGCTACTTCGACACGGACCTGGAGACGTCCATCAAGCGGATGCGGGAGCGGGAGCGGGTCTACCAGAAGCTGAAGCAGATCAACTGCGGCTGCTGCGGGTCGCCCACCTGCATGGCCTTTGCCGAGGATTTCGTCCGCGGCGAGGTCAAGCTCACCGATTGCATCCATCTGTCCGCGAGAAAAGAGAGCGAGGAAGAATGATGAAAAGCCCCCTCGAACCGGCGGCCGGCCTGCCGGCCGATCCCGTCCCGGCGGAATACCGGGAGATCTTCCAGTCCTTCCAGGGCCAGGAGGGCGAGCTGATCGGCATCCTGGTCCGGGTGCAGGAGAAGTTCGGCTACATCTCCCAGGAGGCGGTCAAGCAGATTTCGCTCTTCCTGAAGCTGTCGGAGAACCAGATCTTCGGCGTGGCCTCCTTCTTCTCCAAGTTCCGCTTCGACGAGCCCGGGCGCAAGTCCATCAAGGTGTGCATGGGCACCGCCTGCCACGTCCACGGCGGCAGCTTCCTGAGCGACGCCCTCGGCTGGCAGCTCGGCATCACCGTCGGCCAGGCCACGAAGGACAAGCGCTTCGACTTCCAGCGGGTCAACTGCCTCGGCTGCTGCGCCCTGGCGCCGGTGGTCCAGGTCAACGACAAGATCTACGCCCGGACGATGGTCACCAGCCTCAAGGAGATACTGGAAAGCCGTGAATAACTTCACCGAAATCCAAGCCAAAGCCAAGCAGAGCTGGAACGGCCTCGTGGCGGGGCCGGTTCCCGTCATCTACGTCGGCGCGGGCACCTGCGGCCTAGCCGCCGGGGCCCTGGACGTGCTGAAGGCCGTGAAGGAGACGCTGGCCGGGCACCGGCTCGAAGCCCGGGTGTTGCCGGTGGGATGCATCGGCCCCTGCTACCTGGAGCCGCTCCTGGACGTCCAGTTGCCGGGCCGCCCCCGCATCTCCTACGCCGGCGTCGATCCGCCGAAGGCCCGGCGGATCGTGGAGAGCCTGCTGGTCCGGGGCGACCCGCTGCCGGAGCTGGCTTTCGGCCACTTCGGCGCCAACGGCGACGCCCTCACCGCTGGCATCCCGCGGTTCTTCGAGACGCCCATGATGCGGCACCAGGTCCGCCTGGTCCTGCGCAACTGCGGCTTCATCGACCCCGAGGACATCGAGCACTACCTGGCCAACGACGGTTACGTGGGGCTGTCCAAGGCTCTGCGGATGACGCCGGAGGAGGTTATCGGCACGGTCAAGGACGCCGGGCTGCGCGGCCGCGGCGGCGCCGGCTTCCCCACCTGGCGGAAGTGGCAGATCTGTCGGGGCGCGCCGGGCGAGAAGAAGTACGTCATCTGCAACTGCTCCGAGGGCGACCCGGGCGCGTTCATGAACCGGTCGCTCATCGAGGGCGACCCCCACGCCGTGCTGGAGGGCCTGCTCATCGCCGGCTATGCCATCGGCGCCAGCCACGGCTACGTCTACATCAACTCGGACTACCACCTGGCCATCCGCCGGCTGCGCGAGGCCACCGCCCAGATGAAGGCCTGCGGCCTGCTGGGCGACCGGATTCTGGGCACGGACTTCCACTTCGACGTCACCCTCAAGGACGGGGGCGGCGCCTTCGTCTGCGGCGAGGAAACGGCGCTCATCGCCTCGGTGGAGGGCCGCCGCGGCATGCCGCGCTCCCGCCCGCCATTCCCGGCCATCGCCGGCCTCAACGGCAAGCCCACCATCATCAACAACGTCGAGACCCTGGGCACGCTGCCCCACATCCTGCGCCACGGCGCCGAGTGGTACCGCGGGTTCGGGATCGAGGGGAACTACGGCACCAAGACCTTCTCCCTGACGGGCAAGGTGCGGCGGCCGGGCCTGATCGAGGTGCCGCTGGGGATCCGGCTGCGCCAGATCATCTTCGACATCGGCGGCGGATCCTGGAAGAGGTTCAAGGCGGTCCAGACCGGCGGCCCGTCGGGCGGCTGCCTGTCGGAGGAGTACCTCGACCTGCCGGTGGCCTACGAGGCCATGGCCGAGGCCGGCTCCATCATGGGCTCGGGCGGCATGATCGTGGTGGACGAGGACACCTGCGCCGTGGACCTCGCCCTCTACTTCCTGCACTTCACCCAGGCCGAGTCCTGCGGCAAGTGCTCGCCCTGCCGCGTGGGCACCTGGCACATGGTCCGGTTGCTGGAGGACATCGCCGCCGGGCGCGGCCAGCCTGAGGACCTGGCCAAGCTCCAGAAGCTGGCCGAGACGGTCAAGCGGGCGTCGCTGTGCGGTCTGGGCCAGACCGCGCCCAACCCGGTGCTCACCACCCTGCGCCACTTCCGGGCCGAATACCTCCAGCACGCCAAGGAGCGCTACTGCGAGGCGGCCGCCTGCAAGGAGCTGGTCTGGTACAGTATCGACCCGGACAAGTGCAACGGCTGCCAGCGCTGCGTCGCGGTCTGCCCCACCAACGCCATCAGCGGGGCCCGGTCCGAGGCCCACCGGATCGACCCGGCCCTCTGCATCAAGTGCAAGGCCTGCTGGGAGGTCTGCCGCTACGACCGGCTGGCGGGCAACGCCGTCGTGTACAAATCGAATCGGAGCGTCTCGTGAGTACCCAAACTTCCACCATCACCCTGACCATCGACAACCGGCCGGTCTCGGCGGCCAAGGGGGCGACGATCCTGGACGTGGCCCGCGCCCACGAGATCTACATCCCGACCCTCTGCTACCTCGAGGGGCTGTCCGCCCACGGCGGCTGCCGCATGTGCATCGTCGAGGTGGAGGGGGTGCGCACCTTCCCCACGGCCTGCACCACCCCCGCCGAGGAGGGGATGGTCGTCCGCACGCGCACCGCCCAGATCGAGGCCATGCGGATGGACATCCTGCAGCTGTTCCTCAGCGAGCACACCGCCAGCTGCCTGGTGTGCGACGAGAAGGCCGAGTGCAAGCAGTTCATGCCCACCATCCGCAAGTCGGGCGTCACCACCGGCTGCCGCTACTGTCCCAAGGACAGCCAGTGCGAGCTCCAGGCGGTGACGGAGTCCATGGCGGTCGACCGCATCGACTACCCGATCTACTACCGCAACCTGCGGGTGGAGACCGAGGACCCGTTCTACGACCGCGACTACAACCTCTGCATCCTGTGCGGCCGCTGCGTCCGCATGTGCCAGGAAGTCCGCACCGCCAACGTGCTGGCGTACAAGCACCGCGGCCGCCAGGCCATCATCGGCCCGGCCTTCAGCCGCACCCACCTCGAGGGCGGCTGCGAGTTCTGCGGCGCCTGCGTGGCGGTCTGCCCCACCGGCACCCTGCGGGAGAAGGCCCGCGCCTGGGAAGGCAAGCCGGACCGGGAGGAGGTAACCACTTGCTCCTTCTGCGGCGTGGGCTGCCAGCTCCGGCTGCTGGTCAAGGGCGACCGGGTCATCGGCAGCCTGCCGGCCGACGACCCGCTGGTGAACCAGGGCCAGCTCTGCGTCAAGGGGCGCTTCTGCAACACCGAGCTGGTCAACGGCTACCGGCGGCTGAAGAACCCCTACGCCCGGTTCGGCGCCATCCCCACGGAGATCTCCTGGGAGCAGGCCGTTGACCAGGCGGCCGAGAAGCTGGCCGCCTGCGGTCCCGGCGACTTCGCCCTGTTGGCCTCCACCAACTGCACGACGGAAGACCTGTACGTGGCCCAGAAGTTCGCCCGGGTGGCCATGAAGACCCACCAGGTGGACACGGCGGCCCGCGTGTTCTACGGGCCGGGCTTCGACCCGTACCTGCGGCTCATGCGCCGGAGCGTGCCGCTGTCGACGCTGCAGGAGGCCGAGGTCATCCTGGCTGTCGGCCTGGATTCCCGGTTCGGCCGCTCAGTGGTGGGCGTCGCCCTGCGCCGGGCCCAGAAGAACGGCACCCGCATCATCACCGTCAACCCGCGCCAGCACAGCTACAGCCTGCTGGCCCGGCTCTGGCTGCGGCCCCGTCCCGGAGGCGAGGCCGAACTCCTGCAGGCCCTGCGGGAGAGGTTGAAAACCCCGGCGCCCGATCCGGTGGGCGTCGCCGCCGACTGCCCCGGCGCCGAGCTGGACGAGGCCGCCGCGCTGCTGCGGGACTCCGGCCGCACCGTGATCCTGGCGGGGTCCGAGTTCATGCAGTACGACCAGGCCGCGGCGATCCTCGAGGCGCTGGCGGACCTGGCCGAGGCCACCGGCGCCGGCGTCATGCCGCTGCCCGCCCAGAACAACCTCGTCGGTTCCCTGATCGCCGGCGCCTGCCCGGAGATGCTGCCCGGCGGAGTGCCGGTGGACGACGTGGCCCAGCGGCGGATCGCCGGGAACGTCTGGGGAGCGCCGCTGCCGGCCGCCGGCGACGGCTGGAACGCCTGGCAGCTCTGGGCGGGCCGGCGGACCAAGGTGCTCTACCTGATGGGCGAATTGCCGCCGCACCCCGAGACGCCGGCCGATTTCCTGATCTTCCAGAACATCTACCCGCCGGAGCCGTACTGCCGGGCCGACCTGGTCCTGCCGGCCGCGGCAGCCACCGAAACGGACGGGACCTTCGTCAATGGCGAGGGCCGCGTCCAGCCGGTCCGGCGGGCCGTGGCGCCGCCGGGCAACGCCCTCCCCGACTGGCGGATCCTCTGCCGCATCGCCCAGCGGATGGGTGTCGCCGGGTTCGGCTTCCCCGACGCCGCCGCGATCCGCGAGGAGATGGGCCGGTTCACCGAATCCTACCGGGGCTATGGAGACTCACCCCGCGAGCCGGCTGCCTTCGACTGGAAGGGCCGGATGGCCGGCAACGGCACGGCGGTCAGGAAGACTGCCGGCGACGGCGGGCCGTTCCTGCTGACGGTGTCGGCCGTGGAGCACTCCCACCGCGGCTTCCCGCTGGCAGTGTGGGTGGAGGGCTCCAAGCTGCTCCTCACCGAGGGGATGCTGGAGATCAACCCGGACGACGCCCGGGCCGCCGGGATCGCCGCGGGCGATCCGGTGACCGTTTCCCTTGGCGGGACGGAGATGACCTGGCCGGCCAAGCTCCTCCGGGAGCAGCCGCCGGGCACCCTGCACGCCTCGCTGCGGGAGTGCGCCGAGATCCACCCCAATCCCCGGAACGTGACCATAAGGAAGGCCCATGTATAAAGTCATCGCCAGCCGCATGATCGTTCCCAACATGCACGTGCTGACCGTGGAGGCGCCCGCCGTCGTGCGGGACATGAAGCCCGGCCAGTTCGTGATCATCCGGGCCGAGGAGGAAGGCGAGCGGATCCCCCTGTCGGTGTCCGACTGGGACGCCGGCCGGGGCACCCTGACCCTCGTCTTCCTCAACATCGGCAGCACCACCAGCCGCCTCGCCCGCCTGGAGGAGGGGTCGGGCATCCCAACCGTGGTCGGCCCGCTGGGCAATGCCGCCGAGATCGAGCAGTACGGCACCGTGCTGTGCCTGGGCGGCTGTTACGGCATCGGGAGCCTCTACCCCGTCGCTCGGGCGCTCAAGGCCAAGGGTAACCGGATCATCACCGTGCTGGAGGCGCGCAGCTCCTACCTCTTCTACTGGGAGGACCGCTTCCGGGCGCTGTCGGACAAGCTGGTCCACATCACCCGCGACGGCACCCGGGGCTACAAGGGCCACGTGGGCCGGCTGCCGGAGGTGATCAAGGACCTGAACGAGCCGATCCACCGCGTCATCGTCAACGGTTGCACCTTCGTGCTGAAGCGGGGCTCCGACGCCACCCGGCCGCTTGGCATCCCCACCATGGTGAGCCTCAATCCGATCATGATCGACGGCACGGGCATGTGCGGCGTCTGTCGGGTGAGCGTCGGCGGGGTCACCCGGTTCGCCTGCGTCCACGGGCCGGACTTCGACGGCCACCAGGTGGACTGGGCCGAGCTGCTGCAGCGCCGCAAGACCTACATGGACGAGGAGGTGGTGCCCCTGCGCACCAGCCGTTGCGAGGAGCATTCCCTCAGAGTGGAGGAATCGCACTGATGGCCGAAAAGAAAAAACTGGACCTGGAACGCCGGGAGATCCCCAAGCAGCCGCCCGAAGTGCGGCGGCACAATTTCTTCGAGGTCGCCCTGGGCTACACCGAGGAGCTGGCCGTCGCCGAGGCGAAGCGCTGCATCCAGTGCAGGAAGCCCCAGTGCGTGCCCAGCTGCCCGGTGGAGATCGACATCCCCGGCTTCATCGACCGCATCGCCAAAGGGCAATTCCAGGAAGGCGTCCGGGTTCTCAAGGGCAAGAACTGCCTGCCGGCGGTCTGCGGCCGCGTCTGCCCGCAGGAGGAGCAGTGCGAGAAGACCTGCGCCCTGAAGAAGCTGGGCGGGACGGTGGCCATCGGCCGGCTGGAGCGCTTCCTGGCCGATTGGGAGGCGGTTCGGGGCGCGCCGGAGATGCCCGCCATGACGGCGCCCTCCGGCAAGAAGGTGGCGGTGGTGGGCGGCGGGCCGGCCGGTCTGACGGTGGCCGGCGACCTGATCCAGCTCGGCCACCAGGTCACCATCTTTGAGGCCCTGCACCGCATGGGCGGCGTGCTGGTCTACGGCATCCCCGAGTTCCGGCTGCCCAAGGCCATCGTCAACCGGGAGGTGGCCTACCTCCGGCAGCTGGGCGTGGAGCTGGTGACGGACTTCGTCGTGGGCAAGACCCTGACCATCGACCGGCTCCTGGAGGAGTACGACGCCATCTTCGTCGGCTCGGGCGCGGGGCTGCCGTGGTTCATGGAGATCCCGGGCGAGAACCTCAACGGCGTCTACTCGGCCAACGAGTACCTGACCCGCCTCAACCTGATGAAGGGGTATCTCTTCCCCGAGTACCACACCCCCATCAAGGGGCACAAGCGGGTGGCGGTGGTGGGCGGCGGCAACGTGGCCATGGACTGCGCCCGCAGCGCGCTGCGCCTGGGGGCCGAAAGCCGCATCGTCTACCGCCGCTCGCGCGAGGAGCTGCCGGCCCGGCTCGAGGAGGTCGAGAACGCCGAGGAGGAGGGCGTGATCTTCGAGTTCCTGACGCTGCCCATCCGCTATGAGGGTGACGAGAACGGCTGGGTCAAGCAGATGGTCTGCCAGCGGATGATGCTGGGCGAGCCGGACGCGTCCGGCCGCCGCAAGCCGATCCCCATCGAAGGGGACGAGACGGTGTTCGAGGTGGACGCCGTGGTCTGCGCCATCGGCAACAGCCCCAACCCGCTCATCGGCGCCACCACGCCGGGTCTGTCGCTGGGCAAGAAGGGCAACATCGAGGCGGACGAGGCCACCGGGAAGACCTCGCGGGACAAGATCTGGGCCGGCGGCGACGTGGTCACCGGCGCGGCCACGGTGATCCTGGCCATGGGCGCCGGCCGCAAGGCCGCCCGCGCGATGCACGAGTACCTCAGCCAAGCATAATTGCGAATTGCGGATTGTCCCGAGTGCGGAATGCGGAATGCGGAGTGGAAGCCGCGGACATCGGACTTCGGACATCGGATTGCGGCTCGGAACCCTTATTCCTGATTTCCTGAGTTCCAGATTCGTTTTTGGATTCCGGATTGCGGGTTGCGGTCTGGAACCCGTTTGTGTGGTTCGTGGTTTCCTGGATTCCGGATTGGAAACCTTTCCCTGATATCCTGAGTTCCAGATTCGGAAATCCCGCGAATCCGTTATCCTTTCAGGGGTCCCTTCCCATACTTCAAGTTCAGTAAATTCCCATCTGGGTTGGGGGGCGTCGGATCGGGGTCGGGCGGGGGCGAGGGTTCGGGCGCTGGGCCGGGCGGCACGTCCTGCTCGGCGCGAAGCCCGTGCCCCAGGATCACGACGCCCTGCGGGCCCGGATCGGGGCCCGGCTTCGGTCCGGGTAGAGGTCCGATCCCTCCCGACAAGCCACTCGAGAGTTCCTGACCGATGAACCGCCGGTCCGGGTCCGGAATGGGATCCGGGCCGGGATCCGGCTCCGGATTGGGGTTCGGCGGCACGTCCTGCTCGGCGATCGGGTCGCTGATCCGACCGAGCAATTCACTTTTCCGGGAGGCGATTTCCAGACGGGTGTCCATGAACTGGAGAGGCAATCCCGCCCCAGGTAGCTGCCGGTCCACGGGCACTGGATCGGGTGAGCCCGGGCCTTCGGGGTTCGGGTAGGGCAGCTGGATGGGAGTCGCGCTGATGAGCTCCTGGCCTAGCCGGACTGCCGGGCCGGATGGGCCGGGGCCTTCGGGGTTCGGATAAGGCAGCTGGATGGGGGTCGCGCTGATGAGGTCCGAGCCGGGGATGGGTATGGGCGTGGCGCTGGCGAGATCTCCGCCTGGGATGGGAACAGGCAGGGAGCTCACAAGATCCCCGCTGGGGAGGGGAATGGGCGTGACGCTCGCGAGATCACCGCCTGGGATGGGGACAGGCAGGCTGCTAACAAGGTCGCCGCTGGGGATTGGTATGGGCGTAGCGCTCGCGAGTTCTCCGCTGGGGATGGGGATGGGCGTGGCGCTCGCGAGATCCCCGCTGGGGATAGGGATGGGCGTGACGCCGGCGAGATCGGAGCCGGGGAGGGGCATGGGCGTGGCGGAAATCAGGTTCGGATCCAGGGAGAGTGGGGTCGCCGGGCGCGCCTCGCCGGCCCTGGCGGGCTCGGGTTCCGGTCCGACGGGTTCAAACGGGACACCGCCCAGACGCTGAATGTCCATGTTCGTTCTCCTCTCAGGTTTGCCTACTTTTCGGCAGATCGACGACGCTTGTTGCCTAGAAAAGCTTGTGAATTGAATTTTCTGCCCCAGGCATCCGCATTCCCATTCACCTATTCACCTATTCACCCATTCACCCCAAGATCCCTTCCCGATTGCCTCCATCGGTCCGGTGCGCTACACTGGGGCCAACATTCACTCGCGAGGGAAACCATGAGCCTGAAATCCGTCGACGCCGTGCTGCTGTTCGCCATCGGCAAGGAAGAGGAGGCGGCGGAGTTCTACCGCGGCCTGGCCGGGAAGATGGAGATGCCCCACATGAAGCAGGTCTTCCTGGACTTCGCCGCCGAAGAGATGTCCCACAAGGCGAAACTCGAGGGCGTCCTGCGCGGCAAGCAGCTCGCGCCGGTCGAAGAGAAGGTGCTGAACCTGGGCATCGGCGACCACCTGATCGACATCAAGCCCACGCCCGACATGGACTACAAGCAGGCCCTGATCGTGGCGATGAAGGAGGAGAAGGCCGCCTTCGCGATGTACATGGGTCTGGCCGACGCCGCAGATTCGCGCGCGATCCAGGAACTGTTCCTCAAGCTGGCCCAGGAGGAGGCGCGCCACAAGCTCCGCTTCGAGCTGGAGTACGACGACCAGTTCTCGGGCGAGAACTGATTCCCCGTACCTCGCGCTGTCCTCAGCGCGTGTGTCTGCGTACCTCGCGCTGTCCTCAGCGCGTGCAGGCGGCGGCAGGTTGGCCGGACACGCGTCCGGAGGCCGCGAGGTACGCTATCCCCCCGTACCTCG
>CAYPNP010000047.1:0-19032 GCA_964412195.1 uncultured Acidobacteriota bacterium | reverse complement strand
GAGCAGGGTGGTCTTGCCCGAGCCGGTCCCGCCGGAGATGAGGATGTTCTTGCCCAGGGCGACCAAAGACCTCAGGATGGCCAGGCCCGCTTCATCGACCGTGCCGAAACGGAGCAGGTCGTCGGCCCCGAAGCGCTCCTTGGGGAAGATCCGGATGGAGATGCAGGCGCCTTGCGGGTAGCAGGGCGGGATGACGATGTTGACGCGAGAGCCGTCGGGCAGCCGGGAGTCCAGGATGGGGTGGTTGGCGTCCAAGCGCCGGTTGATGATCTCGGCGATACTCTCGGCCGCCAGCACCAGGTCGGCGTCGCAGCGCCAGGTGGCCGCCACCGGCTGGATGCGGGCCCCCTGGCGCTTGACGTACACGTCCCGGTGTCCGTAGATGAAGAGGTCGGTGACGGAAGGATCCTCCAGGTGCGGCGCGATGGGGCCGAGGAGGTACTTCAGGAGTTCCAGGTTGAGCTGCTGGCCGACGTTCATTTGGACACCTTCTGGAGCAGGAACTCGGCGATGATGTCGGAGGCGTCCACCAGGGCGGCCGAGAAGCCGTCCCGGCTGCCGACGCCAAAGCGCCAGAAGAAAGATTTGCCGGTCTTGGTGTTGGTGAAGTAGACCTCGACCATGATCCCCGGCAGGCTCTGGACCGTCGGGCGAGGTTCCGCTCCCACCAGGCAGAGGCCGGCCCGGACGCTGGCCCGCTGGTCCAGCCGGAGATCTCGCTGTTGGAGGGATTCCCGCAGCGCCTGGCCGAAGGCCTCCCGATACGCTTTGGTAGACGGAACCACCCGGATTGCGTCCAGGCAAACCGGGCCGCCCGGCCAGACAAAACCCTCGTCGTGCTGGTAGCCGTAATAAGCGTTCCCCCGGAGGTGGGCGTAGACCTCCGGGGTGAAGAACTGGCCGATGCTCCGGGGATCGGTCTCGAGGTCCGGGCAGTCCTTCAGAAAGGGACGCACCGCCGCTACTTTCGACAGGAACTCCAGGTCCCGCCGGCTGGGCTCGGCCGCTTTCGGAGAGGGGGCCTGCGCCAAGGCGGCGGACATGCCCAGAATCCAGAGTAGGAACACCCTACCGCCGGGCATAGCTGCGCTCCGCGACCCGGGCGTAAGGGGAGACCAGGATGTCCTCCGTCAGAAAGACCTTCATCCTATATCCTTGTCCCACGGTGATGGTGGGGACGATGTTGGTGTAGCGCTGCATGATGGTGTTGAGAATCTTCTCGAAGTTGTCGGTGGTGTCCTCGATGACGTAGGCCTGGCCGGAATACGGCGTGGTGTGCTGCTGGGCGGCCGCCCCGAGGCCTTCCAGGACCCCCACGAAGATGGCCGTGCCGAACTGGAGCAGCCAGTGCCGGTTGACGTCCGTGGCCACTCCGAGCGCCCCGGTGGCGTCCAGGGCCGAAAGCGCCCGCTTGCCGCCAGGGAACGCCGCCGCCACGCCACTCGGCAGGATCAGCCGCTCGAAGCGGATGAAGAGGCGGCTGGCGCCCATGTAGGTGACCACCCGGCTGCGGCCGACGATCCGGGCGCCGGCGGGGACGACCACGAAGCGGCCCGAGTCGTCGATGAGGTCGCGGCTGACCGAGCAGACCACCGGGCTTTCCTCGGTGTCGGAGACGATCCGGTGGGTCAGCACCGTGTCGATGAACTCCCCCTCGGAGACCCTCACCGGCGGCAGGGGGCCGAAGATGATCGAGTTGAGGGTGTCGTTCGCTTTGTCTGCGGACTTGTCCTGCCGGGTGGGGCTGAGCTGATTGCGGTCCACCGGTTGGCGGAAAGAGGCCATGACCGATTCCTTGTCGATGGACTTTTCCGATTCCTGGGGATCCACGCCGTCGAAGTAGGCGGCCTTCTTGTAAGAACGGCTGTAGACGAACATGGGCTGGCGCTCCTGCTCATTGGTCCGCTCCCGGCGGTCGTCCTCGTACTTGCGCTCGTTGAGGCCATTTTCTCGCGTGTCGTACGTGTAACGGGGCGAGTAGCCGGCGGGGGGATTTCCCTCCTCGGCTTGTTGCCGCTTCAGGATCCGCTCCACTAGGCTCATCCGGTTGGCCCGGCGCTCCACTTCCTCCGGGCTCGGGTCGTCCCCGCTGTCCCAGACGGCTTCGTCCTGCCGGCGGTTCTGCTCCAGGAGCTTCTCCAGCTCGGACGACGGCGACACCGGAGACTGGCCCCGGTCCACGAAGGGCTGGTCGGCCAGGGACTCCGCCTTGCGCTGGGCTTTGGTCTGCTGCCTCTGGTCGAAGGCCTGCTGAGCCAATTGGTCCTGCGTCACCTTGGGAGATTGGCCGCCCTCGCTCGAATCCAGGGCGAAGAGCAGGGTCAGCACCCCGGCGAACAGGATCACCAGGCTTCCGGCGATGGCCAGGAGCAGGTGCCGGCTTTTCTTTGGCGGGTCCGCCCGGTCCTCGGCCACGGTGGTGTTCGGAGTAAGTGCGTCGCTCATCTCACTGCCTCTCAAACAGCCACAGCGAATCGGGCTCGAATCCGATGGCCAGGTCGGTCCCGCGCGGCAGCGTCGAGGTCACGACGAAGAAGAACTGTTCATCTTCCGGGCTGGCTCCGCAGACATCGGCACAGGTCCGCAGGACATCGAATCCGCTGGAAATCCATTGGCCGCTGCATAGGCACTTCCGCCAGAGCTGGAGGGAAACCGGTGTCGTGGCCCCGTTTTCATCGGACGATTCCGCTTCCAACCGGCCGGTCCCGATCAGGGTGGCGACCTGGGCGGGATCCAGGGAGATGACTGTGACGAGGAAGGCGTCGTCCGTGACCTCGATGCCGGTCACGGTGAAGAGCGGCGCCACCGTTTCCGACTCGTGCAATTCCACCACATGGAAATTCCCGATCGTCTGCTCGCGCTCCACCTGCTCCCCGTGTACCGGTTGAGAGAGGAAAAGCGCCAATGTCAGTAAAGTTATCGCTATAGATTTCATAACCCCTCCTTAAATGGCCACAAAGCCACCAAGGCACAAAGCAAGCAGAGGTTGGTCGTTCTTATGAGCGGGCTCTCTTCTTCGTGCCTTGGTACCTTAGTGGCTGGTTTCAGTCTTTCGAGATCTCGGTGGTCCGGTCGCCAGACTTGAGATAGAACTTCTCGTTGCCCGAGAGGACCCGGTGGATCTGGTAGCAGTCCCCCAAGTCCACGTACTTGACCGGCTGCAGCTCCTTCTCCTTGTTCCGCTCGGCCACGAACACGGCCGGACGGTCCTGGGCGCCGGGCAGCAGGACGTAGGTGAAGATCCTGTCGTCCACCACCCGGCGGATCTGGAAACAGTCGTTCCGGACCTGGTAGCGGGTCTCCAGGGAGAAGAGCAGCTGCTTGCGGGCGGCGGCCGTCTCCTTCTCCAGCTGGGCCTGGTACTCCTTCTCCAGGGCGCCGGCCTTCTGCTGGACCTGTTCGGCCACCTCGCGGCCCACCCGGTTGGTGAAGAAATTCTGGTCGTGGATGTCCACCACCACCAGGGCGGCCGCTTCCTCGGCGGGCTTGGACGTGAGGTGGAAGACGAAGCACTGGCCGTTGGAGGTGGACAGGATCACGGAGGTGTCGGCGTTGGGCTCCAACGGTTTGACCACCCCCACGGTACCGTTGGACTGGCCGAAGAAGCTCTTGTTGTTGGTGACCACGAAGTCCTGGATCTCCCAGCCCTCCGGCAGCCGGAAAGTGGTGCCTACACCGGTGGCGGAGGCCAGGGAGTAGACCTTGTTCCGGTTAGCCCCGTCGAAGTTGCACTCCACCGTCTGGGGCGTGACGGCCATGACCATCACGGACAGAATGAAAATGAGCAGAAAAACAGATAAGGACTTGATCATTGGTTCCCCTCCTGGAATTCGCTTTCGTTGTACTCCACGACCACCAGGCCATGGGCGTTGGCCACGGTGCGGCCGACGACCTTCAGGCGCAACACCGCCAGGTAGCGGCGGTCCTGGATCGGCTCGTCGTTGGCGGCGAGCACTGTTTTCTGGAAGATCGCCTGGACGGCGAGATTGGGCTTCGACTCGGTGATGGAGACGCTGAGCACCTTGCACATCCCCTGGCCGGAGCGGCCGATGAAGTCAGCCCGGGCGGGCAGGTCGGCGCAGAGCTTGACCTGGCCCTGAGCGTCGGGGGCAGTCTTCGCGAAGGCCTCGTCGAGGTTGCTCCGGACGGTGAGCCGGTTGTAGGTGTACAGGCTCCCCAGGTACTCCCGGACGAAGGCCTCCACTTCCACCGGCAGCCGCTCCTGCCCTCTGGCGTCGATGGCCTTGAAGTCCACCGGCCGGGCCTCGCCGGTGACGGCGTTGACGTAGATGGGCAGCGGCTTGATCTCGCCCACGTGCCGGGAGAGCAGCACCAGGCTGACGACGAGACCCAGACAGACCAGGCCCAGCACGAACACGGCGTACTTGAGGAACAGGTTCACGAAGGCCAGGTTGCCGGTCGAGCGAATGAAGTCATCTCCCCTGGACATGGTTCCTCCTTACGTCGTCGCCGACTGGGCGGCGGATGATCCGGCGGAAGCGGAGCCACTCACTGCGGCGGTGACGGCGCCGGAAGAGCCGGCGGTGGCTCCACCGGTAGCAGCCGGCGCCCCGGCGCCGGCGGTGGCGGCGCTCAGCCCCAGCCGGGCGCCGATGCCGGCGGCGGCCATGCCGATGGTGAAGGCCATGGAGCCCTGCTGGCCGAAGTAAGCCCCGGTGAGCCCGCTGGCCACCCGGTTCACCCCGAGGATGAGCCCCACCGCCAGAATCGGCCCCATGATCACGGTGAACACATGGTCAAGCGACGGCAGCCCCTGCAGGTTGGCCAGGTTCATGACGCTGCCGCCAAGAATGGCCAGGATGATGGCCAGCGCCCCGCCGTAGAGGGGGATGACCAGGAAGAAGGAGAGCACCACCCCGATCCACTTGTACATGAAGCCGCTGAAGGCCTCCGTCATCCCCAGGGCGATGAACACCGGCCCCATGACCAGGTACATGGCGAACACCATGAAGATGCCCGCCACCGACACCAGCAGGATCAGGAAGCAGACCATGGCCACCAGGCCCCCGAGGGCGGCCATCTGCTGCATCATCATGGCGCTCGGCAGGGCGGCCAGCGACCCGTAGACGCCCAGGAACCCCTGGCCGGCCATCGCCGCCTGGTCCGCTCCCTGCATGAGCCGGTAGCCCTCCATGAACTTGCCGTAGAGGGCGGTGGTGTCGGGGATGATGGCAGCGGACAGCGAGGCGGCGGCGCCGTAGAGATTGTCGGCCATGGTGGGCCAGGACAGCAGCACGGCGCTGATGATGGCCCAGCGCAGGAGGAGCTTCGGGAGGTTGGACTCCTTGCCGGAGGCCATGTCGATGGCCTCGTTGGCGAAGGCCCAGACGCACATGATCTGCCACAGGCCGTTGCCGAGGACGGAGAATCCCCCGGCGATGTCGAAACCTCCCGATTGTCCGTGCAGGGCCGCCCAGATGATCTGGATCAGCGTGCCCAGGGCAAAAGTGTTCTCCGGCATGACTTCTACCTTCCCGTGGCGCCGACGGATCTCTTGATCTGATCGGTGTTGGCCGGCCGGTTGCGGTTCAGCTCGCCCTGGCGGTTGACCTGGTTGACCGACTCACGCTCCAGCTCCAACTGCTGCTCCAGCATCATCCGGATCATGGAGGCGATTTCGTGGTTCTCCCGGGCCTGCTCCAGGGAGATGGCGTTTAGGAGCGCCATCTGTTCGGTGATGGAGGCCTCGCCGGTGCCGGCCGACATAGCCTCGTTGGCCGCCTCGTACACGTCGAACTTGCCGAGGCGATCCCGCTGCACCGAACGGATGGACTCCAACTGCTCCTGCAGCCGGTCGAGATTGCCCACGAGCGTCTCGTGCCGGGTGATGAGTTCGTCCACGTAGCGGCGATAGTCCGGATTCTGCTCGTACAGGGGATTCGCGGTCAGGTAATCGATGCTCTCTAAGTACTCGTAGTCATCCGAGCCCGGCAGCAGGTCATAGAGCCGCTGAGCGTCGCGGTAGACGCCCTGGCCGGTGTTGAGTAGATTGCTCCAAGAGACATGGGAGACCTTGCGGTAGATGGAGTTGATGGTGCCGTAATAGCGGTTGAAGGTCTGCTGATACTCCTGGAACTTCTGGATCTGGGTGGTCATCTTGCCCAACTGGTCACTCCACTTGCTCATGTGCTGAATGACCTGGGTGGCCCGCTGGGTGTAGGCCCCCGGATCGTGGAAGATGAAGGCGTAGGTCGAAGAGATAAAGCCGATCAGCATCAAAGGAAGAATGAAACGTTTCATGCGTGCCCCTCCAGGACCAGAATCGATTTGTGCTTGGACAGCCGGGAAGTGCGCTCCCGGCTTCCTTCGAGATACTCCGCCAGGGCCTGCAACCGCTCGTCACGGGTCCGGGCGGCGGCCGTCACTCGAACACAGGTCTCGACGGTCTCGCGCACGTCCCCGCCGCAAAGCGCCTTGACCTCAGCCCGCGCGGCCCGCTCGCGGGGGTCGGTGGTGGCCAGCCAATAGGTATGCCAGTCGGTCAGGGGGCGGAGGATCCGCCGCAGGCCGCCGCTCGACCAGTACAGGAACTCGTGGTGCTCGGGTTTGAGCCGGTAGAACTGCTCCACGTGGTAATCCGACATCTGGAAGACTTTGAAGGCCTCTTCGATGCCTTTCTGGCCGTTGAAGAAAAACGCCTGCCGGATATTTTCAACGATGCCCTTCGACCAGGAGTTCTCTTCACCCACCAGGTCCTTGATGGACTGGGTGACGATGCCCACCAGCAGGTTGTGGTGGCGGCCGGTGCGGCAGAGCAGCTCGATCCAGGCGGCCATCTCCGGGCTGTGGCGCAGGTAGAGGTGGGCCTCGTCGCAGAACAGGTACTTCGGGAGGCTCTGCTTGCGGATGTCGGTCACATCGCCGTAGATCTTGGCGAAGATCGAATAGACCATGGCCACCATCAGCGCCTCGTCCGACTCCCAGTCGGAGATGTCGAAGTAGCAGTACTTCGCCAGGTGCAAGGTGTCCCGGCCCGAGTCGAAGATCTCCCCCTTGCGGCCCACCGTCCAGAGGCGGATCGCATTGGCGATGGCGCTCCGGCTGACCTTACGTTCCAGGGTGTTGGCAAGCAAGGTGAGGGGTGGCACCGGCCGGCCATCGGCTTGATTCCGGAGCAGCACCCGGTACTTCTCGAAGAAGAGCTCCAAACCCTGCCGGACCGTCCACTCCGTGTCTGGGTCCATGGCCCCGCCCACCATGAGCTTGAGCAGCCCCAGGCAGAACGTGAGCTGGCTCTCCGGCACGGGGGCATCGAGGTCGGCGATCAGGAAGGGATTGAAGCGGAAGTCCACCTTGTCCCGGCCCACCTGCATGACGGCGGTGTCCTGGGACATCTCTTCCTTCAGGAAGTCGAAGAACTCCACGAAGGAGCGCTTCAGGTCGATGACGTAGATAATTGGCTCGGTGACGAGCGCCGACATGAGCAGTTTGTTGACGGTGAACGATTTCCCTGAGCCGGTCGGCCCGGTGATGCAGAGGTGGTGGGCTTTCTCCCTTGGTGTGAACGGATTGTAGGAAAAAACTCCCTGGAGGCGGTCCTGGAAGTACTCCACCGGTTCCCGGTCGCCCCCGTAGAGGGTGTAGGCCGACAGCAGGTCCCCCACGTTGGCCGTGGTGAGCAGGCTTTGGCGGAGGTAGAACCGTTCGTGCCCCGGAAAGATGGAGAAAAAACCGTTCTTGAAGTTGTTCCGCTCCGGCAGCCCGGCCGAGCCGATCTCCTTCAGGAGATTCTGCACCTTCAGCACCCTGAGCTTCAGCTCATCCTCGCTCCCGGCATAGACCACCAGGGCGAAGTTCCACCAGACCGGCAGCTCCTTGTCGCTCTCCACCCGCCGCTGGAAGTCGGCCACCTCGCCCACGTAGAGACCCGCCGTCTTGTCCACGGTGGAGAGGCTGGCCGCGATGTTCTTGTAGAAGTCCATCCGCTTCCAGAGCTTCTGCTTGTCGGGGAAGCCGAAGGACTGTTTCAGCACAAAGGGGAAGTCCAGCTCGTAGAACCGCCGCAGGTAGAGGGCCACGGTGCCGGCCGGCGGATACTTGATCCCCACCAGGGCGGCGTAGCAGGCCTCGTTGATGACGAGGTGATTGTTCCGGGAGAAGAAGTAGCTCGACTGGGCCATTTGGGCGCTGAGGGACAAATCCGGTCGATACACCGGCGGTTCCGACCGGTTGACCAGGCGGTAGAGGATCCCGAAGGCCTCCGGCGGATCCATCCCCTGGAAGCCGAACCGCTCGAAGGCGGCCCGCAGGGTCAGATATCCCTGGTGGAGCTTGTCCACGCGGGCGGCGAGCTTGTCGCGGATGAAGTCGAATCGCTTCCGGTCGTGAATCAGCTTCGGCCAGCCCAGTTGAATGCCGTCCGGGTCGAAGTAACGCAGGCAGCAGACCACCTGGTTGGCAAACGAGCGCTTGGCCTGGTCTTCCCAGAAGGCCTGCTTCTTATCCTGGATGAAGCTGATCACGGGGTTGGCCTGTTCGTTCCCGATGAGCTTGGCGATGGAGGCCTGGTCCCGGATCAGCAGGTTGGAAAGCATGAAGCCTTTCCCGTCGTCCGGGATCTGCTCCAGGGCGGTCCGGGCGTAGTAGCCGAACTGCTCCTTCTCCTCCTGGCCCAAGCCCTCGTAGTCGACCCCGGCCAGGCGGAAGAGCACGATGACCGCCCCGTCCTTCATCAGGATGGCCGGTAGGCCGTGCGGATTGGGCAGGAAGTCGCAGTAGAGCAGGAGGTTGTCCAGCTTCTGCTCGACTCGTCCCAAGTCTCGATAGAGAAGGTCAAACCGCTTCATGGTCTTTGATCCGAATCGCCTGATTGGAAACCGAATAAGAGGTCAAACAATCCCGGATGAAAGTCGAATGCTTCGGCTGCTCCAGGGGATCGCGGGAGTCGAGCCAGAAGGAGACTCCATAGGCCGCCAGCCCCACCCCGCCCCCCACAAACAACGCCGCCAAGCCCCTGGAGACGGTGTAGAAGAACACCATCATGACCAGGAGGGTGGCGAACAGGGAGGCGAACAACTTCCAGTAGCTCACTCCCCATATCCGGGGTACGTGCTGCAGATTGCGATGAACCGCCTTCAACTTCATCAGATGAACGTGGCGCAGAGGGCGCCGATGAAGAGGGCGACGATGCCCATGACCAGGGAGGTCACCGCGTCTGAGTCGCCATGGGCGAACTTGTAGGCGGCCCGGCCGAGGCCGATCACTCCCACGATGCCCATGACCACCGCCCCCACGGCCGAGGCGATGGCGGTGATGTCGGCGATGGCTTCCTCGATGGCCCCGGACACTTCCTGGGCCATGAGGAGAGAGGTTGCCAGACAGAGAAAGAGGAAGAGAGCGGTCCTACGCATGGCTGTCTCCTACTGCTCGCGCTTCTTGATGAAGTACCAGACCAGGACGCCCACCGCCGCCACACCGGCGACGGTATAGAAGGCGATCATGATCTTCTTGAAGACGGGAGTCCCCTGCAGCAGGCAGAGGAATGGCATGGCTCGACCGAGCAGAGACATAAATAACCCCTCCTTTTGGGTTCAGATCACGATTGGTCGCGGGTGCCATTGGAGCGAGGCACGATCCGGCCCAACAGGGTCCGGAAGTTGGCTAGGTCCATATCCAGGCGGATAAGTTTGAGGCCACCCAGCTTGGCGGTGACGATCTTGCCCTCGTCCGCCCACTTGTAGACCGTGGACAGGCACACCCCGACTCCGGCGGCGAAGTGCTTCACCGGCATCCAGTCGTGATTCTGATATTGGATCATGTACCCACACATGGGGTGGATTGTACGGACACTTGGAAAAATAGTCAAGAATAATGTGATGTATATCACTTTATTTCCTATTTTTGGAATTTAGTGCTGCCGGATGTCGCCGATTATTGCTACAATTGGGATCGGTACGCAAAACAGCCTGGATTGGGGTAACGATGGAGAAGAATGAGACCGCCGTTGTGGACGAGCTGGAAGAACGGGTCCGCCTGAACATGCTGACATACCGGAAAAGGAAGGGGATGAGCCAGAAGGAATTCTGCGAGTCCCTCGGGTGGGGATACCACATCCTGCCCGACCTGGAGTCCGGTAAGGTCAAATGGTCCCTCGCCCGGATCAATCAGGTTTCGAAATACTTCCAGTGCCCGCCTGACTTTTTCTTGATGGGTGACGAGGTGGCCGAGGAAAAGACTGGCATGCTGCGCATGCTCTACACTCTGGAACCCGAGAAGCGGAAATCCCTCCGGAAGATCATCTACGAATGGGATATCACCGACTACAAGGTCATTGAGGAGATTTTAAAGTTTGCGCGACGTTTCTTCCTTGCGGGCCGGAAAAGCGCGGAAATTGATGGTCCTTCCCGTCGGTGATCATCGTTTCGGATCAAACCATGTTCATTCCTTGCGGAGTGAATCCTTCGTGTTGTAAATTGCAAATACTACATTCGCCGAGGTGAATCCATGAACAGGAGCTCTTCTCGGAATATAGCCACTATCCATCGCATTCGCCTTGGTATGCTCTGGTTTTTGGGATTTTTTCTCATCCCGGCTCAGCTCATGTCTATCATTCCTTCATCGGAACGAGAAGCGCTCATCGCGATCTACGACGCCACGGGCGGGCCGAGCTGGCGAAACAACTACGGCTGGCTGGGCACCTGGGGTACCGAAGGGGGTTGGTACGGAGTCACCGTAGAAGAGCAGTCTGGTCATGTCGTTGGATTGGACCTCGATGACAACAATCTTGTCGGCTCTCTGCCCGATGAAATCCGAAAACTAAATCAACTGTACATTCTGGACCTGAGTGGAAATAAACTGGAGGGGGCATTGCCGGCTGGAATGGTCGATCTGTATCTCTATATTGACAGATTGGATTTAAGTGACAATCGGTTTTCAGGCCCAATTCCAGATTGGATCAGATACTACTTGTGCCGAGAACTGGATCTTGGGTTCAACCAGTTTACTGGTCCGATCCCCGACTTTTTCGATGGAAATATTAGGTGGCGTCTGGAACGGCTCGCGCTGAGCGGCAATCCCTTGACCGGGGACTTGCCAGCTACAATTGTGTCGTGTACACAGTTGAAGAGCCTGGAATTAGGCGGAATCCCACTTGGGGGAACCATTCCTTCCGTGATTTCGAATCTCCCCAACTTGAGGAGTCTTCACTTGGCAGGTTGTGAATTGGGTGGGAGCATCCCGACGTGGATCGGCGATCTCACCAATCTGAATCACTTATCATTGGGTTATAACCACTTGATCGGTACCATTCCTTCAAGTCTTGGAAATCTGCGCGACCTTTACAGTCTGTACCTGCATGACAATCAGTTGACCGGAACAATCCCGGCAAGTCTAGGTAATTTAAACAATCTGTCTTATCTCCGCCTCGAGAATAATCTCCTTGAAGGCCCGATTCCTTCCGAACTTGGACAGCTCGCCAGTATCAGTGACTTGGACTTACACAGCAACAATCTTTCTGGATCAGTCCCCGCCAACCTTTTCAACCTGGCACCCACGAACGGGGCAAATCTCGACTTGTCCGACAACGCGATCAACGGCATCGCCGATGGCATCCAATCCAATACAGGCTATTTGAATGTGGATCTTGACCGGAATCTGATTGAAAGCCTCCCCGGTACACTCGGCAACTGCACGCAATTAGCCAGTTTGGTCCTGAGTCACAACCTCCTGTCGGGAACCTTTCCGTCCGAGTTGTTGCCGCTGACGCAATTGGGCTATCTGAACCTGGCTTGTAACCAACTGTCAGGGCCGATCCCCCATGAGATCGGAGTTCTAAGCAATCTGACCTCTCTGGATTTGAGCGGCAACAAGTTTTCGGGTGAGATACCCTCAGAGATCAAGAATCTAACTAATCTAGGCTGGAATTGCGGATTGTATTTGGCGTACAACGCGCTTTATATCACAGACAATTCCGTCCGAGCGTTTGTGAACGAACGCCACGGGGGCGATTTCGAAAGCACACAGACCGTTCCGCCCGTCCAGCCCCGCTGGGGATTCCAGGAACCCGACACGCTTCAATTGACCTGGACTCCCATCGCATACGATGAGGACGAAGGATTCTCTGAGGTCTACCAGCGGCAGGAACCCTCGGGGGAAATGGTATACCTGGCCGAGACGCCGGACAAGACGGCCACCGGGATCATCATCGAGGGCGTGTCGCTGGACGCCGGGACCCGCTTCTTTGTCCGAACGGTGACCCGTCCGCACCCGTACAATCCAAACACAGTCTACAGCGAGTATCGCGAGGCTCATCTTCAGAACTCAATTTTCCTGGAGGAACTGCACGCCAACCTCACCCCGCGTGGAGCGGCAGCAAATACCGGGTATCCGGACACCCGGCTCTACCGCTACTACAAGATCCTGGACGTGGACCGCCAGCCAGTGCCGGTCCGGCCGGTGCAGCTCAGCCTGAACTCGGACAAGGCCGGGGTGAGCGTCCAGGCCGAGATCATCAAGCCCGGCGTGCTGCAGATGAAGCTGGATCTGGAGCCGTGGGGCGTCCACGCGGGCGACGCGCTGAAGCTGGACTTTCCCCGAACCATCCGCCTGCAGGAAAGCGGCGAGTGGAAGGACTATTTCCTGCTGGAAAAGGACCTGGACTTCAGCATCCGGGTGCAACAGAAACGGCCGTGGCGCTCCAACTACGTGTTCGCCCTGGGCGGTCCGGTCTGGGAGGCGGAGACGCCGGGCGGCGGGGCACAGTCGGTGGCGTCGGCCAAGCTGTCGCTGGGGGCGCAGGCGGGCTACACAGTGAAGCTCCTGGCCGCCGATACGCCGGCGGGTGGCATCGTCCAGGGGTTGGGCCGGCAGGGGGATTTCAGCCTGTCGGGTGAGGTGTCGGCCGAATTGGGCATTTCTGGCGCTCCGAAGGCTGAAGCTTCGGGCTCGATCGGGTTGAAAGCCGGGGCGTACCTCGGTGGCGAGATCGACTACAACGCGGGCGGTTGGACCGGCGCGGCCCGGAACGCCGACGTGACCGGCGCCTTGACCTTCTTCGGGAACTTCGGCGGCTCCCCGGCTCGGTTCCTGTCGCAGCACGTCCACACGGCGACGCTGGTGTGGCTGTCCTCGCAGGGTTATCCCACAGCGGAATTCGAACCGGCGCGTTATTACCAGAATATCAAGTACGGCGCCAGCGTGGAGGGACGATCATCAGCGGGTGCGTCCATCACACTGGGGCCGCTATCCCTGAGCGGAAATGTGGCGTTCAGCGGCACGTTGCAGGAAGGGCGCCAGTTCAGCCCGTCCGGCCAGGGGGATGTCACCGATTCCCTGGCGTTGGGACTGTCGGCCGGCGCTGGCGTCCAGTTGAATCTGGCCGACGAACTGGATTGGTTGGACAGCCTGGAAGGCGTCAACCGCACCCACACCAACACCGTCCAGTACGAGGTGACCAGCCGGGGGCCCGAGATCAGCGGCATCGGCGCCACCATTGAGACGACGGAATCAGTGGGCGCCTCCTGGCTGCTCTTCAGCGGTCAGTCATACGCCGGCACCCGGATCAAATGGGCCACCAGCGATCCCCAGGCGATCTTTCTGGTGGGACAGAATCCGCAATTACTGGCTGGGACCCTTTCCCAGGTAGCCGTCGGACATCAGCCGTCCCTATCCAATTTCACCCCCGAGTGGCTGTCCGGAGACATCAAGAATTTCCTCACCACGGTGGAGGCCGCCGATCCGTCCGCTCTGACCCGGACCAGCGCTCAGTCCGTGCGGGGCCTGCGGGCGGAGGCGGCAATAAAAGTTCCAATTCCACACCTTAAGGGGCTGAAACTCTCCATCGGCCTCGGTTTGTACCAGGAGGTGGAACAGGAGTACGCCCGCGGCGTGGTGTTCGAAGACACGCCCTATCTTCTGGCCGACTACCGAAAGCACGACTGGGCGCCCAGTCCGGCCGTTTTCCTGGGCACGGTCAGCAACAGCCTGATGACGACCGTGCCGTTCCTCTCCGAAATCCTCCGCCGTCTCATCCCGGTGGCGGAGGTGGTGTTTGGCAAGAGCGACGTCACGGAACTGCAGTCCGTCACCGGCGTGCCGGTGGGCACGGTCCAAACGGGGGCGATCCCGCCCGCGGTGCGCCTGTCGACGGCGGTGATGGACACGGCCGTGCTCGCTGACCGCATCACGGGAACGGCGGATGAAACAGGCGGAAAGCGCCGGTTGCCCAGCCGCACCGCCTATGTCTCTCCCCAGGTGATGGCCGTGCCGGTGGGCGATCCGGAGAGGTTCTACCACCGCACCGGCATCTGGAGCAATGACGCCTGTGTGGCCCTGCCCGTGTCCCGGCAGGCGGTCGCCATCGATGTATTAACGCTGGCGGGCCACGCCGTCCACCTGGCGGCGGAGGATGCGAGCGGGGAGCTGCAGGCGGAGTTCGCCGCGCCCGTCACTCTAACTCTTGCGGTCACGCCGGAGGATCTGAGCATCGCCGGCGCCGGTCCGGCCGTTCTCGACGAGCTGGCCCTCTACCGCTATGACTCGGAGACGGGCATCTGGTCCGTCGTTTCCGGGAGCGTCGCCACCGGCAACGGGGCCAGCGGGGACGTCACGCAATCGGGGCTGTATGCGACCGGCTGGCTGCAGGCGATGGATCCGGAGGCCGATCCCGACGCCGACGGCCGGACCACCGCGCAAGAGGATGCCAACGGTAACGGGATGATCGATCCCGGGGAGACCAATCCCCACGCCTGGGACACCGACCTGGACGGGTACTCCGACGGCGAGGAGGCGGCCGCGGGGACCGATCCGCTGGATCCTACGTCGCACCCCGCCGGCTGCGTGCTGCGCGTGCAGGCGGGTGCCCACGGGTTGACCGTGCCGACGCCCGGCGCCTACACCTACCCGGCCGGCTGGATCGCGCGGGTGGTGGGTTTGCCGGACCCCGGCTACGTGTTCGCGCATTGGTCGGGCGATTACGAGGGGAGCGAGAATCCGCTGGAGCTGGAGCTGGATCATGACTATGAGCTCGTCCCGCATTTCATCGTGGATCCGAATCTCCTGCTCGGCGACCTGAACCTGGACGGGATGGTCGACGCGGTGGATTTGGAACTGCTTGCCCTGTACCTGTCCGAAGCGATCGTCTGGGGGGAGGCCGGCTTCATCGCTCCCCTGGAGGCTGCGGATCTGAATGCCGACGGCCGGATTGATGTGCTGGACATGGTGTGGCTGAATCAGATATGAAATTCATTCAGCTGAAGGGATCAGTTATTCATTGACAATTTTTCTTTCAGTGAAATAATTATTTTCAGCAAACGCTGAAAATAGTGTGAAATATGAAAATGACCAAAAACCAGATTCATCAACATGCACGCGAACTACTGGAGAATTGTCTCTCGAAAGTGCCATCCCTCCGGATAGTTACGTATGAGGATTCCCCCAGGTTTGATCATCTGAATCAGGACTTCATCGTCCGAGTTGTTGTGCAAGATCTAAGTCAGCTCTTGTTGGTGGCCGTGATCCCCAGCGGGCAGCCCCGGATCGCCCGCAATGCCCTCAACCTGATCGCTCGCTTTCGGTCGGAATATCCCAACAGCTATGGGATTCTGATTGCCCCCTTTGTGTCCAGTCGGACGGCCGAAATTTGCAAACAAAATGGCGCGGGATATCTGGATTCAGCCGGTAATTGTTTCCTGAGTTTCCAGACCATCTTCATTCAAAGGGAAGGGCTGCCCAACCCTGCCCCGGCGCGACGGGAATTGCGTTCGCTGTATGCACCGAAATCCACTCGGGTGCTCCGCGTGCTCCTGGCAAATGCTCGGCAGAGCTGGCGGTATCAGCGGTTGGCTCGGGAAGCAAACGTCAGCCTGGGCCAGGTGGCCAACGTGCTGCGGATCCTGCGCGACCGGGAATGGCTGACCGACGAAGAGTGCGGAGTGAAGTTGGCGGCGCCGGCGGAATTGTTGGCCGAATGGACGACCAGCTACAATTTCAGAAAGAACGTCGCCACGGATTACTACTCCCTGGAGTCGCCAGCCGAAATCGAGAAGACGCTGGGATCTGTTTTGAATGATCGGGGGATCCGGTATGCCCTCACGGGCTTTTCAGGCGCGGCCCGGGTTTCTCCGGCTGTCCGCTATCAGCGGGTCATGGCGTTCGTGGAGGCGATGCCGGAGGATGCGCTGGCGCGTTTGAAATTGAAATCCGTGGACGGTGGCGCCAACGTGACGATTTTAAGTCCCTACGATGAGGGCGTGTTCTACGGAGCGGTGACGGTGGATGATCTTCAGGTCGTTCACCCGATCCAGCTCTACCTGGACCTCCGCAACTTCAAGGGGCGGGGTGAGGAAGCTGCCGAGACCATCCTGGAGGAGGTCATCAGGCCGTTATGGTGAGCCGCAAAGATTTTCCCAAAGATGGAGTCGAGGCCGCGCGGGCCGTCTTGATCGAACTGGCGCATGTCCTGGCCGCCTACCGCGCCGACATCGTGCTCGTCGGCGGCTGGGTGCCCGAGATGCTGTTCTCGAACAAATCCACCCCACACGTGGGCAGCCTGGATGTGGACCTGGCGGTCAACCACCTTCACCTGACCGAGGAGCATTATCGAACGATCAGGGAACTGCTGCTGGCGAGAGGCTATTCTCCCGGGAAACAGCCGTTCATTTTCTTTCGGCAGGTTCCAACCGCCTCCCGCTCGATCACGGTTCAAGTCGATTTCCTGGCAGGTGAGTACCAGGGCACGACGGCCACACACCGCCACCAGCGGGTCCAGGACATGATGGCCCGGAAAGCGCGGGGTTGCGATCTGGCCTTCGAGGATCCGGTCGAGATCCGGTTGGAAGGACCGCTGCCGGACGGCGGTCTGGACACTGTGATTGTCCGGGTGGCGTCGATCCCGGCTTTCATCTCCATGAAGGGAATGGCCCTGGCCGACCGAATGAAGGAGAAGGATGCCTGGGACATCTACTATTGCCTTCGCTTCTTCCCAGGAGGAATCGACGCTTTGGTTGATGAACTCAGACCATGGAAAAACCATGGTTTGATTCGTGAGGGATTGACGAAAATCGCCGAGAAGTTCGCTTCGGAGAACCACATCGGTCCCAAGATGGTGGCGGATTTCGAGGAGATCGCGGATCCTGAGGAACGAGCCAGGATTCAGCGCGATTCGTTTGAACGAGTGCAATATCTCTTTGGGAAATTGGATCTTCTGAAGAAGCGTCCTGAATGATCCGACTTCTTCTGATTTCTGACACCCACGGGAAACTGTCGCTGATCAACCGGCTAGCGCTCGAAAACGGTTGCGAAGCGGTGATCCACGCCGGTGACTTCGGGTTCTCTGACGAAGAGAGTCTCGACCGCTTGAGCGACCGGGAAGTGGCGCTGCACATCCGGCACTCCGAGTTGAGCCCCGAACGGAAAAAGGAAATCCTCGCCAAGCCGACCGCCGAGCAGAGGGAGTTCGTGAAGTGTTCACTCCCCCTGAGTGAACTACCTGATTTCCTCCGAGGCGAGAAGAGATTTGATATCCCTGTATTTGCGGTTTGGGGCAATCACGAGGACGTGGAAGTCATCCGGCGGTTCCGCAGTGGCGATTATACGGTCGATCGGCTGCATCTCGTGCACGAGGCCATCTCGTACCACGTCGGCCATACCCACATTTTCGGCCTCGGCGGGAATTTCCTGGTCGGCAAGAAACTCTGGCAGACGCCCATCGCCGGTGGCCGGGGCAAGGTGTGGAGTGTCCTGTCCCAGTATGCTACGCTCCTCGAGACCGTCCAGGTCAACCGGCGGGAGGATGAGTTCCGGATCTTCGTGAGTCATGTCAGCTCCGGCAAGGAACCGTTCATTACCCTGATCGGTGCCCAATCCGAATGTGGCCTGATCGTGAGCGGCCACATGGACCCGCCGCTGCCGATGGTCTGGAACGAGTTCGCCATCCGGGAACCCCAGGAAGCGGTCGCGCGGCTGGAAAGCCGATTGAAGGAAATTGAGGCTACCTACTCAGCACTGGATGACACGAACAGACAGGCAATGGAATTTGCCTGGTTGCGCGTGCAAACGGTACCCAAAGGAAATCTCTACGTCGGTAGACGCCACCACGTCCCGGAATGGTTCATCCGGATGCTGAACGTCAACCTCCCCGACGCAGCCATGGGGCATGCGATCTTGGAGACGGCGGGAACGGAGTTCCAGATCACACCCTCCGCTGGGCACATCAGGATGTCATCCAAACCGGAAGGGGATTGAACCATGACTGCTGAAAGTTCCTATTTCCAATAGTCAATCTGCGTTCGACTCCATCAAGGTCTGTTTTTTCCCGTCACACTGGTGTCACACTCAACCCCAAAATGACCCGATTTCGGGCGGTACCGGACCGCTCCCGGCGATGATCGGGGATAATCGCCGAAACGGCTATAACCAAAGCCCTGGCGGTATTATCTCGTGTTGCTTTTTATCGCTCGATGCCGTGGTGGTCAGATCGTACGTTCGGTCTTCGGAACCGAGGGTTGGGGGTTCGAGCCCCTCCGGGTGCGCCAATATTATGATTGGATTGCGCGGAATTGCACGAACACTGCATTCGTTGCCGGGTGTGGTGGGTGCCCGCCGCGTGATGCGGTGTGTTTAGGGCTACGCCATCTCTCACATTTTGAGAGCTACCAACTTTCAGGTGATCAGCCACCATTTTCAGCTCTTGCGCACCGCAAACACATGGCTTCCCCTGGACTGTTGCCCTCCGTTCAGCAGGTGTTGCGCCAGAGGGCTTTTCTTAGGGTGTTGTGGCTTTCAGCCCAGCGTTTGCCATATCCAAAGCTTTACCGCATCAACAACCTTGTCAGCAAACTTTTCTCCCTATATTCCCTTATCAACCAACTTTGATGGTGCCGAAATGCAATGGCGCCAAATGCAATGGCGCCAGGCTCTGTCACAAAGAGGTTGTCTCCCAAATCATAGCACAATATGAACTGCCGATCAGCTAACCGGTTTGCAATCGCCGCCGTTTCAGCAAGTTCCGAGTGTGGCACTCTGCCCTGACGAAGCGGCTTCTCCGTGATGGGGCCAGGCTCCGTCACAAACTAT
>CAYPNP010000046.1:0-19254 GCA_964412195.1 uncultured Acidobacteriota bacterium | reverse complement strand
CCCGCCCCGAGCCGCCCGACGATCCGGTAGTGGGATACGGTCCGCCCGATCATGGGACCCCCTGCCTGGTTGAAAAAAGGTTGCCCGGCCGTGATCGGTATGTTGGCCTAATTATATCTTAAAAATCGCCGATTTGGGAGGCCGTTGCAGTGATGTCAACTCCGGCCGGCACCGGCCGCCGCAGGCAGGGACAGCCGGGCGAGCTCCAGGTAGTCCTCCGGCGCGAGGGCGGCGGGGCGGGCGTCGGCGGGCAGCCCGCGCCCGGAGAGGAAGTCTTGCAGCGGCTGGGAAGGCCACCCCGCCCGGCGCAGGTTGTTGGCCAGCGTCTTGCGCGGCGCGGCGAAGGCGGCCGAGACGAGTTCCAGGTAGCGCGCCTCCGCCTCGGGAGGCAGGAGCGGGGCGGGGCGGACGTCCGAGCGGAACGTCCGCGACAGCACCTTCGGCGGGGGGCGGAACGATCCCGGGCGGACCAGCGCCCCGGCGGACGTGGCCGCGAAATACCAGGCGTACAGGGTCAGGTAGCCGTACGCGGGCGTGGCGGGCTGGGCCGCCAGGCGCCCGACCACCTCGTCCTGCAGCAGCCCGCCGACCCGCCGCACCCACTCCCGCTGGGGGAGGATCCGCCGCAGCAGCGCCGTGCCGACGTTGTAGGGGAAGTTGCCCGCCACCGTCACCGGCGGGTGGAAACCGGCCTCCCGCAGGAGGGCGGGGAAGTCCGCCGTCAGCGCGTCGGCCTGGACCAGCCGGAAGCCCGGCTCGCCGCCCAGTTCCGCCCGGAGCGCCTGGCCGCAGCGCGGGTCGATTTCCACGGCCAGCACCCGGCAGCCGCGCTCCAGCAGCGCTCGGGTCAGGCCGCCGGGGCCGGGGCCGATCTCCACCACCTCCTGCCCGGCCTCCAGGCCGAGCAGGTCGAGGATCCCGGCCAGGATGTTCCGGTCGGCCAGGAAATGCTGCCCGAGCGATTTCTTCGGGGGGATGCGCGCGGTCATGGCTGCTTTGTACCAGATCCGGCCCCGCGGCGGAAGGGAGAAATTGGGCGGGACCGGCGGCGCGGGGAGGAAAATCCTGACCATTATTCCGTCCGGCCGCATCCAATGGGCCGGCCCTTGCAAACGGGCGGCCGTTTGGGTACAATGCCGCCTTGTTTCGGGGTTCGCATTTCAAGCCTTGGAGGAGACGATGGGGGAGAACACCCTGCAATTCACCGATGCCACCTTCCAGAAGGAAGTCCTGGAGTCCCCGATCCCCGTCCTGGTGGATTTCTGGGCGCCCTGGTGCGGCCCCTGCCGGATGGTGGCCCCGGTCATCGACCAGCTCGCGAAGGATTACGCCGGCCGGGCCAAGATCGGCAAGGTCAACGTGGACGAGAGCTTCCAGGTGGCCGACCGCTTCAGCATCCGCAGCATCCCCACCCTGCTGATCTTCAAGGGCGGGGCCGTGGTGGACCAGATGGTGGGCGCCTCCTCCCGGGACGCCATCGCCCGCCTGCTCGACAAGCACCTGTAATCCGCCGGACAACCCGTGAACGCAATGAGCAACCTCGTGATCGTGGGGGCCCAGTGGGGGGACGAGGGCAAGGGCAAGTTCGTCGACATCTTCACCGAGCACTACGACGTCGTGGCCCGCTACCAGGGCGGCCACAACGCCGGCCACACCGTCATCGTCGGTGACGCCAAGTACGTCCTCCACCTGATCCCGTCGGGAATCCTCCACCCGCGCAAGATGTGCGTGATCGGCAACGGCCTGGTGGTGGACCCGGCTGCCCTCCTCCGCGAGGTTGATTTCCTCAAGACGCTGGGGATCGACGTGGCCGGCCGCCTCTTCGTCAGCGACCGGGCGCAGCTGATCCTGCCCTGGCACCGCGCGGTGGAGAAGGCCGACGAGGCCGGCCGCGGCGTCAGCGCCATCGGCACCACCCTGCGCGGCATCGGGCCGGCGTACGGCGACAAGTACTTCCGCAACGGCATCCGGGCCGGCCTGACCCGGGACAGCGCCGCGCTGCGCCGGCAGTGCGAAGGGTTCCTGGAGCTCAAGCGGCAGATCGGCCCGGCCGTCCCCGCGCCGCCGGAGGCCGAGTGGGAGGAATTCTTCCAGGCCTGCGGCCGGATGGCGGAGTTCGTGACGGACACCTCGCTGCTTCTGAACCGCTGGCTCGACGAGGGCCGCCGGGTGATCATGGAGGGCGCCCAGGGGACCATGCTGGACGTGGAGTTCGGCACCTACCCCTTCGTCACCAGCTCCCACGCCACGGCCGGCGGCGCCGCCGTCGGCACGGGCGTGCCGCCCCACCGCCTCGGCCTGGTGGTGGGCATCATGAAGGCCTACACCACCCGCGTCGGCGCGGGGCCGTTCCGCACCGAGCTGCACGACGACGACGGCCACCTGCTGCGCCAGCGCGGCGGGGAGTTCGGCGCCAGCACCGGCCGCCCGCGCCGGTGCGGCTGGCTGGACCTCTTCCAGATGCGCTACTCCGTCCGGATCAACGGCTTCCACTCCCTGCTCATGACCAAGCTGGACGTGCTGGATCCGTTCCCGGAGATCCCCGTCTGCACCGGTTACCGCTACCGGGGCGGTCTCCTGGAGACTTTTCCCGACGACGTGGAAGTCCTGCAGGCCGCGGAGCCCGTCTACCAGATCCTGCCGGGCTGGCAGGCCCAAACCGCCGGGCTCCAGCGGATGGAAGACCTACCGGAAGCGGCCCGCCGGTACGTCGCGTTCATCGAGGAGTTCCTGGGGGTCGAGATCGGGATGATCTCCACCGGCCCGGAGCGCCGCCAGACCATCGTCCATCCGCAGGCGGTCTATATCAAGCAGGCCCTGGGAACACGGGACTAGGGGCTCGGGTCTAGGGGCTCGGGTCTCGGACTCGGAGCATCGGATCTATTGGCTTGGATCTTCGATCCTATATTCCCCGCCCCGCCTCATACTCCCGACTCTGAGCTACCAGCCCCGATCCCCGAGTCCTAACTCCCGAGACTCTAGCCCCGAGCCCCTAGCCCCTAGCCCCTAGCCCCTAGCTCCGATCCAGCCGCTCCAGCAGCGGAACCAGCTCACTCATGGATGGCAGAATGAAGTCGGGCGCCGGAGCGTCGCCGTCCAGGCGGCCGTAGCCGCCGGGGAAGAAGGCGGAGCGCACCCCCGCACCCCGGGCGCTCTGGATGTCGGCCGCCGAGTCGCCGACCATGAGCGCCTCCGTCGGGGCCAGGCCGGTCTCGGCCAGGAAGTGGCGCAGCGGCAGGGGGGAGGGCTTCCGCTCGGGAAAGGAGTCGCCCCCCCACACGTGGCGGAAGAGGTTCGCCATTCCGAGGGCCTCGATCACCTTGACCGTGATGCCGGCGGGCTTGTTGGAGAGCACGGCCAGGACCAGTCCGCGGGCGTGGCAGGCGGCCAGCGCCTCCCGGACTCCGGGGTAGGGGAAGGTCCGGTCGCAGGGGTGGGCCTCGTAGCGGGCGACGAAGGCGCCGAGCACCGCCTCCTCCCGGTCCCGCTCCGCCGCGCCGTCCAGGGCCTGCCGGACGAGATGGGCCACTCCCTGCCCGACGTTTCGGCGGGCCCAGGCCTTGTCCCGAGGCGGAAGGCCGGCGAGCGCCAGGGCGTGGTTGAGGTGGAACGTGATGTCGTCCAGCGAATCCACCAAGGTGCCGTCCAGGTCGAAGACGAGTCCGCGGATGCTCATGGGGTGAGGGGAGCCTCCTTCCGCTCCCGGGTGCCCTTCAGGGGGATGTCCAGCTTGCGGAAGGCCCTGGAGACGGAGGTTTCATCCAGGCTGATCTTCTCCAGCCGGTCGATGAGGATGTCGAAGAAGTCCCGCCGCACCCGGTCCAGCTTGTACCGGTAGGGGTGGATCTCCACCTCCAGACGGTCGATCTTGTCCAGGCAGTCTTCCAGCCCGGCCATCTGGAAGTGGAAGTTCCCGTGCGGGTGGATGCTGAAGTAGGCCCGCAGGATGAAGTCCTCCTGGATGGCCGTGCTGATCTTGAGGAGGGAGGGGTGGACCCGCCGGCCGTCGGTGAGGAGGAAGGTCATCTTCTCGGCCTGCACGACCACCTCCTGGTCGGTGTAGTTGATGACGTTCAGGAAGGGCTGGTCGTGGACGTCGAGGCTGAAGGTGAGCACGATCTCCGGCCCGATGTAGACCTGGCATTTGGGGTCGGCCTTCTCCGCCGGCTCGACCGAGATCACCCCCACCTGCGCGGCCGGTGCGCCGGCGCAGGCGGCGAGCAGGAGGATGGGGATCCAAAGGCGTCGGTTCATCGCGCAAGCTCCTCGTCCTTCATACGGATCAGGGTGGCGGCAAGTTCCTCGACGTGCTCGGCCCGGGTCTGGTAGTTCATGAAATTGACCCGCAGCGCCACGTCGCGGCGGTGCAGCCGGGTGATGGAAATCCAGAACCGGCCCTCCATCTCGATGCGGCGGTGGATCCGCCGGTTCATCTCGTCCAGCCGCTCCGCTCCGCAGGCGGCGGCCCCCGGGCGGCCGGCGGAGGGGCGGGCCCGGAAGCAGGCGATGCCCAGCTCCGGCCGGTGGAAGGCCTCAAAATCGGGCTCGCCGGCGAGGCGCCCGTGCAGCCAGCCGGCGAAGGCGATGTTCCTCCGGATGATCGTCCGATAGTAGTCGAGGCCGAAGAACTGGAAGGTGATCCAGACCTTGAGGGCTTTCAGGCTGCGGGACCCCTGCAGGCCGTACTCGAAAAAGTTGGTCCGGCCGGCATCGCCCTGCTCCAGGTAGTAGGACGGGCGGGTGCTAAAGGCGTCGCGGAGCCGCCCGCCGTCGCGCACGAGCAGCGCCGCACACTCGTAGGGGATGAACAGCCACTTGTGGGGATCGACGGTGACGGAGTCGGCGCGCGCGAGGCCGGCCAGCGCCGCGGCGTATTCGGGCAGGAGCAGGGCCGCCCCGCCGTAGGCCGCGTCCACGTGGAACCACGCGCCGTGCTCGGCGGCGACGTCGGCTAGCGCCGCCAGCGGGTCGATGCTGCCGGTGTTGGTGGTGCCGGCGATCCCGATGACGGCGACGGGGCGGACGCCCCGGCGGACGTCGTCGGCGATCATTTCGCGAAGCCGCGGGACCTCGATGCGGAACTGCCCGTCCACTGGGACCCGCCGGAGGCCGTCGGTGCCCAGGCCGACCAGGTCCATGCCCTTCTCGAAGGAGTAGTGGCCCTCCTCGGAAATGTAGACGGCGCCCGGGGGCAGGCCGCGGACGCCCTCCGCGCGCACGCCGGGGCCCGCCGCATGGTCCCGGGCCAGCTTCAGGGCGGTGATGTTGGCCATGGAGCCGCCATTGACCAGGATCCCGAAGGCGCTCTCCGGGTCGAGGCCGGCCAGCCGGAGAAGCCACCGGTTGACGGACTTCTCCAGCTCCGCGCCGGCGGGGCTCTGGTGCCACAGGGCGCAGTTCTGGTTGAGCGCAGCGGCGAGGCTCTCGGCGAACACCGCCACCAGGGCGGGGGGCGGGTTCATCATGCCCAGGTAGCGCGGCGAGGCCACCTGCGTCAGGCCCGGCAGGACGTGGCGGGCCAGGTCGTCCAGGATCTCGGCCAGGGGCCGGCCCTGGGCTGGGATGCCGATCCGTCCGAGGGCCTCGAAGTCCGCGGGCGAGGAGCCGGGGTGGACCGGCCGGTCGGCCGTGCCGCGCCAGAAGTCCAGGATCCGCTCCAGGAACTCCTCGCCCATCCGCCGGATCTGGTCGGGATCGTCGGGGAGTTCGTCGCTCATTCGCAGGGGTTGGTCGTCGTGCATGGGCCTTCCTTTCGAGGGGGCATTATACACGCCCCTTCCGCTCCCCCGTCAATCATTGAGGCAACTCTCCTGATCGTGCTCGTGCTCGCAATCGTGCTCGTCATCGTAATCGAACCAAGAAATTACACGCATAGACGCGGAGCCCGCGGAGAAATCCGAGACGCGGATCAACGCGGATTCACACACGGATTCCGATCCAGAGCCAGGGTTTGGAATCCGCGTCAATCCGCCGTCATCCACGTGATCCATGTTGGGATTTCAGTTTCCCAATCCGCAATCCGCAATCCGAAATCCGCAATCATCTTCGCGCAGGTGCAAAGCCCGCGGAATCAAAGTGACAATGGGATGTGGAGCGCGGATTCCCCGATCTAAAACGGCTTGTCGTGCGGGATGATCTCCCCGGCGGCCGTCTTGAAGTAGACGGCATACTGGGAGATGGGCGTCGACTCCGGGAAGGAGATGGTCGTCTCGACGGCCTGCCCGGGCGCGATCTGGGGCGGCTCGATGGGGTAGAGCAGGGTGTTGAGCTGGGTGCCGCGGGCGTCGTAGATGGACAGCACGGCCTGGACCTTCTCCAGCGTCACCGAGGAGGCGTTGTGGATCTGGAGGTGGAGACGCAGCTCGCCGGGCGCCTGCTCGTGCGTGAAGGAGTCGATGGCGATCCGCGGGCTGTCCGGCCGGAGCTTGGGAAAGAGCCCGGCCATCAGGCCGTTCCAGGCCGAATCGGGCAGCGCGGCCCAGGTGCCGAAGAACAGCACGGCGGCCGCCAGGCCGATGAGGAGGAGGCGGGACAGGTGCTCGGGCCACTCGGGAGGCAGCTTCATGGCTTCACTTCTGGATGGGGATTTCGATGGGTTTTCTCCACGTGGGGATCTTCTTGTCGTAGATCCGTTTGCCGGTGACGGCGATGTTCAGCTCGTTCAGGAAGCGGACCTCCAGGGCGCCGTTGGACTTGAGCGTGATCCACTCCTCCTGGCCGTCGTAGCTCCGCTTCAGGGCGCTGATGTGGGCGGTGGCCGCCACGGAGGTCTGCACCGGCTTCAGGAAGGACACGGTGATCTCGAGGAAGTGCTTCCCCTTGCGGAGGGACGCCTGGTAGTCGGCCACCACCACGGCCACCTTCTTGAGCTCGGAGCCGGCGTACGCGCCGGAGATCGACTCCTCCGCCTTGGTGAGGATCTGGCCGTTGGCGCGGTCCTGGCTGTCGACCTCGTAGCCCATCTTCTCCAGCACCAGCAGGACCTGGTCCCATGTGGCGGCCAGGTCCAGGTTGAGCTTGATCGGCTCCGCGGGGTAGCTCTCGGAGTAATCCTCCGCCGCCGCCGGCAGGGGCAGGGCCATCCCGAGCACCAGCAGGAGGAGGATCGGCGCGGTCTGTTTCATGGTTGCCTCGATCCGGAAATATCTGAATGCATTATATAATGTCCACGAAGGATTGGAAACGGTTCCGAGGATGAAGGATTCAGATTCCCGCACCATCCGGCTGCGCGGCGTCTCCACCCACAACCTGCGGGGGGTGGACGTCGATTTCCCGCACCACCGGGTCTCGGCCGTCACCGGCGTCAGCGGCTCGGGCAAGTCGAGCCTCGCCTTCGACACGCTCTACGCCGAGTGCCAGCGCCGCTTCCTGGAGTCCCTGTCGCCCTACCTCCGGCAGTTCATGGACAAGTGGTCCCAGCCGGCGATGGATTCCGCCGGGGGCCTGTTGCCGGCCATGGCGGTGCGGCAGCGGAAGGCGGTCAAGAATTCCCGCTCCACCGTGGGGACGCTGACCGAGATCGCCGACCACCTCCGGCTGCTGTTCGTGCGGGCCGGCACGCCGCACTGCCCGGATTGCGGCGTCGAGCTGGCGGTCTACGCCCCCGTCGAGGTGATGGCGTGGTGCATCGACCGGCTGGCGGGGCGGGAGGTGACGGTGCTCTTCGCCTACCGCGGCGCCCGCCCGCGGCGCGAGCCGCTCGGGCGCACCATCGCCCGGATGGGTTACCCCCGCGTGTTCCAGGGCGGCCGGGTGATGCGCGCCGAGGAGCTGCCGGAGCGCGCCGCTCAGACCCAGGTGGTGGTGGACCGGGTCCGAGTCCTGCCGGACGAGGCCGACCGGTTGCTGGAGGCGGTGCGCGCCGCCGGGCAGGAGGAGCGGGCGGAGTGCCGGCTGATGGTGCCCGCGACCGACGCCGCCGGGATCGCCTGGCCGGCCAACGTCGCCGTCGAGCCGGCGGGCGAGTGGGTGCAGGCGTCGTTTCCGGCGCGGCCGCGCTGCAGCCGGTGCGGCGAGGAGCGCCCGGCGGTGACGGAGAGCCTGCTTTCCTCCAACACTCCCGAAGGCGCGTGCCCCACCTGCAAGGGCTTCGGCGACGTGGTCTTCTACGATCCGGCCCGCTACCTGGACCCGTCGCGCACGCTGGCCGAGAACCCGGTCGTGCCCTGGCAGGGCAAGGCCTACCGCGGCTACCACCGCTACCTCCTGGAGGTGGCGCGGCGGGTGGGCTGGCCGCTGGACGTGCCGTTCGGCGAGCTGCCGGCGGATGTCCGGGACGCCGTCCAGCGCGGCGGCGGGGTCTTCCCCGGCGTGGAGGGCTTCTTCCGCCGGCTCGAGCGGAAAACGTACCGGCTCCACGTGCGGGTGTTCCTCAGCCGGCTGCGCAGCTACGGGCGGTGCCCCGACTGCGGCGGCAAGCGGCTGAACCCGCGGGCGCTGTCGGTCCGCCTGGCCGGCCGCGACTTGGGCGACGTGCTGGCGCTGCGCGTGAGCGAGGCACGGTATGCGCTGTCCACTCTGATGCTGCCTCCCGACCGGTTGTCGGCGCTGGAGCGGGTGCTGGAGGAACTGGCCGCCCGCCTGCAGTGCCTGGAGGAACTCGGCCTGGGCTACCTGACCCTGGACCGGCCGGCCTTCACCCTGAGCGGCGGGGAGATGCAGCGGGTGCACCTGGCCGCCGTGCTCGGCACCGGGCTGGCCGACACCCTGTTCGTCCTGGACGAGCCGACCCTGGGCCTGCACCCGCGCGACCACGCCCGCCTCGGCCGGATGCTGCGGCGCCTGTGCGATTCCCGGAACACGGTGGTCTTCGTGGAGCACGATCCCGGGTTCATCGCCCGGGCCGACCACGCCGTGGAGCTGGGCCCCCGCGCCGGGCGGGACGGCGGACGGGTGCTGTACCAGGGCGCCATGGCCGACTACCTGCGGGAGGCCGGCACGGCGACCACGGCCATGCTGCGGGGGGACGGGGAGGACCGAACGCGGCCGCTCCGGGAGGCCGGCGCGCCGTGGCTGGAAGTCTCCGGCGCCCGGGCGCGCAACCTGAAATCGGTCCGGGCGCGATTTCCGGTGGGGCGGCTGAGCTGCGTCACCGGCGTGAGCGGCAGCGGCAAGTCCACGTTGCTGGAGGAAGTGGTCCTGCCGGCCGTGGAGGCGAAGCTGGCCGGCGAGGCGTTGCCGCCCGCCCTGTCGGGAATCCGCGGCGCGGAGGCGTTCCGCTTCGCCCGCTACGTCGACCAGGGCCTGCCGCCGGGCAGCTCCCGGTCCATGCCGGCAACGTTCTTGGGGATCTGGGACTCGGTCCGCCGCCTCTTCGCCGCCGAGCCGGAGGCCCGGGCCCACGGTGTCACCCCGGGCTACTTTTCGCTGAACGTGGAGGGCGGCCGCTGTGAGTGGTGCAAGGGCCGCGGCCGCACCGTCATGGAGATGCAGTTTCTGGCCGACGAAGAGATCCTCTGCGACCGGTGCGGCGGGACGGGCTACTCGCCGGAGGCCCGCGCCTACACCTGCCGCGGGCTGACCATCGTGGAGGCGCTGGACCTGACCGCCGGCGAGGCGGCCGAGCGGTTCGGGGACGCGGCCGACGCCGCGTTCACCCGGCGGCTGGACATGCTGCGCGACGTCGGGCTGGGCTACCTCCGGCTCGGGCAGCCGCTGAGCACGCTGTCGGGCGGGGAGGCCCAGCGGCTCAAGCTGTGCCGCGCGCTACTGGAGACGGTCAAGGGGCAGGGCCTGTTCCTGCTGGACGAGCCCACCACCGGGCTGCATCCCACCGACACGGCCACCCTGCTGCGGGTGCTGGACCGGTTGCTGGCGGACGGCCACACCGTGATCGCCGTGGAACACGACCTGCACTTCCTGGAGAACGCCGACTGGGTCGTGGACCTGGGCCCGGAGGGCGGCCCCGACGGCGGCTGGGTGCTGTACCAGGGCCTGGTGGACGGCCTGCCCGAGTGTGCCTCCTCCCACACCGGCCGGGAACTCGCCGCGTGGAGGAAGAGGGGAGTGAGGAGTCAGGAGTGAGGGTGATTGCGAATTGGGAATTGCGAATTCAAATCCGACACAATCGTAATCGTCGATCGTTATCGTTCTCGTAATCGTAATCGAATCAGAAAGTTCACGCTGAGGCCGCAAAGGAGCAGCGGCGCTGAGAAAAACTGGAGCGCGGACGTCCCCGTCCGCACGATCCAGTACCAGCCTCGATCAATCCGGGATGACGAGCTGTTCGCCGATCTTCAGGGCGTCGCCGCGGAGGCTGTTGGCGCGCTTGAGGGAGGCCACGTCCGTGTTGTACAAGCGGGCGATGGCGTACAGGGTCTCGCCCTTCCGGACCGTGTGGACGCGGGTCTTTTCGCTGGCTGCGGAGGTCTTGCCGGCGCCGGAGGATGCGGCCTGCGACGACTTGGCCGGACCGGATGGGGAGGCGCCGGCGGAACTGCCCGCGCCGCCCGGCACGCGCAGGGTCTGGCCCGGCTGGATCTTGCTTTTTTTGCTCAGGCCGTTGGCGTCCAGCAGGGCGGCCAGCTCCACGTCGTACTTCTGGCTGATGCTCCAGAGGGTGTCGCCCTTGGCCACGGTGTAGGCGCCGCCGCGGGGGGGCGCCGCCCCGGAGCCGGAGGCGGCCGTCCGGCTCGCCGACCCGCCCGGGGAGCGGGACGCGGGACGCTCGCTGGGATCTCGGAGGGTCAGCACCGTGCCGGCCTTCAGCTGGGGATTGTCGATGCCGTTCCATGTCATGAGCTGGTTGACCGGTATCTGCGTCCGGCGGGAGATGCTCCAGAGCGTGTCGCCCCGGCGGACCCGGTACGACTTGCCGGCGGGCTTGGGCTCGGGCCGGTAGTCGGACGCCGTTTCCCGCCCGGCGCCCTTGTAGATGTTGGACAGCGGGATCTGCAGCACGTCGCCGACGCGCAGCCGGGGACGGGATCCCTTGAGGTCGTTGAAGTCCTTGATGGCCGAGGCCGGGACGCCATACTTCCGGCTGATCTTGTAGAGGGTGTCGCCGCGGGCGATCCGGTGCTCGACCCACATCAGGCGCTCCTTGACCGGCAGGTCGTAGAGCAGGGCCAGCGTCTCCTGGGCGGTGTCCACCGGGACGTGCAGGGGATAGGTCTTCAGGTCGGGCGGCGTCAGGTAGCGGCGCAGGGCCGGGTTCAGGTCCTGGAGGGTCTCCACCGGCACGCCGATGGTCTCAGCCACCACCCGCAGGTCGGTGGGGGAGGGGATCTCGACCGTGATGTAGCTCAGCGCCTCGGACGGCTCGGTGGCGATGCCGAACCGCTCGGGATTTTTGCCGACGATGATGGCGGCCAGGATGGCGGGCACGTAGCCCCGGGTCTCCCTCGGGAGGTACCGGCCCTCGGTCATCTCCCAGTAGTCCTTGTCGGGGTGCCGGTTGAGGATCCGCTGGATGCGGCCCTCGCCGGAGTTGTACGCGGCCAGCACCAGGTACCAGTCGCCGAACATGCCGTAGAGGTCCTTGATGTACGCGCAGGCCGCCCGGGTGGACTTCTCCGGGTCGGAGCGCTCGTCCACCCACCAGTCCACCCGCAGCCCGTAGCGCCGGCCGGTCCACTGGATGAACTGCCAGATGCCCCTGGCGCGGGCGCGGCTGTAGGCGTTGGTGTTGAAGTTGCTCTCGACCAGGCCGAAGTAGATCAGGTCGAGGGGCAGGCCCTCCTCGCGGAAAATGCGCTGGAACATGTCCTGGTACCGTTCCAGGCGCTGCAGGCCGATCTCGACGAAGCCCTTCTTCTTCCCGGTGGTCATGTAATTCAGGTAGGTCATGACCTGGCTGTTGACGAAGACCGGGAAGTCGAACTTCTGCTCGAGGATGTCCTGCTCGATGAGGTGCTCGATGCCGGGATCGATGGTGGCCGCCTGGAGGTTCTGGTCCACCATCTCCTCGATGGGGGACTCCTCCTCGGCCTGGTACTCCGTCTCGGCGTCGTCGGTCTCGCCGAAGAGGTCCAGGGGCTCGCGGTAGAGGTCGGCGCGCTGGAGCAGCTCCTGGAGCCGCGCCCGGAGGACGGGGGCCTCGGTCAGGTCGATGCCGCAGAAGAGGAAGTTCTCGAGGGCGTAGCCCATTTCCCGCGTCGCTTCATCCGGGGCCCCGACGTCCAGCAGCAGCTCGCCCAGGGCAAATGCCTGTTCGCTCTCCCGGATGGCGGCCTGCTCGGGGGATTTTTTGGTGGATTCGTCGTAGAGGGTGTATTCCTGCACCCGTTCGCGCGGGAGCCGTTCGTCGGGGCTGAAGGGCGGCCCGGCCAGCAGCCGTCCGCCGGCGGACAGCAAGAGAAGGGGAATCCAAAAGTATAAAAACCGCTTCTGCATGACGGGGAAAAAGCTACCGGATTTCGCCGCAAGTGTCAACCGGAAATCCCCGGCCGGGTGTCGCCGGTCACTTCCCCCCTATCGTGCTCGTGCTCGTAATCGTGCTCGTGCTCGTAATCGTAATCGTAATCGGATCAAGAATTTTGCCCAGAGAGACGCAGGGTGCGGAGCGTTCAGCCAATCTCCTTGATCTCCGATTCGCTCAATAAGATCTTGGGAGAAGGACATCTGACATGGATCCGCGGGGATCCGTGTTCATCCCCGTCCCGGATTAGCTCTGCGGGTTTTGCGTCTCTGCGTGTATATGATTGGAACGATTACGATTACGAGCACGATTGGATTGGGATTTCAATCCGCAATCCGCAATCCGCAATCAGCTGGACGCGATGGATTCCACCACGCCCATGCGGCGGAATTTCTCCTGGCGCCCGGCGACCCACTCCTCGGGCGTGCCCCTGGCCAGGTCGGCCAGCTGGCGCTCGATGGCGTCGCCCAGCAGCCGGGCGGCCGCGTCCCAGTCGGCGTGGGCGCCGCCGGGCGGCTCCGCCACGATCTCGTCGATCAGCCCGAAGCGCTCCAGGTCCTTGGCGGTGAGCCCGAGGTTGCGGGCGGCCTCCTCGGCATGGAGCTGGTCCTTCCAGAGGATCGCCGAGCAGCTCTCCGGCGAAATGACGGAGTAGACGGCGTTCTCCTGCATCAAGATGCGGTTGCCGACGGCGATCCCCAGCGCGCCGCCCGAGCCGCCCTCGCCGATGACGCTCACCACCACCGGCACCCGCAGGCGGGCCATCTCGCGGAGGTTGAAGGCGATCGCCTCGGCCTGGCCGCGCTCCTCCGCGCCGATGCCGGGATAGGCGCCGGGCGTGTCGACCAGCGTGAGGATGGGCTTGCGGAACTTTTCGGCCATCTTCATGACCCGGAACGCCTTGCGGTAGCCCTCCGGCTGGGGCATGCCGAAGTTCCGGAACTTGCGCTCGTTGAGGTTGCGGCCCTTCTGCTGGCCGATCACCACGACGGCGCGGCCGCGGAAATAGCCGAAGCCGGCGATCATGGCCGGGTCGTCGGCGAACTTGCGGTCGCCGTGGATCTCCTCGAAGTCCGTGATCAGCCGCTGGATGTAGTCCAGGGAGTACGGTCGGTTCTCGTGCCGGGCCAGCTTCGTCCGCTGCCAGGGGCTGAGCTGGGAGAAGATCATTTGCCGCACCCGCTGGATCCGGGTGCGCAGCAGCTCGGCGGCCTCCCGGGCGGTTTCCCCGTTGCCGAGCCGCTCCAGCTCCGCCAGCTGCGTTTCCATTTCCGCCAACATCGTTTTCCAGTCCGTCATGGCCCTTTCCCGCGCTTTGAATTCGGCCCATCTTAGCATAGAATTGCGGTGACACTGGATAAAATCCCGGGAGGCCCCCATGGACACGGTCATCCGCAGCCGCACCAACGGCCTGGTCAAGGAATACGTCCGGCGGCGGGACGACGCCGCCAGCCACTCCACCTGGTTCGTGGTGGAGGGGGCGAAGCTGCTGGTGGAGGCCGCCCGCTCCCGCCACGCCGTGGCCCAGGTGTTCGTGCTGGAGGGGTGGGAGGCCCGGCTGCCGGATGTGCCGGGCGCCGAGGTGCACCGGGTGGCCGGGCCGGTCATGGAGAAGCTCTCGACGCTGACCAGCCCCGGCTGGGTGGTGTCCCTCTGCCGGCGCGCACCGGGCCTTCCCCCGTCGGAGCTCCTGCGGCGCACGCCGTGGCTGGTGCTGGACGGCATCCAGGATCCGGGCAACCTCGGCACCATCCTGCGCTCGGCCGAAGCCTTCGGCGCTCCGCCCGTCGTGCTGCTCCCGCCGGCCCCCTCGCCCTTCCAGGAGAAGGTGATCCGCGCGAGCACCGGATCTTCCCTGCGGGTGGGGTACTGGCGGCCGACCAGCCACGACGAGTTCCTGGCCGCCCTGCGGCGGGAGGGCGTGATCCTGTGCGCGCTCAGCCCCGACGGCGACGCGGACCTGGACCACGCCCCGGCGGGCGGCTCCCGGGCGTTCATCGTGGGCAACGAGGGGCACGGCGTGTCGCCCGCGCTGGCGCCGCACGTCGCGCGGACCCTCCGGATCCCCATGGAGCCGGCGGTGGAGTCCCTCAACGCCGCTACGGCGGCCTCGCTGCTGCTCTACCAGCTGTACCGGGCCGGCGGCCGTCGCGGGAAGCATCCACGGTCCGGGACTCCAGCCTGATCCGCCATCCGCGATCCGAACCACGAAAGACACGAAATACACGAAACTGGTTTTCAATGGGCAATCCGCAACCAATACCACGAAGCACACGAACCACACGAATCTGGAATCTGAAATTTGAGATTTGAAATTTCATAGAATCCGCAATTCACAATCCACAATCCGCAATCCGCAATCCGCAATGCGCAATCTGCAATCCATTGACTGTCTCGGAGCAAATCGATCGGGTATAATGCGGTGCTGGAGGGGCGCGCATGGCCAAGAATGGGAAGAAACAGGGCGAGAAGCTGCCGCTGCTGAATGAGGGCGGTCCGGCGCCGTCGCCACCGGGCGAGGAAAGAGGCGGGATCGACAAGTCGGTCCAGGAGGCCGCCGCGGCCGAGATGCCGCCGGCGGGCGAGGGCACGGCGGGCGAGGCGCAGCCGCCGCTGGCGGAGCGCATGCGCCCCCGCGACCTGGACGAGTTCGTCGGCCAGGACCACGTGATCGGCCCCGGCAAGCCGCTCCGGCGGATGATCGCTTCGGGCAAGATCCCCTCCATGATCCTGTGGGGCCCGCCGGGCAGCGGCAAGACCACCCTCGCCCACATCATCGCCCGCATCCTGAACACCCAGTTCATCTACTTCAGCGCCGTCCTGACCGGCATCAAGGAGGTGCGCGACGTCATGTCCGACGCCGCCTACTTCTTCGACAAAACCTCCCGGCAGACGGTGATCTTCATCGACGAGATCCACCGCTTCAACAAGGCCCAGCAGGACGCCTTCCTGCCGTTCCTGGAAAAGGGCCAGGTGCTGCTCATCGGCACGACCACCGTCAACCCCAGCTTCGACCTGAACGCCGCCCTCCTCAGCCGGATGAAGGTGTTCACCCTGCGCAACCTGGAGGTGGACGACATCGAGCGGATCCTCGGGCGGGCCCTGGCCGACGCCGAGCGGGGCCTGGGCGCCAAGCTGCTGGCCTTCCCGCCCGAGCTGCTCCACAAGATCGCCCTGTTCGCCACCGGCGACGCCCGCCGCGGCCTGAACATCCTGGAGCACCTGGCGGTGTACCTGGAGGAGCGCGCCCCCGGGGGCGAGTCCCTGGTCCCCACCGACCGGGACCTGGAGGAGGTCCTGCAGCAGAAGACGCTGCTATACGACCGGGACGGCGAGGAGCACTACAACATGCTCTCGGCGCTCCACAAGTCCATGCGCGACAGCAACCCCGACGCCGCCGTCTACTGGGCGGTCCGGATGCTGGAGTCGGGCGAGGACCCCCGCAACATCTGCCGGCGGGTGCTGCAGTGCGCTTCCGAGGACGTCGGCCTGGCCGACAACCAGGCCCTCCACGTGGCCGTGCAGGCTTGGCAGGCCTACGAGCTGCTCGGCCTGCCCGAGGGGCGGCTGGCCATCCTCCAGGCGGCGGTCTACGTGGCCCTGGCCCCCAAGTCGAACTCCCTCCTCCGGGCCTACCTCGCCGCCCGCGACGACGTCCAGAAGGCCAACGCCGAGCCGGTCCCCCTCCATCTCCGGAACGCCCCGACCGGCCTGATGAAGCGGGAGGGATACGGCGGAGGTTATCTCTACGCCCACGACTATCCCGAGGGTACCACCGACATGACCTGCCTGCCGCCGGCGCTGGCCGGACGGAACTACTACCAGCCCTCCACCGCCGGTATGGAGTCTCGGATCCGGGAAAAGCTCAAGGAGATCCTGGAGCGCAAGCAGCTTTTCGCGAGCAGGCGCCGCGAAGGCGGAAAGGACGGCGGACCCCCTGAATCTTCATAATTTTGTGACCTAAATCGTGTTTACAAACACGCAAGGATCATGTAATATTCCGTCACATTCTGTCAGTTTGAGGGTTACGGAATGAGTGACAAGAAGATCCTGGTTGCCGACTACAACACCCGGGAGCTGCAGCACCTCAAGAAGCTGTTCACCGACGACGGCTTCGAGGTCGTCACCGTCCTCGACGGGAAGGCCGCGCTGGACGCCTTCTTCGCGGAGAATCCCGACGTGGTGCTGCTCTCGGCCATGCTGTCCAAGGTCAACGGTTTCGACGTCTGCAGGCAGATCAAGGACAGCGACGCCGGCCGGAACGTACCGGTCCTCGTGGCAACCTCGGTCTACAAGGGCCAGAAATACCGCCTCAAGGCCATTCACGAGAACAAGGCCAGCGAATTCATCGAAAAGCCCTTCCCCGACGACAAGCTGCTGGAGACGGTCCGCCGGTTCCTCGGCGACACCCGCAGCCTGATCGACACCCGCAAGGGCGAATTGCTGGAAACCGTCGCCCGGAAGGAGGAGCCCGCCGCGGAGCCGACCGTGGTGATCCCGGCCGCGGCCCCGGCACCGAAGGCCCCGCCCGCTGCCCCGAAAGCCCCGGAGGCGAAGGCCCCGCCCGCCGAAAAACCGGCGGAGAAGAAGGCCCCGCCGGCGGCGCCACCCACGCCCGCCCGGAAGTCCGACAGCGTCGAGGACATGCTGCAGGCGGAGATCACCGCCACCCTGATCGCGACGGAAACCCGCACCACGGCGGCCGAAGCCGACGATTCCATGGACCGGCTCCTGTCGGACACCCTGTCCGGCCTCGGACTCGACCTCGATAAGGAGAAGCCCAGGAAGCCCGCCGTGCCGGAAGCGAAGGCCCCGCCGAAGAAGGAGCCCGTCTCCTCCAAGACCGCCGATGGCGTTGTGTCCAAGCTGATGGAGGAGGCCAGGGCCGCCGCCCCGGAAGCGAAGGCCCCGCCGGTCAAGCCGGACACCGCCGAGCTGAAGATCGGCAAGCTGGAGGCCGAGGTCGTCCGGGAGGCCAAGCCGAAGGCGACCGAGCAGGCCGTGGAGAAGTTCCTCCGCTCCTTCGACACCGACCTGGAGAAGAAGCTCAGCGACACGCTCAGCGGTGTGGGGCTTTCCGACACCAACATCGAGAAGGTCATCGAGCCGGCCCCCAAACCCGCGCCCGAACCGGAGCCGCCCGTGGAGGAAGGCACCAAGTTCGGCGAATACATCCTGGACAAGAAGATCGGCCACGGCGGCATGGCCGAGCTCTATCGGGCCAAGAAACGCGGACAGGAAGGCTTCCAGAAGATCGTGGCCATCAAGCGGATCCTGCCCCACCTGTCGGACAACCAGGAACTGGTGACCATGTTCATCGACGAGGCCAAGATCGCTGCGCAGCTCTCCCACCAGAACATCGTCAACATCTTCGACTTCGGCAAGATCAACCACTCCTTCTACATCGCCATGGAGTTCGTGGACGGCTTCGACCTCAAGAAGGCGCTGAGCCGGGCCAAGGAGATGAGCCTGCGCGTCCCGCACAAGATCGCGGCCTACATCGCCCTGCAGATCGCCAGCGCTCTGGATTACGCCCACCACAAGAAAGACTTCAACAACCACGATCTGAACATCGTGCACCGGGACGTGAGCCCGCAGAACATCCTCATCTCCCGGGAGGGCGAGGTCAAGCTGGTGGATTTCGGCATCTCCAAGGCCGAATCCAAGATCCACCACACCGTGAAGGGCGCGCTCAAGGGCAAACTCCTGTACATGAGCCCGGAGCAGGCCTGGGGTAAACCGGTGGACAAGCGCTCCGACCTTTACTCGCTCGGCATCGTCCTGTGCGAGATGGTCAGCGGCAAGGTTCTCTTCGAGGATTCCTCCGAGTTCGACGTGCTGGAGAAGGTCCGCTCCGGACGGATCCCACTGCTGGAGAATGAGATGGCCGCGGTGCCGCCCCGCCTCAAGGGGATCATCGACAAGGCCCTCCAGATCGAGATGGGGAAGCGGTACCAGACCTCCGGCGAGATGGCCAAGGACCTGCACGACTACGTCAACATCGGCGGCCCCGTGCCTTCGCCGAAGGACATCCGGGCGTTCCTGACCCGCCTCTTCCCCGACTTCTTCGGCCTCAAGGAGAGCGAGGTCCAGAACCTGACGTTCGACGAGTTCTTGGAACGGGAGGAGGCCCTCCCGGCCAAGGCCATGAGCGAGGAGACGGTCATTCTGGAATCCGAGGAAATGGCCGGACTGGAAGCCATCCAGCCGGGCATGCAGATCAAGCCGGACCTGGGCGAGGAGGAGATCATCGTCGAGAGCAAACTGGAACCCATCCAGGCCGTGCCTCTCGCCCCTCCACCCAAGGTGGAAGCGCCGGCGCCCGCTCCGGAAAAGCCCCTCGTGATCAAGAAGGACAAGAAGAAGGGCGCCCCCGAGCCCAAGAAGAAGGAAGTTCCGGCCCCGAAGCCCGTTCCTCCCGCGAAGCCCGCACCGCCGCCGAAACCGGCGCCGCCGAAGCCGGAGGAAAAGGCCAAGGAAAAGGAAAAAGAGGAAGAGGAGAAGAAGGTCCTCACCAAGCGGCTGAAAGAGAAGGAAAAGGAAAAAGAGAAGAAACCAGTGCCGGCCGAGCCCATGTTCGGCGCCGCGGCGGAGAAGAAATCATCCAGCAAGACGATCCTGGTCGTGGTGGGGATCCTCGTGATCGTCGCCGTGATCGCCGTGGGCGCCTACCTGGCCCTGGGCCCGAAGCCGGAGACCCCGGCTCCGACCGCCGCGGCACCCGCCGCCGGACCGACGGAGACGCCCGGCGGCGAACAGCCCGCCTCTGCCGGAACCCCGGCGACACCGGCCGGTGCTCCGCCGGCGGCCAGCCAGCCGGCCCCCGCGACAGCCGGCCCCGCGCAGCCGCCCAAGCCCGCCGCGGGCCAGCCGCCGGCGCCGGCCCGTACGGCCCC
>CAYPNP010000045.1:0-20989 GCA_964412195.1 uncultured Acidobacteriota bacterium | reverse complement strand
CGGTGCCCGCGCCGCCCCCGCCGCCCCGGCCGGCGCCCTCCGGCCAGCCGGCGCCCCCCGTCACGGAGCCGAGGACGCCCGCCCCCGGCGAGGTCCCGGTGGCCATGGTGCTGGCCCGCACCGGCTGGACCATCCAGGTGGGCGCCTTCGCCAAGGTCGACAACGCCATCCGGCTGACCCAGGCCCTCCAGGATAAGAAGATCGAGGCCTACTATTTCCTCTACCGCACCGGCCTGTACAAGGTCCGCTTCGGCGACTTCCCCTCCCGCGAGAAGGCGCAGAAGGAGGCCGAGAAGGTCAGGGAACAAGGGATCATCGACGAGTACTACCTCGTCAGCCCCGACAGCTACTCCGTGGCCGACCGCCCGTTGAAGGGGGACGCCTACCTGCGCTCCCGCCTCGTGGAGACGGCCCGTTCCTACCTCGGCGTGCCGTACCAGTGGGGCGGCGCCTCCCGGGAGGACGGCTTCGACTGCAGCGGCCTGACCATGGCCGTCTACCAGCTCAACGGCATGAACCTGCCCCACTCCTCGGCCCGCCAGTACGAGGTGGGGCGGGCGGTGGGCCGGGACGACCTCATGCCGGGAGACCTGGTGTTCTTCGCCACCGGCGGCGGGAAGCGGGTGTCCCACGTGGGGATCTACTGCGGCAACGGCGCCTTCATCCACGCGCCGGGGGCGGGCCAGCGTATCCGGACCGACAACCTTTCCACCCGGTACTTCGTCGACCGCTACGTCGGCGCGCGCACCTGCCTGTGGTGAGGTGCGCACGATGAACGCCGGGCCACTGCGCAGGATCCTGGCCGACGATCGGGTGCAGGTCTGCCTGGCGGCGACGCTGGGCTGGCTGTGCCTCTACGGCGGGTCCCTGCTGCCGGGCCGCTGGCCGCTCCCGGCGAGCTGGACCGCCGATCCCGTCACCCAGTTTTTCTCCTGGAATGCCTACCTGCGGGAATGCCTGGCCGACAGGGCGCTGCCGCTGTGGAACCCGCACAACGGGCTGGGGCAGCCGTTCCTGGCCAACGGCCAGGCGGCGGTGTTCTACCCGGTGAGCTGGCTCCGCGCGGCCCTGCCGGACGGCCTCGGGTTGATGCTGGCACTGTGGATCAAGGCCGTCCTGGCGGCGCTCTTCACCCACCTGTTCCTGCGCCGGCTGGGGATCCGGCCGGCTGCCGCCGCGGCGGGAGGCCTGGCTTTCGCGTTCATGCCCCACTTCATCGCCTGGAATCTGTGGCCCCAGGCCGCCTCCGAGATGTGGATCCCGCTGGTGCTCTGCCTGGCCACGGCGTACGCCGACGAAGGGCGGGCCGTGCACGGCTGGCTGATGGCGCTGGCGCTGGCCCTGCAGCTCTTCGCCGGCCAGCCGCAGACGTGGGCGCTGACGCTGCCGCTGGCCGCCGCCTGGTTCCTGTGGCGGCGCTGGGACCGGCGGGACCTGCGGGGGACGCTGGCCGCGGCGGGCAAGTTCGTCTCCTTCTGCGCGGCGGGCGCGGCCCTGGGCGCCGTCCAGCTGCTGCCGTTCCTGGAGTACCTGCGGGAGAGCTACGCCTTCGCCCTGCGCAGCCGGGTCAACCCCTCGCTGACCCCGCCGGGCCACCTCTTCCACCAGCTGGTCCCGGCCTTCTTCGGCGACACCGTCACGGGCAACCACTGGGCCTGGACCGGCGAGATGAACTACTACCTCTACGCCGGGATCCCGGTCCTGGCGCTGGCCCTGCTGGCGGCTTTCCGCCGGGAGCACCGCCGCGAGATCTTTTTCTGGCTGGGCCTGGCGGCAGGCTTCTGGCTGCTCTTCTTCCGCTGGCCGGCGGGATTCTGGAATGCCGTGCTGGACGCCACGCCGCTGGGCTCGGCGGGCTTCGTCAAGCTGATCGTCTTCTGCAACCTCGGCCTGATCGTCCCGGCGGCGCGCATGCTGGACGGCTGGTCGTGGGTGCGGGACCGGCGCCGGCTGGGGCTGCTGGCGGCGGTGCTGGCGGCGGCGGCACTGTCTGGCCTGTGGCTGTATTCCGACTTCATCCGCGCGCTGCACCTGTCCGGCTACCTGGCCTGGCAGTACGCGGCCTTCTTCCTGGCGCTGGGCGGCACCGTCGCGGCGCTGCGCCGGTGGAACCCGGACCGTCGGGGACTGGCCTTCGCCCTGCTGCTGGCCGTGCTCTTCGCCGACCTCGGGCACGCCGGCCGGATCTTCGTCTATTCCTCTTCCGCGGACCGGCTGTTCCCCGGGCGGGCGGAGCTGAGGGAGTGTGTCCGGCGCACGCCGGACCCGCCCCGGGCACTGGGGACCGACCTGCCGCCGGAGGTGAACCTGGTCTACGGCGTGGACAGCCTCGACGGCTACGACGCCATGACTCCCCTCCGCACCTGGCGGCTGCTGGCCTGGCTGGAGCCGGCGGGATCGCGCCTTTACCAGGTGGAGGAGCCCGATGCGGAAAGCCTCCGGCGGGTGGACGCCGGCACGCTGGCCCGGCGGCAGCTCAAGTGCCTGTTCGAGATCTACGGCCGGGCGCGCCTGGCCGAGGTCCTGGACGCCCCGGGCAACGTCCGCGTGCAGGCCGTGGCCGACGCGGATCTGGCCGCCCTGGCGCGCCTCGGGTGGGAGATCCGCCGCCGCGGACACGAGAAACCGGGGGTGGCGCCTATCTATGAAGGAAAGGATTGGGTGATCTACCCGCTGGATGCGGTGGCGGATCGGGCGGCCTTCTACACCACAGTCCGCTTTCGTCCGCAAGACGTGGAGGACCACCTGACCTGGCGGCAGGCGCCGGTGTTCGACCGCCGGGTGCCCTGCATCGCCGGGGAGGCGGACCGGGCGGAGAGGGGATCGGGCGCGTCCGCCGAAGCCGTCTCGGAGGCTGCCGGAGCCGGGCCGGTGCCGGGCGCCGTCCGGCGCGCGGAGTACGGCCGGGGACGGGTCCGCCTGGAGGTGGAGGCCGCCTCGCCGGGCTGGTTGGTGCTGCGGGACCTGTATTTCCCGGGTTGGGACGCCCTGGTGGACGGGCAGCCGGCGGAGATCCGCGTCGCCGACTCCGCCTTCCGCTCCGTGCGCCTGGCGGCCGGCCGGCACGAGGTCGTCTTCCTCTACCGTCCGGATTCCTTCAAGCTCGGCCTGGTGCTGAGCTTCCTGGCGGCGCTGGTCATTGCCGCGGGGCTGTGGAGCAGTAGGCCGGACCCGGTCCTGCGGACGTTACTGGAGTGGATGGGAAGGGGAGCAGCAGTCGCAGGTAACCCGCCGTCGTAACCGGAGTCCGGTTCCCCTTGGCCACGTAGAAGGCCCCTTCCGCCGGGGCGAAGATGACCCCCTGCACCGTGCCTTTGTTGGCCACCGACGGGAAGACCGCGCCCTGCCCCTTCGTGGAGGCGAACCACCGCCGCACGTCGGCCACCCCGGCCGGCCGCCCCAGGCCGGACTGAAACTCCTGCAGTGTCTTGGCGCGCTGCCGGCTACCCTGGAGGAGCCGGTCCGGGCCGCGCTGCAGCTCCCCCAGCGCGGCGCACTGGAAGTGGTTGGTCACGACCACGACGCCGCCTTCCGGTGCGCGGGTCTCGCACCGGCGGGCGGTCACCTCGGCGGCGACGAAGCGGTTTTCCCTGAATGATCCCAGCAAGATGTTGTTGCCGATCGTCCGCGGGCCGGTCCGCAGGATGGCTACGGCCTGGTCGAGGGTGCCCGCCTCCTCCATGATCCGGCGGTAGAGGAAGCCGGAGGGGACCCCGACGGCGTTGTCGGCGCTGATGGAGGTGTGGGCCGACAGGCTGATGCCCCGGCTGTTGATGCCGGTCAGCACGCCGATGTAGCCAGGGAAGCCCACGGAGACAAAGTCATTGGTAGGAGGTGAAGTTCCCCACTCCTGAACCATGACGGTCTTGTAGCGGGCCAACTGATGAAGCAGGTAGTCCAGGTTGCGGGCGTGGATCCACTCGCCGGCGGCGGAACCTTTCTCCAGCCCGAGGCTGGAGCAGCCGTGGACATAGAGCAGGTCGTCGAAGACGTTGAAGAGCAGGATGTCGGCGTAGGGCACGCCGGAGCCGTCGGCGACACCACGCATCTCGGCGATATACCGGTAGGGGATCTGCGCCTCCAGCCGCCGGGCCTTGCGGACGGCCATGGCCTTACCGAGCAGAGGCACGTGAAAGCCCTTGGCGTCCATCAACTGGTTGAGGACGGCGTCCAATTCCCGAATGGGTCCAGCCAGTAGCCGCCCGTGCATGTACCCGCGGGAGTAAGGCGGACCTCCCGGGAGAATCGTCGCGACGTCACCCGTCCATCGAATCCCGCGACCCACCAAGGCCGTCTCGGCCATCTGCCGGTCCCGGGTGTAGTCGCCGTGCGTCTGCCAAGGCTGCAGGATGCTGAGCACCGTGGCGACGTAGAGCGCCCCGAGCATGAACAGGCCGAACAGGAGGATGCGAAAGATTTGCCTGGCGTGAAGTTTCATGAGGTGAGTCCGCCTTTCCTCTGCCGGTCAAAATGAACATCGAACATCGAACACTGAACATCGAACAACGAAGTCAACCAGCCAGTTGCTGCGATGTCGCTCTCATCCGAAAGCCAACTCACTTCCTCAGCCGGTTTTACTTCAAAGTTCGATGTTCAACGTTCGATGTTCGACGTTCAGATTGCCTTCGGTCTTCGCTCTTCACTTCGCAGTTTTCAGGAGCCAGCGATTGTAGAGCCACATGCTGGCGGCGGAGCCGAAGCCGATCACCATCAGGGTGACCCAGCCGAGGGTGTTGTACGTGGGGTCCAGCGCCAGCAATCCGTCCGGCAGCTTCTTGGCCCCGCGGCACATGATCTCGTTGAAGATGAAGGCGCCCGCCGGCCCGCCGAGAAGAGCCCCGATGGCCATGGGCAGGTTGGCGTAGCCGAGGAAAAGGCCCTCCTGGCCCTTGGGCGCCAGGGAGCCGATGTACTCGTAGGTGCGCGCGGAGGTGAACAGTTCGCCGAAGGCGATCAGGGACACGGTCAGCACGATCATCATGGAGCCCAGCGGGAGCAGGCTGCCCACCATCCCCCGGACGCCGACGACCATGTAGACGGGGATGATGTTGATGGCCATGGCCAGGCCGATGATGACGATGCCCACGATGATGGACTTGATCGGCGGCCACTTGCCGAATAGTTTCGTGATCAGCAGCTGGAAGAAGACGATGGTGAAGGGGTTGGCCATGGTGTAGATATCCACCGGCGGCTTGTTTTCGACCACCTTTTCGAGGTAGAGCGGCAGCACGTTGTAGACCTGGGAGTAGATGAAGAAGAAGCCGGACGAGACCAGCAGGAACAGGCTGAAACGGAGGTTCAGGACCACCTTGACCATGTCGACGAGGATGCGCCCGGGGGAGCGGCGGGGCTTGGCCGGCGCGGCGGCGGTGTCAGGCTCTTTATAGAGGAACAGCACCACGAAGAAGGCGACGATGGAACACCCCACCGACACGGCGAAGATGTAGCTTAGGTCGAACCGGTGGCGGGCGACGTAGCTGATGCCGCGCCCGAACAGCGACCCGACGTTGATGATCATGTAGAAGATGCCGAAGGCGAGGGTCGCCCTGGCCCCCGCCGTTTTCTGCACCGTGCCGGAGATGCAGGGCTTGATGATGGAGCCGCCCATGCCGATCAGCACGATGGCCACCAGGACGATGCCGATCAGGCCGGAGCCGGCGGTCATGGCGTTGCCGGCTTTCTCCGCCAGCTGGTAGCCTCCGAACCACACCGGCGAGCCCATGATGAAGTAGCCGATCGCCAGCAGGACGAACGCCACCAGCAGCGATTTCTTGAAGCCCACCTGGTCGGCGATGGTGCCGGAGAGGATCGGCAGGAAGTAGACCAGTGTCCAGAGGATGCCGTTCAGGTTGCTCGGCCAGTAGGAGCCCAGCCCCAGCCGTCCCAGGTACAGGACGACGAAGCTGGCCATGGCGTAATAGGCGCCCCGCTCGAAGAGCTCGGTGAGGTTGGCCGACCAGAACGTGGCGGGGAAGCCGCCGGGCTGGGAATTCATTCTCTACTCCCTGGATATATTGCGGATTTCGGATTGCGGATTGCGAATTGAAATCGGCGGACCTCGGACTTCGGATATCGGATATCGGACATCGGTCCTGGATCGATTGCACGAGATCCGATGTCCGAAGTCCGAAGTCCGATTGGCGCCGGGGCAGCGTGTCGGTGGTTCGTCATCTCAGTGCCGGCGCGCCAGGATGAATTCCGCCAGGCTGGACAGCGCGTCCCGCTCCACCGACGGGGCGAACGCCTGCAGGTCGTCGCGGGCGGCGGCGGAGTAAGCATGGGCCTCGGCCATGGTCCGGGCGAGGCAGTCGCGGGATTGCAGGGCGGCCAGGAACGTGGCGGGCGGGACGGTGCGGAAGTCGCGCTCGGCCAGCACGGTCTCAACCATCCGGCGGTGCTCCCCGTCGCCGCCCTCCAGCAGGTAGATCACCGGCAGGGTCAGCTTGCCCTCCCGCAGGTCGTTCATGATGGGCTTGCCGAGCTTCCGCTCGTCGGCGGTGTAGTCCAGGATGTCGTCCACCAGCTGGAAGGCCAGGCCGAGGTTCAGGCCGATGCGCGCCAGGCGGTCCTGCTCGTCCTTGGCGAGCCCGGCGGCCACGCCGGGCAGGGCGGTGGAGGCGGAGAAGAGGTAGGCGGTCTTGCGGGCGGCGATGTCCAGACTCTCGGCCGCGGTGGTCTCCACCTTGTTGAGGAGCTGCAGCTGGATCAGCTCGCCCTCCACCATCTTCCGGGTGACGTCCAGGAGCAGGTCCAGGATCGCGAAGCTCTTCTGGTTGACGGCGACCTGGAAGGCGGTCATGTACATCCAGTCGCCCAGCAGCACGGACATCTGGTTGCCGAAGGCGGCGTTGACCGAGGGGCGGCCGCGGCGGGTGGCGGCTTCGTCGATGATGTCGTCGTGGACCAGGGAGGCGGTGTGGAGCAGTTCCACCAGGGCGCCCAGCACCGGCAGGGACTCCTCGGGGGCCTTCACCATCCGTCCCGCCAGCACCAGCAGGGCCGGGCGGAGCTTTTTGCCGGTGTTCCCGCCGACGTAGCGGCCGAGGTGGTCGACGATGCCGACGTGCGAGGCCAGACATTCCTGGATGCGGGCCTGGACCTTTTCCAGGTCCGGTCCCACCATGTCGAAGATGCGGGTGGCGTCCAAGGGCGTCCCCTGTGGTCGAAGTGCAAGCGCGGATTATATCATCCGGCGAAGCGGTTGCGGAACAGGTTTTTGAAGTTGGCGGCGGTGACGGCGGCCATCTCCGTGGGCGTGCGCCGGTGCAGGCGGGCCAGGGCGGCGACCACCTCGGCCACGTAGGCGGGCTCGTTGCGCCGGCCGCGGTGCGGGACCGGGGCGAGATAGGGGGAGTCGGTCTCGGCCAGCAGGCGCTCCGGCGGGATGGCGGCGGCCACCGCCCGCAGGTCGTCGGCCTTCTTGAAGGTGATGGGGCCGGCGAAGGAGATATGGAAGCCCAGGGCCAGGCCGCGCCGGGCCAGCTCCGGCCCGCCGGAGAAGCAGTGCAGGATCCCGCCGGCGTTGGGCGGCGCCCAGTGCTGCTCCAGCAAGTCCAGCAGGTCGGTATCGGCGTCGCGGCTGTGGATGATCACCGGCAGCTCCAGCCGCCGGGCCAGCCAGAGCAGGTCGCGGAACACGCCGCGCTGGGTGTCGCGGGGGGAGTGGTCGTAGTAGTAGTCGAGGCCGATCTCGCCGATGGCCCAGACCTTCGGGTCGGCGGCCAGCTCGGCGATGCGGCCGTACCAGCGCTCGGTGGCGATGCGGGCCTCGTGGGGGTGAATGCCGGCGGTGGTGGCCAGGTCCGGGTGGCGGTGGCAGAGGTCCAGCGCCTTTTCGTGGGAGCCCGCCTCGGGGTGGGCGTTGCCGATGGAGAGGATGAATCCGACGCCGGCGTCGCGGGCGCGCGCGAGCACGGCGTCGCGGTCGGCGTCGAAGGCGTCCATCTCCAGGTGCGCATGCGAATCAATCAACATCGAGAACCCCAATCCTCACCACAAAGGCACAGAGGACACAAAGAAAACCGCTTCATTAATCAATAAATTCTTTGTGCTCTTTGTGCCTTTGTGGTGAATTATGCTTTTTGGATTTGCTGGACGAGGGAGGGCCAGGCGGCGGCGATGGCGGCTTCGACCTCCCGGTAGACCTCGTCCACGCCGACGCCGGCGGCCTCGGCCAGGCGGCGGCACTCCTCGAACTCGGGCCGGACCTTGAGGAGCCGGCCGTCGCGCAATCCCGCCTTGACCTGGACCGTGCCGAACCGGGTCTCCAGCGGCAGGTGGCGGCGTTCCAGCTCCTCGCGGCGGCACTCGTGCCAGCGCAGGCCGAAGGTGGTGGTCTCGGCCAGCAGCCGGCCGGCCAGCCGCTCCCGGTCGGCGGGGCGGCAGAGCACGGTCAGCAGGGTGCCCGGCCGGAACTTCTTCATGTGCACCGGGGCCAGCGCCACGTCCAGCGCGCCGTCGGCCAGCAGCCGCTGAGCGGCGGCGCCGACCAGTTCCGGGTTCATGTCGTCCAGCTGGCACTGCAGGACGGTGACGTCAGCCGCCGCTTCTTCGGGCGCCGCGGTCTCGATTTCCAGCAACCGGAGGACGTTGGGCCCGTTCGGGAACGTCCGGCTGCCGGCGCCGTAGCCGATCCGTCGCAGGGTGCCGGCGGGCAGGCGGCCCGGCTCCCGGACCAGCGCCCGCAGCACGGCCGCGCCCGTGGGGGTGACCAATTCGGCCTCGAAGTGGGCTGAGTAGACCGGGAAGCCCTGCAGCAATTCGGCGGCGGCGGGCGCCGGCACCGGCAGCACCCCGTGGGCGCAGGTGAGGGTGCCCGCGCCGACGTTCACCGCGGAGCAGGCGAAGCCGTCGTAGCCCATGGCGTCCAGCGCCAGGGCGATGCCCACGATGTCGACGACGGAGTCCACCGCACCCACCTCGTGGAAGGCCACCTCGGCGGGCGGCTGGCCGTGGATCTTCCCCTCCACCCGGGCCAGTTGCTCGAAGATGCCCACGGAACGGGCTACCACCGCGTCCGGCAGCTTCGAGGATTCCAGCATCTGCCGGATGTCGGCGAAAGTCCGGTGGGCATGACCGGTGACCGATGACGGGTGACCGCCATGTTCATGCTCGTGCTCGTCATCGTGCTCGTAATCGTAATCGTAATCGCCCCCCGCCATCTTCGCTTTCCCATGCGGATGCGGATGCCCGTGCCGATGCCCGCCCGGCAAGCCGTACGAATGATCCAGGTGGGGGTCGCGGAGCGGGCCCGGCGTCGGCCCGCCTGCCTCTCCCTCCCCCTCCATCACCACCTGGAACCGGGTCGCCCGGATGCCCCGCTGCAGCGCCGGGCCGCACTCCAGCCGGTAGCCCTCCAGGCGGAGTTCCGCCAGCCGGCGCCCGATGGCGTCGATGTCCGCGCCCAGGTCGGCCAGGGCGCCCAGGATCATGTCGCCGCTGCAGCCGGCGAAGAGGTCGAAGTACAGGATCTTCATGTAGGGAAGGCCTCCAGGTCCAATTGCGGCAGGATCTCGCCCGACGGCCCGGGCAGGGCGGCGTCCATCCCCGGTGTGAGCGGCGTGGGCACCGGGTTGACCTCCACCGTGAAGGCGCCCGCCCGCCGGGCCAGGGCGGGCAGGGCCGCGGCGGGATAGACCAGCCCCGAGGTGCCGATCACCAGCACCACGTCGGCGCTTTCCACCGCCGCCACCGCCGCCGAGAACTCGTCCTCGGGCAGCGCCTCGCCGAACCACACCACGCCCGGCCGCAGCAGCCCGCCGCAGCCGCAGCGCGGCGGCAGCCCGGGCAGGGGGACGGTCTCGTCCACGGACTCCGCGCCGCACCGGGTGCAGCGGAGGCGCCAGATGTCGCCGTGCAGGTAGCGGACATTCCGGCTGCCGGCGCGCCGGTGCAGGCCGTCCACATTCTGGGTGGCCACGGTGAGCGCCTCGAAGCGGCCCTCCCAGCGGGCCAGGATCGCGTGGCCGGGATTCGGGCGGCACTGCGCGATCAGGCCGCGGCGCCAGTCGTACCACTCCCAGACGAGGCGGGGGTCGCGGGCGAAGGCTTCCGGCGTGGCCAGCTCCTCGGCCCGGAAGTTCCTCCACAGCCCGTCGGCGCCGCGAAACGTCGGCACGCCGCTCTCGGCGGAGATGCCGGCGCCGGTCAGCGCCGCCACCCGGCGCGCGGCGCGCAGCCGCTTCACCGTTTCCCGAAACGCCTCGCTCACGGAACCTCCCTCGCGGAAACGCCGCCCGCGCGGCGGGTCTGTTATAATATAGGCTCTGCGCGAAAGCAAGGACTCGGGTCCCGCCGCGGGGGGCGAGGGTCGCCCGGTCCGGAGAGGGCAGGACATTGGCACATCCCGAACGCATCGACATCCGCACGGCCTCCGGCCCGGTGCCCCTTTTCCTGGGTTGCGGCCTCGATACGGCGTCGCTCGAGGCCGAACTGATCCGGCCGCTGACGCCGGACAGGGTCGCGATCGTCTCTGACACCACCGTATTCCAGCTGTACGGCCGGGCCCTCGAGTCGCTGCTGGAAAGCCGCGGCCACCGGGTCGTCACGGTGGTCCTGCCGCCGGGCGAGGCCTCCAAGAACCTGGAGATCGCCGTCGAGCTCTACGGCGAGCTGTGCGAGAACCGCTTCTCCCGCCGCTCCGTCCTCCTCGCCCTGGGCGGCGGCGTGGTGGGCGACCTGACCGGCTTCGTCGCCGGGACCTACATGCGCGGGATCCGCTTCCTGCAGCTGCCCACCAGCCTCCTGGCCCAGGTGGACAGCTCCATCGGCGGCAAGGTGGGGGTCAACCTCCGCTGCGGCAAGAACCTGGTGGGCCTGTTCCGCCAACCCGCCGCCGTCTGGACCGACACCCGCTGCCTGTCCACCCTGCCGCCGGAGGAGTACCTCAACGCCTTCGGCGAGATCCTCAAGTACGCCCTGGTGCTGGACGAGCCGCTGTTCGAGCGGCTCGAGGCGCTGCCCTCCGTGGAGGCGGTCCGCGCCGACGAGGCGCTCCAGGACGAGGTGGTCCGCCGCTGCATCCGCAGCAAGGTGGCCGTGGTGGAGCAGGACGAGCACGAGGCCGGCTACCGGCGCGTGCTCAATTTCGGCCACACCTTCGGCCACGCCCTGGAAACGGCCGGCCAGTACGTCCGTTTCCGCCACGGTGAGGCGGTGGCGCTGGGCATGCTGCTGGCCCAGGAGCTGGGCGTGGCCGTGGGCGCCGTGGAGCGGGCCTGGGCGGACCGCGGGGCCGGCCTCATCCGGCGGCTGCTGCCCCTGCCGGCGACCGATGGCCTGGCGGCGGACGAACTGCTCCATCACCTGGGCCACGACAAGAAGAACGTCGCCGGGCGGCACTTCTTCGCCTTCTCCACCGGGCCCGGCCGCTACGCCTTCCGGGAGGACGTGCCGGAGGCGGCGATCCGGACGGTCCTCGAGCGTTTCCTGGCGGCGGGAGGCGCGGCTTCCGCATGAGCCAGGAAAAGGCCCGCCGCGTGCGGGAGATGTTTGCGGGGATCGCCCCCCGCTACGATTTCCTCAACCACTTCCTGAGCCTGGGGACGGATGTCCTCTGGCGCCGGCGGGCGGTCCGCCGGCTCCGCGCCTTGCTGGACGCCCCCGCGCCCCGGATCCTGGACCTCTGCTGCGGCACCGGCGACATGGCCCTCGCGGCCGCCCGCCTGGGCCCGGTGACGGGCTGCGACTTCTGCCATCCCATGCTGGTGCGGGGGCTGGACAAGGTCCGCCGCCGCTCGCCGGCGCCGCCGGTGGCGCTGGCCGAGGGGGACGCCCTGCGGCTGCCGTTCGCCGACGGCACGTTCGACGCCGTGACGGTGGCCTTCGGCGTCCGCAACTTCGCCGACGTGCCGGCGGGGCTGGCCGAGATGCGCCGTGTGCTCCGGCCGGGGGGCGTGGCCGGGATCCTGGAGTTTTCCCACCCCGTCCTGCCCGGCTTCCGGCAGCTCTTCCTGTTCTACTTCCACCGTGTGCTGCCGGCCCTGGGGCGCTGGATTTCGGGCCGCTCGGGCGCCTACTCCTACCTGCCGGCCTCCGTCCTGGAGTTCCCGCCCGCCGAGGCCTTCGCGCGCGACCTCGCGGCGGCCGGCTTCGCCGGCGTCGGGTTCGACCGGTACACCGGGGGCGTGGCCGCCTTCCACTGGGCCCGCAAGCCGGACGACCGTTAGCACGTTGGAACGTTGAAACGTTGCCACGTTATAACGTCACGTTGAATCGTCACCACGAAGCACCATCCAACATTTGTCATGACCGCTTCCATTCACATTGGTAGAGGATTCAGCCCGGAGGGCGCCCTAAAATAACCCCATGCGTGAGCATGGGGAGAGAGGCACGAATCCCGCGTGTCTTGGATCTCATCCCCGAGCCCGCTCTGGGGCGGCATACTACTTTCAATCGGGCTCTCCGCGCCATCCTCATTTTGCGCGATCATCCGATTGTATGCCGCCCCGAGGCGGGGCTCGGGGACTAGAGATCGAACAATTCTACTCACTCTGCGCCGCTCCCCATGCTCACGCATGGGGTTATTTTAGGGCGCCCTCCGGGCTGGAAATCCGCGGTCAACGGGAACTGTCGTCATAGCGCGCCGCCTCCGATGGGGCGGGATTTCAATTGAATTTTAAAGATTCAGTGATAAACTTTGCGATCTGACAATACTGTCCGAGGAGAACAGGGTATGTCCACCTTGCGGGAACGGACCCGGGAACTCTTGGATATGATCGAGGCGGCCCGCCAGGGCGGCGGCCCCGAGAAAATCAAAAGCCAGCACGCCAAGGGCAAGTTCACCGCCCGGGAGCGGCTGGAGATCCTGCTGGACCCCGGCTCGTTCCACGAGCTCGACACCTTCGTCCAGCACAAGTGCACCGACTTCGGCATGGAGAAGCAGGTCTATCCCGGTGACGGCGTGGTCACCGGCTACGGCACCATCAACGGCCGGCTGGTCTACATCTACGCTCAGGACTTCACCGTGCTGGGCGGCTCGCTGGGCAAGAAGTGCTCGGAGAAGATCTGCAAGGTCATGGACTTGGCCGTCCAGAACGGCGCCCCCATCATCGGCCTCAACGACAGCGGCGGCGCCCGGATCCAGGAAGGGGTCATGAGCCTGGCCGGCTACGGCGACATCTTCTTCCGGAACACCAACACCTCCGGCGTCATCCCCCAGATGGCGGTGATCATGGGCCCGTGCGCCGGCGGCGCCGTGTACTCCCCCGGCATCATGGACTTCGTCTTCATGATCAAGGGCACCAGCCACATGTTCATCACCGGCCCCGACGTGATCAAGGCGGTCACGAAAGAGGAAGTCACCTTTGACGAGCTGGGCTCGGCCCAGACCCACAACACCGAGAGCGGCGTGGCCCACTTCATGGCCGAGGACGAGGAGGACGCGCTCCAGAAGGTCAAGAAGCTGCTCAGCTTCCTGCCGTCCAACAACCTGGAGCCGCCGCCGCGGGTCGATCCCATCGACGATCCGCAGCGCATCTGCGACGAGCTGTACGAGATCGTCCCGCTGGATCCCATCAAAGCCTACGACGTCAAGGACGTGATCAAGTCGATCATGGACGGCGGCGACTACTTCGAGGTGGCCGAGCATTACGCCCCCAACATCACCGTGGGGTACGCCCGCCTCAACGGCCGCACGGTCGGGGTGGTGGCCAACAACCCGCGCTTCTTCGCCGGCACTCTCGACATCAACGCCTCGGTCAAGGGCGCCCGCTTCATCCGCTTCTGCGACGCCTTCTCGATCCCGCTGGTCGTCTTCTGCGACGTGCCGGGCTTCCTGCCCGGCAAGAGCCAGGAGATCGGCGGCATCATCCGCCACGGCGCCAAGCTGATGTACGCCTTCTGTGAGGCCACCGTGCCGAAGGTGACCGTGGTCACGCGCAAGGCCTACGGCGGGGCTTACATCGTGATGAACTCGAAGCACATCGGCGCCGACCTGAACTACGCCTGGCCCTCCGCGGAGATCGCCGTCATGGGGCCGGAGGGCGCCATCAACATCATCTTCCGGCGCGAGCTGGCCGAGGCGGACGACTCCGCCCGCAAGCGCACCCAGTTGCTGGAGGACTACCGCAAGAAATTCGCCAATCCCAAGCTGCCGTCGGAGTACGGCTTCATCGATGAGATCATCCCGCCCCACCTGACGCGGGTGCGGCTGATCTCGGCCCTGGAGACGCTGCAGGGCAAGCGGGTCCACAAACCGGCCCGCAAGCACGGCAACATCCCGCTGTGAGGAGGCCGGAGTCATGAAGAAAATCCTGGTGGCCAACCGCGGCGAGATCGCCCTGAGCGCCTTGCGCTGCATCCGCGAGCTGGGGCTCCAGAGCGTGGCCGTCTACTCCCAGCCCGACGAGCACGCCCTGCACGTGCGGTTCGCCGACGAGGCCCGCTCACTGCCGGGCGCCCGCGCGGTGCTCAACTATGGCTCCATCGACCGGATCCTGGAAGCCGCGGAAAACTCCGGCGCCGACACCGTCTACTGCGGCTACGGTTTCCTGTCGGAATCGCCCGAGTTCGCCCGGGCCTGCCGCGACCGGGGCATCACCTTCGTCGGCCCCGCCCCGGAGGTCCTGGAGGGATGCCGCGACAAGCTCTACTGCTTCTCCCAGGCCGCGCCGCTCGGCATCCCCGTGCCCAACCACAGCGAGATCGTGCTGGACGAGGACGACCTGCTGGAGAAGGCCCACCACCTGGGGTTCCCCCTGCTCCTGAAGCCCGTCTCCGGCACCGGCGGCCGGTACATCACCAAGGTTTACCGGAAGGAGGACCTGGTGGCCGGCTACCGGAACGCGGTGCGGGAGCACATGCTGCGGAACGCCCGCAGCGCCTTCTACCTCGAGAAGTACATCCGCAACGCCATCCACGTGGAGTTCCCGGTCCTGGCCGACCAGGCCGGCCACGTGCTCCAGCTGGGCGAGCGCGAGTGCGTCGTCCAGCGCCGCTTCCAGAAGCTGATCTCCGAGACGCCCTCCCTGCGCCTGTCCGAGGAGAACCGCCGGGCCATGGCCGAGGCGACGGTCAAGCTGGTGCGCCACCTTGGGTTCGTTGGTTGCGGCGCCGTCGAGTTCATGGTGGACGAGAAGGGCCGCTGGTACTTCATGGAGATCAATCCGCGGCTGCAGGTGGAATATGCCCTCACCGAGGTCGCCTACGGGGTGGAGCTGATCAAGGAGCAGCTGCGCATCGCCGCGGGGGAGCAGCTGTCCACGGAGATCGACCACTCCCGGCCGCGCTGCCACGCCATCGAGTGCCGGATCAACGCCGAGGACGTGGACCGCGATTTCCTGCCGTCCGCCGGCGTCGTTTCGGAATATTATCTGCCGGGCGGCTACGGCTACAGCGTGCTCTCCAGCACCCACCGCGGCCACCGGATCGACATCTACTACGACCCCATGGTGCTGAAGATCGTCTGCTTCGCGGCCAGCCGGCCGGAGGCGTTGGCCAAGGCCCGCTTCGCCCTGGACGCCGTCCGCCTGAAGGGGGTCAAGACCACCATCCCCTTCCTGAGCCGGATCCTCGCGAGCGAGGATTTCCAGGCCGGCACCATGACCTGCGATTTCAAGATGAAGGACTTCCTGGCTTCCGAGGGGGACAGGGAGCGGCAGGAGGTGGCGGCCATCGTCGCCGCCCTGGACCAGGAGGTGCTCGGTCGCTTCCGAACTCCCTCGCTGCGGCGCGAGTCCCCGGTCACCAACGTGTGGAGCATGTCCGGCCGCCTGGACATGATCACCCGCCGCAATCTCTAGGCAGGGAAGGCCGCCATGAAATACCGCGTCTGCGTCAACAACAAGAACTTCAACGTCCTGCTGGAGGAGATCTACCCCGACCCGGCCCACGAGGTCGAGGTCGAGGTCGGCTACAACCGCCACCGCACCAAGATCCTGTCGTGGAACCGGGAGCTGGGCATCACTTCCATCCTGATCGACGGGGTGCCCTACGACCTGGAGATGCTGCGCAACGAGCGGGGGGAGCTGGAGGCGGTCAAGGTCGACAACCAGGTCTTCTCGATCGAGGAGGTGCAGGCCGGCAAGCTCCTGACCACCCGACGCGAGCACCACGTGGTCAAGGAGGGCGTGGTCAAGGCCTTCATGCCCGGCTTGATCGTGCGCGTGCTCAAGCAGGCGGGCGAGGACGTGCAGGAGGGAGAGACCGTCCTGTTCATGGAAGCCATGAAGATGGAAAACGCTATCGTGGCGCCGCGCTCGGGCAACCTCAACCGGCTCAATTGTGTGGAGGGTGATGCCGTCCTCACGGGCGACCTGCTGTTCGTCGTGGAATGAGGCTGTGGATAAAACTGTGGAAAAAATCGGCCTCCCAGCGCCTGTAGTATCAACCAATTAAAGAAATACTATAAATCCAATAAAATCAATAGGATGCAAAATTGCTCAAGATTCGGGCAAATTGGCTAACCTTTTCCTGTGGCGTCAAATAGGCAAAGCATGCACATGCTTTCCACAGGTTTATGCACAATAATTTTGGAAAACTTCAGGCCGGATCGGCGCCCGTGGCGTCCCCCGAGGCGGGCCCGGCCGGGGCGGCCGGCGGCGCCGTTTCCTCGGCCGACAGCAGGCGGGGCCGCAGGGCTGGCTCCACCTGCGCCAGCACCAGCACCGGGTACATCCGCATGCCCGCGTAGAGGGGGAGCAGGAGCGCCTGGCCGATGACGGGGAGGGCGGCCAGGCAGCAGGTCAGGCATGTGCCCAGGAGCAGGACCAACGAGGCGCCCAGGCTCAGTCCCAGCCGGACCAGGAGGTAGAGCAGGAAGGCGCCCGGCTGGTTCCGGAAGTGCCCGAGGAACACGCGCCAGGCCTCCATGACGCGGATCCGCCGCACCCACATCAGCGGCACCACGAAATCCTCGAGGTAGAGCGAGACGACGGCCGAAACCAGGATGCAGACCAGCAGGACGGCCCCGAGCGCGGCCAGCTGGGGCCACGCCTCGGCGAAGGTCCGCCATTGGCCGTCGCGGTAAAGGATGAAGAAGATCCCGGCCAGCGCGAGCGGGATGGTGAGGAATACCACGCTGTAGAAAACGTTGAACCACCAGAAGAGGGACATGGCCTCCCGGCCGTTGTTCTGCCAGCTCTCCGCCAGGTCGGTCTTGTTCTCCATCAGGCATTCGACAAACATGAACCGCCCGCGGCAGGCGACGTAGAGCCACACGATGACCAGGACGCTTACCAGGAGGAAGGCGATGAGGCCCACCACCAGGAGGAACAGGATCAGATCCAGGTTCTTGTCGATCCAGGCCTGGATTTCGGGCAGGGTCCAGGCGTGGCCGGAATCCCCACCGGACGAGTCGCCCGGGAAGCCGGTGAAACCGAGCCCGCCGCCGGAGCTGAGGTTCGCACCCAGGAAGGCCAGCACGCCCCAGAGCAGCCACTTGTTCCAGTGGAACTGTTCGAAGAGGGAGATCCGCACGAAGCGGAACGTTTCCTGCAAGGGTTCGGACAATTTCAGCCGGGGTGCATCCATCTTTCCGCCTTTGTTGGCGCTCTGGCCGTATCGTTTGGGCATTCTACAACAGATACCATTTGATTTCCCTCTCTAAACCGCTTACAATCGGACCATCTTTCATACTTCTCGATCCACCAGGGAGGTCACGATGTTTTGTCCGACGTGTGGCATTGAAAACCCTGACAACGCGAGATTCTGTAAAAACTGCGGCTCCCAGTTCGCCGCCGCGCCGCCGCCCCCACCGCCGGCCCACACGCCGCCTCCGGCGCCACCGCCGCCGCCCGTTCAGGCTGCGCCGCCGCCCCCGCCGGCCTACACGCCGCCCCCGGCGCCGCCGGCCCCGCCGCCAGCCCCGCCGCCGGCGTACAGCCAGCCCCCGGTGCCGCCGCCGGCCTATACGCCGCCGCCGGTCGCGGCGGCCGATGCGGGATCGGCCCGGGAAAAGGTCAAGATCCCGGCCCTCGCCCTGATGGGCGTCGCCGCCCTGGGCATCCTCTGGCAGCTGTTCTGGATGGTGGTGAACATCCTCGGCGCCGGCGCGAGCATCATGGGCGGCATGGCGTCCGACATGCCGTCGGAGATGGGAGGCGGGATGGCCTCCATGATGTCCGGCGGGATCGGCATCCTCTTCGGGATCATCGCCATCGGCTGCGGGGTAGTCGTCCTCCTGGCGGCCATGAAGATGAAGAACCTGCAATCGTGGGTCTTCTCCGTGATCGGGGCCGTCCTCGCCGCCATCCCGTGCCTGTCGCCCTGCTGCTGCCTCGGTCTGCCGGTGGGCATCTGGGCGCTGATCGTCCTGATGAACAAGGACGTCAAGGCCGCGTTCGCCTAGGGCCGCCGTTCGAATGTCATGCTGCGAAAACTGACCGGATTCGGCCTGGCCCTGCTGCTGGCCGGCGTGATCGCCTGCTCCGAGGACCCGTCCAAAACAGAGAAGTCCGAATTCTTCCGGAAGATGGAAAAGGAGTCGGAGGCGTTCGCCCGGCGCAAGGTGCAGGAGAAGAAGGAGCAGGACGCCCGGCAGAAGCAGCAGACGGAGGCGTACTACAAGCAACTGGAGGAGGAGGCCGCGCGGGCCAACCAGGCCGCCGCGGCCCCCGCCCCCGCCGATTCGGCCACCCCCGCCGCCGCCGTCCAGTACGTGATGTCCGACAAGGACCTGACCTTCCTCGTGCTGAACAAGATCCGCCTGCTGCAGCACCGCAGCACCATCAGCGTCGAATGCAAGGACGGCGTGGTCAAGCTGTTCGGGGAGACCGATTCGGCGGAGACCCGGCAGCAGTTGGTCAGCGAGCTGAAGAAGCTGCCGGGCGTCCGGAAAGTCGACGCCTCCGAGCTTTACCCCGCCGCCAGATAAGAATTCACCACAAAGGCACAAAGGCCACAAAGCAATCCATTTGTCATTTGACAATGGTCATTTGCCATTGGCCATTTCAACAGACTAGATCCCCGAACTGGATCGGGTTTGGAAAATGAAAAATGACAAATGGCGAATGACAAATGGCAAATGGATTGCCCTGATCGAGCCTTGCTTTGTGTCCTTTGTGCCTTTGTGGTGAATCTGCCGGTTTACTCTTCGAGGGGGGCGCCGCAGGAAGGGCACTCCTTGTCCTCCTTCAGGACCACGCCGCCGCATTCGGAGCAGAGGCTGTAGTTTTCCGCCTCGGCCAGCAGCCGGGTGGCCGCCTCCAGGTTCTCTTCCTCGACCCAGAGGCGGAGGGTGGTCATGTCCTGCGAGACCGGCACCGGCTGGACGCGGAAACTGGCGTTCTCCAGCTTGCACGGGATGTCGTTGTCCTGAAGCAGGCCCTGGGCCAGGGTGGCCGCCACCTCGTCGGTGAACTCACTGGCCAGCTTCCACGTGTCGGGCATGTACTCCGGCTCGTCCACCGGCAGGTCCTCGACCAGGTCGACCTGGCACTGCGGGCACGTCTTGACCCCCTCCACGAATTCGCCTCGGCATGATGGACACCACATAGCCTCTCCTTTCTGTTTGTTCAACGTTCCGCGTTCGGCGTTCAACGTTCGGCGTTCACCCTTATGATTCTCCGATCCGGCTCATAGATCCATTTTCCCCCCGGCGTGGATCTTGTACACGCCGGGATTGATGCCGTGCTTCTTGACGTAGCGCTGGAGCTGCTGCCGCGCCACGCCCAGGGCCGCCGCGGCCCGGGAGATATTGCCGCCGCAGGTGATCAGGGCGTCGGCGATGTAGCGCAGCTCGAACTGGTCCTTGGCTTCCTGCAGGGGCAGGCGGTGCTGCGGTTCCACGAAGCCGAGGTCTTCCGCCGTGATGGCCGGCCCGCCGGCGAGGATGACGGCGCGGTGGACCTTGTGCTTGAGTTCGCGGATGTTGCCCGGCCAGGGGTACTCCTGCATCCGGGTCAGGGCCAGTTGGGAGAAGCCGGCGATCTCGCGCTTCTCCTTGCGGGTGAACTGGGTAAGGAAGAAGTTGGCCAGCAGCAGCACGTCGGTACCGCGCTCACGCAACGGCGGCAGGTGAAGGTGGATCACATTGAGCCGGTAGAAGAGGTCCTCGCGGAAACGGCCGGCGGCGATCTCCTCGTCCAGCGTCTTGTTGGTGGCGCTGATGAGCCGGACGTCGAGCCGGATGGTCCGGGTGCCGCCGACGCGCTGGATCTCGCCCTCCTGCAGGAAGCGCAGCAGCTTGACCTGCAGCCCCAGCGGCATCTCGCCGATCTCGTCGAGGAACACGGTCCCGCCGGCGGCGCTTTCCAGCTTGCCGATCTTGGTGCTGTGGGCGCCGGTGAAGGCGCCCTTCTCGTGGCCGTAGAGCTCGCTCTCCAGCAGCGTCTCCGGGATGGCGCCGCAGTTGAGCGGGACGTAGGGCTCGTCGTGCCGGTCGCTCAGCTCCCAGATCATCCGGGCGATGACTTCCTTGCCGGTGCCGCTCTCGCCGGTGATGAGCACGGGGGCGGCGGTGGGGGCCACCTTCTGGACCAGGCTGCGCAGGACGCGGACCGGCTCGCAGTGGCCCATCAGGGTGTCGCGCAGCTCGCCGGACTGGACCTGCTGGTGGAGCCGCTGGTTCTCGCGCACGAGGCGGGTCTTCTCCCGGAAGGCCTGCAGGCTCTTGCGGAGCTTGTCCAGGGGCAGCTCCTCGAAGATGACGAAGTAGTCGTCGGCGCCCAGCTTCATGGCCTGGACGACGAAGTCGAGGTTGAAATTCTTCTCCTCGGTGATGACCCAGACGGCCGTGCGCTCGTCGATGGCCTTGATCTCGCGGATGATCTCGTTGCCCTGCATGCCGGGCATGACCATGCCGGTGATGAGCAGGTGGACCGGCACGGTCGAGGCGATCTGGACGCCGGAGCGGCCGTTGTTGGCGGTGTGGACGGCGATGCCCTCGCCGGACAGCAGGCCGGCGATCTTCGCCGTGACGTCCGCCTGGTCCGCGATGATGAGTGCGTTGGTGGTCATGCCGCCTGGTCTTGGTTCATGTTGAATTCATTATAGCAGAACAGTACTGTCCCACTAACTTGAGCGCATGTCTGCGTAACTGCTTTCACATGAA
>CAYPNP010000044.1:0-21235 GCA_964412195.1 uncultured Acidobacteriota bacterium | reverse complement strand
ACGACCTCAAGGGGCTGCAGGAGCAGATCCGCGCCCTCCACCTCCGCAGCTGGAAACTCGAGGTCGAACGCTACAGCATGCTGTTGCAGCCGATGATTCAGTTGATATTCTAATCCAGGCAATCTTCTAAACAGAAATAGAAGGCGATCACAACCACTTCCCACTTTCCACTAAGCTGGGCGGAGTCCCATACAATTCTCTCCGGCCCTACGACCTATCCAATGCGATGTAGCTCACGCCGGTGACAAAGCCTGGCGCCGGTTTCTTTGCCCGTCACCGTCGTCCCCCTTAGTGCCATCGCAGAACAGGCAAGTTTCGCACCGGCGGCTGGCTCCTGCTGATACTGGCACGGCGGCAAAGACTGAATCTCGGCGTTTGTGACAGAGCCTGGCACTATTGCATTCTGTGACAGAGCCTGGCACTATTGCATTCTCCATTAGAAAGATGATAGTGCCATGCTCTGTCACAAGTCCAATCTTTGGCTAGCTGCTGAGCGCTGACAACTGCGGGCTTGCGGTCGAAGCCCGCGGCGTGACGAGCCGGCCCAACTCATCCGGCGCACGCCCCGCCTGCAGGAGTCGAGGCGGACGGACGAGCTGAACCGGTGGACCAGCTGAAAGGGATAGCCTTACGGGTTTTTCTCCTGACCGCCGGCCGCTGGCACGGGTCCCCAATCCCATGAAACAATATCGCTGGCAATCTTCCAGCGTCGCCCGCCGTGGAGGGCCTGGCCGAACAAATCAAACGGGGCATGCTCATTCGCGCGATCGGCAAAGGAAAAATAGCGGCCATCCGGTGAAACGACCACCCCGCCCAAATGGGTGCCGCCCTCGACCAGGACGGTGGCTTTTTGGCTGTCAAAATCAAAGCGGATGATCTGATTCGAGGAGTAGCCAAAACGCTGGGTGGAATAGAGAAAGCCGGAGCCGTCGGGCAGCCAACACAAACCGGAGACGTAATCGGTCGCCAGCACCAAGGGATGGGTCTTCACGTCACTTCCTTTGTCGCCGCGATAAATCCCGCGAGGAGCAGCCAGGGTGCTGTAGAAGAGAAACTCATCCCGCACCGGCGACCAGGCGAGCTGGCCATTCACCAACGTGATGTTGCCTGTAAACAAGTTTTGTCCGCGCTGCCCACGGGCGGGAAAGGCGGGTAAATACTCTTTGAGTCCGGCCTCGACCAGATAAGCGATTTCAGTGCCATCGCGTTTCCAAGTGAAAGTGTTGATCTTCAATTTGAAGGGTCCATTCCCCGTGCCGATCTGCACCGCATTCGCCGCTGCCACCGTCTCTCCGGGTACAACGTCGGCGTAGACTTGCGGGGAGAGCCAGGTGCCTGGACCACCCTTGACGTAAACGTATTGCAGCCGCCCCAGTTCGGCGACATGGTCGACGGTGACGGTCGCGCTGGCGCCGGGGGCAACCGTGACCTGCTTCATGTTCGTGGCCCCTTCGACGTAGACAAAAAAGATGGTTTCATTCCTGATCAGATTCTCTACTCGAACGGTGACCGAGCCGTAGGGCAGTTTGGCCAACTCCTCCAGCTTGGGAGCATTGGTAATGCGTCGCAATCCAGTGCCGTCCGGCTGGATGGCAAAAATGTCCGAGCTGAAAGGCGAGGAGGCAAATTCGTGGGGGCTGCTAAAAGCAATCTCGCGGCCATCCGGACGCCAATTCGGGCTGGGATTAATGGTGGAAAGCCCGCGTGGGGTGCGGAAAACAATACGATCATTGCGGCCATCGGGATTGACCAGATGCAACTCCGCCGTACCGGGCTCGCCTTGCGTGGCGCCGACCACGCGAAAATAGGCCACGGTGCCGGGCAGATCCGCCGGCGCTTGCGCCAATATCGGCCCGGCAATCAGCGTGAAGAACATGAATGGCACTGCCTGCGCCATCTGGATGAGCGTGCCAAAACCTCTATTCATGGCTTTCCTCCTTTGCGGCACCTGTGCGCGTCACCGTAGTCATGCGCCCCACCTCTGGATGAGGCGGATTGGTTCCCTGGAAAGACCTCCTCGCCGCCGGGGCGGAATCTATCGGGGCGGAGGAACCTGGCGCCAGAGCAATTCCCACACCGTCCAGACAGGACAAACCAGCACGAAAGAGGTTAATGAGACATGACCAAATTATTTGTTAAACTTTACACCGACCCGACGTTTTGGGCAAGCTTGCGACCTTCGACCCAGCGGTGACACATCATGGTTGTGCTGTAATGGGGCCAAGCCCGCTGAAGCGGGCTGGCACATCCATCTCGGTGACGCTCTTCTCGACGCCAAAGAAACGGGCAAGCGAGCGAATCGATCTGAAAAAAGACGAGAGGACTCAAGCTGACATCGAACGATTGTTCCAGGTAGATTAGTCCAATCCGAAGCTGCATTTTCCGAAGCCGACGGAAGATCCAAACCAGTGAAGCACGTCCCGACTCCAAGGGATTGCCAGCCTCCTTCAGGGAGCTGACTCCTTCAGCCCGGCCTTTCAGGGCCGGGATCCGGCCTTCCATGAGCGCAGGCATTCCAAGTGTCGCGGGAATGCCCGGCTCCATCACGATGACGGGCGGGGGAGCCGGCTGCAGCCGGTCCGGACGACCGCCGGTTCCCGGATCAGTCGTCGAGCTTCCCCTTGTGTTCCCGGAGGGTGTTCAGCAGGTCCTCGAAGCTCACCGCTGCCTCGTCCAGTTGGAACACCACCTTCCCGAGCCGCCCGGTGAACCGGTGGGGCACGTCGTAGGTCAGGTTGATGGGCGTGCCGGTGTCCTCGCCGATGTCGAAGGTCTCGTCCAGCGAGACCCGGATGGGGATGGTGGACCCGATGCGGCCCTGCGCCACCGGCTGCCCGTCCACCCGGAGCATGCCGTCTCCGCCCTTGCCGAAACCTCCGCCGTCGTATGTGAATTCGAACTCGATGGTGTGCCGGCCCGGGGTGACGGCGGCGGGCGCGGCGATGTCGTAATGGGCGATGTCGAGCTTGTTGTAGTGGAACGAGGGCCGGCCGTCCGTCATCAGCAGGGCGTAACCGCCGCTGAGGCCGCCCTGGGTCACCAGGACCCCCTGTTCCTTCCCCGTGGCCAGCTCCACCTCGGCGCGGATGCGGAAGGACCGGTTCTTCAGACTGGGCGCGCTCCCCTCCGGGATACGCGTCACGGGGCCGCCGTAGACGAACTCGTTGCGGCCCCGCCGGAGGCTGGGCCGGATGGAGGGGTTGAGCCGGATGATCTTGCTGTCGTCCAGCGGCAGCACGTTGTGCCGGGCGGCCTCGGCGTAGAAGAGGAGCTTGAGCTCCTCGAGCCGGGCCGGCTCCCGGTCGGCCAGGTCGACCGCCTCGCTGAAGTCCTCGGCGGTGTGGTAGAGTTCCCACCGGTAGCCGCTGATCACGTCCACCTCGGCGGTGATCATCGAATCCTCCCAGGGCGCCAGGTGCGGGGTGGTGCAGGCGACCCACCCGTCGTGGTAGACGGCCCGGTTGCCGAACATCTCGAAATACTGCGTCCGGCGCGTCGACGGCGCCTTCGGGTCGTCGAAGGAGTAGGCCATGCTCACGCCTTCCACGGGCTTCTGGGCCACGCCGTTGACGACGGCGGGCATTTCCTGGGCGCACGCCTCCAGGATGGTCGGCACGACGTCGATCACGTGGTGCCACTGGGTCCGGATGCCGCCCCGGTCCTGGATCCGGGCGGGCCAGGACACCACCATCCCGTTGCGGGTGCCGCCGTAGTGCGAAGCGATCTGCTTCGCCCACTGGAAGGGGGTGTTCATGGCGTGGGCCCAGCCGACGGGGTAGTGGTTGTGGCTCTTCCACGTGCCCAGATCGCCCTGGCGCCGGAGCACATCCTGGAGGTCCTCCTCGATGCCGTTGAGGGTGGCGAGTTCGTTGAGGCATCCCTGGAACAGCCCCTCGTCGCTGGCGCCGTTGTCCCCGGCGATGTATATGACCAGCGTGTTGTCGAGCTGGCCGAGCTGGTCGACGGCCTCCAGGACCCGGCCGACATTGTGGTCGGTCTGGGAGAGGTACCCCGCGTAGAGCTCCATCATGTACGCATAGAGTTGCTTCTGCCCGTCGCCGAGGGCGTCCCACTTCGGGACGTCCGGGTGCGGCGCCGTCAGCCGGGTGCCGGGGGGGACCAGGCCCAGCGCCTTCTGGCGGGCGAAGGTCTCCTCCCGCATCCGGTCGTACCCGCGGTCGAACAGGCCCTTGTAGCGGCCGGCCCACTCGGGGCGGGGCTGGTGGGGGGAGTGGGTGGCGCCGGGCGCGTAGTAGAGGAAGAACGGCTTGTCCGGCGCTACGGCCTTCTGGTTGCGGACCCTCCGGATCGCCCGGTCGGCGATGTCGTCGTCGAAGTGGTAGTCGGGCCGGCCGAGGTAGGGCTCGAGCGGGTTCGTCCCCTCGTAGGCCGCGGGGCGCCACTGGTTGGACTCGGCGCCGACGAAGCCGTAGAAGTGCTCGAAGCCCAGCCCCGTGGGCCACAGGTCGAAGGGCCCCGCCTGGCTGTTCTGCCAGTCCGGCACGTTGTGGTTCTTGCCGAACCACGCGGTGTTCCAGCCTTTCTGCCGGAGGACCTCGGCGACGGTCGCGGTGTCCTTCCCCATCTGGCTGTCGTAGCCGGGGAAGCCCGTGGCCTGCTCCATGATCACCCCGGTGTGCACCGAGTGGTGGTTGCGGCCGGTGAGCAGCGCCGCGCGGGTGGGCGAGCAGAGCGCCGTGGTGTGGAACTGGGTGTAGCGAAGGCCGCGCTTCGCCAGCCGGTCCAGGGTGGGCGTCTGGCAGGGCCCGCCGAAGGTGCTCGTGGCGCCGAAGCCGACGTCGTCCAGGATCACCAGGACTTTGGGCGCCCCCTGGGGGGCCTGGACCGGCTGGGGGAAGTCGGCGCGGGAGTCTTTCACGCTCAGACCGGCCTGGCCCCGGAACGGCGCCGGCGGGGCGGGGAGGACCTCCTGGGCGGGTGCGGCGCCGCCCAGCAGACCGCACCCGAGCACCAGCAATCCGACGGCCGTCCAAGCCTCCTGGCAAAGGATCCTCCGGAATAACTGACACATGACGTCTCTCCTGTGCATTCTGAGATGCCCCTCTGGCGGACGCGGCGGCCGAATCCAGCGAGCCGGCGATCCGCGTTCCGAATCATTCAGGCAGAAAACATGAATGTAGGCAAGAAGCGGGAAGGTTGCAAGAAGAAGTTCAGGATTTTCCGCGGGGAGGGGGTGCCGGCGCGCGCCCCGAGGAGCCCGGACCCGTTGCCTGGAGACGGCGCCGGTGCCGCCGTCGCGGCCTCGAAATGTCGGGCCACCACGAGGATTGGCATACCTCCGGCTGACGTGACGGAAGCCACGGCCGGAATAGAGCCGGAGCGATGCGTTCAGTTGCCGCTCGGCGGGGTCAGCTGCTCAGCGGCCCGGGCGGACCAGACCAGCTTGAGCATCATCTGCGCCTTGGCGTAGCCGGGCTGCAGCCGGCAGGCTTTCTGAAGGCGCGCCACGCTCTCGTCCAGCCGGCCGGTCTCGAACAGCAGGACGCCGTAATTGTAATTCGCGTTGGCGTCGTCGGGACGGATCTGCAAACCCTTGCGATAGCAGCGCTCCGCCTCGCCGAAGCGCCTCTCCCGGTGGTAATGCAGGGCGATGTTGAACCACGCCTCGCTGTTGGCGGAGTTCACCGCCAGCGCCCGCCGGTACAGCGCCTCGTTGTCCTTCCAATAGCCGACTTGCCGGTACGCTCCCACGGCGTATGCGCCGCAGAGGGCGCACCCCGCCAACGCGACGGCCAGGGTCCGCCGGCGGTCCCTTGCCAGGGCGGCCAGCGCCCAGACGACGGTTGCGCTCAAGCCGATGGAGGGTAGGTACGTGTAGCGATCCGCCATGGACTGGACGCCCACCTGGACCAGGCCGATCACCGGGACCAGCATCCCGATGAACCAGAGCCATCCGGCGAGCAGGTACGGCCGTTCCCCCCGGAGGGCGAACACGGCCGCCGTCACGGCCAGCAGTCCGGCGGCGGCCGGCAGGGTCAGCATCAGCGGCGGGGTCTTCGGAAAAAGATAGAAGAACGACAGGTTGATTGGGGCCAGCAGCTCGCCGATGTACTTCCAATACGACACCGCGACGTTGGCCAGGCGGGCGGCCCAGGGGATGCTTTCCCCCTGCAGCAGGGCGCCTCGCTGCGCCAGCAGGGTCAGGTAGCAGGTCGCCCCGCTGAGCAGGAAGAAGGGGACCTTCTCCAGAATCAGCCGCGCCGGGGTGGGACGCGCGTCGGCGCCGCCGGTCTCCCGCCGCAGCGGCCAGAAGTCCAGCACCAGCAGCAGGAAGGGGACCGTGACGGCCATCGGCTTCGCCGTCAGCGCCAGGGCGAAGCACCCCAGGGAGCCCCACCACCCCCAGCGCTTGCCCCGCTTCGCGTACTCCCCGTATGCCAGCAGCGCGGCCAGGACAAGGAACCCGCACAGCACGTCCTTCTTTTCCGAGGCCCAGGCGACGGATTCCACGTGGGTGGGGTGGACGCCGAAGACGAGCGCCACCCAGAACGAGGGCCAGAACCGGCCGGTGTTCCGCCGGAAGAAAACAAACACCAGCAGCGTGGCGGCCAGGTGGAGGGCGGCGCTGTCAAGGAGATGCCCCCCCGCCCAATCCCCCCACAGCGAGTAGTCCGCCATGTGCGCCAGCCAGGTCAGCGGATGCCAGTTTGAACAGTCGAACGTGGTCAGGGCGTAGCGCAGCCCGGCCCAGGACAGCCCGCCTCGCACCATCCTGTTTTCGACAATGTAGCCGATGTCGTCGAAATTGATGAAGCGATGGTTGCAGACCTGGAAATAGATCGCCGCCACGGAGACCGCCAGCAGCAGGACCGCCAGGGCCGTGCGCGCCGGCCGCGGCCGGTCCGATGTGGGAAAATCCGCCGGCGCCCCCGTTCGCCCCGGGACCGGGGGGGTCGCCAACCATCGCTTGAGCCAATCCGGGAACATGCGGCGGGTCCCTCACCTCGCGCGGGCATTCCGGCATCGCCTGCGGCCTTATTCGCGTTGAACCGGTTTCAGCAGAAACATATCGGCCGGAGGAGGGATAGTCAAGCAGTATCCGGCGAACGGGCCGCCTGGAAAAAAACGCATCCTGCCCGTTGACGGGACATGGTTTTTCGTGGACGATGTCTCATCGAGATTCCCGCAGGAGGTGGCCGATGCTGTTCCTCAGCCGGGCGGAGAGCGAGCACTGGGCGGAACTCGGGCGCGAGATCGTGGCCAAGGGCGCGGAGCCCGGGGACCTGCACGGCGCCGTGCAGGACACGCTCATCCCCTGCTTCCGCTGCTATGCCGGCGGGCTGTTGATCTCGAGCGGCCGGGAGGAAGTGGGCAAGCGATGGTTCCAGGCCGGCATGCTCGAGGAGGAGGGCGGGCTGTTCTTCAACGGCTTCGTCACGAGCTTCCTGGAGCGGCAGCAGGGCCGGTTCGCGATGCCGGAACGGCCCTTTGCGGATCCCCGCCCGTTCATGCATTTCGCCAGTGTGCCGGTGCTCCGGAAAAGCCGGGAGAATTTCGTGAAGCAGGCCTGCCGCTCGCTGCCCCGGTTCGCCCGCCCGCTGCGGCTGATGGACTTGGGCTGCGGGAACGGGGCCCTGACCGCTGGATTCATTTATCGCCTGCGGGAGATGGGCAAGACCGGCGACGTCGCCGAGGTGCTGCTGGTCGACCCGTCCCCCGCCATGATCGAGCTGGCCGTCCGGACCGTCGGCGAGGTGGTCCCGCCGGCGGCAGTCCGGGGAGTCACAGGCACCGTCCAGGAATTCAGCGAGAAGCTCGGAGAGCGCTACGATGTGGCCATGAGCACCTTCGCGTACCACCACTTCCCGTATGAGACCAAGATGTTCACCCTGCGCAAGCTGGCTCCCTGGATCGACCACTTCGTGCTGTTCGAGCTGGACGGCAACAACGACCTGCCGGAGCTCAACTCCCCCGAGCTCGTCCTGTCGGTGTACCAGCTGTACGGCCGGGCCATCGACTGGGTGTTCAGCCACGATGCGCCTCTGGAGCTTGCGGTGGCCTCGGTGGACCGCTTCCTGATGGCGGAGGCCGTCTCCATGATGACGCTGCCCCGCGGGCAGCGCACCGATTATCACGCCCTGCGGCGGCAGTGGCACGACCTGTTCCAGTACGGCCTGGGCCCCGCGTTCACCTGCCTGGGCGACACCACCACCCTGGCCGATGACCATCTGGACCTGTTCACGATGCACTACGGCCGGGCCTGACCCGCCGGATTCCTCCGTCTGCGAATGCCACTATGACGCCCGGAGGGCTCCCCTTTGCGAGGAGCCCGTCCCGGGCGGGTCAGGATCAGGAAGTCAGGCGCGGTTCAACGCTTCGGGATGACCAGCTTCTGGCCCACCTTGATGAGGTTCGGGTCCTTCAGCTGGTCTTTGTTGGCGTTGAAGATCTCCATGTAGCGCTTGGGGTCGTCCAGGTGGATCTTGGCCAGCTTGGAGAGGGTATCCCCCGGCTGCACGGTCCAGATGCCGTGGATGTCGGTCCGCTCCGCGCGGATGTCGACGGTGAGGTCCTTCTGCCAGTCGGGGTACTGCTTGATCTTGTCCCAGAAGAGGTCCTTCTCCAGCTGGTAGGTGGTGGCGCCCTTGAGGATCAGCTTGCCGGCCTCTTCCTTGACTTCGAGGTTTCGGATCTCCAGCTTGGACGCCAGAGTCATCAGATCCAGGTACTTTTCTTTCAGAGCCATGTCGCCTCCTTAGATTTTGGGGAAGGGGAGGCTCGGTTGCCCCTGCTTCCCGCGATTGTCCGACTCCAATTGGCTGAGGGTCCGTCAGCCCCCCAGGATCTTCCCCAACAATCCCCCGAGCAGGTCTCCTCCGGTCGAACGGCTGCCCCCCGAGCCCAGGATCGATCCCAGGATGTCGCCCAGGCCGCCCCCCGACTCTCCGAAGACCGCCGGCCCGGTGGACGCCTGGCTCGACTGGCGGCTCAGCATGCCCATCACCAGGCTGGCCACCATGGGCAGCATCTTCTTCAGGATGTCCGCGCCGATGCCGGTCTGCTGGGACGCTTGGGCCGCGACGGCCCGGCTCACGTCCTTGCTGCCCAGGATGTGTCCCAGGATGCCGTTCCCGTCGGCGATGTTCTCCGGCGAACCCAGGTTGGACGGGTCATCGAGGTATTGCTGGTGGCCGCCGCCGGATAGCGCCCGGATCAGGCTGTCCATCCCGCCCTCCTGCTGGATGTTCCGCGAAAGCCCACCCTGCAGCGCCGGCAGCAGGCTGGCCACGGCCGATTGGGCCTGGCCTTCCTCCAGCCCGAATTGCCGGGCGATCTGGCTGATGCCTCCCCCGCCGCCCGTGTTCAATAACAGTTCCATCAAGTCCATCTCACACCTCCTCTTCCTTCTCTCGATCGCAGGACTCGCCGCCCGTTCCGGCGGAGAATCCACCTCCCGCTGGAATCCGTTCCCGTCCAGCGTGAGAATCCAACCACTGGTTGCCGTCGAGGGGTCTTCCCGAGGTGCGGGATCCGGCCACTTTGCACGGCCGGGATCCGGTCACGGGGAGAGTGGCAACGACCGGTCTCGAGTTCGCACCCGGTCAGATCAGTTCGCTGAGCTTGGCGCCAAGGGCATTCCGCATCACCGACTTGATGCCGTTCTCCATGGCCTCCTTGGAGTTGTACATCTCGCTCTTGCCGATCACCTGGTGATTGGCCGCCTTGAGGACGAAGAAGCTCTTCCCGTTCTTCGCCGTCTTCCGCTCGAAGCGCACGGCCACGGAGACATTCCGGCGCACCGACTCGATGCCGTTCTTCGCCCCGGTCTTGCTGGTGTACAGCTCGCTGGTGAGGATGATCTCTCCGTTGGGCGCCTTGAGACTGAACAGGAACTGCTCGCCCTTGGCCTTTTTCAACTCAAACTTCGCGGGCATCGTGACTCCTCCTACGGAAAATTATGTCGTAATAGACATTGATGTGCTGGCCGGCTGGATTGTTTCAGGATTTTCGGGATTCATTCACTTTCCCACCAACTTGATCAGGGTGCCGGTGGGGATGGCGTCCGTCAGCTGGACTCCGTTGAGAATCGCCAGCGCTTCCATCTTGTCGGCCGGCACGCCGAGCTGCTGGAATACCTGCCGCGCGTTGCCCCCGCCCGCGGCCCTCTTCAGGGCCAGGCGGTCCGGCTGGACGTTGAGCTTCGCGCGGTCCGTCAGCCGGTTGAATTGGCCCATGGTCTGCCGGAACACGGGATAGTACCGGTCGAACTGCGCCGGGTCCGTGTAGCCGTGGAACACGTACACGTGCTCTTCCTTCTGGATGAAATAGGAGGCGACGCGGATGTTCCCCTGCTCCAGGGCGACGTCGGAAACCATCCGCTGGGCTTGCAACCCGTTGACCTGGAGCGCTTCCGAAAATTGCAGGGACGCCCGGCTCTCTTGCCGGAAGGCCTCGGCGGCCGCCGCCGGGGAGGCGCTGGAGACCATCGAGAACAGGACCGCTGCGTCCTGCTCCGGCGGGAAGAGCTGCACCTGGGCGGCGGTGTTGTTGACCTTCCAGCCGGCCGGCACGGGGAACTGGAACGCGAGCTGGGGGTGGTAGAAGATCTGGCCTTCCACAAAGCCCTGGCGGGGGTCTTCGCCGAAAATGAGGCCGTTGAGATAGTGCAGATACTGGTCCCGGTTGACGGCATATTCCGTCCGCGGCAGCGTGGCCCGCCACGTCTGGGCGTCCCGCTGGATGGCCGCGATCCGGTCCGGCGGGTTGGGGTGGGTGGAGAACCAGCCGGGGAGGCCGCTCCGGTCAGCGCCGGGGTTGAGCCGCTCCAGCGTGACGAACATGTTGGCCATCTGGTTGGCGTCGTACCCCGCCTTGGAGGCATACTCGACGCCCAGGGAGTCCGCCTGGCGTTCGTCGTCCCGCGAGAATTTCAGGAACAGCATGCTGAGCCCAAGCTGGGCGACGCCGGCGTATTTCTGGAACGTCTGGGAGAATACCGAGCCCAGGCCCAATCCCAGCTGGGCCAGCTGGGCCTGGCTGTACAAATGCGCGCTGTGGCGGGCGGCGATGTGGCCGATCTCGTGCCCCATGATGCCGGCCAGCTCCGCTTCGTTGTTGAGGTAGGCCAGCATTCCCCGGGTCAGGTACACGTACCCGCCGGGGATCGCGAAGGCGTTCACGGTGTCGCTGTCCACCACCTTGACGGAATAAGCCAGCTCCGGGCGGTGGCTCAGCGCGCCCAGCCGGTTGCCGAGCGCGGCCACGTAAGCGTCGATCTCCGCATTCTCATACTTGCCGTAGGTCTGGAGCACTTCCGGATCGATCTGCTTACCCAGGGCGATCTCGTCGTTGTCGGAGATGAGCATGAGCTCTCGCTTGTGCGTGACCGGATTCATCGCGCAGGAGAGGCTCCAGATCACGATGGCGGCCGCGCCGGCGATGACCGCGCCCCGCAGAACGATGAGGCGGCTCATCCGGTACCTCCTGTCGGAACATTCCAGTTTTATCCTATTATAGCACCGACGCCTGAATTGGCCCGGGGACGGATCAGGATGCGATCGGAAATTCAGCGACGGTCACGGCCCGGGACAGGCCGAAAGCTCGTCGGGAGAATTGACAGAACTATCCGTAAGAGCGTCTAGCGGGAGCCTGACGGAATGTCAGTCTTCCATCCGCTTGGATGCCTCTTGCGGGGCGGGGGCGAATCCATGCTGGCCAAGCCGCCGGTCGTCCGGATCACACTCCGGCCGCCCCGCGGTCCGGGGCGGTTCACTTGGCTTCCTCGAAGACCGCCTCCACCTTCCCCGTCTTGACCGCCCGGGCCAGGGCGGCGTGATCCTTCTCGTTCTGGTCGGCGTAGGCCACGGCAAAGGCCGCCAGGGCCCGGTCGAAGGCGTCGCCCTTGCCCATGTACCCGCTGAGCGTGACCGCGCAGCCTGACCGGGCGTGGGAAAGCGCCAGCGCCCGGCCGCACCAGCCGGCGTAGATGTCCATCAGGGCGACGCCGAAGGTCTCCACCCGCACGCTGATCTTGATGTCCCGCAGCTGGCGGATGAAGAAGTGACGTTCCGGGCCCTGGCTCCAGCCGAGGAACATGTCGCTGGCGGGCTGCATGAGCCGGTACCCGTTCACCACGCGCTGGCCGTGGTTCGGGAACGGGCTGGCGCCGGCGAACGGCTCCAGCACCGAGGCGCGGGCCTCCTTGATCTGCAGGAAAAGGGGATCGCCCTCTCCGGCCATCAGGAGGAGCACCCAACAGGCGGTGCCGACGCTGCCGATCCCCACCACCTTGACGGCGGCGTCCCGGATCTCGTAGCGGTCCAGCAGGGAATGGTACGCGGGGGGCAGGGTGTCGCGGTAGACGGCGAAAGCCTCGTGGACGACCTGCTGGACTTCGCCCGGCGTGTGGCCCTCGGCATGAAAAATCGTCGGGAGCTGGTCCTTGATCAGCGGCATCTCCCCCTTGTGCTCCACCAGTTTCGGGAAGATGTCCTCGGCTACGCTCTTGGCCCGCCCTTTCTTCAGCCGTTGCTGGCCCTGCCGCCGGATCTCCGGGTCCTTGATGTCGGCCACCAGCTGGTCCGCCTCCATGGCGGTGTACCACAGCTCGAGGGTCTCCAGCTGGCTGAAGTCGGCCATGGACTCGCGGTAGGCGTGGGCGCAGGTCCGGGCCACATCCTTCGCCGCGGCGTCGCGGAGGCCGTTGTCGCGGCAGGCCACGACGAAGCTGGCCGCCAGGCGCTTCACGTCCCACTCCCAGGGGGCCGGCAGGGTCTCGTCCAGATCATTGATGGAGAAGATCACGCGCCGCTCGGGCGTGGCGAACCCCCCGAAGTTGCACAGGTGGGCGTCCCCGCAGCACTGGACATGGACGCCGGTGGACGGGGTGCCTGCGAGGTCTGTCGCCATGGTGAGGGCCGCCCCCCGGAAGAAGGTGAAGGGGGAGCGGACCATGCGCCCGTGGCGCAGGGGCAGCAGCTCGGGCCAGCGCCCCTTTTCCGCCTCCAGGACCAGTTGGACCGGATCCGGCCGTCCGGCGGGCGCCTTCCAGGCCGCGTGCGCGCCGCGCGGGCAGGCGTTTCGCAGGCTCTTCCCGAACGCCAGCCGCTCGGCCCGGGACGACCCGGTGGCGGACAACAGAATCGGCCTGGGACTCATCGCCGGTTCATCACCGGAGTAAGGCGTTTTCGTTTTCATGGCGCTTCCCCTTTCTGTGGACGTTTGGGCAATCTCATCCGCTCCGGATTGATTTGGTAGGTCCAGGGCAGACCCGAGTTCTTCCAGCCGTTCTTCATCCGCTGTCCGTGGAAAACGCTGGCGGGATCGTCCACCTTGTCCCCCTCCATGCCGTCGGTGACCATCCAGACGTTCCGGAAGCCGGCGGCCGCCAGCAGGTTGACCGCCCTGGCGCTGCGTTCGCCAGAGCGGCACACCACCAGCAGCGTGTCGTCGGAGGCGAACAGCTCCTTCGCCTGGGCGACGAAATCGGCGTTGGGCTTCATGGCGAATTGCTTTTTAGCGGCGTCCCACTCGTAGGACTGGAAGGCCAGGGGGACGTTCCAGGCCATCGCCGCGTGGCCGATGAAAATGAATTCCTCGGGCGTGCGGACGTCGAGCACCTTCACCTTCTCTGGCGACGCCTGCCACTTCTCGTAGGCCTCCCGGGCCGTCACGTAGAGCCCGGGCGTGGTCTGCTTCTCCTTGGGGAGTTGCGCGGCCGGCGGAGCTCCCGGATCCTGACCGGGCGCGACAGGCGCCGCCACCAGGGCCAGGATCGCGGTGCACAGTCCGGCGAGCCATCGGTTTTTCATAAGCCTTCCTCCAGGGTGGTTTCCGCCGGCGCGGGCGGATCCATCGACGAGAAGAGGACCACCGTCGATCGCGGCTGGGCCAGGTAGGTGAATCCCGGCACGGCGGCGGCGGATTCCCACTCCGTGATGTCCTCCGGCGGGTCGAGGGCGGTGTCGATCCAGCGCCGCCACGGCTGCGGCCGGGCGGGCAGCTCGAAGGCCAGCGGCTCCCAGTACGCGTTCAGGATCCAGTGGAGCATGAGGTTCTCCCCCGCGCTCCGGGCGCCCAGGGCGATGGCGTGGGACCAGTCGGCCCAGTCCGGCTGGTTCAGCCGGGTGCCGTGCCAGACGAACCGGGCGCGCCGGATCAGCTCGACCAGGTTGAGGCGGGCCAGCTCGGGCCGCAGGTCGCGGCGGTGCCGCCGGGCGGCGAGCAGGGAAACGAAGCGGTGGATGTCCGCGTTCCGTTCCACGAATCCCCAGTCGAACCAGCTGGTCTCGTTGTCCTGGCAGTAGGCGTTGTTGTTGCCGCCCTGGGAGCGGCCCGCCTCGTCCCCCATCAGGATCATCGGCAGGCCCAGCGACAGCAGGGTGATGGTATGGAAGTTCTTGATCTGGCGGTGGCGGAGGCGCCGGACCGCCGGATTGTCCGTCGGCCCCTCGACGCCGCAGTTCCAGCTGGCGTTGTCGTCGCTGCCGTCGCGATTGCCCTCGCCGTTGGCCTCGTTGTGTTTCTCGCTATAAGAAACGAGATCGTAGAGGGTAAAGCCGTCGTGGCAGGTCACGAAGTTCACGCTCTGCTCGGCCTCGCGCCCCTCGTGGCCGTAGATCTCCGGGCTGCCGAGCAGCCGGTCGGCCAACCGCTTGACGGTCTGGGTGTCTCCGCGAAGAAAGCGGCGTACATCATCCCGGAACCGCCCGTTCCACTCCTTCCAGTTGTCGCCGATGAAGCTGCCGACCTGGTACATGCCCGCCGCGTCCCACGCCTCGGCGATGATCTTGGTGCCGGCCAGGACCGGGTCCGAGTCGATGTCCCACAGCACCGGCGGATTGGCCATGGGCTGGCCGGAGGGGTCCCGGGCCAGGATCGAGGCGAGGTCGAAGCGGAAGCCGTCGACGTGCATGTCCCGGGCCCAGTGGCCCAGGCTGTCCAGCACGATCCGGCGGCAGACCGGCTCGTTGGTGTTCAGGGTGTTCCCGCAGCCGGTGAAGTTCTCGTACTCCGACTTGTCCGCCTTCAGGATGTAGTAGGCCTCGTTCTCCAGCCCGCGGAAGCAGAGGGTCGGGCCGTCCGACCCGCCCTCCGCGGTGTGGTTGTAGACCACGTCGAGGATGACCTCGATGCCGGCGCGGTGCAGGGCCTTGACCATGTCGCGGAACTCGTCCACCGGGCCCAGCGGGTCCTGCCGCGAGCTGTAGCCCTGGTGCGGCGCGAAGAAGGAGACCGGCGCGTACCCCCAATAGTTCACCCGGCCGGGCGGGCAGTCCTGCGGGTCGAATTGGAAGACGGGCAGCAGCTCGACCGCCGTCACGCCCAGCTGCCGCAGGTAGGGGATCTTCTCGACGAGGCCGGCGAAGGTGCCGCGCTTTTCCTCGGGAACGCCGGAGCTGGGATGGCGGGTGAAACCGCGCACGTGCATCTCGTAGATGATGGTGCGGGACGACGGGGTCTTTAGGGGCGCGTCGCCCTCCCAGTCGTATCCCCGCAGGTCGACGACCACGCTCTTCATGGCGGTGGCCGCGTTGTCGCCTTTTATCCGGGCCGCCTCGCGGCTGTAGTTCCGGGGAACCGCCACCGCCAGGCCGTACGGATCGAGCAGGGCCTTGTCCACGTCGAACCGAAGGCCCTCGTCCGGACGTTGGGGCCCGGCCACATGGTACCCGTAGATCTGCCCGGCCTGGATCCCCGGCACGAACACGTGCCAGTACTGCCCGGTGCGGTTGGTGACGGGGTCGAGGATGAGGCTCCGCGCCGGCCGGCGGTCGTCCGCCGCGTCGAAGAAGAGCAGCTCCACCCCGACGGCGTGCTTGGAGAAGATCGAGAAATTCGCCCCCCCGCGCACGAGCCGTCCGCCCAGCGGGAAGCTGCGCCCGACTGCCGGGACTGATCGGGTTTCCGGGGACCGCTGGGAGTTGGTTTCGTTACGCATAGGCATCTAGCTGACCTGAGTGTAACGCGATCCGGGACAAAATGGTAGTGACTGCCGGCGACCGGAGCTTGGCCGGCGGCTGGAGCGAAACCGTGCAGCGGCCCGCTCCGTATAATCAGACAACTGCCTGATGCGGATCTGAGGCGTGGGAGGCGAATTCCTGCGGCCGGAGGTGCCCGATGCGCGGAGTCGACCGTTTGCCCCGGTGGGGGATGCTCCTGCTGGGGGCATTGGCTGCCTGGGCCCTTTCCACGGCCGCAGCGCCTGCCCAGACGGCTGCGCCGGTTGAAGATGTCCGGGCCCTGATCCGGTCCGGCGACCCCGCGGCGGTGGCCGCCTGGCTGGACCGGGACCCGGCGGCCCTGCAGCGGCCGGACGCCCTTGGCCTGCAGCCGATCCACTGGGCCGCGTACTTCGGGAAGCGGGAAGTGATCGAGCTGCTCGTCGCCCGGGGAGCCGACCTGCGGGCCGGCGGCCGGCTGGGCACGCCGTTGCACACCGCCGTCTTCGGCAACCAGATCGAAACCGTCCGCTGGCTGGCTAGCCGGGGAATCGACCCCAACGCCCCGGCGGGGGAGGTGATCCCGCCGCTGGGCATTGCGGTGCGGCAGGAGAACCTGGGCATGGTCGAGACCCTGCTGGCGCTGGGCGCCTCGCCGCGGCTGGCGGACCCGGTGGGGAATTCGCCGCTGCTGATGGCCGTCTCGGCGGGCTTCGAGCCGGCGGTCCGGCTCCTGCTCGAAAAGGGCGCCGACCCCAGCCAGGCCAACAGCCGGGGCCGGACCCCCCTGGACGTGGCGCGGCGGGAAGGGTACGGCGCCATCATCGCGCTGCTCGAAGCGTACGGCGCCAAGGCAGGCCCCGCCCCGCTCGTGCCGAAGGGCCCCTACCTGGGTCAGGCGCCGCCGGGAGCCAACCCGGTTCTGTTCGCTCCGGATTTCGTTTCCACCGAGAAGCGCGAGCTCAACGCCTCGTTCTCCCCGGACGGCCGGGAGCTGTATTTCGCCCGGGAAAGGACGCCCCGCCGGACCGCCATCCTGGTGACCCGGTGCGAGGGGGACGCATGGTCCGCGCCGGCGGCCGCCTCCTTCTCCGGCGAGACCGCCGTCGACGTGGATGTCTTCATCACCCCGGATGGCCGGGAAGCGTATTTCTGCTCCACCCGGCCGGACCCGGCGGCGCCGGCGGCGGGCAAGGCGGACGCGGGCGGCGCGGCGAACTCGGACATCTGGGTGGCGTCCCGCGAGGACGGCGGCTGGGGGGAGCCGCGATCGCTGGGCCGCCCGGTCAATTCGGACGCGGATGATTATTATCCGACCCTGGCGCGCGACGGCACGCTGTACTTCTCCTCGAACCGACCCGGCGGCCTGGGCGCCAACGACATCTACCGCTCGCGCCGGGACGGGCAGGGCCGGTGGACGGCACCCGAAAACCTCGGCGCCCCGGTCAACACGCCGGGGCGGGAATACGATCCATTGATCGCCCCGGACGGGAGCTGGCTGGCCTTCGCCTCGGAGAGGCCCGGCGGCTATGGAGGCGCCGACCTGTACGTGAGCTTCCGGCAGCCCGGCGGGACCTGGGGAGAGCCGATAAACCTGGGCCCTCCCGTCAACACGGCCGGCAGCGAGTACACGCCCATGCTGTCCCCCGACGGACGCTACCTGTTCTTCACCCGCGGCCGCTTCGGCGACGACATCTACTGGGTGGAGGCGGAAGCGATTCACGCTCTTTCCGGCCGGTGAAGAGCCGGTCCCGGAGGCAGGCGGCGGCGGGCGCCCTGCCGGCCGGACCCGCTCTGCCATGCCGCGCCTTGCGCCGTGGGGATATAATCAGGAAGAAATCACCGGGTTTCATGCGAGGGTTGCATGGCGGGGCGGTATCCCGGCGGTCACGGGAGGTGAGCGATGCGCAGTCGGCTGGCAGGGCTTCTCTGCATCCTGGCGGCGGTGGCCGCGGCGGCTCAGGCCCCGCAAGACCAGCCGCGGGTGCAGCGGGCCGACATCGTGTACCTGGGCTCCTTCCATCTGCCGGAGGGCGACTTCGGCGGCTCCCGATTCGGCTACGGGGGCAAGGGGCTCTGCTATTACAAAGCTCCCGGCGGCACGCCCACCCTGTTCCTGGAGGGACACGACTGGTACCCGGGGCAGGTGGCCCAGGTGGCCGTGCCGTCCCTGGGCGGCACGGCGACGGTGCTCCAGGCGTTCCACGACGTCACCGACGGGGCGCTGGCGTCGCTGGCCTCCTCCGGCTCGTTCGTCTACGGCATGATGGTGTACAACGGGCGCCTGATCGTGGGCGCCTCCTGCTACTACGACGGCGAAGCCAGCCAGGTCAACTCCCACGGCGTGTCGGGCCTGGACCTGTCGGCCCCGGGCGACTTCCAGGGCTTTTTCCCCATCGCTGCCACGGCCACGCCGCGCTCCCTGGGCGGCTACATGACACCGATTCCGCCGGAGTGGCGGACGCTGCTGGGCGGGCCGGCGCTGACCGGCAAGGGGTGCTTGTCCATCATCTCCAACAACAGCGCCGGCCCCTGCGCCACGGTGTTCGACCCGGACCTGGTCGGGGTGCAGAACCCGGTCCCGGGCTTCACCCTGCTCTACTACCCCCTGGCGCACCCCCTGGCGCCCGAGACCAGCATGAACGAGCTGTTCAACCTGGCCACCCACATGGCGGGGATCGCCTTCCCGCCGGGCAGCCGGAGCGTCCTGTTCTTCGGGCGGCAGGGCACCGGCCCCTACTGCTACGGCATCGGCTCGGAGTGCGGGGACCCCTGCGACGACAGCCACGGCACGCACGCCTCCCCCTACCGCCACCAGGTCTGGGCCTATGACGCCAACGACCTGCTCCAGGTGCGCAGCGGGACGATGCAGTGCTGGGAAGTGCGGCCCTATGCCGTCTGGCCGCTGGAGGGGATGGACTCCAGCGGCTGTGCCGACATGGAAGGGGCCGCCTACGATCCCGAGACCGGCCGGCTGTACATTACCGAGAGCTACGGCGAGGAGCCGCACGTACACGTCTACCAGATCTCGGTGCCGGCGACGGTGGTTCGGGACGGCGACATCGACGGCGACGGCGCCTGCGACGTGGTCGACGCGGTGGTGCTGGCGGAGGTGATCGCGGGCGGGCTGCCTGCCGGCACGCCGCCCTGCGTGCGGCCGCTGGCGTGTGACTTCAACCTGGACGGCACGCTGGCGGCGGGGGACCTCCTCGTCCTAAGCTCCTACTTGGCGGGCGACCGGCTGGATCTTCCCTGACCCCGACCGGCGGGCAGGCCCCCAATCCGGGATCAGGATCGCCCGCGGGCTAGAACTCGATCTCGAACTTGCCGCGGACGAGCAGTCCGACGCTGTTGTAGAAGGTGCCGAAATCCGGGCTGTCCACGTTGTTCTGGACGTCCCGGGGATTCCAGTGGTTGGTGATGTTGTAGACCTTCACGCCGATCTGGCAGTGGTAGACTTCCTTGCGGAATTTGATGTCCACCTTTTTCATGAAGGTGAAGTCCAGCGAGCCGAAGCGGGGAAAGCGGCCGCCGCGGTTGCGCGCGCCGACGAACTGCTGCTGCTCGTCGACCAGAGAGTAGGGGAAGCCGTCGCGGACCTCCAGCACCGGGGCCAGGATCAGCCCCCAGGGCAGGTTGACCACGCCGGTGAACAGGAAGCGGTTGGGCACGTCGTAGGGCTGCGGGCCGCTCTCGTCCAAGCGGATCACCGGGTAGTGGTAGTTGCCGAAGTAGTACTCGAAGGCGTTCAGGTTGCCGTCCGCCGCGGAGCGCACGTAGGAGAACGTCAGCTCGTCGGCCTGGCGGAAGCGCCACACCACGGTGGCCTGCAGCTCGTGGTAGCTGGAACTGCCCCGGCTGCTCACCACCAGCTCGGGCGGGTCGCCCGGCACCGGGTCCACCACCAGGTCGTCCCGCTGCTCCCGCTGCTCGTAGCCCAGCCTCAGGAGGACCCCCTTGGCCAGCTCCCGGTCCAGCTCCACGTTCCAGGTCAGGGCGTAGGGGTTGTCCAGGCGCCCGCCCCCGAGGACGTTGAGGAACGTCACCGGCCCGGCCACCACCGTGTGTCCGTCGGCGGCGTAGTTGGTCACCCGGAATTGCTGGTACCGGGGGAAGGCCGCCGCGTTGAGCGGGATCTTGTCGTAGAACATCCCCAGGCCGCCCCGCAGGACGGTCCGGGGATCGTCGGCGAACGGCAGCCAGGCGAAGCCCAGCCGCGGCGCCGGGTGGGCCCGGCGGCTGAGCGTGTCCCAGTCGAAGCGCACCCCCACGTCCAGCGTCAGAGGCGCCCCCACCTGCCAGCGGTCCTGGAAGAAGGCCGTCACCTCGGTCACGCTGGTCGAGAGCTCCCCCGGGCCGACGAACTCGAACCGCTGGTACAGGGTGCCGTCCTGCCGCCGGATCAGCGCGTCGCGGCTGAGGTCGGTCCCGTCGAAGTTGGAGTGAGACACCACGTAGCCCAGCTTCGGGTTGTGCAACCCGTGCCAGCGCCGCTGGTTCAGGGTCAGCGACTGCGCCCACTCGTAGCGCCGGCTGGTGCGGTCCTGGGTGTTGTAGAAGTTGCCCTCCCATCCGCCGGGCGTGATGGCGGTCTCTTCCAGGCCCTGCCCCCAGACGTGCGCATCCAGGTCCTTGACGCTGAAGGTCGACTCCAGCAGCGAGTTCAGGTTCAGCACCGCCTTGTCGCTCACCGCCATGAAGAAGCCCCGCTGCCGGTAGTTGGGGGTGACCTCCTGCGGGTGGAAGGTGTCCAGATTGACCCACTTCAGGTTCTGCGGGTAGATCGAGAACACGCCGGTGACGTGGTTGTTGTCGTTGAGGTTCCAGTCCAGGCGGGTGAAGGAGTCGAACGTCTCCAGCTGGGTCACGTTGTCCGGCTCCGGCAGTGAGTCCACCGGCGTCAGGATGTAGCGGTACTCGACATGCTGGGTGAAGTACAACTTGCCCGGCACCAGCGGCCCGGCCAGGGCCAGCCGGGGGGTGAACGACTCGAAGCCCCGCACCGAGCCGTCGACGAAGCGCAGCCGCGGCAGGAAGTTGGTGAACAGGAACTTGAACTTGTCGGTGCCGGGACGCGTCTCGATCGAGGTCACCGCGCCGGTGAACTTGCCGAATTCCGCCGCGTACGGGTTGGCGTACACCCTGACGCTCTCGATCGCCTCGATCGGCAGCTCCATGGCGTACTGCCCCGTCACCGGGTCCGTCACGTTGACCGAGTTCACCAGCAGCCCGCTCTGGCTGGCGCGGGCCCCTTTCAGGTTCAGCAGGCCGTCCGGTCCCCGCACCACCCCCGGCAGCAGCGGCAGCGCGTCCTGGAACTTCTCGTTGACCAG
>CAYPNP010000043.1:0-26446 GCA_964412195.1 uncultured Acidobacteriota bacterium | reverse complement strand
ATGGAACTCAGGAACTCAGGAACGGCTCGCAACTCCGCACTCCGCACTCCGCACTGAGGACAATCCGCTATTCTGCCAATTCGCAATTGGCAATCCGCAATTCGCAATTGGCTCAGTTTTGCTTCCGGAAAACGTCTTCCCAGTTGATCCGGCCGGTCGCCTGCATGGTGACGAACAGGGTGGCGACGCACAGCAGGGTGATGGCCAGCCCGGTGAATCCCTGGAAGAAGAAGGTGTACGAGAAGAACACCAGGTAGACCAACTGGGCCAGGGCGACCTCCACGAAGGCGAAGCGCGGGCCGACCACCAGGCGCATGTAGGAGACCACCAGCCCCACCGACACCGCCGACGCGGCCGCGAACGCCCAGGGGATGGACACGTGGTCGACGAGGTAGGCCAGCAGCAGGTGGAAGCTGAAGAAGGCCGCCGCCACGAAGAAGTAGTTCATCGGGTGGACCGGCACGCGCCGCAGCGTGGTGAAGAGGAAGAGGGCGAAGAAGAAGAGGAAGAGCGACACGGGCGCCGCCGCCGTGACCATGCAAACCCAGGGCCCGGGATTGAGCTTCTCCGGCAACGTGAGTCCGATCCGCACCCCGGTGAGCAGGTTGCGGAAATTCCAGTCCAGTCGCCAGCCTTTCCCGGTGGCGATCTTGGTCGTGGGGGAAATGGTCTTGTCCGGGAAGTTGTACCCGTCAAAATCGGTTTGGAGGCTCAGCCGGAAGTTGCGGACCTGGTGGACGGAGTCGCCGAACGTATAGCCCCACTCCCTCATGCCCCGCGACCGGTAGGAGACGCCGAACTCGGCCTCCTGCCCGGGCTCGAGGGCGACCCGGTGCGTGACGGCGCCCTCCCGCAGGTTCAACTGGGCCACCTCCGCCCCGTCCACCCGGAGGCGGAAGTCGTCGTACTCCGCGCCGCGGGACGGGAAGGGGAAATCCAGCCAGACCGTTTGCCGGGCGGCGGCGGTATTGCGCACCCGGTAGCGGCCCTGGAAATCCACATCGTACGTGGCGTACCACAGCAGCCCCTTCTGCCGGTGCTCCAGGTGGAGGCGGACGGCGATGTCGCTGGCGACGACGGGCAGGTCATGGCGGACGTAGTTCGTCTCCTCCTTGACCACCGGCCGGCCGTTGTCGAAGGACTCCACTTTCCGGAGAATCTCCTCCTGATAGAACACGGACGGGGCGCGTTGCTGCTGGGGCTCGCCCCAGAGCTGGCCGACCGCGCGGGTCAGCTCCTTGTCCTGGTTTTCGGTGCGGAACAGGACGGTGCCGCTGAGGATGAGCCAGGCGGCGCTGGTGCAGACGAAGATGAAGGCGATGGCCGCGATCCGCTTGATCATGGGACTCCTCCCGGGTGGATTGCCGGCCCGGCGGGGGGCCGGTCGCCCGCAAGGGTGGCGCCGGTTTGTGAAAAAACGATGAACCGGGGTGGAAATCGGCGTGAAATCGGCACAAACGCCGATTGACGAAACGCGCGAACGGTGCGATGCTAGGGTTGGCAGACCCGGGCGGCTGGCCGGGCGGGAATCAGGGGGTGCGGGATCGTGGCACTGGGGTGGGTCGAACTGGTCATCATCTCCGGTCTCGGTTGCGGGTGCGTGGTGCTGCCGCTGACGGCGGCGGTCATCGTCCTCCTCGTGATCCACCAGGGCAAAAGGAAGTCCGCCCGTCCACCGGCCTGACCTGCGATCCTCCGAAATTTGCATGAGCGACTTGCCAAAGTCAAGCCGGGGCGGTTATCATGATGACCGACCCGATCCGGACAACGCCATCCCCGGAGGTGTGCCATCGACATCCTGCACGACCTGCTGCAGCACATGGCCTGGGCCGACGCGTCCCATTGGCGGGAGGTGCTGGACCACCCGGCGGCCCGGCGGAACAAGGCCCTGCACGCCCGGCTGCACCACCTGCACCTGGTCCAGTCCTTCTACGCCCAGTTCCTCCTCGGCCGGGAACCGTTCCTGACCGAGCCCCGCAATTTCCGGACGGCGAAGGACCTGGCCCGCTACGCCCGCAAGGCGCACGAGCAGATCGAGCAGGCCTGGGCCGCCAGCCGGGGCCGGCTCGGCGAGGCGGTCCGGCTGCCGCACCTCGAGCCGCCGTGCGAGCCCACCCGCACCGAGGCCTTCCTCCAGGTGACTTGCCACTCGACCCACCACCGCGGGCAGAACGCCCTGCACATGCGCCGGCTGAAGCTGGAGCCGGACACGGTGGACTACGTCCTTTGGGTGTGGAAGGGCCGCCCCGCCGCCGACTGGTCGTTCCTGGACAGCTGAACCAATTGCGGATTGCGGATTTGCAGAATTGCGGATTTCGGATTGCGGATTGCGGATTGAAAATCCTGAAATGCCTCAGTTTCCTCTGTGCCTCTGTGGTGAAGATTCGGATTGCGGATTGACACGGATCCGGATGGATTGACATGGATTGCAAACCGGCTCCTGGATTGGAATTCGTGTGCATCCGTGAAAATCCGCGTCAATCCGTGTCAAGGATTCCCGGCTCCCCAATCCGCAATCCGCAATCCGCAATCTAGCGGATGGGCCAGGCGCTGTCCCACTGCCAGAAGCGCACCCCGCAGCAGTCGCCCGACCGCCACACGAACTCCAGCAGCGTCGTCATGGCCCGGCCGCCGACGGCCAGGCGGACCGGATAGGGCCGGTCCAGCTCCACCCACTCCGGCAGTGGGCCGGACTCCAGCCGCAGGCGGAACCCGTGGCCGGACAGCTCCTCCGCCGATCCCTCCAGGACTGCCGGCGGCCCCGTCCTCTCCTCCAGCTCGATCCGGACCGGCAGGCGCAGCGAGACTCGCTTCTCGGCGCGCCGGACCATTCCCTTGACCTGGGGCATGCGTCACCTCCGCGATGATGTCACGGAATCAAACGGATGCACCGGCCGCTGTTCCGCCCGGACGGTCAAATTCCCGCATTTTTTATCCAGTGACGCGAAATCGGCAGATAGTCATTCACCGCGGAGACGCGGAGGCGCCGAGAAATCCCTGGCTTCGTTTTGCGATCACTGGCTCTCGGATTGGCTCTGCGTCTTTGCGCCTCCGCGGTGATGACGGCTCGGGCGGACCTTGCAATCGGGCGGGGAGGGCCCTAAGATAGGGGCCATGCCGCGACTCCCCCATGCCCAGGCCGCCTTCCTCGCCGGCGCCGCACTGCTGGCCCTGCCCGCGCTGCCGCACCTGGGGGATTGGTTCCGCCTGACCTACTCTTTCTACGACTCGTACCTGGGCGGGGCCCCGGGGCCGGCGGCCTGGCTCCGGGCGGCCGACTGCCTCTGGATCGGGCTGTGCCTGGCGGGCCTGCTGTGGGCCCATAGCCGCCAGCGCTCCCCCTGGCGTTGGTGGCAGGTCGGATTGGCGGCCGCCGCCTTCGCCCTGGTGCCGCCGTTCGGCAGCCACGACGCCGTCTACTACTTCCGCCTGGCCGAGCGCTGGGCCGGCGGCGTGAACCCCTACGCCGCCCCGTTTTCGGTGTTCAATCCCTTCCTCGGCGGCGGCATGGCGGCGGTGGGCGACTTCCTGCCCTACCCGCCCCTCTGGGTGCTGGCCTGCGGGGCGCTCTATCTGCTCGCCGGCGGCCATTTGCTGGCGTTCTTCGGACTGCTCAAGCTGCTGCTGGCCGCCTGCCACGCCGGGAATTTCCTCCTTCTCCGCCGCCTGCTGGCCGGGCGCCCCGCCGGCGAGGCGGCCGCCTGGGCCTACCTGGCCCACCCGCTCTTCCTGCTCGAGGGGCTGTCCATGATGCACTTCGACCTGCTCTGGTTGCTGGCGTGCCTGGCGGCGGCCTGGCAGCTCCGGCGGGGGCGCTGGTGGCCGGCAGTGCTGGCTTGGTCGGCGGCGTTCTGGCTGAAGTACAGTGCCGCGTTCGCCCTGCCCCTGTTCCTGCCGGCGCTGTGGGAACCGGGACTGTCGGGGACGCGGCGGTTCGGCCGGCTGGCCGGTGGCGCGGCGGTGGTTCTGGGTGTGGGGGCAGCGACCGGTTGGCCGTTTGGACATTGGCAGGAGCTGGTTGCCGGCGGGCTGAGGCAGGCCGCCTGGGCGATCCACTCGCCGCTGGTCGTCCTCCGGCAACTGCTGCCGTCGGGCGGCCCGCCGGCCGCCTGGCTGAAGGCCGCCCTGGCGCTCGCGGCCCTGGCACTGCTGCTGGCCGCCCGGCCGAAACCCGATCCCCGCACCCATGACGGCGCCGCTGCGTGGACCGTCCTGATCCTGCTGGCCTACCTGCTGGTCGCCAGCCCGGTGTTCTGGCCGTGGTATTCCCTCTGGCCGCTGTGCTTCGCCCAGCTCCTGGCGGACACGCCCTGGGCGCGGCTGGGAAGAGTGGCGGCCGTGTTCGCCGCCGCCTCCTTCCTCTTCTACCCGCTGCTGTTCCTGGTCGGACACATCCAGGCCTCCTACGACGCCACCTTCCAGGCTTGGTACGCGGTCCTGTCCCACGGGCCGGCGCTGGTCCTGCTGGCCGAGGGCCTGCGGGAGCGGGCACCCCGCCCCGCCACCGCATGAGGGGGGCCGGCGCCGCCCCGGATCCGACCTTGCTTTCCTGACATAATCGGCATACAGTAAAGATACTGGACCCAATCACTCCATCTGGGGAGGCATCCATGCGCAAGGCGTTGCTCTTGACGTTCGTTGCAATGCTGGCGGCACTGCCGCTCCGCGGCGCCATCCCCGCCAGCGAACGGAACGCGCTCCTGCTCCTGTACGCTGGCACCGGCGGCGACAATTGGAGAGACCGGTCCAACTGGCTGGGGGAGCCGGGCTCGGAATGCTCCTGGTACGGCGTCGAGTGCGACGACGGCGGCACCCACGTCGTCAGCCTCAGCCTGTCCGAAAACAACCTGGCCGGCTCCCTGCCGGCCGAGCTGGGGGACCTCCCGCATCTCCAGTATCTGCGCTTGGAATTCAACCTCCTGACCGGCCCCATCCCCCCTTCCCTCGGGACGCTGTCCGCCCTGGAGGTACTCGACCTGTCCGGCAACCAGCTGAGTGGACCGATCCCCGCGGAGCTGGGCAATCTGCCGCAGCTGTACTCACTGGTCCTTTTTGGAAACCAGCTGACGGGTGGCATCCCGTCGTCGCTGGCCGGCTTATCCAATCTGACCGAGCTGGACCTCAACCAGAACGCGCTCACGGGCGAAATCCCAGCGGAACTGGCCGGCCTGGCCAACCTGCGCACCCTGGGCCTGTTCCACAACCAGCTCACCGGCTCCATCCCACCCGCCCTGGGCGGACTGGGCAGCCTGCAGAACCTGTATCTGGCCGACAACCTCCTGGAAGGCCCCATCCCGCCGGAACTGGGAAACCTGGCCCAGCTGCGGGAGCTGTTCCTCAGCCACAACAGCCTGACGGGGGCCATCCCGGGAACGTTGTCCGCCCTGAGCCAACTGCAGATCCTGGACCTGTCCGTCAACTCGCTCGGCGGCCTGATCCCGCCGTCGCTGGGGTCGCTGCCGGCGCTCCAGTCCCTGAACCTGTCGGACAACCATCTCGTCGGGGCGATCCCCCCGGAGCTGGCCGGGCTCCCAAGCCTCCTCAGCCTGAGCCTCGGGGTTAACGCGCTGGACGGCCGCATCCCGACCGCCCTCGGCGGCATGGCCGACCTGGAGTGGCTCGACCTTTCGTACAACCGGTTGTCCTACCTCATCCCCCCGGAGTTGGGTCAGTTGGCCCACCTCCAGATGCTCGACCTGGCCGGCAACCAGCTCTACGGCGGCATTCCCCCGGAGTTCGGCAACCTGGGCAGCCTCCAGTACCTGATCCTGGACGAGAACCTGCTCAACGGCACCCTGCCCGAGTCGCTGGGCGGCCTGGCCCAGTTGCAGCGGCTGTCCTTGGCCGGCAACCAGTTCGAGGGTGGCATCCCGGAGAGCTGGTATGACCTGCCCGCCCTCCAGATCCTCGACCTTTGCTGCAACAATCTCTCGGGGCCGCTGCCGCCGGACATCGGCAGCCCGAACTCGCTCGTCGTTCTCAACCTGGCCGGGAACCGCTTCGAGGGACCGTTGCCGTCCGAGCTCGGCGGCCTGCCGGCGCTGGAATCCCTGGTGCTGGAAAACAACTCGTTCAGCGGAGGGATCCCGCCTGAGCTGGGTCAGCTTTCCGAGCTGCGGGAGCTCCGCCTGGGCGGCAATAGCCTGACGGGGCCAGTGCCCAGCCAGATCGGCAACCTGGTGAACCTGAACACGCTTTACCTCTTCGGCAACGCCCTGGCCGGGCGCCTGCCCGACAGCCTCGGCAACCTGGCCAGCCTCTACGACGCCATCGGGCTGGACCTGAACTTCAACGCCCTGTACACGGACAATCCCGGTCTGGCGGCGTTCCTCAACACGAAAAACGGCATGAACTTTGAGGAAACCCAGACCCTGGCCCCCTCCAACCTCGAAGTGGCGGAGGTCTCCTTCAACACCATCCACCTCGCCTGGACGCCCATGGCCTTCCAGGAAGGCGAGGGCGGCTACGAGATCCTCGTCGCCCAGACGGGCGGTCCCTTCGTCCGGCGAAAAACCATCGGGACAAAAGCGGCGGCCGACTACCTGGACTGCTTCTGCGGCATCGCCGGCACCGTGTCCCTGGCCGTGCGCAGCGTCAGCGAGCCCCACGGCATGAACAAGAACCGGGTGGCCAGCGAGCCGTCACCGGCGGTGCCCGCCACCCCCGCGGGCGAACCGTCCGGGACCGTGCACGCGTACTTCGATCCGAACCACCACGCCAGCATCTTCGCCGGCAGCCCTTCCCAGATCCTGCCGTCCACCTACCTGACCTTCGCCGTGGATCCGGCCGCTTTCGCCTCGGCCTCTCCCGACATGCCGATCTCCATCTGGATCAGCCTGCCGCCGGGGGTGCTCCTGAGCCAGACCCTGGCCGACGGGACGTCCGGGACCGCCGCGCCGCTGCCGGAGCAGGGCGAAATGGTCTGGGACCTGGCGGTGTCCGAGTACATGCTGGAAGAGGGACGGCCGGTGGTGGCCCCCGAGGCCGCCAGCACGTCCGGTATCGGGCCGCACGCCGTGCAGATGCTCCGCTACTTCGAGGGGGACGGCGTCGTCCAGATCCGGATCACCGAGAGCACGGCCGGATGGCAGCCCTCGGTGCCCGGCCACTTCCTCGGCTTCACCATCGGCCTCGGCGGCGGAGTGTGGCCGCCGGACATCTACAGCAACCTCGGCGAGGAGGGCCTGCAGCACCAGCTGCCCAGCCAGTTTTACCTCAACCTGCTGTCGTACCAGCTCGATCCCCAGAACCCTGCTTTCCCCGTCCAGCTGTGCGCCTTCCGCCAGTTCGACCACACGGCCGCAGGGGTGGCCTTCCTGCCGCAGATTGTCAGCCTGCTGAGCGTCGACGGGGTGCTGGCGGAACCGCCGCCCGCGGCCTCCCTGATCAGCGGCATGGTGACGGACTTCGCCTCCGTCGACCTGGACGGCGACGGCCTGGAGGACACCTGCGCCGTGGACGCCGTCAACCAGCGCCTGTACTGGGCCTTCGGCCGGCCGGACGGCGGCTTCTCCAATCTCGGCTGGCTGGCCACCACGGGGTACTCCCCGCTGCGGGTGGACACCGCCGACGTGACCGGCGACGGGAGGGCCGACATCCTGGTGGCCGACGACGCCGGCAATCTGCACATCTTCGACGGAGCGGACCTGTTCCACGGCAGGAGGCCCCTGCTGCCGGCCAAACCGTCGGCGACCCTCAAGCTGGCCGGCACCCCCTCCGACGCCCAGCTGGCCGATGTCAGCGACGACGGCGTCAGCGACTACCTGTACACCGACCAGGCCGCCGGCACGCTGAACGTCCTGCTGGGGAACGGCTTCTCTTCGGGTTCCACCTACCCGACGGGAGCGTCGCCGGAGGCCCTGGCGGTCGGGGACTTCGACGGCAACCTCTCCCTGGACGTCGCCGTGGCCAACGGCGGCGCCAACTCGCTGTCGGTCTTCCTCAACAGCGGCGGCGGATCGTTTTCCGGGAGCGAGGTCGCCGGCGTCGGCGCCTCCCCCGCCGCCTTGGACGCTGCGGACTTCAACCAGGACGGCCGGACCGACTTGGCGGTGATCCTCGCTGGCGACAAGGCCCTCGGGGTGCTGCGGGCGCAGAGCGGCGGCCAGTTCAGCGCCGGCCAGGAGCAGAAGATCTTCTTCCAGAAAACGCCCTCCGCGGTGCAGGCCGAAAACTTTGACGGGCTGAACGGACCGGACGCCCTGGTGGGCTTCTCCGACGACTTCAAGCTCTCGGTGTGTACCTCCGACAGCACCGGGACGCTGGCACCGAGCTACGTCATCGACACCCGCGGCGACGTGGAGGTCGATCCCCTGACCAACAGCGTCACCCTGTCGGCAGACCGGGTCTTGTCGGTGGCGGGAGGCACCAGCACCGGTGGCGTGTCTTCGCGGCAGGGCGTGGCCACGATTCAGGACCAAGGCTTCGGCGTCCTGCACTTCCCGCGGAGCCGGGACCTCTCCTTCTCGGTGGTGAACCTGGACGCCGCCAACGCCCTGCTCACCCTGGAGCTGTACGACGACCAGTCCGGCACGCCCCGGAGCACAGCCACCTACACCGTGTCGCCGGGCACCCAGTTCGCACGCTACCTGGCCGACCTGCTCGGCTCCGACGCCGGCAATGACCAGCGCTGGGCCCGCGGTTTCGCCACCCAGGCGGGAACCTACGGCCTCTGGCTGGTCAACAACGGCGCCGACCTGACCTACCTCGACGGCACGCGCCTCATGGACGTGCGCGACGCCCGCACCCGGTTCGTCTTCCCGGTGCTCCAGGCCGGCGCGGAGCGGGACACCCGCCTCTTCCTGGTGAATCCGAACAAGAGCCAGGTCCAGGCGGTGCTGCGGCTCTACGGCGCCGACGGGCAGCCCCGCGGCGAAGACTACAACGTGAGCCTGGCCGGCCGGGGCCGGAGCGTCCTCGACCTCACGACGGCGTTTCCCGGCTTCCTCGAGACCGACGCCATCCAGGTCACGGCCGACCGCGGCCTCTGCGGCGTGGAGATGTTCGGCGACGGCCAGTCCATCGCCTGCCTGGAGGGTTTGCCGGTCGGGGTTTCCCAGGGGACGCTGTACTGCCCGCACGTGGCCGCGGGCAACTTCGGGATCCAATACGAGTCCTCCCTCAGCCTGGTCAACACCGCCGACGCCGACGCCAGCCTCGCCCTGACGCTGGCCAACGACGACGGGACCGCTCTGGCGACGGCCAGCCTGGACGTCCCCGCCCACGGCAAGCAGCTGGCGGACGTGGCCGCTCTCTTCGGCCTGCAGTCGGCGGCCACGGGGTACCTGCGGATCGTCCCCACCGCCGGCGGGGAGGGCCTGGTGGGCAGCGTCACCTTCGGGGAGGCCGGCGCGGGGCGGTTCCTCTCCAGCCTGCCGCTGCAGTCGGTGGGCCACAACCGCTACCTGCTGGGGCACATCGCCAACGGCACCATCGGCAGCGTGGACTACTTCACCGGCATCGCGGTCCTGAACCCGGAGCAGAACGTCCTGGCGGAAGCGACGGTGGAGATCACGGCGTACGATCAGAACGGGCTCCAGCAGGACCGCCGGACCATCTCCCTCGACGGCCGGGAGCGCCGGGTCTTCCTGCTGCACCAGCTCATGCCCACCCTGACCAGCCTGTTCGGCGGATACATCACGGTCGAGAATCTGTCCGCCGGCGCGGGGATCCTGGTCTTCGAGCTGTTCGGCGACACCCGGCTGCAGTTCCTCAGCGCAGTGCCGGCCATTCCCCTGGATTGAGGCAGGCCGATGAGGATTGCCGCGGGGACCGTCGTCGGAGGGTACGAGATCCGGGAGCTGCTCGGCACCGGCGGCCAGAGCGCCGTCTACCTCGCCGAGGACGTCGCCCTGCACCGGCCGGCTGCGATCAAGGTCCTCTCCGAGGCGGCACTGGGCGACGCGCAGTCCCGCCGCCGCTTCCTGCTGGAGGCCAGGGCGCTGTCCTCCCTCCAGCACCCCCACATCGCCACCATCTACCGGATCGGCGAACACGAGGGCCATCCGTTCATCGCCATGGAGTACGTGCCGGGCGAGCCGCTGCACCGGCATCTGGCCGGCCGGACGCTGCCCGGCACCGGGCTGGCCGAGCTGATGGTCCAGATCGCCGGGGCGGTGGGGTACGCCCACCGGCTCGGGATCCTGCACCGGGACCTCAAGCCGGCCAACATCCTGGTCACCGGAGACGGCCAGGTCAAGCTGGTGGACTTCGGGCTGGCCAAGCTGGCCGGCGGCGACCTCCAGGCGCAGCTCGGCGTGGGGGACAACCTGACCGAGACCGGCACCATCCTCGGCACGGTATCGTACCTCTCGCCCGAACAGGCCCGCGGGGAGGCGGTGGACGCGCGCAGCGACCTCTTCGCGCTGGGGGTCATCTTCTATGAGATGCTGTCCGGCCGGCGGCCGTTCGACCGGGGGACCCCGCTGGCCTCCCTGACGGCCTTGCTCCACGACCCGCCCCCGCCGCTGGACCCGGCCCTGCCCGCCGGCCTGCGGGCGGCAGTGGAGAAGCTGCTGGCGAAGGACCCGGCCGACCGCTACCCGTCCGCAGATCTCCTGGTGTCCGACCTGGGCGGCGGGGAGGGCGGTCCCGCGATCACCCCGCCCGCCGGGCTGGTCCGCCCCCCGGAGAAGGCCCGGCGACGCCGGTGGCCCCTGGCGGCGGTGGCGTGCGCAGCCCTCACGACGGTGGCCGGAGTGGGGCTCTGGCTGTGGTTCCGGCCGTCCCCACCGGCGCCCGGCCCCTCCCCGGACAGCCGCGTGACCGTGCTGGTGCTGCCCATCGCCGGCGGGCCGGACGAGCGGGGCCGCTACCTGGCCGGCCTGGTCACCGGAGAGCTGATCGCCACGCTGGACCGGTCGCCGGGCATGCGGATCCTCCACGTGCCCGGTGAATCGGTGGAGCTGGCGGAGGCGCTCCGGGACAAACTCCTGCGGGAACAGCCGGTGCGCTACATCGTCGACGGCCGGCTTGTGCTGGACGGGGAAATCCTGCGGGTTTCGCTGCAGCTTTCGCGGCATCCCGACGCGGTCGTCCTATGGGCGGACACGATCCGCGGCGGCGTCTCGAACGTCTTCGACATCCCCGGCCGCGCCGCCGCGGAGGTCGGCCGCACCGCCGGGACCTACGTCGCCGCCGAGCGCCTGGCCTTCCCCGGCCGGGAGGCGTTCGAACACTACACCCGGGGCGACATCCTCTACCAGACTTACGACGCCGGACGGGTCGAGGAATCCATCGCCGAGTTCGAGCGGTGCCTCGACGCCGCACCGGATTTCCTGCCCGCCTACGAGAAGCTGGCCCGCTGCCTGATGCAGTACCACAACCTCGGGCTGGACGACAATCCTGCCCACCTGGACCGCGCCCGGCGGGTCCTGGAGGAGGGCCTGTCGCGCCGCCCCGACGCGCCCCGGCTGCTGTCGGCGCGGGCCTGGCTCGAGATGTACACGTACGACGTGGCCCGGGCGCGGGAGACCATCCGCCCTGTCCTCGCGGGGAGTGCGGCCGGCGGCTCGGATTACAAGCTGATGTCCTTCCTCTGCCTGATGCAGGGCGACATCGGCGGCGCGGAGGGATGGCTGCAGCGTGCTTCCGACCTCGACCCGCTGGACGTGAACGCCGGCATGAACCGGGTGCGGATCCACAGCCTGGCCGGACCGGACGGCGAACTGGCGGCGGACCTGGAAGCCATGCGCGGCCTGTACCCGCCGCCCCTCCTCCTGGACGTTGTATCCGGCTGGGAACGCCTCGGCCGGGGCGACCCTGCCGGCGCCGTCCGGATCTACGAGCGGAGCTACCGGCGCCAACCCGCCCGCCTGGCCCTGGAGTTCCTGATGATATCGGAGTTCCAGGCCGGCGACTACGCCGCGGCCCTGCGGCACCGCGCCGAGCTGCAGGCGAGCAATCCGTACCTCCTCGAGGGATACATGCTGGCGGCGTTTTGCCACGCTCGCCTCGGCCAGGCCGCGGAACGCGCGGCGGACCTTCACGAGGGCGTCCGCTACGCCGCCCTCTGGCGCCGCCACGTCGACAATCGAACCCTCCGCCTGTTCGAGACGTACTTCCAGGCGGCGGCCGGGGAGTTCCCGGGTGATCCCGACAACCTCGCCCGGATCGACATGACCTCCGCCGAGACGCTGGCCCGTTACCTCCAGGCGGCGGCGCTGGCCCGCCTCGGCCGCCCGGAGGCGCTGGCGGCGGCCCCCGATCCCTACAGCCAGGTCTACTGGATCACCCTCCTGGCCCGGGCCGAGAAGGATTCTTTCGGCCGGCAGGCGCACGCCGGCAAGGGTCCGGCACGCTCCGGCAGGTAATGGATCCTCACCGCCCTCTTACCAGCCCGAGGGATAATGCCGCCACCTCAATCCGCCACAAACTAGTCCCCGCGAAAGTTATCGCGAAGGAAGATGATGGATGTGGATCATGGATTTCGGCATGGATCCGCGGGGATTCGCGTTCATCCGCGTCCAGGATTGCCTCTGCGAACTCTGCGTCTCTGCGTGTAATTGTTTATCTCGATTACGATTACGATGACGATTACGAGTACGATGACGAGCACGAGTACGAGCACGAAGAGGGCAGGCGGATGGCGGGGAGTGAAGCCGGCTTCTACCCCAGGTGACCTAGGGCGAGGCTCACCTCGCGCTCGATCTCGCGGATGGTGGCGGTGATGGCCTGGCCGATGAGGTCCATGCGGGCGACGGCCTGGATGCGGGGCTGCACCCGCGCCAGCTCGGCCTCGTCGAAGATTTCCCCGAACAGGCGGCAGGCGTTCAGCAGGCTGACCAGGACCACGTCCCGCGGGTCGGGCACGCCGTCGCCCAGCAGCAGCTCCCGCAGGCGGGTTCGGATCTCCTTGCGCCCGGCGCCGCCGTCGCGGGTCGGGTACCGGCGGGAGGAAAACACCCACAGGAACCGCTGCTCCTCGCACCGGAGCACCCCCTTGGCCGCGAGCTGCGCCAGGGCCGCCTCGCGGATCTGCCCGCCCATGCCGCCGATGGCCTCCACCCAGTGGCGGGTCGGCCGCGTCCGGCCGTCCAGGCCGATGCGCGCCAGGACCGGGTCCAGCACCGGGTCGCCGGTGGGGTCGGGGCGGATCACGAAGAGGTCGCGCAGGTCGGTGTCGATCCGGTTCAGCAACGCCAGGTCCATCAGCACGGCGCCGGCCAGGGCGTGCTCGAAGACGATGGGGCGGGGGTCGCCGAACTCGCCCGTGCGCTCGTCCAGCACCAGCAGCAGCAGTTCCTCGGCGAAATTGAGCATGGGTTTCCTCTCTCCGGAGACCGGCAGGATTTCAGGCGATGGGGGCGGGCCGCGTCACTGGGCCAGCAGGTCGGTGCCCACGCCCTCGGCCTCGTCGGGCCGGTAATTGATGAGCACCGAGCGCTTGTTGACCTCCCCGTGCAGGGCTTCCAGGAAGACCTCGAAGCGGTGGAGCACGTCGGACAGTTCCGACTTGCCGGAAGCGATGATGATCTCCTCCATGAACTTCTCGAACTCGTCCCAGTCCCGGTACATGAGGTACTTGAGCGACAGGTCGCGGAACAGGGCCAGTCGCTCGATGAGGCGGGTGATCTCCTCGTGGTCGATGTTCTTCTTGTAGTCGGAAATGAACTGGATCAGGCCGCGCAGGTCGTCGCGCAGCTTGAGGGACTCCTTCAGCCGGGTCGACAGGTTGGCGAAGATCTCGCCGCCGTCGAACTGGGCGTCGAAGACCTGGGCGATCTGGACGATGGCGTTCTGGAGGCAGTCGCGGATGAGGCCGTGGCTGTTCTCCACCTTGACGTAGATGAGCTGGGCCTGGCGCATATAGACCAGACCGACCAGCTCGTGGTTGAACACCTTCTTCAGCTCCATCTTGAGGGCGTAGAGGATGGCGTCGATGTTGTCCACCAGGGCGCGCGGCAGGGTCGGGTTGTCGATGATCTTGTTCTCCATGAACTCCATGAGCAGGTGCAGGTCGGAGCGGATCAGGATGAAGATCATCATGGTGTTCTTGAGCGGCCGGTCGAGCTTGAGGGCGATCTCCACGTACTTGAGGTAGTTGACGATGCGGAAGAGCTCGAGGAAGACCTTGGCCACGTGCTGCCGCAGCAGGTCGTCGGTGATGTTCTTGACGATGGCGGCCAGGCGCTTGTTCTGGATCTTGTCGTAGTGCGGCTTGAACTTGTAGGTGATGAGCAGCTCGATGTACTTGCAGCGCTTGATCTCGCGGTTGAGGATCTTGCCGATGGCGGTGAAGGTCTGGTAGGAGACGTGGGTGGAGCGGCCGATGTCGGAGATGATGGTGCGGATGTCGCTCAGCGAGTCCAGCAGCAGGGTGATGGAATCCTCGGGCGACGGCTGCTCGATGAGCTTCTCGAGGAAGGCGTCCAGGATGAAGTCCTTCTTCAGCTCGTTCTCGATGTAGCGCTCGAACTGGATCAGGTGGTGGCGCTCGCGGGTCAGGATCTCGGTGCAGATGTGGCTCATCCGGACCGAGACGGAGTTGACGATCTTCAGCTCCTCGGAGAAGTCCTTGTTCAGGATCTCCTGCAGCTCGTAGTCGGACAGGGGGTGGTTGTTGATGCGGAAGAAGCGCTCGAAGGAGTTGATCCACATCTCCAGCTCGAACAGGTACTCGGCCTTCTTGTCCTTGGACAGCTCGTCCAGCCAGTCCTTGAGGGACACGGTCAGGGGGGAGCGGGACTTCTCGCTGAGGCTCGGTGAGAGTTCGACATAGTCGAGGGCCGGCTTGAGGTAGTCCTTCTTTTCCATCCCGGCACCCCCTCGCGGAGAAAGTATTTCATTTATATCACATTCGCCGCGCCGGGTTCAATGCTGACCGATGACCGGTGACCGGTGACGGATGACGGGGGACGAGGGGCCAATCGTAATCGTCCGTCGTAATCGTGCTCGTACTCGGCCGCAATCCTTCACCACAGAGACACAGAGACTACCGAGATTCCCGCCAGGGCAATCCATTTGTCATTTTCCATTAGCCATCGGCCATTTTTCATTTCTCGAACCAATCTCGCTGCCATGATGAATGTCTGAAATGCCCGATGGCAAATGTCAATTGACCAATGACAAATGGTTTTCTTCGCGTCCTTCGCGCCTTTGCGGTTCAATTCCCGGTTTGACTTCGATGTTCGATGTTCAATGTTCGATGTTCGATGTTCGATTGGATTCCACCCGCCGCACTCTCGCCCGCAGCTGCCCCGTCTCCGGATACAGCGTCAGCAGCTTGTAGCGCAGCGCCCCGGCGGCGTCCGGCTCGGTGGCGGCCGGCGCGCCCACAATCCGGACGCCCCCCACGGTACGGTCCAGGCAGTCGTGGGTGTGGCCGTGCAGGATGGCCTTGGCCCGGAACACCGCCGCCAGCAGCCGCAGCGCCCGGCGGTCGAAGGGGTCCAGCCGCATGGCCTCGCGCTCCCACCAGGGCAGGGCCGCCTCGCCGCGCCGGCGGCTGGTGGCCGGCGCCGGGATGTTGGGCGAGTGATGCAGCAGGATGAACTTGTGGGGGATTTCCTCGTAAAGCGCCAGCAGCCGGCCCAGGGCGACGAGCTGCTCCCGCCCCAGGCGCCCGCGGGCGTTGTCCAGGCCGGAGGCGTTGCCGGCGTTGGTGCTGTCCACGGCGAAGAGCGCCACCCGGTCGCCCAGCCGGCGGGCCCAGGGGAAGGCCGACTCGTGGCCGTCCTTTGCCAGGCCGGCGCGCATGCGGGCCCAGTCCTCGGAGCGGGGCCGCGTCCGCCGCCAGCCGAGGCAGCAGACGTCGTGGTTGCCCGGCAGCACCGCCACCTTCCCGCTCAGGCCGGCCGTCGCCACCGCCGCCCAGAAGCGGTCCCAGGCGGCCGCCTCGCCGGTGTCGGTCACGTCGCCGGTGACCACCACCAGGTCGGCGGCGCGCAGCGGCGGGTCGGCCAGCAGCCGCTCGAAGTGGCGGTTCATGCCGCGCAACCGCCCGAGGAGGCGCGCCTCGGATCTCGCCGCACCGTCGTCGGCGGTCAGGTGCAGATCCGACACATGCGCCAATGTGATGCGTTCAGCCATGGGCATCCTCGTTTGTTTTCCTTATTGTACAAGGGGTGTCTCTTCGAAGAAAAGTCGTTTCAATCGAACTTCGAACATCGAACGTCGAAGTCAAACCGGGGAGAGGAGAGATTGAGAATTCAACGTAGAAATAGAAGCGGAAACAGGAGAGGTTTAAAATTCAAGGAAACCTGAGGAATCCTGCGAAAACTGAAGGTCTCGATCCGGGGATTGACTTCGACGTTCGATGTTCAATGTTCGATGTTCGATGTTCAGATTGCCTTCGTGCCCTTTGTGCCTTTGTGGTGAGTCCCCTTCTCTGGCATAATGTCCGCCATGGACGAGCTGCTGGTCCTTCAGGGCAAGACCGAGGTGGAGATGGAGTTGCTGCGCGGCTTGCTGGAGGACGCCGGCCTCGAGACCTTCCACGTCCCCTCGGCCGCGTCGGCCCTGCTGGGGCGCGTGAGCGGCATCCGCCGGGCCATCCGGGCGGCCGACCGCGCCGCCGCCGGCGAGGCGCTGGCCGCCGCCGGGCTGCGCCTGGAGGACTTCGTCGCCCCCCGCAGCGCCTACAACGTTGACGAGCCTTACGGCGTGCTGGTTTCCACCGGCGCCCGCGGCCGCACCCTCGCCGCCTGGTCCCTGGCCACGCTCGGCTTCCTTGCCGTCATCGCCCTGCTGTATCTCTTTACCCGCTGATCGTCGAGTCCGTGCTTCTGTCCGTGCTCGTGCTCGTGCTCGTGCTCGTGCTCGGCTTCCATCCTTCACCACAGAGTCACAGAGAACACAAAGAGTGCAATCCAGGATCCATACAACACGGATCCAGCCGGATGGATAAGGATTGCAAACCAGCTTCCGGATTGGAATCCGTGTTCATCCGCGTCGATCCGCGTTGATCCGTGTCCAGATTTCCGGTTCCCAAACCGCAAACCGCAATCCGCAATCCGCAATCCGCAATGGGTGATGGCTCCCCCGCCCCGCCGCCGGCAAAAAAACAGTTGCCAACCCGCGGCCCCGCTGGTAATATGCTGCCCTTGCTTCGGCCGGGTTTTCGCGTCCGCCGTCCCGAAAATGCCATTTCATGGGACGCTGCCCCCGGCTGGCGGATCCGCTCTTCGACACCTCATGGTGGGTATAGCTCAGCTGGCAGAGCACTGGATTGTGGCTCCAGGTGTCGAGGGTTCAAATCCCTCTACCCACCCCAATATACAAAGGGCTTGCTCGCGCAAGCCCTTTTTCTTAAGAGACGTTACTCTTTCAACTCATTTCAGCCGCCGGATTCTCATTCACCGCCGAGGCGCGGAGAAGCAGGGGAAAATCCTATTCACTCAGCATCCGATTCCAACACCGCCGGAAACCCACCCACAGATTGTTCACCCTCTCAGCGCCTCCGCGGCTCTGCGGTGAACGAATACCCTTCGAAGACGTCCGTTTCAGGAGAGCCGGGGGTCTCCTCGCTTCCCACGGGCGGCGAATTCGATATCAATCAAGAAACCGTCCGCGGCCTTGCGCCCGCCGGCTACGGTGTCGCCTCCGACGGATTGACGGCGCGATAGTCTTTCGCCAATTGATCGATCAGATCCCGGACCTTCGCCCGCACCGGCTCCATGTCGGTCAGGGACCCTCCATACATCGCCCCGGTGGCCCAGGTCGTGTTCCACACGCGCTGCCGGTTGCTCAGGGTCATGACCTCCTGGCACAGCTCGGCGTCGATGCTGGCCGCGAACAGGCCCTTGTTCGGCCAGACCGCCCACTCGATGATGACCAGCACCGTCGGGCGGCCGATGGCCTTCTTCCGCTCCTCGTCCGTGTACACTCGGATCCCCGCCTTTTTCAGTTGGAGCTCCACGTCTGCCCGGACCATCTCCGAGGTCAGGCCCGCCTGCACCATGCCCGCGGGGAGATCGGCGACCAGGATCCCGAGGCCGGCCAGGCCCTTCATCGTGTTGCGCTCCGCGTCGCTCGCCTGGCCTCCCACCCCGGTGAGCATCGCCATCAGAATCACGGGGAAAACCAGCCATGAAACCTTGCTGCGGATCATGCCATTTCCTCCTGTCGGGTGATTTTCACCGCCGGAGCCCGGGGTTGCCGGCGCATCGGCTCACGGCACGCCGTCCCCCGGAGGCCGCAGTCGTTCCCGCATCATGCGTGAGAAAGCTGGGGACAGTATATGCCGATTGTCCGGCAGGTTCAATCTTCCCGCTGGGCGGTGAAGGATTGGAGCCGGCCCGAGTGACGGAGGGGGAGCGGTTGCGGTTTTGCGGAGGGAAACATCCTGGACGCGGATCCACGCGGATTTTCGCGGATGTATGCGGATTCCAAGCCGGGGGCTGGGTGGCAATCCGTGTCCAACCGATTGGATCCGGGTCCATCCGTGTTGGATGGATCTTTGGATCGCATTCTCTGTGTTCGCTGCGCCTCTGTGGAATCTCTTCTCTGCGAACTCTGCGCCTCTGCATGAACTTCTTGATCCGATTACGATTACGAGCACGATTACGAGCACGATTACGATCGACGATTACGATCGGTCATCGGTCACCTGTCACCGGTCGATTACGAGCACGAACGGAGAGATTTCGGGTGACAGGGAAAGCCCGGCGTGTTAAATAGAAATGGAAAATTGAAGTGGAGGAGTCCATGGAAAAGAAGATGCTCTCGGGCGACGAGGCCATCGCCCGCGGGGCGTGGGAGCACGGCGTCCGGTTCGCCGCGGCCTACCCCGGCACACCCAGCACCGAGATCCTGGAGAACATCATCCAGTACAAGGAAATCGCGGCCCAGTGGTCCCCCAACGAGAAGGTGGCCTTCGAGGTGGGCTGCGGCGCCTCCATCGGCGGCGCCCGGACCCTGGTGGCCATGAAGCACGTCGGCGTCAACGTCGCCGCCGACCCGCTCATGACCTTCGCCTACACCGGCGTGGGCGGCGGCTTCGTGCTGGTGTCGGCCGACGACCCCAGCATGCACTCGTCGCAGAACGAGCAGGACAACCGCCGCTTCGCCTACTTCGCCAAGATCCCCATGCTGGAGCCCAGCTCCTCCCAGGAGGCCAAAGACTTCACCGGCGCGGCCCTGGACCTCAGCGAGCAGTTCGACACGCCGGTGATGCTGCGGATCACCACCCGGGTGGCCCACGGCAAGGGCGTCACCCTGGTCGGCCCGCGCGCCGAGCACCCCCTGCGCGCCGAGGGCAAGCTCGACCGCGAGAAGTACGTCATGCTGCCGTCCAACGCCCGCAAGCGCCGCGTGGTGATCGCCGCGCGGGAGGCAAAGCTTCGGGAGCTGGCGGAAACCACCGCGCTGAACCGGGTGGAGCCGGGCCGGACGGACTTCGGCATCATCACCTCCGGCACCGCCTACGCCTACGTCAAGGAAGTGGCCCCCGACGCCGCCATCCTGAAGCTCGGGCTGACCCATCCCATCCCGGAAAAGCTGATCCGGGACTTCGCCCGGACGGTGAAGCGGCTCTTCGTCGTCGAGGAGCTGGACCCCTACCTCGAGGAGCAGATCAAGGCCATGGGCATCGCCGTGGAGGGCAAGTCGGTCTTCCCGGAGATCGGCGAGCTGACCCCCGACATCATCCGCCGCGGCCTGGCCCAGGCGGGCGTGCTGACGGCCGAAGAGAAGCCGCCGGCCCACGCCCCCGTCGAGGGACTGACGCCGCGGCCCCCGGCCATGTGCCCCGGCTGCCCGCACCTGGGCATGTTCCTGGCCCTGGGCAAGCTCAAGGACGCCACGGTCACCGGCGACATCGGCTGCTACACCCTGGGCGCCCTGCCCCCGGTCAACGCCATGGACACCTGCATCTGCATGGGCGCGAGCATCGGCGCCGCCATCGGGCTGGAGAAGGCCCGCGGCTCGGGCAAGAACATCATCGGCGTCATCGGCGATTCGACCTTCCTGCACTCCGGCATCACCGGCCTGCTGGACGCCGTCTACAACAAGAGCTGCGTCACCGTCATCATCAGCAACAACAGCATCACCGCCATGACCGGCGGGCAGGAGCACGCCGGCACCGGCCGGTCGATCCGTGAGGAGCCCGCCCCGGCGGTGAACCTGGCCGCCCTCTGCCGCGCCCTCGGCGCGGAGCACGTCTTCGAGGCCGACGCCACGAAGCACAAGGAGTTCCAGCAGCTGCTCAAGCGGGAGGCCGAGGCCGACCACCTGTCGGTGATCATCACCTCCAACCCCTGCGTCCTGTACCCGCGGAAGGTCCAGCGGCCGAAATACAAGGTCGAGCCCGACGTCTGCATCGGCTGCGGCGCCTGCCGCCGCACCGCCTGCCCGGCCCTGACCAAGTCCGGCGAGCAGACGCCCAAGGGCCATTTCAAGACCCATCTCGACGGGGAGCTGTGCACCGGCTGCGGCCTGTGCGGGTCGGTCTGCCCCGTCGGGGCGATCCAGCTGGTGGAGAAAGGAGGCCTCGCATGAAGACGAACGGCGTGACCAACATCCTGCTGGTGGGCGTCGGCGGGCAGGGCATCATCCTGGCCAGCGAGATCATTGCCGAGGCGGCCATGCGCAGCGGCCTCGACGCCTGCAAGAGCGAGGTCCACGGCATGAGCCAGCGCGGCGGCGTGGTGAGCAGCCACGTCCGCTTCGGCCAGAAGGTCTATTCCCCGCTGGTGGAGGAGGGCCAGGCCCACCTCGTCTGCGCCTTCGAAGTGCTGGAAGCACTTCGCTGGCTGCACTTCATGGCCCCCGGCGGGCACGTGATGGCCAACACCCAGAAGATCGTGCCGCCCATCGCCGCCGCCGGGCTGACGCACTACCCCGACGACCCCGCCGGCGAGCTGCGGCAGCAGGCGCCGGAGGCGATCCTGGTGCCGGCCGGCGAGATCTCCGCCGAGCTGGGCAACCCGCGGCTGGTCAACAGCGTCATGCTCGGCCGGATGGCCCCGCTGCTGCCTCTCGCGGACGAGGTCTGGCGGCAGGTGATCGGCGAGTTCGTACCGCCGAAGGCAAGGGAGCTGAACCTGAAGGCGTACGAGCGCGGCCGCTCCCTCGCCTGAAGACATTCACCACAAAGGCACAAAGGACACAAAGCACATATCAGGACAGGCAATCCATTTGCCATTGGCCATTGGACATTTGTCATCTGACATTTTCCGAACTCGATTCCACAAATGGATCTGCTTCTCTGAAATGAACAATGGCAAATGACAAATCTCAAATGACAAATGGCTTGCTCTGAGTTCTCTGTGCCTCTGTGGTGAATTGATTGAAGGGGGTGGGAATGGGATTGGGAAGGTGGCTGCGGCGGCGGAAGCTGGGCGATCCCCGGCAGCTGGGCCGGATGGGCGAATGGCTGGCCTGCGATTACCTGACCGCCCGTGGCTACGATGTCGTGGCCCGGAACTGGCGGGCGCCCTTCGGCGAGGTGGACATCGTCGCCCAGAAGGACGGGCGCCTGCACTTCGTCGAGGTCAAGTCCCGCATGCGCGACCCGGAGCACCGGCCGGAGGAGGCCGTCACCGCCGAGCGCCGGGCGCGGTACCAGCAGCTGGCGCGCTACTTCCAGAAGGAGCACCACGTGGAGGATCGGTCCGCCCACTTCCATGTGATCGGCATCGAGTTCGAGCCCTCGGGTGACTACGAGCTGACCTTCATCGAAGACGCCCTCAGATGAACATCCACCGCAAAGGCGCAAAGCACGCAAAGGAATCAGAAGCCGAATTGTTATTGATTATAGATGATTGGTTATTGGTTATATCCGAGACAGTCGTTCACGGGTCCCCCCAAGGGAGTGTCGGGCTTGATATGACAAATAGCCATTAATCAATCACCATTAACAAATCTGCTTTGGATTCCCTTTGTGTCCTTTGTGCCTTTGTGGTGAATCTTACCCGGCGAGGTAGGAGAGGATGGCCGGGGAGAGGTCGGGCAGCGACCGCACGCGCCCGGCGAAGAACTCCGCGCCGGGGCCCCAGACCAGCAGCGGCACGGGATTGCGGGTGTGAGTCTTGACCGACAGGTCCTCGATGTTGCCGTGGTCGCTGGTGAGGACCACCGTCAGCCGTGTCAGGTCCACCGACTCCAGGAAGGCCTCCAGGAAGCGGTCCAGCAGCTGGATGATCAGTTTCGCAAACCGCGGCTCCTGGCCGTGCCCGGCGAAGTCCGTCATGAAGTACTCGTAGAGCAGGAACGGCTGGCGGCCGGCCAGGGAGGCCAGCACGCGCCCCGCCTCGGCGGCCGGGCGCAGCGGCAGGTCGTAGCCTCGCTGGCGCAGGAAGAGGTGGGTGAACTCCTGGTAGACCGCGCGCCCGTGGGCCAGCTCCTGCAGCGTGGCCAGGGGCCGGCCGCCCGCCAGCGCCGCCCAGGTGGTGGCCGAGAGCCGCTTCTTCGGCAGATAATGGAAGAACTCCGGCTGGAAGGCGTTGGCGAAGTTGGCCGTCAGGCCGCGCCGGGCCAGCTGGAGGAAGATGCTCTCCCGCGCCAGCAGCTCCCGCAGGCGCGGCGACGGCAGGCCGTTGAGGTGCCGGCCGATCCAAGCGGCGGCGTTGACGCCGGTCAGCAGGCTGGTCTGGCCGGTGGCGCTCTGCGGCAGCCCCGGCAGTCCCAGCGTGGCGTCCACCGGGACGGCCGCGAAGAGGGGCGGCACTACCAGCCCGCCCTCCCGCCGCAGCAGCGGGACGACGCGCAGCACACGCAGGTCCTCCTGCAGGAGGGGGTTCGTGTCCAGATCGGGCTCGCCCAGCCCGAGCCCGTCGACGAAGACGAACACCAGCGGGGCAGGGGCGGTTTCGGTTATGGCTGCGCTCATGGTCACGTCCAGGAGGGCATTGTAGCCTGTCCGCCGCGGGATTGAAATCCCCCCAGCCTGGAATGAATGAATTCCATCGGGGTCGGTATCGGTATCGGAATCGGGTTCGACTTGTGAATCGATACCGATACCGATTTCGATAGCGACCCCGGTGAGCCGGCTCGCTATTTTCGCGTAAGCACGAACACGGACAGGCGAAATGTGATGAGGATCACGAATAACCGCTGATCCGAGCGCCTTCCGGTTGCCGGGCCCGGTCCGGCACGGTATAATCCGGGACAGAGGACACACCTCATGACCAAGATTCTCTATGTCGAGGACAATCCCGACAATTTCCGGCTTGTCAAAACGCTGCTGGAAAAAGCCGGCTACACCGTCAGCGGGGCGTCCGACGGCATGGAGGGGATCACCCGGGCCCGCGAGGAACAGCCCGACCTGATCCTGATGGACATCAACATCCCGAACCTCAGCGGTTACGAGGTCACCACCCGCATCAAGTCCATCCAAGGCCTGGAGAAAGTCCCCGTGGTGGCCCTCACCGCCAAAACCATGAAGGGCGACAAGGACCTGGCCCTGGCGGCGGGCTGCGTCGGCTTCATCGCCAAGCCCATCGACCCCTTCCATTTCGTCCAGGACATGGAGAGCTTCCTGAAGGGCCGCGAGGACCGGATCCCTGTCGTCGAAGAGCAGAGCGTCCTGCGCGAGTACAGCCGGAAGCTGGTCACGAACCTCGAGGAGAAGGTCACCCAGCTCCAGGAGTTCAACCGCAAGCTCCAGGAGTCCGAGGAGCGCTACCGCACGCTGGTGGAGAACGTCAACATCGGCATCTGGTTCCTTTCGCCGGAGCGCGAGACCCTGTTCCTGAACCAGCGCATGCGCGACCTGCTCAAGACGGGCGCGCGGGACCCCGTATCCCCCGACGGCTTCCTGGAAGACGAGGACGGCCGGATCTTCCAGGACCACCTGCAGCGCTGCGCCGACGGCAAGCCCCAGCTCTGGGAGACCCGCTTCCGCCCGCCGGACGGGCAGATGCGGGAGGCCGTCGTCTCGGGCGTGTCGGTCCGCTCCTCCGGCAAGGCGCTGGTGGGCTACCTGCTGTCGGTCCTCGACGTGACCGAAAAGCGGGAGCTGGAGCGGCACCTGGAGCAGGTCCACAAGCTGGAGAGCCTCTCCACCCTGACCGCCGGCGTCGCCCACGACTTCAACAACATCCTGACCATCATCCTCAACAACGCCGACATGATGCTCCAGAAGGGGGGGCTGCCCCCCGAGGAGCTGCGGAAAATCAACAACATCGCCAGCGCCGCGCGGCGCGGCTCCTCCCTGACCTCGCAGCTGCTGGCCTTCTCGCGGGAGACGCCGCCGAACCTGCAGCTGGTGGACCCGCTGGAGTTGCTGCAGCGCTTCTGCAAGTTCTTCACCAACTACAAGCGCAACGGAGTGAACCTCCGCTACCCCACCTACAGCGCGGTGCCGGCCATCCAGGCCGATCCGGTGCAGCTGGAACAGGTCCTGCTCAACCTGGCCACCAACGCCCAGGACGCCATGCCCGACGGCGGGCTGCTGGAGTTCGACATCCGCCTCGAGAGCCGGGCCCGCAACACCGCGCTCGGGGAACGCACCAGCGGCGAGTACGTCTGCCTCATCGTGCGCGACACCGGGGCCGGGATCGACCCCGCCATCCGGCACCGGATCTTCGAGCCGTTCTTCACCACCAAGCCGCCCGGCAAGGGGACGGGGCTGGGCCTGAGCGCCGCCTTCGGGATCATCAAGCGGCACAGCGGCTTCATCGAGGTGGACTCCAAGCCCGGCCACGGCTCCGAGTTTCGCCTCTACTTCCCGGAGGCCGGCGAGAAGCCCGCCATCCCGGGCGAGGTGGACCTGCGCATCCTGCGGCAGGGCAAGTACGGCGTGCTGGTGGTGGAAGACGAGGAGATGCTGGGGGACCTCCTCTGCGAGATGCTGATGGAGATCGGGGTCCAGGTGTTCCTGGCCGAGAACATGCCCAAGGCCGAGCACACTCTGGAGACCCAGCTGGCGCACATCCACTTCATCATCCTGGACTACGGGATGCCGCTCCTGGAGGTCCGGCCCATGGTCCAGCGCCTGCGCCGGCTTTCACCCGGGATGCGGATCATCCTCACCAGCGGCCACCCCCGGGAGGACATCGCCGCCCGGGAGGGTCCGCTGGCCATCGACGGCTTCCTCAAGAAACCGTTCGACATGAAGGCGGTGGTAGAGCTGTTCAGGCGGCTGGTGTAGACCGGCCCAAGGGGGCTCGTCCAAGCGGAGACCGATGGACAAGGAACAACAGGCGGCCGAGATCTTCGGCCAGCACAGCGATGACATCTTCGGGTTCTGCTTCCTGAGGACCGGCAACGTCCACCTGGCCGGCCACCTGACCCTGGAGGCGTTCGCCGCCGTCCTGGGTTCACCCCGGCCGGCCGGGGTGGAGGACCGGTCCGCGGTCCGGGCGGAGGCGCGCCGCCTTGTCGACGAGCACTACCGGCGCGTCATCCTGGACCGCGATTGGAGCAATCCGGCCGACCCGCGGGCGGTCCATCACCGCCCCTCCTTCTGCTGGGACGAGGAGAAGGTCCCCGCGCCGCCGCTGCAGCTCCCCAGCCGGATGCACCGCGTGTACGACATCGCCCGGCACTCCGACCAGCTCAGCCGGGAGGAGCGGCGCTGTTTCCTGCTGAAGTTCTTCCTCAGCAAGACGTTCGACGAGATCTCGCTGGAGACGGCCATCCCGCCGGACCGGGTCAAGGCCCTCGTCCAGTCCGCCATCAAGTCGTTGCGGGAACAGCTCGACCAGTGGGGCGGGCCGGAGGCGGGCTGCCTGCGGGCGGGGGAATTCCAATCGCTGATGCTGGAGGTCCGGGGGTGTTCCACGCTGGACGAGGCCTTGTTGCGGGGCCACCTCCTGGCCGACCTGCCCGCCGAGGTGGCGGAACTCGTCACCGGGCACGTTTCCGGGTGCCACTGCTGCAGCCTGGCCCTGGGGATGCTTGCCGAACTCGTCCCGGCCGCCTCGGCGCCCGTCCTGCCGGACGAGCTGCGCGAGCGGCTGGCCGCGGAACTGGCCGCCCGCCTGGCGGGACAGAAAACCGGACGCAGGAAATCTCTCCTGAACGCGTGGCTGGACCGTCTATCCGGCCGGAGGCCTTGAACCGGGGAGCTTCCCCTTCCTCAAATCACCGGTTGCGCAGCTGCTGGCGGTCGAATTTCGCGGCGGCCAGCCCGATGGGCTTCGCCGTCCGGGCACCCGTGTCCACTTCCCAGAGGAAGTGGACCGGTTCCGCCGCCGCGCCCTGCCGGAAGACGAAATCGAAGACGTAGAGGCCGGATCCCTTTTCCCGGACAGAGGAGTCCTGGAGGCGGTACTCGTCCGTGTCTCCCTTGAGCAAGCCGGAGAAGGCGGGCTTGAGCTCCAGCAGCAGCTGGTACGCCGGCCGGGCGTTCGCCGGGATGCCAGGGGCGGCGGTCGGCGAGGGTGCCGGCTGGATTTTACGCGGAGGGGGGGCCGGGGCTGAGGCTGGGGCCTCCGGGACGGCCGTGCGCGGACTGCGCGGGGGAGGGGCAGGCGCGGGGACGGCCGCCGGCGCGGGCTGGGCGGCGGACGGGTCGGAGGGGATCGTGTACGGCCCGGCGGGTGGCTCGGCCGCCGGGGCCGCG
>CAYPNP010000042.1:0-27436 GCA_964412195.1 uncultured Acidobacteriota bacterium | reverse complement strand
AGGCGCTTTCGCCCTTGACATCCACATAGCAGCCCCGGGTGGCGGCCGCTTTGGGCCGCCACCCGGGGGAGTACAGAAATTTCATACCGTCCCAGGATTTCATGATTCGACCCCGGCCGGGGTCGAACGTGACCGATCTCACATATCCAAATTTGACCTCTTCGAGCTCGGTCCCACTTGGGATGGCGTACCCCGGGTGGCATTCCAAAGCGGCTGTCACCTGGGGCTATTCACGTTATCCCTTCGGGAATGAATCCACGGATTCCGGCGGCAGCACCTCCTCAGGGCCGGCCGCTGCGGGCCGGGGCCGGAATGCGCAGTTCCTGCTTGATGTAGTTGATGGTTACCGGCTGGCGGTGGAGGAACTCGTAGCCCAGGAGGCCGTCGATGGCCAGGCCGAGGCTCTGGCGCTGGGCCGACAGGTCCGTTACCACCGCGTTCAGAACCGGCAGCGCGTTGGGGCCGAGCCGCGCCCCGTCCAGGCGGATCCGCCGGGCGGTCCGGCGGCCCTGGTCCACGCCGCGGACCCGGCAGGCGGGCAGGTCCCGGCGGCAGCCCGGGCCGAGCCGGACGGCGGCCAGCTCGTCGATCACGGTGGCCGTGGCGCCGGAGTCCAGACCCAGGCGCAGGCAGACCCCGCCCACCTTCACCGGCAGCACCGGCAGCGGGCCGGCCAGCTCGAAGGGGAGCGTCCGGCCGGCGGCGGATTTGTCGTATGCCTGCAGCGGATTCCCGTCCGCGTCTAGACGGCGGAGCGCCACCTCCCGCCGCCCGTAGTCGATGGTCAGGTCGAACGGCCGCAGCAGCCGGGCGCCGAGCAGCCCCAGGACGGGCCGGCCGACGCGGGCTTCCAAGGGAGTCAGGTCGGCGGCGATGGTCTCGAAGCTGGCCAGCCGGTAGCCCTTCCAGTCGAAGTCCCGCACCCAGACTCGCGCTACGCGCCGGGTGACTCCGCCGGCCCCGGCCAGCACGCCCGCGTCGGGCGGTCGGCAGATCCATTCGCTGAAACGGGCGCGGTTGAGCAGCAGGGTCGTGGTGCCGGTGTCCAGGATCATGCAACCGGTCACGCCGTTGACGGTAATGCCGTCCAGGGCCACCAGGCGCCCGGCCGGATCGAAGCGGTCGGCGATCGCGTCGGGCAGCGGGCCCGCGGCCGGCTCCCAAGAAACAAGCGTGCGGTCGCCGTCCGGGCCCGTCCGGACCTCGGCCTGGAAAAGGCGGATCTCGACGAACCGGAGAATGGCGTTGAAGGCCACTTCGCGCTCGGAGGCCAGGCCGTGGGACCGCAGCTCCACCGCCACCCGGTAGGGCGGGACCCCGGTGAGGACGGACTTCAGCCGGAGCGACTCCGCCTGCCGGAGCTGCGCCAGCGCCTCCCGGAAAACCTGCCGGCCGGCCTCCCCTGCGAAGCCCGCCACGATGCAGTCCGGGGCCAGCCACGACTCCACCGCGCCGAAGTCGCGCCGGAGCAGCGCCCGCTCCAGGTCCTGCACCCGCCGGTGAAAGACCGCCTCCACCGCGGGCGGGACCCGGCATGGTGCGCCCGGCGCCTGGCTCGCATCGGGCTGGCCGGTCGGGAAAGCGGCGGCGAACATGCCGGCCAGGAGGACCAGGGTCAGTCCCACTCGGAAGATCCCGCCCAGCAGAACGGCGGCCGGCCCCAGCCGGGCGGTTCCGCCCGACCGCAGGGAAGCAGATCGCCTTCGGCAAAGTCGGTCGAACGTCGCCCGGGCGTGCTGCAAATTGAAGATTCTGCTGCCCTTCTCGCCCGCCTTGCTCATCGTCCCGGTGTTCATTTGGCCTGTCTCCTTGCCCACCAGTACGAATTCCGTTCCGAAAAAAGTTGTGATCTGTGTCACACTCCTTTTGTTTTTCCATTTGCCCCCTGGAATCACCTCGCCCGACGGCAAGCAATCCCCGTAGTCCCGCTCCGCCGGCCCGGGAACCTGTCTCCTGGAAGCGGAGTCCTGAGGCGGGCCGTCCCGGACTACGCCGGAGAAGGCGTCAGGGAATGGTGCCACAGGGAATGGTGCCAGGCTCCGTCACAGACCGGTGCTGACTGGCGGCCCTCCTCCGAATTCACAGCTTCGGGTTCCGCTCGGGCCGGGGCCAGAGCAGGATGAGAACGACGTCCAGCAGGAGAACCGCGACTCCCGCCCGCCAGAGGGCGTCCCCCGCCACTCCGCCGACGAACGGGACCGCGCCGAGAAGGCTCAGCGCGCCGAGCACCAGAAGCCCCACTTGCAAGCGACGCATGGTTCCTCCGCCTTTCCTGCCCGCAACGGGCCCAGCCAGATGGGATGGACTCCTTTATCCTACCACAAAGCCGGTTCGGGGCCGGTGGCCGGCCGGAACGGGACCCGGCCTCCCCCCACACCCGTTGCGCACGCACCGGGAGCCGGTTACAATGGGGCCATCCTTCCCTGGAGGCTTCCCATGCAGCGACCGACGTGGCGACGTATCATCCGCACCGGCCGGATCCATCTCGCCGGATTGGCCGGCCTGACCTCCCTCATCCTGACCGCCGGCGTCGCGGGAGGCACCCCGGCGGCCACCCCCGCCGCGGAACCGTCGGCCGCTCCCTCGATCCGGGTTGAGCCGATCGGCACCTTTCCTTTCCAAGACCGGAAGCAGGTGGAGAAGTTCACGCCCAGCCCGGACGGGTGCCGCCTGGCCTATGTGCTGAAACGGGGCGGCAGACAAGCGGTGTTCCTGGACGGCAAACCTTGCGGCCCCGAGTGGGACCTGGTGGTGGGCGAGGGCCTGTTCTTCAGCCCGGACAGCCGACGGCTGGCTTACATCGGCCGCAACGGCGACGTCCGCCGGCTGGTGGTGGACGGGATCCCCGGCGAGGCCTTCGACGGCATCGTCGCCGCCGGCCCCACGTTCAGCCCGGACAATTCGCGCGTGGCCTATCTGGCCAAGCGCGGGACGGGCTTCGTCGTCGTCCTGGATGGCCGGATCCTCGGCGTCCTCGACCAGGCGGAGGACCTGTCCCTCCTCACTCCCGGCCCCGTGTTCACGCCGGGCGGGCGGCACGTGGTCTGCGCCGGCAGGCTCCGGGGGAAGAAGGTGGTGCTGGTGGACGGGCAGCCCGGCCCTCTCTTGGAGGACCGCTCCGCCGTGGTGTTCAGCTCCGACGGGGCCCACGTGGCCTACTGGGGACTCCTGGACGGGAAATGGCGCCCCGTCGTAAACGGCCGCCTAGAAGAAGGAGCCGCGTTCGACCATTATGGCCGACTGCTCTACAGCCCGGACGGCACCCGCCTGGTGTACACCGCCCAGCGCGGCGACCAGGCGGTGTTCCGTGTGACGGGCGAACCGGAGCAGGCCTGGACCGCCACCCTGGAGGACGAGCCCGTCTTCAGCCCCGACGGGCGCCGCGTGGCCCTGGCGGTGCGCGCCGAGGGCCGGACGCGCCTCGTCGTGGACGGGCAGCCGCTGGAGCCCGCCGTCTCCTGGGGCGTCGACCGGCTCACCTTCAGCCCCGACGGCCGGCGCCTGGCCTACATTGGCAGCGAGAACGACCAAGAGTTCCTGGTGGCGGACGGGAAGGCGTCCGAACCGCTGGACGGCATCCGCGCCCGCTCGCTCTGCTTCAGCCCGGACAGCCGGCGGGTCTTCTGCATCGGCTACACCGGCGACCTGGAGATCGCCGCCGACTGGTACATGGTCGAGGACGGCCGGCGGAGCGAGGGCTGGTCCGCCATCTGGGAGGACCAGCTGGAATTCAGCGCCGACGGCAGCCTGACGGCCTACCACGGGGGCGACGGCGACAAGCGCTGCCTGGTCATCAACGGCACGGCGCGCCGGGACGCCGACTACGTCAGCGCCATCCGCTTCAGCCCGGACGGCAAGCACTGGGCCTGCGTGGCCCGGCGCGAGGGGAAGAAGTTCCTGGTGGTGGACGGGACTCCCGGCCCCGCCTGCGCGGACATCGCCAATCCTTCGTACAGCCCGGACGGGAAGCACATTGCCTACCGGGCCGCCACGGCGGACAAGGAGATGGTGGTGCTGGACGGGAAACCGCTGCCCGCCTGGGACATGGTGCTGGACAACGGTCCGACGTTCCGCCCTGACGGGAAGCTGGAGTACGCCGGGATGAAACGGGACGGGAGCACCTTTCGGGTCACGGTTTCCTTCGCCCCGCCCGCGCCGCCGGGCCGGTGACAACCCCCGGTGCGTCAGTGCCGGCAGGTGTCAACCGCCGGCGGGTACGTAGCTCGCGACGTTCCGGCGCGTGTCTGCCGAATCGGCGAAACGGCGGTGGGGCGAAACGGCGAGGAGCATCGAAGCCGTCGAGCGGTCGGTTCCGGCAGGCGGCAGAGGCTGTGTCGCAAACAGCAATCTTTCACTTGGGCCAGGCAGTCAAAGCCTCCTTCAGGAGGCTTTCTCCCTCAGCCCGCCGCTTCAGTGGCGGGAGGGCGGACGTTCCAGAACAAGATATGCTGATGGAACTTCCAATCCCCTCAGGGGTGGCGGAAGTGGTCGACCGACGGCCAAAGCCGCAGAAGAGGGAAGGCCCATGAATGGGCCTGGCCCAGGATTTTGCCAGGTCTCCACCCGCCGCTGAATCGGCGGGCTGAGGGAGAAAGTCCGCTGAAGCGGGCTGGGTTGGATTTTCCCGGATTCCGATGACGGGTAGTTGCGACACGGCCTCTGCCGCGCACCGGTACTGGCCGCCTGCCGGAGTCCAGGCTGTGACAGAGCCTGGCACCATGCCATTCAGGCTGTGACAGAGCCTGGCACCATGCCATTTGACAGAGCCTGGCACCATGCCATTCTGCAGATTGACAAAATCCGAAACCGGGCGCACGATAGAGGCAACTTTTCCCTGATCGTCCGACAGTATTAACCATTGTCCCTTGATATCCCGAGCGTGGATTACGCGTAACGCCACGGCGGCCATCCGCGTGGATCTCGCAGGACAAACGCGACGAGAGGAGGATCCCATGGTGACAGGCCGGCCATCTTCCTTCCTGTTCCTATTTATCTTCATCCTCGCCGGGGGAGCAAGCGTTGCCCCGGTCCAGGCGGGTTTCCTGTACGTCCTGAATGACGTCGACGGGGGCGTCAACCAGATCTACGGCTACCGGGTCGACGAGGCGAGCGGCGACCTGACGCTGTTGTCCGGTTTCCCCCGGTCCAGCGGCGGCAACGGATCCCAAAACCTCATGAGCCAGCGGATGTGCTACGATCCGCTCAATGCGCGGCTCTACGTGATCAACGGCGGCTCCAACACCCTGAGCGCCTACTCGGTGAACCTCGACACCGGCAGCCTGACCGCCCTGCCCTTCAGCCCGGTGGCGCTGCCCGCCGGCCCCGCCGGGCAGGAACCGAAGCGCTGGGCCTGGGGCTGCGTGGCGGTGCACCCCGGCGGCTCCCCGGTGGTCGTCGGCCGGGACCTGCTGGACGTGACCACCCATCCCGGCCAGTTGGCCAGCCTCCTCATCACGCCGACGACGGCGACGCTGGCCTCGGGCAGCCCGTACTTCACGGGCGACAACGTCTATCCTTACTCCTGCGCGTTCAGCCAGGACGGCAACTACCTGTACACCGGCGGCAACCGCGACACCACGGCGTTCGCGGGTTTCAGCGTGAACACCTCCACCGGCGTGCTGACCGCCCTCCAGGGCTCGCCCTTCACCAGCAACGGGTACTGGCCGATCGCCTTCTCCGCCGACAGCCAGGGCCGGCTCTTCCTGCATTCGTACCACAACAAGCAGACCGGGCAGCTGGAGGTGTGCACGCTTGCCTCCGGCATCCCGTCCGCGGTGGCCGCCAGCCCCTTCAACTCCGCCCTGGACGACGGCATTTTCAGCTTGTTGCATCCGGCGGGATTCATCCTGGTGGCCGACCGTTCGTTCCACACGGTCGGCGTGTACCGGATCACGGGATCGGGCGCCGGCACGACCCTCGCCCCGGTCTCGGGCTCGCCCTTCGCGTCGGGCGCCTACGGCACCACCGCCCTGGCCCTCAACGCCGCGGGCACCTTCCTCTACGCCGCCAACAACTGGACCCGGAACCTCACGCGGTTTGAGGTGAACACCTCCACCGGCGCGCTCGGCAACGCCTACGTCCAGCCGGTGTACACCCTCGGCTCGAGCGGCTACCTCACCGGCATCGCCTACACCACGCCTTCACCGGAACTTCGCGGCGACCTCAACCTGGACGGTGTGGTGGATGCAGTCGACGCCGACCTGCTGGCCCAGCTCCTGGCGGACAGCCTGCTGGAATTCGAGATCCCCGCCCCGGAAAACGGGGACCTGGACGGGAACGGCGTGCTCGACGTCGTCGACCTGGGCATCCTGCGGGGCGAAATCGCCCGATGAAAGGAGGATCATGGCTGCATTCCGATGGATCATTATAGCCGGCTGGGCCACGCTCCTTTTCCCGGCCTTGCCCGCCCAGGACGTGACGTACTACTTTCCCCACATGGCCGAGGGCCAGGCGGGCGACATCGCCTACGGGACGGAGTTCGACCTCGGCAACATCCATGAATCGCCGGCCGCGGTGACGCTGAGCTTCTTCGACGACGACGGCGCGCCCTGGGCGGTGGACCTATACAGCGCGGACCGGAGCGACGCCGCCGGCACCGGTCTCACCATCACCACATTCGTCCTCCAACCTTACGAGACAGCGCACTTCGTCACCCTGGCGTCCGGCTCGCTCCAGGTGGGCTGGGCGACCCTGGCCTCCTCCCTGACCCTGGTAACATCATCCAGCTTCCAGGAGTACCAGCCAAGCACCGGTCAATTGAGCTGGACCGCCGGAGTGCTGCCGGTGCCGGCGTCCACCACCTGCGCGTTCAACGCCAACGTGAGCGCCGCCGACCTCAACCTCGGCACCCCCATGGTGAACATGGGGTTCGCCATCGCCAACCCCGGGATCTCCCCGGCGACCGTCACGGTGAGCCTGCGGGACCATGCCGGCGGCGTGCCGGTGAGCACCAAAACGGTGGGCGTGGCAGCCGGCGGGCACTACTCCCGGTTCCTGCCGGAGCTGTTCGACGACGTGGCCTGGGGCGACCACTTCCACGGCCTGGCGGAGTTCTCCAGCGACTTCCCGGTGGCGGTGGTCGCCCTCAAGGGGATGACCGCCGGCGGCCGCACGGTCTACTCTTCCCTCTCCGTCGCGCCGTCCTACCAGCTCTTCAAGTTGATTCGCACCGTCCAGGTGACTCCGGACGCCCAGTTCACCGGCGGCAGCTTCGTCCGGATCGACCGGCACCCGATCACCGGGAATTTCCTCGTGTCGTTCAACGGCACCTTCGACCATCCGCAGAACGGCTGCACGGGGAAATCGCGGGCATACAAGGAGTACACGCCCGAGATGGAGGAAACCGGAAATTCCTCGGTGTTCGAGTGCGATATCGTGGCCGATGCGAACTCGATGCTGCTGGGCTACGCCTATTACCTCGCCAGCATGTCCCGGCAGGGGGAAACGGACGGCTGGCGGATCACCAAGTATGACGTAGCCTCCTGGACCCTGCTGGCGGACCTGTTTTACGCGCTCGATTCTCCCCGGGAGGGCAGCGCCGACATGATGATCGTGTTCGTCAACGGGCTGATCGACATCAGTGCCCAGTACGACGAAGCCGGCCATCCTCCCGACGATATCACCGCCGGCGCCGCCACCCACCACCATTTCTTCAACACCGACCTCCAGTTTCAAGGCAAGCGGATCCTGGCCGACACGCCGCACATCGGTGGTTCCTCCATGATCGTCGTGGACGGGGTCACCTATTTCATCACCGCCTCGGCCTTCATGGGCAACGTGATCGTGATGCGCTACGACCCGGCCTGGCAGTACCTCGGCATGAAGGTCCTGCGCCGGATGGGCCACTGGTCCACGGGCGTGGCGTTCGACGGGCAGCGCTACTATGTGGCCTACATGGACACCCGCATGCGGACCCCGCCGCCGGCCTACCTGCCGGTCAACCTTAACGTGCGGCTGGCGGCGTTCGACCGCGACTGGAACCTCGTGGACGACGTGGCGGTGACCAGCTTCACCTGGGACGACCTCCGGCAACCGGGGCGGCCATGGATCATGCTGCAGGGGAACCGGCTGTACGTGTCCTACGACTGCGACACCATCGACCCCGACACGCACCAGGAAATGCTGCAATGGCAGGCGTACGTGAGTGTCTATGAAGTAGAGCGGTAGACCCGTCACCGAACAGAGCGGCCCGACTCAGGGCCCGCGGTCGACACCGGATTCGCTGGTTCCTCCCCGACGACCTTCCATCCAGGCATTGTTGTCATTCGCCCGGAGGGGCGGCGACTCGTCCCGGAATTCGTCCGTTTCGTCCCAACCCGGCAGGTTTTCCTGAGGAATCCCCCTTCCAATCTCGTAACAAACTCAACGAATCCCGATCGGAGTGACGCAACCATGAAGTGGAACGCGTGCCTGAAGCCGGCAGCCTGGCTGGCCCTGGGACTCTTCCTGCTCGGATCCGGCCTGGCGGTTGCTCCCCCCGGCGGCAAGAACCTAACCGCCGGAGCCGCCGATCCCGGCGGGCGCTTCGTCGTGGCCACCTATGCCGGCGACGAGGAACAGGGGCGGTCCGTGCGGGCGCTGATCCGCAGCCTGAGGACGTTCGGCGGCGCCCACAGGGATTGCCCCGTGTACGTGGTGCTGGGAAACCCGGAGCGGCACCCCTGCGGCTTCCTGAAGACCGACGGCGTGGAGCTGGTCCCGTTGGTCATGGGTCCGGCGTTCCGGGAGTACCCGCTGGCGTTCAAGGCGTTCGCCGCAGCCCAGGTGGAACGGCTGGTCCCGAAAGCCGACACGCTGGTCTGGATGGACCCCGGCGTGCTGGTGCTGAGCCCGCCGGACGCCCTCGACCTGGCCGGCCAGCATGACGCGGCGGTCCGGCCGGTCACCCTGTCCAACACCATCGGCCTGCCCGCCGGCGCCCCTCCGGACGGCTATTGGGCCCCCATCTTCCGGGAGACGGGCCTCGGCGCCCTCCCGCTGCTGACGGTCGAGACGCTGGCGGACGGCGCCCGGATCCAGCCCTATTACAACTGCGAGGTCTATGCCGTCCGCCCGGGCCTGGGGGTCTGCGCGGAATGGGCCCGGGTGCTGGCCGGCCGGCTGCGCGACGCCGAGTACCAGAAAACCGCCTGCACCACCTTCTTGAAGCGGCTGTTCCTCCACCAGGCCGTCCTGAGCGCGGTGATCCAGTCCCGGGTCCGGCCCGACCGTCTCCGGGAGTTGCCAGTTTCCAGCGGCTATCCATTCAACCAGCACGCCCGTCTGCCAACATCCCGGCGGTGCACGGCCCTGAACGACCTGTCCGTGGTCATTTTCGACGACGCCTGGCAACGCGATCCGAACTGGATGGATTCCATCGAGATCCGGGAGCCTCTCCGGGGCTGGCTCCTGGACACCTATCGAGAGTACCTCCAGCCCGGCGATGTCCAGAACCGGCCAGCAGGCTCGAGCAACACCGGCATCGCCGCCACTCCGGCGAGGAGCGGGCGGACCGACCCGGTGACCGCCGATTCCCCTGGAGGACCGGACTATGGCCCTCACCCGATGGGATTCGAACTGATTCAGACCGCCGATCCGGCCCGCTCCCCGATGCGGACGAGCTCCTCTGGCTGGGTTTCCACTTTCTCTTGCGGACGCCTATGCCGCCCTGGGCGAGGCGTTGCAGACGCAGGGAAGGACGGACGAGGCGATCGCGGCGCTGCGCAAACCCCTGGAGTTCAGTCCGGACCAGCCGCGGATCGCCCGGCTCCTCGAGAGCCTGACCAAGCACTGATGCGGGAGGTCCACCCATGAAACAAGCCATTACCATCCTGGCGGCGTCGGCCCTGCTGGGGATCGCCGCGCTCGCCCTGGCGGAAGGCCGCCTCGAGGAACCCGCCCCCGACATCCTCGAGGTCCCGCAACTGACCGAACCGAGCGAGGTGCGGGCCAACGAGATGCAGCCGCCGGACCAGGTCATGGACCTCTTGGGCGTCCGTCCCGGCCTCGTCGTCGGCGAGGTGGGCGCCGGCCGCGGCCGCCTCACCGTGCACCTGGCGAACCGGGTGGGCGAGAAGGGGAGGATCTTTGCCAACGACATCGACGCGGCGTCGCTCGAGTACCTGAAGGCGCGCTGCCGCCGCCTGGGCCTGGCCAACGTCGAGACGATCCTGAGCCGGGCCGACGATGCCGGCTTCCCGCCGGACCGCCTGGACCTCGTTCTCATGGCCTATGTGTACCACCACGTGGAGGCGCCGGTGCCCCTGCTCCGGAGCCTGCTCCCCAGCCTCAAGCCCTGGGGGATGGTGGCCCTGGCGGATCCGAAGCCGTCCATGGTGGAAAAGGGAGCCCGGATCATGACCCGCGAGTCAGTGGGAAAGGAGGCCCGGGAAGCGGGCTTCACCCTCGACGCGGTGATCGAGGACAAGTTCAAGGGAGACAACCTGTTCGTGCTTCGGCCCGCCCTCCCCGACGCGCCGGAGTCGCACGATCCGGCCAAGGTCCGCGCCCTCTGGCAGGACTACCTGGAATGGTCGAAAGCCCCCGCCGGCCGTCCGTCGTTGCGGGATTACGGGATGCGCCTGGAGGCGCGGGGGATCCCAGGCCCGGAGATCCGCCGCCGGCTCCAAGTCATCCGGAGCCAGTACACCGAGCAGCCGGAAGGCATCGAGATGCTCTACGATCCCCTCTACGGCAAGCCCCTCACGGGCGATTTGGCCCACGACGGGTTCAAGACCGCGCCCAATGCCTTCCTCGTCGAGGCGGCGAAGGAAATCCCGCCCGTCGGGCGGGCCCTGGACGTCGGCGCGGGCATGGGCCGCAACGCCCTCCACCTGGCCGGTCTCGGTTGGGATGTCACCGGCATCGACCTCTCGGCGGCGGGATTGGCCGTGATGCGGGCCAACGCCGAGAAGGCCAACCTGAAGGTGCAGACGGTCAAGACGTCATACGAAAATTATGACTTCGGCCATGCATGCTGGGATCTGATGGTCATGATCCTTTCCTGGGCGCCGGTGGAGGACACCGCCTTTCTGGTGCGCCTGAAGGCGTCCATCCGGCCGGGGGGGTACCTGATCTACGAACACGTCGTCCAGCGGCCCGAGGATCCCTTTCCCCCCGGGGTTCACGCCCCAGCTCCCGGCGCTCTGCGCGAGCTGTTCCGGGATTTCGAGATCCGGATCTACCGGGAGGTAGACGACTACGGCGACTGGGGCGGTCCGCCGACCCGCCATGTCCGGATGCTGGCCCGCAAGCGCGGTTGAAGGAATGCCGCGAGGCTCCCAATCCAAGAGGAGGCTACTTCATGAAAAGAATCATCCCGCTGCTTTTCACGGTCCTGGCCCTGACCGGGGCGGCGTGGCCTCAGGAAGCCTTTGACGCGCTCCGCCGGGGCGATGTTGCCGAGGTCCGCTCGATGATCGAGAAATCGCCCCGGCTGGTCGAAGAGCGTGACGGCAACGGCAACACCCTGCTCCACCTGGCGGCGGCAGGCGGAGACGCGGACCTGGTCCGGTATCTCGTCGAGAAGGGGGCCGGGCTGGAACTCCGGAACGCGAGGCAGAAGACGCCGCTGCACCTGGCGGCGATGAACGACCGGACGGACGCCGTGGCCGCGCTGCTTGGCAAAGGAGCGGCCATTGAAGCGCGGGATGACTACCAGCGCACGGCCCTGGTCCTCTGCGCGCGGGAGCGGGGGCAGGCGGCCACGGCCCGGGCGCTCATCGAGGCGGGGGCCGACGTCAACTCCGTCGACAAGTTCGGCGACAGCGCGCTCGGTCTGGCGGCCTGGCGGGGCAAGCAGGAGTTCGTGGACCTGCTCCTGGAAAAGGGCGCCCGGTTGCCGGAGGGCGAACCGAAGCGGCGGCAGTTGGCCGCGGAAGCCGCCTCTCACGGATTGACCGCTTTGTTCCAACGCCTGGCTGATCAGATCCCGGACCTGAAGGCCGCGGCCGAAGACGGCGACCTGCTGAACGCCGCGGCCTCGGGCGGTTCCGCCGGGATCGTCGCCGCCCTCCTGGCCAAGGGATGCGACCCCGCCCGGGCCGACCGCTTCGGCTGGACGCCGCTGCACTACGCCGCCCGGGACGGCCGGACCGATGCCGCCCGGACACTCATCGCGAAGGGCGCACCTCTAGACACCCGGAACATCATGGGCCAAACGCCCTACAACGTGGCCCAGGAGCGAGGCATGACGACGGTGGCGGCCTTGCTTGTGGAAAAAGGCGCGGACCGGTCGGAGATCCGATTTCCGATCCTGGAAGGGGATTACCTGGGCCAACCGCCTCCATCCAGCCAGGCCGAGCTGTTCGGCCGGGGTATCATCTCGTCGATCTGGGGCCTGCACTGCACGGCAGTCTTTTCGCCGGACGGGAACGAGGTCTGCTGGGCGCCCATGATGACGTTCCCGGGGGAGATCTATTCCCGGGGCGGCCTGCTCATGATGAAACGGGTGGATGGCCGCTGGTCGGCTCCGTCCTGGGCGCCGTTCTCCGGACCGGATATCGACGACGACGTCCCCTTTTTCTCTGCCGACGGGAACCGGATCTATTTCATCTCTGGCCGGCCGCTGCCCGGCGTGACTCAGCCGGGCGGAGAAAAGATCTGGTTCGCCGACCGGACGCCCGGCGGCTGGTCCGAGCCCCAACCGCTCGACCCGGCCGTCAACACGCACCCCATGCACTGGGAATTCTCGCTGGACCGGGAGGGCAACCTGTACTTCGCCGGACAGGCGCCTGACAACCTGGGCCTGGACGATGTCTACGTGGCCCGCTTCTCCGGGGGCCGGTACGAGAAGCCGGTCAACCTGGGCGCGCCGATCAACTCCGCGGCCGGCGAGAACACCCCCTTCATCGCCCCGGACGGAAGCTATCTCCTGTTCCAGCGCCAATACGACATCTGGGTGAGCTTCCGGAACCCTGGCGGCGCCTGGTCTGAACCGGCTCCGCTCGGCCCCGAGGTGAACAGCCCCTCGATGGAGCTTTGTCCCGTCGTGACCGGCGACGGCAAGTATCTGTTCTTCCTGAGCCAGCGGGACGGCGAGAGCCACGCCTACTGGGCCCGCGCCGACGTGATCGAGAAGGCCCGGCCGCGCCCATCTGCGCCGGAGCCGGCGGGAAATGGCGGTTACGCCGTGATCTTCTACTCCGGCCGTGACGGCAACAAGGAGGTGTACATTCTCCATCCCGGCCAAAAGGAGCCCGTGAACCTGACCCGTCACCCCGCCCAGGACCTGTGCCCCGCCGCCTCCCCGGACGGCCGGCGGATCGCGTTCCTGAGCGACCGGGACGGCAACGTGGAGATCTACAGCATGGCGGTCGACGGCGGCGACGTCCGCCGGCTCACCACCTCCCCCGAAAACGAATTGCACCCCGAGTTCTGCCCCGACGGAAAGAGGATCCTGTTCGTCAGGGATTTCGGGGAGCGCTCCGAGATCTGGATCATGGACGCCGACGGCGGCAACCCCCGCCGCTTCACGAACAACGCCGCCCGGGACGAGCGGCCGTTCCTTTCCCCCGACGGGTCGAAGATCCTCTTCATGTCCAACCGCGACGGCAACTACGAGATCTACACCATGGCTGCCGACGGAAGCGGCCAGACGCGGCTCACCCGCACCCCGGAGTGGGAGATCTTCCCTGCCTGGTCGCCGGACGGCCAGCAGATCGCCTACTCGCAGAAATTCAGGGCCGACGGCCGGATGCAGGGCATGATCCGGGTGATGAACGCTGACGGCGGGGGCGACCATGCGGTCACGGAGGTGGAAACGCGGGACGAGAACACCATGTGGTCGCCCGACGGCCGCTGCATCGTCTTCCAGAGCGTCCGCGACGGCAACTTCGAAGTGTATCGGGTCAACGCCGACGGCGGCCACCCGGTCCGGCTGACGGACAATCCGGCCTGGGACGGCTGGGCCTCGTTCATCCCCGTTCCGGCCGCAAACCAGGGAGGAAACCAATGAGCACCCCTTCGATGAGACAACGCGCGACATGGCTTGCGGCCCTGCTGGCCGCCTTCCTCGCGGTCGGCCCCCTGGCCGCCGCGGAGGATCCCGCCGAGCGCGCGGCGGTGCAGCGAACCATTGAGCAGTCGATCGGCTGGGCCATCGAGAAGGACTTTGAGGCCATGTACCGCCTGTGGGCCGACGACCTGTTCCACTTCTGGCTCTTCTCCGACAGCCAGGTGATCGGGCTCGAGAACTTCAAAAAACACTCCGAGCAGTGGCGCGACCCCGACTTCCGCGGCACCCGCTTCGAGTTCCGCGACCTGCGGATCGTCTTCTCGCGCTCCGGCGACGTGGCCTGGTACTCCTGCCATCTCGACGACTGCGGCTCCTACAAGGGGAAGGAGTTCTGCCTCAAGGACGTGTTCCAGACCGGGGTGCTGGAGAAGCGCGACGGCCGCTGGGTGCACGTCCTGATGCACGGCTCCTACCCGGTCGACAAGGTGCCGGAGAACTACGTCCGCCGGTTCTACAGCGGCCTGTTCGAGAAGCCGGAGGGGAAGGAGGCGAAGCCGACGCCGCCGGAATGAGGCGCAATGCGACGAGGGAAGATCGGGACCGCGAATTGGGAAAAACCATTATGGCCTTCAACCTGCTGCTGCTGGGAGAACACCCGCTGGACCGGGGGTGTGGAGAAGCGGGGCGGCCGCTGGGTCATCGTCCAGCAGCACTTCTCCTTCGCCGCACCGGAGTGAGCTCTCCGATCCTGGCGACAGGGGGATCGCCGCGGAGCCACCCATCGTCCGGTGCCGGCCCGGCGGCCGGGTCTCCGCCGTCCGGGAAGGCGCCGGAGCGCTCGCGCCCGCCTACTGCTTGACCAGCTCCACCCGCCGGTTCTTGGCCCGTCCCTCTTCCGTGTCGTTGGAGGCCACGGGGGCGAACGGGCCGCACCCGTAGGCCCGCAGCCGGGCGGGGGCGATGCCGTGCTGGCTGACCAGCGCCTGGAGGACGGCCTGGGCCCGGTCCTGGGACAGCTTGAGGTTGACCTCCACGGTGCTGACACTGTCGGTGTGCCCCACCACAAAGACCTTCAGCGCCGGGTCGGCCTGCAGCAGCTTGGCGATTTCCTCAATGGCCTTGGCCGACTCGGGTTTGATGGTGGACTTTCCGGTGTCGAAATAGATCCCTTCCACCGTCATGTGCCCTACGTTCCTCAGGCCCTGCCCCAAAGCGGCGGCGTCGGCGATGATGTCCTGCGCCATGCCCTGCTTCTGCACGATGGTCAGGAAATACTTGCCGGTGAACTCGGCGGCCAGCTGCACCCAGAACTCCTGCCCGTCCTTGACCAGCTTGTAAGTGTCCCGTCCCTTCTCGGTCCAGACGACTTGGCCGCCCTGCTGCTGGACGGCGTTCTGGAAGTTGCGCTGGATCTGGAGATCGCTGGGCTTGGACGTGGCGGTGGCCTGCGGGTAATAGTTATACCGCCACCAACGCCCCTCCACCGTGAGGGTCTGCCCCTTGCCGGTGACGAAGGCGAACGCGTCGAACTCCTTTTCCTGGCAGCTGTGGATCCAGTACCCCGGCATGCGGGTGAACAAGGGGTGGTCCTTGCATCCCTGGGCGTCCTTCTGCTGAGCAGCCGCGGTGGACGCAAGGCAGAGAACCAGTGCCGACATCAGAACAAGGGAGGTCTTCTTCATTACAATCTCCTGCGATGGGGTGTCCAATCAATCTACGAGTATACCCCACAACCGATCATCGAGTGCACCTCGTTCGACCAGATCCCCATGCACTTCCACCGGCCCAGTCAGCAAGTTCCTCTCCGGCCGTACGGCCCGGCCCCCCGGGCGGTTGCATGGTGATGGAGTTGTGACAGAGCTTGGCGCCAGTTGAGTTTGGGTGGAACCCTTTCAGGAATGGCAGGAAGGGCCGCCCGACGGCTCAAGCCGCGGAGGCGGGAAGGCCCATTAATGGGCCTGGATCCAATATGCTGCCGGGTTTCGACCCGCCGCTGAAGCGGCAGGCTCGGGGAGGAAGCCCGCTGAAGCGGGCTGATACGGATCTGTCCTCAATAGAACGGCGGGCAGTTGCGATACAGCCTCTGACGCACGCCGGTACGGACCGTTCGCCGGCGTCCGGGCGGCGACAGAGCCTGACATCATGTCATTCTTCCCCAATCCGCGCGGGCGGGTTATAATTTCATCCACGGACAATCCGATCGACAGCGGGAAGGACGGCGAGCGGCGGCGATGCCCACCCGGCAGAAAGGCGGACATGTTCAAACCGATCCTGTGCCTCGCGGCGATGCTGATGCTGGGCCCGGTCCTGCGGGCGGACGAACCGGCCCAGCCTACGGGAACGCCCCAGAAGGAACAGGCGCGCCCACTATCAGGAGCGCCATCGGAAAACGACACCGAGGATAAAACCGGCGCCCCGGCCGCCCCGGCGAAGCCGGCCGACGTCCGCGGGCCGGACCTGGCCCGGCAGGACCGGCCGCTCTCCGGCAGGCAGGAGCCGGGGGAGTTGATCATCCAGGCGAACTCCCCGCCCGGGCCGGCGCCCGGCGCCCCCGCCGCCAAGCCGAAGCGGCGGGCGGACTTCCTGCTGGCGCCCATCCCCTTCTCCAACGCCACCACCGGCGCCGGCCTGTGCCTGGTGACGGGGCTGGTGTATCCCTTCCACCAGAGCGACACCGTCTCCCCGCCGTCCATCACGGCCGTGATGGGATTCTACGCCGAAAACGGGTCGTGGGGCGGCGGCCTCCTCCAGCGGATCTACCTCCACGAGGACAGGTACCGCTTCATGGCGGGCGCGGCGTACCTCGACGTGAATTGGGACTACGTGATCAACCAGGACGCCGGAGACACCGGCGGATTCTCCGTCCCGCTGAACCAGGAGGACTTCCTCGCCACCGGCGAGTTCCTGGTCCGCCTGGCCCCGCACATCTACCTCGGGCCGACGTTCCGGTACCTGGACTTGAAGACGTCCGTGCGCCGGGAGGACCTGCCGGAGCCCGGCCCGGGAGGGGATCCGGACCCTCCCACCGGCCAGGACTTCGAGCTCGAACAGAGGACCGTGGCCCTCGGTTTCCACTTCGAGTGGGACACGCGGGACAACACCTTCTACCCCCGGACCGGACACTGGATGGACGTCTTGGGCTTCTTCTTCCGCGACACGTGGGGCAGCGACTACGACTACGACGTCTACCAGGCCTACTACAACGGCTACCGGGGCTTCCGCGGCAAGAACGTGCTGGCGTACCAGATTCTCGGGCGCTTCACGCGGGGCGACACGCCCTTCTTCTCCCTGAGTTCTATGAATTTGCGGGGCTACGCCTTCGGCGGCTACATGGACAACCTGATGGCAACGGCCCAGGTCGAGTACCGGCGCGAGATCGGGTGGCGCGTCGGCGCGGTGGCCTTCGCCGGCGTCGGGGAGGTGTCCCCGTCGTGGAGCGCCTTCTCCTGGGACCACCTGCTGCCCAGCTACGGCGCCGGCCTCCGTTTCCGCCTGACCAAGAACAATCCCATCAACCTCCGCGTCGACATGGCCTTCACCAAGGACGGCCACCACCTGACGATGTTCGTCGGCGAGGCGTTTTAGCCGTTCCCGCTCATCAGGCGATGCGATTTCGGGAGTGTCACGGGCGTTGGATGCCGTAGCTGCGCTCCACCCGTTGCGCCACCGTGCCGTCGGCGGGCGGAAAGGTTTTCCCGGCCAGGATCTGCCTCGCGCCCCAGATCCGCCGGATCTCCGGCTCCGCCTCCGCGAAGGCGCCCGGGCCGGCGGCGGCCAGCCGCTCCCGCTCGGCCTCCAGCACGAACTCCAGCTGGTCGTCGCGGAACAGCGCCGCCTCCCACCCTTCCGGCTCCCCCTGCGCGCACAGCCAGCCGGGCGTCCAATCGTCGTCCAGCATGGGGTACCACACCAGCTTGCGGAGCATGATCCCGTCGCGCGCGTGCTCGTACACGAAGCCGCCGGTCGGGACGTCCCCGAAGAGGAACAGCACCTCGCCGGCCAGCTGGGAGGGCTGGACCGCCAGGGCGGCATTCCCCCACAGGACGTCGTCGACAGGGGGCGACGCGTCCTTGCGGAAATCGCACATCCACCAAGGCGAGCCGGCGATCGGCTCGACCGACCGGAAGCGCTGGCGCGCTTTCTCCGGGTTCTCAGCGCGCACGTAAAACGCCGAGTAGGATTTCATGGGCTCCTCCCGCTGAAAGATGGCCCCCGCCCGGGGAGCGGAGAGCTGAAAAAGGGCAGCGCCGGAAATTCGGCCTGATTGTCGCTGAAATCCAGGCGGATTGCAACCGCCGTGGGGAGAGGCGCCGGTCCAGCCGCGCCGGAGCGGTTCGAAACACTGCACCGCCAACAATTTTACTGCATATAATTGATAAACAAGTTTTTATAAAATTTCATAGATTAATAATTCATATCTTGACATTTAAAACTCGAATCACTATCATGCCCCCCCGGATAGGGGTACCGAAAGATTCCGTTGTTTGAATGATTCGGTGGGAAAAAATTCACATCAAAAAGACGGGTAAGTCTCCTTGGAATGAGGTCGGGACACATGATCAGGAGGAATTCATACATGCCGTTTCAACTCTCCAGCCGGTTTCCCGGCGCCGCCGGTCTTGTCGTGGCGTGCCTGCTGCTCGCGGGATGCCAGAAAGCTGCTCCCCCGCCCCAGATGGGTCCCGCCGAGGTCGCCTTCGTGACCGTCCAGGCCGAGCCGGTCGTGTTGACCACCGAGCTGCCGGGCCGCACCTCCGCGTACCTGGTGGCCGAAATCCGGCCGCAGGTCAGCGGGCTGATCCAGAAGCGGGCCTTCCAGGAGGGGGCGCTCGTGCAGGCGGGCGACCTGCTCTACCAGATCGACCCGGCGCCTTACCAGGCCGCCTACGAGCAGGCCAAGGCCGCCCTGACCACCGCGGAGGCGGACCTCGTGGTGGCCGAGGCGAACCTGCCGGCCCTGCGATCGCGGGCGGAGCGCTTCCAGCAGCTGGTGGCCATCCACGCCGTGGGGCAGCAGGACTACGACGACGCCGCCGCCGCGCTGCGCCAGGCCGAGGCGGGCGTGAACGCGCGCCGGGCCGCCGTGGAGGTCAGCCGGGCCGCCGTGGAGAGCGCCCGGATCAACCTGTCCTACACGCCCATCACCGCGCCGATCTCCGGGCGCATCGGCAAGTCCAACGTCACGGTCGGCGCGCTGGCGACCGCCTACCAGCCCGTGCCACTGGCCGTCATCCAGCAGCTGGATCCCATCTACGTGGACGTGACCCAGGCCAGCGCGGAGCTGCTCCGCCTGCGGCGCCACTGGGAGAGCGGCCGGCTCAAGCTGGACGACCGGAGCCAGCGGAAGGTCAGCCTGCTGCTGGAGGACGGGACATCCTACCCGCAGGCGGGCACCCTGCAATTCCGCGACGTCACCGTGGATCCCACCACCGGCTCGGTCACCCTGCGGGTGGTCTTCCCCAACCCGAAGCAGCTCCTCCTGCCCGGGATGTTCGTCCGGGCGGTCGTGGAGGAAGGCGTGAACGAGCAGGCGCTCCTGGTGCCCCAGCAGGGCGTCAGCCGCGACCCGAAGGGCAACCCGGTCGCCTGGATCGTGGATTCCGCCGGCAAGGTGGAGCAGCGGATGCTGGAGCTGGACCGCGCCATCGGCGACAAGTGGCTGGTCACCAAGGGGCTGGCCGCCGGGGACCGGCTGATCGTCGAGGGGCTCCAGAAGGTGCGCCCGGGCGACCCCGTCCGGGCCGTCCCCTTTGCTCCGCCGGCGGCGGGCCAACCGGCGGCGGGCGGGGGACAGCCGGCGCCCGCGCCGCAGCAGTAGGGGGGCGCGATGCTTTCCAGATTCTTCATCGACCGCCCGGTCTTCGCCTGGGTCATCGCCATCGCCATGATGCTGGGCGGCGGCCTGGCCATCTACAACCTGCCCATCTCCCAGTACCCGCCCATCGCCCCGCCCTCGATCGCCATCACCGCGTTCTATCCCGGCGCCTCGGCCAAGACCGTGGAAGACAGCGTGGTCCAGATCATCGAGCAGAAGATGACCGGCCTGGACAAGATGCTGTACATGTCCGCCACCAGCGACTCGGCCGGCGCCGGGCGGATCGAGCTCACCTTCGCCCCGGGCACCGACCCGGACCTGGCCTGGGCCAAGGTGCAGAACAAGCTCCAGCTGGCCTTGCCCGTGCTGCCCGAGACGGTACAGCGCCAGGGCATCACCGTCAGCAAGTCCACCCGCAACTGGCTCATGATGGTCGGGCTGGTGTCCGAGAGCGACACCATCGACCAGTTCGACCTGTCCGACTACGCCATCTCCCAGGTCCAGCCCTCGCTGGCGCGGGTGCCGGGGGTCGGCGAGGTGGAGGCGTTCGGTTCCCAGTACGCCATGCGGGTGTGGTTGAACCCGGACAAGCTCACCAAGTACAACATGACCTCCAGCGACGTGATCGCCGCCATCCGGCTGTACAACGTCGAGGTCTCCGCCGGCCAGTTCGGCGGGGCGCCGGCCGTCCCGGGCCAGCGCCTGAACGCTTCCATCATCGTCCAGTCGCTGCTGAAGACCCCCGAGGAGTTCGGGGCCATCCCACTGCGCACCAACCCCGACGGCTCGGTGGTGCGGGTCCGCGACGTGGCCCGCACCGAGCTGGGGACCGAGTTCTACGACTCGCGGGCCAAGTACAACGGCCGGCCCGCGGGCGTCCTGGCCATCCGCCAGGAACCCGGCGCCAACGCCCTGGATACCGCCGCCGCGGTGAAGGCCAAGATGCAGGACCTGTCCCGCTATTTCCCGCCCGGCGTCAGGGTCGTCTACCCCTACGACACGACCCCGTTCGTGAAGGTCGCCATCGACGAGGTGGTCAAGACCCTCTTCGAGGCCATCCTCCTGGTGTTCCTGGTCATGTACCTCTTCCTGGGGAACCTGCGGGCGACCCTGATCCCCACCATCGCCGTGCCGGTGGTCATCCTGGGGACGTTCGGCGTCCTGGCCCTGTTCGGGTTTTCCATCAACATGCTGACCATGTTCGCCATGGTGCTGGCCATTGGCCTGCTCGTGGACGACGCCATCGTCGTGGTGGAGAACGTCGAGCGGGTCATGAGCGAGGAGGGGCTGCCGCCGAAGGAGGCCACCCGCAAGTCCATGGGCGAGATCACCGGCGCCCTGATCGGCATCGGCCTGGTGCTGTCGGCGGTCTTCGGCCCCATGATGTTCTTTCCCGGCTCCACGGGCGTCATCTACCGGCAGTTCTCCATCACCGTCATCGCCTCCATGCTCCTGTCGGTGCTGGTGGCCCTGATCCTGACGCCGGTGCTGTGCGCGTTCCTGCTCAAGCCCGTCGCCAAGGGCCACGAGGCGGCGGAGACCGGCTTCCGCCTGCTTCGGCCGTTCTTCCTGGCGTTCGACAAGAGCTTCTACTACCTGCGCCGGAAGTACACCGCCCTGGTCGGCCACTTCATCGCCGTCAAGACGCCCTACGTCCTCGTCTTCCTCCTGATCGTGGCCGGGCTCGGGTACCTCTTCCTGCGGATGCCGACCTCCTACCTGCCCGACGAGGACCAGGGCTACCTCATCGCCATGGTCCAGCTGCCTCCCGGCGCGACCATGGAGCAGACCGACGCGGTGATGACCCGGGTCCGCCGCCACTTCCTGGAAGACCAGAAGGAGGCCGTGAAGTCTGTCATGACCATCGCCGGCTTCAGCATGGCCGGCCGGGGCCAGAACCAGGGCATGGCCTTCATCATGCTCAAGGACTGGGAGCTGCGCCAGCGGCCGGACCTCAAGGTGAAGACCGTGGCGGGGAAAGCCATGGGGGCGCTGATGCAGTACCGGGACGCGCTAGCCTTCGCGTTCCCACCGCCCGCCGTGATCGAGCTCGGCACCGCCAAGGGTTTCGACTTCATGCTGCAGGACCGCGGCGGGCTCGGGCACCAGAAGCTCATGGAGGCCCGCGGCATGCTCATGATGCACGCGATGCGGGACCCCCGGCTGGCAGCCGTCCGCCCCAACGGCATGGCGGACGTCGCCCAGTACAAAGTGGACGTGGACTGGGAGAAGGCCGGCACCCTCGGCGTGAGCGTCAGCTCGATCCAGAGCATCATCGCCACCGCCTTCGGCAGCGCCTACATCAACGACTTCATCCAGGGCGGGCGGGTGAAACGCGTGTACGCCCAGGCGGACGCCCCCTTCCGCATGATTCCGCACGACCTGGAGCACCTGTACGTCCGGAACGACCGGGGCGGGATGGTCCCCGTCTCGGCCCTGGCCACCGGGCGGTGGATCTACGAATCGCCGCGCCTGGAGCGCTACAACGCCTTCCCCGCGCTGAACTTCCAGGGCGAAGCGGCCCCCGGCCGCAGCTCCGGCGAGGCCATGCAGGCCATGGAGGAGATCGTCGCCAAGCTGCCCCGGGGCCTCGGCTTCGACTGGACCGGCGTCTCCTACCAGGAGCGGATGGCCCGGGCCCAGACCGGGCTGCTGTTCTCCTTCTCGATCCTGGTCATCTTCCTGGTCCTGGCGGCCCTGTATGAGAGCTGGACCATCCCGATCTCCATCATGCTGGCCCTGCCGCTGGGCCTCATCGGCGGCGTGCTGGGCTCGACCCTGCGGGGGCTGCCCAACGACGTCTACTTCCAGATCGGCCTGCTCACCGTGCTGGGCCTGACCACCAAGAACGCCATCCTGATCGTGCAGTTCGCCAAGATCCGGATCGAGGAACAAGGCGTGGGCCTGATCGAGGCCACCCTCGAAGGAGCCAAGCTGCGGCTGCGCCCCATCGTCATGACCTCACTGGCCTTCGGCTTCGGCGTGTTGCCGCTGGCCATCGCCTCTGGGGCGGGGGCGGGGGCCCAGCAGGCCATCGGCACCAGCGTCCTGGGCGGCATGATCACCGCCACGTTCCTGGCCATCTTCTTCATCCCCCTGTTCTTCGTGCTGGTGGTGCAGCTGTTCGGGCGGAAGAAGGCCCGGCCGGCGGACGCGAGCGGTTCGGGCGACGCCCGCCCCGAGGAGGAAAACTGACATGTACCGGAACATCATCCCACTCCTGGGGCTCGCCCTCATCCTGACCGGATGCCCGAAGAAACAGGCCTTCGAACGACCCGCCTCTCCCGTGCCCGACGCGTGGCCGGAGGCCGCCGCCGCACCTGCGGCCGGCGTGCCGGCGGCCGCCGACCTCGGCTGGCGGGACTTCTTCACCGACCCGCGCCTCCAGTCCGTCATCGAGCGGGCGCTGGAGAACAACCGCGACCTGCGGGCGGCCGCGCTGGCCGTGGAACGGACCCAGGCGCTGTACCGGATCCAGCGCGCCGAGCTGTATCCCACGATCAGCCTCGGCGCCGGGGTGGAGGCCTTGCGCACCCCCCGGACCGTGTCGTCGTCCGACGAGGCCAACACCGGGGGGCAGTACACCGTCGGGGTGGGCACCGCCTCCTGGGAGCTGGACTTCTTCGGCCGGATCCGCAACCTGAGGCAGGCGGCCCTCGAACAGTACTTCGCGACGGAGCAGGCCCGCGCGGCCGCCCAGCTCTCGCTGGTGTCGGCGGTGGCCGAGGTCTACCTGGCCCTGGCCGCCGACGGGGAAAACCTGCGGCTGGCGAAGGCCACCCTGGACGCCCAGCAGGCCTCGCTGGAGCTGATCCGGCGCTCGCGGGACTTCGGCATCGCCTCCGACCTGGACGTCCACGAGGCCCAGGCCCAGGTGGACGCGGCCCGCGTGGACATCGCCCGCTACTCCGGCCTGGTGACGCTGGACCAGAATGCGCTGGACCTGGTCGTCGGCGCGCCGGTGCCGGCGGACCTGAAGCCGGACGGGCTGGACGGAGTGCCCGAGTTCCGGGACGTCTCCGCCGGCCTGCCCTCCGACGTGCTCCTGCGCCGGCCCGACATCGTGGCGTCGGAGCACCAGCTGAAGGCGGCCTACGCCAACATCGGGGCGGCCCGGGCGGCGTACTTCCCCCGGATCACCCTGACCGCCGCCGCCGGGCTCGTGAGCACCGACCTGTCCGACCTGTTCAAGGCCGGCGCCGGCACCTGGAGCTTCGCGCCCCAGCTACTGTACCCCATCTTCGACGCCGGCGCGCGGAAGGCCGGCTACCGGGTCGCCGAGGTGGACCGGGACCTCGCTGTGGCCGCGTATGAGAAGGCGATCCAGACGGCCTTCCGCGAGGTCAGCGACGCCCTGGGCCTGCGCCGGACGCTGGCGGAGCAGCAGGACGCCCAGCAGTCCCTGGTCCACTCGCTGGAGGAAGCGTACCGCCTGGCGGACGCCCGCTACAAGGCCGGGATCGACGGCTACCTGAACGTCCTGGTGGCGCAGCGGGCCCTGTACAACGCCCAGGAGGGCCTGGTGAGCGTGCGTTTGGCCCGACGGGCCAATCTGGTGGCATTCTACAAGGTGCTGGGAGGAGGGTGGGAGGCGACCGGACCGGCGGCCCCCGCGCCCGGCGGCAGTGCCTCCGATTCTGCCAAAAATCCGCCTCACTCCGATGGGGACTAATGCTCCGCGCGGAATTCCGCGCATCACAACGGGGGGCCGGGGCCGCGGGGGGGGCGTCCGGCATTGACCCTGGCAAGGACAAGGAAATGCGAGACCAGCACCAGAATGACGTTGTGAACTGCCTTGAAAATCAGTTCCCGGGTTTCGACCACTCCACCATGCGGATGATGGCCGCCTTGGCGAGCACGTACCACATCTTGCTCTCGGTCATGGAGCGGGCGCTCACGGAGTACAAGGTCACCCCCCAGTCGATGGACGTCCTGATGGCCCTTTACGTGAAGAAAGGCCAGCAGTGCCTTTTGGGAGAGCTCGGCGAGTTGTTGATGGTCAGCCCGGCCAACATCACCGGACTGGTCGAGGGCCTGGTCCGGAAAGGGCTGGTTACCCGCAAGGAGCACCCGGAGGACCGCCGGAAACGCCTGGCCGAGATCACTCCACGGGGGATCGAACTCATGGAGGAGTTCATCCCCAATTGCGCCCGTTTCTTCCAGGAAGTGTTCGCCTCCGTCTCGTCCGAGGAAAAGCAGCGGCTGTGCGAGCTGCTGGGACAACTATCCAACCTGATCCTGCCCTATTGGGAAAAGCGCCTGGTGCTGAACCTCCAGAGGCCGAAATCCAGGCGCAGGACATCCACGGGAAGGGCGTGATGGAACACTTGAGAACACTCGAACAACACGGGGAATGGTCCCGCCGGATTTGCGCCAGCCTCCTGCTGACGGCCGTGCTGCTGGGCTTCGTCATCCGTCTCGCCGGCCTCGGCCGGGTCGGACTGGCCGAGGACGAGGTGAACAAGATCGTCGCGGTCCGGCAGTACCAGCAGGGCGACTTCACCGGGAACGCCGAACACCCCATGCTCATGAAGGGGCTGATCCTGGGGTCGGTCTCGCTGGCCGACGCGTGGAACCGCTGGAGCGCCGGGATTCCCGGCGGCGGGCCGGTTTCCGAAGAGGTGGCGATCCGCTTCCCGAACGTCCTGGTGGGCGCCCTGACGGCGATCCCGCTCTTCCTCCTGGGCTCCTTCTTCTTCTCGCGGCGGGTCGGCTTGCTGGCCGCCTTCCTGTGGGCGACCGGCGTCCACGCCGTCTTCATCAACCGGGTGGCCAAGGAGGACACCCTGCTGGTCTTCTTCCTGCTCTGGGGGCTGTACTTCCACGGGCGGATGAAGACCACGTTGGATTCCAATCCGCGCCTGAAAATGGCTTTCTACCTGGCGTCGGCCGTCTGCTCCGGCCTCCTGATCGCCTCCAAGTATTTCCCGCATTTCGCGGGCCTGACCCTGCTGTTCTATTACCTGCACCGCAAGTACAATCCGGCCCTGTACCCGCCGGACTGTTACGGGCGGAAGGAACTTGCGCTCTGGCTGGCCGTCATGGGGACCGTCTTCCTGCTGGCCAACCCGATGATTCTGCACCCCAAGGTCCTGGCGTACATCTTTTCGTACACTGGTCAGGCCACCGTCACCCACCACGGGTACATCATCGCCGACCGGCTCTTCCCCAACAGCATTACGCTCACGCCCTTCGGCGGCACGCCGTGGTACTTCTACATGCTGGCGCTGGCCGTCAAGCTGCCCCTGCTGGTCCTGGCGGCGTTTCTCGCCGGGCTCGCCGCCTGCGTCCGCCGCTGGCGCGAGCGGGGCGCCTTCTTCGTCCTGTTCTGGCTCGTGTTCTGGCTGGTGCCTTTCTCCATGGCGGGCGTGAAGTTCCTGCGCTACTCCCTCAGCCTGACGCCGGCGGTCTATCTCTCCGCCGCTTTCGGCGCGTTCACCCTGCTTGACTGGCTCGCCGCCCGCCTGCGCCGGGCCGCTCCGCCGTCGATGCGGCGGGCGGCGGCAGCGGCGGCGGCCGCCCTGCTGGTGCTGGTGTCCCTGTCCTCCCTGCTCACGGCCTACCCGTACTACTCCATGTACGTCAACGCGCTCGGCGGCGGCCCGAAGAGGACCGCCTATTACTTCCCGCACGACGAGTGCTACGACCTGGAATTGCGCGAGGCCATCGCCGGCACCCTGAGGAACGCCCCGCCGGACAGCGTGATCGCGGGGGAGACGCCGGCGGTCTTCCAGTATTACCTCGGGCGGTACCACCGCCGGGACATCCGGGTGGTCAATCTCTCCGACAAGCGGTTCGCCATCCCGGTGACGGCGCCCGTGTTCGTGTTCCTCCAACCGGGCCGGATCTACTACGAAAACATCCCCTTCCACTCTCTTCTGTGGAATTCCGGTCAGGGGATGCTGGACCTGAAGGTCCGGGAACACCCGGTCGTGCGCGTCTTCCGGATGGACGGGTCGGAATTCCGGCAACTCACGGCGATGCGGCACGTGCCCCCGCCCCGGCTCCAGGTTTCGCAGTCCATGTACTTCCTCATGGCCGACAAGGACGGACTATGAACTGGGAGGGGAGGAACGTGTCCGCCGGCCCGCCGGGAGAAAATAATCCGGACCCTCGCGGCGCCCGCCCGCGTCCAACCGGAGAGCAAAGTGCGTCACCGCAGGAGAGAGTGACGAAAATGGGAAGACCGAGTCAAGCCGGGCATTGGACATCCTTCCGCCGGGTCTGGATCCTGAGCCTGCTGGCCGCCGCCGCGCTGCCAGCCTGGGCGGGCCCCCTCAAGGTCACAGTGCGCTTCGCGCTGCCGTCGGGCGAACTGCAGCCGCTGCCCGGGGCCACGGTGACGGTGCAACCGCCGGCCGGCAAGGCCCTGCAGAGTTTCACCGACGACGCGGGGACGGTCGAGTTCGCCGACGTGACCTCGGGCGAGTGCCTGGTGCAGGCCGAGATGGAGGGCTTCCGGACCATCCGCAAGAAGGTCGATGTGGCGGCGGTGCCCACGGCGGTGGAGATCGAGCTGCCGCTGGAGCAGCTCTCGACCTCGGTGGACGTGGTGGCCGAAAGCGACCAGGACAAGCTCAAGGCGCCGCAGCTGCCGGAGGAGCTCAAGGAGATCCTGCTGAAGGCGGCGCCGCTGGTCAACGAGAAGTTCCAGGACGCGCTGCCGCTGCTGCCGGGGGTGGTGCGGG
>CAYPNP010000041.1:0-28149 GCA_964412195.1 uncultured Acidobacteriota bacterium | reverse complement strand
TTCATGTGAAAGCAGTTACGCAGACATGCGCTCAAGTTAGTGGGACAGTACTGTTGTCAAATGACAAATGGATTGCTCTGTGACCTCTGTGCCTCTGTGGTGAGTTTTTCCGGAGGGATGGTATGAAGCTGGAGAGGATCCTGGTGGCGACGACCAACGGCGGCAAGGAGCGCGAGATCCGCGCGATGCTCGCCGGCCTCGGCGTCGAAGTCGTCGGCCTGGCCGCATTCCCCTGGGTGCCGGAACATGAGGAAATCGGCGAGACCTTCGCCGCGAACGCCGCCGGCAAGGCGATCTTCTACCACCGCATCACCGGCCTGCCGACGCTGGGGGACGACTCCGGCCTGATGGTGGGCCTGCTGGACGGCGGCCCCGGGGTGCACTCGGCCCGCTTCGTCGGCCCCGGCGGCACCGACGCCAGCCGGATCCGCGGGCTGCTGGCGGCCATGCGGCGCGCCGGCGGGGAACCCCGCACCGCCCGCTTCGTCTGCAGCCTGGCCTTCGCCGCGGAGGGCCGGATCGCCCTGGCGGTGGAGGGCGTGTGCGAGGGCGAGATCGCGGCGAAGCCCCGCGGCGCTCACGGCTTCGGCTTCGACCCCGTTTTTTTCGACCCGGCTCTGGGAAAGACGTTTGCCGAGCTTTTGCCGGACGAAAAAAACGCCGTCAGCCACCGCGCCCGCGCCCTGGCCGCCTTCAAGGAACAGTTGGGCGTCCTGCTCCGCGCCTGACCGGACCCATTCCCCGAATCGGCTGCTTGCCTCGCTGTCGTGTTCTTGCCCTGCGGCGGCAACCACCCTCTCCTGAAATTTCAATTGTGTTATAATGTAGCCAGTCTGCCCCTTGCCACGTTGCGGGCGCCGCCGTGCACGGTGAATTCGGGCTGTCGCCTGCCGGGCGCGCCAGAGAACAAGGTTCTGCCCACGCGCAGGCAGGATCCGTCCAAGGGGATCACGCCCATCCGAACCGCTGGACGGAAGCGGTGAAAGTCGGCTGAAAGGAGGGAGTTGCCATGATCGAGGTGAGTTTTCGCTACGACATGTTGCCGGGAGTGAACATGAAGACCTACGGGGAGTGGGCCAGGAAGGCGGTGGCTATCATCCTGCAGCAGCCGGGCGTGGTGGAGTTCCGCGCCTCCCGCAGCCTGCTGGGCTCGCCCCAGGTCCGGACGTCCACGGTCTTCCAGAGCGCGGCCGATTGGGAGCGGTTCGCGAAAGGGAACTGGCTCCCGCTGGAGGACGAGTTCCGGAGTTTCGTCACGAACCTCCGGGTCGAGCTGTGGGGGCCCTCGCCGCATTTCCCGGATCCGCTTCAACCGAAAAAGTAGCCTGACGGAGCCTGAGGCCGGCGACTGGCCGCGGGCGTCGTCCTCTGCCCGCGGCCGCCGGTCACCGGTCATCTGTCACCCGTCTCCCGTCCCCGGTCACCGGTCACCCGACACCGGTCAACGGTCGCCCGTCACCGGTCCTTCGTCACCCGTCTCCGGCCATCGGTCACCGGTCATCCGTCACCGGTCATCCGTCCACCGCCTCCACGATCAACCTTGACAATTCCCAGCCGCGCCGATACACTTCCCGTCTTCTCGGCTCTTTCCATTTGGACGGGGCATAGCGCAGTCTGGTTAGCGCGCCTGCCTTGGGCGCAGGAGGTCGCAGGTTCAAATCCTGCTGTCCCGACCAATATTTCCCCGGGAGTGGCCGGTACCCGGCGGCGAGGTGCCCCTCGAGCCTGTGCCCGTGCAGCCGCCTCTGGAGATCGCGTCTCTGGCGACAGGCGCTCGGGACGGCGCTCCGGGCGGCTCCGCGCCGGGTGACCGCCTCTAGCGCCACCCTGGCTGATCTGGCTGGGCAACCGCTCAAACCCGGGAAACGTCAGTCATCGCCGCACGCGCCCGTAGCTCAACCGGACAGAGCACCGGCCTTCTAAGCCGGGGGTTGCAGGTTCGAGTCCTGCCGGGCGTACCAATCTTATCAATTGTTTATGGCGATTCCCAAAACATCGAAAATCGCCCTTGTCACACTGGCGTCACAGTGAGATAATTCTCATGGTGGCGCCTTCGCTTTTTTTCACCGATTCTTAGGCATGGCGTCACCATGTGAAGGACAAGATCCTGCGTAATTCGCAGCGGGAGGATGACCATGGCCACTATCCGGAAGAGAGTGTGTTCAGACGGGACAGTTACTTTCCAGGTCCAAGTGCGGAAGAAGGGGTGCCCGCCGGAGAGCGCATCCTTCACCCGGCTCACCGACGCGAAGAAATGGGCCATGTCCATCGAATCGGCAATCGTAGACGGCCGGCATTTCTCCCGCCATGAAGCAGCCAAGCACACCCTGTCGGACGCCATCAGCCGGTACCGCCGGGACGTGCTTCAGCGCAAGTCGCCAAGCACCATTCCCACCATCCTGCCGCGATTGGATTGGTGGAATGAACGGCTTGGAGAACACTCCCTCGACAAGATCACACCGGCCCTCATCGCCGAATACCGTGACCTGCTCTTGCGGGAAGGTCCGGGTGATTCCGAGGGCGGCCGGCGGGCGTTGCGCGGCGGCGGCGTCTCGCCGCAGACCGCCAGGCACTATCTGAACATCTTGAGCCACCTCTTCGCGGTGGCGGTCCGGGAGTGGGGCTGGCTGGCGGATTCCCCCATGCGCAAAGTGGACAAGCCCCGCATGAGTCCGGGACGGGTGCGCTTTCTCGCCAACGATGAGCTGGCCGCCTTGCTGGAGGCCTGCCGCGACAGTAACTGCGGCTACCTGTATCCGGCTGTCATGCTCGCCTTGACGACCGGCATGCGGCGGGGGGAGCAGTTGAGCCTGACTTGGGAAAACGTGGATTTCGAGCGCGGCTGGATCACGCTCGGCATCACCAAAAACATGCAGCGCCGGGGCGTGCCGCTCGTCGGCGCAGCCCAGGAGGCCCTGCGATCCTTGCGGACTGTCCGCCGGATCGACACGAACCTGGTCTTTCCCTCGCATGACGGGAAAAGGCCATACGACATCCGGCGTCCCTTTACATTCGCCCTGAAGAAGGCGGGCATCCAGGATTTCCGCTGGCACGACCTGCGGCACTGCGCCGCCAGCTACCTGGCCATGAGCGGTGTCCCGCTAAAGGTGATCGGCCAACTCCTGGGCCACCGCACCAGCGCCATGACCGACCGCTACTCCCACCTGGCCGATCAGGTGGTCACAGACGCCGTGTCGAAAGTGATGACCAAGCTCTTCAAGTGAGATTGATGGTCCGCATGCACAATCCTTAGATTTATTTTAAGGATTGTGCAGGACCGAGGGCATGACATCCGCGCAGGGGGCTCCAGCTATGGAATTTTTGCCCCCAAAGCTCCCAATAGAGGGGATTATTCCTTTCATCTCAGTGGATTGCCGTTGTCAGCATGGTCTTTTCAAGCTGACAATCGGCTGACAATCATGCTCCCAAAGCGAAGCGGAGCCCACCCGCTCCGGGGAGGGGAGGATGGATTTTGTCAGCATGAGCGGCGGTTTTGGGAGCACGTTGTCAGCTTCATTTTGCCATGCTGACAACGATAAATCGTTGATGCCATTTGGATAAGTGCCCCCTTTGTCAGCTTTGTCAGCAGGAATGTTCAGTAGACCGGGCCGCAAGAACAGTACCGGCCGGTTTCGCCCCTCGAGAGTCCGGCGCACGGTGAGGGTCCGCTTGTTGGCCTCGCAGGCGGCCAGGGCGCCGCGTTCCCGCAGCCGCCGCCATAGGGTGGTTGGCGAGATGTGGATGCCCTCGCCCCCGCTGGTGGTCATGGCCTGGACCGCCCGGTACGCCGCGTCGGGCATCAGGTAAACCGACTCGCCGTCCACCCAGCCCACCCGCTGGCCGTACGGCTCCCACACGGGTCCCCGCATCACCCCCTGGCTGTTCGGGTTTTCCCGCCAGCCCCAGGCGCCGGGCGTGGCGGGGCAGCCGCCGTCCCGGCCGGCCAGGTGGGCCGAGCCGCTGGCCAGCGCGGCGTGGAGCAGCTCGAAGAACCGCTGCACCGGGTCGGCGGCTTCCTGCTGCTGGGCCTGGGTCCGGGCCACTTCGCCGAAGCAGGCCCAGGTCCGTCCCCAAACGCTTTCCGCCAGCGCGTCCGGGATGGCATGGATCTCGACCGCAAAGAGTAAAAAGACACGCAGGCCGGCCGCCAGCTCCGCCAGGTTGGCCGGGGTACGCTTGTGTCCGCCCGACAGATTGAGAGCGTTCCGAAACCGGTTCGTGTCCTCGCGCAGCGCCGTCCGCGCTTCGGGGTACCGCCGGGCCAGCCACTGGATGAATCCGGCCGTGGCGGCCGTGAACCGGCCGTTGGTCGCCAACCGTTGGCACTCGGTCAGGTGCTCCCACTTCATGGCGTCGGGCTCCAGTTCCAGGACCAGCAGCCGGGCCCGGATGCTGTGGCCGTGCGGCACGTCCTCGCCGGTGGAAAGCACCAGGCCCCTGGGCGGGCGCTCCGCCAGTAGCTGGCCGTCCCGGCTCAGGCGCATCCGGCCCGCCATGTTTCCCTGGGCGCGGAAGAGCCGCTCCGCCTCGCGGTGGTAGCGCCACACGTCGGTGGCGCCGCCGTGGGGAGCAAAGTCGTCCACCACGCAGAGGGTGTCTTTCAGCGAGAACGCCAGCACCTCCAGGGCGTTTCCCGTGGAGGACCAGCCGCCCGGCAGGTGCCTCGCGTTGAGCCCCGGCCCGAAGTGCTGCTGAGCCAGGGCGGCCAGCTCCGACTTGCCCGAGCCCGAAGGTCCGGTCAGGTGCAGCCCGAAGTCGGCCGAGCCCAGCACCGCCCGCCAGATGGCGGCGAACACGGGCAGGGTCACCTCGTCGGGAGCGATCTCGATCATCTTCAGGCTGTCCGCCACCGCCTCGGTCAGGTCCAGGCGGTGCGGCACCGGCGGCAGGGCGAACACTCCCAGGCCTTTCGGCAACTCCACCTCGACGCCCTTCAAGTCGCCGTCTGGCCCGATGGCGCCGGCGCCGTGCAGGTAGGTCCACTGGCCGTCCATCTCCCGCCAGCCGGTGTGGGTGAACACCGTCCGGTTGCGGACGGACCGGCTCAGGAGCTGGATGGCCACCCGCACGTGGTCCCGTAGCGAGCGGCCCGGGAAGACCACCGCTTCGGCCCCGATCTTGTCGTGGATCCAGCCCAGGCTGTCAAATTGCCTCGCCGGCAGGACGAACGAGGCGGTCCGTCCCTTGAGCTGGCTCTGGATCTGAAAGAAACGGGCGCTCTCCACCCCGTCGTCGTGGTGCAGGTCCGCCACGATCCGGGCGGTGAAGTTGGCCAGCTTCACCTTCTCCAGGCTGTCCCGCACCGACTTGATGAGGTAGAGCCCGTCGCGGGCTTCCTGGTAGTCGCCGACCGTGTTTTGCTCCGCCTCGTCTTCTTCTTCGTTCCGCCAGACCAGTTGCTCGGCGTCGTCCATGGCCTGACGGAAGACGGCGCGGAACCGGCCGGGGTTCTGGAGGTGCAGGGCGTTCGGGTCCTTCACCCCCAGGCGCTCCATGCGGATGACGAAGGCCCGGCCCCGCCAGGCCGACTCCCGCAGGCGGCGGCTGATCCCGTTGACAAAAGCCCAGCCGCCCTGGTCCGGCTCCTGGACTACGTAAAGGGTGCGCACCCGCCCGAGGATCTCCGGGGTGATCTTTTCGGTCAAGGTGGCGCCGGGCACGCCCAGCACCGGTAACTTGTGCAGGGCCAGGGTCCAAGTGTCCGATTCCCCCTCCACCAGGAAGAGAGTATCGTCTCCGTCCAGGCGATGAAGACCGTAGAAGATCGGCACGTGCCCCTTGACCCAGCGGCTTCCGTCGGCCGCGGTGACATGGGTGCGGATCCTCTCCGCCCGGATCTCGCCGCCGGCGTCGCAATAGGGGATCACCACCGCGCCACTGCGCTCGAAGAGTCCCCACTCCCGCAGGAATTCCTCCGGAATCCCCTTAGCCTCGGCCAGCCGGGCCACCGTCAAGCGCCCGCCGCTGATGGGTTTCCCCGGTAGAGACGGGGGAGCGATAGATCGCTTCGGCACCGAAGAGTCAGCCTTTGCAGCCATTCCATTCGCCGTTTCGCCGTTTCGCCGCTTCGCCGTTTCACCTCCCCCCGAGGACAAGTCTCCGGGTGAAGCGAAGAGGTCCCGCCACTCCAATCCCAGGGTGGTCACAACGGCCTCGGCCGGGCATCCGGCGAAGCAGTGCAGCAGGATCCGTTCTCCGGTGAACGTCACGCTCAGGGACGGCTCCCCGTCCTCGTGCGCCGGGCAGGCGGCCTGGTACTGATCGTCCTGGATGCGTCGGACGCGCTGGAGCCGTTCCAGCAGTCGGCCCCGGTCGATCATTGCTCGGCCTTTCGGTTGAGGAGCCACTGTTCGAAGGCGTCCAAGTCGATGAGGAGCTTCCGGCCGATCCGGACCACGCATTCGGCCAGGCCGTTCCGCTCGCGGAAGAAGAGTTGCTCGCGCAGCCACCCGTGCGTCAGGCAGGGATTGGCGGCCAGGATGTCCTTGACGGTGACGAGCCGTCGGCTGAGTTTGGCGTCGAAATTCATGACAAGTCCCTCCAGAATTGAATAATGTTGTCCGGTACCGAGACAACGCGAGAGACTGTACTCTCATTTTGGAAGCTGTCAACAAAGAAAATCACGCAAACTATTCATATATATGGATATAGAGTATATTAGGCAGAAGGATTTTCCACAAAATCAAGGATTTTTCCAAGTCAATGTCCTATTTTTAGCGGAAATTTCCATACGGATCCTATTGAATCTTCAAGAATTCCATCGTTTACGGCCGGAAAACAGCCTGATTCCGGTTCTTACATTTAAAAAATTCATCCGTCCACCGGCCTATCGAAGCAGGCATTCTGCAAGGCAGGATGAATATTTTATCTTATTTATCTTTTTTAATTGTTTTATCAGTTTCATCTGTTGTATCTTGACCCTATCTTTTATCTTCTTCATCCGTAGGAGGGGTTTTGAAAGTCATCACCATCGCCAACCAGAAGGGAGGGGTCGGCAAGAGCACCCTCTGCACCAACCTGGCGGCGTTATTTGCCGCCGACGGCCGGAAGGTGCTGCTCCTGGACACCGATCCCCAGGCCTCAAGCATCGCCTTCCGGGAGAAGCGGGCCGAAACCGGCAACGGATTGCCCGAATTCTCCGCCGCCCAGATCCAGTCGCCCACCGTCCACAAAGACATCGCCTCCTTCACCGGCTTCGACGTGATCCTGGTGGACACCGGCGGCCGCGACAACAAGATCTTCCGCTCCGCCGTGCTGCCGGCCGACCTGGTGCTCGTCCCCCTGTGCCCGTCGCAGTATGATTTCTGGGGCTCGGCCGACACCTTCGATGCCTTGAAGGAGATCCGCCTGAGCCGCCCAGAGCTCCAGGTGCTGGCCTGCTTCAACATGGTCATCCCCAACACCCGCATCGCCCAGGAGGTCCTCTCCGCCAAGGCCGAGTTCGAGGCCGGCTACGAGGTCCGCTTTATGGACACCCACCTCTGCGGCCGCGTCGCTTATAAATACTCCGCCGGTGACGGCCTGGCGGTCACCGAGGCCGAGGGCCGTTCCCGCGACCCCCAGGCCATTCGCGAGATGACGGCGTTCTATCGCGAACTGAAAGGAGCTCTCAATGGTGGAGATGCGTCGAAAAAATAAGCCCGTCCCGGCCGAGATCCAGCCACCCGCCGATCCCGAGGACTGGATCGCCCGAGCCAACGCGGATGGTGAGCCGCTCCCAGCGGAGACCATACCCGATAAACCAGCCAGGCGCCCCACTACCAAAGCCAAAAGGCAGCAACCTGAGCGCCAGGAAAAACAAGAGAAACCAAAGCAGATCCTTCCCCCCACGCCAGCTCCCTCCGCCGGTTTCCGCTACATCAGCTTCGCCATCGATTCGATCACCCTGAGTCTGTTTCGGGATCTCTCTTTCACCTTGGACAAAGGCAACACGGCCACTCTGGCCTACATCATCGAGACCTGCGCCCAAATGGGGGACGAGGAGTTCCAGCGGTTTTCCGAGTCCCAAGTCGTCATCGGCAACACAAAGCGCACCATGTCCTTCTTGATGCCCCAATCATCATTGGACACTCTCCTCGCTCTCGCCCGGAGACTTCGCTTCCGCAACAAATCTGCTCTCAATCGGTACCTGATCCAATTGTTGGCCCGACAAGTGATAACTGATGGGCATCAGGGAAGATAACGCATCGTTCCCGCCGTACTCCTGTAGCATCAAGCAGTTTGATGCATTATTCTTTGACATCGCCTTGAACTGTGTTGATAATTCAAACATCGTCGAAATGGGGACGTCTCGCTCCTGATCGGAGTCCCGGTTCTTTCAATAGGAGAGTGCATTCATGTCACAAGACAAAGTAATGGCCTATTCCTCCTCAGGCGTCATGGACATCTTCCAATTCAGGGATCGGCTCATCGAGGAATATCGCTCCTACGTGACCAGCTTTATCCGGATCGCCGATCCGAAAATCAAAGCGTTCGCCGAAGGCTGTTTCGACCGGGGCGCCCTCTGGCCCGAATCGCTCATCCAGTTGAATCCGACCTTCCAACCCGGCAAGAACATCCAGGAACTCACAGACGAGGGGCTGATTCATCCGGTTTGCGCCCAGGTCTTCCGCCGGGACAAAACGGCCGAGAAAAACAGCGGCACGGAGCTCCGCCTTCACGCACACCAGGAAGAGGCCATTCGGAAAGCCAAGGAACATCGCAACTATGTTCTCACGACAGGCACCGGCTCAGGGAAAAGCCTCGCCTACATCATCCCCATAGTGGATCGAATTTTATATGAGGGGTTGGGACAGGGGATCCGGGCCATCATCGTGTATCCCATGAATGCCCTGGCCAACAGCCAGTTCAATGAGCTGCACAAGTTCCTCCACCTGGGATTCCCCAATCTGCAAGGGCCGGTCCGCTTCCAGCGCTATACGGGCCAGGAAGATGACGAGACGCGGAACCGGATCATCGCCCAGCCGCCCGACATTCTGCTGACCAACTACGTAATGCTGGAACTGATCCTCACCCGGCCCCGGGAGCAAAAGCTGATCGCGGCCGCGAAAAATCTCTCGTTCCTGGTGCTGGATGAACTGCACACGTATCGTGGCCGCCAAGGGGCCGATGTAGCCATGCTGCTGCGCCGCGTCCGCAACTTATTGGGTTCCAAGAGTCTCCAATGTGTTGGCACGTCGGCCACCCTGTCCAGCCGTGGAACTTGGGATGACCAACGCCGGGATGTCGCGGAACTGGCCTCTCGACTCTTTGGCGCCCCGGTGGAGAAGGACGATATCATCGGGGAAACGCTGCAACGAGCCACCCTGCCACTGGACCCAGGCATACCCTCCGATCTGCAAGAGTTGGCCGAGGCGATTCGGATTGGAAAGGACCGAGACCTTTCCACTTTCGAGGATCTCCAGAAGGATCCCGTGGCTCGCTGGGTGGAGGGCACCTTCGGCGTCAAACCGGAAGCGGAATCCGACCGCCTCACCCGTTCAAAGCCCATCCCTCTGACCGGCCACAAAGGTTCTGCTGAAGACCTTGCCAAGCTCACCAATTCATCCGTGGAGCTCTGCCGGGAAATCGTCGCGCATACGCTTCTCACGGGGGCCGCGAAAATTCGGCATCCTCAGACCGGTTTCCCCGTCTTTGCCTTCCGTCTGCACCAGTTCATCAGCCGCGGCGATACGATCTATGCCACCGTGGAAGCACCAGAAGCCCGCTACTTGACGATCAATGGGCAGATGTATTCTCCCGAGGATAGGAACAAGGTTCTACTTCCGCTCTGCTTCTGCCGGGAGTGCGGACAGGAATACTATTCCGTCTATCGGACCCGGGATTCCGCCACCAGCGTGGAGCAATTCCTGCCTCGTGAAGCCCACGATCGCACCTTTGTGCCGGGGAAAAGCCTTGGTTTCCTATATGTGAATCAGGACAATCCCTGGCCGGACCTAAAAAACGTGGAAGCCCTGGTGGAACGACTGCCCAACGATTGGCTGGAAGACCGGGATGGCGTCCGAAGCATCGTCAAATCGCGCCGCCCCAAGATCCCCGAGGCTCTTTTCGTGAAACCAGACGGCACGGTGGGGCCGGGCGGACTGGCGTCCGCGTTCATCCCTACGCCGTTTCTCTTCTGCCTCTCATGTGGCGTATCCCATTCCGCCCGCCAAAAATCGGATTTTTCCAAGTTGGGAACCATGGGCTCGGAGGGACGCAGCACGGCTACCACCATCCTGACCACAACCGCCGTGGCCGCCCTGCAGCGGGAGGAAGCCATCGATCCCACCGCCCGCAAGCTGTTGAGCTTTACCGACAACCGGCAGGACGCCTCCTTGCAGTCCGGCCATCTGAACGATTTCATCGAGGTTGGTCTGCTGCGCGGAGCCATCTACCAGGCCGCGAAGGAGGCCGGCACGGAAGGACTGCGGGACGACACGATCAGCCAGAAGGTCACCAATGCGCTGGCCCTTTCGTTTGGTGCCTACGCGGCCGATCCGGAAATCCGTTTTGGCCGCGAGGCCGTGGACAAGGCCTTGCGCGGGGTCATCGGCTATCGCGTCTATCGGGACCTCCGGCGGGGATGGCGCATCAGTTCACCCAATCTCGAACAGTGCGGCCTGCTGGAAATCGACTACGCCGAACTGGATTTGTTGGCCGCGGCGGATGACATCTGGCTGAACCTCCATCCGGTGCTCGGCGCCGCTTCGGCGGAAGTCCGAAAAACGGTCTGCCGGACTTTGTTGGATTATGTCCGGCGGGAGCTCTGCATCGAAGTGGATTATCTGAACACGGACGTCCAGGATGTCCTCAAGCGGAGTAGCCGCAGCCAGCTTCGCGAACCCTGGGCCTTCGATGAAGGGGAGGTTCTCGAACGAGCCCGGACCATGTTTCCCTGCCAGCGCTCAGTCGCGGAGAGCGAACGGGATGCGATCTTCATCTCTGCGTTATCCGGATTCGGTCAATACCTTCGCGCCTCATCGACCTTCCCCGGTCAACCCCCTATCGATGTGGCCGCCAGCCGGGAAATCATCGGCGCCCTCTGCGAAGGTCTGCGCCAGGCGAACATCTTGCGCGAGTGCTGTAAAAAAGGTGACCGCGCGCCGGTGCCAGGGTACCGGATCAATTCGGCCAGCCTGATCTGGCGGGCCGGCGAGGGGAAAGTGGCGTACCGGGATCGGATCCGCATGCCCAACGCGCCGGCAGAGGGTGGGATTCCCAATCCATTTTTCACGGCTCTCTACCAGACCCGAGTGCATCGGTACCGCACCATCCATTCACATGAGCACACCGCCCAGGTGCCCGGTCCCATCCGAATCGAACGTGAACAACACTTCGGCGATGCCCGTCTGCCGATTCTCTTCTGTTCACCCACCATGGAATTGGGAATCGACATCAAGGACCTGAACACCGTCAACATGCGTAACGTTCCCCCGACCCCGGCCAACTATGCCCAGCGCAGCGGCCGGGCGGGCCGGAGCGGCCAACCCGCCATGGTCTTCACCTACTGTGCATTCGGCAGTCCGCACGACCAGTATTTTTTCAAACATCCCGAACTGATGGTTTCGGGACAGGTCCATACGCCCAGGGTGGACATTGCCAATGAGGACCTGATCCGGTCCCACATCTACGCCATCTGGCTTCAGGAATCCGGTCTCGATCTCGGGAACACGCCCGGCGAACTGTTGCAGCTCTCGGGTGACAAACCGACTTTGGAATTGCTCCCCGATGTGAAAGACAAGCTCCATGACCAGATCCCGAGGGAGCGGGCCAAGGAACGTTCGGTCAAGCTGCTCCAGGGCATGCTGCCGGCACTTTCGACCGCTGGCTGGTATGCCGAGGGCTGGCTCGATGAGGTGATCCGCGGCATCCCCCAGGCCTTCGAGGCGGCTTTGGAACGTTGGCGCTATCTTTATCGGGCCGCCCGCAGCCAGGCCGCTCAGGCCAACCGGATCATCCTGGATCATTCCCGCCCGCAGGACCACGACTCGGCCCGCCGCCTGCGCGATGAGGCCGAGGCCCAGCTCCGGCTGCTCACGGATAAACAGAGTGTCGTCCAATCGGACTTCTACAGCTACCGGTACTTCGCCAGTGAAGGTTTCCTGCCCGGCTATAACTTTCCCCGGCTCCCACTGTCAGCCTTCATCCCTGGGCGGATATCGGTGGCCACTTCCAAGGAATTCATCTCCCGTCCCCGCTTCCTAGCCATCTCCGAGTTTGGCCCGGGCGCGCTGATCTACCATGAGGGCGCCCGCTATCAGGTCACCCGTGTCATGATGCCTCTGCAGGATTACCAGGGAGGCGACCTGCCCACCTCCAGCCTGGTGGTTTGCAGTGGGTGCGGTTACCTCCATCCCATGGTCGCTGAGCCGGGGCCGTCCAACTGCGAGCGATGTGGCAAAGAATTCGACGCCGCCGAGATCTGGAAGAACATGTTCCGTCTCCAGAACGTGGTGACCCAGCGGCGGGAACGGATCAATTGCGACGAGGAGGAACGGCTCCGGTTAGGCTATGAACTGAAAACCGGGATGCGGTTTGCTGAGCGGGACGGCCAGCCGCTGTATCGATCCGCCCGGTTGCTTTCAGGCGAAGACTGCCTGGCCGAGATCCAGTATGGCGACGCCGCCGAGATCTGGCGGATAAACTTAGGCTGGTCCCGCCGAGAGCGCAAGGAAGAGCGCGGTTTCTGGCTGGACGTGGAGCAGCGGCGCTGGACCAAGCGTTCCATTGATCCGGACGACGAGGAAAATGGAGATGCCCCGGCGAGAGTCCAACGGGTCATCCCCTTCGTGCTCGACCGGAGAAACAGTCTGCTCCTGACTCTTGCCAATGATGCCGATGAAGGGGTAATGGCTTCTCTGGAGGCCGCTCTCAAGCGAGCCATCCAGAACGAATACCAGCTCGAGGACTCGGAACTGGCCACGGAGCCCCTGCCCGACAAGAGCGCCCGCCGGCACATCCTGTTCTATGAAGCCTCCGAAGGAGGCGCCGGCGTCTTGCGGCAGTTGGTGGACGATCCGGACTCCTGGAAACGCATCGCCCAGAGCGCCCTGAGTCTGTGCCACTTCGATCCCGAAAGCGGTGACGATCTGAACAAAGCGGCCCATGCCGAGGAAAACTGCCAGGCGGCCTGCTACGATTGCCTTTTGAGCTACTACAACCAGCCGGACCACCCGATTCTGGACCGGCAGCTGATCCGCGGCCTCTTGCTCCAAATCCGGGATGCCGAGGTCGACGTGTCCCCCGTGGAGATCCCCCGGGCCGCCCACCTGGAGCAATTGAAGAATCTGTGTGATTCCGGGCTGGAAAGAGAATTCTTGGATTTTCTGGAGGCGCGTGCCCTCCGGCTGCCAGCCCGGGCGCAGCATTTCTACGAGCAGTTCAAGACGCGCCCGGACTTTTCCTACATCGGGGCCAATCCCGCGTTCATTTACGTCGATGGGCCGCCGCACGACTATCCTGACCGGCACCAGCGGGATATTGAGCAGACCCGGGATTTGCAGGCCCAGGGTATCACCGTCCTTCGATTCCATCACCGGGACAACTGGCCTGAGATCGTCCGCCAGTACCCGTCCATCTTTGGAGAGTTGAAATGAGCTTTGCGTCCGGTTCTCTTGTTCGCGCCCGAGGGCGGGAATGGGTCGTGCTGCCCGAGTCCTCCGAGGATTTTCTCATCGTGCGTCCGCTGGGCGGCACCACCGAGGAGACCGCCGGCATTCACCTCGCCCTGGAGCCGGTGGAACCAGCCTGCTTCCCCGCGCCGGGACCGGATGATTTAGGCAGCCATGTCTCCTGCCGGATACTGCGCGATGCAGTCCGGTTTGGATTCCGCTCCAGCGCCGGCCCGTTCCGCTCGTTCGGCCGGCTGGCTTGCCAGCCCCGGCCCTACCAGCTCGTGCCGCTGCTCATGGCCCTGAAGCTGGACCCCATCCGGCTGCTTATCGCCGATGATGTCGGCATCGGCAAGACCATCGAGGCCTGCCTGGTCGCCCGGGAACTGCTCGACCGGGGCGAAGTGAACCGGCTGTGCGTCCTCTGCCCGCCCCACCTGGCCGAGCAGTGGCAGCTGGAACTCAGCTCAAAATTCAACATCCCCGCCGAGCTTGTGCTCTCCAGCACCGCCCGGCGGCTGGAAAGGGACTTGCGCTCCGATCAGTCCATCTTCGACGTGCATCCGTTCGTGGTGGTATCCACCGATTTCATCAAGTCGGACCGCCGCCGGCATGATTTCCTGCGCACCTGTCCCGAGTTCGTCATCGTGGATGAAGCCCATACCTGCACCGCGGCCGCCGGGGGACGGGGATACTCCCACCAGCGCTTCCTGTTGCTCTCACAACTGCTGTCTGACCATGACCGCCATCTCGTCCTGGTGACCGCCACGCCCCACAGCGGGAACGAGGGCGCATTCCGGTCGCTCTTGTCCCTGCTCGATCCTGGCTTCGCGGAGCTCCCCGAAGACCTTTCGGGCCTGGAAAACAAGCGCCACCGGCAGCGCCTGGCCGCCCACCTGGTCCAGCGCCGGCGGGCCGATTTGCGCCACTACCTCCAGCGGGACACGCCCTTTCCGGAGCGTAAGGATCTCGAGACTCACTACGAACTGAGTCCGGCGTACAAGGCGCTTTTTGACAAGGTGCTGGCCTACGCCCGCGAGACGGTCGCGGACACATCCGGCAGCTACTTGCGTCAGCGGGTGCGCTGGTGGTCGGCCCTCTCGCTGCTAAGAGCCTTGGCCAGCAGCCCGGCCGCAGCCGCCGCGACCTTGCGGGAACGCTCCCGGGTAAGTGAGGCGGCCGATGAGACCGCGGCCGACGAATTGGGCCGCAAGGCCATCCTGGATGCCACCGAAGAATTGGGGGAGGAGAGCGGCGACGTGGCGCCCGGCGCCGATCCGGAGGTGGAAGAAGGCGAGACGGCCAACCGCCGCCGGTTGTTGGCCTATGCCCGGGAAGCCGACAAGCTCCGGGGAGCCGAAGACTCCAAGCTGCAGACCCTGGTGCCCTATCTGAAGCGGCTCCTGGAGGAGGGCTACAATCCCATCGTGTTCTGCCGTTTCATCCAGACAGCCGAATACGTGGCGGAGGAACTCGAGTCGCATCTCCGGAAAAAAGCAACAGTCGCCTGCATCACCAGCCGCCTGGCCCCCCCGGAGCGGGCCGCGCGCATCGAGGAACTGGACGAGGCCAAGGACACGCGGCGGGTCCTGGTATGCACGGACTGCCTCAGCGAGGGGATCAACCTGCAGGAGAGGTTTGATGCCGTTGTCCAGTACGACCTATCCTGGAACCCCACCCGCCACGAGCAACGCGACGGCCGGGTAGACCGGTACGGCCAGAAGAGCAAGGAAATCCGCATCCTGACCTATTACGGCATCGACAACCAGATCGACGGGATTGTCCTGGATATCCTCCTGAAGAAGCACATCACCATCCGGAAGGATTTGGGGATTTCCGTCCCGATGCCGGTGGACAGCGAACAGATCGTCAAGGCCATCTTCGAGGGGCTGCTCCTGCGCAAGAAAGCAGGCGCGGATCTTTACGGAGGCAAGACACTCTTTGGCGACGACTTCTTCCGTCCCCAGCGGGAGCAATTGCATGAGGATTGGCAGAACGCCGCCGACAAGGAGAAACGATCCCGGACTCTGTTTGCCCAGGAATCCATCAAGTTCGAGGAGGTTGCCGCCGAACTGGCGGCGGCCGAAAATGCGATTGGATCCCCCCAGGACGTGGGCAATTTCGTGCGGGGTTCGCTGGCGTTGTCCGGAGCCACGGTCAGCGCGGGGCCGGTCGCGGAAATAGACCTGGCCGGAACGCATCCCGGCTTGAAGGATGCGTTGGGGGGAGCCGCTTCGTTGCGGGTTTGTTTCGAACCCCTCCTTCTGAAGAACGTGACTTATCTCCACCGCACCCATCCGCTGGTGGAGAGCCTGGCTGGCCACGTGTTGACCTCGGCGCTCGACCGGGAGATCGGTGGCATTGCCCGGAGGGCCGGCGTGATCCGTACGCAGGCGGTCTCCGAGCGGACGGCGCTGCTGCTTCTCCGGCTTCGATTCCACCTGGTCACCACGGTCAAGGGAACCGAGCGCCACCTGCTGGCCGAAGACTCCATCGTGGCCGCGTTCACCGGCTTGCCCGAATCACCCTGCCACCTGGATGAAACCACCACTGACAAGCTCTTGGCGGCGAAGCCGGAAGGGAACGTCCCGCCGGATCTGGCCCGCACTCAACTTGGCCAGATCCTCTCGGGGGTGGAATCGCTTCATGGGAGATTGGCGGAACTGGCCGGGCGACGGGGCGAAAAACTCCTGGAAGACCACCGTCGGGTCCGCGAAGCGTCCGCCGCCCGGGGGCGCTACCGGATCGAGCCCAGTCCGCCCGATATCCTCGGGATCTATATCTATCTTCCCGCGTTGAGACTGGAATAGGTGCCGAGATGCGAAAAGAGCAAATTTTCACCGGCATCACGTCCCAGGGTGGTCTCCTGCCGGCCGATTTTCTTGCCGCCCTTTCTGATCCCAAATCAGGAATCGACGGCCTGGATCCCCTCAGTTACCGGTTGGCGCCCGGCGAGCGCCTCGGCGAACAGGTCAACCGGAGTTGGAACCGGCTGAAGGGGTGTTGGGCTAATTTTCAGCGAGCTCTTGCCGCGAAAGAATCCAGCGACCCCACCACCACGGAGACCCGCGAACGCTGGCTGCTCCCCCTGTTTCAGGAGCTGGACTTCGGACGCCTCGCAGCAGTAAAACCTTTGGAGATAGATGGCCGCACCTACTCTGTGTCCCACGGCTGGGGGCCTGTCCCCATCCACCTGGTGGGCAGCCATGTCGACCTGGACCGGCGCACCCCCGGCGCCGTGGGCGCGGCCAAGGCCAGCCCGCACTCCCTGGTCCAGCAGGTGCTCAACGCCAGCGACGACCACCTCTGGGGGATCATCTCCAACGGTTTCATCTTCCGGTTGCTGCGGGACAATCTGGCCCTCACCCGGCAGGCCTTTGTCGAATGGGATCTCCAGGCCATCTTCGATGGGGACCTCTATCCTGAGTTCTTTCTGCTCTGGGTGGTCTGTCACCAATCCCGGTTCGAGATCCCCTCAGGCGGGCAGCCGGAAAAGTGCTGGCTGGAAAAATGGCGCAAACAGGCCAAAGACACGGGCCTTCGAGCTTTGGAAAACCTGCGGCCCGGTGTGGAACAAGCCATCGCGGCTCTTGGAGCCGGCTTGATCTCCCACAAGTGCAACCAGGGCCTGAGGGAAAAACTCAGCACTGGCCAACTCTCCACCCAGGACTTCTATCGCCAGATCCTCCGACTGATCTATCGTTTGCTGTTTCTCCTGGTCGCGGAGGACCGGAGCCTGCTCCATCCTCCCTTACCGAGCGAGGTGGACGGAAAAGACGCCCTTGAGAAAGCCATTCAAGCCCGACGGCGTTACGACGAGTTTTACTCCATCGGCCGATTGCGCTTTCTGACCCGCCGCCGCGCAGGGACGCCCCATCCGGATCTCTGGCATGTATTACAGTTTGTCACAGGAAAGCTAGGGGCTGATGCTGGATGCCCGGAACTCGCCTTGCCCGCGCTAGGCAGCTTTCTGTGGAACGCTGAATCTACGCCGGCCTTGAATCAGTGCCTGGTCTCCAACCGGCATTTTCTGGAAGCGGTCCACTCGTTGGCGTACATCCGTGATGGTGACGTTCGCCGGATCATCGACTACAAGAACCTCGGATCAGAGGAACTGGGGTCTGTATACGAAAGCCTTCTGGAGCTGCATCCCACCGTGAACGCCGATATCGGGACGTTTGAGCTTCAAACCGCTGCCGGCCACGAGCGGAAGACCTCGGGCAGCTACTACACCCCCGACTCGCTGGTGCAGTGTCTGCTGGATTCCGCCTTGGAGCCGGTCATAGACGAGGCCGTGAAAGGCAAGGAAGGTCCGGCCGCCGCGGAGGCGCTCCTGAAGTTGAAGATCTGCGATCCGGCCGTCGGCTCCGGTCACTTCCTTATCGCTGCCTCCCACCGGCTGGCCAAACGGATCGCCGCTGCCCGGACCGGCGAGGAGGAGCCCAGCCCCGAAGCCACGCGGACAGCCCTTCGGGACGTGATCGGCCGCTGCCTATATGGCGTGGACATCAATCCCATGGCTGCTGAACTGTGCCGGTTCAATCTGTGGGTGGAGGCACTGGAGCCTGGCAAGCCGCTCTCTTTCCTCGACCACCACATCCGCGTGGGTAACAGCCTGCTGGGGACGACGCCGGAGCTCATCACCACCGGCCTGCCCGATGAAGCGTTCTCAGCCATCGAAGGCGACGACAAGGAAATCTGCAAGGCCTGGAAACGCCGTAACAAGGAGGAGCGAGATCAGAAGCTGCGACGCCTCTTTGATGCGCCAGGATCGGAAGTGTCATCCCTTATCGCCGGGTTGGCTCAGGAAGCAAAAACAGTGGACCAGCTACCTGATGCCGAGCTGGCCGATATCGAAAAGAAACGGCGGAAATACGAGTCCTTATTGGCTTCTCCTGCATATGGCCAGCAAAAACTCCTGGCTGATGCCTGGTACGCCGCCTTTGTCTGGAGAAAGACGAAACAATTCCCGTATGGTGTGACCACCGGAGTTCTCCGGGACCTGGCTGCCCGCCCTGATTCCACCCAGCCTTGGATGCGCGAAGAAATCGTCAACCTGGCCGGGCAGTACCAATTTTTTCACTGGCAACTTGCGTTTCCAGAGGTGTTTGGCAAGGGCGGGTTCGACTGCGTATTGGGGAACCCGCCGTGGGAGCGGGTCAAACTCCAGGAAAAGGAGTGGTTCGCCGAACGCAGCCCGGAGATCGCCAACGCCCCCAATGCCGCGACCCGGAAGCGGCTCATTGCTCAGCTTATAAAAGATGATCCCGTGTTACACCAATCGTTCCTTGAAGACTGCCGCAGAGCCGAGGGGGAGAGCCTGCTGTTACGTCACAGCGGCCGATACCCGCTTTGCGGCCGGGGTGATATCAACCTCTATACAGTCTTTGCAGAAGGACTGCGTAACCTGCTGAACGAGGAAGGCCGAGCTGGCAGTGTGCTTCCCAGCGGCATTGCCACCGACGATACTACAAAATTCTTCTTCCAAGATGTGATTGACAAGCAATCCCTAGTCAGCCTATTCGACTTTGAAAATCGTTTAGGACTTTTTCCGGCAGTGGACAGCAGAATGAAATTTTGCCTTTTTACCGTTGGCCGGGGTTTGCAGCCGACATCACATAACGCCGAATTTGCCTTCTTTGCCCATACTGTTGAAGACCTGCAGGATCCGGATCGCCGCTTCACACTTTCCGCCGAGGATATTGCGCTCCTGAATCCCAACACCCGCACTTGCCCTGTCTTCCGCTCTAGAAAAGACGCCGAACTAGCCAAATCGATTCAGAGAAGAATACCCGTATTCATAAGTGAACACAGCGATGATGGGGGTCGAGTTATTGGAACTGACGCGCCTTGGAAGGCTGAAATTACCAGAACATTCGATATGGCTCGATTTGGGGAGAAGGCACTCACCGCGGCAGCTCTCGAGCTAGAAGGTTTCGTCTATGGCAGTGGTCGCTTTATTGGTTCTGAAAATTGGATCCCTATACTGGAGTCTAAGACTTTCTGGCATTTCGACCATCGTGCTGCGACCTATGATTCAATCGCCGAGGGAGAAGCGATGAAAGGCAATTGTCGAGAATTACTCCCCGAAGAGAAAAAGTCACCTTTTAATGTGGTGAAAGGACGTTATTACCTTCCAGCTCCAATTGTTGCCCACTATACACAGTTCCACGAGAGGGATTATTGGATTGCATATAGGAATATCACCAACACTACGAATGAGAGAACTTTTGTCGGAACAATCATTCCGCGACATGCATCGGATTACACCACACGACTCATCTTCGGTGGTTCTGCAACTGGAACTTTAGCAGGTTGTCTTATCTCTAATCTAAATTCGTTTATCTTTGACTATATATCACGCCAATCGCTTGCGGGAACGAACTTTTCCGATTATGTGATGAAACAACTTCCTGTACTCACACCTGAGAAATATTCTCAGCTATCTGGGTGGAATTATATCGGCCAAACACCTCTCGATTGGCTGTTATCTCATTTTCTTGAGTTGCTTTATACAGCTTGGGATTTGGAACCTTTCGCTCAAGACTGTGGATGGACTGGACCGCCATTCCGCTGGGATGAGAAACGTCGCTTTTTACTCCGCTGCGAACTGGATGCTGCATTCTTCCACTTCTGCTTGCCGGCGGAAACAAACGGCGAGTGGAAGCTGGCCCGAAAGACAGACGGTTGCCCTTGTGACGAGACGCCGGAACAGATTGCGGAATTGAAGAAGCATTTCCCCACCCCCCGCGACGCCGTGGCCTACATCATGGACACCTTCCCCATCGTCCGCCGCAAGGACGAGGAGAAGTACGACAGCGACTTCCGCACAAAGCGCGTCATCCTTGAGATCTACGATGCCATGCAGGATTCCATCCGCAACGGCCGGCCCTACCAGACCCGTCTCGATCCTCCGCCCGCGGATCCCTGCTGCCAGCATCCCAAATTGAAAATTGGAATTCTGGCATACGGATCGTTGATAAATGAGCCTGGTCCTGAAATTACACCAAGGATCAGGATGCGTCTATCAACTACTACCCCTTTCTCCGTGGAATATGGGCGATATAGCCAAAAACGTGGTGGAGCTCCCACGGTTGTCCCTCATGTAAAAGGGGCGCCAGTGCCAGCGGAGATACTAGTGTTAGAAGAAGGAGTCACTTTTGAGCAAGCTCGGGATATGCTCTGGCGCCGCGAACGTCATCGTGAAGCCACGGAAGAGCGATACACCGAGGGCTCGACTTCGACAAGCGTGCTTGTCCGTGAATTATCCGATCACCCGTGTGTAGAACGATTGTTGTATACGGATTTTAATCCGATCGGTAAGATTCCCGATCCCGATCCAGTCGAACTCGCCCAGAAGGCCATCGAGAGTGTAAATCTAGCAATGCAGGGATTAGATGGAATCACCTATCTGCAAAATAATCTATCTTTTGGAATCCTGACTAAGCTTACACCCTTATATCGAGATGCGATCTTGAGTAAGACCAACACCGGCAGCCTCAATGAAGCACTGCAGAAGATAAAATCCATTTCAAAACAAGGTGAATGACATCGACATGTGCTGCTGAGATGAGTATGGGAGGATCTCAGGATGTATCTTGAAGAGATCAGAATTGAAGGGTTCAGAATCTATGACACAGCAGACAAAGGATTGAAACTCAAGTTCCATGCCGGGCTTACCGTACTTGTTGGCGAGAACGATGCCGGGAAAACAACAATCATTGATGCGATCCGCTTAGCTCTAGGGACAACCAGCCAAGAATATCAACGAGTTCGTGAAGAAGACTTCCATCTCGATGGTGTTACACGTGCTAAGGAGTTCACCATTTTTTGCCGCTTTGCAGAGATAGACAAGGAAATTGGGGGAGCCTTAATGGAATACCTTTCCTATGAATGCGGCAAACCTTGTCTTTGTGTCACATTTAGAGCTACCCGAAATGAAGGGTATTCGACGAGACGACGCATCACTGTCGACATTCGTTCCGGTCTCGAAGGAACTGGACCTGTATTGGATGCCAATGTACGAATTCTTCTGCAGGCGACTTACCTCCGTCCATTGCGAGACGCCGAGCATGAGTTGGCGGCAGGAAGGAACTCCCGCTTATCTCAGATTCTTCAACATGTGCAAGAAGTAGCCGCCCACCAGAACGAGGAATTTGATCCAGCGGAGTTTGTTAGTGCCATCAAAGCGGGCAAGAGTACCGATTTCCCGAAGGCGATCGCCAATATCTCTCGGTTGGCTGATCACCTAATCCAGGAGAATCCTGGAGTTCGCCAAGCAGGGGAACGGCTTGACAAAGATTATTTATCTAATTTGAATATTGGTGATGAGCAACTTACAAGCAGGGTTACTGTAGCAGATGCAACCAGTTCTGAACAAAGGCTCAGAGCAGTACTTGAGAAGCTGGAACTTCGGTTGACCACCAATTCAGATGCTGAAGGACATCTACCGCATGGCCTTGGTTACAACAACCTACTTTTCATGGCCTGCGAACTTCTATTGCTTGGTCAGGAAAGAGACACATTGCCACTTCTGCTGATAGAAGAGCCAGAAGCGCATCTGCACCCTCAGCTTCAGCTTCGCTTAATCAAGTTTTTACAGGAACAATCGGAGTCTGATAGTGATCGACCTGTTCAGGTCATCATCACAACGCATAGTCCAAATCTTGCCTCCAAGGCCAAACTATCCAGCATGATTTTAGTTTGTCGTGGACAAACGTTCCCTTTAGGGGCTGAACATACATTGCTTTCTGAGACAGATTATCGATTTCTGGAACGATTCCTTGACGTCACAAAGGCCAATTTGTTTTTTGCCCGGGGAGTACTTATCGTAGAAGGAGATGCTGAAGCTCTTCTTGTCCCAACTCTCGCTAAGCTGTTAGGACGTGATCTGACTCAATATGGGATCTCCGTAGTCAACGTGGGAAGCAGAGGTCTCCGACGATATGCCAGAATTTTCAGACGGAAGCATCTACCAGATGGATCGATGGCTCCAAGTATTCCAATACGTGTTGCATGTTTGGCAGACCGGGACATCATGCCGGATTGTGCGACAGAAGCACTTGGCTTGAAATCGACGATTGGATCAGCAAAGAATAATCCAAAATTCGAGAAAGATCTCCTTGCTGAGAACGTACGCAAGAAGTGGGTAAAGAATAAATTACGCGATGATGGGGAAAACGTTAGAACTTTTATTTCGGATCATTGGACATTTGAATATGACTTGGCTCGGTCAGGCTTTCCTCAATTACTCCATAAGGCGATCGCATTGGCCAAAGAAGAATCGCGACAAGATCGACTTGTTGGCGCACATTCAACTCGTGATCGTTCAGAAGTGATTCGCACTGCGGAAGAGAGTTGGAAAGAGATGAAGGCGGAATGCGGTGAACGGCCTGATATGTATGACTACCTGTCGTGCAAGGTATATGGCCCGCTGCTCAAAAAAACCTCAAAACCAGCAGTTGCTCAACACTTAGCTTCGCTGTTAGAGAGTCGATTCGATAAAAATCCCAAGGAGAGGAATCGAGAGAAATTTGAAGGTTTGGTTCCGAAGTACATTCTAAATAGTATCTACTATCTTACCGAGTCTGAAGATCTAGAGAAATAGCAAGTTCTGTCAAGTGAGGGGAATAATACTGTTGATCCGATCCAGTTACAAAGCAACATTTCCAGATATTCTTCCGATCGAAGAGGGCGATGTTGAGGAAATGCAGAGTATTCTCAATCTTCAGTTCGATGAACCTCGTTGTGAAGTTTTGTTTTCGAATGCAAGCTCTGATGTACAGGCATGTCCCGGTAGCGGAAAAACGACGTTACTTGTGGCCAAACTGGGAATACTCGCCAAGAAATGGACTTTTCCTCATCGAGGCATTTGTGTTTTGTCCCATACGAACGTGGCCCGTAGGGAGATTGAGAAGAAACTTGGTGGAATATCTTGTGGACAGAAACTGTTACATTACCCACACTTTGTCGGCACTATCCATGGGTTCGTGAATGAATTCTTGGCACTGCCGATCTTACGTTCTCAGCGTAAGTCTGATCGAATCATCATTGATGATGTCATTTCAGGCGAATTCTGTCGACGGATCCTATACAATAATCGGCGCTATATTATTGTTAAGAACTTCCTGGCTCGAAAAGAGCGGTACACACCAGATAAAACCATTACCAACCTGAGATTCGAAGGGAAAGATTTGAATCTTGGTTCCGCCGGTGCGGTACTTCCGTGCAGTCCGTCAACTGATAGTCATCACATGCTTGAGGAGATCAAGAAGAAAGCGACGGATGCAGGATTTTGGAGATACGATGACATGTTCGCATGGGCTGAAAGGCTTCTGGAATATTTCCCAGATTCTTTGAAGTATATTCGTTGGCGTTTCCCAGTTGTCCTTATTGATGAAGCACAAGATACTTCAGAACTCCAAGCTTGCCTCTTAAACAAGGTTTTCCCAGTATCTGAATGTGAAATCCGTCAACGTTATGGGGATTCTAATCAAGCAATCTACGATAGTGGGCAACTTGCGGCGACAACAGATCGATTCCCATCAGCTCATTTCCAAACAATACCTAACAGCAAGCGATTTGGACAAGGAATTGCATCTATGGCTAGCTCTCTAGCAGTTGATCCAGTTAATCCATGTTTATTAGGAGAGGGTCCGCGAAAAAAGCTCGTGCACACCAATTCCTCATCCTCATTGAGGCATACCATCTATATATTCGATCAGGCTTCAATTAAGTATGTTCTTCCTGCTTTTGGTCGACTTCTACTATTTAGTTTCCCAGACGAGATACTACAACGTGATGATTTCGTTGCACGAATAATCGGGAGAATTGGGAAGCCCTCTGATTCTGCATCTCATTTCCCAAGCCATCTTGGCGATTATTTTGAATTCTATGAGCCACGCTTTACAAGACTTGAACCGAGACCAGAACACTTGATCGGTTATTTTTCAATCGCGCAGGAGCAGAGAAAAGAAAGATCCGAGTTTGCTGATCCGATAAGCACTGCATTGAAGGGGGTGTGCGAATTGGTTGAGCTCATCCACTTGAATGGAATTTCAAGTGGAAAAATCACACAACGACAGCTATGGGAAGCCCTCCAAAAAAATCAGGCTTCTGTCGTTTCACTTCGCGATCTCCTTTGGAATCTGTGCATCGAGAAAAAATTTGTGGGTGAAAAAAATTGGCCAAAGATTGTAACTAAATTGCGGCTCATCTTGGAACCAGTGATTGGAACTGAATGGAATGATGACGCCGAGTCTTTCTGCCAATGGTTCAAGGAATCAAATATGGGTAAAGGAGACGGGAGTTCTGGACAGACAGCCTCACAGAATCTTTTTCATTTCCAAATGAATAGGCGCCAGGTCAACATCGATGTGGGTACGATACATAGTGCTAAAGGACAGACACATACAGCAACTTTAGTGGTTGAGACATTTTTCAAAAGGCACGATCTGGAGGATCTCTTGCCCTGGATATGTGGTTATAAAATTGGTTTAACCGACGACGAAGGAAAAGAAAGGCGCGAAAGGATGCGTCTCATTTACACGGCAATGACTCGACCAAGTCATCTACTGTGTCTTGCAATGAGGAAGGAAGCATTTCTACAATTCAACCAAAATACTGATGCCAAGGACAAACTCAGTAAACTTGGATGGACATTGGAGGATTTAACGATATCCAGATGATACTTGCAATTATTTCTAACATGTCAGGGATAAAATTTTGCGGTGCTATGGAAAACTCTATGCGGTTGATTGATATCTTCTTTGTTCCTTAGATTATCTACATAAGCATACCTCAAGATCTCCAAAAGAACAAAAGACATCCTTCAAATTGTACATCGCGACTGCATCTCCACCATCCTTGAACGCGTCCCTTATTCTATGTCCGTCACCTAACGTTCTATAAAACGCAACAGAAAATCGAAGCGCTGCTTCATCTTCTACCGCAGCTGTTGTCCCAATTACTGCTGGCACAACATCTTGAAGCAATTTCGCCTGTTCTTCAGAGAAGCAAGAATTCAATACGACTAGCTTCACGTTGCGTTCCTTAAACAATCTCTTAAGTGTTTCACCAGAAGCCGCAAGAAATCCTGATTCTGTCCTTAGGATTATCCCTTGCAATGATCCGTGTCCACTGAAATGTACGATGGTCGGATTTTCTTCCCGCATCAGGCGGACAAGATCATCTGGACGTACTGCAGTTCCTATCTTTAAGACAATACTTTCTCGGAATTGGACTCTCCGCAGTTCGCTTTCTATACTTCTAATCTCTTCCTCGAGATCAAGGCGTGATGTGGCTTCTGGATTTGCTGCTAGAAATAGAATTCGTACAGATGATTCAATTGTGTCTATCTTTTTAGGCGGTATCTCCTCATGGGTGCTGGTTCTAGCATCGAAGAAAGCTTTGATTTTGTCTTTCTCTGCTTCTCTTACCCAACGTTCCCATTCATCGTTACTTATAGCCCCACCGGCACTTTTTGAATCGTGGTACTCTGATCCACTGAAAATCCTATGCTCGATTACAAAATCACAAGATAGATCAAAGTCAAATCTCCCCAAAGATGAACTGCATTCAAGGTAGATGACGAAACGATTTCTTGCGTCATCACGGATGACTTGTCTTCTGTACTCTCGTCCGGGACTATGTGGATCAACAATCGAAACTGATTTTGGAATCGCATACTCCGGAAGAGATAGAGCATAATACGACAGCCAATATTTTTCTGTTGGGATACCATGCCAGCAAGTCTTAAAGTGATAGACATCTCCCTCAATTATAAAATTCTTACTTTGGAGACGCCGCGCACGACAATGGGCAAAACCATCACGGAAATGTCGTTCATCTTGTTCGCACAAGAAGTGGAATGGGCCATCTCGAGTTTCGTCATACTCATCAGCGAAAGCCACTACTATTTCGCGATCCGTAGATGGTTGCATTCGTAAGGAACGGATAGTGCCGTCCTTCTCAAGCTGTTCAACTATTAATGACTTTAGCATCATCTCTAGAGCCTCAAGTTGGGAGTAATGAGGATTATTATACAGTGTAAATTGACCTAGAAGTACAAGATCTCAATTTAATCCTTTCCCCCCGATTTCTCGGACTGAAATTAACTGATTAGCCCTCCCAATGTAAAGTGAGACGCTCTTTTTTGGGGTATTCCAGTAATACCTTTGCTAAACGCCGCACTCAATTCTTGATCGTCATTCACATGCTCTGGGTGGTCCGGCCTGCCGGCTCCGTCCGCGGTCGCCTGTCCTGCGGCCGGGTGGGCCGGGCCGGGAGACGGCGGCCCGCAAGCCGCCCGCCACCGCTTGCGCGTCCCTCCGCGCTCGGCCGAGCATAAACGGCCGCCGCCCCCGATCGGGGTCCCCTCCAATTATCCCTCCGCCTCACCGCTGCGTGACGCGGCGGTGTCACGTCCGCTCCCGCCGGCTTGCTACCGGGCCGCTTCGTCTTCCGGCCCGGCATTCGGGGGTCATTTTCCCTCGCTCGGCCCTTCAACTGGAGGTGAAAGGGCCGGGCGAGGGAAAAATTGCTCGGTTACATCAACAAAGGAGAGACGACATGAATGAGATCCAGAAGCGTATCGAGGAGATGAAGGAGGAACTCTGGCGCGACCACCGCACCGTGGTGGACATGCCGGAAGGGGTGCCGGTGGAAGTCCAGTTCCGGCTCATCGAGCAGGATCTGGAGGAACTCCGCACGAGTGGAGACCAGGACCCCTACTTCGATGACTGCCCCATCTGCCAGGCGATGAAGGCGGAGGGGTTGCAGTGGACGCGGCATCTGGACTTCTGCTCCGGCTGGTGCCCCGGTTGCGAGGTGCTGGACTGGTGTTCCACCGCCGCCAACAGCCTCAGTCCGGAGGAACTGGCGTGGATGAAGCAGCACAACGACTTCCCGCCCAGCGACCGCAGGGATCTGCCGCAAGGAGAAGCATAATGGAACAAAGACTGTATCGGCAGGCGTTCCGGGCGAGCGACGGCGACACCCTGAGCCGGAAGATTTTCGGATCGTGACCGGGCCGGGAGACGGAAATCGCTGGCTCTGATCCACCCGGGCATCCATCCCCCAACCCCCCGCTTCAGGCGGGGATTTTCTTTTACCGGCGGGCCTCCGGCGGCCGGGGCGTCGCCCCTGGACCCCGCCGAGGGAATGCGATCCCCTCGGGCTCCCCGTTCCTTTTTTATTGGTTCAGCCGAGCGGGCAGCGGACACGGAGAAGGGGCAACGGGGCGAAACAGCGAGGCGGCGAATCGAACACTCGCCCAGCCAAACGCTGAGAAGATCTCCGCCTTCGGACCGTTCCGCCGCAAGCTCACGCCGGGCGCCGCTGGCGCTCTTCGCCCGTCATTCGCTTGCCCGCAGCGATCCGGCCTCCAGCTCCGCCAGTGTTCGCCCGGCCTCCGGAGGCCGGCCGCATCGCTCCCGCCAATGCCGGCGGACGCCTTCCGCTTGGCAGTCGCGCCGCCGATGGCCGTCCTTGCCGGGTCCGGTCGGGCCGGGCCGGGAGACGGCGGCCCGCAAGCCGCCCGCCACCGCTTGCGCGTCCC
>CAYPNP010000040.1:0-28474 GCA_964412195.1 uncultured Acidobacteriota bacterium | reverse complement strand
GGACAAATGCGTTGGGGATGTGGACGCGGCGCGGGCGGGCCATGGTCTTGCCTCCAAAAGGGGAATCTCGCCGGCGTGTCACGGCGGCCTTTTTCTGGTGGCCCTGGTTCCCGTCTGCCAGAGGGTTCCGCGTCACACAAGCCGGACGAAGTTACCCTCTCAAACGGACGAGTCGGGTTCTGTTCCGGAAAAAAGTGAAAAAAGTGAAGAAAGCAGGTCTGTGACCAAGAGTGGCACCGGCGTTAACCAAGGGTGGAACCATGGAGAAGGCCGTGACCCAGGGAGGCACAGTTGCTCCCTTTCGTGACCAAGAGTGACACTTTGGCTCACCGGCTCTTCGTGATCAAGAGTGGCACCATCACCGTCTCGTGACAAAAAGTGGCACTGCCGTCTTCGTGACGCAGAGTGGCGCCATTATCGGCCCCGGCCGGCCTGAGATTTCAGGTTTCTAGTTTCAGTGGTATCCCAGCACCACCATTGCACCACCATTGCGTAGATTGGCACCACCGTTTCACCTCTTCACCTTCTCACCGTTCAACACCGCGGTCGAACATCCGCTTGCATTGGACATCAGCCGCAAGAGTAAATCCGTGACGAAGAGTGGCACCGCAGTCCACTGCTTCGTGACGAAGGGTGGCACCGTGATGGTGACGAGGGGTGACACCGTGATGACACCGTGATGTGTGTGACATCGCCGTGGATGATCAAGTGTGACACCGCCGTGGATGGCACCAACGGGTGTGACCCAGTGTCACGGCCATGAAACGGTCCTGACTCTGCCATGTTAGCCAAACGTTGCACCGCGGTCGTTTGACATCGCAGTGGTCAACTCAGGCCAAATCACTGCCCCTATGGTACAATCGTTGATTATTTTCCCCGGGACCCGAACCCCATGCCTAACCGGAAATACACCTATCTGATTTTCGTGCTGGCCCTTGGCTTGGCTGCGGCGCCGCACACGGCTGCGCCCGCGTTCCCGCCGGAGTGCCTCCGGTTCGAGGGCGTCCCCGCGAAGGCGGAGGACCTGCCGCCCTCGGTCTTCTCCGACCTCGGCGCCTGGCACGCCTTCGCCCTGCCCGGCCCCGCCGACGCCAAGTGGCGAGGAGGATTCGCCGGACCGTTCCTGCTCACCCACCGCAACGGCGTCTGGCCGGGCCCCTGCCTGGCCCAGCTGGTGGTGACCGACCTGGACGCCGGGCGGGAACTGGACCCGGCACTGGCCGAGTTCTCCGCCGATTGCCTGCCGGGCCGTCTGGAGCAACGCCTGCGCTGGCCGGACGCCGGCATCAGCTTGCGGCTGGAGCTGGTCTTCGTGTCGGGGAGATCCTCTTTGATCCGCGCGGTGGTACGCAACGAACGGACTTCACTCCGCAGGCTGCATCTGAAGTGGCGGGGCCGCTTCTACGCGGATCAGGTCGCCATCCGAGGCGCGGTCGACGGCCTGACCTTCCAGTTCCCCGATACCTCGATCTGCGGTGCGGCGGTGCTGCCGGAGAGTTTGAACGCTGCCGGTCCGTTCGAATTCGGGGAAACCGAATTCCGGCTGAATTACGCGCCGCAGATCCTGCGGCCAGGGGAAACCTGGGAAACCGCCATCGGCCATGCGTTCGCCTTCTCGGACGCGGAACTCGCAGAAGAACGAGCCGTACTCAGATCAATTCAACCCTCGACATCGTGCCGGGAAAACCGCCGCCGCTGGGACGGCTACCTCCGGCGGCTGGACCGGACGCTGCTGCCCCGCTACCGGCGCGAGCCCTACCGGGGACTCGCCCTGAAGTGCCTCCAGACGCTGCTGCTGAACTGGCGCAGCCCGGCCGGGGAGCTCCGCCACGCCGGCCTCTTCCCCTCCCTGCACTACCGCGGCTTCCATGGTTTCTGGGCCTGGGACAGCTGGAAGCACGCCGCGGCCCTGGCGGCTGTGGACCCCGCCCTGGCGAAGGAGCAGGTCCGGGCCCTGTTCGACTTCCAGGACGAGGCGGGCATGGTGGCCGACTGCATCTTCCGGGACCCGGCCGTCGAAACCCCCAACTGGCGGGACACCAAGCCGCCGCTGGCCGCCTGGGCGGTCTGGCGGATCGTCCGGGAGACCGGCGACCGGCGCTTCGCTGAAGAGATGTACCCGCGGCTGGAGAAATATCACCGCTGGTGGTTTACGCACCGCGACCACGACGGCAACGGCCTGTGCGAGTATGGCTGCAGCGACGGCACCCTGGAGGCCGCCCGCTGGGAGAGCGGCATGGACAACGCCGCCCGCTTCGACGCCTCGCGGCTGCTCCAGAACGGGGACAAGGCCTGGTCCCTCGACCAGGAGAGCGTGGACCTGAACACGTACCTCTGCGCCGAGAAGCGCTGCCTGGCTAGCCTCGCCGACGCCATCGACCGGCGGGACGAGGCAGCCGCCTGGCGCCGCGAGGCCGACCGGCTGCAGCGCGCCGTGGCTGAGAGGTTCTTCGATCCGGCGGCCGGATACTTCCGGGACCGCCGGTTGGGCGACGGCGGGTTCGTCGCCGCCGACGGGGCGGAGGGCTGGATCCCGCTCTGGGCCGGCGCCGCCTCCCCGGCGCAGGCCGCCGCCGTGGCCCGCGCCCTGGCCGACCCGGCCCGCTTCGCCACCCATGTCCCCTTCCCGACCCTGTCCGCAGGCCAGCCGGGCTTCGACCCCGCCGGCGGCTACTGGCGCGGGCCGGTCTGGCTGGACCAGGCCGGCTTCGCCCTGGAGGGCCTGCGCCGGTACGGCTTCCAGGACCAGGCCGACGCGCAGTTCGACCAGTTGCTCCGGAACGCCGAAGACCTGCTGGAACCGTCCGGCGCCGTCCGCGAAAATTACAATCCCGTGTCCGGCCGGGGCCTGAACGCCCGGCACTTCAGCTGGTCCGCGGCCCACCTGCTGCTGCACCTGACCGGCCGCACCGGCATCCCGACACCCTGAGGAACCACCATGGCATTTCAACCCGACACATACGCCGCCGAAGCCTACGGGCTCGCCATCGCCGCCTGCCGCAAGCTGCCCGGCGAGATCGACAGGAACTACCTGCTCCAGACGGCTGACGGCAGTCGCTTCGTCCTGAAGGTCACGCACGGCGACGCCGCGCCGGTGGATCTGCAGGTGGCCGCCCTGCGCCACCTGGAGCGCCGGGGCACGCCGCTGGGGCTGCCCCGCCCGGTGGCCGACCGCGAGGGCCGGTTCTGGCGTTCCGTTCCCGAGGCGGGACCGGATGCGGTGGTGCGCCTGCAGACCTGGGTGGATGGAACCCTGTGGACGGACTTCCGCCCCCACACCCCGGCGCTGCTGGCAGGACTTGGCCGCGCCGCCGGGCTGCTGTGCCGCGGCCTGGCCGGCTTCGACCACCCCGCGGCCCACCGCTTCATCAAGTGGGATCCCAGCCAGGTGGAGTGGATCGCCGAACACATTCACCTCGTGGAGGACCGCCGGGCCGCCGACGCCGCCCGGATCTTCCTGGAACGGTTCCGCGCCCAGGCCCCGCAAATCCGCAAGCTGCACCGGAGCGTCAACTACGACGACTGCAACGACTACAACGTCCTGGTGGGCGGCGACCCCGCCGAGCCGGCGGTCGCGGGCGTCATCGACTTCGGCGACCTGGTCCACACGCAGACGGTGAACGAGCTGGCGGTGGCCTGCGCCTACGCCATGATGGGCCAGCCGGATCCACTGACCGCCGCGGCCGCGGTGGCGGGCGGCTTCCACGCGGTCTTCCCCCTGCGCGAGGCCGAGCTGGCGGTCCTCTCCACCCTGATCGGCGCCCGGCTGGCCACCTCCGTGGTCGTGGCCGCCCTGAACGCCCGCGAAACGCCGGACAACGCCTACCTGCAGGTCAGCGCCCGGCCGGCCCGGGAGCTGCTGCCGCGCTGGGCGGAGATGCCGCCGGAGCTGGTCCACGCCACGTTCCGCCACGCCTGCGGTTTCGAGCCCTCGCCCAAGGCCGCCCGCTTCCGGCAGTGGCTGGCGCGGGGCGGCCATAACCTGGCGCCGGTGGTCCGGGAGGATCTCTCCAACGCCCACGTCCTGGACCTCAGCGTGGGCAGCACCGCGCTGGGCCTGCCGGAAAACTATCAGGACGCGGCCCGCTTCCAGCAGTGGGTGGAGCGGCAGCTGGCTGAGGCCGGGGCCGATTGCGCACTGGGCCGCTACCTGGAGGCCCGGCCGGTCTACACCTCCGACGACTTCCGGGTGGAAGGGAACGAAGGCCCCGCGTGGCGGACCGTCCACCTGGGGCTGGACCTCTTCCTGCCCGCCGGCACGCGGGTGCACGCCCTGCGCCGCGGGCGGGTCCACTGGGTCGGGCGCCATACCGGCGACCGCGACTGGGGCGGGCTGGTGATCCTGGAGCACCCGGCGGGAAAGAATTTTTCCTTCTTCACGCTCTACGGCCACCTCGATCCGGAGAGCGTCGCGGGGCTCCGGCCCGGCCAGGCGGTCCGCCGGGGGCAGCGCCTCGGCCGGCTGGGCGCGCGGCCCGACAACGGCAACTGGCCGCCGCACCTCCACTTCCAGGTCCTGCTGGACGACCTGGGCCTGGGCGGCGCCGTGCCCGGCGTGGCCCGGCCGTCGCAGCGCGAGGTCTGGGCCGGCCTCTGCCCCGACCCGGCGCCCCTGCTGGGCTTGACGGTGCCTCCCCCGGAGCGGCTGGGCGACGAGGAGATCCTGGCCCTTCGCCGGGAGCACCTCGGCCGCAGCCTGAGCGTGTCCTACCGCCGCCCCCTGCACGTGGTGCGCGGCTCCATGCAGTACCTGTACGACGCGGACGGGCGCCGGTACCTGGACACGGTCAACAACGTACCCCACGTCGGCCACCAGCACCCGCGGGTGGTGAGGGCCGCGCAGCGTCAGGCGGCGGTGCTCAACACCAACACCCGCTACCTCCACGAGGAGATCGTCCGGTTCGCCGAGGAGCTGTGCGCGACCCTGCCACCGGAGCTGTCGGTGTGCCACTTCGTCAACTCCGGCAGCGAGGCCAACGAGCTGGCCCTGCGCCTGGCCCGGACATACACCGGGGCGCGGGACATGGTGGTGGTGGAAACCGGCTACCACGGCAACACCACCGGCTGCATCGAGATCAGCTCCTACAAGTTCGCCGGCCCCGGCGGCCAGGGCGCGCCGGACCACGTCCAGGTGGCCGCCATGCCGGACCTCTACCGCGGCCCCTCCCGCGAGGACGACCCGGCGGCCGGCGAGAAGTACGCCGATCTCGTCGGAGATGCGGTGGCGCGCATCCGGCAGGCCGGCCGGGGCGTCGCCGGATTCATCTGCGAGGGCATCCTGAGCTGCGGCGGGCAGATCGTGCTGCCGGCCGGCTACCTGGCCCGGGCCTTCCGCCACGTCCGGGAAGCCGGCGGGCTGTGCATCGTCGATGAGGTCCAGGTCGGCTTCGGCCGGGTGGGCGAGGCATTCTGGGCGTTCGAGCTGCAGGGACCCGGGGCCGTGCCCGACATCCTCACGCTGGGCAAGCCCATCGGCAACGGCCACCCGCTGGGCGCCGTCATCACCACCCCGGCGGTGGCCGAGGCCTTCGCCACCGGCATGGAGTACTTCAACACCTTCGGCGGCAACCCCGTCTCCTGCGCAGTCGGCCGGGAGGTGCTGCGGGTCATCCGGGAGGAAAACCTGCAGGCCCACGCGCTGAGGGTGGGGAGGCATTTGCTGGCCGGGTTACGGGAGCTGCAACGGGAGTTCCCGGTCGTCGGCGACGTCCGCGGCCACGGCCTCTTCCTGGGCTTCGAGCTGGTGACGGACCCCGCGCGCCGGACGCCCGCGCCGGCCCACGCGGCCTACCTGGCCAACCGGATGCGGGACCTGAGCGTCCTGATGAGCACCGACGGGCCGGACCACAACGTGATCAAGATCAAGCCGCCCCTGCCTTTCCACGAGGACGACGCCGCCTTCCTGCTGGAAACGCTCCGCCGGGTGCTGCGCGAAAACGCCATGCGGATCGGCTGACACACGTACCCCGCGCCGCCCCAGCGCGGGAGGACGAAGCGGCGAACCGGCGAAACGGCGGTGGGGCGACCGCAGCCCGCGCTGCCCCGCGTACACCGCGTCGCCCCGACGCGGGACGATGCAAACCCTCGCCGAGAACTCGCTTTGCCCCGCCCCCACTCTTTCTCGCAACACTTCTGCTCCTGTGCCGATAAGTATTAAAAAGGCTTTCAGGAGGGGAGAAATGTCGATTCCACCGGTTGGATACGGCGTCCTCACTCCCGAGTCAGACGCCTGCACCTCGAACCCGACCGTCCAGGGAGTGCAGCAGGCCCTGAACCAGCTGGCCGGACAGAGCCTCCTGGCCGAGGACGGATCCTTCGACTCCCGGACGTCGGATATGCTACGCACGTTCCAGGAATTCCACGGACTGCCCGCCACGGGCACCATCGATCAGGCCACGGTCGACGCCCTCAACCGGGAGGTCGCCAGCCAGCGTCCGGCTGCCGGACCGGCCGGCGCGTCCGGCGCGGCGCCGACCGCCTCCGGCGCTGCCATGCGGGGGGACCACGCCCTGCAGGGCGCCCTTCTGCGGGCGAGCCTCGCCCCGCCGCCGGCGCCGCCTCCCACCTCTCCGCTCGGCTCGGCCTACGGGGACCGCCCGCCGGTGGGGGACAACGAGCCCATCTTCACCGGCGGCGCGATCGACCGGTACGACGTGGTCAGCCGCCTGACCCAGTACGACCAGAGCAGCCAGACGACCTCAGACGCAGACCGCTGCGGCGCCACCGCCGCCGTCGCCTCGGCCATCATGGCCAACGGGCAGCAGGGCCTGCTGGACCTGGCGGCCAGTGCGCGGCGCAACGTGCCGGCCGAGGCCGTCGCCGGCCTGGGCGAGATCGAGCAGCGGATCCGCGGGGGCACCGCCACCTTCGGCGACCTCGGCCGCCTGGCGGACATCCTCCAACAGGGGTATGCCCTGCCGGATCCGAACGCCGGCGGGCGGCCGGGCATCCTGGCCGGCGACATGCTCAGCCTGTACCGGGACGCCGGGATGCGGCCGCCGTCCGGGACGGGCGATCCCCACACCGTCTTCCAGCCGGGACAGAGCTGGCCGATCGGCCTGCAGCTGGCCGACGGCTCGCAGCACTGGGTGGTCACCGGCCGCGACCCGCAGGGGCGCGTGTACATTTACGATCCCCTGCCGACGCCGGGGCATTCCCAGCTGCACTACGAGGGAACGCCCGGTTTCCAGTCGTACCTGCAGCAGATCCAGCAGACGGGCTCTGGGTTCGCCCCGATCACCGAAGAGGCGGCCGAGCGGTCCCGCCAGCAGTACGAGCAGCAGGGAGGGTGAACATTCGTTCCCTGCGCGGCCTCCGACGCGGGGGGACGCAACAGCGAAACGGCGAAACGGCGATGGGGCGACCAGGGCCGGATTGCCGGCTGAAGGCCGTGCCGTATTGACGATTTCAATCGCGACAAATCCTTTTCACAACATCACCCATCTCATACCGGCAACGATTGCCTGATTTGTCAGGAGGGGAGACATGTCGATACCACCTGTTGGATTCAGCATACTGACTCCCGACGTCGATGCCTGCAGCGTCTCGAACCCCACCATCCAGGGCGTGCAGCGGGCCCTGAACGAGCTGGCCGGCAAAAACGTCCTGCTCGAGGATGGGTCGTTCGACATCCGGACTTCGGATCTGTTGCGGGCTTTTCAAGGGAGCCACGGCCTGGTGCCCACCGGCGCCGTCGATCAGGCCACGGTGGACGCCCTCAACCGGGAAATGGCCCGGTTGCAGATCGCCGTGTATCAGGCCAGTATCCCGACCGCGGCTCCGGTCACGACCGGGGCCACCGCAAGGGGGGACCACGCGCTGGAGGGCTCCCTGATGAAGACGAAGCTCGCGGCGTCCCCGACCGCCACGACGACTTCCCCACTGGGCACACCCTACGGCGAACAGCCCATCGCCGCGGACAAGGAGTCCATCTTCAGCAAGGGGAAGCTCGACCGGGGAGCGGTGGTCAACCGGCTCACCCAGTACGACCAGAGCGGCCGGACCGGCTCCGACGCCGACCGCTGCGGCGCCGCGGCGGCGATCGCTTCCGCCATCATGGCCAACGGGCAGAAGGGCCTGCTGGACCTCCTGTCGAGCGTCCGGGGCGCCTTGACGGAAGCGGAGGCGGCCGGCCTGAACGAAGTCGAGAAGCGGATCCGCGCCGGGACGGCCACGTTCGGCGACCTGGGGAAGCTGGCCGACGCACTCCAGCAGGCCTACGCCACGCCGGACACGAAGGGTGGCGGGCGGCTGGGCATCCTGGACGCCGACCTGCTCAGCCTGTACCAGGAAGCAGGGATGCGCCCGCCGGCCCGCACGGGAGACCCGCACACGATCTTCAAGCCCGGCCAGAGCTGGCCGATCGCCCTGCAGCTCGCCGACGGCTCCGACCACTGGATCGTCGCCGGCAAGGACGCCCAGGGGAAGGTCTTCATCTACGATCCGCTGCCCACTCCCGGACAGCCCCAGCTGCACTACGAGGGGACGCCCGGGTACAAGGCGTATACGGACCAGATCTTCCAGACCCGCGCCGTTTACGCGCCGATCAACGAGGTCCAGGCTGGCGAGGCCCGCCGGGCGGCCGATCAGTGAGACCGGCGGGCCGATGAAAACGGCTGGGCCGGAAAGGAGATCCGGAGCCGCTCGGGGTGGGGATCATCCCGGGATCCACACATGATTTTGCTGGCGATCCGGCCCGCACTTTCGCTATCCTAGGGCGATGCGACACGACGAGGTCGGAACGGGGAGAATCGAGTCGGCCGCCGGGGCGTCCCGGAGGCCGGTCTCCCCGCCTGTTCTGCTCGCCCTGCGGGGAGCCGCCGTGGCCGTGGCGGCCGCCGTGCCGCTGGCGTGCTGGCCCGGGCTGGCGGCGCCCTTCTCCACCCCCAAGCTGGTGCTCCTGGCCGCCTGGGTGGCTGCCGGCCTGCTGGCGGCGGCGGCGGGCCGTATCCCCCTCCTGGCCGCGCTGGATTCCCTCCTCTACGGCCTGGTGCTCGGCTGGATCGGACTGGTGTCGGTCTCCGCGATCCTGGCGCCCCACGTGTCCGCCGAGGTCCTCCTGCTGGCCCTGCTGCCCGCCGGCGCGTTCGTCCTCCAGGCCGGCCTGAAGCCCCCGCCCGCCGCCGTCCTGGGGGCCGTGGCCGCGGCGGGCGCGGTCGTGGCCCTGGTCGCGGTCCTGCAATACGCCGGGGCGGACCCCTTCCGCCTCTTCGGCTGGGCAACCCCGGCGGCCGGCTCCCCCCGCATGCGGGTGTTCTCGACCCTGGGCAATCCCAACTTCGTCGCCGCTTTCCTCACGGCGGCGGCGCCCGCTGCCTGGGCGGCCGGCCGGCTCCTGCCGGACCGGCGGCGGCGCATCGCCGTCCTGTCGGCGGGCGGGCTGCTGCTGGCCGTCGGGATCCTGGCGACGGGCTCCCGGGCGCCAGCCCTGGCGGCGCTGGGGGTGGCGGCCTGGGCGCTGTTCCGCTCGCTCAAGAAGCGGCACCTGGCGGTCCTGCCGATCCTGTTCGGCCTGGTCCTCGTCGGCGTCTCCACGGCGCGCCCCCTGGCGGACACGCTGGCGGGCCGGTTCTTCATCTGGCGGGTTTCGCTGCCCCACGCCTTCGAATCCCCCCTGGTGGGCGGGGGCCCGGGGTCCTTCCAGCTGAATTACCCGGCCTGGGAGACCGCCCGGCTCGCCGTCGCAGGCGACGAGGCCCGGTACGCCGGCTTCCAGCGGCACTCCCACAACGACTATCTCGAAACCCTGGTGGACTATGGCGTCCCCGGCCTGCTCCTGCTGCTCGCGGTCCCCGCCGTGGTGCTCGGCCGGTTCTGCTTCGCGAAGCGGGCGGACGCCGATCCCACCGCCGAGGGATCAGCCGCCGGGGCCGTCGCGCTGCTGGCCCTGGCGCTGGTGGACTTCCCGCTGCACCGGCCCGCCGAGGCGCTTCTTTTCTGGCTCTTCCTGGCCGTCGTCCATTCGTCCAACACCATCCTGGCGGCGCCCGGCCCGGACGCGCGTCCGGCCGAGGCGGCCCGCCGGATTTCACAAGGAGGTTCCGTATGACCGGCAAAGTGGCACGCAAGATCTCCCTGGCCGCCGCCCTGGCGCTGGCGGTGCTGGGGGTCGTCCGCGCATCCCTCGAGAAGTTCGACCAGCAGCGCCAGGCCATCTACGTCGCGGCCCAGGCCGAGCAGAAGCGCCTGGGCATCACCACCCGGGCGGCGCTCGGCTCCCAGTACCCCACGCCCGAGATCGCCTTGGCGGCGCCGGGGTCGGGCTCGACCTGCGCCGTGCCGGGCGAAACGGTGCAGATCGTGATCAAGGGCAAGTTCAAGCCGGGGACCAAGTTCCTGCTGCGCTCCGACCGCCTGGAGATCCTGACCGAGAACGTCACCCCCACCGAGTACCGGGCCACGGTGAAAGTGCCCGCCGACATCGGGCCGGAGGCTGCCGACCTGCACGCCTTCGCGCCGGTCAGCGCCTTCCACTCGGCGATCGACAACGCCATCGTCGTCACCGGCCGCTACGAGTGGCACATGAACGTCAGCAACGGCTGGCGGATCATCGCCCGGCTCCTGGAGGACACGCGGTGCAATTCCGGCAGCGGGGGCCGCATGAAGTACCAGCTGGACTTCTTCAAGGGCGCGGAGACCACCCCCTTCGAGAAGCGGACGGCGACGCTGTACTTCGATCCCTACAGCAGTGAAAACTACCACTTCGACATCGACGAAGCCGACATGACCGGCGGCGCCCAGGCCGAGATGGAGCAGATCGCCAGGCGGTTCCAGGATCCCAAGATCACGCCGGCGGAGATGGAGAAGCTCAACGCCCGCATCGAAGTGCTGCAGAAGCAGATGATGGCGGAATATCAGAAGATGGCGGACCCCGCCTACCAGAAGCAGCAGGAGCAGAAGAAACTGGAGTTCGGCTGCGAGGACATCTACCTGAAGCTGACGGGCCTCCAGTTCGCCGGCTACATGCGCTGCAGCGAGAAGGTCGGCACCAGCCTGAAGATCACCGGCACGCTGAACTTCCTGGGGCGGTAAATCGGTTCCTACGAAACGCTTTTCAGGGGTATCCCTTTTTCAGTATTGGAGCATCGGCACCCTGCCGGGGCTCCAATAATCTATTTTCCAAGGCGGAATGTTTGATTTGCCCGAACTCCACCACGCAACGGAACAGGCCGCCGATGTCCGGGTGGTCCTTCCCGGCAGTTGTCCGGACAGTCCCTGTTGTGTAAAATGGGGATGGCGAGGAAAGCACGGAGATGCGGTACGCCACATGACAGACATATTGCAGCCAAATCCAGGCATTCCCCCGGGTGAAATCCGCACGCTGGAGGCGGGCCGGCAGTGGTCCGAGGCTCTGCTGCGGAACTGCCTGACCGCGTTTCCTCACGTTCGTCTGAAGATCACCGGCCGCTGCATGGAACCGGCTTTTTCCGACGGAGATGTGGTGCTTTTGGCCGATCCGACTCGACGTCCACCCCGGATGGGCGACGTGGTGCTGGTGCGGCAGGCGGCCGGGCTGCGCTTGCACCGGCTGATCTGGGGCCCGCCGCTGGCCTCCCGATTCCGTTCCTGGCGGTCCCAGGCGGACCGCGCCGCCCTCTGGGATCCCCGGTTCGCCCCCGGCGACGTCCTCGGAACTGTGATCGCCATCGACGGGGGGAGGCACAGCGGCTGGCCGGTACAAGCCGGGACGGCCCTGCGCTCCCTCGCGCGCGGGATGTGGACCCGGCTCAGGCTGGCCTGCAGCAAGAGGAGATGAGATGACCGAAGAATCGTCCGCCCCCCTCGACATCGTGTTCGCCCGCGCGCCCCACGTGGTCGCCCGGAACATCGGCGGGGAGTTCGTCCTGGTGCCCACCGTCGCCCGGGGGGCCGACCTGGAAGCCATCTTTCACCTGAACCGCATCGGGTCCTTCATCTGGGAGAGTCTGAACGGGCAAAAGGACGGCGGGCTGATCGTCCGGGAGATCATAGACCGCTTCGAGGTGGGCGTCGATCAGGCAACCTCGGACTATCAACGGTTCCTGGCCCAGCTGGAATCGATCCGGGTGGTGACCCGCGTGGGACTGGCCGGAGAAGAGCCCTCCCACGGCGCCGGCCGCTGACAAGATGCAGCCCCCTCCCGCCGGCGGGCTTTCCGGCCAAGGGAGTGCGAAAATTTGGCCGGCCAGCACTTTGGTGACCGTGCCATGGCGAAAGCACGGATTCTCCATGCCAATGTAACATTTTCGGAACAACCCTCATAATTAAGCCATTCAGCAAGATTCTCCTTTGTGATCAGTACCTAATAATGTAATATTCTTGTAATAGCTGCCAGGGGCGGGTGCATTCTGACATTCAACAAAACCGCCAGCGGCATTTGGGCACATCTCTGGACCCAGGATGGGAGGATGCGATGAGAATTGACAAGATTGTCCACCAAACGGTGATCCTGGCAATCGCCGGTTTGTGTGTCGGGCCTTCCGTCCTGCTGGCCCAGCTGTGCGACTCCCTGCCTGTGGGCGGGACGCTGAGTGGAGTGGTGAACACCTATTACCCCGGCTCAGGGACGGTGAACGCCGGGGCTACATCGATCACCGTGGACACAACAGCCATCCGCGGAAACGCCGACCGGATCGCCATTGGGGACATGCTGCTGGTGATCCAGATGCAGGACGCCGATATCAGCTACACCAACAGCAATGTCTATGGCGACAATTCCGCCTCGGATCCTGCCAACGGCCAAACGGCGCTCAACTCGGCCGGTTACTTCGAGTATGTCATCGCCCAGAGCGCGGTGACCAGCGGTGCCGTGACAGTCACCGGCGCGGGCACTGGAAATGGCCTGCTGCACACATACCGGACTGCAGCGCAAACTTCAACCACCGGTCAGCGCAGGTTCCAAGTCGTCCGCGTTCCAAAGTACCGAAGCGCGACATTGGGTTCTTCTCTGACGGCCCTGGCGTGGGATGGCCGAACCGGTGGGATCCTGGCCATCGATGTCAGCGGCACCCTGACCTTGGGTGGAACCGTCAGCGTGGACGCCATGGGTTTCCGTGGCGGTGGCGGACGTCAACTCACCGGCGATGACCGCCAAACCGATACAGACTATAGGAGTCGTGCCTCGAGGAATGTTCATGGTTCAAAGGGAGAGGGAATCGCCGGTGCACCGCTTTACGTCTTCGATGGTAGCACTGTTTCGAATCCCGGCTCTCGAACCTCTGGGTATCCATCCGGAACCAATAACCAAGACGGCAGCCATGCCCGCGGGGCACCGGGCAACGCCGGCGGAGGTGGGACGGATGACGACCCCGCCGCCAACCAGGAGAATCCCGGCGGAGGAGGCGGCGGTAATGGCGGAATTGGGGGTCGGGGAGGGCATTCCTGGCGTGCTAATCAGGATGTTGGGGGTCATCAGGGCGCTGCATTCCCATACGCCATCGGCTCTTCCGCAGGCACCAACGCCCGCATCTCCCTAGGCGGCGGCGGTGGGGCGGGCACCCGCAACAATTCGGACACTATCACCGCTGCCTCCAGTGGCGGCCTAGGTGGGGGAATCGTGTTGATCCGGGCCTACGCGGTCACCGGCACCGGGACCATCACCGCCAACGGCACCGGCCACGGCATCGCAGCCATCACACCGGAAAACGACGGAGGCGGCGGAGGCGGTGCGGGCGGCACCATCGTGGTGGTGGCTATGACCGGCAGCCTGTCCGGCCTGACCGTCCGAGCCAATGGTGGCGGAGGCGTCGACGCCTGGCCGACGGCAGACGGAGCAACGTATCCCGGGAATCGTCATGGCCCCGGCGGCGGGGGTGGCGGCGGAGTAGTGCTGTTGTCTGGCGCGCCCGCAAGTGTATCGGTTACCGGCGGTGTCAATGGAACCACTACCACTTCCCTTGATCCCTATGGCGCGACGGCGGGCGCCGCCGGCGTCAGCCTGACCAATGTGACCATCATAGACATTCCCGGCGTCGAGCCATGCAATCCGCCCAACGTGCCGACGTGGGCGCGGCTGGGCGGCCTGCGGGTGGACCCCGACGGCGCCGTCGAGTTCGCCGTGACCTCCCAGCGGGGGACCCGCGGATTCAAGATCTACGAGACGTGGGATCCCGACGGCCTGGGCGAGCGGACGCTGCTGAGCGAAGCGCCGATCCCGGCCCAGCCCCAGAGAGGGACGGAGCCCATCCTTTACCACGGGGCGATCCTGCCGGTGCAGGCGCCGTTCCTGCTGATCGAGGAGCTGGAATGCGGCGGGGCCACCCACTGGCTGGGACCCTTCCCGGTGGGGAACCCGACCCTGGAGGATCAGCTGGACCGGCTGGCGCAGCGGCGGCTGGAGCGGGCCAAGGCGGGGCCGGCGGTCCAGACCCAGGCGGCGGCGCCGATCGTGGCCGCCGGGCCGGTGCGCGCCCTGAAGTTGGAAGTACCCGGGGCGGGCATCGTGCGGGTGCCGCTGGCCGACCTGGTGGCGGCGGGCATGCCGGCGACCTACGCCTCCCTGCCCGGCAAATTGAAGCTGACCCGGCAGGGCCGGCCGGTGGCCTTCCGGGTGGTGACGGGCGCCGGGGGCGCCCGCTGCTTGGAGTTCACGGCCGTCGGGCTGTCCACCGACTACGCCTTGCGGGACGTGTACGTGGTGGGCTGGGGCGCCTTCACGGCGCCGCTGCCGACGGTAGCGCTGACGAAGTCGGGAGTGCCGGCGCGGCCGGACATAGTGCGGGTGGAGCAGAACCTGTTCTTCGCCCCATTCGTCGCCCCGGCGGCCGATCCCTGGGTGTGGACCATCCTGTCCACCTGGTTCCCGCCGGACCCGCTGGCGTTCGACTTGCCCTGCCTGGGACTTCCCACCGCCGGCAGCGTGCCGGTGCGGATCGCCTTGTCGGGCGGCACCGCCCACACCCATACGGTGGAGGCCTGGCTCAACGGGGCGCGGGTCGGGGCGGTGACGTTTGGCGGCCTGAGCGCCGCCGAGATCCAGGGCACGGTGCCCGCCGGGGTGCTGCGCCAGAGCGGCAACGTCCTGACCTGGGCCTACTCCGCCGACGTGTCCAACCCGGACGACGGCGCCCTGACCTTCGTGGACCTGATCGACATGGGCTTCCGGCCCGACCCGCCCACGACGGAAGTGGCCGTGGCCCGCATCACGCCCTATGATCCGACCCTACCCGCCAGCGTGACCCGGGCCGGCTACCTGGTGGTCACCCACGCGCTGTTCGCCGACGCGGCCCAGCAGATCGCCGACGCCAAGGGCGCCGAGTACCGCACGGCGGTCCTCGACGTGGAGCGGGCCTACGACCGGTACAGCGCCGGCGTGGTGGAGCCCAACGCTGTGGCGGCGCTGCTGGCCGAGGCCTGGCAGAAGAGCCGCCAGGCCCTCCGCCACGTACTCCTGGTGGGCGACGACACGTACGATCCCCATGACTACTCGGGGACCGGCCAGGCGTCGTTCCTGCCCTCTCTGTGGGGGCAGGACGCTGTCTTCGGCCGGGTGCCGTCGGAGAACCGCTTCGCCGACACCAACGGCGACGGGGCGCCGGAGCTGGCCATTGGCCGGCTGCCGGTGGTCACTCAGCCTGAAGCAGGCGTCGTGGCAGACAAGATCGTCCACCAAGCGGCCCTGCTGGCCCCCCCGTCCGGAGAGCCCCTGTCGCTGCTGGCGGTGGATGACCAAAGCCCTGAAGACACGGTCTCGTTCTACCAATTGGCTGCGGAAGCCGCCGGGCACATCCCCGGGGGCGCGGACGCGCTCTGGGCCAACGTGGCCGCGGGGGTGGGGCCCGCCCACGCCAGCCTGCTGGACGGCCTGCGGGGCAGCGCCGCCACGGTCCACTACTTCGGGCACGGCAGCTTCGAGTTCTGGACCGACAACGGCCTGCTTACGCTAGCCGACCTGGGAGGATTGGCCAACTCCGGCCACGCCGCGGCAGTGTTCGCCTGGACCTGCCAGGCTCAGTGGTACCAGTACGGCAACGAGCCCACCATCGGCGAGGCCCTGCTCCTAGTGCCCGACGGCGGTGCGGTGGCCTGCCTCGGGCCGTCCGGAATCACGGAACCCGAACAGCAGCGGGTGTTCTACCTGGAGGTGTACGACAACCTCCGGGCCGGTATGCCCCTTGGTGAAGCCGTGCGGCGGGCCAAGGCGGCCGTGCTCCAGGCCGACGGCGACATGGCCGGTGTCGTCGACGGCTGGAACCTGCTGGGCGATCCCGCCCTGCGGCTGTACCGGTCCAACAGTGGCGGGCACTAGATCGCCGGACCGGAGGATACCGGCACACGGAAAGGAATGACATACATGGCACAACCCAAACTAGATCATAAACCGGACGGTTCCCGGAAGGAACCCTACGAGCCGCCGTCGGTGACCCGGATTCAGCTGGCCGGCGACGAGATCGCCAGCACGGGGTGCAAGGCCACTCCGGCCGGTACCAATGTCTGTAAAAAAGGCAGCCAGCTGATCAATCTGAACATCGGCACCTGAGCATGCCGGTGGGCCGCGTGCAGGAGATCCCCCTGGCCGATTTCATCGGTCGGCTGAACTTGTCACAAGGTAGAATCCCTCTTCACGGGGCCCTCGAGACCACCTTCCGCTGCAACCTGCGGTGCACGCATTGTTACGTCAACCAAGCCCGGGAGGCTGTGGACGAAGCCTCCCGGGAACTTCCCCTGTCGCGACACCAGGAGTTGATCGACGAGTTCGCGGCGGAGGGCTGCATCAATCTCCTGCTGACCGGCGGCGAGCCGCTGGTCCGCCCGGATTTCCCGGAGCTGTTCCGGCACGCTGTCCGAAGCGGGCTGCGCGTGACCGTCTTCACCAACGCCACCCTGGTCGACCAACCCATCATTGACCTCTTCGATGAATGCCCGCCCGCCTGCGTCGAAGTGACCCTGTACGGAGCGACCGCCGCAACATATGAGCGGATCACCCGGGTGCCGGGCTCGTTCGCGCGTTGCCGCGCCGGCGTCGAAGCGCTGCACGCCCGCGGTGTCAATCTCAAGCTCAAGACCATGATCCTGGAGTGGAACGCCCATGAGTATGAGGCGATGGGGGACTATGCCCGCCGCCTCGGTGTCCCGTTCCGGCACGATGGCGTACTGAACCCGCGCGTGGATTGCGGAGCCCACCGCCATCCGAACCTGCAGGTCCGCCCCGAGCGCATCGTGGAACTCGATTTGTCCGATCCCGTCCGACAACGCCAATTCCTTACCACAACTCAGGAAATCCTCTGCCAGGACAAGAGTTGGACACCCAGCGAGTTTGTTTACACCTGCGGAGGGGGACGAACGGGATTTGCGGTGGATCCGTACGGCCGTCTGCTCCTCTGCCTGCTGGCGCGCCGGTCCGGCTATGACCTCCGGACCGGTTCCTTCCGGACCGGCTGGCATGAGTTCCTGCCCCGGCTCCGCGAGCGCCGCTGGAGTTCCGACGCCCCCTGCCGGACTTGCACCCTGCTGCCCCTGTGCCAGAACTGCCCCGGGGTGGCCGAGGCCGAGACGGGAGACCCCGAAGCGCAGGTGGAACTCTGCTGCCGGATCACCCACCTCCGGGTGCACGCCCTGCTGGGGGAATCCTGCGGGCACCAGGCCGACGCCCGCTGTTGCCTCGGCAGCCCGGCCCTGGCTGACCCGGCCGCCGGTGGAACCGATGAGACGCCATCCGTCTGATCCGGCGGCCGCCGCGTGGGCCGACAATTCCATCCTCGTCCGGATGCGGGTCGGCCGCATCACCTTGGCCATCCAGGCCGAAACGCCACACCGCGGGCTGATCCTGCCGGTCAAGTACCGGCCGTTCTCACCCGAACGGGGCGGCGAGATTCGTTTAGAATTGGTGGAAGCCACCCCCCCAGCGCTGGCCCCCGCCGATCTCCTGTTCGACTCGGGCAGCCTGTGGCGGGTTTACCGGCTGGGGCAGAAACTGGCCTACACCTTCCGCTCCGCCGACGGGAGCGATCCCTTCCGGCGGGTTGTGATCATCGATGCCTCCCGGAAACGGGGGCGTTTGTACCTACCCCCATTCTCCGAGAACCGGATCGTCGGCGCAGCCTTCAGTTACCCTTTGGACGAGATCCTGTTCCAGCACCGGACCGCCTGCCGCGGGGCGCTCTTCCTGCACGCCTGCAGCGTCGCCGTCGGCGACCGGGCCTTCCTCTTCTGCGGCCAGTCTGAGGCCGGCAAGACGACCACGGCCAACCTGTGGCACACCCACCATCCCCGGGCGGTGATCCTCAGCGACGACCGTCTGGTGGTTCAGCAATACCGCGGCCGGTGGTGGGCCTTCGGCACCCCGTGGCACGGTTCCGGCCGCTTCGCCACCCCCCAGGGCTGCCCCCTGGCCGGCATCTTCTTCCTCCGGCACGGGGCGGAAAACCATGTGGAATCCCTGGCGCCGACGGTGGCCGCCACCCAGCTCTTTCCCCGGACGTTCCCGCCGATGTGGGAACCGGCCATCGTCGACCGCGTGCTGGCTACCTGCGGCCGCGTCGCCGCCGACGTCCCGTGCGCCCGACTCGCCTTCCGGCCCGATGAAGCCATCGTGCAGCTGATCACCACGCAGTATTCGCTCTGACTAGATTCCTCTGCTGATGGAAAGGTGTCGGCAGGCCGGATGTCCGGACTGCCAAGATGGACTATCTCGGTTTGCGGATTGCGGATTGATCCTTTCGTGTATTTCGTGTGTTTCGTGGTCCCTGATCTCGGATTGCGGATTGGAACCCGGATCGACCTCCGTGTCCTCCGTGCCTCCGTAACGTATGCCAGGCTGCGGATGGACCCTTTGAGTGTGGTTTTTGCGGTTCGTGTGGTTCGTGTGGTTCGTGGTTTGATTCGGTTTGCGGCTTGACTTCGACGTTCAGCGTTCGATGTTCGACGTTCGATGTTCGGACCCCCGGCCCGCCCCATCCAGGTCGCCAAGCACTCCCTTCCAACGCAGGATCTCCACGATTTCGGCCACCACCGCCGCCACCGGGCGGCCGGCGGTGGACACCCGGGCGTGGGCCTGGCGGTAGAACTCCAGCCGGCGCCCGTGCAGCGCGGCGAACTCCCGCGCGTCGCGGGCCAGCGGCCGCGGTGGGTGCAGCCCCAGGCAGCGGCGGGCCAGCTCCTCCACCGGGCAGTCCAGCCAGACCGAGAAGCCGGTGCGGTTGACCAGCTCCACCGCCTCCGGCCGGCAGTAGGTGCCCCCGCCGAGGCAGACCACCTGGCCGGGCCGGGCGCTGACCTCCTGCAGCGTCTGGAACTCGAGCTGGCGGAAGAACGCCTCCCCGTGCCGGGCGAAGATCTCGACAACGCTCAGCCCGGCCGCCGCCTCCACCCGCGCGTCCAGGTCCACCGCCGGGAGGCCGAGGCGCTCCGCCAGGGCGGCGCCGACGGTGGTCTTGCCGGCGCCCATGAAGCCCAGCAGGTAGACGCTGGCGCCGGCCGGCGGCAGGGATGGCGAGGCAGGGGCAAGCATGCCGGCGCGTCAGCGGGCGTAGTAGCCCGGGCGGCAGAAGGTGCGCACCCCGGCCCGGTCCACCTGGACCGAGATCTTGCGGTACTGGCCGTCCTTGAGGACGTTGTAGGGGGTGTAGGAAAGGTAATACTGCTGGCGCAGCTCCTTGACCAGCCCCTGGTAGATCGAGACCAGGTCGCCGCTGCTCTTCGGGACGATGACCCGCCCGCCGGTCTCGTAGGCCAGCTTGCGCAGCTGCGAGTCGGCCGCGTACATGACCTTCATCACCGTGGTCTCGTCGATCCGCGCGCCGTATTCCTTGCGGACATAGTCGGCGAAATCCTTGATGCCGGCGGTCTTGCTCACCACGTAGATCTGGGCGTCGCCGGCGGTGACCTTGTCCAGCACCTCGTGGAAGTCCACCAGGCTGGCCGTGTCCCAGCCGTCGGTCACCGACAGGATCACCTTCTTGCCGCGCACCTTCGGCAGCAGGTCGGTGAGGGTGACGTACAGGGCGTCGTACCAGACGGTGTTGCCCTTGGGCACCACCCGGTCGAGGGCGCGGTCGAGCCGGGTCAGGTCGTTGGACCAGTCTAGGATCAGCCGCGCCTCGCTGTTGAAGGTGACGATGGCCACGCGGTCCTGGGGCTGCAACTCCGACACGAACGTGCGGACCGCCTTCTTGATGGCGCCCAGCTCCATGAAGGTGCTGCCGCTGATGTCCATGAGGAAGACCACGTTGAGGGGCACTTCCTCCGAGGCGCAGTTGATCACCTCCTGCTCCTGGCCGTCCTCGAAGAGGTGGAAATCCCGGCGGGTCAGGTTGGTGACCGGCTCCCCGTCCACGGTGGACACGTTCACGGGCACGAAGACCTGCCGCGTCTCGGACCGGATCACCGGCTCCCCCTGCGGCGGGGGCGGCGCCGCGGGCTGCTGGGCGACAGCGAAGGCGGCGGCCAGCAGCGCCAGCCACGCAACCGGCAAGAACCGCCCGAGGAAGAAATCATGAATTGGCTTCATGGCGCGGGGGGATCCTTTCCAGAAGTGTGTGGTGGATGTCGTCGAACCCACCATTGGACATGATGATTACTACGTCGCCGGGTTTCAGGCGTTCGGCCAGAAAATCGACGATCTCGGCGGCGCCGGGCAGGAAGTGGGCGTCCCGGCCGCGCGCCGCCATGGCCGCCACGGCCGCCTCGGGCTGGAAGCGGTCCTCGGGCGGCAGGGCCTCCTTGCGGAAGACATCGGCCAGGATGACCCCGTCGGCATCGTCGAAGCACTCGGCCATGGCCTGCTGATGGACCTTCTTGCGGCAGGTCCAGCTGCGGGGCTCGAACACGGCCCAGATCCGGCGGCCGGGGAAAAGGGTGCGCGCCCCGGCCAGGGTCAGGCGGATGGCGGTGGGGTGGTGGGCGAAGTCGTCGTAGATGGCCACTCCGCCGACTTCCCCGCGCAGGGTCATCCGCCGCTCGACGCCGAGGAACCCGGCCTGGGCCGCCCGGATAGCCTCCCACTCGAAGCCGAGGTGGTCCAGCACGGCGCAGGCGGCCAGGGCGTTGCGGACGTTGTGCTCGCCACCCAGGCCGATGTCCAGCCAGCCCAGCGCCTCGCCGCGGCGCGACACGCGGAAGCGCGTCCGGCCCTCGGACACGTCGAGGCCGGTGGCCCGCCAGTCGCACCCCTCGGCCAGGCCGAAGGTGTCCGCCGGGCAGAGGGCCCGGGCGGCCGCCCGGCGGGCATTGGGGCACTCGCCATTGTAGATCACCCGCCCGCCCCGCGGCACCAGCCGCACCAGCAGCTCGAACTGCCGGACGATGCTCTCGAGGTCGGGGTAGATGTCGGCGTGGTCGTACTCGATGCCGTTGATCACCAGCACGGACGGGCGGTAGTGCAGGAACTTCGGGCCCTTGTCGAAGTAGGCCGTGTCGTACTCGTCGCCTTCGATCACGAAGTGCGGGCCGGATCCGACAGCGTAGCTGGCGTGGAAGTTGAGCGGGATCCCGCCCACCAGGAACGAGGGGTCCGCCCGGAGGTCCGTCAGGCACCAGGCCAGCAGGGCCGAGGTGGTGGTCTTGCCGTGGGTGCCCGCCACCACCACCGGCGTCTTGCCCGGCAGGAAGACCAGGCGGAGGAACTCCGGCATGGAGAAATAGGGGATGCCGGCGTCCAGGACGGCCTCCAGCTCGGCGTTGCCCCGGGCGATGGCGTTGCCCACCACCACGAGGTCTGGCCGCGGCTCGAGGTTGGCGGCGTCCCAGCCCTGCTTCACCGGGATGCGCAGCCGGGCCAGGAAATCGCTCATGGGCGGATAGATGCCGGTGTCGGAGCCGCTCACCCGGCAGCCCCGCGCCTGCAGCATGCCGGCCAGCGTGGCCATGGCGGTGCCGCAGATGCCGAGAATGTAGACGGAGGTGTCGCGGTCGACGGTCAGGAGACTGGACATAAATCGGGATCCTCAAGGTGAAGTTGGCCCGCGGCCGGATCGAGACGATAGACCGCGCCCAGCGCCAGCGGCAGGCTCGGCGCGCCGCAGTGGCCGGAGGGCAGGCCGAAGAGCACCGGGCAGGTCAAACCTTCCAGGGCGTGGCGGATGGCGTCGGCCAGGGTGTAGCGCGCCCCCGCCGGCGGCACGCAATCCGGGAGCTGCCCGAAGACGATGCCGGCGCAGCGGTCCAGTTTGCCGGCCTGGCGCAGCTGCACCAGGAGCCGGTCCAGCTGGTACGGCTTGAGCTGGGTGTCCTCCAGGAAAAGGAGGCGGCCTTCCGCCTGCCACTCGTACGGCGTGCCCAGCGTGGCTGCCAGGATCGAGAGGCAGCCGCCGGTCAGCGGCGCCCGCGCGGCGGGACCGTCCGCCAGCACCGCCAGCGGCGCCGGCGTCACGGCGGCGCGCACGGGCCGGCCCTCCAGCAAGGCGGCCAGATAGGCCTCGTCGAACGACGCCGGGCCCCGGCCGATGTCGCCGGCCACCATGGGCCCGTGGAAGACCACCCAGCCCCAGCGCTGCAGCAGGTAGACCAGGGCGAAGGTGGCGTCGGAGCAGCCGATCACCACCTTCGGCGCCGCGGGAGGCGTCGGCAGGAGCCGGTCGAGCGCCGGCAGCAACCGCCCGACGCCGTAGCCGCCGCGGGCGAACCAGACCGCCGCCGCGTCCGGGTCGGCCAGGGCGGAGGCCAGCTCGGCGGCCCGCTCCTCGTCCGTGCCGGCGCTGTAGAACTCGGTCCGGTAGCCGCGGGCGTCCCACTCCGCCTGCCAGCCCCGGGCGCGGAGCCAGGCCAGCCCCGGCTCGATGAACCCGGGCTTCACCGGCGAGGCGGCGGTCACCACGCGAATGCGGCTGCCGGCGGCGAGTTTGGGCGGATAGATCATGGCTGCCTCTCCAGTTTCCACAGCTCCGACTCCCCGGCCGCGGCGAGGCGGACGCCCCGCCATCCCGGCAGGGCGGCGAAGTCGGGGACGCCCTCGACGGCCGTCAGCACGTACACGGGCCCGTCGCGCCCCTGCAGATAACGCTCCAGGTCGGCGCGCTCCGACAGATTGTCGGTGCAGGTGTAGCCGGAATAGTAGTCGTTGGTGTAGTGGAAGTTCCGGTAGATCACCAGCGGATTGCCCGGCGACGTCCACTGGAGCGCCTGGCGGCAGAGCTGGCGGTGGCAGAAGAACGGCTCCAGGACCGGCACGACGAAGGGCGTGCCCGCCGCCAGCGGCAGGAACACCGAGAGCGCCACGGCGGCGGCCGCCAGCTCCCGCCGGTTCCGCCCGGTCAGGTAGCCCGACAGCAGCAATCCCGGCAGGACCAGCGCGTCCAGGGCCAACCCCAGGCCCATTCTGTCGAACCGGACGTGGAAGAAGATCGGGAAGGCCACCAGGAGGATCACGGCGGAGCTGAAGAGGATCCACTTCAGCAGGCGGATCCGCCCGGTGCCGTCCGTGACGAACTGCTCGATCCCCCAGGCAGCCAGGAAGGCGAAGGCGGGAAACAGCGGCAGGATGTAGCCCGGCAGCTTGGCCGTGGAGAGCGAGAAGAACAGGAACGGCACCGCCAGCCAGACGGCGAAAAACCAGAACCCCGCCGCGCGGATGTCCATTCGCCGGTTCCGGAACAGCTCCGGCACCCGCCGCAGGAAGAGCAGGAACGCCGTCCAGGGCAGGCTGCCCACCAGCAGCACCGGCACGAAGTACCAGAACGGCCGGCTGTGGTGGTGGATGTCGGTCACGTACCGGGCCAGGTGGTGGTTGATGAAAAAGACCAGGATGAACTTGAAGCCCTGCGCCTGGTAGATGGCCACGTACCACGGTACCGAGATGGCCAGAAAGATGCCCGCGGCCGCCGCCAGGCGCGTCAGGGTCAGCCCCTGCACCCGGCCGGTCAGGGCGATGTAGGGGTACGCCACCAGCGCCGGCAGCACCAGGGCCAGCGGCCCCTTGGCCAGGCAGCCCAGGCCGAAGAGCGCCGCCGCCGCCCACAGCCACCAGGCCGGCGGGGGCGACTCGTCCGACAAGTAGCGCCACAGCAGGAGCAGGCCGGCGCCCACGGTGTCGGAGATCAGGATGTCGGTGGTGGCCGCCCCGGAGTAGCCGACGAACATGCCGCAGGTGGACAGGGTCAGCACGGCGAAAAACGCCAGCCGGCGGCCGTAGACGGGATGCAGCACGGCGTAGAACACGGCCAGGAAGCCCAGGGTCGCCAGGACCGAGGGCACCCGGGCGGCGAACTCGTTGACGCCGAAGACCCGGTAGGACATCCCGGCCAGCCAGTAGAGCAGCGGCGGCTTTTCCAACCAGGGGATTCCGCGGTACGTCGGCACCACGGGGTCGCCGCGCCGCATCATCTCCTCGGCGATCCGGGCGTAGCGGGGCTCGTCAGCGCCGATGAACCCGTACTGCCCGATGATCCCCAGATAGACCGCGGCCACCACGGCGAGCAGCGCCGCCGCGGCCCAGCGGCTCTCCCACCAACCCGTCCTGTTGCCGGATTCCGTCATCGGGGCCTCAGGCGATGAAATCCAGCCCGATGTCCAGCCACCGCGACCGCGTCATCATGGCCGACGCGGAGATGTAGTCCAATCCCAGCCTCGCCAGCGCGGGCAGGTCCTCCTGCCGGATGCGCCCCGAAGCTTCCACGCGGGCCTTCCCGCCGATGAGGGCGACGGCCTGGCGCATCGACTCCACGCCCATGTTGTCCAGCATGATGATGTCGGCGCCGGCCTGCAGCGCCTCCCGGACCTGGTCGAGGGTCTCGGCCTCCACCTCCACCCGCACCGTCACCGGCGCCCGCTCCCGCACCCGGCTCACCGCCGCGCCGATGTCGCCCGCGGCGGCGAGGTGGTTGTCCTTGAGCATCACGCCGTCGTACAGGCCCATGCGGTGGTTGCGGCCGCCGCCGATCCGCACGGCGTACTTCTCGAAGAACCGGAAGCCCGGCGTCGTCTTGCGCGTGTCGAGCAGGACGGTTTCGGATCCCCGCAGGGCGTCGACAAACGCCCGGGTGGTGGTGGCGATCCCGGACAGCCGCTGCAGCAGGTTCAGCGCGGTGCGCTCCCCCTGCAGCAGCGCGGCGGTGTTGCCGGCCAGCACGGCCAGCACGGTCCCCTTCTCCATCGGCTGGCCGTCCTCCAGGCGCGGCGGCAAGACCTGGACGCCCGGGTCGAGGAGGCGGAACACCTCCAGGGCGAACTCCAGGCCGGCCAGCACGCCGGACTCGCGGGCCGTGAGCCGGGCCCGGGCCGTGGCGCAGGCCAGCTGCGGCAGGCCGGCGGTGGTCAGGTCGCCGCTCCCAATGTCCTCGGCCAGGAAGGCGCGCAGCCGCTCGCGGATAAATTCGTCACACCCCATCGCCGTTCCCTCCTATTCGGTCCAGAACGCCTCCGGCCGGCCGGCCGGGCCGAGGCGCAAGTCGACGTGCCGGTTGCCGTACGGGCCCCGTTCGGGATAATCCGATCGGTAGTGCCCGCCCCTGCTGCCCTGCCGCTCCCGGGCCGCGATGGCGATACCCAGGGCGGCCAGGAGCATCCCCTCCAGCTCCCAGGCAGGCAGGGAGGGTTCCCCGGCCACGCGGTCCCGCCAGCCCTCGAGCCTACTGATGGCCCGGTCGAGCGTCTCGGCGGTGCGGAGGATCCCCACGTCCTCCCACATGGCCTGGCGCATCGCCGCCCGGACCGCGGCCACCTCGGCCGAGCCCTGTACAGCTAACGGCGGCCCGCCTTTCTCCGGTCCGGCCGGGGCGGAGGCCGGGTTCCGCAAGAGGTCGGCGTGGTCGCGGAGGTACAGGCCCGTGCGCCGTCCGAACACCAGGCCCTCCAGCAGCGAGTTGCTGGCCAGGCGGTTGGCGCCGTGCACGCCGGTGCAAGCCGCCTCGCCGCAGGCGAAGAGCCCCGGCAGGTTGGTGCCGCCGTCCAGGTCGGTCCGGATCCCGCCCATGATGAAGTGGGCGGCCGGCGCCACCGGGATCATGGCGTGCGACATGTCCAGGCCCAGCGCCAGGCAGCGGGCGAACAGGGTCGGGAACCGACCCCGCAGGAAGCTCTCCTTGAAGTGGGTCATGTCCAGGAAGACGTGGTCGGCGCCGGTCTCGTCCATTATGCGCCGGATGGCCCGGCTGACCACGTCCCGCGGCGCCAGCTCGGCCAGGGGATGGTACTCCGGCATGAAACGCTCCCCGCGGGCGTTCCGGAGTAGCCCGCCCTCGCCCCGCATGGCCTCCGAGAGCAGGAAATTGGGCTGGCCGGGCAGCTGCAGGCTGGTGGGGTGGAACTGGACGAACTCCATGTCCTCGAGCGTGGCGCCGGCGCGCAGGGCCATGGCGAAGCCGTCGCCGGTGGCCGCGGGCGTGTTGGTGGTGCGGCTGTAGAGCTGGCCCGCCCCGCCGGTGGCGACGATGGTGGCCGGGGCGGTCACCTCCAGCCGCGCCCCCGAGCCCATGCGGCCGCAGCGCGCCCCCCGGCAGATCCCGTCATCCACGATCAGGTCGAGGCAGGCGGTCTGCTCCATCACCCGGATGTGCGGCAGCGACCGCGTCCGCCGGACCAGAGTCTGCTGGATCTCGTGGCCGGTGGCGTCGCCGTGGGCGTGGAGGATCCGCCGGACGGAGTGGGCGCCCTCGCGGGTGAATCGCAGCTGCCCGCCCTCCCGGTCGAAATCGGCGCCCCACTCCATCAGCTCGCGGACGCACTCCGGCCCCTGCTCCACCAGGTACTTGAGGGCGTCTTCCCGGCAGAGGTGGTCCCCGGCGCTCATGCTGTCCTGGAAATGCTCGAAAGGGGAGTCTTCTTCCTGGATGGCGGCGGCGATCCCGCCCTGGGCGAGGTCGGTGTTCGTGGTGAACAGCTCGCCCTTCGACACCACCAGGACGCGGTGCGACGGGGCCAGACGGACGGCGGCGCTCAACCCGGCGATGCCGGAACCCAGGATCAGGACGTCGGCTGCCACCCGCTCCATCACGCGATCCTCCTTTAAAATGTTCATTTTCGCACAAAGCCCGCCCGGATTGCAAAACCAATCCGATGGCTATTGACAAAACCGGCGGGCTATCCTTAAATGGGGACAGTATTTTACGCGCAAGGAACGGTCATGGCCGAACCCCGTCTCATCCCGGCCGCAGACATCCGGGCCCTGCCCCCGCAGCGCCACCTCTACATGGTCATCGCCCTGATCCCGCTCTGCTGCCTGGCCTTCCTGCTGTACGTCTACATCTTCCCGCGCATGGCCGCGCGGGGGGACTATGTCGTCATCTACGCCTCGCTGGCCATCCTGGCCCTGGTGTTCGTGCTGTCGCTGGTGGGCTACTTCGTCAGCCTGCGGGGCCTGCGGCGGCTGGAGGACACCTCCCAGGCGGACCTCAAGCCGTTCGTCTTCTTCATCAAGGCCTACGTCCTGGTGGCGCTCATCCCGTTGGTCTGCATTTCCATCCTGTTCCTGCTCTACACGATCCCCGAGCTGATCGTCCAAGGCGAGTTCGCAATCCTGTATGCCACCCTGGCCGTGGTGGCCCTGTCCTTCCTGCTGTCGCTGCTGGGCTACTTCCTGACCAAGCGGGACATCCTCGGCACGCTGGAATCCCTCCAGGCCTCGCGGGCCCGGCTGAACCAGCTGGTCCTCCTTTCCGCCTCGCTGGCCGAGATCGCCCACCTGGACGAGGCCTACGAGCGGATCGCGGAGGGGGCCCGCCAGCTGCTCAACACCGCCGGGGCCTACCTGTTCGTCCCCGGCGCCAAGGGCTGGACGCTCAAGGCCGAAGCCGGCTTCACCTGGGCCGGCTTCACCAAGGACAACCAGGCGCTCCTGGAGACCATGCGCGAGCGGGCCTGGGCCAGCCGGGAGATTTCCTGCTTCGACGGCGAGCCGATGCGGGCCGCCCACTTCCGGCAGGCCTCCGGCCGGGTCCAGGCGCTGGCCGTCCCGCTGAAGTTCCAGGACGAGCCCCGCGGCCTGGTCCTGCTGGTGCACCGGATCACCGGCGGCGGGCGCTTCACCGCCACGGACCTGGACCTGAGCGGCTCCCTGGGCCACCAGTGCGCCATCAGCCTGGCCAACGCCGGCTTCCACGAAACCCAGATCAACTACTTCACCCACACCATCGAGCTGCTGGTGCTGTCGATGGAGGGCAGCATCGTGCCCCGCCGGCACCTGCACAACGTGGCCCACTACGCCGGCATCATCTCCCGAAACCTGAAGCTGGACGAGGCGGAGCGGCGCCGCATCCACTTCGCCGCCCTGCTGCACGACATCGGCATGGTCAAGATCCCGCCCGACGTGAAGTCCGTGCCCGAGCACTACCAGCGGCATGCCGCCATCGGGGCGGAGATGGTCAGCCGGATCATCCTCTGGAACGACCTGGTGCCGATCATCCGGCATCACCATGAGAACTTCGACGGCACCGGCTACCCGGACCGGCTGGCCGGCGAGGCCATCCCCCTGAGCGCCCGCATCGTGGCCATCGGGGAGTCGTTCGACGCCATCACCAATCCCGAGAGCTACCGCACCGCCCTGGATTTCGACAATGCCCTGGACGAGCTGAAGCGCGGGGCGGGCACCCGCTACGACCCGAAGCTGGTGGAGATCTTCGCCGGCCAG
>CAYPNP010000039.1:20512-30642 GCA_964412195.1 uncultured Acidobacteriota bacterium | reverse complement strand
ATGGGAGGTGCCCCCTTGACATCCAGCATACAAGTCTATTCACATTATTTCCCTTCGGGAAATCCGCTGCTGCCACCCGGGGTACGCCAAGCCAAGTAGGACCGAGCGCGAAAAGGCTAAATTCGGATTCATTCTGGAGCATCATTGAGATCTCCCGGTCGGAATGCATCCTTCTGAGATGCGCGCCTTGAAGGCGGCCGGCAACCGCCGTCCCCGGACACGACGGCGAAATTGTCGGGATCCCGAATCAACTATTGCCTTGCCTGCACCCGCCGACTGTGTCAGAATCCGATCGTTCAGAAAGGGAGAGCCAAAATCCGTTGGATATCGACTGGGCCAGATCTTTCGGAAGCCGCCATCCAGGGCCGGGCGGCATTACCGGGCCTTTCCCCCCTCCGCGAATCTACTTCCTGAATAATCCAAAGATCGTATGAGGCATTGATGCACCCTACCCGAGCGTATACGAAATCACCGGCTCCGCGGATTCTCCTGACCGGCGTCTTCGGGCCGTTCGCCCAGGATGACGAGTACGGCAGCCGCAAGGTCAATCCGATGGAGCTCTACCACAACCAGGTGACCCGCGTGCAGGGGCCGTTCTCGCTCCGGATGTTCCACCGGACCCTGGGCCTGCTCATGATCGAAGCCAACATCGACGCCCCCTGCACCATCCTCGACTTCCCCACCCAGGACAGGTTCATCCGGGAGATCTCGACCAAAGAATACGACATCATCGGCATCAGCTCCATCGTGCCCAACCTCGGCAAAGTGAAGCGCATGTGCCAGTTGATCCGCCGGCACCAGCCCCGCGCCACCATCGTCGTGGGGGGGCACATCACCAGCAAGGAAGGGCTGGCCGGCCTGGTCGACGCCGACCACATCTGCCATGGCGACGGGATCCGCTGGTTCCGGGAGTACCTGGGCCAGGACGTCGACGCGCCCATCCTCCATCCCAAGGTGCTGTCCGGATTCGGCACCCGCATCATGGGCATCCCGGTCTCGAGCCGGAACATGGCGGCGGTGCTGATCCCCTCGGTGGGCTGCCCGATCGGCTGCAATTTCTGCTCCACCTCCGCCCTGTTCGGCGGCAAGGGGAATTCCCTCACGTTTTATGAGACCGGCGACGAGTTGTACTCGGTCCTGACGCAGATCGAGCGGAGCCTGGGCGTTCACTCGTTCTTCGTGCTGGACGAGAATTTCCTGCTGTACAAGCAGCGGGCGCTCCGGCTGCTGGAACTGATGCGGGCGCACGGCAAGAGCTGGTCGTTTTACATCTTCAGCTCCGGCCGGGTGCTGCGCTCCTACAGCATCGAGCAGCTGGTCGCCCTGGGGATCTCCTGGGTGTGGATGGGGCTGGAGGGGAAAGAGAGCCAATACGCGAAGCTGGACGGGGTGGACACCCGGGCCCTGGTGCGGGAGTTCCAGAGCCACGGGATTCGCGTCCTGGGCTCCACCATCATCGGCATGGAAGAGCACACGCCTGAAAACATCGACGCGGCGATCCGCCATGCCGTGGAGCACAACACCGATTTCCACCAGTTCATGCTCTACACCCCCATGCCGGGTACGCCGCTGCATCGGGAGCTGGCGGCGGCCCGGGCCCTGCTTCCGGACGAGGAGTGCCCCCCCGCGGACGTCCACGGTCAGGAGCGTTTCAACTACCGCCATCCCCACATCCCGCCGGGTCAGGAAACCGGGTACCTCCTGCGGGCGTTCGAGCAGGATTTCGCGATCAACGGACCCAGCCTGGCCCGGATCACCCGGACGACCCTGCTGGGCTGGCAGCGGTACAAGGACCATCCTGACCCGCGGATCGCCCGCCGCTTCCGCCTCGGTGCGCGGGGGCTCGGCAGTGCCTATGCCGGCGCCGTCTGGGCGATGGCCCGCTGGTACCGGCACGACGCGGAGATGGGGCCGAAGATGGCGGCCCTGCTCCGCGACCTGCGGCGGGAATTCGGCTGGGTGACCCGGCTGCTGGCCCCGATCCTCGGCCGGGTGATGTTCGCCGGCGCCCGGCGGGAGGAACGGCGGCTCCGGAACGGCTGGACGTACGAGCCGAAGACGGTCTACCAGCTCAACACCCAGGCCCGGGAGCAGCAGCAGCGGAAGTTCATCCGGTTCGGCTCCCCGGGCAGCGGCATCCGCCTGCCGGCCTATGACCTGGCCTCGGTCATGGCCAACTGCCACCAGCGGATGGAGGAAGTCCGTCTGCGCATCCAGGAGATTCGGGACCACTCCCTCGAGCATATCGCCGGGGTGGAGGACCGTCTCCGGCAGCGCTGCGATCATGCCGAGGAACAGGCCCTCCAGCTGGGCGCGGCGTTCACGGAACAGCGCCAGCTGGCCGTGGAGAAGATCCAGGGTGTCTATGCGAGGATGATCGAGCGCTGCGAGCGCGAGGCGGAGGAGATCGGCCGGATCCACTCGCAGATGCTGGACAAGGGAGAGGAAGCCCAGGCTGAGCTGGTCCGCCTGCGGGAGGAGCTGAAGCGAAGATACCGGCACGTGGGCGCGCAGATCGACCAGCTGTCCGACCAGCTGGCCGAGCGGTACGCCCAGGCGCAGCGGCAGATCGACGAGGCGGCCGGGCGGGCCCGGGAGCAGCTTCAGGCGACCATCAAGCAGCTGCAGCTGGCCTATGCGGTCTGCGTGGAGAGCCAGGGATAATCCGCGGGATGAACGATTTCGCCGACAACCGATCGTCCTCGTCGGCCGTCATCGACATCGTCATCTTCGTCGCAATCGAAGGGAGAAGATCGCCCTGAGCCCGCGGATGCTCTGCCGAGATGCGTCGAGCATTTCCGGAGGAATCCGCCATTCTGCCACGGGGCTTCGGTCGATCACCGATTTGCGCCGCCGGGCGCAAACCAGGGTCAGACTGGCGGGGCCGGCGGAACCCGGAAATAGCCCTGCTCCACCGCGTAGCGGCAAAGCAACTTGATGTATTCGACATCCGTGGAGGGGAAATCGATATCGCTGGGCCGGAGAGCCTGCTCCGTGTTGGTGGTGTCGAACGTCAACTTCTCGTTCAGGTAGCCGAGATACGGCTCGAGCCGGCGGAACACGGTCTTTTCCGCGAAACTCAGGTGGTTGGGGTGGAACCGGTCGGGCGATACGATGCGCACCGGGGGCAGCCCCGGGTACTCCGAGGCGGCCAGTTGCAGGAGCGCGCGGACGGACAGCGGCTGTCGGGCGACCAGGTGATACGTCCGGCCGATGGCCCCGGGCTGTCCCGACAGGTAGAGCGCGGCCCGGACCACGAAATCGACCGGCACGATGTTCATCGTGTTCTCCGGATGGGCCGGCAGCGTCGACAGGAATCCAAGGGCAAACAGCTTGAGGAACGGGTAGATCACGTTGAAGCGGGCGACGGCGCCGGTCTGGGAGTCCCCGGCGACGATGCTTGGCCGGAAGATGGTCGCCGGCAGACCCTGGGCCATGGCTTTCCGGACCGCCTGTTCCGCATGGTATTTGCTGGACTCGTAGTGGTTGGCGAACCGCGGTTCCGCCGGGAGGGAATCTTCGCTGGAATGGTACGCCTGCCGGCTCCCCACCGCGTAGGCCGTGCTGAAATGGACCAGCCGCTCCAGTCTTCCGCTGCGCCGCAGGTCCCAGGCCAGTTTCACCGCCGCCTCAGTCCCGCCGGTGTTGATCCGCTCACAGTCCGCCCGGCGGGCATTCAGCGTGGTCAGCGCCGCGACATGGAACACGTGGGTGATCTCCCGGCGAAGGGCGGCCATCGCCGCCGCGCCGATGCCGAGATCGGGGAGCGCCACGTCCCCCGACAGGATCCGCACCCGCCTGTCCAGGCAGTCCTCCAGTCCGTCGCTTGCCAGGATGGAGCGGACGCGCGCACCGTGGGGCTCGCCCCGTTTCTCGCGGACCAGCAGGCACAACCGGTCCTCGGAACAGCGTAGGATTTCCCGGACCAGCGATTGGCCCAATCCGCCGGTGGCGCCGGTCATGAAGATCACCCGCGGGTCACTCATCCTGTCCCTCCGCCCGTTCCAGCTGCATGCGGATCTTGTTCATGGTTTCGGCCGGCTGCTTCCATCCCACGGCGTTGGCGAAGGCATGAGGCACCCTGCCGCCCAACTCGGCATAGTACTGGTAGACGATCTCCGTCTGGCGGGCGCCGCGGCGACTGATCAGGATTTCGCCGCGCATGCGGGGCATCCGGACCAGCCCGGAATCCCGCCGGAATGGGCTGTCCACGCCGCGGAAGGTCGCCCGGGCCACCCCGCCGGAGCCGTCGAGTTCCAGGCGGACATTGGCCACGACGTCCCGATCGGCCATCAGGGGCAGCGCCAGGGCGAAGTAGAGATCGAAATCCGTCTCGCTGCGGGGCTGGATGACGCAACACTCGCGGCACATCCCGAACCAGTCGGCATAGCGGTCCCGCCGGCCCATCACCCGGACCACCGCGTCGAAGTCGGCGTCGAACAGCCCCACGGCCTGCCACTCCTTCACGTCCGATCCCGCCACCGGCCGGGAATAGATCCGGCAATCCGCCGTTTCCTTGACCAGTCTCCAGGGGGCGGCCGCGAGCGGCGGGACGAGGAGGGCGGCCAGCAGGAGTGAGATCCAGGTCCGCTTCATCTCGCTGCCGGGCTCCCTTCCGCCGGAGCGGATCTGAAGCGGATCCGGCGAGCCGCCCGGGAGGAGGCCTCCAGCTGTTCGAGGAATTGACGGGCCAGTATTTCCACCCGGCCCGAGGCGGGATCCGCCGGATTGTACAATCGCCGGTAGAGTTCCCGGATCGCCCCTCGACTGGAGAGACGCGCCAGTTCATCCGGCGAAGCTCCCAACCTCTGCAGAAATCCGGCAGCGGCGCGGGGGGAGCACTTGATCGCTTTGAACAGGGTCCGCCGGCTAGGGAGGCCGGACAGCGGCGAGAACAACACCGAGAACCGCGTGATCCCTGTTTGCAGACCGCGTTGCCGCCGTGCCTCAAGCGTTGCGGGGCTGTGCTCGGCGTGAGAGGGGAATGCGGTATATCCGAGATCCTCACCGGTGAAGCCGTAACGTTCGAATGAGATGCCGAAATCGACGCCGCTCAGACTGGACCCCTGCAACTCATGGCCGGCCACCACGGCGACGCCGGCCGGCGAGAGCCGCTTCTCGAAGAATTCCTTCTGGGACCGGGGGATTCTCCGGTAGCGCTCCAGGAACACCGACGTCCGGCCGGTGCCGTTTCGTTCGCGCTCGACTTCGGCCGCGCACCGGGCCAGGATGTCGGCCAGGTCCCCCGCCGCCCGCTCCAGGCCCCGGTCCGCCACGGCCCGGTAGCCGCGGCTCCGCACCAGCCCCACGCCGTCGTACCCGGCGGCTGCACCGCGCGCGGCGGGGGATCCGCCGTGGAACCGGGCGACGCAATCCTGGACGGCGTCGCAGCCCAGCGCCACGGCGAGCAGCCCCTCCTCGATCATGGAGCAGGGGACTTCGACCCCTCGGTCCGCTCGAAGGTGCGCCTGGAGCCTGGGGACGCAACTGTCGCTGATGTCGATCTGGGACCCTGCCGGGATCATGGCCTCGTCGTGATCCGCGTTCAACTCCAGCCACTGCGCCCGGGAGGCGCGTCTTCCCAGGTCATCCAGACGGCGCTGGAGCGAAAAGGGCGGGACCCGGCGGCATCGGGCGATGTGGGATTCCCCTCCGGCCAGGATGTGGTCCAGGATCACGTGCAGCAGGAAGAACAGGGGAACGCCGTCGATGGCGTGATCATGGACCGTGCCCGTGATGGAGCACCACCCCCGGGGCCGGTCCACGAGGATGTCGATCAGCAGCAGGGCGGAGAAGTCCCGAGGCGCGGTCAGGTCCGCCGGGTAGCCGAGGCGGACGGTATCGTCCGGAGCGGAAACGGATTCACGGACCAGCAAGTCGGCGCCGATCAAGCTGTCGGCGTAACGGTCCTTCGCCAGAGCGACCGCTTCGCGGGCTCGGCCGGAGATCCGGTCCAGGGGGATGCCGGGAAAACGGCTTCGTACCTCGATCCCACCGGCAAAATGCTTGGCATGGACCCGTTTCAGATGGTCACTGCCCGACTCGCCCGGCTGGCCTCCGGACAAGAAGGACGCGCGTTTGTAGCTGTGCAGGATTCCACCCAGGTGGATCAGCGGCCGGAGAAGGTGCATGCGGCCTCAAGGATGGGGTGTGAGGTAGCGGCGATGTGCATCACGGGGACATTATAGGAGCATGCCGGAAGAGATACAAGCCCGGAGGAATCTCCGGGCTTGGAAGCGTACAATAGACCATTGGGAGCCACCATCGGAAAGCCGCCTCGCGGGGCCTCACCAGGGCGCCGGACGGGCGGTCTTCCAATTTCTCCGAAGGAGGATCGCCATGAGAATGGATCTGTCGAGGAAGTGGGGCCGCGTGGGCTTCTTGCTGGCGCTGGTTCTGGCGGCCGCCGGCTTTGCCGCCGCCGCTGTCGACGGGAAGCCGCTCGTGCTGCAGGACATGAGCTGGCCCGAGGTGGAGCAGTACCTGAAAACCAGCGACATGGTGATCATCCCCATCGGCAGCACCGAGCAGCATGGCCCGCAGCTGCCGCTGGGGACCGACTTCTACGAGGCCTTCGAGATCTCCAAGCGGATCTCCGCCCGGACCGGCGTGGTGGTGGCCCCGGTGGTCCAGGCCGGCTACAGCCTCTACCACAGCGGCTTCCCGGGCACCCTGAGCCTCCAGCCGGAGACCCTCGCCCAAGTCCTCGTGGAGGCCATGGAAGTCCTCCAGCGCTACGGCTTCCGCCGCTTCATGCTGTACAACTACCACGGCGGGAACCACGTCGCCCAGGCCATGGCGGTCCACCGGATCAATCACACCACCGGAGGAATCGCCGTGGCCATCGGGGACGGCGGGGAAGTCCCGCTGCAGGGGAAGGCGCCCGAGAAGCAGGTGGACGACGCCCACGCCGGCGTGGACGAGACGTCCATCATGCTGTATCTGCGGCCGGACCTGGTCCGGATGGACCGGGCGCAGAAGCCGGTCATCCGCTACGGCCCGGAGGCGGCGGAGCTGAACGCCCTGGTCCGCGAGCACCCGGAGCTGGCCGCGGTGCAGCCGGGCATCGAGATCGTGCCGAAGGAGACGGGCAAGGGCGGCTCGATCCGGGAATTCTCCTCCAACGGCTGCGTGACTGACGCGGACCCGCGGGACGCCACGGCGGCCCTCGGCGAGCAGATCGTGAACCGTTACGTGGAAACCGCGGTGGCGTTCATCGAGGCGTGGAAGCTGGTCAAGGTCCCGCCCGCCAAGTAATTGCGGATTGCGGATTCACCGCAAAGGCGCAAAGGGCGCAAAGAGGGATTCAACGCAGATGGGCGCAGATGGCCGATGATTTCTTATGATCAATCAGTGGCTTGGATCATTTGAATCATAAATCAGCGGATATCTGCGTTGGAATGTCGGATTGATTTCAGTTTGGATCTCTCTCGCGTGTTCTGTGTATTTCGTAGTCTTGCTTCCGGATTGCGGATTCCAATTCCTATTTCGCAATCCGCAATCGGGCGAGCCTCGAGCCCCGGGCCCCGAGTCTCATTTTCCGCACACGAAGTCGATCATCTGCCGGATGGCGCGCTGGCAGACGAGGCAGAACTCCTTCTTCGGGCTGGCGATCATGATGCAGTGGATCATGGGCCGGTACATGCCCTGGGTCGTGTAGGCGGCGCCTTCGAACAGCCCGACCTTGTCCTCCAGGGGCTCGTACTCCTGGCGGACCGCGGCCAGCTTGCCCTCCAGCTCCTTCTGGACCACCGCGTGGGCGTCCCGGATCTTCTGGATGTCGGCCTCGGCGGCCTTGGCCTGCCGCGCCTTCTCGATTTCCGCCGCCTCGGCCCGGTGGTCCTTGGCCTGCTCGGCCTGGAGGGCCTCGATCCGGTCCTTGCCCCAGTCGGTGGGCAGGGCGATCCCGGGCGAGACGAGGTCCTTCCACTTCAGGCGGTCCGGATTGAGGTAGCGGGTGACGTTGGGCTCCATGGGCTCCACGCCCGGCGGGTACATGTCGTTGTAGGACACCTCGGCCGTGTAGTACTCGTCCGCCAGCCCGGCGAAGGAGTGCCCCAGCTCGTGCACCATCACCTCCGATGAGCGGGCGTGGTCGACGGTGGTGATGCAGTAGTCGCCGCCGATGGACCCGCCGCCGTACCGCTTGGAGTTCACCAGGATGATGATGGCGTCGTACGGCACCTGGGCGGCCATGTCGTGCAGGGCGCGGGTCTCCTCGGTGAGCTGGTAGCGGTCCAGGTCGAAGGCGTTGAAGGAGGCGTTGAGGACGGTTTTGCGGTAGACGTGCTGCCGGGGCTCGTCCATCCCGCTCTCCGGCGAGGGCCGGTAGATGGCGCGGATGTTGAACCGGTCGCGGGCCGACTTGTACGGCTCCACCTCGAAGAGCCAGCCGGCGGCGCGCCCGGCGTCGGCCTGGAACTTGTCCTTGTCGGCGGCGGTGTACCCCTCGGCGATGAAGACCACGTCGACCTTCTCGTGGGGATCGCCGGACTCCTGCACGGGGAAGATCCAGTCGCCGGTGGCCGGAGATTCGGTGATGAGGTGATAGTCGGCCGGATCGATGGTCTGGGTGAACATGGGGTGGAGGATGTTTTCCTTGTCCCGCCGCTCGATGACGAGGCGGACGGGATCCTTGGGGCAGGGGAAGCGGACCGGCCGGCAGAAGACCCGCTTGACGCCGGCCAGGGCCGGGCCGGTGGTGCGGTACTCGGCGAAGAGGCTGTCGAAGCCCTGGGAGAAGATCAGCCGGTTGTTGGCCACGTTGTAGACCTTCAGCGCGTAGTGGCCGTAGCCGAAGGGGTCCAGCAGGCGGGTCGTGCTGCCGGGCCAGAGCGGCTCCAGGACGATCCGGTCGACGGTGACCCACTCCTCGCGGGCGTCGCCGGCCTGGTAAAGGTCCACCCGCAGGGCCTTGTCGACGAAGTAGTCGTCGAAGCTCAAACCGTGCTGGGCCGCGGCGGTCCCGATCAGAAGGCAGCAGGAAAAAAGGATCAGGCGTGGCTTCATTTGCTTTCTCCCACGGATGGAATCCCGGAGAGCGGATTGTACCGGAGAAGCCGTCGGCCGGCAATTCCCTTTGGAGCCGTCGGAGGGTTCGACCCCCGCTTCCGGCAGGGGAAATTCACTCAGCGAACCGTGATGTTGCCAGGCCCTGTCACAATCCAGATGACCGCCTGCCGGCGTCCAGGCTGTGACAGAGCATGGCACCACCACAGTCGGCACCATCGCTGAGGATAATAAAAGGAATCCGCGCATGCGGATTCCAATTTATCAGATTCCCTCGTAGACTGGATGGCCCGGGACCAGGGGCCCGGATCGGAAGCTCAATCCCCGGCGCCGGGAGGGATCCGGGTGCCGCCGGGCAGCTCCTCGGCGGCCAGGTCCTCGGCGCGCGCCTCCGCCCGCGCCGTGCCGGCCACCTGCCCGGTCGCGCCGGACGTCGCGTCCGAGGCCGCCGCCGCGCGCGCTTGGGCGCTCATCGCCGCCTCGCTCTCCACCGCGCCCGTCTCCGGCCGGTCGATGCCGTAGTGCTGCAGCTCCCACAGCAGGCTCGGCCCCTCCTGCCGCGTCTGGTATTCGCCGTCCCGGACGCCCGGCTGGGTCCGGGCGTGGATGCTGCCCTGCACGCTGAAGCGGTTGGCGCTGCCCCGGTCGCCCTCGCCGTGGTGGATGCCCACCTCTTCTCCCGTCGGCATCGGGTTCCTCTCATGGCTCGGCCGGAAGCCCATCGGGTCGGCGTTGCCCCGGTCATCGAAGCCGGTGGGGTCGCCCGGGCCGCCCCCGCCCAAGCCCTTCGTATCCTTCTTCTCCTTCTCCTTGCCGCCTGTCTCCTTCGTCCCGCCGGTGTCCTTCTTCTCGGTGGTCTTGCTCTCCGTCTTCGTGCCGCTGTCCGAGCTCTCCGTCTTCTTCTTCTCGTCGCTGCCGCTGGTCTTGCCCGTGTCGTCCTTCTTGCCCGTGTCGACGCCGCCGGTGTCGTCCTTCTTGCCGCTCCCGACCCCCCAGCCGTCGTCCTTCTTCCCGATGCCGTCCCCGGCCGAGTAGCCGTCCTTCTTCCAGCCCGGATCGGAGCCCCCGCCCAGGCCGCCTTTGTCGAACTTGCCCCCCTCCGGGCTCCCCTCGCCCATCCC
>CAYPNP010000039.1:0-20412 GCA_964412195.1 uncultured Acidobacteriota bacterium | reverse complement strand
GACCCGCCGCCGCCCTTCATGTCCCGGCCGACGATGTTCACGTCGTCCATGGTCAAACCCTCTCCGCTGGGCGGCTTGCTGCCGCCGGTCTGGGATATGCCCCCACCCGCCGACACCCCGCTGGCGGAGTCGGAGCGGGACGAATCCTGATGGGCGGCATGCACAGACTCGTGCGTGTCCGCCACGCTGGGTTTGTCCGAGGAGTGATCCGAGCCGGCCGCCGGCACACGACACACATCGATGGGATCCATAAGTCACCTCCGCATGATCGGACGCTGGAGTGCTCGTCCTTGATTACTGTTGCCCATCTTATCGGCACTTTCCCCTGAAGTGATGCGTGAAGATTCAACGATCATGTTGGAATAATCAAAGAATTGGGGCGATTGAACCGGCGGCGGGGGTGGCGGGCATCCAACAGCGGGGGCACCGGGGGGATCCGGCGCCAATTTCCCCCCGAATGAAGAATCTGTCCACTTCCGCGCGTATGAATCTTTTCGGGCGATCCTGCCCCCAATTCCCTCAGGAGGTTTGGCGGATGAAACGATTTCCGGCCCTTCTGTTCGCCCTGCTGGCGCTGGCCGCCCTGGCCCACGCCGCCGGGATCGAACTCAACGTGCAGGAACACGCGCTGGCCAACGGGATGAAGATCCTCATGATCCAGAAGCCCGGCGTGCCGCGCGTGGTCTGCCACGTCTACTACAAGGTCGGCTCCATCAACGAGCGCCCCGGTATCACCGGCATCGCCCACGTCCACGAGCACATGATGTTCAAGGGGACGAAGGTCATGGGCGTAACGGACTATGCCAAGGACGCCGCCATCGACCAGCAGATCGACGCCGTCATGGACAAAATCTACCGGGAGAAATACTGGAAAACCGGCGGTGGCGATCCCGCCGTGCTGGCCCAGTTGCAGAAGGAGTACGACACCCTGGTCCAGTCCGAGAAGCAGTACATCGTCAAGGATGCCCTCTGGGAACTGTACATGAAGAACGGCGGCACCGGCCTGAATGCCTCCACCAGCAACGAGGTCACCGGCTACTACGTCACGCTGCCGTCCAACAAGGTGGAGCTGCAGATGTTCCTGGAGGCCGACAGGATGTGGCATGCCTATTTCCGGGAGTTCTACTCCGAGAAGGACGTGGTCATGGAGGAGCGTCGGCTCAGCGAGAACCGCCCCGGGTTCCTCTTCAGCGAGCAGGTCAACGCCGCCTTCTACACCGCCTCGCCCTACCACTGGGAGGTGCTCGGCTGGATGGACGACCTGCGCAAGTTCACCAAGGCCGACATGATCGCCTTCCACGACAAGTACTACATCCCCAACAATGCCGTGGCCATCTACGTGGGCGACTTCGATCCGGACCAGATCGTGGCCATGGCCGAGAAGTACTTCGGCCGCGTTCCGAAGGGCGCCGACGTGGAGCCGATCCGGACGTATGAGCCGGCCCAGTACAGCGAGAAACGCCTGTACGGCGAAGGTCCCGCCCCCACCAGCCTGCAGATGATGTTCCACACGCCCCCCCAGGGCGATCCCGATGCGGCGCCCTTGACCATTCTGGCCGGCGTGCTGAGTTCCGGCGGGCGCTTCGGCGGCTTCCGCGGCGGGCGCGGCGGCGGAGTGGACACCGGCCGACTGTACAAGTCCCTGGTGAAGGGCAAGGAGATGGCCGTCAGCGTCTCCGCCATGAACCAGCCCCAGTGGTACGTGGGGGAATTCTCGTTCAACGCCACCCCGCGCATCGACAAGAACGTGCGGCCCGAGGATCTGGAGAAGGAAATCTGGGCCGAGATCGACAAGATCAAGCAGGAGGGGGTGACCCCCGACGAGATCCAGAAGGCCAAGAACCGCGCCGAGGCCATGTTCATCCGCAGCCTGACCAGCAACATGGGCCTGGCCCGGCAGGTGGGCGTGGCCGAGCTGACCCGAGGCTGGAAATCGCTGCTGACCGACCTGCAGGACCTGCAGAAGGTCACCAACGCGGACATCCAGCGGGTGGCCAACAAGTACTTCGTCAAGGACAACAGCCTGACGGCCGTCTACCAGCGCAAGATGGAAGGCCGCCCGGGCGGGCGGCGCGGGCCGCGCCCCGGCGCCCAGCCCGGCGGGCCGCCGTCCGGCAAGCCTGACCAGCCGCCGAGCGGCATCCAGGAAGGAGGACTCCAATGAACAAGAAAATCGCCCTGCTGCTGGCCGCCTTCCTGTGCCTGGGCGCCATGGCGGCAGGCCAGGTCCAGAGCCCCTCGGAACTGAAGTTCCCTCCGCTCCAGTATGAGCCGCCGGACCCGGCCGCGTTCCGGACCACCTTCGCCAACGGCCTCCGCGGCTACGTGCAGGAAGACCACAGCCTGCCGCTCTTCACCGTCTCCGCCCTGATCAACTTCGGGGACCTCTACGTCCCGAAGGAAAAGGAAGGCCTGGGCTCCCTCATGGGCCAGACCCTGGTCAAGGGCGGCACGGCCACCCGCGACGGCGACGCCATCGAGGAGCGGATCGACTTCCTTGGCGGGATGATCAACTTTTCGGTGGGCGAGCGGACTTCGACCCTGACCCTGTCCGTCCTCAGCAAGGACATGGACGAAGGCCTGGGGCTGTTCTTCGACCTGCTGATGAATCCGGAGTTCCGGGCCGCGCCCGTCGACCTAGCCCGGGCCCGCCTCATCGAGCAGCTCCGCCAGGTCAACGACCAGCCCAGCACCATCCTGAGCCGGGAGTACGACAAGCTGCTCTACGGCGACTGCGCCTTGACGTGGCAGCCCACCAAGGCCACCTACGAGGGCATCACCCCGGCGGATCTGAAGGAGTTCCACGGCCGGTACTTCGTCCCCAAGAACGTGATCCTGGCGGTTTCGGGCGATTTCGCCAAGGCCGACCTGGAGGCGAAGATCAACCGGCTGGCCGACGCCTGGCAAAACCATGACGTCCAGTTCCCCGCCCTGCCGACGGCGTTCCCGGAGCCCGCGCCGGGCGTGTACTTCGTCCAGAAGGAGATCAATCAGGGCTACGTCAGCCTGGGCCACCTTGGCATCGAAGACACCAATCCGGACTATTACGCCGTCCAGGTGATGAACTTCATCCTCGGCGGCGGCAGCTTCACTTCCCGCATCACCACCAAGGTCCGCTCCGACGAGGGCCTGTCCTACAACCAGGGCAGCCGGTTCACCTACCGGTGGGGGTTCCCCGGGACCTTCTCCGGCTTCGTCCAGACCAAGTCGTCCACGGTCGGGTACGCGATTTCGCTGATCGAGAACGAGATCCAGCGCATCCGCACCCAGCCGGTGTCCGACGGCGAGATGGAGACGGCCATCAACTACTTCCTGGAGAGCTTCTCCAGCGGATTCGAGTCGCCGCAGATGACCATGGCCACCTTTGCCGAAGCGGAGATGACCGGCAAGCCGATGGACTACTACAAGAAGTACCGCGACCACATCCGTGCCGTGACCAAGGCCCGGGTGCAGGAGGTGGCCAACCAGTACATCCATCCGGACCAGTTCGTCGTCCTGATCGTCGGCGACTGGGAGCCCTGCAACGCCGGCGGCGACAAGTGGCCCGGCCCGCTGGACAAACTGGGCCCGGTCCACCGGATCCCTCTCGCCGATCCCATGACCGGCGAGGTCCCGGCCGAGGCCCCGAAGGAGCCGGCCAAGTAACGTTTTTGATTATTGCGGATTGCGGATTTCGGATTGCGGATTGCAAGCCGGGATCCGCAATCCGGATCCTCACCACAAAGACACAAAGGACACAAAGAGCCATCCGGGTTTCCAATCCGCAATCCGCAATCAATACCACGAACCACACGAAAAGGCCGGGATCCCAATCCGCAATCCGAAATCCGCAATCCGCAATTGTTGAAGTGCGGCAATATATCGGAATCTGCTACAATTCGGGGGATGAGAAAACAGACTCCGTCCGCTGCTGACGCCGACCTCCGGCCCGCGTACGCGCGGGTCCCGATGCCGCTGGTAGCCTTCGCGTTCCTGAGCCTGGCCGTCTACCTCGCCTTCGTGACCTTCTTCAAGATCTCCAACAACGACATCTGGATCCACCTCAAGACCGGCGAGTACGTGCTGAACCACCTGCGCGTACCCGCCACCGACCCCTACTCGTTCACCGCGGCGGGGCACGCCTACGTCGCCCACGAGTGGCTGGCCGGCGTGCTCTTCTACCTGGTGTACTCGCTGGCCGGCGTGCCCGGCCTGATCCTGTTCAAGTCGGCGGTCATCGCCGGCACCGTCGTGCTGCTGTTCCTCGCGGCGCGGCGGCTGCGGGGGCGGCTGTCGGTCATCCTGCCGGTCTTCGCCCTGGTGCTGTACCTCGGCAGCGCCCGGTTCTTCGAGCGCCCGCACATCTTCTCCTACCTCCTGGCGGCGCTGGTCCTCTGGCTCTTCCTCCGCTACCGCGAGGGCGGGCGGGACCGCCGGTGGCTCTACGCCATCCTCCCCGTCCAAATCCTTTGGGTGAACCTGCACGGCGGCTGGGTGGAGGGCGTGGCCCTGGTGGCCGTCTTCGCGCTCGGCGAGCTGCTGGCCTGGCTGCGGGCCCGCTACCTGCTCTGCCAGCCGGAGCGGGCGCTGCCGGCGCGGGACGTCGGGTTCCTGGCCGCCCTGGTCCCGGCCGGCCTCGCGGCCTCGCTGATCAACCCGTACGGCTACCGCGCCCTGCTGTTCCCCTTCCAGCTGACCGGCCTGCAGCTGTTCATGCAGGAGGTCTACGAGTGGCGGCCGCCGTGGGACCCGTCGTTCAACACCTCGACGGCCTTCGTGCTCTACCTGCTGTTCGCCGGGGCGCTCTTCCTGTCGTTCTTCACTGCCGGTGGCGCGGCGGGTCTGCCGGACCGGCCGGCGCGGGCGCGGAAGATCTTCCGGTGGGCCCTGACGGCCGCGCTGGTCGTCGTCTACGCGGCGCTGGCCGTGTGCTGGTTCGGCCGGTCCGCCGGCTGGTGGGACCCGGCGGTGCTGCGGACGGCGCTGCTGGCGCTGCTGGCCCTGTTCGTCCTGTTCGTCCTGGACAACTTCCGCACGGTGGACTACACCCTGGCCGGGATCGTCCTGCTGTTCTACATCCTGAGCCTGCGGCACTGCCGGGCGGTGACCGACTTCGCCCTCGTCGCCAGCGTCGTGCTGGTCGCCGCGGCCTCCCGCTGGCTGGAGGAGCGGCGCCTGCGCCGGCCGGCCGCCGACCGCGCAGGCCGGAAGAAGGCGAAGGCGTCGGGCAAGCGTGAGGCAGCGGCGCCGGAAGCGGGCGGAGCCTTCATCGACCGCTCCGGCCCGGCGACGGTGGTCTGCGGCTCGCTCCTGCTGCTGGCCCTCGCGCTGCACGGGACGCTGGACCGCTACTACATCGACTTCGACGGGACGCCGCGCGAGGCGGGCTTCGGCGTGGCCGCCAACATCCCGGGGGCCGCGGTGGACTTCCTCGCCCGCAACGGCATCACCGGCAACGCCTTCGCTTCGTACAGCCACGCGGCGCTGCTCATCCACCGGCTGGGCCCGGCGGTGAAGGTCAACATGGACTCGCGCAACGACGTCTACGGCGAGGCACTCTACGCCGAGTACCGGGCGGCCCTCGGCGTCTCGCTGGCCATGGAGGCGTATCTCAAGAAGTACCCGGTCGATTTCTTCTGCCTCACCCCCGGCGACTGCGCGCCGGGAAACTGGAGCCTGTGGACGGCTGCCGGCAGCGGGTGGGCGCCGGTGTTCATCGACGACCAGGCCATCATCCTGCTGAAGCGGGAGCCGCGGTTCCGGGAGGTCATCGCCGGGGAGGAAATCCGCTGGCTCCGGCCCACGTCGCTGCCCCCCCTGAGCGTCACCGCGGATTTGGCCCCGGCCGTCCTGGCGGAGGCGGAGCGGTGCATCCGCAATTCCCCCGGCTCGTGGTACGGCTACTTCTACAAGGTGAAGGCCCTGGTCGCCCTGGCCCGCTACGAGGACACCCTGGCCGCCTGCGAGCAGCTGGCGCGGGTGAACCCGGCCGAGCCGACCACCTACTTCGTGATGGCCGGCGCCGCCCTCCGGCTCAACCTCCCGCTGCGGGCGGTCGAGGCGTACCGGAAGGTGCTGGCGCTGGACCCGGAGAACGCGCAGGCGCGGGACGGCCTCCGCCGCCTGGGCCGCGAGGAGTAAATCCCTCCAATTATATGGCTGATGGAATGGCCGCCTCCGCGGGGGCGGAGGCGGCGAATCGCGCTATTTCAGACCCAGCTTGGCGCGGACGTCAGGAGGCAGGCCGTCCTTGTGCACCAGGACGAACAGGACCCGCGAACGCAGGAAGCCTTCGGAGAAATACTCGAGATTGTGAAAGGGTTTCTCGGGATCGCCGGTGCCGCCCATGGAGTCCTTGGCCTTGTAGAACTTCTTCCCGGCCTCGTCCCGCGCCAGGCCGACGGCGTGCTCGAGGTGCACGTCCTCGGTGCGCCAGTTCTCCAGCAGGCTGTCGCGGAGGTCCTGGGTGACGGCAACACCTTTCTCCTCGTCGTGCCCGAGGGCGTAGCCGCCCGGCCGCCGGGCTTCCTCCGCGGTCCAGTGGAGGTCGAACACCAGCGAATAGCCGTTGCCCAGGGCGTGGTCGACGACGCGGACGAAGTCGTCCAGCGGGACGTTGTAGAAGCGGTCGTAGTGCATCCAATTGTCCGGCAGGGGCAGCTCGCCGGCGGACCAGAACGGCAGCTGGGAGTAGGACGTGACCTCGACGTAGTCCTCCAGCGGCAGCCGCAGCACGCCGTCGGCGAACTGCTTCGGGGTCATGCTTTTTCCCTGGTAGTCAAAGGTTTCCGGAGGCTTCCCCAGGTAGGCGTCCAAGATGCCGCGGAAGGCGTCGAACCACGGCCCCTGGAAGCGGCCGCCGTCCCAGCGGCCGCTGACGGGCGTGCGGTCGCCGGACGAGACTACGCCGCCCAGCATGCCGGCCAGCGCCTTGTCCATCTCCCGGTGGTCAGGCGCCGCCGCGTCCGCCGCCATGCCCGGGTACACGGAGCGGGGCACGGCGCCGTACTTGCCCACCGCGTAGAGCACGTCGTGGGCCAGCCCGCCGCTGCGGAACGGGTTGTTACCGTGGCTGCGCACGCGCCGCAGGGCCTTTTCCAGGTACGCGTAATAGACGGTGTGCATCTGCGAGAGTTCGAAGTCCCCGCGGCCGAGACGGTGCGCCTCCGACTCAAGGAAGGAGGTGGTGCCGAAGCACCAGCACGTGCCGGTCTCGCCCTGGGACTTGAACGGCGAAGCCCAGACCTCCTTCTCCACGCGGAAGGTTTTGGCCGCGGGCGCGGATTCGCTCTTTGGGGAATTTCCCTGCCCCGCGGCCAAGCCGGTGGAGAGGATCAGGATGACCGCCGCCAGCGCGGCGACCGGGTATTGCAGACTTCGCTTCATGGTGACTCCTGTCGGATCTTTAATTGACAGAAAACGGATTACTCAGTGTCGAGCACCTTGCCTTCGAACACCACCTTGTCGCCCACCGAGTAGGTGCCGTCGCCGTGGTGCTCCCAGAAGGTCTCCTTGCCGTCGCTGTAGCGGGCGCCGGAGCCGGAGACAGCCTGCGGCAGGGTGATCTCCCGCCCGCCGGGCAGCGTGACGCGGACGGTGCGGGCGGCGTTGTCGAACACGGCGGTCAGCCGCTCGCCGGAGGCGGACACGTAGACCACCGGCGGCAGGACGGCCGCCGGGGCCGCCACGGGCTGGTCGCTGGGCGGGGTCGGAGCGGCAGCCGCCATGTCGCGGGTGACGGGCTGGTTGCCGCCGGCCTCGGGCGGTGTATCGGGCTTGCCGGAACAGGCGGCGCAGACGATCAACGCCGCCAGGATCAGGATGGCGGAGAACCACGCAAAGGCGCATCGGCTCATGGCGGAGACCTCCAGAGGGAGATGTCGGGAATTCATCGCCGCTGATTGTACCACACAGATCGGACGTCCGTCCCGCCGGGACGGACTTTGGAGTGCGGTGACGAGGCGCGACGAATCAGTTTGGGACGCCACCGGAAATGTGGGGCGCCGAGTCACCGCTTTGAAACACCGCCTCTTCGAGGTCAGTCTGAGATGACCTGGCTCACCCCGGGTGGCGGCCCAGAGCGGCCGCCACCCGGGGCTGTTCACATTATTTCCCTTCGGGAAACGGGAACAGGCGAAGGCGGGACCGGGCGGACTTGGGCAGCCGCTCTCCAGTGTAAAGTGAATCATCCGCGGATCTGAATCGCCGTTTCGCCCCACCGCCGTTTCGCCGTTTCGGCAGGTCCTGTCCCCCTGTCCCCCCGTCGCCCCGTCCCCCGGTCCGTTTCTCCCGCGTCACTGCCGGACGTAACCCTCGATCTGGCGGGCGATCTCCTCGTAGCCCATCCCCTTCGCCAGCGCGGCGGCGGTCTGGCCGGATTTGTCCTGGATCGCCGAATCGGCGTTCCGTTCCAGCAGGACCTGGACGGCGTCCCGGTGGCCGTTCAGGGCCGCGCACATGAGCGCCGTCTTGCCGGAGTCGTCGCGCGCGTCGACCTCCGCCCCCCGGTCCAGCAGCACGCGGATCACCGCCGCGTGCCCGTCGCTGGCGGCGGACATGAGGGCGGTCCACCCCTGGCGGTTCTTGCCGTTCACGTCGGCCTCCCGCTCCAGAAGCAGCGCCACCACCTCGGTACGGCCATACCCGGCGGCGTACTCCAGGGCCGAGAAGCCCTGCTCGCTGCGCATCTTGATCGCCGCCCCGCTGTCCAGCAGCAGGACGGCCATGTCCTTGTGGCCGTTGCCGGCGGCCGCCATCAGGGCGGTCAGGCCGGCCTGGCTGGCGGCGTTCACCTTCGCCCCGCCGGCCAGCAGCAGGCGGGCGATCTCGATCCGGTTCCGCATGGCCGCTTCCATCAACAGTGTGACTCCGCCGGGCCGCGTGGCCGACAGGTCCGCCCCGGCCCGGATGGCGCCCTCCACCACGTCGGTCCGGCCGGCCCGCACGGCGTCGAAGAGCTCGTCGAGGCTCTGGGCCGTGGCGGGCGCCAGCAAGCTTAAAAACAATAGAAAGAGGACGACAGGTGCGTTCTTCATGCGGGACCTCCCCACTCTCCACGCGGCCCCGGGCGGAGCCGCCCAAGTTGGAACATTCGACTGCAATTATACCGGACTACGGAGGAGAGTGTTGCAGATTTTGACAGGGGGCTTCAGAACTCCTGCAGCGTGGGCTCCTTCCAGCTTGGAAAGATCCATGTGCCGGCGTGGAAAACCTTTTCTCCGGGTAAATCCGCTCCAGGAGTCCATCGGGCCTTGCCTGCATCGTATAGTCGGCAGTCTCATGTGGACGCTCTTTTAAAGCTTGGATCATTAATTAAAGGAGGTCCCATGAGACGCTCACACATTTTATCGACCGCTCTACTGGGGCTGCTCGGCATGCTGGCGGTGGTCCCCGCCTTCGCGGAATCCGACGAGATCCAGGTGACCATCCCCTTCCAGTTCACGGTGGGACACCAGGCCATGCCCGCCGGCCGCTACGTGATCCACCCCGTGGATCTGTTCGACAGTTCCCCGTTCGTCATCCACAACGTGCACACGGCGGATGAGGCGATCTTCCTGACCGAACAGGTGAACCGCCGCCCCGCTGATCGGCGGGCCGATGTGGCTTTCCGCCAGATGGACGGGAAGGACTACCTGACCCGGATCTGGATGAACGGGTACGATTTCGAATTCCGGGTCCTGTCCGCTCCCCATGCGATCAACCAGAAGCTGGCCCAAGGCGGCACATCCAACCACTGAACCACGTCAGAATCCCGACCCGAATCGAAGCCGGTCCGGGCCTGGGGATGAAACGAAAAGACTCGCACGGGCGAGTCTTTTCGTTTGGTAGCGGGTCTGCGGCCGAGTCAGGGAATGCGGTTGAACCGGCTGCGGCGAAGGAAGAGGATGTCGCTGGAACGGGCGGGATCCGCCCCCAGCAGGGCGGTGAACGCAACCTGCTTCACCCGGCCGTCGGAATCATGCAGCACCAGCGTGTAGTTCCGGATCTCGTAGGTTCCCGCGCCGGCCCGATCCCGGGGGTCGTCGTCGGAGTAAGACGAGTGCAGGAAGGCGGCGAAGACGCCCTCGTCGGCGAATCGGCCGTCGCGGGCCAAGGTGATGACTGGCTTCCGGCCGGGGGGCAGGCGGGCGAAGAGGGGGGTGGTGTCCTGACGGGCCACGGCGCTGCCTTCCAGGTATCGGAGTCCGGCGGAAGATCGCCGCTCCGCGGCGGGCGGGACGGCGTCCACCGAAAATTCCCGCTGCTGGAAATTCTGCTACTCGCGGGCGAAATCCTGGGACAGTCTGCCGGTGCGGGCCTGGCTGGGGTAGATGAAGATCAGGCAATTGATGTTCCGCGCCTCGTCGACGCTCGCCAGGTACATGGCGCCGCCCTTGTTCTGCATCTGCCAGCCGGCCGGCGGCGCGATGGTGGCCAGGTCGAAAGTCTCGGCCCGGATCGCGCCGGCCAGGAAGAAGCTCACCACAATTGACGGGAGAATCCATCTCACTTCATCTCCGCCCTCTATGTGCGGGCGCACTCCTGCCCGCGTGTCCTTTGATTTTGCCTCCTGGATGATCCGGCCCGGGATTCGGCTTCGGAAAAAACGGGCCCACTCCGCTCCGGATGCAGATCGGCGGGATCGTTGCGTCTGGCGATATATCTAGTACCTTGATCGAGTCTGTGGGAGGTGGACACCCTGGCCCAGACTCCGCCGGCATTCTGGAGCCTTCCCGCCGCCGGCGTGCGGGTGCGGGGCGACTGGGAGCTGCTCCGGCGCGCCTTCGAAAACGTGCTGCGCAACGCCATCCGCCACGCTCCCGAGGGCAGCGAGGTGGAGGTCCGGCTGGAGACGGCGCCGGAGTGGGTCCGCGTGGCCGTCCGGGACCGCGGCCCGGGCCGGCTCGTCGAGATGGAACTCCCTGCGGATCCGACGGCAACAACGACATAAATAATTGCAAATAATAGTTTTATAAGAATTTGCTCCGCGGGATCGACAGCCCGAATTCCGGAATCTCCTCCGGGGTTTGTTGCATCGTTGGAGTTGGAAGCGGGTTTCGGACGTTCTTTGCGCGCATGTTCGAAAGGAGGTCCCATGAGACACAAACTCTTCTTCCTGACTGCCGTGTTGGGCTTGCTGGGCGCGCTGGCGGTCATCCCCGCCTTCGGCCAGGAGGACCAGATGGTAGTGAACGTCCCCTTCCAGTTCGTCGTCCGGGACCAGGTCATGCCCTCCGGGCGCTACCTGATCCAACCCCTGGATGAAGTGAGCCCCGACCTGATGCTGATCCGCAACATGCGGACCGGCCAAGAGGCCGTCTTCCTGACCGAATCCGTCAAGCGGATGCCGTACGAGCAGCGCTCGGACCTGGTCTTCCGCCAGGTCCGGGGACAGGATGTCCTGAGCCGGGTATGGCTGGCGGACAACTCGTACGACTCCCGGTTGATCCACGCAAACAAGTGACGCAGCCCTGATCCACCGGCGGACCGGGCGAACCGGGTCGAAGGTCCTCGCCCGGTTCGCCGGCGGAATCCCATGACACCGCCGGAGCGGGGTCTCACAAGGCCCCGCTCCGTGGCATTGAGGCCATCCTCACCGGATGCCGGCGCAGGATGCCAATACAACCTGCGGGGGTTTTTTTCGAGCGGGGGATCGTCACCCCGCGGTCGAATATCCGATATCCCGGCTGAATCCAGGGAGGAGAGACGCCATGGCCCAGACTCCGCCGGCATTCTGGAGCCTTCCCGCCGCCGGCGTGCGGGAGAGCTTGCGGGTTTCCCCGAACGGCCTGACCTCCGGGGAGGCGCGGCAGCGCCTCGAACGGTACGGGGCCAACCTGCTGAAACCCCCGAAACGGACCGACGTCCTCACGCTGCTGCTGGCCCAATTCAAGAGCCCCATCATCCTGATCCTGTTCTTCGCCACGGGACTGTCCTTCTTCCTGCACGATGCCGTGGACGCGCTCATCATCCTGGCCATCGTCCTGGTCAGCGGCCTGCTGGGCTTCTGGCAGGAACACGGCGCCACCCACGCCGTGGAGCGGCTGCTCGCCGTCGTCCGGGTCCGCGCGACCGCCTTGCGCGACGGCCGGCCGGCCGAGGTTCCGCTGCAGGACATCGTGCCCGGCGACGTGGTCCGGCTCGGCGCCGGCGACATCGTCCCGGGGGACTGCCTGATCCAGGAATCCAGGGACCTGTTCGTCGACGAGGCCATGCTGACCGGCGAGACCTTCCCGGTGGAGAAGGCGGCGGCGGTCCTGCCGGAGGACGCCCCGTTGGCGCGGCGCACCAACGTCCTCTGGATGGGCACCCACGTGGTGAGCGGCACCGCCACAGCGCTGGTCGTGCGGACCGGGCGGGACACGGAGTTCGGCCGGGTCTCCGACCGCCTGCGGCTGCGGCCGCCGGAGACCGAGTTCGAGCGCGGCATCCGACGCTTCGGCTACTTCCTGATGGAAGTCACGCTGGTGCTGGTGGTGGCCATCTTCGCCGTCAACGTCTACCTCGGCCGGCACGTCATGGACTCCTTCCTCTTCTCGCTGGCCCTGGCGGTCGGGCTGACGCCGCAGCTGCTGCCGGCGATCATCAGCATCAACCTGGCCCACGGCGCCAGGCGGATGGCGGAAGCCAAGGTCATCGTGAAGCGGCTGGCGGCCATCGAGAACTTCGGCAGCATGAACATCCTCTGCTCCGACAAGACCGGCACGCTCACCCAGGGGACGGTCCGGCTGCAGGCGGCGCTCGACGCCGGCGGCGCCCCCAGCGGCCGGGTGCTGCTCCACGCCTTCCTCAACGCGCACTTCGAGACCGGGTTCGCCAATCCCATTGATCGGGCCCTCCGCGAGAGCCGCCCGCTGGACGTGTCCGCCTGGCGCAAGCTGGACGAGATCCCCTACGATTTTCTGCGAAAGCGGCTGAGCATCCTGGTGGCGCAGGGTGAGACGGCGATGATGGTGACCAAGGGCGCCCTGCTGAACGTGCTGGAAGCCTGCGTGACGGCGGAGGCGACCGGGGGGCAGGTCGTCGAGATCGCCGCGGTCCGGGAGCGGATCCAGCGGCATTTCGAGGAGTACAGCAGCCAGGGTTGCCGCACCCTCGGCGTCGCCTGCAAATCGATGCCCCCCGGCACGCCCATCCACAAGGCCGACGAAACCGGGATGACCTTCCTGGGCTTCTTGGTGTTCTTCGATCCGCCCAAGCCCGGCATCGCCGACACCGTCGCCAACCTGAAGCGGCTGGGCGTGTCCCTGAAGATCATCACCGGGGACAACCGGCTGGTGGCTGCCACGGTGGGCCGCCAGATGGGCCTGGCCAGCGCGCGGATCCTGGCCGGCCCCGACCTGCGCCGCCTCAGCGTCGAGGCGCTGGTCCGACAGGTGGAGGACGTGGACGTCTTCGCCGAGATCGAGCCCAACCAGAAGGAGCGGATCATCCTGGCCCTGCGGAAGTCCGGCCACGTGGTGGGGTACATGGGCGACGGGATCAACGATGCTTCCGCCCTCCACGCCGCCGACGTGGGCATCTCGGTGGACGGCGCCGTGGACGTGGCCAAGGAGGCGGCCGACATCGTGCTGCTGGAGCACGACCTGGGCGTCCTCGAGCAGGGGGTGCGGGCGGGGCGGATGACGTTCTCCAACACCCTCAAGTACGTGTTCATGGCCACCAGCGCCAATTTCGGAAACATGTTCAGCATGGCCGGCGTCTCCCTGGTCCTGCCGTTCCTCCCGCTGCTGCCGAAGCAGATCCTGCTGACCAACCTGATGACCGACTTCCCGGAGATGACCATCGCCACCGACCGGGTGGACCCCGAGATGGTGGACCGCCCCCGGCGGTGGGACATCCGCGCCATCCGGCGGTTCATGCTGACCTTCGGCGTCGTCAGCTCGCTGTTCGACTACCTGACTTTCGGGGCCCTGCTGCTGCTCCTGCACGCCTCCCGCGGCCAGTTCCGGACGGGCTGGTTCGTCGAGTCGGTGGTCTCCGCCGCGCTCATCGTGCTGGTCATCCGCAGCCGCCGGCCGTTCTTCCGCAGCCGCCCGGGGCGCCCCCTGTTGCTGGCGACGCTGGGGATCGTCGCCCTGGCCCTGGCGCTGCCGTACACGCCCCTGGGGAGACTCTTCGGCTTCTGCCCGCTGCCGCCCGCCATGATGCTGGCGGTCGGCGGGATCGTGGTCCTGTACACTGTCACGGCGGAAGCGGTCAAGATGCTGTACTACCGGAAAGCCAAAGCCTGACGGAGAACGGGGGAGCCAAGCCTCCAGACTCCCCGCGTCGTTCCGACGGGGGAGGATGTAGCTGTTAGCAGGTCGATTGGGTCCGGACGACGGCGAGCGCAGACGGACCCCGCGGCCCGGCCGGGGCGCGCTGGAGGGGGCCGCGGCCGCCGATTCCACAGGCGATCCCCGAGTCTCGATCCCCGCACCCGGCGTCTTCAGATTCTTGCGATTCCCCGACCGCAATCCGCCGTCTGCAATTCATGGGACCTCCGAGGAATACGGCTTCTCCGCCTCGTACAACAGGCCATGATTCACCCGTTTGCCCGGGCGACCGCGGCGGCGGCCGGCCGGGAACAGCCTGGAGGTGGCCGATGGACGTGCAGCTGCGCTTTCTCGGGGGGACGCCGTTTCCGGCGATCCACCGCGCCATGCAGGAGGCGTTCGCGGATTACGCCCTCGACATGAGCTACATGACCGAGGAGGTCCTCCGCCACCGGGCCGCCAAGAACGGCGTGGGGCTGGACTGCAGCGTGGGGGCGTTCTCCGGCGGGCGCCTGGTGGGCCTGACGCTGGTGGGGATCGGCCCATGGGGCGGGGCGTCGGCGGCGTTCGACGCGGGCACGGGCATCCTGCCGGAGCATCGCGGGCAAGGCCTGGCGGGGCGCATGTTCGATTGCGCCCTGCCCGAGTTGCGGCGCCGCGGCGTCCGGCGGTTCCTGCTGGAGGTGCTCCAGGAGAACGAGCCGGCGGTCCGGGCGTACCGGAAGGCCGGTTTCCGGGTGACGCGCCCCTTCGACTGCTGGGAATTCGCCGGCCCCCCCGAGCCGCTGCCGGCCCCGGCGCTGGACGTGCGGCGCGCGGCGGCTGACTATCTCGATGAATTCGTCACGGAACAGGACTGGCCACCCAGTTGGGAGAACAGCTTCGAGGCCATCCGCCGGGTCGCCGGGTCGATGCGCCTCCTGGGGGCCTTCGCCGGGGACGAGTGTCGCGGCATCCTCGCCTTCAATACCGTCCTGCGGTGGGTCATGGCGGTCCTGGTCAAGCGGGCGCACCGCCGGCAGGGCATCGGCGCGGCGCTGCTGGGGGAGCTGATGGGCACGCTGCCGCCGGGCGGCCGGCCCGTCCGGATGAACAACGTGGATCCCACGGACGAGGGCACGCGGGCGCTGCTCCACAAGGCGGGCTTTCGAAGGTTCACCGCCCAGTACGAGATGGAATTCCCGCTCTGAGAAGCCCGACCTGCGGTGACGGCCTGGACGCAGGGGCTTTCATCCCGAATGCGGATACGCGGGCAAGGCCAGGCTGAGGTAGCGCCCGTCCAGGAACACCATCAGGTCGCGGGCGACGAATTCCCGCAGGATCCCCTCCACCTGGTCCGCCCCCACGCCGGCGGCTTCGGCGATCTCGACCGGCCGGCGCGCGTCGCCGCAGAATTCGTACAGCCGTGCCGCCAGGCCGGAGTACTCAAAGGTCGCCGCTGCCGGAGTGCGCCGGTCCTCGATGCGCAGGCAGCCCGCGCCCTTGAAATATTGCAGCGTCGGGCGGGGCGAACGCTTCCAGGCGGCCTGCCAGGCGTCCAGGGCGCGGTAGAACGGCGCGTACTCCCCCTCCGGCAGGGCGCCGGCCAAGCGGTGGCCGAAGAAATAGGCCACCCGGCCGAGGTCGAAGCGGTCCGGCGGGTAGATGTGGGCGTAGCACGGGAGCGGAGCGAGGTCCGAGACGGAGAACCGCTCGGGCTGGGTGAACATGGGCGAACCGCGGTCGGCGCGCACGACCGCCTCGGACGAGGGCGGCTGGAAATGGGGGATCCGGGCAATCAGCGCACACTGGGCGTCGTAGTCGGCCCGGGCTTCCCCCGGAACCCGGAGCATCAGGAAGTAGACGTTCTGGATGCCGTAGCAGGTGGCCCACTTGATCAGCTCGAGGTTCCGCACGGCCGTCGTGTCTTTACGCAGGATCCGGAGGAGGCGGGTGGAGAGGCTCTCGATGCCGGGCTGGATGGAGAACATGCCGCCGCGCTTGAGGAGGGCCAGCTGCCGCCGGGTGAGGGTCGGGCGGACGGGGTAGTGGAGGCGGAGGTCGCTGTGCAGCCGGTCCAGCTCGCCGAACAGCCCGTCGAGGAAAGACGGCGGCATGATGTTGTCCAGGGCGAAGAAATGGCGGATGCCGTGCCGCCGCCACAGGTGCTCGAGCATCTCGATGACCTGGCCCGGCTCCCGGGCCCGGAACCGGATGCCGGCGCGGTTGAGCCCGCAGAAGATGCACTGGCGCCGGGCCCCCCAGTGGCAACCCCGGGAGGACTCGAACGGCAGCATGGACGGGCGGGGCCCGCCGTTCCCCTCGCAGCCGCTCTCCCGCAGGGCGTAGAAGAATTCGTCGTAGTCGGGAAACGGGGCGGCCGCCAGGTCCACCGGTTCGGAAGCCCGGCCGGGGAACAGGATCCGCCCGCCTTCCCGCCGCGCCAGGCCGGGGATCCCGTCCAGCGGCTCGCCGCGGTGCAGCCGGCGGGCGATTTCCGGGAAGGCGGTGTCGCCCTCGCCCACCAGGATGGCGTCGACCTGCGGGCAGCGCTCCAGGATCTCGGCGGCGATGTCCTCCTCGAAGGCCGCCCCGCCGAACAGGATGGGCAGGGCGGGGAAGCGCTCCCGGATCCGACCGGCCAGCGCCAGGCTGGCCGTCATCTGCTGCATCACCACGGTGAATCCCACCAGGCCGAACCGCCCCCAATCGATGCTGGCCAGGCAGAAGTCCAGGAAGGACCGGGTCTTCTCCCGGCGGACGCGCAGGATGTCCTCCACCGTGCAGCCGGCGTCCTGGCAGATGGACTGGAACGTGAAGGCGTAGGCGTCGACGTACTCGGTCGCGTTGCCGAACTCCCCGAAGGCGGCGGGGGACCAGATCCACTCGCCGATCATGTTGGCGTAGCCAGCCGCCAGCGCCTCGTTGAGCCGCCAGCCGATGTGGGCGCCGAAGTACATGAACAGGGAAAAGGCCTGGGCCGGGATGCCCGCGCGCTCGAGGGTGGGCTTGAGCAGGCCGAGCTGGTAGGAAGGCCAGGCGGTGGTGAGCATGGGCATGGCCACCAGGGCCGCCGGCTTGACGGGGACCGGCGGGCGGAGAGCGGGAGGATCGGTCATCGGCCCCCCTCGGCGCGCAGGCCACGGGCCCGCGGCGCCAGCCCCGCCGCGGAGAGGAATCCCAGCGCCGCCGAGAGGGCATGCGCGACATAGTCGAGCCGGACCTGGCTGCGGAAGCCGCTCTCCCGCACGGCGCCGGAGGCGAAACCGGGATTCGGCAGCACCGGCCGGTCCCGCTCCTGGAGGACGAGTCCATCCAGGAAAGCCAGGCCGCGGGCGCCGGCATCCAGGTAGCGGCGGAGCCGGCCGGCGTCGCCCAGGGCGTCGGCCACACCGGCGGCGGCGGCGATCCCCTCCAGGTAGAGGCCGGTGGTGAATCCGGGGGCCGCGGGCTGGTGGTCGTTCAGGAAACCGCCGTGCTTCTGCGACTGCCACTCTAAGGCCCAATCGGCGATTTCGAACACGTGCTCCGCCAGTTCGGCATCCCGGGTCACCCACCACCAGGCCGCCCACGCCTGCAGGTGCCAGGCGACCTGGCCCCAGTTCCGGCGGTAGCGGAAGCGGTGGCGGTAGTAGCGGAACGCCGGCTCGAGCCGGTGCCAGCCGGGCCTTGTCAAGCCGGCCAGGGCGGCCGTCCCGAGGGCCAGCAGGACCTGCCCGGGGAAGTAGTCCTGGCTGGCTTCGGCGCCAGCGGCGGGATCCTGGTGGGTGGCGATCCGGCCGTGCCGACCCACGGACTCCCGGAGGGTGCGGACCAGCGCCGGCGCGTGCTGCAAGGCCGGGTCCCCCTCGGGGAAGTGGCAGAGCGTCAGCAGCAGGAAGGCCGCCTCGGCCACGTTGGGATCTTCGCCGTCCCGGACCACCCAGCCGCGGCCCCGCTCGTCGCGCCGGAGCAGGCCCAACAGGTAGCCGGCGCTGCGCCGGCCGGCGCGGGCCAGGACGGGATCCCCCATGAAGGCGGCGGCCCGGGTGAGCACCCAGGCCGCGTGGGTGGTCCGGGACAGGTCCAGGCCCGGGTGGAGCCGGTCGGCGAAGGGGAAGTACCAGGCGAAGAACGAGCCGTCCTCCCGCTGGTTCCGCAGCAGGTATCCCGCCAGCCGCGGCAGCAGGTCCAGCACCCGCTCCTCCAGCTCCGCCGGGGGCTGGCCGGCGGGGAAAGCGCCCTTCATCCGGCGCGGCCCGGCGCCGTCCGCCAGCCAGGCGCCGCACTCCCAGCGGGTCCACCGGCAGGGCGGCTGTTCGATGCCGGCCTTCGCCATCACCTCCCGGGCGAAGCCGGCGGCGTCCAGGTTGTGGGTGACCGCCACCGACGGCAGCAGCAGCCCGGAGAGACCGTTTCCCCAGGCCTGAAGGGCGTGCCGGCCGGGGATGACGCGTTCGGCGGCCTCTTCGGATGTCATCCGGCCCAGGTCCAGCGGGCGGTGCAGGAAGGCGGCGGTCACCGCCAGGTTCGGTGCGTCCTGCGGCCGCAGGGGCGGATCGAACCGCGCATCCCTCAGCGCGGCGTCGATCACCGGGTCCAGGTCGAAATCCGGCCGCCGGACCGCGGCCCCCATGCAGCCCCGGACGCGCCCATGGAGGTGGACGGAGACGAACACGGTGTCCACTTCCGCGGGCCAGCCGCCGGCGTTCACCTCCGGGGCAAGGCCGTCCTCCCGTCCGGCCAGGCGGGCGCAGGCGCGCTCGCGGATGCGGCGGGCGGCCGCGCCCGCGCCGTTCGGATCATCGACCCAGGCGGCGTCGACGGCGGAAGGGACGCCCGTCGGCTGCCAGGCCACGCCGGGCTCGACGATTTTCTCCACGCCGTGGCGGTAGAGATGGAAGGGTTCGAAAGAGACCAGCCGGGCGTTGCGGCGGCGGGCGTGCTGGAACTGCTCCCATTCGCCGGCGATGCCGGGCATGTTGGGCAGGGCGCCGCCCATCCAGCCGGGGCGCTCGCGGCTCCGCACCACGATGCCGTATCGCTCGTTGTCGAGCCCGCCGACGGCGCAGTCCTCCAGCGCCGGGAAGAAGGTCACCGCGACGGCGCTGCCGCGGAGGAGCTGCAGCCCTGTTTCGCCCTCGGGCAGGCGGGCGGCGGTCCGGGCGGCCGCCTCCACCACGGCCGCGGGGGCCGGCGGGGCAGGCTCGCCGGGGAAATTCCAGAATCCCTCCCGCGCATGGCGGAGGTAGATGTCGGCGCGGGATCGGACGCTGACCCAGGCCCCTCCGGCTGCATCGTAGGGCCGGTCCAGCGAAGCCGGCGGCCGGGGGCACCCTCCGCCCGCCAGGAGCGATTCCATGACCCGCCGGGCCAGTTCCGGCGGCGCCAGCCCTTCCGCCGCCACCTCGCCGGCCCAGGGGATCTCCAGCGGGGCCTTCGTGGGGTTGGCGGGGGGGCACGTCTCGCCGGGCAGGTAGCGCATGAAGTCGTCCCAGATGTCGTAGACGGCTTCCATGTGGTAGCCACGCTCCTGCATCCGGGCGAAGCCGCCGTACCAGCCGAAGCGGACCAGGCACACCCCGCCCTCCACCCGCAGGCCGGCCTCCTCCAGGCGGGCGCAGCCCTCCGCCATGGCCGTGCCGGAGCTGATCGAGTCATCCACCATCACCACCGGCTCGTCGGGATCGATCGGTCCCTCGATGAGCTTCAGCGAGCCGTAGGGTTTGCGCTCCTTCCGCACCAGCAGGCCGTGATAGCGGCCGCGAGACAAAGCCAGGACCGACTGCAGGATGGGGATGCCGATGGTGCCGTAGGTGGCGAGCTGGCGGCCCTCGAAGCGCCGCAGCAGCTCCAGCAGGCAGCGGCCGGCCAGCCGGGCGCCGCGGGGAGTGAGGGTCACCGCCAGGGAGTCCAGCATCCAGGCGAAGGCCCGGCCGTCGCGGCTCAGGACGGGCTGGTGCTCGGAGGCGCGCAGAATGGCCTCCCGGCGAAGCTGCTCCAGCAGCACGTCCCGGTCGGATCTGGGCGCGGCGGAGCGTTTCATCGACAGATCAGGACTTGGCTTTCCGCCGGGCTTCCCGCAGCTGCTGCTCCAGCGCCGCCACGTCGGCGCGTTTGCCCTCCGGCTGGATCTCCGGCTTAGCCTCGGAGTCAACCTCCGGACGGATTTCCGTCAGGACCTCCGGCCGGATCTCGGGGCGGATTTCCGGGCGGACCTCGGTCATGAGCTCGGGCC
>CAYPNP010000038.1:0-35115 GCA_964412195.1 uncultured Acidobacteriota bacterium | reverse complement strand
CGGACATGCTCACGGTGATGGTGGTGGGCAACGAGAAGCTGTTCGACCGCCCGCTGAGTGACTTCGGCAAGGTCAACGTGATCCAGCTGGACGAGGCGAAGTAGCCGCAGAGTCGGATCAACCTCCGGGATCCGGAAGATCCCGGAGATCCCCGCCGATGAACCGATCGTGGGGAACAACAAATGTGAGGGACAATAATCCGGACGTCCCACAAGTAATCCGGATGTCCCACGAGCCAATTCAGCGATCGATCGAAGCCCCGTCCCCCGGCGGGGCTTTTTTTCAGCCTGAAGGGCGGCCTAAAATAGCCCCAGGCGTGAGAGGCCGTGTCGCAACCGGCCACCAATCTGATGACCCGATTCGCAGCCCGGAGGGCGCCTTAAAATAACCCCATGCGTGAGCATGGGGTGCGACCGCTTTCATAAGGATTTGCTGGGTTTCCCTCCCCGCGCCCCGTCCCGGGGCGGCATAATACAAATCGAAACTCCGTTTGAGCTGGAGGAGGAGAGATCCTTCCAGCTAAGGATGTTGGGATCGAAGCGGGTGGTATGCCGCCCCAGAGCGGGCTCGGGGAGGAGATCCAGAACACATAGGTTTCGCGCGTCTCTCCCCATGCTCACGCATGGAGTTATTTTAAGGCGCCCTCCGGGCTGCGAATAGGGGTTATAAGAATCGTGGACGGTTGCGACACCGCCTCTGACGCTTACCGGTACTGACCGATTGCCGACTACCCAGATTTGGCCAGGAACTCCAGCGCCAGGGAGGCCAGCAGCTCCGTCGCCGGCGCGAGGGCGTCCTCGTCCAGGTCGAACGCGGCGTGGTGGTGGGGGTGCCGGGTCTTGTCCCCGATTCCGAAGAAGACGAAGGCCCCCGGCACGGCCCGGGTGAAGTAGGCGAAGTCCTCCCCGCCCATGACCGGCTCGATGGTCCGCACGGCCGGGGAGCCGAAGAGCTTCGCGGCCACCCCCATGGCGAAGTCCGCCATGGCCGGGTCGTTGACCAGCGGCGGATAGCCCCGGCGGTACTCCACCTCCGCGGTGGCCCCGAACGCCGAACTCACCTCCAGGACGATCTCCATGAGCCGCCGCTCCGCCAGCGCCTGCACGGCGTCATCGAAGGTGCGGACGGTCCCGACCAGCTTCACCTCGCTGGGGATCACGTTGTCCACGGTGCCGCCGTGGATGCTGCCGAAGGAAACCACCAGCGGCTTGAGCGGGTCGCAGCTCCGGCTGACGATGCTCTGGACGGCGGTGACGATGTGGGCGGCCGTGAGGATCGGGTCCACGGTCTGGTGGGGCATGGAGCCGTGCCCGCCCCGGCCGGTCACCTCGATGGAAAAGACATCCGGCTGGGCCATCATCGCTCCCCGGGTCGTGCCGACGGTGCCGGTGGGCAGGCCTTGCCAGAGGTGCAGGCCGAAGACCGCCTGCACGCCCTCCAGGGCGCCTTCGGCCACCATCTGCTGCGCCCCGCCGGGGAACTTCTCCTCGGCCGGCTGGAAAAGCAGCACCACGCGGCCGCGGAACCGGTCGCGCCGCGCCGCCAGCACCCGCGCCGCGCCCATGAGGATGGCCATGTGGCCGTCGTGGCCGCAGGCGTGGGCCGCGCCGGGATGCTGCGACTTGTACTCCGCGTCCCCCTCCTCGGTGACGGGCAGCGCGTCCATGTCCGCCCGGAGCGCCACCGCGGGACCGCCGGGCAGGCCTTCCACCACCGCCTTCAGGCCGTGCCCCGCGCACGCGGCGACCGGAAGGCCGAGGCCCTCCAGGAATTGGCGGATCGTCTCCGACGTCCGTTTCTCCTGAAAGGCGATTTCAGGGTGGCGGTGGAAATCCCGCCGCCAGGCCACCAGTTGCTCCCGCAATCCCTCGATTTCCCGACGCAGATCCTCCATCGCCGCCTCCTTTCAAGATTCCGTCACAACTTTCGGTCCGAACCGGCTGACGGCCCAGGCAACCAGGGCGTTGACCATCAGGCCGACGAATCCGGCGTTCAGCCCTCCCAGCGGGTCGCGGCCGCCCAGGATCAGGCCGGACGTCACGGCCAGCCCCGCCGCCAGCCCCGCCATGACGCCCTGTTTCGTCACGCGCTTCCAGAACAGGCCCATCGCCACGCCGGGGAAGAACTGGCAGACCCCGTCGTACCCCAGGATCAGCAGGCTGACCAGGTCCAGCGGCAGCAGCACGCACAGCACCAGCGCACCGGCCATGATCACCAGGACCAGCGCGCGCGACAGCCGGAACACCGCCGCGTCGCTCGCGTCGGGACGGATCGCGGCACGGTACACGTTCTTGGACAGCAGCGTCGCCGCATACAGCACCAGGATGGACGCGGGCACCATGGCCGTCACCGCCCCGGCCGCGCCCACGAATCCCAGGAACCACGGCGGGTATGTCCGCCGGACCAGCTCGAGGAAGGCCAGGTCGCCGTCCTTCAGCCCCGGCACCGACAGCATCGCCGTGAAGCCCACACCCAGGGCCAGCAGGATCGGCAGCTGGTACAGGGGCATGATGATGGCGTTGCGCTGGATGGTCTCGCCGCTCTTGGCGGAGTAGGCCGTGCTGAAGACGTGGGGCCACATGTAGAATCCCAGCCCCGTGAGCAGGCAGGTGCTCATCACCCAGGGGACGCCCAGGGCCGGCGTCGATCCCGGCAGCACCAGGTGCTGGGGGAACTTCTCCATGACCTGCCGGAACATCTCCCCCACGCCGCCGCAGTGGATCGCCGGTACGCCGAACCCGACGATCCCCACCGCCGCCAGCATCAGCACGTCCTTGAGGATCGACACCCAGGCCGCCCCGCGTAGCCCGCTGGTGTAGACGAACGCGCAGCTCAGGACGAACGCCAGGCCGATGGCCGTCCCCGGGCCGAGGGCGCCGCCGCTGGCCACGGTGACGATCAGGCCCAGGCCGCGCAGCTGGAGCTGGAGGTACGGCAGGATGGAGAACACTCCGATCAACGCCGTCGCCACGCCCAGCGCGCGGCTGTCGTACCGCCAGGCGAAAAAGTCGGGCTGGGTCTGGAAACCGTGGCGCTTGCCCAGCCGCCACACGGGCGGCAGGACGAAGAACGAGACGGTGTAGGCCAGCGTGCCGTAGATCAGGATGTAGAACGCCGGGGCGCCACGGCTGTAGGCCCACCCGCTGGCGCCGAGGAAGGTGAACGTGGTGTAGATCTCCCCCGCCATCAGCAGCCAGATCAGGACCACGCCGAAGCGGCGGCCGCCGACCGTCCACTCCTCGAGGTTCATCCGGACGCGCCGGCCGGCGAGGACCCCCAGCAGGGTCGCCGCCGCGATGGTCCCGAGGATGATCGCCAGTGCCAGGGTCATGGGGCGTCGTCCTCGCCGGGGGGATTGTACCGGCGCTCCAGGCGGAAGGCCGCCCAGAGCAGGAGCGGCGTGGCGGCCACCCAGGCCAGGATCCAGAACAGCAGGAACGGCAGGCCCAGGACGACCGGCTCGAGGCGGTTCACGAACGGCAGGGCGCCCACCAGCGCCAGGAACGGCACCGATCCTGGCAGCAGGGCCAGGCGGGTTCCTTTCTTCATGCGGCCTCCGGGAACGCGTGTTGCCGCCATTATACGTGCAACGCACCGGAAAATGCGAACACCGCGTTCTGCAATCCTCAATTGCAATGCCCGGCGGCTTGGGTTATCATTGAGCCATATGAAGTAACCCAATCCAGGCTGTTTGGAGCGCAACATGAGCCGACCAAACACGCGCAAGTTTCCCCGCTACGAGGTGCAGAACGTCGAAGGCACGTTCCTGTACAACCTCCAGGCCGACGTGTTGAACCTCAGCGTCGGCGGCATGGCCGTGGAGGCCCGCAAGCGGCTGGAAGTCGGGCGCCCCTACATCTTCACCATCCGGAAACAGAACGACACGATCCGGCTGCCGGGCCGCGTGGCCTGGTGCGTCCTTTGCCGGACCGAGCGCGTCTCCGATATCGAGGTCGTACCCATCTACCACGCCGGGATTCACTTCGAGGAAGTCCTGACCGACCGGGCCGGCCAGCTCGTGCGCCTCATCGAGGAGAGCGCGCTGCTGGACGTGAAGCGGCGGGTGTTCGGCCGCTTCAAGCCGGGTTCGGGCACTTCCGTGACCATCGACAGCGAAGTGGAGTTCGCCGTCCAGAAACTCAGCCTGGGCGGCATGCTCATCGAGACCTCTCTCCGGCCGGAGGTGAACGACGTCTACCCGATGGAGGTCTCGCTCAAGGACGGCCGGGTCAACGTCCATGGCCGCATCGCTTACGTTGGTCCTCCGGGACGCCCCGCGAAGGAGGACTTGTCCTCGGTCCACCTGGGTGTTGAATTCATGGAGCTGGGCCCGGACGGCCGTGAAGCCCTCGAGAAATTCATCTCCGAGATCGTCGAGATGGATTCCCCGGGGCCCAAGGACCAGGACACCAAGCCGCAGCACTAAAGCTCCCGGGTCTCGCCGACCATTGTCGAATCTTCCGGCAGCCGTTGAGCGTCTTTCCTGTGGAACGCTGCCTCGCCCGAGAATCAACGCATCGAACGTCCGACCGCCAAGAGGTGCACCTTCAACATGCCGGTGAGACGATGGGCCCGCCGCCAAGATTCCCGGTTCTCCCGCGGCGCGGACTTCTGCCTTTTCCTGGCGATGGCGGCTGCCTCCCTGCTGCTTCCCTCCTGCAACGGGGGAGGCCCGAAGTGGGAGCTCGACGGGCGCGCCGAGGTCCGGATCGGCTTTTCCTCGGGCCCGCTGGACCTCGACCCCCACGCCAACTCGGAAGAGGTTTCCAACAATCTCTGCTTCCACATCTTCGACCCGCTGGTGTTCCTGGACCGCAACCTGAAAGTGATTCCCTGGGTGGCCAGCTCGTGGCAGAATCCCGACGCCACCACCTGGATCTTCACCATCCGCCCGGGCATCCGCTTCCACGACGGCACACCCCTGACCGCCGAAGACGTGGTGTACAGCATCGAGCGCATCCGCGATCTCAAGCACTCGCCGAAGAAGCCCTTCATCCTGGCGGTCGAGTCTGTCCGCGCGCTGGATGCCGAGCGGGTGGAGATCATCACCCGGGAACCTTACATGCCCCTGCTCATCAAGCTGTCCCAGATCATGATCCTCCCCTCCCATTATTACGCGAAGCACCCCCTGGAATACATCAAGTACCATCCCTTGGGATCGGGCCCGTACCGGCCGGTGAGCATCGATTGCGACCGTCGGATCGTTCTCGAGGCCGTCCCGGACCACTGGCGCGGCGACAAAGTGTTCCCGCGCCTGCGGTTCGACTTCGTGGGGGACGAGCAGCGGCGCACCGACCTGCTGACGTCGGGCGAACTGGATTTCATCAAGGAACCGGCCTCGTCCCGCACTGCGGCATTGGAAAAGGCCGGCCGGTTCCGGGTCGTGCACATGGACGGCATCCGCCTGGTCTTCCTGGGACTGACGTTCCGGGAGAAGCTCTCCGATGGCTCCCCCAATCCCTTTCGGGACACGGAGGTCCGCCGGGCGGCCTCCCTGGCGCTGGACCGGGAAGAACTCTGCCATGCTACCCTTTCCGGCATGGCGACCCCGGCCGGCCAACTGGTCCCGCCGCTGATTTTCGGATACACTCCCGGGATCCCCGTGCCGCGGAGCGAGCCCGACGAGGCCCGGCGGATTCTGGCGGCGATGAAGTTCCCCCTCGGGAATACCTTCAACCTCCATTATCCCGCCGACAAGTTCTTCCGGATCCGCGAGACCGCCGAAGCCTGCTGCCGTCGGCTGGAGGCCGTGGGAATCCGGGTCCGACCCCTCCCGGTGCCGCCCCGGGAGTTCATTCCGACCGCGGGTTATGGGACGTATGACCTGTTCATCACCGGCTGGAGCGCCATCACCGGCGACACGTCGGACTTTTTCGAGAACTGCTTCCACAGCCGCGTCGAAGGGTCCAGCTACGGATTCTTCAACCCGGTCGACTACGCCGAGGCCGACATGGACGATATGATCGAAGCGAGCGCCCGCCTGACCCGCCGGGAAACCAGGCTGGCCATGCTGCAGAAGATCATGGACGAGTGCATGAAGGAGCAGATCTGGATTCCGCTCTATTTCCTGAAGGACAGCTACGCCTACCGGAGCGACCTGGAGTTCCGCCCCCGCGTCGACCGGTACGTGCTGGCGTCCGATCTCAAGCCCCGGCAGTAAATTCCCTTCCCGATCCCCTCTTGCCTTCCGGCTGCGTCCCCCGGGCGTCCCGGGATGGAGCGGCGGCGGTCACTCCTTGCCGGCGGACCCGTTTTTCCGCGGAGCCGCTGCGGAGAGGGTTTCCACGATTCGGAGCCGGGTCGCCTCCAGGAGCCGGATCAGCGGGTCGAACACCGCCGGATCGTCCGCGCGGTCCTGCCGCAGCTCCGCCAGGCGGCCGTCCAGCCAGGCGACGGCCCTGTCGTACCCGACGTAGCGGAAGTCGATGGAATGCTCCCGGTCCACCGGGTGGAGTCGACGGACCTCCTTCAAAGAAATGCCCCTGTAGATGACCACCCGGACATTGAAGCGGGCGGCGGGGTCCGGACCGCCCTCGCTTTCCCACTGGTACCACTCCGGGCCCAGCAGCCCGCCGGCGAGGGACGGCGGCCCGAAATCGGCATACTCCAGCACCAGAACGGGAGGGGGGACCTTCCCTTCCGGAGCGCCCGCCGCAACGGCGAACAGCGCCGCTCCCAATCCCAGCAGAGCCATGATTCTCATCGCCGGCCTCCAGGTCCGCTCCGTCAGGAGGGAAACATGGGGATACTGTACCGGCTCCGCCCCGCGAGATCAAGTGCCGCCGGATGCGCCCTCTCGAAAAACCGCTTGCACTTGGGGTCCCGTCCGGTATAATCGCCCCTCGCCGGCGGCAGGGAACCTTTCTCCGCCCGGCCGCATCCATAGGATGTCATCACAGGATTGGGTGCGGGTGGCCGGTCGCCGTTCCGGAGGCTTGATGGATTCGTTCAGCTTGTGCGTAGCGTGGAACTGGGAGTATGACGCGGACTTCGTCGAGGTCCTGGACCGCTCGTGCAGGAGTCTGGGCCTGCCGCTGCTCCAAGTGACTCCGTCTGATCTGGAGCCCCGCCTGCAGGATCTGGCCGGGAACCGTGTACGCTTCTCGGCCTTCTACGACCGCGCGTCCGACACGGACCCCGCCTTCCTCCCGTTGGGCGACTGGGCCCGCCGCCAGGGCGCCTTCGTCATCAACCCCCACGAGCTGGCCCAGAAGTGCTGGGACAAATCCGTGATGCACGAGGCGATCACGGAGGCCGGGCGGCACACCCCCACCACCATCGTCCTGCCGCCGCACGACGCGGAGCCCGAACTCGAACCCATCGACCTCAGCCCCCTGGGCAACCACTTCATCATCAAGCCGGCCCACGGCGGCGGGGGGGACGGCGTCGTGACCGCCGCCACCTGCATGCAGAACGTCCTGGAGGCCCGGCGGCAGTTCCCCTCCGACAAGTACCTGCTGCAGGCCCACGTGGCCCCGGTCCACGTCGACGGTCGCCTGGCCTGGTTCCGCGTGCTGTACTGCACCGGCAAGGTCTATCCGTTCTGGTGGGACACCAGTACCCACATCTATGTGCCCGTCACCCCCGAGGAGGAGGCGCGCCACGGGCTGCGCGCCCTGCGCAACATCGCGGACGCCACGGCGCATTGCTGCGGGCTGAACCTCTTCTCCACCGAGATCGCCCTGACGCCGGAGGGTCGGTTCGTCGCGGTCGACTACGTCAACGACCCGGTCGACCTGCGACTCCAGTCCAAGGCCGAAGACGGCGTGCCGGATCCGGTCGTCCAGGAGATCGCCGCCCGCCTGGCCGAGCTGGTCGCCTCCCGCCTGGTCAAGTAAGCGCTCACTACTGAAGGCACAAGGCAAACCATTTATCATTTGCCACTGACCATTTGCCATTTGTCATTTTCCTGTCCGGCACCCGGAAGTGACGGCAGTCTGCCTTAAATGCGAAATGGCAAATGGCCAATGACCAATGGCAAATGGTTTGCGTGGGCTCGCTGTGGTGAGTTACAGCGTATGAAGGAGGGAGCGGAGACCTTCCCAGATGATCTGCACGCCGATGGCCAGCAGCACAAAGGCCGAGACCTGGTTGATGGTCGCCTCCCCCGTCTTGCCGAGCCGCCGCAGGAACACTCCGGAGTATCGGTAGAACACGAACACCGTCAGCGCCGCCAGGGCGATGCCGCAGGCCACCGCCAGGAACCGGACCAGGGTGGCCACCTCGAGGATGCTCCCGTCGGGCACCAGCGTGAGAGTGATGGCCATGGAGCCCGGCCCCGCCGTGACCGGCATGGTCAGCGGGAAGAAGGCCTGGTCCAGCATCCGCGTCTGCATCTCCTCCTGCTCGGAAGCGCTGATCTTGGGCTCCCGGTTCAGCATCCGCCAGGCGGTGTGGAACAGCAGCAGCCCGCCGGCGACGCCGATCACCGGGATGGAGATCCCCAACAGCTTCAGCAGCCAGCCGCCGACAAAGAGCAGGCTGGCCAGCAGGATGAAGGAGTAGAGCCCGATGAGCAGGGCCAGCTTGTTCCGCTCCTCGTCGCTCACCCGGGCCGTGAGCATCCGGAAAACCGGCGACATGGCCGGCGGGTTGAGGATCGGGAACAGCGCCAGGAAGGCAAACAGCATCCGGTTGACGAATTCCATGCCGGGGACCTCCATCGGGATCTCGGCCGGGCCGAGCGCCTATTTAACCCCAACGGCGCCTCTGATGCAAAGAATTCATTGTTCCGATTGCGGATTGCGGATTGAAGATTGCAGATTGAAGATTACAGATTTCGGATCGATCCGCTTTTCCTGAGTTCCTGAGTTCCATATTCAGATTGCGGATTGCGGTTTGCTGCCTTTCGTGTGGTTTGTGTGGTTCGTGGTTTGATTTGGATCGCGGATTGACTTCAATGTTCGAAGTTCGATGTTCGATGTTCAGATTGGACGATGGATGGGGACCTCCTGACCGGGTCAGGCTTTCACCATCCGCTTGTAATCGCCTGCGGCTTGGGCTTGCGCCTCGCGCCGGATCTCCCACATCCGGCTGTACTTCTCGGTGAGCAGGTCCACCAATTCCCCGTCGAGGGCTTTGCGCCGGACCATGAACCGCATGATGTCCAGGGTCGGCCCCGTCCCGGTGCCCTGCCGGTAGGGCCGGTCCTCGGTCAGGGCGGTGAAGACGTCGGCCACCGCCATGATGCGGGCGGGCAGCAGCAACTCGTCCGCCCGGCGGTGGAAGGGGTACCCCCGGCCGTCCAGCTTCTCGTGGTGGTAGGCCGCCCAGCCGGCCAGCTCACCCAGGCCGGCGATGTTCTCCAGGATCCGGTAGCTCCAGAAGGTGTGCTTCTTGACGACGTTGAACTCGGCCGAGGTCAGCCGCGCGGGCTTTTCCAGGATTTCGGCGGGGACCGCCAGCTTGCCGAGGTCGTGCAGGTAACCGGCTACCAGCAGCCGCTGGGCGGTGTCGGGATCCAGCCCCGCCGCCAGGGCTAGCGCCTCCGCGGTGGCGGCCACCCCCGCGGTGTGGGTGGCGGTGAACCGGCTGCGGAAGTCGATCAGGCGGCTGAACAGCTGGCCGAGGGCGCCCAGCCCGTCGGCGTCGAGCGCCACCCGCCCCAGGTCGGCCTTGCGGGCGAGCACCGCGTCTACGGCCCGGGAGGAGGCGTCCAGCCAGAAGTACTCGTTGTGAGAGACTTTCAGGAAGGCTTCGACCAGTTCCGGCATGAACATGCCGCCGGACTCCTGCTTGATCCGGCGGCGGATGGCGGCTACCTGGTTGAGTGGGTCCCTGCGCCGGTCGGTGAGCACGTCCACGCGGTCGGCCAGGTGCAGGATGTGGCAGCCCAGCGGGACTGCATTCCGCGTCCGGCTCCAGACGGCGTGGTGGTGGCGGACCAGCTCCGCCGCGGCGGCGAACGGTGGGAAGCCGTGCAGCAGCAGCCAGCCGGTCTCGGCGTGCAAGTGTGGGTTGATGGCCTCGAACTCCAGCGCGTCGAGGCGGTCGCGCAGCGAGAGCGCCCCGCAATCGTGCAGCAGGCCGGCCAGCAGGATGTTGGCGCGCTCCACGTCCGGCAGGCCGCAGGTGCCGGCGATGGCGTCGGCGATGTAGGCCGCGCGCTTGTGGTGGTCCACCACCGCCGGGCTGATCAGGTCCATGGCCTGCGACAGCCCCAGCACCATGTCGAACACGGCGACGGACAGCACCCCCTGGGCGGAAGGTTGATTCTTTTCCATTGATCGCATTATAGCATTTTGAAAATTTCTACCGGCCGCCACCGGACCTCGCTGCCGCGGCGGCGACTGACGAACCCACTTCCCGCCGCTTCAACCAAGAGGACCATGGAGTCATTCACCGCAGGGATGCGGAGGTGTGAAGAAGTCAATTCAACACGGATGAACACGGATATCCGAACAGATTCACACGGATCAATCCAGTAGGATTGAATCCATCATTTGCCTTGATATCGATGGGGAATGGCCTCATTTCAGATCTACCCAGACTCAATCCGTGTTCATCGGGTTGAGAATCCGTGTTCATCCGTGTTGAATTCTGCTTCGCGCCCTTTGCGCCTTTGCGGTTCAATCCCCGCCCCAATCCGCAATTCGCAATCCGCAATCCGCAATTACTTCACTGCCTGCATCGCCGCCAGGGCGCGGGCGGCCATCCGTTCCTGGAACCCGGCCAGGTCGGCTGGCGTGTGGCGGGACTTCAGGAAGGTTTCGGTCTCCGAGAGGATGCCCGCCTCCGCTTCCAGCAACTTTGGCAGGTAGCCGGTGCCGTCGGCGTTGTCGAGCTTCGAAACCAGCAGGTACTCCTCCTTGTCGCTCTCCGGGAATGGCCGGATCAGTTTCTTGATCCGCAAGGACTCCTCCCACAGCGGCGACTTCTCGCCTTTCCAGAGCGGTTCCGGGCTCCGGCCGGCCTCGACCCAGAGCGGCACGGCCACGGCGGTGAGCGGTTCGCCGGGGATGACCCACATCGTGGCCACCGACTCCGGATCCCTCGGATTCTTCCCCACGATCACCACGCACGTGGAGGTGCTCGACCGGTCGATGGTGTGGTTGCTATGGATCCAGAGTTCCGGCGTGGCGGGATATTTCTTCCACTCCTCGGGGGCGGGATGCCGCAGCAGCGCGTGGCCGCAGTCCCGGCTGAAGCGGGTCAGGATGGTGCGGTAGTCTACCGGGCCGGGCGGCAGCGCGGCGAAGAGCTGCGCGGCCCGGTCGAACCGCAGGTATCCGGCTCCCTGGGCGGTCTCGCCGCTGCGGGAGAAATTGGTGTTGACGAGGTACTTCTCCGGCGGCGCCGCGGCATCATATTTCTGGAATCCATGGTTATGCACTTCATAGAGGAACGCCTTGCCGGCGGCGTCGATGACGCCGAAGTTGGTCCGGGCGCCCAGATCCGGGCCGAGGTTGGCCTGCAGGTATTTCTCGAAGTCCTCCACCGTGGCGCATGTGCGCAGGGCATCGGCCATGATGATGCCCTCGAGGTCCATCAGCTCGCCGGACTTCTCGGGCAGGTTGTAGGCCACGGTGTTCATGATGGCGAAGCCGGCGGAGTTGAGGCCGGCCCAGGCCTGCCGTCCCGACGCGGCGTCGAAGTTGACCAGCGCCAGGTAGCTATGGGGCGTCTCGCGGACGAAGACCATCTTGTTGGACAGGACGTCGGTGTCCCGGTTCTTCCAGAGCACCGCACCGCCGGTGACGGAACCGCCGGGGCTGATCACCGCGGAGGTGCACTGCTCGTTCCGCCCCTGCCCGAAACCGACCACCGCGACCACGAAACAAAGAACCATCCCCATCACGCTGCGAATCCGCATAGCTCTCCCTCTCACCGTCGGTTTTCCTAGATCCCCTCCAGATCGCCCCGGGGGCATTCTCCGCAGAGACTCCAAGCAATCAATTCAACGCAGATTAACGCTGATGAAATATCATTTAATATGATCCATAAACAGGTGTGGATCATAATCAATCATAAGAGATCTGCGTTAATCTGCGTTGAATTCTTCTTTGCGTCCTTTGCGCCTTTGCGGTTCCGTGTCTATCCCACCAGGTCGGACGGACGGATCGGCATCCGCCGCACCCGCCTGCCCGTGGCGGCAAAGACGGCGTTGGCCACCGCCGGCGCCACCGGCGGGACGCCCGGTTCGCCGACGCCGCCCGGCGCCTCGCGGCTGGGCACGATGTGCACCTCCACTGCCGGCATCTCGTCGAGGCGCAGCAGCGGGAAGCCGACGAAGTCGGTCTGCTTCGTCCGGCCCTTCTCGATGGTGATCTCCGACTTGAGGGCGGCCGTCAGGGCAAATGCGACGGCCCCCTCCAGCTGCGACGCGATGATGGAGGGGTTCACCGCCTGGCCGCAGTCGATGGCACAGACCACCCGCTCCACCCGCACCCGACCCTGGGCGTCCACGGCCACCTCGGCCACGTCGGCCACCCACGAGCCGAAGCAGGAGTGGGCGGCGATGCCGCGCCCCTTTCCCTTCGGCAGCGGGGAGCCCCAGCCGGCCTTGGCCGCGGCCAGCTCCAGGACGACGCGCAGGCGGGAGTTTTCCGGCAGCAGCTGCCGCCGGAACTCGAGGGGATCCTTCCCCGCCGCGTGCGCGATTTCATCCAGGAACGATTCGTTCACGAACGGGTTCTGGGAGTTGTACACCGACCGCCACCAGCCGATCGGGACCGCCGTGTTGGCCATGGCGTAGTCCACCAGGATGTTGGGCACCTGGTAGGCCAGGTCGGCCGCGCCGTCGACGGCGTCGATGGGCTCGTCGCCCCGGGCCTCCGGGCCGAAGATCTGGATGGTGATGGAGGGCGCCACCACGCGGTGGGACCAGGCCACCACCTTTCCGCCGGCGTCCAGGCCGGCCTGGACGCGATGGTAGCTGGCCGGGCGGTAGAAATCGTGCTGCATGTCGTCCTCGCGCGACCAGATCACCTGCACGGGCTTCCCGATCGCCTTCGAGACCTCCACCGCTTCGCGCACGTAGTCGTCCATCAACCGCCGCCCGAAGCCGCCGCCCACCAGGGTGACATGCACGGTCACCTTTTCTTCCGGGATGCCCAAGATCTGGGCGGCGCTTCGCCGGGCCCACTGCGGCGTCTGGCTCGGCGCCCAGATCTCGCAACCGTCGGGGCGCACGTGGGCGACGCAGTTCTGGGGCTCCATGGGGGCGTGGGCCACGAAGGGCACCTCGTACACCGCCTCCAGCTTTTTCGCGGCTTCCGCCAGGGCCTTGGCCGCGTCGCCGTCGCGGCGGAACGACTCCGCCTCGCCCCTGGATTTCTCGACGAACATCGCCCGGATGCCCGCCGAATCGAGGGTGGCATTGGGCCCCTCGTCCCAGGTCACGGCCAGGGCGTCCCGGCCCTGGAAGGCGGCCCACGCGGAGTCCGCCAGCACGGCCACGCCGGTGGAGACCTGCGCCACCTGCTTCACTCCCGGCACGGCCGTCGCCCTGGCGGCGTCGAAACTCCTCACCTTCCCGCCGAAGACCGGGCAACGGGCGACGGCGGCCACCAGCATCCCGGGGATGCGGGTGTCGAAGCCGAACACCGCCCGCCCGTTGACCTTCTCCGGCAGGTCGATCCGCGGCGGGGCGGTTCCGACGAGGTGGAAGTCCTTGGGGTCTTTCAGCGGCGGATTCTCGGGCACGGGCACCTTGGCCGCGGCCTCCACCAGCTCGCCGTACGGGAGCCGCCGGCCGGTCGGCACGTGGACGACGGCGCCCTTCTCCGCCTTGCAGGCGGCGCGGTCCACACCCCAGACCTGGGCCGCGGCGGAGATCAGCATCTCCCGCGCCGCTGCGCCGGCTTTGCGCAGGGGCATCCAGTTCTGCCGGATGCTGGTGCTGCCGCCGGTGGTCATGCTGCCGTACTTGTTGTCGGCGTCGGCCTGGACGATCCGGATCATCTGCCAGTCGGCATCCAGCTCCTCGGCCACGATCTGGGGCAGCGCCGTGCGGGGCCCCTGCCCCAGTTCGGTCCGGTGCACCGTGACGGTGACCAGTCCCTGCCGGTCGATGCACAGCCACTGGCTCGGGCAGAAGACGGCGGCCTTGTCCTCGGCCGCCAGCCACGCCGGCACGACCTGGACGCCCAGGGCCAGGCCGGTCCCGGCCACGACGCCGATCTGGATGAACTCGCGCCGGTTGATGCGGTTATTTTCCATGGCCCGCCTCCTTGGCCGCGCGGTGGATGGCGCGGCGGATCCGCGGATAGGTCCCGCAGCGGCACAGCAGGTCGCCCATGGCCTCGTTGATGTCGGCGTCGGTGGGGTGCGGTTTCTTTTCGAGCAGGGCCGCGGCAGCCAGGATCTGGGCCGGCTGGCAGTAGCCGCACTGGGGCACTTCCTCGGCGATCCAGGCCCGCGGAACAGGATGGTCCGCCGGCAGCCCCTCGATGGTGACGATCTTTTTGCCCGCCGCCTCCGCCACGGTGGTGACGCACGAGCGGATCGGCTCGCCATCGGCCAGCACCGTGCAGCAGCCGCACTGGCCGAGGCCGCAGCCGAACTTGGTCCCAGTCAGACCCAGCGAGTCCCGCAGCACCCACAGCAGCGGGGTGCCGGCCGGGACGTCCACGGTGTGGGCCTTCCCGTTGACAGTCAGAGCGTAGGCCGCCATGTCCTTCCTCCTCGCAGGCATTTCTCAATGATAGCGCTGATTGTACTGCACTGCTTGCTCTCGCGCAACTCGTCCCGCCAATCATGCTCGTGCTGGACGATATCCATCTGACCATGGACGATGGACCATGGACCATGGTGGACTTTTTGCACTCCTTCACGCTACTCGACTTCTCCGATTTCAATCCGCAATCCGCAATTCGCAATCCGAAATATTCCTTGTCTCTTCTTCGATTTAAACTGTACAATCACACTTTAACTGAAACGCCGGCGGCGGCACGACGCCGGCGAATTTTCGGCGACAGGAGACACCGTGACGGACCCCGCCCATCCCCTCGACCTTTCCTTCCAATTCAAGCCCTTCCCGGAGATGACCCCCGACGACTACCGGCGGGTCGGCTTCAAGTCGGGGCTGGAGATCCACCAGCAGCTCCTGACCGCCAAGAAGCTCTTCTGTCGCTGCCCCGCCGGCCGCTACAGCGAGCACTACCACGCCGAGATCCTGCGCCACATGCGCCCCACCCTGTCCGAGCTGGGCGAGTACGACGGCACCGCCCTGATGGAGTTCAAGACCCGCAAGGAGATCATCTACCACATCAACCGCGAGACGGTCTGCACCTACGAGATGGACGACACGCCGCCCTTCGAGCTGAACGAGGAGGCCCTCGACATCGCCATCGGCATCGCCCTGATGTGCCAGTGCAACATGGTGGACGAGATCCACATCGCCCGGAAGCAGTACCTCGACGGCAGCATCCCGACCGGCTTCCAGCGCACCACCATCGTCGGCGTCAACGGGAGCCTGCCTTACAAGGACCGGCGGATCCAGGTCATCCAGCTGGGCCTGGAGGAGGACGCCTGCCGCGAGGTCAGCGACGTCGGCCACCGCCGCACCTACCTCACCGACCGGCTGGGCATGCCGCTGATCGAGACCGTCACCGGCGCCGACATGCGCACCCCGCACGAGGTCGCCGACGTGGCCGAGATCATCCGCCGCCTGGCGCGCAGCACCGGCCGCGTGCGCACCGGCATCGGCGCGGCTCGCCAGGACGTCAACGTCAGCGTCACCGGCGGCACCCGCATCGAAATCAAGGGCGTGCCGCGGATCCCGCTCATCCCTCTGTTGACCTACAACGAGGCCATGCGCCAGTGGAACCTGCTGCGGCTGCGCGCCGAGCTGCACGGCCGCGGGATCACCCGGGACACCTTCGCCGCCCACACCACCGACGTCACCCGCCTGCTGCGCAAGACGCGCTACCAGCCGGTCCGCAACGCCATCGCCGAGGGCAAGAGCGTCCTCTGCGTCACCCTGGCCGGCTACCGCGGGCTGCTGCGCTGGCAGACGCAGACCGACACCTACTTTTCGCGCGAGATCTCCGACCGCGTGCGGGTGGTGGCCTGCCTGACCACCCTGCCCAACATCCTCCACTCCGACAGCCCCAGCGAGACCCTGTCCACCGCCGAGTGGCAGTCGGTGCGGAAGGCCGCTGGCGCCGGCGACAACGACACCCTGGCGGTGGTCTGGGGCCACGCCGCCGACGTGGAGACGGGCGCCGGCGAGATCGTCATCCGCGCCCGCGAGGCCACCGTCGGCATCCCATCCGAAACCCGCCAAGCTCTGCGCGACGGCACCAACGGCTTCGAGCGCATCCTGCCGGGACCCGACCGGATGTACCCCGACACCGACCTGCCGCCGAAGCGCATCCAGCCCGAGCGCTTGGAAAAGATCCGGGCCGGTCTGCCTGCCTTCTTCTGGGACCACGAGAACTGGTACCGGCAACTCGGCATCCCCGCCGACACCGTCCAGCCGCTGGCGATCTCCCCGCTGGCCGGCCTTTTCGAGAAGCTGGTCAAGGAGTGGAACATCGATTCGACGCTCGCGGCGGTGGCCCTGGTCCAGTACCCGAAGCGGCTCAAGCGGAAGCGATTATCGGTGCTTCCTCTCGTCCCACCCGTGCTGGAGGAAATCTTCGCCGCCTACCGAGAAGGTCGGATCTCCCGGGAAGGCATCCTGCTCGCCATGGAGGGGACCGCCCGCCACGGCTATTTCCAGGCGGAGTCGCTGCCGCCGCCGTGCGACGCGTCCGAGTGCGCCGCGGGGGTGGACGCCGGGCTCCGGCGGCTGGGCGAGATGCAGATCCCGCCCGGCGAGAAGCAGTTCCGTGCCGCCATGCGCCTGGTGATGGAGTCCCTCCGCGGGCGGGCGCCCGGGCGGGAGGTCGCCGAGAAGGTCCGGGCCCGACTGGAGGAGGTGCGCGCATGAACACGACCGCCGACTACAAGGGCTACCGGGGCGAGGCCCTGGCCACGCTGCAGAATTTCTCGGCCATGGTCTGGAGCGACGTGGAGATCCGGACCCACCACGGCACCTACACCGGCATCATCCTGCCGCGCTCCGAGACGGCCGATCCCCTCCACATCGTGCTGAAGCTCCGCTCGGGCTACAACATCGGCATCGCCGCCGCGAGCGTCGAGGACATCCGCATCGCCGGCCGGAAGGAGGCCCACTACAAGATCCCCGAGAAGGAGTTCCCCTACAACCCGAAGAAAGTGCTGGTCAAGCTGCTGGGGACGGGCGGCACCATCGCCAGCCGGCTCGACTACCGCACCGGCGCCGTGATCCCGGCCTTCTCGCCGGGGGAACTCTACGGTTCGGTGCCGGAACTGGCCGACATCTGCAACCTGGAGACCGAGAAGCTCTACGGCGTGTTCAGCGAGAACATGGCCCCCGAGCAGTGGATCGGCACCGCCCAGGCCATCGGCCGCGAGATCGAGCGGGGCGTCCAGGGGATCGTCATCGGCCACGGCACCGACACCATGCACCACACCGCGGCGATCCTGTCGTTCATGGTCCAGAACTCGCCCGTCCCCATCGTGATGGTGGGCTCGCAGCGCTCCAGCGACCGGCCGTCGTCGGATGCCGCGCTGAACCTGATGCACAGCGTCAAGGCGGCCGCCGAGGGCGACCTGGCCGAGGTGATGGTGTGCATGTTCGGGCCGACCTCCGACGAGTACGGCCTGCTGCACCGCGGGACGCGCGTGCGCAAGATGCACTCGAGCTACCGCTCCACTTTCCGCACCATCGGCGACATCCCGCTGGCCATGGTCAGCCGCGAGAAGATCACCCCGCTGCGCCCCGATTACAAGCGCCGCCGCCGCGACCGCAACGTCACCATCAACACCTCGTTCGAGGAGCGGGTCAGCATCGTCTACTACTACCCCAACATGAAGCCGGACATCGTCGACTCGCTCATCGATAATGGCTACCGCGGCATCATCATCGCCGGCACCGGCCTGGGGCACGTCAACAAGCCCCTCTACCCGGCGCTGAAGCGGGCCCAGGACAAGGGCATCGCCGTCTACATGACCGTGCAGACGCTGTGGGGCTACGTGCAGATGTACGTCTACGACACCGGCCGCGACATGATGGAGCTGGGCGTGGTGCCTATGGCCAACATGCTGCCGGAGGTGGCCTACGTCAAGCTGGGCTGGGCGCTGGGGCAGACGTCGGACCTGGCCGAGGTGCGGAAGATCATGTACACGCCCATCGCCGGCGAGATCACCGAGCGCGAGCCGAGCAACGGCTACCTGATCTTCCAGGGCGGCGTCCCCGAAGTCGAGGAGTTCATCTCCCAGTACCGCCGCTGATTTTTTGTCGTGCTCGTGCTCGTAATCGACGGATGACCGGTGACCGGTGACCGGCGACCGACTGGTGGACAGAAGACCGATCGTCATCGTCGATCGTAATCGTAATCGTCCTCGTAATCGACGACGGACTGAAAACCACAGAGAGGGTTAATCAACAGAGTGATAAGCCAGACGTCTTTGGGTGATTTTGTGCCATGAATACTCCGCTCTCAAGTAATCCCAGTAGAATCCGTTGGTCCAATATAGTCCGGAATATGCTTCCCGGAGCTTCCCTGTCGGGTGCCGGATTGTACTTCACTGCATCAAGACTATCCTTGGCATCTGCGATGAGTCCTCGAGAACCAATTTTTTCATTCGCTCCGTCCTGGCAGGTTTGGCCATGACTGCCGCTTCCCTTGCAGGCTATTCCGATTTTTCGGGCCGATCCACTGGGGCTCTTGTTTTCCTCTTCTGGCCACCGGTTGTTCTCCTAGCCGGAGCACTACCATTGATCGGCCTGTTCCGTTGGCGCCCATTCCGATAGCTGATTTTGAACTTCTTTTCCCCACGCCTCTCATTCTAACCGGGAATTGGTTACCTCTTTCCCGAAGGGAAACAATTCGAATAGCCCCCGGTGTCGGCCGCTTTGGGCCGACACCGGGGGTAAACGACGCAATAGTTGTCTCCTTTCGTTGATTTCGGTTCAACCCCGCAAGGGGTTGAACCGGCCCCCGATCGAACAGATGACAATCTTAGAGTTGGCCCCATTCGGGGTCACTCTAGGCACCTCGGGCGGAAAGATCATTTGTCTGCTTTACCCCGGGTGGCGGCCGCTTTGGGCCGTCAGCCGGGGTAGCGACACAGGTATCCATCATCACCGAGATTGGATCCGTTCAACCCCGAACGGGGTTGAACAGATGGAATACCTTTGAAGCGATCATCAATTCGATCTGGACAGACACGGATTTCAATGTCTCAATTCGACTCCTTCGGAGTCACCCTTGCATCTTGCGACCGTTCCCCGAGTGACGGCCGCTCTGGGCCGTCACCCGGGGTAAACGGCAACATTCACTAATCTCTCCGTTGATCCCGGTTCGACCCCGAACGGGGTCGAACTAACCCCCAACCTACAAAAGGTATTTCTCGTCGTACTCGATCCCGGCCTCCTCCAACAGGCGCCGAAACTCATCGAGATAGGTCACCCGCCGGTGATGCTCCGCCTGGTTCTTTATGTATTCGATCAGGGCGTCCCGGTCGCGGTAGGCCAGGGTGAACGCCCCGTATCCCTCCTGCCAGTGGGTGAACCGGCGGAAAACGCCGTTCTTCTGAATCCAATCCGAAGATGCCAGCTTGATGTCCTTCACCAGGTCCGCCAGGCAGATGCTGGGGTGCAGGCTGTTGAACAGGTGCAGGTGATCGTCGACCCCGCCGATCCGGTAGAGGTGGCACCGCTTGTTCCGGAGGATCCCCCAGATGTACCGGAACAGGTCCGTCCGGCGGTCTTCCTGGAGCACCGGTTCGCGGTTCTTGGTGCTGAACACGATGTGGTAGCAGATCTGGGTGTAGGTGGACATCTCGCCTCCCTTGGCAGTGAGATTAACCAGGGATTGGTTGTCACCTGAACAAACGGGCGAGTCGGGTTATGTTCCGAAAAAATATTGGAGTCGACACCGCAATTCAACCCCTGCGGGGTTGGCCGATCCAAAATTCAGGGGGAAAATCCGTACCGCCTCTACCCCGGGTGACGGCCCAAAGCGGCCGTCACCCGGGGAAGGATGAGTTGCGGGGAGAACGACTCCGAAGGAGTCGAATGAGGGACGATTATTGAATTTCTCCGTCTGATTCGCATGGATGATCCCGTCTGTCGAATCGATCTGTTCAACCCCTGCGGGGTTGACCAATCCAAAATCCAGGGGATAATCCGTACCGCCACTACCCCGGGTGACGGCCCAGAGCCGCCGTCACCCGGGGCTATTCGAATTATTTCCCTTCGGGAAATTAAGGTGTCGATTGCGAGAAGGATTACGATTTTGATCTTCGATTACGATCGGTCCGTACGGTCGTCATCACCGGTCATCGGTCAACCGTCGAATACGAGCACTTTTACGATCACGACCTTCGATTACGATCGGTCCGTACGGTCATCCGTCATCGGTCACCGGTCACCGGTCGGAATGCCTTCCACAATTTCCCCAATACTTCAGGCTGCCCCGCCCCGTATAACAGCCATCCCCCGGAGGTGACCATGGCCGCAGACATCCACGCCATCATCCGCGACCTCGAATCGTTCTACGACTTCACCGGCAAGTCGGTGATCCACGTCGGGGCCGGCGGCGGCCAGCTCGTCGCGTACGCCCACCGCGCCCGGAGCGTCACCGCGGTGGACCCCGACCCGGCGGCGGTGGACCGCCTCGAAGCCGCCCTGCGCGCGGCCGGACTCGCCGACCGCTTCCAGGTGGTGAACGGGCGCTTCGAGGCGGTGACGGCCCCGGCCGACATCGTGTTCTTCGAGTTCTGCCTGCACGAGATCGACGACCCGGCCGCGGCCCTGGCCCACGCCCGGACGCTCGCGCCCGACATCGTGGTGATCGATCATGTGCCCGATTCGCCATGGGTCTGGCTCATGGACGAGGAGGGCAAGCTCACCCGGAGCTGGGGGGCTGTGGGCCGGGCTCCCGTAAACCGGGAAGCTTCGTTCGAGGGACTCCAGCGTTTCAACGTCTTTCAGGAATTGCATACCAAGCTGCAGTCCCTGGGCGAGCCGACCCTGACAAGGATCCAAAAGTACCAGGATTGCCGGGATTTCACCATTGGCATGGACTACCAGATCGCATTGATTCACGGTTGAAGAAAACTGGAGGCGAGCATGGAACTGGCGGGCATCCCCTTCGAAACCGTCGACTGGAGCGCGGTCGAACCCACCGAGCATCCGGGCGAGACCGGCGTGGCCTGGTGGCGCACCCGCCAGCTGAACGGAGTCCGGGTGCGCCTCGTGGATTACAGCCCCGGCTATCGCGCCGACCACTGGTGCTCGAAGGGGCACATCCTCCTGTGCCTCGAGGGCGAGCTGCACACGGAGCTGGCCGACGGGCGGCGATTCACGCTCACGCCCGGAATCAGCTACCACGTGGCCGACGGCGCCGAGCCCCACCGGTCGTCGACCTCCATCGGAGCCAGATTGTTCATCGTGGATTGACGCTGCCTTTCTCGCATGGAGTTCAACCCCGTTCGGGATTGAATCGATCCATCCTCTTCGGAATATTCGGTTGTCTTTCCCTCGGGTGACGGCCCAAAGCGGCCGTCACCCGGGGCTGTTCGAATTATTTCCCTTCGGGAAATTCGCCCCCCCATCATTCCAACCGGTCACGGAAAATCTGAATCCTCCCATCACTCCTACCGATCACGGAGAATACGGCCCCCATCATCTCGCTCAGGTCCGGGGAATCCGGATTCCCCCTCAATTCAACCGATCTACCTCCTGGGGTAAACAATCCGAGACATCTTCTATCGACATTCATTGACACCGCCCCGCGTTTCGGTCATCCTTGGGACGCGCCGGCATGCCGTGATTAGAAATCCTCTCCGCGGCCGGCGGGAGGTTCTCCGCATGGCCCGATCCCGGTTCCGCACGACGGTCGTCTCCCTGGCCCTGCTGGCCGTCCTGGCTGCCGTGGCCTACTTCTCCGGCGGATTCCCCTCCAAAGTGGGTCCCCATCCAATCCCGTCGGATCATGCGTCCGTTCCGCAGTCCGGGGGGATCAACCCTTCGACCGGATCGGCGCCGGCGCCGGGACCCGCCGGCACCCTCCCCGATCGGACCGCCCCCGGGGCCGCGGCCGGATTCCGGGAGACATCCGCCCATCAGCCCGCCGGCACCGTCGGCTTCGCCTCCCGCCGGAAGCTGGAAGAGCACTACCAGAAGCACGGTGCCGAATTCGGCTCGATTGGTATGGACGAGTACCTGCGGCGCGCCCAGGCGCTGCGCGACCGGCCGGCCGGCGGCGGCGTGCTCGAGTGCCTGCGGGACGACGGCGTGACCACCCGCTACGACCGGGCCAGCGGGGCCTTCCTCGCCTTCAATCCGGACCGGACGATCCGGACGTTCTTCCGGCCGAACGACGGCGAGGCCTACTTTCACCGGCAGTGCCGGAGGGGGGCGCCATGAAGATCGACGATCCCGTGCGGAGCTTCCTGCAGGAGCGGGGGTGCCCGGATTCCGTCGTCCGGCGGGGCCTGCGCGGCCTGGTGGAGGCGTGGGAGCGCACCGTCCGCGAGGTCCGGGCCGGCTACCCGCTCGGCCTCGATGACTACCTCAACGACATGGACGGCCGCCAGCTCATCGAGGATGTGTTCCGGACGATCCCCGTCGCCCACACGCCGACGCTGGCCGGCCGGGTGCGGGAGGCCGACGCGCTGCTCCGGCAACACCTCCAGCCCGCCCAGGAGTGCCTGTGGGGTGCGGAAACCGCCACGTCGCGCGGTTGGACGCCGGAGAAGCAGTGGTGGTACTTCCAGCGGCCGAAGAAAGCGGGGCCCGAGTTGATGGCCGAGCTCCCGGCGGACGAGGGCCGGCCGCCGCGGCCAAGGTGACGGGGAATCATGCCGCCGTACCTTGAGACAGCCGCGTGGGTGGCGGGCATCGCCCTGGGCCTGTTCCTGCTGGACCGGCTGGGCCTGTGGATGGAGCGGCAGGGCTGGATTTACTACCGCAAGAGCCGGGGTATGACCACGCGCGCCGGCAACGCCTTCCTTGAGTTGCACTCCATGCTGGAGCCGGAGAAGAAGCACGTCATCGAGCTGAAGCAGGAGGAGAAGAAGGCGCAGACCCCCACCGGCGACCCGCCGGAGACGGGCGAAAAATGACCGTTCCAGCCTCAGGCGCCATCGAAGATTCAGTACCGGTGGGCGTCAGCCACCGGCGGGCAGCTCGACTCAGTTGGATGCGACGATCTCCATCTTCAACTACTGGGCAACCTCCCGCGCCGGGGGCTGACGAGGCCGTGTCGCAACTACCCCTCATCCGAATCCGGAAAGATCCAACCCAGCCCGCTTCAGCGGGCTTTCTCCATCAGCCCGGTGCTTCAGCGGCGGGTGGAGGCCCGTCAAAATATTGGATCCAGGCCCATTCATGGGCCTTCCCTCCTCCGTGGCTTGAGCCGTCAGGAGGCCCTTTCCGCCGCCCCTGAAGGGGCTGGAATCTCCATCAGAATATCCTTCTGGGGAACAGCCGCCCTCCCGCCGCTGAAGCGGCGGGCTGGTGGAGCAAGCCTCCTGAAGGAGGCTTTGTCTCCTGAATTGAAGTGAATGTTCGCTGGTCGCGACACAGCCTCTGACGCCCCCGGTACCGACCGCTTGCCGGCGCACGGATCCGCTGCCAGGGCTGGACGATCCGATCACCGCCACAGCGGGCGCGGGTACTCGCCGCGGGCGGTGAGGGCGCGGATCCGGGCCTGGACCTCGGGGCGGTCCTCCGGATAGGTCATGCCGAACCACTCGGCGTCGGTGGGCAGGACCCGGACCCGGCACCCGCCGGCGCGGAGCAGGCGGTCCACTGCCCACGGGATGTAGAACTCGGCCTTGGGCTCGGCTCCCCGCTCCGCCAGGAAGGCCGCGAATTCCCGCTCCAGTTGCGGGAAGACCGCCGGCGTGAAGCCCCACATGTTCATGGACACCGGCTCGTCCCCGCGGAGCGGGTGCCAATCGCCGCCGTCATCCTGCCACCCGATGGATTCCTGCTTTCTCTGCGTCTCTGCGCCTCTGCGTGAACTTCCGGGACCCATCGAGAAGTCTGCTACAACCCCAGGGGATGGGATGTATCCGATCTTCGTCCGCTCGACGATGGTTTCCAGCTGGTCGTCGGGGCCGACCTGGCAGACGGCGCGCGACACCGTGCCGTGGAGTGACAGCGTCCGGTCCAGCGGATAGCCCACCACCGCATACTCCGGCGCGCCCGCGGCCGCACCGCCCTGTCCCGGCGCATTCAGGAATCCCGCAAGCTTCCGGTAGGCATCCCGCCCGTAGAAATCGTCGGCGTTCACCACCCCGAAGGGCCCGTCGAGGACGCCGCGGGCGCTCCACACGGCGTGGCCCGTACCCCACGGCTTCCGGCGCTCGCCGGCGGACGGCGCGCCGCTTGGCACGTCCCGCAGTTCCTGGAAGATGAAATCCATCTCCAGGCGCCCGGCGAGGCGCCCGGCGAAGTGTTTCCTCAGGGGGTCTTCCAGCTCCGGCCGCGTGACGAACATCGCCCGCCCGAACCCCGCCCGCCAGGCGTCGTAGAGGGCGTAGTCGACGGCGATCTCGCCCGCCTCCCCCAGCGGGTCGATCTGCTTGAAGCCCCCATAGCGGCTGCCGATCCCCGCCGCCAGCACCAGCAACGTCCGCATTGCCCAAACCTCAACGGAAATTTAACCACGGATGAACACGGATAAACACGGATGGGAACAGGAATTCAACGCAGATTGATCCGTGTTCATCCGTGTTCATCCGTGTTCATCCGTGGTGAATATTCTTTTTAGTTCCCGGCGGCGAGGCGCAGGCGGACCAGGTCGGCGGCGTTGCGCACGCCGTTGCCGTCGGTGTCCCCGCGGTGCGACCCCGCGGCTGCCCCCGCCACGTTCCCGGCCAGCACACCGGCCAGCAGGGAGACGTCGGCGCCTGTCAGCAGGCCGTCCCGGTCCATGTCCTGGCGCGCCCGGATCACCGCGGCCAGGGCGTCGATCCGGCCCCAGCCGAAAACGTTGTTGGGGATCTGGTCGGCCGTGTCGCCGCCGCAACCCTGGGCCGAGGTCAACCCCACCGCCGTGTGCCGGATCAGCGCTTCGATCCAGGCCACGTCGCCGGCCGTGTCGGGATCGGCCGAGATGATCAGGGCCACCAGCCCGGCCACGTGCGGGCTGGCCATGCTGGTGCCGGACATGTTGCCGTAACCTCCGTTGGGGATGCAGGAGCGGACGCCCACGCCCGGCGCCGCGATGTCCGGCTTCATGCGGTTGGAGCCGTCCCGCGTCACCGGGCCGCGGCTGCTGAAGCTGGCGATGGCGTCGTTCGAATCCGTGGCGCCGGCGCTGAAGGACTCGGCGTAGATGGCCGGCGGGTCGTAGACCGTGCCGCAGCCGCCCGCCCCCGCGTTGCCCGCCGACACCGCCATGAAGATGCCCGCGGCGCGGACGTTCTGCACCGCCAGCAGGATGGCCGCCGGGTCGGTGCAGCCCTCGCCCGCCGTGCAGCCGTAGGAGTTGTTGATGACGTGGGGGGCGAGCGACGGGTCGGGATCGTTCCCGGCCAGGTCGGTCGGGGCGATGAAGAACTGCAGGCACTCGATGTAGCGGGACGGCGTGCCGTCGCCGTTGTTCATGTTGCGGCAGCCGATCCAGCGGGCCATCGGGGCCACGCCGATCTCGTTGGACCCGCCGTCGTCGCCCACCATGGTGCCCATGGTGTGGGTGCCGTGGCCGTAATCGTCGCACGGTTGCGGCGAGTCGGCCCCGCAGCTGCTGCCCGCCACGTGGATGGCGTCGTGCCAGTTGCGGTTGTGGTCGGCGCCGGCGCCCAGCCCGTTCCACCCGCGGTACTGGTTCTGGATGGCCGGATGGTCCCAGCTATAGCCGGTGTCGGCCCCGGCCACCACCACCCCCTGCCCCATCGCGCCGATATCCCACGCTTCCGGAGCGCGGATCTTGGTCACGCCCCATTCCACGGTAGCCGGGCTCGACGCTTTCGCCGTCTCCGGCGCAGCTGCGGCCGGCAGGTCCATCCGCACGGGGAAATCCGCCTCGACCAGCTCCACATCGCCGCGGCGGGCCAGGGCCTCCACCGTGCCGGCATCGCAGCGCAGGCGGATCATGTTGACCAGCCAGAACGGCTCGGCCTCCACGCCGCGAGTCTTCAGCTCGTCGAGGACCGGCTTCTGTGATGCATCCGCCGTGGCCTTCAGGCGCTCGAAGACGAATTTCAGCCGGGCCTCGCGCGTGGGCAGGGCGTCCGCCCCTGACAGGTCGGCCTGGGCGCGCAGCACCACCATGCACTCCACCGGCGCGGGGCCGGCCGCCAGCAGCTCCGGGTCCACCTTGGCCCGCCAGCCGGAAACGCCGGATGCTGCAGTAACCCCGACAGCGAGGCTGGCCAAAGTTGCGCAGACGGAAATGGACCGGAGGAGGGTTTTTGTCCGGGATCGAAGTCGGGTCGCGGAAGAATCGCCCATGCTGCAGGTTCCTTTCGGGCCGGGATTCCGCCCGGCGGGGAAATCCAAGTCGCCATTTAAGTATGATCCCCGGACGGAGTCAAGCCGATTCCCCCCAGCTTTGGAGTGCGGTGATGAGGCGCACGGCACAATCATGGATGGAGGCAAGTGAATGCGCGCCGAATCACCGCTTTGGAATGCCCACGGAGCAGTGGACCGGGATGTCCTGAGCGGCTTGTCCACAAACTTCCCTCCCGCCTTCAGTTCGATTCGAAAGCGGTGATTCGGCACGACATTCCCTCCCGCGGTACCTAAATCCTGCCGCGCGCCTCATCACCGCACTCCAAAGTCCGCCCCGGCGGGACGGACGTCCCCCGAAGCCCGCCGGCAGCGGCGGTTTCCCTCTGCGAACGCTGCGCCTCTGCGTGTAATTGATTGTTTCGATTACGATCGACGAGTGCGATCGTTCAGGGCTTCCCATCGTCCGTGGTCCATGGTCTATGGTCCATCGTCCATGGTCAGAGTGAAATCGTCGATTACGAGCACGAGCACGAGCACGTACAATCAAGACAGGTGCCGCAGGAACCGGCGCTCCAGCGCCTCGAAATAGCCGCGCTGGACGAGGAGCCGGGATTCCACCTCCTCCACCAGGGCCTGAACGCCGGCGTCTCCGGCCGTGCCGGCGGTTTCGCCGTAAACGCCTGGCGCCTCAGGGAAGGCGTCCACCGCTTCGGCCCGAGCCTCCGCCGCTTCCACCAGCCGGTCCACCGCTTCCTCCCTCGCCTTGAGCCCGCGGGCCCTCCGAATGGCCCGGCCCAGCGCCGCCGCCACGTCCAGGGCCCTCCGCCGGCCGGAGCGGAAGGCCTGCTTGAAGACCTGCTCCACCGGCCGCGGATCGGTCTCGGCCAGCGCCCGGTCCAGCGCCCGCCGCAACCGCGCGGCCGCCGCCACGCCGCCCGCCGCCTCCGCCGGAGCGGCCTGCCAGTCCGCCGTCAGGTGCCGGACCAGCCACAGCTCGTGGAACGTCCGGCTGGCCGCGTCGACGCAGTCCTTGAGGGTGAAGACGAAGATGATCTTCCGGAAGATCCGCTTGATCGGATACAGGACCAGCCCGGCGAAGCAGCCCCGCAGCCAGGAGGAGCGGTCGGTCGTCAGTTCGTCCAATTGGAAGGAGGACGGCTCCGCACCGCCCTGCCGGAAGAGCCGCCGGAAGCCCGCCCGCCGCACCCGCCGCAGCACAAAGTCGTCCACCCACGGCACCGGGATCAAGGGGCATACCCCGGCGAAGAGGCTGTACAGGATCACCGCGTGGAGGCCGGCTGGTTCTATCGACATGGGCTTACAAGGAATAGGTTCAGGGCTCGCTTAAATTAGCTCCACAGATTCGGATGAGCATAGGATACAATAACGCACATCCCGGAAGAAAGGGAGTATCCCAATAGATGGAACCCAAACACGCGCTCTCCAGGATCAGCCGTCGATATTTACCTGGAGTCTTCTCATCGGTTAGAGATTCAAAGCGAATCGCCAAGCTAGTCCCGGAATTGCTGTGCAATCCCCAGTTTCCAGAATACTTCCGAAATTGGGAACGATGTGGATTTCACATCACGCCGAAGCACTTCTATTCCCCGATCCCGGATACGCAATCGCTTCCGCCCCAGATTTGGGAACAGCCATCCGAACTGGCAGGGATCGACATGAATCCGGAAGGCCAATTGCATCTGCTTCAAGATGTGTTTCCTTTTTACAGAGATGAGTTTATTCAATTTCCAAGCTCGCCCACTTCAGAGCCGACCGAATTCTATCTCAACAATAACAGCTTCGATGGATTGGATGCTCTGGTTCTGTACTGCATGGTGAGGCATTTTCGCCCGGGCCGAGTGATCGAATGCGGGTCCGGTTTCTCTACGCTCGTCACCGCCACGGCGGCGAGACAGAACGGCAACACCACGATAACCTGTGTCGAGCCATATCCGTCGCCCAGGCTAGAGAATGCGGTTAAAGACATTAAGAGTATCAGTTTGGTTCAATCGAAGGCGGAAGATCTCCCGATCTCATTTTTTCAAGATCTTAGAGAAGGGGATATTCTCTTCATTGACACGTCTCATGTTGTCCGTATCGGGGGCGATGTCACTTTTCTATTTCTGGAGGTGATCCCCCGCCTGGCACCTGGGGTGGTCATCCATGTCCATGACGTCTTTTTTCCATGGGAATACCCCAAGGATTGGATTTACAATGAGTTGCGTTTTTGGAATGAACAATACCTCCTGCAGGCATTTCTAGCTTTCAATTCGTGCTTCAGAGTGCTTTTCGCCAACTATTTCATGGAACACTTCCATCGGACTTTACTCAGAAGCATCTTTTCGAACGCCTCTTGTGCAGGTAGTAGCTTCTGGATGCAAAGGGATTGACGAAAATTCCATCGTCTGAGGACGACACGGGCTGCTGTTCGAACAACTCACCAAAAGCAAAGTACAGTTTTTTTATCTGCATGAATAAATACAGATAATGAATTTCTATATTCTTACACTTGACTTCACATCTTTCACAAACTAATCTGTCGCCCATTACTTTATCGGAGGTACACTTGATGAAGATCATGGGTAGGGTTTCTGCACTTTTTTTTCTATCAATTTTATTTGTTTCGAGCAGTTTCAGCCAGAAGACTGATCGAGAAGTGAACTACCTGCTAGCCAAGATACGACAAGCCATCAAGGTTTCAGGAGCCCAGTGGGAGGCTGCGGACAATCCAATTCTCCGAAAGAGCGATTCTGAAGTTTATAACATGCTCATGCATGAGAATAGCGCCGGGCCACAACAGGGCGACGAATGGTATGAAGCCAACGCTGAGCTTCTTGCAGCGGGGGACTTGGATTGGAGAAACACCAATGGAAGGAATTATATAACTCCTGTCCGGAATCAAAGGACATGCGGCAGTTGTTGGGCGTTTTCATCAGTCGCTTGCACCGAAGCCCAAGATGCGATTGAAAACGACAAATCGAATCCCACTATGGATCTATCCGAGCAAGCGCTGGTTTCTTGTTCTGGTGCAGGAAACTGCGGCGGGGGGTTCGCAAATTCAGCTCTGAACTACATACGCGACTCAGGTATCCCGGACGAGACGTGCTTCCCTTATATCTCTGGAAACGGATATTGCGCCAACCGGTGCTCTGATTGGTTGAAGCGGAGTGTCAGAATACAGAGTTGGCAATGGGTAAGCAATGACATCAACTCGGTAAAAACAGCCCTTCAAACTGGTCCCGTAATTGTTAGCTTTTATGTGTATGCCGACTTTTTGTCCTATTCAAAGGGTGTGTACAGACACGTGACAGGAGATCTTCAGGGCATTCATTCTGTGGTCATCGTCGGCTATCAAGAGAACTACCAGTGCTGGATCGTCAAGAATTCTTGGGGCAGTTCATGGGGAGAATCTGGATTTTTCAGGATAGCATGGTCCAACAATTGTGGTTTCCCATATGACAGCTGCCGGGCAATCGCTTACGATCATCATGTGACAGGTCCGAATGGCGGCGAAGTATTCGCATCTGGGACAAACCAAACCATCGTATGGACATCGAATTATCCCAATTCAACAGTAGATCTTTACTATTCCATAAACAACGGGCAATCATGGAGGTTGATCGCGAGAGGTGCTTCCAATACTGGTTCTTACAATTGGGTGATCCCGAATGATCCATCCTCACAATGTCGAATCAAAGTAGCCGCCACGAATACGATGCTCGACGTCAGCGATGCCTCTTTCACTATTTTGGCCTCACCCAAGAAGGAAGATCTGTACTGGTACGAGGAGTGGAAAAATGAGATCCAGGCCGTGATCTCGACAGGAACGGGTTTCCAATCGCAGACATGGGCTACGGGATGGGGAACTCCCAGTTGGGCCGGGATGGGCGATCTCAATGGTGATGGCAGAGATGATTTGATTTGGGGCGAAGGATGGATCCATGAAGCGAAGGCCTTCTTCACCACGGATACTGGTCTCCAATTCAAGGGAAACTGGATCCCATCCTGGAATCCTCCCGATTGGGGAGCCTTGGGAGATTTCAACGGAGATGGCAAGGCAGATTATATTGCTTACACTCAATCCAATTTAGAGTTGAAGGTGTACTTCTCCACCGGATCCACATTTGATTCTGGGCATGTCTGGGGAACAGGCTGGGGAAAACCAGATGCGGCCCTCGTGGGGGATATGAATGGGGATGGAAAAGATGATTTGCTTTGGTACGAAGAATGGAAATATGAAGCTATGGTTTTCTTTTCGACCGGCAACGGTTTGCAGAGCAAGGGAGCATGGCTCACCGGTTGGTCAAAACCCGATTGGGCCGCTCTTGGAGACATGAACGGTGATGGGAAGGATGATCTGATCTGGTATGAGGAATGGAAATATGAAGCCCAAGTGTGCCTTTCCACAGGTTCTTCATTCAATCACCTTGGTGCATGGATCACCCAGTGGGGAAAACCCGATTTCGCGACTCTGGCCGATTTCAACGCGGATGGGAAGAAAGATCTACTTTGGTACGAAGAATGGAAATATCAGGCAAGGGTTCTTTTTTCCACGGGATCTTCCTTTCAAGATCAGGGAGTCTGGCTGAATGGATGGTCCAAACCAGATTGGGCTGATGCAGGTCATCTGAATAACAATTAAAACTGTAGGCATCCTAAAACGCCGGGCGTTACGACCCCGGCGTTTGTTTTTTTATAGCAACCACTTAAAACAACTTGCATCAATTCTGGCTACCTCTTGGGACTCGCTCTAAGATGGTTCAACTTCATCCAAGTGAACTGAAGTTTGAAGGGGATGATCTTTCAGTTTGATCTACAAACAAGCTGGGGCGTTTTTGCTCTCCTAGAGACAGAAGCCACAGGTTGAATCCGGTGGCGAGGCAGCACCATTGCAGATATCGGTGTTCGATCGTCAACGGGGCGATGAAACACAGGCTGATCACCTGCAGGATGACAGCCAGTGAGATCGCCAATGGCAAATTATATTCCTTCCGGACCAAGGACCAGAGGGCCGTCAAGACCGACACGATCAGCAGGACCACCGGCAGGCAGAGCCACCGGACGCAATTGACATACACCCCGATGAGGCGGGACCAGCCGTTGGAGGCGAAAATCGTGGACAGGTAAAGCTCCCGGGCTTTCCGGGTGGCCAGATCCCTGTCGTGATACAGATTCCGGTCGTGGTGTTCCGCCATCGCCCGGCTGAACCAATTGCCGTCCCAGGGAATGTACACCCAATCATATCGGACAGGATCCGTCTCCAAAAGCAGCTTGCCGGCGAAGGCCAGCCGGTGGCGGAGATATGCCGCCGGGTGCGCCAGAATCGTGCGCAGCCAGGGGCCGTCGATCTGGTCTCCCACGTCCACACGGACCAGCCCCGCGGCGCGGCCCCACCCCGAATACAGGTCGGCGTTGCAGGGATCGGACCAGTAGGCGGCTTCCAGCTCGCTCCATTTGGTGGGATCGGGCAGAAACTCCCGGGGGAATTCCCGCATGGCCCGGGCGCGCGCCAGCGTGCCGACCATGTCGAAGTACTGGATGTGGGAGGCCGTGTTGGGAGACGACCTCAGCACGAGCTTGTCGAAGGCCCGCCCCGCCAGGAACAGGCCGAGACCGAGCCCCAGTCCCGCCGCGAGAAAGGCCACCCATTGCCTGAAGGCCGGCTTTCGGATCCGGATTATGGGGATGAGGAACATCCCCAGGATCGGGAACACGGCGGCGAGGGCGAAGTGGCGGACGTTGACCGCGTAGTACGCGCAGAGGACCGCCGCGAGCCACCCCCAGCGAGAGGCCGGGCTGCGTCGCAGCACATGGAAGCACACCAGCAGTCCCAGCATGCTGACCGCCAGCCCGGTATCCTTCCAGACGTAGGCAAGGTGGAGAAGCGAGGTGGGAAGCAGGGACACGACCAGAAGCGAGAGCGGGAACCGGTGAAACTCCCGGACGCACAGGTCCGACACCAGGGCGAACGCCCCCCAGTACAGCAGCAGGTGGAACAGCAGCATGGACGACGCCCCCGCCAGGGGCTGCAGCAGACTCCACAGGAAAGCCATCACCGGCGGATGCCAGTCATGGAAGGTGAAACTGAGGGCCTCTGTGTACTGGCCGTACGTGTCGGTGATGAAGATCCCCGGCCGAAGGAAGACGAAGAACACCCCGAAGAGCGACGCCCAGACGGCAAGGCTTGCCAGCCGGAGACTACCGATCCCCTTGGCAGTTGGACCCGGCCGGCTCCCCGCTGACTCGACTTTCTCCCGTCCTGCCTCCGGACGTTCAGACCGCTTCCAGATTCCACGGATTGTTCCTCTCATGCACCGGCTCCCTATGAGTCACCTGGTTTCCATCCATCGCGGGGACGGGCCGTAAATAAGTCTGTCATTTTTTAGCGGGCGGTCCGCCATCCTCCCGCCGGGATTCCCTCTCGAGGTCCCGGAGGAATCGCGGGTCGGGCTGGCCGCCGGACGCGCGGCAGCCGTCCAGGGCCCGCCAGGCGGTGGCGTAGTCGCCGGTGCGGAAGGCGCAGATGGCCCGATTGAACCAGGCTTCCGCGAGGTCCGGCTGCACGGCCAGCACGCGGTCGAAGGCCTCTCCGGCGCCGGCGAAGTCCCGCCGCTTCATGAGCAGGACGCCCAGCCGGTCCCAGGCACGGGCGTGCCCCGGCGCCAGCGCCACCGCCCGGCGGAACGCCGCCTCCGCCTCCTCGTACCGCCCCAGTTCCTCGTAGACCCGCCCGGCGCAGTGCCACTGCCCGGGGGAGTCCTGGTACAGCGCGTTGGCGGCCTCCAGGCAGGGCAAGGCCTCCTCGTAGCGCCCCAGGTTCAGGTAGTGGGCCCCCAGGTTGCCCCAGGCCATCCAGCAGCCGGGATTCTTGGCCAGGGTATCGGTGTAGAGGGTCTCCAGGTCGCGGTAGATCCCCGCCTGGCGCCAGGTCAGGACGCCGAGCGTGAGGAGGACGGCGGCGGAGAGGATTATTTTCCAAGGTAGTCCCCGTCGGTTCGACGGGGAACATTCAGATTCGTTCAGCGGGTGCTCCGGGTTCGATGAACCCGGGACAAGGACGGCGGGGGCGAGATCGCGTTCCGGGTCCGGCGGACCCGGGGCACAGGGCGTGAGTTCCGGGTCCGGCGGACCCGGGGCACGTCGGGTGATCAGGTACGCGAACGCGGCGATGGGGCCGAGGGCGGCCAGGTACTGGAAGTGGTCGGCCACGAAGGAGAACAGCATCGGGTAGAAGCTGACAAAACCCAGGGCCGGCGCCAGCGTCCCGGCGAAGAAGAGCGCCGCGGTCGCCGGGCCCCGGCCGATGCGCCGGCGCGCCAGCCACAGGGCCGCCACCACCAGGACGGCCAGCGCGGGATACACCCACGGCCGCCAATCCGAAGCGTCGATCTGCCAGCGCGGATAGATGAAGGTCAGCTCCGCCGGCCAGACAAGCTTCCCGAGGTAGAACCAGAGGGCGCGGCCGGCGATCAGGATCCGCTCCGCCAGGGTGAAGGTCCAGGCCGGGCCGGAGGCGCCCACCACCTCCCGCTCGAGGCCGGCCGTGCGCGCCGCCAGCGCCGCCGCGGCGGCCATCCACGGCAGCAGGGCCGCGGCGTCACGCCACGGCAGCCGTCCGCGCCGCCACCACAGCACCAGCAGCAACGCCGCCGGCAGCGTGGCGGTGACGGTCTTGCTCAGCAGGGCGGCCGCGAAGAGAGCCGAAGCCAGGGCGTAGCGGCCCCAGCGGCGCCACTCCGGAGACTCTCCGTCCGGCCGGGAAAAGTCGAGGTAGGCCAGCGCCGCCGCCAGGTAGAACACCCCCGACAGGACGTTCTTCCGCTCGGTGATCCACGCCACCGACTCCACCAGCACCGGGTGCACGGCGAATATCGCCGCCGCCAGCCAGGCCCCCGGCAGTCCCAGCCGCCGGAAGACCCGCCACGCCAGCAGGGCCGCGGCGGCGTGCAGCAGGATGTTGACCAGGTGGTACCCCAGGGGGTGCAGGCCCCACAGCTGGAACTCGATCCAGAAGGTGGAGAAAACCAGCGGATAGTATTGGTGGGTGGCTCCGGGGTGCAGCCAGATCTGCCCCAACCCGTGCCCGTCCCGCAGCCAGGGGTTGCCCGTGACGTAATCGTCGTCGTCCCAGATGAAGCCCGCGGACAGCGCCGGGATGTAGACGACCAGCGTCAAGGCCACGAGGGCGAGCGCCGGCAGCGCGCTCCCGCCCGCGAGCGTCCGCAAGATACCGGCTGGACCGTTTCGGCTCATGGGTTGATTGTAGGCATGCCGGCAGTCGAGTCAAGAGGATTGCCGGTCCCGGCGGGTATCCGGCCTCCCCGCCGGATGGGGAATCAGTCGCCCACCGGCACCGCCTTTCCGAACCGCTGCAGAGCGAGGCGGAGGTCCCAGCGGCGGGCGTCGAGTTCGGCCGGGTCGCTCAGCATCAACAGGCTGAGCACGCGCCCGCTCGAGAGCGGAGCCAGTACCAGCACGGCGCCGGTGGGCATCTCGACGCCGCCGGACCCCGGCCGGCGGAAGGAGAAGGTGAGGGCCCGCGCCCCGCGGAATTCCCGGTCCCAGGCGCGCGGTCCGTCAATGCGGTCGAAGCCGGGAAACTCGCCCGGCCCCAGCGGCAGGAACGCGCGCAGGCGGTCGTCGACGCTCATGGGCGTTCCCGTCGGCGAGGA
>CAYPNP010000037.1:0-35919 GCA_964412195.1 uncultured Acidobacteriota bacterium | reverse complement strand
CCTCCCCCTTCTCCTTCTTCAGCTTGTGGGTTTCCTCGTCCATGGTGCGCAGGACGTCCAGCACCACGGAGGTATTGGAGTCGGTGATGCTGCGGACCAGGTTCGGGGGCAGGCCCGGCTCGAAGACGAAGTCGCCGCCCTGCAGCCGGAACAGGTGCAGGATGGCGTCCTGGCCCACCGCCTCCTTGAACGACGCGTGCACCATGCCCCCGTTCTGGAAATAGATCTTCCCGACGCGATCGGCGAAGCGGATTTGGAGGGCGCCGGTCTTGCGCGCCGACTCCAGCATCTGGATCACGTCCGGCAGGCTGATCTCCTCGAGCTTGCCGCGGATGAGGTCCGACTTCTGCTGGGACTCCTCCTCGAGCATCAGCCTCAGGCGGCGGATCTCCTGGCGGACCCACTCGTTCTCCTCGTCCAGGTTCATCCACTTCTCCAGCAGCTCGACGGCCTTCCGCAGCTCGCGGTTCTTCAGGTAAATGTTGTACAGCTTGGAATACTGGGACTGCACGCCGTGGAGGTCCCCGGTGAAGACCTTGAACTCCGTCAGCTTCTGGAGCGCCCCGGTGTGGTTCTCGTCCACGGCCAGGATGTTGTTGAGCACTTCCTGGATCTTCGTGCTGAAGGAGTGGTACTGGGACATGTCCAGCAGGTCCAGCAGCTCCAGGGACAGGGTGTACTTCTTCTGCGCCATCGCCCGGTCGACCTGCTGGAACACGACGGTGTACCCGTCCGGCACCATCAGGCTCATGCGGCGGATGAGATTCTTCAGGTCGTCCCGCCGGTCCAGCTCCATCAGGATGTCGGCCTTGTACCGCAGGAGCTCCATGTCGGTCTCGTGATCCCCCCGGCTCATGCTCTGCCAGTGCAGCAGGGCCTCATCGAAATCGCTCAGCTTGATCAGGGTCTGCAGGATCATCATGTTGGCCGCGCGGTTGCCGGGATCGTGCTGGGTGACGTTTGAGAGATGCAGGTAGCTCTTGACGAAGTTCCCCTTGTCGAAGAACTTCTTGCCGGCCTTGAAGTGGTACTCCTGGGCCTTGGCGTCCATCTTCTGCCGGGCGTAGAGCTCCGCCAGGGCGGCCATCCCGTCCACATTCTCGGGATCCACCTTGAGGATCTTCTCATACAGGAAGATGGCCTTGCCGGCGTCCTCGCGCACCGCGAGCTGGGCGGCCTTGTTCAGGGCCTGAACGGAATCGTAGAACTGCCCGCCCTGCAGGTGCAGCTCCGAGATCGTCATCAGCACTTCCTGGTTCTCGGGATCGTACTGGAGGAGTTTCTTGAAGATGGTGACGGCCTTGGCGGTCTCGTTGGCCTGCCGCCAGGCGGCGGCCGCCTGCTTGAGGCAGTCCAGCCCCTCCCGCTTCTGGCCGAGCCGGATCTTCAGCTCGCCCTGCAGGGACAGGATGTCCGTCTCCTGCGGCTCGCGGCTGAGGATCTTCTGGTACAGCGCGACCGCCTTGGTCAGGTTGCCCTGCGCCACGCACTTTTCAGCCCCCCGTTTGAGCCTGGCTTTGTTATAGAAGATCATATGCCTCTCTTGCCCTCATGCATATTGAACCGGCAGTTCCACGAAGAACGTGCTGCCGATGCCTTCCTCGCTCTTGGCCCAGGTCCGGCCGCCGTAGTTCTCGACGATCTCCTTGCAGAGGGTCAGGCCCAGGCCGTAGTTGGACTGCTCGGAGCCGAAGTCGCCCTGCTCTCGGAAAAATCGGTCGAAGACGCGTGGGAGGTTTTCGCGACTGATCCCCGCGCCGGAGTCGGCCAGAGACACCACCATATAGCGGTCGTTGTAGATGGGATTGAACTGCGCCTTGAGCTCGATGTAGCCGCTGCTGGTGAATTGGAGCGCGTTTTCGACGAGCTGGTGGAGCACGAACTGGAACAGGCCCTTGTCCCCGACCAGAGGCGGGAGGTTCTCCGGGATCTCCTCCCGCCATTCCAGCTCCTTCATCCGGAGGACCGGCACGTGGGCCTCCCGCAACGGCCCCAGCAGGTCTGCCAGGGGGAAGACCTGCTGGACGAAGTCCGACTTCTGGAGGAACCGGGTGGTGGACAGGTCGAAAGCGGCAAGCACCCGGTTCATCCGGCCGGACTCGTCCCGGATGACGGAGATGAACCGGTCGACGTTCTCCTTGTTGGCGAGGCCGAATTTCTCGACGATTTTCGCCGAGGTCATGATCGCCGAGATCGGTTTGGTGATCTCGCCCTTGAAGCCCTGGAGCAGCTGGTCCTGCCGTTTGGCCATCCGCAGCACGGGGACGGCCAGGGTTTCGAGCTTGGCCAGCCGGCGGAGGCTGTCGCGGTGCTGGGCCTGCAGGATGCGGAGGCTCTCCTCCAGCTCGGCGGTCCGCTGGCCGACTTCCTCCTCCAGCCGGTCGCCCAGCTGGCGGACCCTCTGCATCTGGACCATCTTCTCGAAGGCCAGCGACACGGAGCTGCCCAGCTTGCCGAAAAACTTCAGGTCCTCCGGGCCGAACGCCTTCAGGACGCTCGACTCGTTGATCATCTGGTAGACCGTCATCAGGCCGAAGCAGACGCCGGAGGCGCAGATCGGGACGGCCATGAAGGCCATGATCTTGAACTTCTTGAGGGACTCGGCCAGCTGTTCGGCGGTCATCCCGGGCAGGCCGGTCTTGTCGAACGAGAACACGTTGTAGCCGAACGCCTGCTTCTGCTCGAACAGGTGCCGGGCGACGTGGACCCCCGGCGCCAGGGAGAGGCTGGCGAGGGGGTCCCGGTTGAAGCCGGATACGAACATCTCCCGCAGCTGCTTGGACTCCGGATTGAATTCCAGCAGCGTGCCGTGGCCGGTCTGGAAGGTCATCAGGATGGACTTGAAGATCATCCGGGGCAGCTGCTCCGGGTCGAAGGGCTCGGTCAGCGCCTGGGCGATCTGCCCGAGGATCGTCAGCTCCCGGTTCTTCTGCTCCAGCTGGTTTTTGGCGGAATTCAGCTCGTTGTAAAGCTCGGCGAGCTCGATGTTGGTCTCCACCGCCTTGTCCAGCAGCTCGGCCGGGATGATGTCCTCGCGGTTTTCGGGGACCTTGATGTTGTGGGCGGAATTCTGCAGCCGAGACCGGAAGGTACTGTCGGCGTCGGCGGCCGGCGCGGCGGTGGGAGGGCGGGTCTGCTTCTGGTAGGCCTCCAGCACGGCTTCGAAACTGCGGTCGATCTTCTCCTCGATCTCAGCGACAGGAAAGTCGGGGAAATCGCGGTTGAACCGGTCCAGGACCTGCACGATGGCGCTCTTGAGCGTCTGCAGCACGCCCACGCCGGTGACGGCGATGGCCCCGAAATGGGGGACTTTGCGCTCGTTCAGAAGGACGTCCAGCTCGCGCGGGGGGAGGATCTCTTCCAGGTCCTGCTTGTTGTACTGGATCACCAGCGGCACGGTGGCGTGATCGATGTGGTTGGCGGCCAGGTTCTCCTTCATGTTCTCGAGGCTTTCCTGGTTGGCGCCCTGTTCCCGGCGCTGAGAGTCGGCGACGAAGACCACGCCGTCGGCTTTCTGCAGCACCGCCCGGCGCGTCTGGTTGTAACGGACCTGGCCGGGCACGGTGAAGAGTTGCAGCTTGAGGTCGTAGCCCTTGACGCGGCCGAGGTCCAGGGGCAGGAGGTCGAAGAACAGGGTCCGGTCGTCGCCGGTGTTGATGGAGAAGAGCTTCACATTCTGGTTGGGGAAGAGCACCTGGTGCACGTAGATCAGGTTGGTCGTCTTGCCGCTCAGGGCCGGGCCGTAGTACACGATCTTGAGCTTGATTTCCTTGTCCGCATGGGAGATCTGCGCCATGGGGCCCCTTGATGGATCGTGGAATGAGGCCATTATAGAAAGGGAACCCAACGCAGACAAGCAGATAATATGGAAAATGGGGGCTGCATCTGCTACAGTGAACCCCTGGCCGCGACGGAGGACGACCGCCCCGTGTCGATGAGGACCCTCAAGTATCTCCGCTGGTTTTCCCTGGGCATGCTCGTGGTGGTGTCCGGAACGGTGGCTTACTTCTTTTTCCAGAGCGCCCGGGAAACCGGGAAGCAGCCCCGCGAGACGGTCATGCGGCAGAACGTCACCAGCACGACCCGGGAGATCGAATACATCGAATCCAAGGACGGGCGTCCGCTGTTCCGGGTCCGGGCCGAGCGGAACGTGGCCACCCGGGAGGGCCTGAACGAGCTGGAGCGCGTGCAGGCGACGTACTATGGCAAGGCCGGCGATCGCGAGGACTCCATCACCGCGGACCGGTGCTTTTACTCGGTGACGGAGAACCGGGTCCATTTCCAGGGCCACGTCCGGCTGCGCACCGCCCAGGGCTACAACCTGGAGACCTCAGACTTGCGCTATGAGAAGGCGTCCGAGTCGGCCGCCGGCGATGACCCGTTCAAGCTGTCGGCCCCGGGGCTGACGGGGGAGGGGCGGAGCTTCCGGCTGGACCTGCGGCGCCGGGAGTTGTCCATCCCCGGTCGGATCACCCTCCATTACGACCTGGGGACGAGCCGGGATGCCGATCCGGCGGTGCTGCGGGAGCGCTTCCTCGACCTCCAAGCCGGCAGCGCGCGGATCGCCGAGCGCGACCACCAGGTCCGGCTCGAGGGCGGCGTGAGCCTCCGGACGGGCCTGTCAAAACTGGACGGCCAGTCGGCCGAGCTGCGGCTGACGGACAAGCGCGAAGTCCGGAGCGCCCTCTGCCAGGGCGGAGCCCGGTACGAGCGGGCGGAGAAGGATGTGCGGATCGAGCTGGCCGGCGAGTCCATCGAATTCTTCCTCCGGCCCGGCGAGCGGACCACCCTGGAGGAGGTCCGGGCCGAGGATTCGGCCGGCCTGACGACGGGAGACGGGACGCTGACGGCGCGGACGATCCGGATCATCGCCCTGCCGGAAGGGAGTGTCGATCGGGTGCTGGCCACGGGCGGCGCCCGGTTTCAGGCCACCGGCGTCGATCGCGGCATCGATGGGGACCGCCTGACGCTGCGGTTCACCCAACCGCTGGCGCTGCAGCAGCTCGAGGTGGAGGGCTCCGCCGTCCTCCGGCAGAATATCGACAAGGGGCGGTCCGAGCTGGGAGCGGCGTCGATCCGCATCCAGTTCCGCTCCGCCGCCGGCAAGGTCGCCCCGGACCAGATGACCGCCGATCGGGAGGCCTACTTCTCCTTCGCGGGGAACGCCGGCGACACGATGCGCTGCGAGGCGGACACCCTGCGCGCCCGGATGGATGCCGCCGGGCGGTTCCCGACGCGGACCGAGGGGGAAGGGAAGTGCGTCCTGCGCTACCAGCGCCCCTCCCGCCAGGAGCGCATCGACGCCTCGGGGCAGCGCTTCGGCGTCGATTTCTTCCCGCAGACCACCGACGCCGCCAAATTCCGCATGGAGGGCGCGGTGACCGCCCGGCGGACGGTCGGCGACCGCTGGAGCGAGACCGCCAGCGATGTCCTGAGCGGGGAATTCTCCGCCGCCGATCACCGGCAACTGTCCGGCCTGACCCAGCAGGGCGACGTGCGGTTCCGGGACGCCACCCGCTCGGGCCGCGCGAAGGAGACGAGGCTCGAGGGCGACCTGCTGCGCCTGATCGGGAAGCCGGTCGTCGAGTCCGAGGGAGTGGTGATACGGGCGGCGGAGATGACCTACGAGCAGCGCACCGGCAACCTCCGCGGCACCGGCGGCGTGGAGACAGTCGCGAACCCCGCGAACGCGGCCGGCCCGAAACCGATCGTCCCGCTGGGCAGCGGAGAGGCGGCCGGCCAGACGATCTACATCCATGCCCGGACGGTGGAGTTGGACCAGGCCGCGAACCGCGTCACATTCTCCGGCGGCTGCCGGATGACGCAGGGGCGCAACGTCCTGACCGCCGCCCGCTTCGTGTGGAACCGGCAGGACGAGAGCTTCACCGCCGAGGAAAAGGTGCTCCTGACCGCGACGGTCAAGGCCCAGAAGGGGCCCGAGCGCCGGCTGGAAGTTCAGTCCGGCCGGATGGCCTACAATCCGGCCCGCCGCCGGATCCTCTTCGAGCAGAAGGTCCGCACCACCTCCGCCGACGGCGAGATGACCTCCGATTCCCTCTGGGGCTATTTCGAGGACGGGGCGGGGTTGCGGAAGCTCTTCGCTCGCGACCGCATCCGCATCACCCAGCAGGCCCGGGAGGCCACGGGCGACCGCGCCATGGTGGACCTGGCCGCGAACCAGTTCGTACTGCAGGGGTCGCCGGCGCGGGTGGTGGACCGGGCGGAAGGCCGCACCACCCAGGGCGTCCAATTGACATTTTTCCAGGGGGATGATAGAATCCGCGTCGACAGTGTAGCGCAAGTTCTTGATATGGATTAGTTTGAATAGTCTATGGCCACGCTCCGCACCGACCAGATCACCAAGTCCTACCGCGGCCGCCAGGTCCTGAAGGGGATCGACCTGCAGATCCAAGACCGCGAGATCGTCGGCCTGCTGGGGCCCAACGGCGCGGGGAAGACGACGACCTTCTACATCATCGTCGGCCTGACGATCCCGGACAGCGGCCAGGTCTTTTACAACGACGAGGACATCGCTGAGACGCCGATGTACCTGCGGGCGAAGAAGGGCATCAGCTATTTGCCGCAGGAGCCGTCGGTCTTCCGCAAGCTGACCGTCGAGGAGAACCTGCTGGCCATCGCCGAGATCCTCGACCTCGGCACGCAGGACCAGGAAGAGGTGGTCAACGACCTGCTGCAGGAGTTCGGCATCGCCCACCTCCGGAACAACAAGGCCTACACCCTCTCCGGCGGCGAGCGCCGCCGGGTCGAGATCGCCCGCTCGCTGGTGCTGAAGCCGTCGTTCATCCTGCTGGACGAGCCGTTCGCCGGCATCGATCCGCTGGCGGTGATCGACATCCAGAACCTGATCGTCCATCTCAAGTCCCGCGGCATCGGTGTGGTCATCACCGACCACAACGTCCGCGAGACCCTCCGCATCACCGACCGCGCCTACATCATCCATGAAGGGCGGATCTTCCGGAAGGGAACCCCCCGGGAGCTGGCCGAGGACGAGGAAGTGAAGCGGGTGTACCTCGGTGAGCATTTCCGGCTCGTCTGACCGGGAGAATTCGTATCGCCGCTCCGCCGGTTTTGCTATAATAGCAACCAGGACGGCCTGACATATTGGATCTATGGTCAACAAGAACCCTTACCTGCGGCAAAACCTCCGGCTGGCCCCCATCCAAAAACTGACACTGACGCCCGCCCTGCTCCAGAAGATCGAGCTGCTGACCCTGTCCCACCTGGAGCTGAGCGAGTTCATCAAGGACGAGATGCTCCAGAACCCCTTCCTGGAGGAAGGGTCGCTCGAGACGGCGGAATCGCCCTCCGATGGGGAGGCCCCGGCCGCGGAGGCGGCCGCGCCGGAGACTCCGCCCAACTCCGAGGCGGAGGCCGAGACCGGCTCCCCCATCGCCGAGGACCTCGATTACGGGACTTTCTTCGAGGAATACCTCGATCCGGGCTACAAGAGCGCGGAGTACGAGCAGTACGAGCGGCCCGAGTTCGACACGTTCGCCGTCAAGCCGGTGTCCCTCTACGAGCACCTCCAGTGGCAGGTGGGGCTGGTGGACCTGCCGCCGCCGGTGGAGCGGGCCGCCCGCGAAATCATCGGCAACCTGGACGGCGACGGGTACTTCACCGGCCAACTGGAGGAGATCGCCGAGGCCGCCGGAACGACCCCGGAAACGGCCGGCGTGGCGCTGGAGGTGGTCCAGCACTTCGATCCGGCCGGCGTGGGGGCGCGGGATCTCCGCGATTGCCTGCTGCTGCAGCTGCGCTACTGGGGCCAGGAGCAGAGCCTGGCCTACCGCCTGCTCGAGCGTCACGCCGACCTCGTGGAAGCCGGCAAGATGGAGGAGATTTCGCAGCTGGAAGGGGCCACTCTTGACGAGGTGCGGGACGCCCTGGAGCGGATCCGGCGCCTCAATCCCAAGCCCGGCCTCCAGTACGAGCCCGACCACACCATCTACATCCAGCCGGACGTTTACATCTACAAGATCGGCCACGACTACCTCATCTCGCTGAACGAGGACGGCCTGCCGCGGTTGCACATCAATCCCTACTACCGGCGCATCCTCGAGAGCGGGCAGTCCACCGGTTCCGAGCGGAAGTTCATCCGCGAGAAGTTCAAGAACGCGGTGGAGCTGATCCGGAACCTCGACCACCGCAAGCGGACCATCTACCGGGTGTGCGAGATCATCGTGACCCGGCAGCGGGAGTTCCTGGACCAGGGGTTCGCGTTCCTCAAGCCGATGCTGCTGAAGGACGTCGCCGACGAGCTGGGGCTGCACACCTCGACGGTCAGCCGGGCTGTGACCAACAAGTGGGTCCACTGCCCGCAGGGCATCCTGGAGCTGCGGCAGTTCTTCACCCTCGGCTTCAAGACGGACACGGGGGAGGACATTTCCATCCACATCCTGAAGACGAAGATCCGGGAGTTGATCGAAAAGGAGGATCCGGCCAACCCGCTGTCGGACAACGACCTCACTGACATGCTGAACCGGCAGGGGGTGGAGATCAAGCGCCGGACGGTCGCGAAATACCGGGAAGAAATGGAGATCCCCAATTCCCGGTCGCGCAGGGCCAAAACTTAAACCATCGGGAGGAGCTATGAACATTGAGATCACTGGACGGCACCTCGACATCACCGAACCGATCAAGGAATTCGTGCAGAAGCGAACGGCCCGGTTCACGAAACTGGCGGGGGGAAGCTGCGACTTCCACTTCGTGCTGGCGGTGGAGAAGCACCGCCAGATCGCCGAGGTGGTCCTCAACACCAAGGTAGGCACGTTCAACGCTACCGAGGAGTCGAAGGACCTCTACGCCTCCATCGGCTCGGCGCTCGAGAAGATCGAGAAACAGCTCCGGAAGCAGAAGGAGCGGCGCAAGGACATCGCCCGCAACACCGACAAGGAGCAGCTGCACCTGGAGCTGGTCGGCGCCCCCATCACCGACTTGGGGAAGCCGTCCGACCTGGCGGATCATCCGGAGATCGTGGAGATGGTGCTGGACGCCCGCCCGATGGCGCTGGAGGAGGCGGCGATGGAGCTCCGCGAGTCGGGCGGCAGCTTCGTCGTGTTCTACAACGCCCGGTCCGAGCAGGTCAACGTGCTGTACCGCCGCAACGACGGCAACCTCGGCCTGATCCGTCCCTGAGAGGGCCGGCCATGGCGGACCAGGACGACCAGCGGCAGCAGCCCGCCATCCGGGTGGGCGAATTCTACGAGAAGAACTCCAAGAATCTGAGCCTGGAGCCCGGGTTTTCGCCCGGGCTCCTGGACCGGTGGATCACCAAGAAGCGGCTGCAGAAGCTCGGCATGGCCCTCGCCGGCTTCACCGAGTACCTGCAGGAGGGCCGGATTTACGTGCTGGGCAACACCGAGTCCCGGTACTTCGAGACGCGGACGGAGACGGAGCGGCAGCGCGTCCTCCAATCCATTCCGACGGGCGTCATCACCTGCCTGCTGGTGACCAACGGGCTGCCCCTGCCGCCGGAGATGGCCCTGTTCTGCCAGGCGGAGGGCATCCCGGTGCTGAAGACCCCCCTGGACAGCTCCACCGCCATCTACCTGTTCACCGAGTTCCTGGAGCTGGAGCTGTCCCCCCGTTTCATCGTCCACGGCGTGCTGGTGGACGTCTTTGGCGTGGGCGTCCTGATCGGCGGCGAGAGCGGCATCGGCAAGAGCGAGTGCGCGCTGGAGCTGATCCTGAAGGGGCACCGGCTGGTGGCGGACGACGTGGTCGAGTTGCGCAAGGTGGGCGAGAAGCACCTCATCGGCGGCCCGCCGCACCCCCTGGAGGACCTGCTCGAGCTGCGCGGGATCGGCATCCTGAGCGTCCGCGACATGTTCGGGATCTCGGCCATCAGCCGGCCGAAGGAGGTCGGCTTTTACGTGCAGCTGGAGCGCTGGGTGCCGAACATGCCGTGCGAGCGGCTGGGCTTCACCCTGCAGACGCGGGAGCTCGGCGGAGTGGAAGTCCCGTGCATGGTCATCCCGGTGGCGCCCGGCCGCAACCTGTCGGTGCTCGTGGAGATCGCCTGCCGCGTGTTTTTGATGCGGTCCCACGGCCTGCATCCCATGGGCAGCTTTGCGGAAATGCTCCGCGACAGCAGCGTGCTGGGCGGAAAGGAAGGAGGAGGAGCCGTATGATTCCATGCCTGGTGGTGACTCACGGCCAGCTGGCCAAAGAGCTGGTGGCGGCCGCTGAGATGATCGTGGGCGAGATCGAGCACATCGTGCCTCTGTGCATCGGCTGGCAGGAGGACGTCAACGAGGCCCGCGACGAGATCGAGCGCACGCTCAAGGGCCTGTCCGTCGAGAAGGGCGCCATCATCATGACCGACATGTTCGGCGGCACCCCGTCGAACCTGGCGATGTCGTTCCTCAAGGACAGCAAGGTCGAGGTGATCACCGGCGTCAACCTGCCCATGATCATCAAGGCGGCCTCGCAGGGGGAGAGCGAGGACCTGGTAACCCTCACCGAGAAGATCTGCGAAAAGGGCAAATCCAACATCACCATCGCGTCCCGGTTCCTGGGGGAAAGCTGAGCGGCCGGTGCCCGCACCGTTGAAAAATCGTCTTCCTTTTCCCCGGCCGTCTGGTACAATAGCCCCCTTTTGGACGGCCATGCTGACAAAGACGTTGACCGTAAACAACCTGTTGGGCATTCACGCCCGGGCGGCCGCCCGGCTGGTGGCGCTCACGAGCCGGTTCCAATGCCGCGTCCTGCTGAGCCGGCCGGACCGGCGGGAGGCCATCGACGGCAAGAGCATCCTGGGCATCCTGATGCTCGCGGCGTCGCGGGGCACGGCGCTCGCCGTGACCGTCGACGGCCCCGACGAGGCTGAAGCCCTGGCCGCGATCGAGCATCTGTTCGTCCAGGATTTCGAGGAGAAGGGGGCGCCGCGATGTTGAAGGTGCTCCAGGGCAACGGGGTTTCCGGCGGTATCGCTGTCGGCCACGCGGTCAAGGTCGACAAGGGCCTGCCGCCCGTCTTCAAGTTCCGGCTGCGACCGGAATACGTGGAGCGCGAACTGGCCCGCCTCGACGAGGCCCTGCAGAAAACCGCCGGCCAGCTCCGCCAGATTCAGAAGCTGCTGGAAACGCAGCTGGGCCACGAGCACTCGCTGATGATCGAGGCCCATGTCCTGATCCTCCAGGACGCGCATTTCGCCGGCGCGATCCGCGACATCGTGAGCAGGGAATGGGTCAATTGCGAGTGGGCCATCAAGGTAACCACGGAGCGGATCCAGGAAGCCTACGCGAAGCTCGAGGACGCCTATCTGCGGGAGAAGATCCAGGACGTCGAGGACATCTCCCGGCGTCTGCTCAAGAACATCGCCGGACGCGAGCAGAACGGCAACCACGCCGCCTACGACGACATCATCCTGGTGGGCGACGAGATCGCCTTCTCCATGTTCAGCGACTGGGACCTCAAGCACCTGAAGGGATTCGCCGTGGACCTCGGCAGCTGGACGTCCCACACCAGCATCATCGCCCGCTCGCTGAAGATCCCGGCGGTGATCCAGCTCGGCGACGTCACCGCGCGGGTGCACACCGGCGACTACCTGCTGGTGGACGGCACGGCCGGCGCGATTTACGTCAATCCCGATGCCGACACGGTGGACCGGCTCCTCGCCCGGCAGGAGCCCGAGGTGGAGGCCTGCGGCCCCTACTGCCTCCTCGAAAGCCGAGAACTGACGTCCCCGCAGGCGGTGCCAGACGTCCGGCTGTATGTCAACAGCGAGATCCCCACGGAGCTGGACGGCTACCGCCGCCTGTCCGTCCGCGGCGTGGGCCTGTTCCGCTCGGAATACCTCTTCCTGGGCCGGTCCGTCGAGGGGATCACCGCCGGCGAGCACGAGGCGGCCTACCGGGCCCTGGCCGACCGGGTGCACCCCGACCCGGCCACGATCCGCACCTTCGATCTCGGCTCGGACAAGATGCCGGAGCTGCACCAGCGCTATCCCGAGGCCAACCCCGCCCTGGGGATGCGGGGGATCCGGCTGAGCCTGCAGCTCGGCGAGGCCTTCCGGCGGCAATTGGAGGGGATCCTGCGGGCGAACGGGCGGGGCAACCTGAGGGTGACGTTCCCGTTCATTTCCTCCGTCGACGAGGTGCGGGAGGCGCGCCGGATCCTGGAGGAGGTCCGGGCCTCTGTCGGCGAGGCCGGCCGGCCGCTGCCCGTCGGCGTCATGCTGGAGATCCCCAGCACCCTCTTCATCGTGGACGCCCTGGCGGACCTGGTGGATTTCTTCACCCTCGGCACCAACGACCTGGTCCAGTACACCCTGGCCAGCAATCGGGACGGCTTCTACAATCCCGGGCCCTTCGCCTCGGCCCATCCGGCCCTGCGCAAGGGGCTGGAGATGGTCTGCCGCGAGGCCGCCGCCCGCGGCCGCGAGGTGGTCTGCTGCGGCGAGATGGCCGCGCACCCCTACTTCCTGCTGGTCCTGCTGGGGATCGGTTTCCGCAGCTTCAGCGTCAACGTGCCGTCGCTGGCGATGGTGCGCTACATCCTGCACCGGGTGGACGGGGAGGGTCTGCGGCGGTTCTACGCCGAGCTGTCCGGACTGGCCGCGCTGGCGGACATCGAGGACCTCTTCCACCGGAGGCTGGGGGAGTTCTTCCCGGACAGCTTCGTCCAGGCCCTCCGCCACGCCACTTCCAATCGTTGAAACGTTGGAACGTCAGAACGTTCCAACGTTTCACCGGATCCGGATCATTCCCTCACTTCTCGTTGAAGAGGCGGTTGACGACGTCCCAGTTCAGGACGTTCCAGAAGGCCTGGACGTAGTCGGCGCGCCGGTTCTGGAACTTCAGGTAGTAGGCGTGCTCCCAGACGTCGAGGCCCGCCAGGGGAGCGAACCCTTCCATCGCCGGATTGTCCTGGTTGGCGGTGGAGGTGATGTGCAGCTTGCCGAAGGCGTCGCGCACCAGCCAGGCCCAGCCGGACCCGAACCGGCCCATGGCCGCCTGAGCGAACTTCTCCTTGAACGTGTCGAAGCTCTGGAAGGAATCGGCGACGGCCTTGGCCATTTCCTTCACGGGGGCGGACGGGCCGCCGGGCGTGAGGAGCTGCCAGAAGAGGGCGTGGTTGGCGTGTCCGCCGCCGTTGTTGCGCACCGCGGTCTGGATGTCGGCCGGCAGGGCGCTCAGATGGCCCAGCAGGTCGCCCAGCGTCGCGCCATGGAGGTAGGGGTGCTTCTCCAGGGCGGCGTTGAGGTTGTTGACGTAGGCGGCGTGGTGCTTGCCGTGGTGGATCTCCATGGTCCGCGCGTCGATGTGGGGCTCCAGCGCGTCGAAGCCGTAGCCCAGGGCCGGCAGGCTGAAGGGGTATTTCAGGTTGGCGATGTCTTTCATGGTGTCTTCCTTTCACAGGGTAAGATGGCAAGGGGGGAATGGATGCAGGCCGGCGCAGGCGGATTCGGCCGGGCGGCGCGGAATGGGGCGTCGGCGCGGCCGCGGTCTGGTACAATGGGACCGGCGGATCCAGCAGGAGGCTTTGTGAACAAGAAGGAGATCGCGCAGGTCCTCGACGAGATGGCCCTGCTGATGGACATCCGGGGGGAGAATCCCTTCAAAGTCAAGGCGTACGCCAACGCCGCCCGGCTCCTCACGGGCATGGACCCCGAGGAGTTCGACCGGCACGTGCGGGAGGGGACCCTGGCCAGCGTGCGCGGGATCGGCAAGAACCTGTCGGCCCGCATCCATGCGCTCGCCGAGGAGGGCTACGTCTACGAGTTCGAGGACCTGAAGAAATCGGTCCCGCCGGGGCTGGTCCTGATGCTGCAGATCCCGGGGCTCGGCCCGAAGAAGATCAAGGCCGTCTACGAGCAGCTTCACATCGACACCGTGGCGGACCTGGAGAAAGCCTGCCGCGACGGGCGGGTGCAGGCGCTGCCGGGCTTCGGGGCCAGGACCGAGGCCCGGATCCTGGAGGGCATCCGGCAGCTGGAGGAGCGGTCCGGCCGCTACCTGTTCTCCCTGGCGCTGGAGGCCGCGGAACGGCTGAGGGGCGCCGTCGCCGGCATCCCGGGGGTGGGACCCGTCCACCTGGCCGGTTCGCTCCGCCGCGGCCACGAGACGGTCCGCGACGTCGACCTGGTGGTGGTCACCCGGGACCCCGCCGCGGTCGGCCGCGCGCTGGCGGCCCTGCCGGGGGTACGGGAGGCCCGCGAGGCCGGGCCGGGCTGCTTCCAGCTGGCGCTGGCTGACGCTCCGCCGGCGGACGTCGCCTGCTGCGCGCCGGAGCGGCTGGGCACAACCCTGTTCCTGGCCACCGGCAGCCGGGCCCACCTGGCGGGGCTGGAGGGGGGCGGCGGGGCGCAGGAGGGCGAAGGCGCTCCGGAGGTCCTGCCGAGGCTCCCGGATTTCGCCGACGAGGAGGCGCTGTACCGCTCCCGCGGCTGTGCCTGGGTCCCGCCAGAGTTGCGGGAGGGCTGGGGGGAGTGGGAGGCCGCCCGCGACGGCACGCTGCCGGAGCTGGTCCGGGAGGCGGATATCCGGGGCGTCGTCCACGCCCACAGCACATACAGCGACGGCGTCGACACGGTGGAGGCCATGGCCCGCGCCTGCCGGGAGGCGGGCTACGGCTACCTGGTGCTTTGCGACCACAGCCGCAGCGCCTTCTACGCCGGCGGGCTGCCGGAGGAGGCGGTGCTGCGGCAGCACGCCGAGATCGACCGGCTGAACGCGGCGCTAACGCCGTTCCGGATCGTGAAGGGCATCGAGACGGAGATCCTCCGCGATGGTTCGCTCGACTACCCGGACGAGTTCCTGGTGCGCTTCGAGTTCGTCATCGCCTCGATCCACTCGTCCTTCCAGATGCCCCGCGAGGAGATGACGGCGCGGATCCTGAGGGCGCTGGCCCACCCGATGGTGGATCTGATCGGGCACCCCACCGGCCGGCTGGTCCTCGGCCGGCCGGGCTACCAGGTGGACGTCGACGCCCTGATCGGCGGGGCGGCCCGCTGGGGCAAGGCCCTGGAGCTGAACGCCCACCCCTACCGGCTCGATCTCGACTGGCGGCGCTGCCGCCAGGCCCGCGAGCGGGGCGTCCCGATCTCCATCAATCCGGATGCCCATGAGACCGCCGGCATCCGGGACATCCGTTACGGCGTCATGGTGGCGCGGAAGGGCTGGCTCCGCAAGGAAGACGTCTTGAACGCACACGGGTGGGAGGAGTTGCTGGCGTGGCGGAAAGGGCGGGGGCGGGCATGAGCGCCGTTGAGAGTCAGGATGCGATCGAGCTGGTGGCCACCCTGGGTCCGGCCTCGGACTCCCCCGACGCCATTACCGCCCTGGCCGCCGGCGGGGCGACCCTGTTCCGGGTGAACCTGGCGCACGCCGTCCCGAAATGGCTGGACGCGGTCCTGCGGTGCGTCGCGGAGAAAGCGGCGCCGGCCGCCGGGACGCTGCCGGTGGTGGCGGACCTGCCGGGCTGCAAGCCGCGGACGGGCGACCTGGACGCGCCGGTGCGGCTCCGCCCGGGCGACCGCGTCTGGCTCGGCGGGCCTGTGCCGGCGGGGACGGCGGCGCACCGGATCCCCCTGGATTTCGCGGAAATCGACTGCCGCCCGGGCCTCGGCGACGACCTGCTGCTGCGGGACGGCCGGATCCGGCTGGCCGTGATCCGGGTCGCGGAGGGCGGATGCCTCTGCGCCGTGACGGCGGGTGGCGAAGCGGTGGGCCGGATGGGGCTGGCGCTGGCGGGCGAGGCGGGCGTGCGGGTGCACCGCTTCCTGCCGCAGGACCTGCTGAAGCACTGCCTGCGGGCCGGCGTCCGGGCCTTCCTGCTGTCGTACTGCGAGGAGGCCGGCGAAATCGATGAAGTGGCGGAGTTCTGCCGCACGCTGGGCGTGGAGGGCGTCCGGCTGATCCCCAAGGTCGAGACGCTCCGGGCCCTGGACAATCTGCCGGAGATCCTGGGGGCCTGCGCAACCCTGTGCATCGCCCGCGGCGACCTGGGCACCCAGGTGCCCCTCCCGGAACTGCCGGGGGTGGAACGACGATTGCTGGCGGAGGCGCGGGCGGCGGGCCGCCGCGCCTGGATGGCCGGGGAGGTGCTGGGCGGATTTGCGCGGGCGGCGTCCGCCAGCCGGGGGGAGCTGGCCGGCGTGTGGTCCGCCCTGGACCACGGGGCGGCCGGCTTCATCCTATCGGACGAGACGGCGGTCGGCCCTGATCCCGCCGGCGCCGTCCGGCTCCTTAGGGAGTTAGTCGACTCATGGACCAGGCGATCCGCAACCTGAACATCGAACATCGAACATTCAACATCGAACATCGAATTCGAACCGCAACCCATTGAACCGCCAAGGCGCGAAGGGCGCCAAGCCCAATCCACAACACAGATCAACAGGGATTCAAACGGATCAACACGGGTCAATCCACTCCATGTCGGGCCCGGGAAAGGAATCCGGATTTTGGGTTTGGGACCGATCCGGACTCCGGATCTGGTTTGGGATCTGGATTGTTTATCAGGGATTAGGATCCGTGTAGATCCCTCCGGATCCGTGTCAATCCGTGTTGTGGATTGGGCTTGGCGCCCTTCGCGCCTTGGCGGTTCAGTGGATTGCGGATTGACTTCGACGTTCAGCGTTCGATGTTCAATGTTCGATGTTCGGTTGGGACGATGAAACTCAGCTTTTGGAAAACAAACTTTCAACGAAGTCTTCGGCGCTGAAGTCGATCAGGTCCTCCATCTTCTCACCCACGCCGACGTAGCGGATGGGCAGGCCCAGCTCGCGGGCGATGGCCACCACCACGCCGCCGCGGGCGGTGCCGTCCAGCTTGGTGACGATCAGCCCCGTCACGCCGCAGGTGCGGAGGAACTCGCGGGCCTGGACCAGCCCGTTCTGGCCGGTGGTCGCGTCGATGATCAGGAAGACCTGGTGGGGTGCGCCCGGCACCCGCTTGGCGGCGATGCGGTGCATCTTCTCCAGTTCCTTCATCAGGTTGACCTTGGTGTGCAGCCGGCCGGCCGTGTCGACGATGACCGTGTCGGCCTTCTCGCGCTGGGCGTGCTCCAGGGCGTCGTGCAGGACCGCCGCCGGATCGGCGCCGTGCGCCTTCTTGACCAGCAGCGTGCCGGAGCGCTGGGCCCAGATCTCCACCTGCTCGATGGCCGCGGCGCGGAAGGTGTCGGAGGCGCTGATCACCACCTTGCGGCCGTCGCGGCTCAGGCGGTGGGCCAGCTTGCCGATGGTGGTGGTCTTGCCCACGCCGTTGACGCCCACCACGAAGATGACCTCGGGCGGGGCGGCGGGCGTTGCGGCCGGCCTGGCCGACGGTGCGGTCAGGATCTCCAGCAGCGTGGAGCGGATCAGGGCGGCCAGGGCGGCGTAGTCGTGGAGCTGGTCCCGCGCGGTCTGCTGCTTGGCCCGCTCCAGGATCTCGGCGGTGGTGGCCACGCCGATGTCGGCGCCGATCAGGATCGCTTCCAGCTGGTCCAGGACCGAGGCGTCGATCTTCTTCTCGCCCAGGACCAGGTTCTCGATCCGGCCCACCAGGTTGTCCTTGGTGCTCTGGATGGCCGTCTTCAGCCGGGAAAAGAAATTCGTCACCATCGCCGTCCGTCCTTGATCAGTATTCGAAAATCTCGCCGCTATAGACCGCCACCCGGTCGCCGTAGCGGGTCTGCACCACCAGCGCACCGTCCGGCAGGAGGCCGTCGGTGGTGCCCAGGATGGGCCGGCCCTGCTCGAAGAACTTGACCTTGCGGCCCTTCACGAAGGACGAGGCCGCCATCCAGCCCCGCCGGATCGCCTCGCTGTCGCCGGCCTTGAGCCGGGCGAGGTTCTGGTCGAGCCGCCCCAGCACCTGCAGGAGCACGTCGTGGCGTGGAAACGGCTGGCCCGTCGCCTGGAACAGCGACACGGCGCGGTGGCGGATTTCCTCCGGGAAGGAGGTGTGGGCCACGTTGATGCCGATGCCGATCACGACGTGGCGCAGGCAGTTTTCCTGGAGGGTGGATTCCACGAGTATGCCCGAGATCTTCTTGCCGTTCCAAAGGACGTCGTTGGGCCACTTGATGTCCAGCTTGGAGGCCGCGGGGCCCATTAGGCCGGCCAGGGCCTCGAAGACCGACAGGCCGGCGGCCAGGGTCAGGTAGGCCGGCTGCGGCAGCTGCCCCAGTGCGTCCAGGTAGACCGAGGCGTAGACCCCCTGCCCGGCGGAGGAGTGCCAGGTGTGGCTCAGGCGGCCCCGGCCGGCGGTCTGCTCGTCGGCCAGCACCAGGGTGCCGGACGGGATCCGGCCGGCTTCCCCCAGCCGGCGGGCCAGGCTGTTGGTGGAATCCACCGTGGCGTAGCCCAGGACGTGCCGGCAGATCGACAGATGGGCGAGCTCGCAGTCCATCGGCATGTAGGGGCAGACGCCGGCGGGCTCCGGCGGGAGCGCCGTCCTGGACTTGTCCTTTCCCGGATCGGGCCGGGGTGGCAGGGGGCGGGTCGGGGTCATGGCCGGCCGGTTCCCTCAGGCGCCCGCGCCCAGCCCGGCGAGGGCGGCGCGGTGTCCCGCCAGCTTGGCGAGGATCTCTTCATGCTTCACCCGGTTCTTCTCCACGACCGCGGCCGGGGCCTTGGCCAGGAATTCGGGGTTGTTCATCTTGCTTTCGAGCTTGCCCAGCTCCTCCTCCAGCTTGCGGATCTCCTTGGCCAGGCGGGCCTTCTCCGACTCCGGATCGGCCAGGGCGCCGGGGTGCAGGTCAACGGCTACGCCGCGGCAGAGGCCCTTCAGCAGGCCGGGCTCCTGGGCGGGCTTGTCGCGGAGCGCGATCTCACGGAGGCCCGCCAGCGCCCGCATCTCCTCTGCGAACAGGCGCAGGCGCGCGGCGGCGGCCCCGTCCGGCGGCAAGAAGCCGGCCGGCAGCTGGGCGCCGGGCTGGACGTTGTTTTCGGACCGGATGTTGCGCAGCGTGGTGACGACGTCCTGGAAGAATTCCATCTCGGCCACGGTCTCCGGCGCGGCCAGGGCCGGGTCGGCCTCCGGGAAGGGGGCCACCATCACCGAGGGCCCGGAGTGGGGCAGGCGCTGCCAGATCTCCTCGGTGATGAACGGCATGAACGGGTGCATCAGGCGGAGGCTGCGCTCCAGCACGAACAGAAGGATCCGGGCCGTGGCGGAGCGGCGGCGCGCGTCGTCCCCGGCCAGCGGCGCCTTGGCCAGCTCGATGTACCAGTCGCAGAACTCGTGCCAGAAGAAGTGGTACAGCGCGTCGGCGGCCTCGTGGAAGAGGAACTCGTCCAGCGCCCGGTTGACCGTGCCGGCCACCTCCTGGTAGCGGTGCAGGATCCAGCGGTCGTACGTCCGCAGCACGTCTCCGTCGTTCTCCAGGATGGCGCGGATGTCGGCCTCCTCCACCGGCGGCAGATCGGCCGGCAGCTTCATCAGCAGGAAGCGGGCGGCGTTCCAGATCTTGTTGGCGAAGGCGCGGTAGCCGACCATGCGGTCGAGCTTGAAGGGCAGGTCGCTGCCGGGCATGGCCATGATGGCCAGGGTGAAGCGGACGGCGTCGGTGCCGTACTGCCCCATGATCTCCAGCGGGTCGATGGCGTTGCCCTTGGACTTGCTCATCTTCTGGTTCTGCTCGTCCCGGATCAGGCCGTGGATGTATACGGTGCGGAAGGGCACCTCGCCCATGAACTTCACGCCCATCATCAGCATGCGGGCGACCCAGAAGAAGATGATGTCGAAGCCGGTGATCAGCAGGTCGGTCGGGTAGAACCGGCGCAGGTCGTCGGTCCGGTCGGGCCAGCCCAGGGTGGAGAAGGGCCACAGCGCCGACGAGAACCAGGTGTCGAGGACGTCCTCCTCCTGCCGGATGGCCTTCGAGCCGCAGTGGGCGCAGGCCGCCGGGTCCTCGCGGGTGACGGTGAACTGCCCGCAGTCGGCGCAGAGCCACGCCGGGATGCGGTGGCCCCACCAGAGCTGGCGCGAGATGCACCAGTCGTGGATGTTGGCCATCCAGTTGAAGTAGGTCTTCTCGAACCGCTCCGGGAAGAAGCGGGTGCGGCCCTGCTGCACGGCCTCAACGGCCTTCTCCGCCAGCGGGCCGACCTTGACGAACCATTGGCTGGAGACCAGCGGCTCGACCACGGTGGCGCAGCGCTGGCAGTGGCCGACGTTGTGGACGTGCGTCACCACGTTCTCCAGCAGGCCCTCGTCGCGGAGCTGCGCCAGAAGCTTCTCGCGGCACTCGAAGCGGTCCAGCCCGGCGTAGGGGCCGGCCGCCGCGGTCATGCGGCCGTGCTCGTCGATGACCTGGACGAAGGGCAGGTTGTGGGCGCGGCCCATGGCAAAGTCGTTGGGGTCGTGGGACGGCGTCACCTTGACCAGGCCGGTGCCGAACTCCTTCTCGACGTGCTCGTCGGTGATGATGGGCAGCTCGCGGCCGATCACCGGCAGCCGCAGGGTCTTGCCATGGAGATGGGTGAAGCGCTCGTCGCCGGGGTTGACTGCGACGGCAGTGTCGCCCAGCATGGTCTCCGGCCGGGTGGTGGCCACGGTGATGTGGCCGCTGCCGTCATAGTGCGGGTAGCGGATGTAGTAGAGCTTGCCCTCGAGGGTGTCGTAGAGGGTCTCGAGGTCGGAGATGGCTGTGCCGCAGCGCGGGCACCAGTTGACGATGTACTCGCCCTTGTAGATCAGGCCCTCCTCGTAGAGGCGGACGAAGACCTCGCGCACGGCCTTGGACAGGCCTGCGTCCAGGGTGAAGCGGGTGCGGGTCCAGTCACAGGAGGTGCCGAGCTTGCGGAGCTGGTTGATGATCCGGCCGCCGTACTCCTCCTTCCACTGCCAGACCCGCTGGACGAAGGCCTCACGGCCGAGCGCCTGGCGGGACGTGCCCTCCTGGCGGAGGGCCTTCTCCACCACGTTCTGGGTGGCGATGCCGGCGTGGTCGCAGCCGGGCAGCCACAGGGTGTTGAAGCCGCGCATGCGCTTCCAGCGGATGATGATGTCGTGGAGGGTGTTGTTGAAGGCGTGGCCCATGTGCAGCGAGCCGGTGACGTTTGGGGGCGGGATGACGATGGAGAAACGGCGATGGGCGTCGTCATCAGCGGGCGTGAAGAAGCCGCTCTCCTCCCAGAACGGGTACCAGCGGTCCTCGATGGCGGCGGGCTCGTAGGCCTTGGGCATGGCGTCGGATCGGGCATCGGACATAAGCGCTCACCTCGCGCGAAGTGATCTCAGCGGCGAAATACATAATCTTACATGGAACGCGTCCAAAAGTCCATCCTTCGCCCTCCCATCGTGCTTACTCGGAAATAGCCCGCCGTTCCCATCGGGGTCGGTATCGGGATCGGTATCGGTATCGATTCCAGAGTCGACCCCGATTCCGATACCGACCCCGACTGGATCGTGCTATTTCGATTGCCGGTTGTGTACCCAGGGACATGTTCACTCGTGCTCGTAATCGTGCTCGTAACCGTAATCGAAACAATGGAATACGCGCAGCAGCGCCGAATCCGCAGAGCCACCGGCTTTCCGATCACTGTTCTTGCGGATTTACGGCCGGCATCGGTTTCAAATCCCGCGGCTTCTCCAGCAGCCGCAGAATCCAGAACCCGAGCACCGGGAGCGAGGCGAAGAAGAGGAGGGCCGCCGCCAGGAGCAGCAGTTCCATGTAGATCCAGCCGTCGAGCCAGACCATGAGCATGGGGATGAAAGCATGGTCCACAATGTGCCGGGCGGCGGCCTCGTAGGAAAGGATCGCGGTACCGGCCTCGACCTTTCCGGAGCCGGGCAGGGTGTCCAGGAAGTGCTCGAGCCCGTTGGAAGAGGAGAAGCCTACGACTTGTTCCTCCAGGACCCCGCGGAAGAACCAACGGTACAACCGGCCGGTCGCCTTCTTCATGAACCGGCTGAACGGATGGGTTTTCGACAAGCCGGCGCCGGATTGCACGTACTCGGCGGTCTGGTCCGACAGGTTTTCGGCTTCCGTGTCCGCCAGCCCGTGCACCCGGTCCGTGAAGGCCCGGACGGGGATCCCCCGTTTCCCGTCCTGAAAATTCCGGACGAACGCGACCGCCTCCTCCCGGCTGCCCCCGATCCGGCAGTAGAAGTACGCCATGGCGGTCGCGCCCACCCGGCCCAGGGGCTGGAGCAGCTCGCGCCGGATCGGCTCGGACTCGATCAGGTCCCGGGTGGACCGCCGGATGCCCTCCAGCCCGCCCCCGACGGCGGCCAGGAACCCGAACAAGGCCACCAGCCAGGCGCAGGTGAGGGCGCGCCACCACTTCACGTGCGGCCATCCCAGGCGCCAGGCGCCGATCCGGCGGAGGCCGAAGTATGCGAGAAAACCGGCCAACAAGCCGAGCAGGGCGCAGGCGGCCGTCCAGCCGCCGATGATCAGGACGGAGTGCAGCGCGGAGGCCTTCAGGAAGTCGAACCAGGAAGTCATGGCTATCCCCCGAACTGGCGCGGAATGGAGCGCGGAATCGGACCATGGATCGGGCCGATCCTATCAAGAGTGCCGAAAGAGGTCAATACGGACGGTGGCGGCACGCTCTGCTACACGGGATTCGGCCCCTGCGGGCTTTGCGTCTCTGCGTGCAGATGATTGCGGATTGCGGATTTCGGATTGCGGATTGGGACGCAGAAACTTGAACACGGCTCCACAAGGATGCAGACGGATGGACACGGATCTCAAATCCGGTATCAGGTTGAAAATCCGTGTTGAATTCCGGTTCCCCAACCCGCACTTCGATTCCACACACGATTACAATCGACGGGTACGATCCGCCGCCGGTCCTCCGTCACCGGTCATCGGTCATCCGTCGATTACGAGGGCGATTACGATCGTCGAGGCATGAGTTGGAAGGAGTTGCTACAGCTTGCCGTCGGCCTTGCGCTTCTCGATCTCCTGGCGGATGAGCATCTCGGCGAGGTCCGGGACCACTTCCCAGGCGATCTCGCGGATGACCTTCTCGGAGAGCTTTTCCACCACCAGCCGGGCGATCTTGGTCACGGTATCGCCGTCCAGGGCGGCTTCCACCGGCACTTCGCGGGCGGGGGCGGCCACCGGCGCGGCGAGTGGCTCCGGCACGGCGGTGATGCGGGGCGGTGCGGTCACCTCTTCGAAGATGGCCTCTTCCTTTTCCGCCGCCGGCTCGGCAGCGTACTCCGCCGGGGCTTCGGCTTCCGGTTCCGGCGCGGTGATCACCGGCGCCCGGCGGGCTTCCTGTTCCAGTCGGACGGCTTCCTCCAGCCGCTGTTGCTTGGCGATGATGGCGTCGAGGTTGATCAGCTCGAAGACGCCCAGGATGTCCTCGTCCGAGGGCACGCGGATCTTCCGGACGATCACCGGGACCTCCAGGAGGTCTTCATCGGCCAGCGGCGCGGCGGGCGCGGCCGCAAGGACCGGCTCCATGATCGGTTCCGGCGCGGGAGGTGGCGGCGGCTCGGGCGCGGCTGCCGAAGGCACAGTCACAGTGGGAGCGGAGTAGAGGGAGACGGACTCCGGAGCCGCGGGGACCACCAGCTCCTCCTCGGAACCCAGCAACACTTCGTCCGGACCCAGGCCGGCCGCCGGCGCGGCGGTCTGGGAGATGATGGTCGCCTCGAACTCCTCGGCCGGTTTGCGCAGCGGCGGGAGTTCCAGGATCTCGTCCGGGCCCGGCGTCGACGGAGCGGAGACCGGGCGGGCGGTCTGCTCCAGGCGGCGCTTCAGGTCCTCCAGCGGCACCTGCAGGGTTCGATCCGGCTCGGCGGTCCGGGCGGGCGGCGCCGGTGGCGGTGCGGGCGCGGGGCCGGCCTTGGCCAGGGTCTGGCGCACCAGCTTGACCAGGGCGGTGGTCTCAAAGGGCTTGGTCAGGTAGCCGTCGGAGTGCACGCGGGCGGCCTCGTTCTTGTCAAAAGGTTCGAACGTGCCGACCAGCAGGATGACCGGGATGTGCTGGTAGAGGGGGCTGGACTTGACGAACTCGCACACTTCGTAACCGGTCTTGCGGGGCATGAAGATGTCGGCCAGGATGATGTCGGGGCGGGCTTCACGGATCTTCTCGAGGGCGATTTCGCCGTTCCCCACGCAGGTGACTTCGAAATCCTCCTCGGCGAAGGTGAGGCTGACCACCTTCTGGATCGTGATGCTGTCGTCCGCCAGTAAGAGTTTATGTGCCATCCACGCCTCCTGCAGTCCGCGCACAGCAATTTTTTTCATTTAATCATATCTTCAACTATGTGACAACCAAATTTTGCGCCTTCATGGGGTTATGAGGACGTGCGCGGCGTCCGGCCGCGAAAAGGGGTGGCTGGTTGCGAGAAGGGAAGGCTACGGGAGGTGGCTGCCGCCGCCGTTGGTTCCCTCCTTGTCCGTGTTCTTGTCCTTGTCTTTGTCCGCCTTGCCCGGCACCATGGCCTTCACCCGCTCTTTCTCCTCTTCCTCCCGCTTCTTTTCCAGGGCCTCCCATTCCTTCTCGTCGCCCAGTCCGAAGGCGTCCCACACCACGCGGAAGGGGCTCGTCAGGAGGGAGCCCTCCGTGTAGTAGAACTTCTGGTTTTCCGCCGCCAGGGCGGTGTCTACCTCGGGAATGGGCTTCTCCTGTTTGCGGAGGCGGTCCTTCGCCTCCTCGAAGTAGGTGCTGAACGGGTACCCGCGGACCAGCTGCGAGTAGTACAGGGTGCTCTCGTCGTAGTTCTTCAGGTGGTCGAGGGAGTCGGCCAGGAGGAAGAGGGCCTGGTCCCGCTGGCCGAACTGCTTGTACTGCTGCACGCAGTCGCGGAAGCGGGCCGAGGAAGCCTTGTAGAACTTCTTCCGATGGTAGAACTCCCCCTTGAGGAAAATGCTGGTGGCGAGGGTGTCCTCGACGAACTGCAGGCGGACCTGCATCTCCGGCACGAGGGGGGAGTCGGGAAACTCCGAGAGGAAATTGCGCAGCTCCACCTGGGAGCGCTTGGCGTAGGTGAGGTCCCGGTTGGGTTCCTTCATCATGTGCATGTTGATCTTGACGATGTGGGCTTGGGCGTCGTCGGCGAGTGCGGAGGTGGGGAAGAAGAGCTTGAAGTCCTTGAACGCCTGCTCCGCCTGGATCAGGTTTTCGACCCCGCCTTCCCGAAGGTAGGAATAAGCGATGTAGTACTTTGCCTTCTCCAGGTATTCCGACTCTTCGTAGGTGTTGATGAGGGTCTGGAAGGAGAGGCGCGCCTTGATCTGCTGACCCTTGTTGAGGTAAGCCATGCCGTTCTCGAACAGGGTCTTGTCAGGCAGGACCGCCTGTTGCTGCAGGCCGGCTTTCTTCTTGCCGCAGGATACTCCCGCGGCCAGGATCAGTGCCAGCGCCAGGCTTGCCGCCAGGATTTTCTTTGTCAACGTCAAGTCGGGACCTCCATGCCAGGATCAAAAAAACCGGATTATAACATAGATTGGAGCCGGCGGATGGCGGCGGCCGGGTCGCTGCTCCCGAACACCGCCGCGCCGGCCACGGCGATGGTGACGCCGGCCGCGGCCAGCTCTGTGATGTTGTCGGGGCCCACGCCGCCGTCCACCTCGATCGCGACCGGCAGGCGCCGGGCGGCGATCTCATCGCGGATCTGCCGGATCTTGGGCAGCACGGAGGGGATGAAGCGCTGCCCGCCGAAGCCCGGGTTCACCGTCATGACCAGGACGAAGTCGATGTGCGGCAGAATCTCCCGCACCGCCTCGGCGGGCGTGGCGGGATTGAGGACGACGCCCGCCCGCCGACCGGCTTCGCGGATGCGGCTCACCGTGCGGTGCAGATGCGGCGCGGCCTCGACGTGGACACTGATCATGTCGGCGCCGGCATCGATGTAGTCGGCCAGGCTCCGCTCGGGCGCCTCGATCATGAGGTGCGCGTCGAGGATCAGGGAGGTGATTTTCCGGAGCGCCCGGATGACCGGGGGGCCGATGGTCAGGTTCGGGACGAAGTGGCCGTCCATCACGTCCAGGTGGACGATGGCGGCGCCGCCGGCCTCGATCTGGCGCACGGCGCCGCCGAGGTCGGTGAAGTCGGCCGACAGGAGGGAGGGGGCGATGGTCTTGGGAAGCGCGTTCATCGCGATACCACCAGGGTGATGGGAGTGTTCCGGCTGAGGGGGTGGCCGGCCTCCGGGTAATGGCTCAGGACGACGCCCTGCGTCTGGTTGAAGGCGGCCTCGTACTCGAACGGGCGCAGCAGGAAGCCGTTGCGCTCGAACAGCGCGGCCACCTCGGCGGCCCGGAGTCCCTGCAGGTCCGGCATCAGGTAGCGCATGTCGGTCTGGGGGATGTTGACCAGCAGGTTGACGTAGGGATTCTCGATGTTGGTGGCGCCGGCCTCTGGCGATTGCTGGGCGATCGCCTCACGGGGCGAGGGCAGGGCGTGGGCGCGGCTGACGAAGCCGAGCTTCAGGCCGCTCTGGTCCAGCACGACTTGGGCCTCCTTGATGGTGAGGCCGACCAGCCGCGGAACCACGATCTGCTTGCGCCCCTCGCTGACAACGAGCTTGACGGCCTTGTTCCGCTTGACCCGGTTGCCCGCCTCGGGCCGCTGGGACACCACCTGGCCCGCGGCAAACTCCGACGAAAAGCGGGTGCCGGCGAACACTCCCTGCAGCCGGTTGCGCTGGAGGATCTGGACCGCCTGGTTCTTGTCGGCGCCGACCACGTTGGGCACGATCACCTCGTTGCCGCGGATGGTGAAGAGCATGGTCAGGAAGGCGCCCACGCACAGCAACGCCAGCGGCAGGATCACCAGAATGGCCCATTTGGTCAGTTTGAAAAGGATGGTACGCAGACGTTCCATGCGATCCCGTCGTCCCTCCGGCTCTCAAGCGAAACGTGTTTAGCACAAAAATGTTCCAACGGCAAGCGAAATCCCGACGCGGGGAGGCGGCATCGCAGTCGCTTCGGAGGCGGGCAGGCGGCGGTTCCGGCCGCCGGTCACCGGGCGAGGCGTTCCAGGAAGAATGGCAGGAGGCTGAGGCGGGGACCCTGACCCGGCGCGCCGGAACCGCGCAGCCAGGCCGCGGTCCGGATCGAGGTCGACACCACTTCGTCGAAACCGTCGCGGGCGGCGGCGGCGAGCAGGGAACGGCCAAGGATGCGAGCCGTCGCGGGGTACCAAGGGACCAGCCCCTCGGACCGGAACGGGCGCCAGCTGTCCGGCACCGGCACCCAGCCGGCCCCTTCCAGCGTCTGCCAGCGGTCGTTCCAGGCCTGCCACCCCGCCCCGTCCAGCGGGACGGGCGGCGGCAACACCGTGAACCGGGACTGGGGCACGCGGCCCGCGGCCGGTCGCCGGGTGGCGACATCGGGCAGGTCCACGACCGGGCCGCCCGGACCGGCGGATCCGCCGGCATCCCGCCACCAGGCGGCCAGTTCCGGCTCGGCGAAGAGGCGGGGCACACCCGCCGGTAGATTCGCCTCAACGGCTGCCACCGCGGCAAAGAGGCCGTCCCGGTCGCCGGCCCAAAACCTCCGGAACAGGCTGGCTCCGGATACGATCCTCGGCTCGGGGGCGTAGCCGGCCCGGCGGAAGATGCCGGCGGCTACGCCGGCGGCGCCGGAAGGATCGGACGCCAGGAGCGGGCTCAGCAGTAACACCCCGGCCGTCCCGGACCGCTCCGGGCCGCGGACAGCCGCCGGGAAGGTAACCCAAGCGGGGCGGCCGGGCCCGTGCCCATTGACCGAAGGCCGGCTGACGCGACGCACCCGGGCCCGGTGCATGGCGGTGGCGATCGCCCGGCAGAGGGGGCCGGGGGTCGCGTCTCCGCCCCGGATGGCGCGGCCCAGGCAGGGGGCGTGGGGGGCCAGGCCCAGCTGCTCCAGATTGGCCCGGGCGGCCTGGAAGATGTCGTGCATGGCGATCCCCGAGGGGCAAGTGTCCTGGCAGCGCAGGCAGAGGGTGCACTGGAAGAACATCACCGCCGAGGCCGGAGTCGGGCGCCCGCCAGAAGCCAGGTACCACTTCAGCACGTTGAGCTTGCCCCGGGGGGACCACTCCTCCCGCCGGTGGTAGTCGTAGAGCGGGCATTCGGGCAGGCACTTGCCGCAGCTCACGCATTCGGCAATGTCCGCCAGAAAGGGATGAATCCAGGCTGTGTCCATGCGAAACCCGACGGAAGATCTAGACGCTTGGACGATAGATCGGGACCTCCGGATTCTGCGCCTGCGCGTCAATCTGCCGGATCCGGTCCGCCAGGAGCCGGCACAGCCGCCGTTCATAGTGGCGGCGGAGGTCGGGGCGCCCCGCGTGGCCGGCGGCAGCGGCGGCGGCCCGGCCGATCCCGGCGAAGGCCGACTCCAGCTCCGCGAGCAGAAGGCGGGTCTCGACCGGATTGTACGGCATCCGGACCGAGGCCAGGCCGAGGCTGGCGAAGAGGGCCAGGTAGCGCGCCGTGACCTCGTCGGGGCAGCCCTTCCGGACCGGGCCGAGCTGGACCTCGTACCCCAGCAGGGTCTTCTGGATCCGGGCCCGGCCGACCCGCCCCGGCAGCTCCACGCGGCGGGTCCGGATCGTCAGGACGCGGTCGGCATACAAAGCGTCGACGCCGGGATTCTCCAACCCGGCGAGGAGCTCCTGGGTGCTGAGGCGGGGTCGTGCCATCGATCCGTCTATTTCGGCGGCGGCTGAGGCTGCTGGGAGCCGGAGGCCAGCGAGAGGATCCGGGCCCCGTAACGCCGCCGCTTGGGGTCCTTCCACAGGATCTGGATGTTGGCTTCGGAGGCGTAATCTTTGCCCCGCAGCGTGACGTACAGGATGTCCCCGCCCTCAAAATTCCGTTCCGACTCGAAGCCCATGCCCTCAAGGCTGATGTCGACCACCTCGATGGCCGCGTCGACGTTTTCCCCCCGGGAGTTGAGTCCGCGCAGGTGCATCGGGACCCGGATCAGGTAGCGTGGGCACAGCCTCTTTTCTTCCTCGAATTCCGATTCGATATCCACAACGTCCTCCTTGATCTTTCTTCATTGTAAACCAGTTCGCCCGAAGCCGGCAGGAAAAAGATACCCGTCGCGGGGGATTTCTGGTACAATGACAAATCTTGCCCGGAAGCACCGCCGCCGCGGTGGCGCGCGGGCCGGGCGAAGACAAAGACCTTAGGGGGTGCGGCGTGAGCGAATTCGATGTCATCGTCATCGGCAGCGGTCCCGGCGGTTACGTGGCGGCGATCAAGGCAGCCCAGTTGGGGCTCAAGACCGCCATCGTGGAGAAGGACCCCTCTTTCGGCGGGACCTGCCTGAACGTCGGCTGCATCCCCACCAAGGTGATGATCCACAGCGCCGAGTTCTTCGCCCGCATGGAGGGCGCCGCCGACCACGGCGTGGTGGTGGACGGCTTCCGCTTCGACATGGGCAGGATGCACAAGCGCAAGGACCGCATCGTCACCACCCTGACCAAGGGGGTGGCCTTCCTGCTGAAGAAAAATGGCGTGACTTCCTTCCAGGGTATCGGCAGCTTCGTCGACGAGCACACGGTGGCCGTGATGAAGGACGGACAGGCGGCGGAGACGCTGCGCGCGCGGTTCATCGTCATCGCCACCGGCTCCGAGCCCAAGGCCCTGCCGCACATCCGGTTCGATGGCGAGCGGATCCTCTCCAGCACCGACATGCTCCGTCTGCCCGAGCCGCCCCGGACGCTGGCGGTGATCGGCGCGGGCGCGGTCGGGGTGGAGTTCGCCTCCGTCTACGCCGACCTCGGCAGCAAGGTCACCCTAATCGAGATGCTGCCGCACCTGCTGCCTCTCGAGGACGAGGAGGTCTCCCAGGAGCTGGAGAAAGCCTTCAAGAAGCGCAAGATCGCCTATCTGCTGGGGGCGGCCGTGCAGGGGCTGGAGGCCCGCCCCGACGGGGCGGCGCTGTCGGTCAAGGACGCCGCCGGCAAGGTTCAGGAAGTCGTGGCCGAGAAGGTCCTCCTGGCGGTGGGCCGGGCGCCCTACACCGCCGGCCTCGGCCTGGAGAAGATCAGCCTGGCCACCGAGCGGGGATTCATCCCCGTCAACGAGTACTGCCAGACCCGTATCCCGCACATCTATGCCATCGGGGATGTGATCCCGACCCCGCAGCTGGCCCACGTCGGCTCGGCCGAGGGGCTTCTGGCGGTGAGCCACCTGGCCGGAAAGCACGTCCGGCCGATCGCCTACCGCAGCGTGCCGGGGTGCACCTACTCCTCGCCGCAGGTGGCCTCCGCCGGCTGGAGCGAGAGGAAGGCCCGGGAGGCGGGCGTCGAGGTGAAGGTCGGCAAGTTCCCGTTTTCGGCCATCGGCAAGGGCAAGATCGAGGATTTCACTGAGGGCTTCATCAAGATTGTCACCGACGCCAGGACCGGCGAGATTCTGGGCGCGCACATGATCGGCGCCGTCGCTACCGAGCTGGTGGCCGAGACGGTGCTGGCCCTCAACCTGGAATGCACCGCCGAGGAACTGGCCTCGACCATCCATCCGCACCCGACCATTTCCGAGGCCCTCATGGAAGCGGCCCACGCCGCTCACGACAGGGCCATTCACATCTGAGAACCGATTGAGGAGGACCCCGATGTTCCTGTTCCCCGCCTGTCGCCGGACCCGGTGGATCACCCTTTTCGTGGCGATTCTGTGGATCGCCCTGGCTGGCGCCGCCCTCGCCGCCGACCGGCCCCTCATCCTGCTGACCAACGATGACGGGGTGGGCGCTCCCGGACTGGAGGCCCTGTACCGGTCGGTCAAGGACTTGGGGGAAGTGGTGGTGGTGGCCCCGGCCGAGAACCAGAGCGGCGTCAGTCACAGCCTGGCCACTTACGAGCCCATCTACCTGAAGACTTACCGCATCGATGGCGTGGATGTGGGGTACGCGGCCAAGACGACCCCGGCCATGTGCGTGATCCTGGCGGTGGAAAACCTACTGCCGCGCCGGCCCGACCTGGTCATCTCCGGAATCAACCGCGGCGCCAATCCCGGCTGGGTCACCTACCTGTCCGGCACCGTCGGGGCGGCGCGACAGGCGGCCATGTGCGGGCTCAAATCGATGGCCACCTCCATGGAGACCAGCGAGGATTCAAGCTACGCCGCCTTCGCCAGAACCATCCGGCCGCTGGTCGAAAAAGTCCTGGCGACCCCGCTGCCGGCCGATGTGTACCTGAACGTCAACGGCCCGGCCCAGGCCGAATTCCCCAAGGGAATCCGCCTGACCCGGGATAGCCGGGTGGAGCTGGCTTTCAACTACAAGCGCGAGACCAACATCCAGGGCCGGGAACTCGTCTGGGTCAGCGGCAAGATCGATCCGAAGGCCTATCCGGAGGATACGGACTGGGGCGCAATGCAGAACGGCTACATTGCAGTGTCTGCCCTGACGGTGGATCAGCAATCAACAGCCGACTTGGGTTCCATCGCGAAGATCCTGGGCCTCACCCTCATGCCGGTTCCGGCACCCGCGAAAGAGGATGCCGACCACTGAGCCCACATTTCAGCGTCCATGAAAAATGAGAAGCCCGGTGCTGTGCCGGGCTTTTTGATTGGTGCGGGGCCGATGGTGCGCCGTCTGCTGGTCCGTACTGCGCGAACCACCGCCCCGGGCCCGGACCCGATTCTGTGAAGGAGTCATCCGCATTCTGTGAAGGAGTCTTCCGCGGGGACAAGAGGCAACATCCGAGACTGGAGACAGTGCCGAGACGGTGCCAGGCTCTGTCACAACGAAGGTGCGTGTGCGTCCAGTCTGGAGGATGTGACTGAAGCTGGCAACAAGTCTCAGGGTCCGGCGAATGCGGGGATTCGCGGCAGGCCAGGACCGGGACGTTGTTTCGGACATGTCGGGCAAAGAGGTGGCTTGCTCGAGATTATCACATCTTCTTCATGAAGCCTTCGAGCTTGTCGTAGGCCGCCTCGAGCGTCGGCAGGTCGGGCAGGGTCACCACCCGGAAGTGCTTGGTGCCCGGCTTCTGGCCGAAACCGCTGCCGTGGACCACCAGCACGTGGCACTCATGAAGCACCCGCAGGGTGAACGTCTTGTCGTCCATCGGGACTTCGATCCGGGGGAAGGCGTAGAAGGCGCCCTCGGGATTGACGCAGGAGATGCCGGGGATGCTGTTGAGCCGCCGGATGGTGAAGTCCCGCCGCTCCTGCAATCGGCGATTGACATCCACCAGGTGGTCCTGCGGGCCCTCCAGCGCGGGCTGGATGGCGAACTGCATGGGGTGGCTGGCGCACAGGCGTGCCCGGACGAACTTGTGGATGGCTTCGTTGAAGTCGCCCATGATCTCCTCGGGACCGCTCACCACCGCCCAGCCCATCCGCCAGCCGGGCACCAGGTAGGACTTGGACAGGCCGTTGAACGTGATGAAGCCCACGTCGTCCGCCAGCGAGGCGGTGGAGATGTGCTCCCGACCGTCGAACACCATCTTGTCGTAGATCTCGTCCGAGAAGATCACTAGGTTGTGCCGGCGGGCCAGCTCGATGACCTGCTTCAACACCTCCGTGCTGTACAGCGCGCCGGTGGGATTGTTCGGGTTGATCAGGCAAATGGCCTTCGTCCGGGCGTCGATCTTGGCCTCGATGTCGGCCACGTCCGGCTGCCAGTCGTGTTCCTCGTCCAGGTAGTAAGGCCGGATGACCGCCTGCAGCTTCTGCATGACGGCGGTGTAGAGGGGGTAGCCGGGGAAAGGCATGAGGACGTTGTCGCCGGGGTTGGCCAGGGCGGTCAGGGCCAGCTCGATGGCCTCCGAGGCGCCGGTTGAGGTGAAGATCGAAAGGATGTTCTTGATGCCCTTGCGGTGGGCCTCCCGGCGGATCGCCTCCACGCCGGTGTCGATGCCGATGGAGGAGGAGTAGCCGTTCTGCTGGTCCAGCATGGCCTTGTAGACGGCTTCGATCATGTGGCGGGGCGTCTGGAAGTCGTACTTGAGCGGGTCGCCGATGTTGAGCGGCAGGACCTTGATCCCCTTGCGCTTCAGTTTGTCGGCCTCCACGGAAATGTCGCGGATGGCGTATTCGATCTCGCGGGTGCGCTCGGCCGGGACGATGGCGCTGAGGGTGCCGCGGCTGTGAGCCATGATGTCTTCCTCCTGTGGGTGAGTTTTCAGGATACCTTCATCGCGAAGGCGATGGAGAGGAACTTGGTCTCTTCGGAGTCGGCCCGGGACGTTAGAACGATGGGCTTGCGGGCGCCGACGATGATGCCGGCGGTCTTGGCGCCGGCCAGGTAGCTCATCACCTTGTAGAAGCAGTTGCCGGTCTCAATGTTGGGGGTAATCACGATGTCAGCGTCGCCTCCCACCGGGCTCTTGATCCCCTTGACCGCGCAGGCGTGCGCGGAAAAGGCGTTGTCCACCGCCAGCGGGCCGTCGATGATGGCGTTCTTGATCTGGCCGCGGGCGCCCATGGTGGCGATGATGGCGGCGTCGGCGGTGCAGGGCATGCCCTGGGGATTGACCTTCTCCACGGCGGCGATGATGGCCACCTTCGGCGTCTCGATCCCGAGGCGATTGGCCACCTGGATGGCGTTCTCGGTGATGGCGATCTTGTCCTCGAGGGCGGGGGCGATGTTCATGGCCGCGTCGCTGAGGATGATGAGCTTGGGGTAGGAGGCGATCTCGAACGCGGCGATGTGGCTCAGCAGCTTGGCGTCGCGCAGGCCCGTCTGCTTGTCCAGCACCGCGCCCAGGATGGTGGCGGTGTTGCACAGGCCCTTCATCAGCACGTCGGCCTTGCCCTCCCGGACCAGAGTGACGGCGGCGCGGGTGGCTTCCTTCTCGTCGGCGATGTCCACGATCTCGAAGGGCGCCAGGGAGACGCCCACCGAGGCGGCGGCCTTCTCGATCTTGTCCTTGGGGCCGACCAGGATGCCGCCGGCGATGTCCTCCCGCTGGGCCTTGGCGATGGCCTCCAGCACGTCCGGGTCGTGGGCGTAAGCCACGGCGATGACCTTGGTCTGGCTGCCCTTGACGCTCTGGATCAGCTCGTCGAAATTCCGGATCATGTTGCCCTTCCCGGTCAGAAAACTGTAACGTCCCCCAGCCTCATCATAGGCCAGGAGGGATTGAAATTCTACTCATAGATGCGGGGCTCTTCCTCCCGGCGAAGCACGCGCAGCGCGCCGCCGGCGAGGGCCGTCATCTCCTCCTCGCCCGGGTAGACGCGCACCGGGGCGAGGTGCCGGACGCGGCGCTCGATCCACCCCACGAAGTTCGAGTCGTAGGCCAGGCCGCCGGTGAGCAGGATCGCGTCGATCTTGCCCTCCAGCACGGCGCCGCAGGCGCCAATCTCCTTGGCCACCTGGTAGGCCATGGCCTCGTAGACCGCCTTCGCCTCGGCGTCGCCGGCGGCGATGCGCTCGCTCACCTTGCGCATGTCGTTGGTGCCCAGGAAGGCCATGACGCCGCCCTTGCCGACGATCCGTTTTTCCAGCTCCTTCTGGGAGACGGTGCCGGAAAAGCAGAGCTTGACGAGGGCGCCGACCGGCAGGGTGCCGCTCCGCTCCGGGCTGAACGGGCCCTCGCCGTTCAGGGCGTTGTTGACGTCGACCACCCGGCCCCGGCGGTGGGCGGCGATGGAGATCCCGCCGCCCATGTGGGCGACGATGAAGTGGAAATCGGCGTAGGCCCCGCCCAGGTCCTTGGCCGCCGCGCGCGCCACCGCCTTGTGGTTGAGGGCGTGGAAGATGCTCACCCGCGGCAGCTCGGGCAGCCCCGAGAATCGGGCCACCGGCTCCAGCTCGTCCACCACCACCGGGTCGACGATGAAAGCCGGCGCGCCGCACTGGACGCTCAGGTCGTGGGCCAGGAGGCCGCCCAGGTTGGAGGCGTGCTGCCCCATGAGGCCCGCCTTGAGGTCGCGGAGCATGGCGTCGTTGACCGCGTAGGTGCCGCCCTCGATGGGGTGGAGCAGGCCGCCCCGGCCGACGATGGCGCTCAGGCTTGAGAGGGGAATCCCGGCGCCGGTGAGGAAATCCGTGATGGCCTGCATCCGGAAATCCTTCTGGTCTGGAATGCTGGCGTAACGGCCGATCTCGGACTCGTCGTGGCGCAAAGTCTTGTCGCAACGGAGGGTGTCGCCCTCGAACACGGCAATCTTAGTGGAGGTGGAGCCCGGGTTGATCACCAGGATCCGGCAGTTGTTCTCGGTCATGGACGCGCCTCCGTCGAATTCAATATTTATTCAATATTGCAACGAGGGCGGGATTATATCAAAAATCCACCCACGGTACAGTATTTTTTCAACGTATTCTTTCGGACCCCGGGTCCATCAGCCCCAGAACAATGATGTGGGCACAACATCGCCACATGAGGCAATGCCCACTGCGGGACAGTATTAGGAGACATTGTCAGTAGGAGACAGTGCCATAGGAGGTCGTGCCCATTGGAGGTCGTGCCAGGCTCTGTCACAATCAGATGAAACAGGAGACAGTGCCGAGACAGTGCCAAGCTCTGTCACGATGCGGTGCCGCACGGCGGTGGAGGTCCAAAGCTTCACCACGGCTGTGCTTTCCTGGGGCCGGTTCCCGGCACTCAGTGCCGGATGAGTTGGAGCCAGGCTTTGTCACAACCAGAGCATATTCCGATATTGAGCGAGGATTCTGGTCGGATCTGTTGAAAGAGCCGCCGTGACATAGAGCCAGGCTCTGTCACCAAGTGGCGGGAGTTCCGACCCGGGATTGGTTCCGTGGGGTTTTCAGCCATCCGAGAGTGAGGGAACCGTGGCGAGTACAAGAGGGCTGGCGGTATGCACAGGACGCGGCACCAGCGTTTGACCTGGGATGAGCCGGCAGGGGGAGGAAGGGGTGGAGAAACTGGGGACAGGCCAGCGAGCGGGGACACGCTGCCAGTCCGCGTGCGCGCAGCGTGTGCCGGGGGCGGCACCCCGGTGGACCGTCCGACCTCTTCCATGAGCATCCAGACTTGGGGGGCATCGGGAAGAGGTGTGCCGCTTTAGTAGACCACCTGGACCAGGGGCAGGAGCAGCATGCTGTAGCGTTCGACCTCGAGCTTCCAGCTGCGGAGGTTCAGGGTCCGGA
>CAYPNP010000036.1:0-36110 GCA_964412195.1 uncultured Acidobacteriota bacterium | reverse complement strand
CCGGACTACGCTCCTCTGCAGAGACCCTGGTCATCGATCCCGACCTGGACGAGAACGGCCTCTACTGCTGGGCCACCTACTTGGCCTATCTCCAGGGCGCGTTCTTCCCGAGCCCCGAGTCCCCAGCATCGAGCACCGCGGATTCCAACCGCTTCACCTTCACCGGCCACGAGTTCGACCCTGCCACCGGCCTGTACTACTTCAAGGCGCGCTTCTACGATCCCGAAATCGGCCGCTTCCTGTCCGAGGATCCCTACCTCGGCGAGACGGCCACCCCACCCAGCCTCCACCGGTTTTTATACGCCTACGCTAATCCCCTTAGATTTCTCGACCCGGATGGGATGAAAGTTAGACCATTTGTCCCGGCTTCAATCGACGACTATCAATGGGATAGACCATCGGGTGGTGATCGCAGCTACCGGGCATCGTCGGCTGGACCGTTCGACATAATTGCGGACGTGGATTCAAAGACGGGTGAGATTGTCGCGTACAAAGCATGGCACAGAGAAAAAGGCAGCTTCGTCTACTCACTGGAAAATGAGGAAGATATCCGGGTTTTCAAAGAACGGCTGAAGGAATACAGCGAGCCCCTGGCGGTCAATTCATACCTGGTGATGCAAGAGTTGAACCAAGAGTACCGTCGGGCTCCGGACTACCAGAAGCGATCCGAAGATTTTCTCCAGAGAATGATGGAACAGAAGTATGGACAGGCAGCCCAAGCCCTCGGTGCAGCATGGTGGGCGGCAATACGGGATCCCGGCTGGCTGGCCGAAACAGGACTTGCTATTGCAGGCGCTTACATCGGTATAACCGAAGGATCGACTCCCCGCATAGCGAGGACTGGGACACCAGGAGCAAGAAGTTCTACTGGGCTCGATCCTGCTGGGAAGGGCCAACTTACAAATGGTTCACTGAACGTTACAAGATCCACCTCTTCCACGACCGCTTCCGCCTCAGATGCAGCCACTTCTTCTAATCAGGCTGGCCAAATCCTTTCTTCATCTCCGAGCAACACAGAAGTAGGTGGAATCAACTCAGTTTGGGCACAGGGTCCAAGTGCAAGAGGTCTCGCTATCGAAGATGCTATTGAAACTTCTGGGTTAAGATCTGGCCGGCTTCCTCCCGGTTTTCGTGGCGTTGACTTTCATGAAGGAACTGTGACAAGCGTGAAGTCGATCGATTTGAAAGCCGCGACGTATCAGGACCCATCCAGACTTCAGAGAACAATCCAATCTTACATAGATAAAGTGAAAGATTTCCGAGGTGGGGCACTCAACGGAAAAAGAATTCGCCCAACAGATCTTACGGGAAGATGTCTCGATCTTGTCATTCCACCTGGTCCAATCAAACCGGCTCAACGATTGGCGATTGAGATTGCAGCACAGTATGCGAGCAAGCAGGGCATCCAACTAAACGTATACAGCGTGGAGTAAAAATGGCACGAGCAATCATGGTCTACCTTAGAAAATCTATACTTTACCTCGTTCCGCTCGCGAGGGTGCCCTCTGGCGGGCACATTGAAACTGATCCTATCGAAGTTGTCGAGATGCCCGTTTCTGCGGAGGTTCTTGAGTCCCGTATATTCAAATCTCTCGCCTCCAGTGATCAACTTGTCCCGGATCCTCCACTGGCCGAATTGTCCTCGCCTGCACAAAAGGCCTCTGATGCAAAAACCTGGCGACAGTTTATCAAGCAAACTGTCGCATGCGACCTCGAACAGAACGAATCAGGCTTCATGATTACGCCCTTAAAACCGGACCGGGGTCCTGGATTTTTCGATGAGCCTGACAAAGCGGTACAGGTACCGTTAAATGCAGCGAGCGGAGCATTGGTTGAAAAACTATTGGAGATGCTCAACAACTGTGAACCACACTGAATGAATGAGCTGGGGCCAGGTTTCGTCACAATCGTGCCAGGCTTCTTCACAATCCCGCGTTCTCAGCGCCTCTGCGCGAAATCTGTCTTCAGCTTCCAAACTAATGAGACGAAGAGAAGGTGCCATCCTCCCTCTCCTACCGTCCGAGCAACGTTTTCAGAATGCAATAGTACCAAGCCTCGTTACAATTTTGGCGAATCTTTGGGAGATAGCTTTACCATGGGGCACTGATCATGGGGCGATATGATGATCTTCAACAATCCGATACCGATTTGCTGGCAAACTTATCCCCTATCAGCAAAGACTCATCTGACCAGCTACGGTCAACTCACCTCGTACTGCCGGAGGATTTTCTCGAATTCCTTTCAGTAATTGGTGCGGGGGAGATCGGTGATGGCATATTTATGTTGTACAACGGTTTGGTTCGACCAGAGGAAATCTATGGCCTCGGGGCAAGCGAACCTTTGCGGTCAGTTTTACTTTTCGGTGATGATATGCAGGGGTATTGTGTCGGCTACACGACACTTGATTGGAAAATCTGGGAAATAAATCCACTGGACTGGAGTCTGGTACCTGTGGCAGATACCTTTGAGCAGTTCATTCGAGCTCTATTAAAATTGGCCCGGATTCCCTGCCGGTTGGTTAGGCTAATTTAACAGCTTGTACCTCCGTGTGGATGAGCCATTCAATCAGGGGTCTGAGAATGAGAGAAACTGAATTCAAAATCACCCTAAACGGCATAATCCCAGAACGGTCCAAAATCTACGGCCAATTGATCGCTGCGATCAAAGAATCACCGGGGGTAATTCGTATCGATCTGCCCTACGATCATACACTTGAGACAGTTGAAATGTCGGTCTCTGTGCGTTTCAACAACGCAACAGAAGTACAAAGTTTACATAAAAGAATAATGAGGCTGATCACACGATGTGAAGGAGTTTGTGTTGCTGGAATATCTTACGATCTGACCGCAATGTTTGGCGAAAGCTGATGAGTTGGTGCCAAGTTTCGTCACAATCCGGAGACGATAGGCAATGGATGAAAAGACACGTATTTTCATTTTACATCTTGGAGATAGGGATTTCAAACCATCTCCACAGCACGAATATGAAGTCCAGTTGTTGGATTCAAAAGGCAGGGCGAAGCAGGTTGGCTATCTGACTACTGATCAGGACAAGTTGGAAATCGAAGGAATGCTTGTTCCTTTCGAAGTGATCCAAGCAGCCAAGAAACAACCTGTCGGCCAAGGTGATTATTTAGATTCTAAAGGAATTAGCATCGATCCATTCTGAAGAGCCATTGATTCACAGGTGGGATAAAAACTGGGGGTCTCCGGCTCTGTCACATTATTGTGAGACTGGCAAATTAATGAAAAACTCTCTGCCTCTTGTCCAAGCGTTAATCGATGCTCTTCTATTGCTTGAGTTTGCCGGACCGGACGAAATCAATCCAGACATAGCAGTGCGGGGCATGGAGAACATCTCATCCAGTCTTCTCCCCCTGGATCCAGACGATCAAAGAATTCTCCGGGAATCCTTTTTCCGGATTGCCGAAGAATCCAAGGATCAGGCGTATAGCCAGTTCGTGAGGTCTCTTCCGGATCTGTTGGGTATCGCCCGGCTTGAGTAAGTGGATCACTCATTACACGCTTTTCTCCCCTTAGGAAACGTGCTTCCATGGAGAAACCAAGAGTGAATCTGAAAATGCGCGGGCAGAACAGAAATAGATTTCGGGCTCTAATAATCCAACAAAATAAGGGAAAAACCTTCCGCACATTGTGCGCAGGAAAGAGTGAATCTATCAGGCGGAACCGGGTCGGTCTGGTTCCTCAGGTTCATTCTGTGGCCTCTTGACGATGCTTAAAGCTTTGAGTAAAATTACTCACGATGTTGAGTAAATTGTCAAAACCGTTTCAGCGCCCCCTGGCGGATACGTTGTCCCGCCGGCTGGCAGAGCCGCGGCGTTTCATCCAGGTAGTGGCCGGGCCGCGGCAGGTGGGCAAGACCACCTTGGTGCAACAGGTGGTCGAGACGGCGGGATTGCCTGTCGTTTTCACCAGCGCCGACGAGCCCACCCTGCGCGGACCGGCCTGGATCAGCCAGCAGTGGGACGCCGCCCGTCTCCAGATGGGATCCGATGGGGCTCTGCTGGTGATCGACGAAGTCCAGAAGGCCGCCCACTGGGCGGAGTCGGTCAAGCGCCTCTGGGATGAGGACACTCGTCGCCGATGTCCGCTCAAGGTGGTGCTGTTGGGTTCGGCGCCGCTCCTGATCCAGCAGGGTTTGTCGGAGAGCCTGGCCGGCAGGTTTGAGATCCTGCACCTGCCGCACTGGTCGCTGGAGGAGATGCACGCCGCGTTCGGATTTTCACTGGAACAATTTCTCTTCTTTGGCGGTTACCCCGGCGCTGCGCCGCTGGTGGCCGATCATGATCGTTGGGTGCGCTATATCCGGGACGCGCTCATCGAGACGACCATCGCCCGGGATGTTTTGCTGATGACCCGAGTGGACAAGCCCGCCCTGTTGCGGCGGCTCTTTGAGCTCGGATGTCGGTATTCGGGGCAGGTGCTTTCCTACACCAAGATGCTCGGCCAGCTCCAGGACGCCGGCAACACGGTCACGCTCGCCCATTACCTCGACCTGCTGGCCGCGGCCGGGATGCTTGCGGGAATTTCGAAATATGCGGGACAGTCGGTGCGCAGCCGCGGCTCGAGCCCGAAATTGCAGGTGTTCAACACGGCGCTGCTGTCGGCCCTGTCCGGACTCACCCTGGCCGAGGCCCGCGCCGACGCAGATTTCTGGGGGCGGTTGGCGGAGTCGGCCGTGGGAGCCCATCTGGCGAACGCGGCGGCCTCGGGGACAGGCGAGGTTTTCTACTGGAGGGAGCGCAACCGGGAGGTGGATTTCGTGGTCAAGGCGGGCCGGAGGCTGACCGCCATTGAAGTCAAGAGCCGCCGGACGAACGAACTCCTGCCGGGGATGGCTGCCTTCACGGAAATGTTCCAGCCGGACCGAACGCTGCTGGTGGGGGGGGATGGTATCTCGATCGACCAGTTCCTCTCCTGTCCCGTTGAACACTGGGTCAGGAGCGGCGATAAAAATGCGAAGAGAGAATAGACAAACGTGTCGCACGCTTGGTCCTCTTTGGAATTTTCCTGTCACTCTGGCGTCACACTGAAACCCAAAATTGGTCGGGTCTGAGCGATTTTCGGCCAATCCCGGCGACATAGGAACAAATCCCGAAGAAGGTCGGTTTTCCGGGCATCTTGGCTTGGTGTGGTATTGCGAAGAAATGCCTGGCTGGGCACCGAATGGGGCCGGGTGCCAGTCTCCGGAACCGGGGGTCGCACGTTCGATTCGTGCCAGGCGCACCACCATCGCAAAACGGCTTGCTTCCGCAAGCCGTTTTCATTTTCCCACCCTCTTTGGACAAGCCTGCCGGATCGCTTGCCTTTGAGTTAGTCGGGCCCTCCAGAATACCGGCGTTGAGTTCATCGCGCCCTCCGGATAACGCCCCCGTTTGATCGCCAGACCGTAACTCTGCCCGCTTGTCTGACCCGAAGCCTGTCGCACTTCGCCCACTTCGGTCGGAAAGCTGCAATCCGTCGGTGCGGGATGACATCCAATAGGACACGGATTCGCCCGCAAGTGAAGGGGGCTTGCCGGGGGACGAGAGGGGGGCATCATGAGCCAGGCGCCGTCCGGAACCGAGAAAGGATTCTGTGGGAGGTGCGGCCAGCCGCTGCGCGTAGGCGACGCCTTCTGCCCCGGCTGCGGGATGACCGTGCCGTCCCGCGGGCAGTTGCTAGATGGATCCTCGCCGCCGGCTTCTGCTCCTCCACATTCTTTTCTGGCTTCTTCGCCCTCGGCTCCCTCTACCCAGGCTTCCTCTCCGGCGAACCTTTCTCCCGCCCGGCCACCCACCCAGCCAGCCGGGGAGACGAGGGAAACACGCGATCCCCCGCCGGTTCCATCATCCCCGCCGGCTTTTTCCGTCAAGCCTCCCGTGGAAGGCCAACCCGAACCCGCCGATCGGCCGGCGGATCCTGCCTCCTTCCCGGACATTCCCGTCCCGACGCCGGCCGCGGAGCCGGGAGGGGCAGGGAGGAAAATCCCCGCGCTGGTCTGGGTCGTGGGAGCGGCCGGGGTGCTGTTCGCCCTGCTGGTGCTGGCGGGAATCGGGGCGGCGGTGGCCATCCCCTCCATGCTGAAGGCCAACCAGGCGGAGCGGCAGGCGGCCGTCCAAGAGCTGCTGCGGAGCCTGGCCAGCTCCGAGCGGATGTACGCCTCGCAGTCGGGTGGCGGCGCCTACGGCACGCTCGGGGAGATGGTGGCGCGGGGCTTCATCGACAGCTCCCTGGCCGTGGAACCGGTGCGGGCGCACGGGTACCTGATCCGGACCGTGTGGATCGCGCCGCGGTCGTTCTGCTTCTCCGCCACGCCGGATTCCAAGAGAGACACACCCTATTTCATCGACCAGACGATGACGGTCTACGAAGGGTATCCGACCGCGGGGAGCACCCCGGGAAAGGCGGCGGGGCGGGAACCGTGAGCCGACAGCGGATCACGAATTGCACGAAACATACGATATGGTTCAATCCGAAAGCGGGGATTCACTACAAAGGCATAAAGGACACAAGGAAATCCACAGGGTTCCAATACGCACTCCGCATTCCGCAGTCCGCACTTGGGACAATCCGCAATTCGCATTTCGCATCCACCCGTGCCGGGCGCTGTCAGGAAAATGCTTCCGATGGTAGTGGTGGAGCGGCAGGGCACGCTGCAGCCGCTCCGGCTGAACCGTTCCATGGCGGAAGTCGCCGACTGGCGGCCCAGGGCGGGGTGATGGCCGACGGCCGCCGCATCGAGTCCGTCCCTTGACTACTGAAACTGGATGACGCGGTGGGCGGGTCGCGGCTGCTCAAGGTGGGCGAGAAGTGCCTCTTCCGGGTCGTCGTGGAGTGTGCCGCTATTACCGCAAGGAACGCTAAGGGAAATAAACAGATTGTTTTTTCAATCAGTCGTAAACTATCCTGTCCATATCGTTTAACCCTGTGAGATATTGGCTTTGCCTGGTTTTTCGATGGTGATTCGAGATGACTTCATGATTTTTCAAGGGGGCTTGTGATGCTGTTACCCCGGTCGGTCGTGGAGAGGGTCGAGAGGGAATATCCCGAGGCGGACCGGATGGAAATCCTCGAGCTGCTTTCCTGCTACGGGACGGAGAGCAGCGGGCAGGGGATCGAGCGGGTCCTGCTGGATATCCTGGTGCTGGCCGGGGGCCGGAAGGAAGAGATTGCCGGTCTGGTCGATCGGGCGCGCCGGGATTACCGCGACATCATCCTCTGGGCTGAGTATCCGGCTCAGGCGCGGCTGGACACTCCGGAAAAGAAGCAACAGTTCAATCAGATGCTGGAGCGTTTCGGGGCGGGGTGGAAGATCGAGGAGTGACAACAGGCGCCGCGGGGCTGGCGGGCTTGGGCGGTCGTCCGTGAAGATTTTAGAACCCGAACCTGGAAAATCAAATCAATTGCAGAAAGGGAGGGTAATCCCCAGGGCAGGACATTCCCGGGGATCGTCCACGGCAGGGGGCGGAAGGACCTGGATGGCCGCCGTTTGAGATTATCGGGCGCCGGTTCTGGGCCTCGGCCGGCAGTTCTCATTCCATCCGCCGCTCGACATCCCAACCATGTCAGAAGGAGGCCATCACCCATGAACATCAGTCTTCAGGGACGGCGCGCGCTGGTGACGGGAGGCAACTCCGGCATCGGCGAGGCGATCGTCCGGGAATTCGCCGGGGCGGGCGCGAAAGTAGCCATCAATTATGTCGTGCATCCGGAGAGCGCCGCAGCGCTGGTGAAGGAGATCGAGGGAAGCGGCGGCGCGGCCATGGCCCTGCCCGCCGACATCTCCGACGCCGGCGCGGTCGCGGCCATGTTCGACCAGATCGACCGGCAGTGGGGCGGCCTCGACATCCTGGTCAACAACGCCGGCATCGACGGCCCGCGGGCCCGGGGCTGGGAAGCGGAGGTCGACGCGTGGGAGAAGGTGATCGCGGTGAACCTGACCGGCGCGTTCCTGTGCGCCCGCCAGGCTCTCCGGCGCATGATCGCCCAGAAAAGCGGGGTCGTCATCAACATCAGCTCGGTCCACGAGGTCATCGCCTGGTCCGGCTACAGCGCGTACGCCGCCAGCAAGGCGGCCGTCGGCATGATGACCAAGACCCTGGCCCAGGAAGCCGCTCCGTACGGGGTGCGGGTCCTCTCGGTCGGGCCGGGGGCGATCCGGACACCGATCAACCGTTCCGTCTGGAACGATCCCGACAGCCTGAAGGACCTGCTCGGGAAGATCCCGCTGGGGCGGATCGGCGAGGCGTCGGAAATTGCGCGGATGATCGTGGTGCTCGCTTCGGATGTTGCATCTTATGTGACCGGGCGGACCATCTATATCGACGGAGGCATGACCGATTATCCCGAGTTCGCCCACGGCGGATAACCGGCTGGATGCCTCCGGATCATGTTGGCGGACGGTGAACATCCCAGCAGAAAAAGGGGAAGCCCCATGTCCTCGACCGATTCATCGGCCCCCGGCGGCCCGGGGATCGAACCCCGGTGGACCTCCAGCGCCAAAAGCGGCGTCGGCACCGCCGCGGGCCGCGAGAGCCGGGTCTGGTTCACGATCAGCCACGGCATCTTCAACGAGATCTATTATGGCCGCATCGATCAGGCCTGCACGCGCGACCTGGGGCTGATCGTCACCGACGGCCGCGACTTTTTTTCGGAGGAGAAGCGCGACACCGAAAACCGCGTCGAATGGATCGTTCCCGGCGTGCCCGGGTTCCGCCTGACGAACACCTGCGTCCGCGGGCGGTATCGGATCGAAAAGGAGATCCTGTCGGATCCCCGGCGCGACGCGGTCCTGCAGAAAACGCGGTTCGCCCCGGAGCAGGGGACGATGGCGGATTACCGCCTCTACGTTCTGCTGGCGCCGCACCTGGGCAACCAGGGGGCGCACAACACGGCTTGGGTCGAACACATGCCGGAAGCGACCGTCCTCCTGGCCCGGAGAGAAGGGGTTTCCCTGGCGCTGGCGTGTTCCACCCCGTTTCTGAGGCAATCGGCCGGGTTCGTGGGATTTTCCGACGGCTGGCAGGACCTCCGGGCGAACCGGCGGCTGACCTGGAACTACGACCGGGCCGAGGACGGGAACGTCGCGCTCACCGCCGAGGCGGACCTGGCTCGGTCGAGCGGCGAGTTCGTGCTGGCCCTGGGCTTCGGGCCGGATCCCGACGCGGCGGCGCGCTGCGCGCTCGACAGCCTGCGCGATGGATTTGACAGGGCCCGGAGAGACTACATCGCGGGGTGGCAGGAATGGCAGCGGGGCCTCCAGTTTCCCGAACCAGGGGAAAGCGGGCGGCCGGACCTCGGCCCCATCAGCGCCGCCGTCCTGGGCGTCCACGAATCGAAGGAGGAACCGGGCGCCATCATCGCCAGCCTGTCGATTCCGTGGGGCGCCGCGAGAGGGGACGACGACCTCGGCGGGTACCACCTGGTCTGGCCCCGGGACCTGGTCGAGGTGGCCGGGGGCTTGCTGGCGCTGGGAGCGGCCGGGGACGTCCGGCGGGTCCTCCGATACCTGGCGGACACACAGGACCCGGACGGCCACTGGGAGCAGAACATGTGGATCGACGGGACCCCCTACTGGAGGGGGGTGCAGCTGGACGAGACCGCCTTCCCGATCCTGCTCGTGAGCCTGGCGTGGCGCGAGCGGGCGATCACGGCCGACGACCTGGCCCGCCTGTGGCCGATGGTCCGGCGGGCGGCGCGCTACCTGGCCGTGAACGGCCCGGTCTCACCGCAGGACCGCTGGGAGGAGGACCCGGGCTATTCTCCGTTCACCCTGGCTGTGTCGATCGCCGCCCTCCTGGCAGCCGCGGACCTGGCTGACCGGAACGGCGAGGGCACGGTCGCCGGGTACCTGCGAGACACGGCGGATTTCTGGAACGATTCCATCGAACGGTGGACGTACGTCCGCGGGACGGCCATGTGCCGCCGGTATGGCGTCGACGGCTATTACGTCCGCATCGCCCCGCCGGAGGTCGCCGAGGGGGCGTCTCCCCGGGAGGGTTTTGTTCCCATCAAGAACCGCCCACCGGGGCAGAGCACTGAGCCTGCCTCCCACATCATCAGCCCGGATGCGCTGGCGCTGGTCCGCTTCGGATTGCGCGCGCCGGAGGATCCGCGGATCCTGAACACCGTCAGGGTCATTGACGCCCTGCTGAAGGTCGAGACGCCGGCCGGCCCGACCTGGCATCGCTACAACGATGACGGCTATGGCGAGCACGAGGACGGCTCTCCGTTCGACGGGACCGGTACGGGCCGGGGCTGGCCGCTGCTCACCGGCGAACGCGCCCATTACGCGCTGGCCGCCGGCGACACGGCTGGGGCCGTTCGCCTCCTTCACGCCCTGGAGGCCTTCGCCAACCCGTCGGGGCTCATTCCCGAGCAGGTCTGGGATTCTCCGGATCTTCGCGCCCGGGGACTGATCTTCGGGAAGCCCTCCGGCTCGGCGATGCCCCTGGTCTGGGCGCACGCGGAGTACCTCAAATTGCGCCGCTCGCTGCGGGAGGAGCGCCTCTTCGACCGGCCCGATCAGGCGATCCGGCGATACCTGGAGCAAAATACCGGCTCGCCCTATGCCGTCTGGCGCTTCAATCAAAAGTGCCGGTCGGTGCCCGCCGGCCGGAAGTTGCGCCTGGAGGTCCGGGCGGACGCCGTGGTGCGCTGGAGCGACGACGGCTGGAAGACGAGCCGGGAAATCCGGACCCGCGACAACGGCCTGGGGCTTTATCTAGCCGATCTGGACACCGCGCCGCTGGGGGCCGGCCGTTCCGTCACCTTCACCTTCCGCTGGATCGACGCCGATCGCTGGGAGGGCGCCGACTTCACTGTGAAGGTGTCAAAGCGGCCGGCGTGAAACCGGCCTGTCCGGATCGTCCCGGCCGGCCCGGAGAGTTCCGGTAGATCCCCTGGCGGTCGAGAGAGAACCGGTCGCGGGATTCAGGTGTCGAGGATGAAGGTACCCTGGAGAATATACCTGGCCGAAATGGCCGGCACCGGGCTGCTGGTGCTGGCAGGCCTCTCCGTGGTGATACTTTTCTTCGGCGCGGGCAGTCCGGTCGCGGCCCTGGTCCCCGATTCCGGCATCCGCCGCCTGGTCGCGGGCTTTCTGTTCGGCTCGGCCGGGGCGTCGATCGCGGTGTCATTCCTGGGCAAGGAAAGCGGGGCCCACCTGAACCCGGTGGTCACGCTGGCGTTCTGGCTGAAGCGGAAGATCGGCGCCGGCCACGCCGCGGGATACATCCTGGCCCAGCTGGCCGGGGCGATTCTCGGCGCGTGGCCTCTCCTGTTCTGGGGGCGGATGGGGGCCAGCGTGGATTTCGGCGCCACCGTGCCCGGCCCGGAGTATGGCGTCTGGCTGGCGCTGCTGGGGGAAGCGGTCACCACCTTCGCCCTGATCGCCGGCCTGTTCCTCTTTCTCGGCCACCCGCGCATCAAGCGTTTCACCCCGCTCCTGTTTCCCGTTCTCTACGCGCTGATGGTGTACCTGGAAGCGCCGGTTTCGGGTACCAGTACCAACCCCGCCCGCAGCCTGGGCCCCGCGCTGATATCGGGGGATTGGCGGGGCTGGTGGGTTTACTGGGCAGGGCCGGTGCTGGGAACGCTGGCGGCGTTGGGCGTACACTGGTTGCCATGGCTCGATCGGCTGGAAATCACCGTCGCCAAGATCTATCACTTCGAGCATGACCCGCATCGGATCTTCTTCCGTTGAATCGCCCGCAAGCCGCAAGACGCAATCGAACCACGAACCACACGAACCACACGAAAGGTTTCAATCCGCAATCTGCCAAGGGGCTCAGGATGAGGGCTGGGAGGGCGTGCCCGCGGCGATGGAACCGGAGGGCGGAGGCGGGACGGGCAGAGAGGAGGCCGGGGGCGGAATGGGCAAGGGCGAGGGCAGGGGAGGGACAGGCAAACACGGAGGTGGAGGCAGGGAGACGACGGGGAACTGCCGGTCGCGCCAGCCGTCGAAGCCGTCCTTCAGCGGGCGGACCCGGCTGAACCCGAAGCGCTGCAGCTTCCGCGCCAGACTGGCGCTGGTGGCCTCGTTCGGTCAGGTGCAGAACAGGACGATCTCCCGGTCGAGGGGCAGCTCCTGGCGTCGGGCCTCCAGCTCGTCGGGTGGGATGCGCACCGCGCCGGGCAGCGTGGCGGCCGCCTGCTCGACCTCGTAGGGGTGGCGCAGGTCCACCACCAGCAGCGGCTCGCCGGCCGCGAGCTTGCCGCGCAGCTCCTCGGGGTCGATCCGCTCCGTCTCCAGCTGGCGGAGGAAGCGGCGGCGCTGGTAATACTTGTGCGCGATCCAGGCCGCGGCCGGCACCGCCAGCACCACCAGCAGGAACCAGCCCAGGCGGCCGGCCAGGTCGGCCAGCTCCTCGAGCTGGTCGTGGAACAGGACGCCCAGGCCGAGGAACGACCCGGCCCAGAGCACCGTGCCCAGGGCGTCGCACAGCAGGAACAGGCCCAACCGCATCCGGGCGGCGCCGGCCAGCGGCGGGGCGATCATGCTGACACCGGGGATGAACTTGGCCAGCACCAGGGCGCAGTTGCCGAAGCGGTCGAAGACGTCGGTCATGCGGCGGACGCAGATGTCCGGCTCCAGGGAGATGCGGCACATCAGGTGGACGATGGCGTGCCCCCGCCGCCGGCCCAGGTAGAACCAGACCAGGTCGGCCAGCAGCGTGGCCACGAACGCCACGCCGAGGGCGGCGGGAAAGGAGAAGTAGCCGAGCCCGATCAGCGCGCCCATGCCCAGCAGCACCGGGAGGGCGGGGAGGGGGAAGCCGATCTGTTCGGCGAAGACGAAGAGGAACAGGAAGAGGTACCCGTGGCGGAGCAGATATTGGATCAAGGAGGACATGTCCGTTCCCGAATCGGCCGGCCGCGGGGGACCGACCGAAGAATAAGATTCACCCCTACCGGATTGCTCCCGGTTCGAGACCGGAAGAATGGTTGGATGCGGCGGCGGCCGGAAGGGTGAAAGAAATTTTTCCCTCGCCCCGGGATGCCGCCGCCGGAGGATTCCGGCAGGCGGGACGGCCCGCATCAGCATCCCGGTCGCAACCAGCGATCATTTGCCTCGCCGCCGGACCAGTCCCCCCCTGCGGCAGGATGTCGCGACGCAACCGCTCCCGCGCCAGGCCGGCCGGTCAGTAGGCCGGCCGGTCATTCCGGGGCGTCGTGCCGCGCCGTCGCCGGGGACGCCTCCGGCCGCGGGACGGTCCGCAGGTTCGCCGCGGCGCGTCCGACCTCCGGGGAAGCGGGCTCCGCCACGCCCAGGTCGAGCCAGACCGGCTCCCGCAGGCTCCGGGACAGGCTGCGGCACTCGGGGAGCTGGTCGAGCCTCTGCAGGCCTGCTTCCACCTCGCGCTGCATCTTCCGGAACTCCTGCCCGACCTCCGCCCGGACTTCCGCCTGGCCGGCCCGGCTCTCGTCGAAGCTCAGGACCGCCTCGTCCCCGGTCCCGCGGAAGCCCAGGGAGTGGATCCGCAGGTCCCAATCGGGATGCGCCTCGCCCGTGCGCAGCACGGCGTGGTTGAGGGCGACCAGCTCTGCGAAGGAGACCTCCTTCTGGAAGGCGAAGGCGAACGTCCCCCGGATGCCGAACAGCCGGGCGAACTCCCCCTCGATGTAGTCCCGGTTCGCGGGGGTGCGCTCCGTCCCGTCCGGGTCGAAGTAGGCGTACCGGCACCTGATCCGCTTGATGTGCCAGCCGTCCCGGATCGTGCCGTAGAGCCGCGCCCCGGTCAGCTCGGCTCCGCCCAGCCGCGCATGCTGCAGCGACGCCCCGGCCAGGTTCGCGTTGGCCAGGTCGGCCATCGTGAGGGTCGCGCCGATCAGCAGCGCCTCGGACAGGTCGGCGCCGCTGAGGTTCGCGGAGTCGAGGTCCGCCATGGACAGGTTCGCCCGGACCAGCACGGCGTCCCGCAGGTTCGCTCCCCGCAAGTCGAGCCGGCTCAGCCGCACTTCCGTGAGGTTCGAATCGTGCAGGTCGGCGCCCCGCAGCTTTGCCCCGCCCAGGTTGACGCCCGTCAGGTTGGACTTGCTGAGGTTCGCGAACGTCAGGTCGGAGCCGCCGAGGTCCGCCCGCTGGATGTTGGAACCGCTCAGGTCCGCGTCATGCAGGGATGCCTCCCGGAGGTTCGCCCCGGCGAGGTCGGACATGGCCAGGCGGGCGCCGTCCAGGTGCGCGCCGGCGAGGTTGATCCGCCGCAGGCTCGTCCGGTCGAACTCGACGCCGGCCAGGTTGGGGATGACGGCAGGATTTTCCTGACGCCACCGGTTCCAAGCGGCCACGCCCCGCTTCAGTATGGTGAAATGATCCAGATTTGCCATTTTCAAGCCTCCATGTGGTTTAGATCGTTCCGGGCCGGCTCCGATTCAGGATGACCGGGCGGCCCCGCCTGCTCCCGGGAGAGGGGGCATCGGGCGGGAATCCCCGGGCGGGCCCATCAGGTAGCGCGGAATTCGGAAGGAAGCGAATTCCTGAAAACCGGCCTCCGGTCCCCTGCATCCAACCGGAAGGGGAAGGACGATTCACCGGACCGCCCGGGCCCGGCACCCCGCCGCTCCGGCCCGGATCGGACATCAGCGAACAATGAGGACACCGGCCTCGGGAACCGCCGCCGCGCGGAACCCTGAATCACCTTCCGCCGCTTTCCCGCCCGGACTTCCGCCCGCGCCGACGGGGGAATCCGGGTGATCCCAATCCAGGAGGAAGCCATGCCGCCGGACGCACCAACATCACCCGGGCGCGAAGACGCCCAAGCCCCCCCACTGCGGGACCTGCTGGCCAGGCTGGAGACGTCACCGGGAGGCCTCCGCCAGGCCGAGGCGCAGCGCCGCCTCGGCCGATACGGCTACAACGAGATTGCGGAAAAGGCCGCCCATCCGCTGCGGAAGTTCCTGGCCTATTTCTGGGGCCCCATCCCGTGGATGATCGAGGGGGCGCTGGCCCTCTCCGCCGCCGTCCGGCACTGGCCCGACTTCTTCATCATCCTGGCCCTGCTGCTGGCCAACGCGGCCGTGGGGTTTTGGGAGGAATTCCAGGCGGGCAACGCCATCGAGGCGCTGAAGTCGAAGCTGGCGGTCCGGGCCCGGGTGCGCCGCGACGGGAAGTGGATTTCGATGGCGCCGCGCGAGCTGGTGCCGGGTGACGTCATCCGGCTCCGGCTGGGGGACATCGTGCCGGCCGACGCCTGCCTGCTGGAAGGCGATCCGGTGGAAGTGGACGAGTCCGCCCTGACGGGGGAGTCGCTGCCCCGGACGCACCGCGCCGGCGAGACCGTCTACTCGGGCTCCATCCTGCGGCAGGGGGAGGCCGACGCCGTGGTGATCGGCACCGGCCGGGACACCTACTTCGGCAAGACCGCCCAGCTGGTGCAGGAGGCGCACACGGTCAGCCATTTCCAGCGGGCGGTCCTGAAGATCGGCAACTACCTGATCGTGCTGGCGGTCATGCTGGTGGCGCTGATCCTGGCGACTGCCCTGTTCCGGGGCGACGAGATGGTCGCCACGCTGCAGTTCGCCCTGGTGCTGACGGTGGCGGCGATCCCGGTGGCGATGCCGACGGTGCTGTCGGTGACGATGGCGGTGGGGGCGCGGCGGCTGGCGGCGAAGGAGGCGATCGTCAGCCGGCTGGTGGCCATCGAGGAGCTGGCGGGGATCGACGTGCTCTGCTCGGACAAGACCGGCACGCTGACGCAGAACCGGCTGACGCCGGGGGAGCCGCTGCTGGTGGCCGGAGCCGGGGCCGGCGAGCTGCTGCTCAGCGCGGCCTTGGCCTCCCGGGCGGAGGACCAGGATCCCATCGACCTGGCCGTCCTGCAGGGGAGCGGAAACGACCCGGCCCTGAAAGAGTATGAAATCCTTCATTTTCAGCCGTTCGACCCGGTGCGGAAGCGCACCGAAGCCGCCGTCCGGGCGGCGGACGGGAGCACGTTCCAGGTGGCGAAAGGCGCCCCGCAGGTGATCCTGGGGCTGGCGGCCAATGCCGGCGAGGTCGGGGCCGCGGTCGAGCGGGGCGTGGAGGAGTTCGCCACGCGCGGCTTCCGCTCGCTGGGCGTGGCGCGCACCGACGGGCAGGGCCGTTGGCGGTTCCTCGGCATCCTGCCGCTCTTCGACCCGCCCCGCGAGGATTCCAAATCAACCCTCGCCGCCGCGCGGCGGATGGGCCTGAACGTGAAGATGGTCACCGGCGACCAGCTGGCCATCGCCCGGGAAACCGCCCGCCAGCTGGGGCTGGGCACGGGCATCCTCGACGCCGGCGTCTTCGGCGGCACCCGCCACCACGAGGGCGCGCGGCTGGCGCAGTCCATCGAGGCGGCGGACGGCTTCGCCCAGGTGTTCCCCGAGCACAAGTTCCACATCGTGGACGTGCTGCAGCGGCACGACCACATCGTCGGCATGACCGGCGACGGGGTGAACGACGCCCCGGCCCTCAAGAAGGCCGATTGCGGGATCGCGGTCTCGGGCGCGACGGACGCCGCCCGCGCCGCCGCGGACATCGTCCTGCTGGCGCCGGGCCTGTCGGTCCTCATCGACGCGATCCGGGAAAGCCGGAAGATCTTCCAGCGGATGAACAGCTACGCGATCTACCGCATTTCCGAGACGATCCGCGTGCTCCTGTTCATGACGGCGTCGATCCTGGTGTTCAACCTCTATCCGGTGACCGCCGTGATGATCGTGCTGCTGGCGCTGCTCAACGACGGGGCGATCCTCTCCATCGCGTACGACCGGGCGCGCCACTCGGACCGGCCCGAGGCGTGGAACATGCCGGCGGTGCTCGGGGTGGCGACCGTCCTCGGCTTCGCCGGTGTCATGGCCTCGTTCGGCCTGTTCTACCTGGGCACGCGCGTGTTCCACCTGGGCCGGGAGTTCCTGCAGTCCCTGATCTACCTGAAGCTGTCGGTGGCGGGCCACCTGACGATCTTCCTCACCCGGACCCGCGGCCCCTTCTGGTCGGTCCGCCCCGCGCCGATCCTGCTGGCCGCCGTGCTCGGCACGCAGGCGGTGGCGACGCTTATCGCGGTGTACGGCATCTTCATGGCCCCCGTCGGATGGACTTGGGCGCTGGCGGTGTGGGCCTACGCCGGCGCCTGGTTCCTGGTGAACGACCGGGTCAAGCGGGCCGCATACCGGATCTTCGACCCGGCGCCTTGAGCGCGGTCCGGGACCGGCAGGAGGCGGCGGCGGGCTGCTTCTGCTCGGGGCGATCGTCCGGGCCGTGGTACAATCGGGCGCGAGGAGCAGGCGATGATCACGGCGGAGGAAAAGCGCGCCATCCTGGACGAGTTGGGCCGCACCCTGGCGGAGATGATCGGGACCTCCCTCCGGGCGGCCGAGGCGGCCCGCGAGGGCATGATCGTCGGATCGGAGCGCACCCGCACCCGCGGCGAGCGCGGGCAGTTCAACGAGCAGGCCTACCTGATCGGCGCGCAGATGAAGCAGGTGGAAGAGTACCAGTCGCTGCAGCGGGCGCTGGCGCAGCTGGACCTGGCCCCCGCGCGCAAGGTCCAACCGGGCTCGCTGGTGGCCGTGCGGCAGGACGGCGGCGGGGAAACCCTCTATTTCCTGGCGCCCGGCGGCATGGGACTGGCCGTCCAGGCGGGCGGCCGCACGATCCGCTTGCTCAGCCCGGAATCGCCGCTGGGCGCGGCCCTGGTCGGCCGGCGCCCTGGCGCCCGGCTCAGCGTCCCGCTCCCGACCGGGAACGCGGCCATCGAGGTGCTGGAGGTGGGGTGAGGCTCAACCGGTCGGACGGTCCAAGACCTCGCGGACCTTCCGGCCCAGGGCCTGGAGGGTGAAAGGCTTGGCCAGGAAATTCTCCGCGGGCCGGATCATACCATCTTCCATCAGATGCCGGTCGGCATAGCCCGAGGTGAAGAGAACGCGCAGCCCCGGCCGTAAATCGCGCATCGCCTCCGCCAGCTTCGGCCCGCTCAGGCGAGGCATGATGACGTCGGTCAGCAGGAGGTCGATGGCGACTCCGGCCTCGGCAACCCGCCGCAGCGCCTCGGCTCCGTCGGGGGCGTGCAGGACGCTGTAGCCGAAACCCCGCAGCGCCTCCACCGTGAGCTTCCGCATCCGCTCGTCGTCCTCCACCACCAGGATGGTCTCCTGCCCTTGGATGCCGGGCACCGCTTCCGTTTCTCCCAGCGTCTCCTCGAGGGGCAGGGCGCTGACCGGCCAGTAGATCCGGATTGTCGTGCCCACGCCCGGCTCGCTGTAGACGGCGATGCTGCCCTCGTTCTGCTGGACGATCCCGAACACGGTGGCCAGGCCGAGACCGGTCCCCTGTCCCGGCGGCTTGGTGGTGAAGAACGGCTCGAAAATGTGGTTCCGGACCTCCTCGGTCATGCCGACGCCCGTGTCGCTGACGGAGAGGACGGCGTGCGGCCCGCTCCGGTTGCCGAGCCGGGTGGCGGGAGAGGTCTCGTCCAACACCGTCAGGCCGGTCTCGACTGTGATGCGCGGCTCGCCCGGCCCGGAGTTCCGCTCCCGGAGGGCGTCCCGGGCGTTGACCGTCAGGTTCATCAGGACCTGCTCCAGCTGGCCCGGGTCGGCGGAGATGGCGGGCAATCCGGGCGCCAGCGCGGTGCTGAGCGTGATGTCCTCGCCGATGAGGCGGCGCAGCATCCGCTCGAGGTTACGGATGGTGGAGTTGAGGTCCAGCGGGATGCGCGTGATCGCCTGGCGCCTGCCGAAGGCCAGGAGCTGGCGGACGAGGTCGCCGGCGTGCCGGCCGCTCTGCAGGATCTCGTACAGGTTCTGGTAGAGGGGGTCCTCGCCAGAGCACTGGATCAGGCCCATCTCCGCGCGCCCGTTGATCACGGTCAGGATGTTGTTGAAGTCGTGGGCGATGCCGCCGGCCAGCTGGCCAATGGCCTCGAGCTTCTGGCTCTGCCGGACCTGGGCTTCGAGCCCCTTGCGCGCCGTGATGTCCTCGAGGATGCCGTCGACGTGCAGGATCGTCCCGTCGGGATTCTCCTTGGCGGCTGCCGCCATGGAACACCAGATCTTCGAGCCGTCGGCCCGGACCATGCCGGCCTCTTCGAGGCGGCCGATGCGCCACTGCGCCAGCTGCCGGCAGAGGTCCGCCCATGCCGCCGGATCAGCGAAGATGCCGCCGAGCGGCTTTCCCAGCAGGGCCGGGCGCGACTCGCGGCCGAGCATCTGCACCAGGGCCGGATTGACTTCGAGGAAGCGGGCGTCGGGGCACGGGGAAGCCCGGAAGATGCCCACCGTCAGGTTCTCCGCCAGGGTGCGGTATTTTTCCTCACTCAGGCGGAGTCCCTCCTCCGCCCGTTCCCTCTCGGCGATCTGCTCGCGCAGGGCGGCGTTGATCGCCTCGAGCCGCCGGTTCCGGTTGCGGATGCTGATCGTCCGGGCGAAGTGGACGGTGGTGACCGCGGCCGCCAGGAGCACCACCATCAGGAGGCGGAACCACCAGGTGACGTAGAAGGGCGGCAGGACGTGGAGGACCAGGCTGGCCCCCTCTTCGCTCCACACACCGTCGTTGTTGGACGCCTTGACCCGGAACCGGTAGTCGCCGGCCGGCAGGTTGGCCCAGGAGACGTAGCGGCGGTTCCCGACCCGCTGCCAGCCCCGGTCCCAGCCCTCCAGCATATAGGCGAACTGGTTCTTTCCGGGGAACAGGTAGTTCAACGCCACGAAGCCGAGGGTCAGCATCCGGTCCCGGGGCGACAGGGTGATGTCCCGGATGTCGATCGGGCTCCGGGTGAGGATCGTGGAGCCGTCGGGACGGGGGCCGATGGGCACAGGCCGGTTGTCGATCAGCAGCTCCGTGATCATGACCGGCGGCGGGTGGGGGTTGTCGACAATGGTTTCGGGCCGGAAGATGTTGAATCCGTTGATGCCGCCGAAGAACAATTCGCCGGAGGCGCTGCGGAAATAAGAATCGCCGTTGAACTCGTAGCTCTGCAGGCCGTCGGCGGGGTCGAAGTTCCGGAAGGCGCCCGAGGCGGGGTCGTACCGGGACAATCCCTTGTTGGTGCTTATCCACAGGTATCCTCGGTCGTCGGGCAGGATGCCATAGATGACGTCGTTGGGCAGCCCCTCGCGCTGGCCCAGCCGGGTGGATTTCCCGGTGGCCGTCTCGAAGCGGTTCAATCCGCCGTAGGTGCCCACCCACAGCACGCCGGGCTGGGTTTCCGCCAGGCAGGCGACAGTGCCGTGGCTCAGGCTCGAGGGATCGGCCGGATCACTCCGGAAGCGGGCGAAGGTGCCGGTCGCGGGGTTCAGCCGGTCGAGCCCGTCGTGGGTCCCCGCCCAGAGGACTCCCCCGGAGTCCCGGAACACCACGTTGACCCGCGGGTGGCTGAGGCTGCCGGGATCGGCCGGGTCGGATCGGAATTGGGTCAGCGTCCGGGACCGGACCTGGAGGCGGAAGAGCCCGTTCTCCGTGCCGATCCAGAGGTCGCCGGAGGCCTCGGGGAACAGGTCGAACACCGTGCGGCCCGGGGAGCCGAGCAGGCGCTGGAAGGAGTACGAGGCCTCCACGGCTCCGGTCTGCCGGTCGACGGCATAGAGCTCGGTGTCGCACTCCTCCATTCCCAGCCAGAGCCGCCGGGCGGGTTCCAGGGGGTCCCCGCAGATCGAACGGACGATTCCCCCCTCGGGGAGGCGGTCCCGGAGGTGCTCAAACTTCCCCGTGGCCCGGTCCATCCGGTCCAGTCCGTTGTAGCCGCCCACCCAGAGCCGGCCGCCGGCGTCCTCAAAGAGGGCGCGGACGCTGACCACGTCGAGGGAGTCGGGATCGAGCGGGTTTTTCTGGTAGCACTCGAACTTCTGCAGGTACGGGCTCCAGTAGTCGATCCCCTTGCCGTAGGTCGCCACCCACATGATGTCGCCGGGGCTGCAGAAGATCTGGTTGACCAGGTCGTAGCTCAGGCTGGCGGGGTCCGCCGCCAGATGGCGCAGCGAGCGGATCCGGCCTGAATCCGGTTCGATCACGAGGACCCCCGACCCGTGGGAGCCGGCCCAGAGGCGGCCGTAATGGTCCATCGCCATGGCCTTGACGAACTGGATTTCGCCCCACCCGCTCTCCAGCACGACGGGGACCAGCCGCTCGCCGTCCGGCGAGCACCGGTACAAGCCTCTCATCCGGGCGGCGATCCAGATCGAGCCGCGGGGATCCCGGTAGAGGCAGCTGATGGTTTCCAGTTGCGGGCCCTCGGCGGCGGACGGGATGGGGATCCGGCGGAAGCCGCCGGTCTTCGGCTCGCGCCGGTACAGGCCGTCCTGCGTGCCGGCCCACAGCGTCCCCGAGACGTCGGTCAGCAGCGCGTTGATGACCGGGCGGCGGGAGGAGCCCCCGGCGCCGGCCTCGAGCTGGAAGTGGCTCCAGCGCCCGCCGGCGGGGTCCCACCGGCTCAGGTCGGTGTCCGCGCCGACCCAGACGGCGCCGCCGCCGTCTTCGCAGATGGTGGTGATCCGGGGGCGCGCCGGGCCGTTCGCGCCGTCGGGGGAGCAGGGCACCGTGCGGAATTGCTCCGTGACCGGATCGTAGATGCTCAGCCCGTTCGCGGTGCCCGCCCAAATCCGTCCCGCCCGGTCCTGGCAGAGGGCCCGGACGTTGTCGTCGCACAGGCAATGCGGGTCGTCCGGGACCTTAGTGAAGACGCGGCAGGTGTACCCGTCGTAGCGGTTGAGCCCGTCCTCCGTGCCGAACCACATGAAACCGCGGCGGTCCTGCAGGATGGCGTTGACGACGTTCTGGGAGAGCCCCTCGTTGATGGTGAGGTGGAGGAAATTGATCTGGCCGGCGGCAGGGCGGGCATTCCGCGGCGGGGGCGCCGCGTGGAGGATCCCCAGGCAGGCGGCCAGGCCGGCGGCCAGCAGCCACGGGCCTTCCCGCCGGAGCGGGCGGGCGCTCCGCCCACGCCTGCCACCGGCGGGATACTCCGGGGGATGCCACATGGCCGACCTCTCTTTGCTGCGGGCGGTCCGCCGGCGCCCGCGGACCCGTCGTCGAATGGGAAACGAAAATCCCTGTCCGGTCGAAAATATCGGCGGACGAAACCCCTGCTGACTGATCAGAACTGTCTCTATTCTCGATATTGGAAGCCGCTTTGTCAAGAACGACGGGGCCGGCCCGGACGAGGTGCCCCGCCGCCGGCGCCTCCACCCTCCTCAGCGCCGCCGTCGATCAAGCCGTTGAATCTGGAAATCTGGAAATCAGGACGGACAATCCAAATCAGCATGGTACAAAGCGACGACGATTCCTTGGCACAGGTGCTTCAACAAGCGATCCCGTTTCGGTTTGAATTTTTTTTTTCGGAACATTCTCATCTGTGTCCGTTTGATAGTTCAACAAGTACGGAGCAAAACGTGGTCGAAATTTCAGCCACAGAATTGACCGGCCGGATCATCGGCGCCGCCTTGAGAGTGCACCAGGTTCTCGGACCGGGATTTCTGGAATCTGTTTATGAGGAGGCCCTGTGCCTGGAGTTGGATGCCTTGGGAATCTCTTACGAGAGACAGAAAACTATCCCGATTCGGTACCGGGGACGAAAAGTTGGCGAACATCGACCCGTTCTCGTGGTGAGTGGGAGAGTCGTGGTGGCGCTAATAGCCATCCGGGAATTGGCTAACATCCATTTTGCTACGGCACGATCCTACATGAAGGCCAGCGGCCTTGCCTCCGGAATGATTCCGAATGTTGCCACGATGCCTTTAACCGTCAAACGAGTGGCTCCCGGTTTCCACCCAATGCCTGGATGAGGAATGAGGCAAGTAGCAGAGGGCCGGACTCTGTCTGTTCCAGATTTCCTGATTTCCAGATTCACTCTTCCGCGATTTCCACAGAGCGCAGGGTCACGGCGGGGGCGCCGGGGCGGCCGGGATCCCGCGGCGGGATGGCCATCAGCACGTCCATCCCCTGCTCGACCTGGCCGAAGACGCTGTGCTTGCCGTCCAGCCACGGCGTGGGGACGTGGGTGATGAAGAACTGCGAGCCGTTCGTGCCCGGGCCGGCGTTGGCCATGGAGAGCACCCCCGGCTTGTCGTGCCGGAGCTTGGGGTGGAACTCGTCGGCGAAGCGGTAGCCGGGGCCGCCCCGCCCGGTGCCGGTGGGATCGCCGGCCTGGGCCATGAAGTCGGCGATGACCCGGTGGAAGATCGTGTTGTCGTAATAGCCGGCGCGGGCCAGGAACACGAAATTGTTCACGGTCTTCGGGGTTTCGGCGGCGTGCAGCCGGACCACGATGTCGCCCTTGTCGGTGCGGAGCGTGGCCTTGTACGTCTTCTTCGGATCGATGGCCATGGCCGGCGGCTGCGACCACTGCTGGGGATTTTCGGGCATGGGAATTCCTTTCGTCGGAGGTTTCGAGCGGATCCGCTCCGGGGCATTGTAGCATCGAAAGATCCACCGGACCGATGATTTCATCGTCGAGGCCGCGGTATAATGCCCCGCAAGAAATGGGAAAGTCACGGCAACGCAGCATGAGCAGGCGCACCATCTGGATCTGGATCCTGGCAGTCGCAACATTCGGCAGCGGGCTGGTCAACCTGTGGTCGGTCATGGGCGGGCCCGGCCTCCCCGAGCGCGTCCGGGTGGTGCGGGACCTGTTCCCGCTGGAGTTCATCCACCTTTCCCGGTCCGCGACGCTGCTGGTCGGCTTCGCCCTGGTCGTCTCCGCCCTCAACATCTACCGGCGCAAGCGGCGGGCCTTCCTCCTGGTGTCAGGCCTGGCGGTTTGCTCGATCGTCTTCAACCTGATCAAGGGCCTGGATTACGAGGAGGCCTCCAGTTCGCTGGCGCTGCTGGTCCTGCTCCTCCTGCAGCACCGCCGGTTCACGGTCAAGAGCCGCATTCCGGACCCGCGCTGGGCGGCGGCCCGCTTCGCCCTGGCGCTGCTGCTGGTGCTCGGGTACGGCATCGCCGGCTTCTGGTTCATCGAGCCCCACCACTTCCAGCAGAATTTCCGCATCGGTGACGCCGTCGAGCAGACGCTGCTCTTCCTGAGCTGGTCGGGCGACTTCGACCTGGTTCCCCAGACCCGCTACGCCCGATGGTTCATCGACTCCCTCTACCTGATCGGCGGGGCCGGCATCGCCACCGCGCTGGTGGCCCTCTTCCGGCCGGCCCTCTACCAATTCCGGATCCTACCCCACGAGCGGGAGCGGGCGACGGAGATCCTGCGCCGGCATGGGCGCAGCTCCATCGATTTCTTCAAGGTCTGGCCGGACAAGACGTTCTTCTTCTCCCCCTCGGGGCAGAGCTTCCTGGCCTACCGCGTGGGGGGCCATTTCGCCATGGTCTTGGGGGACCCAGTCGGGCCGGCCGGGGAACTGGAGGCGATCATCCGGGAATTCTCCGTCCATTGCGAGGAGAACGACTGGAGCCTCGCGTTCCACCAGGTGCCGGCGGACCTCCTGCCGCTGTATGCCCGGCTCGGCTTCAAGCGGCTCAAGATCGGCGACAACGCGGTGGTGGACCTGGCCGGCTTCAACCTGGACGGCAAGGAGAACAAGAAAGTCCGGCACTACGTCAACCAGCTGGAGAAAGCCGGCATCCGGACCGTCCTGCACGAACCGCCCCTGCCGGACGACATCCTGCGCCAGGCCCGGGAGGTCTCCGACGCCTGGCTCGGGATCCCCGGCCGGCGCGAACGCCAGTTCACCCTCGGGCAGTTCGAGACGGCGTACGTCCGGTCGACGCCGCTGTTCGGAGCCTGGGACGCCGGAGGGGAGCTGCAGGCCTTCGCCAATGTCATCCCTTCCTATGTGCCGGGGGAAGCCACGATCGACCTGATGCGCTACCGGCCGGGCGCCCCCGCCGGCATCATGGAGTTCCTGTTCATCAAGCTCTTCCTGCTGAAGAAGGAGGAAGGCTATGCCCGTTTCGACCTGGGCATGGCCCCCCTCGCCGGCTTCCGGGAGAAGGAGGAGGCCACTCCGGAAGAGCGGGCGGTCCACTTCTTCCTCCAGCGGCTGAACTTCCTCTTCAGCTTTTCGGGGCTGCGGCAGTACAAGGCCAAGTTCGCCACGATCTGGGAGCCGCGCTACACCGTGTACCGGCGGGCGCTGGACCTGCCCCGGTTCGCGCGGGCGCTGGGCCGGGTGTCCGAAATCGGCGAGCCGGCCGCGGTCTGAGCGGCCGCCGCGGATCCGGGGCCACGCCGGGCCGCGGGGGCGAAAGGACGTCGCGTGAAGGGTGACGAGGTCAAGAGCCTGGGATCCGGGCGGCGTCTGGCGGCGCAGGCGGCGGGATACCTGCTGGCCGGCCTGGGGCTGGTCTGGGTGTTTCACGACCTCCGGCTGGAGGAGTTCGGCTGTCAGCTGCGGTCGATCGCCTGGGCCTGGACCGCGCCGGCCGTGGCCTGCGACGTGCTCAGCTACCTGTCGCAGGGGGACCGCTGGCGGCGGCTCCTGCGGCCCCTGGGTCGCATCTCCTCCCTGCGGACCACCCAGGCGATCTACGCCGGGCTGTTCATCAACGAGCTCCTGCCCATGCGGGTGGGCGAGGTCGGCCGGGCTTTTCTGGTGTCGCGCTGGCTGGAGCGGCCCTTCTTGGCGATGGTGCCGTCCATGGCCGTCGAGCGGCTGATGGACGCCGTCTGGCTGGCCGCCGGGATCGGCCTCACCGCCATGTTCGTCCCGCTGCCCCCCGGCCTGCTGGCGGCGGGCGACGTCCTGGGCGCCGCGGTCCTGGCGCTGGCGGCCGCCTTCCTGTGGCTGGCGTTGCGGCGGCGCGGGCCGGACCGGGTCCGGCCCGCACCCCGGGGATGGTTCCGCCGCAAGCTGGCCGCGGCGGGGGCGCGCCTGGCCGAGGGCCTGCGGGAGATCGGCCGTTCGCGGGATTTCTGGGCCGCCTTCGCCGTCTCCTCGCTGGTGATCGGGTTCCAGGCCCTGGCGTTCTGGCTGGTCATGCGGGCCTGCCACCTTCACCTGTCCTTCTGGATCGGCATGGCGGTCTTCTTGATCGTGCACTTGGGCACGGCGATCCCCAACGCGCCGGCCAACGTCGGTTCCTACCAGTTCTTCACCGTGGCGGGCCTGGCGCTGTTCGGCGTCGACAAGACCGCCGCCGCCGGCTTCTCGGTGGTGGTCTTCGTGCTGCTGACCGTCCCGCTCTGGGTCATCGGGCTCGTCGCCCTGGGCCGGAGCGGGACCACCTTCACGGCGCTCAAGGCGGACATCCGGCGGCTGCTCGCCCGGCCGGGCGGGCGGGACGGCGGGGCGGACGCGATCGGAGGCACGCACCCATGAAGAAAGAGCCGGCAGACGCGCCCCCGAAACGGGGCGACCGGGGGACGGTGGAAGCGGCCCGGGCCGTTCTGGACGGCCAGGAGGCCAAGGGGCCGATGGGCCGGATCCTGCCGTTCCTCGGGCCGGCCTTCGTCGCCAGCGTGGCCTACGTGGACCCGGGCAACTTCGCCACCAACATCCAGGGCGGGGCCCGGTACGGCTACACCCTGCTGTGGGTGGTCGTGGCCAGCAATCTCATGGCCATGCTGGTCCAGGCCCTGTCGGCCAAACTGGGCATCGCCACCGGGATGAACCTGGCCGAGCACTGCCGGGCGGCCTTCCCGCGGCCGGTGGTCTGGGCCATGTGGGGGTTGATGGAGGTCGTCGCCATGGCGACGGACCTGGCGGAGTTCCTCGGGGCGGCCCTGGGCTTCAACCTGCTCTTCCACATCCCCCTGTGGGCGGGCGGCCTGCTCACCGCCGTGGCCACCTTCCTGATCCTCGGCCTGGAGCGGCACGGCTTCCGGCCCCTGGAGGCGGTCATCACGGCCCTCGTCGGCATCGTGGCCGGCTGTTACCTCGTGGAAACCGTGATCGAGGTGGCCGGGGGCCGGCTGGCCTGGGGGCAGATGCTGCACCACGCCGTGGTGCCTCAATTTTCGGGGACGGAGAGCGTGATGCTGGCCGCCGGGATCCTGGGGGCCACCGTGATGCCGCATGCAATCTTCCTCCACTCGGCCCTCACCCAGGGGCGGGTGGTGGTCCGGCAAGAGAGCCTGCTCCGGCGGCTGTACCGCTTCGAGCTGGTGGACGTCGGCGTGGCCATGACCATCGCCGGGTTCGTCAACGGGGCGATGCTGATCATGGCGGCGGCGACTTTCCATGCCAGCGGGCATGCCGCCGTGGGGACCATCGAGGAGGCCTACCGGACCCTGGAGCCGCTCCTGGGGACGGCGGCCGGCTGGGTCTTCGCCCTGTCCCTGCTGGCGGCCGGCCTGTCCTCGTCGGCGGTGGGCACCATGGCCGGCCAGGTGATCATGCAGGGCTTTCTGCGCCGGCACATCCCCCCCTGGGTGCGGCGGGCCGTCACCATGGCCCCCTCGCTGGCGGTGATCTTCGCCGGGCTGGATCCCACCCGGACCCTGGTGATCAGCCAGGTGGTGCTCAGCTTCGGCCTGCCGTTCGCCATCATCCCCCTGGTGGTGTTCACCAGCCGCCGGGAGCGGATGGGCGTGCTGGTGAACCGGCGGGGGACGACGCTGGCCGCCGCCCTGGTGGCGGCGCTGATCGTGCTGCTGAACTTCTACCTGCTGTATCAGACATTTTTCGGAGGGTAGGCGATGTTCACCCACATCCTGGTCCCGTTGGATGGTTCCGGCCTGGCGGAGGCGGCGGTCCCAGCGGCAGCCTACCTGGCCTCCCGGCTGGGCGCCGGCGTGACCCTGCTGCATGTGATGGAACGGGACGCCCCGCCGGAAGTGCACGGCGAACGCCACCTCACCGGGCCGGCCGAGGCGGAGGCATACCTGGCAGACCTGGCCCGGCGGGCGCTGCCGGGGCTCCCGTCCGTCCGCCGGCATGTCCATGCCGCCGAGGTGGGCGACGTCGCCGGCAGCCTGGTCGAGCACGTGGACGAGTTGAATCCTGATCTCATCGTCATGTGCAGCCACGGAAGGGGTGCCGGCAAGTGGCTCTTCGGCAGCATCGCCCAGCGGGTCATCGCCCGGGGGACGACGCCGGTGCTGGTGATCACGGCACTGCCCGCCAGCCGGCCGGAACCGTTTGCCATCCGGCGGATCCTGGTGCCGCTGGACGGCGTCCCGGCCCACGAGCAGGGCCTGCCCGTGGCGGCCGGACTGGCCCGGCGCTGCCAGGCGGCGGTGGACCTGGTCATGGTGGTGCCGACCCTGCGGACGCTTCCCGGCGAATGGGCCGCCACCGGCCGGCTGACGCCGGGCGCCACCCGGGCCGTGCTGGAGTGCGCCCGGGCAGAGGCGGAGGACCATCTGGCCGACCGGGTCCGGGCGTTGGCCGCGGAGGGAATCCCGGTCACGGCGGAGGTGCGCCGCGGGGATCCCTCCCGGACCGTGGTGGCCGTGGTGCAACGCACCGGCGCGGACCTGCTCGTCCTGGGCACCCACGGGAAGACGGGCTTGGACGCCTTCTGGGCCGGCAGCGTGGCCGCCCGGATCATCAACCGGCTGAAAGTGCCCATGCTGCTGGTGCCGGTGGCGGAGGCGCGGGAGGCGGGGCATGAATGAAATCCGCTCCAGAATGGGAGAAACGAGCTTGAAGCATCGAGCGACAATCCTGGCCCTGCTGCTGTGCCTCGGCGCGGCCGGCGCGTTCGGCCTGTCCGCGGAGACGGCGGAGTTCGGCCCCTTCGGCACGGTGACCCTGTACTACGAAGCGCCCCGTCCCTCCCGGGTGGTCCTCTTCGTGTCCGGGGACGGAGGCTGGAACCGGGGCGTGGTGGACATGGCCCGGACCCTGGCCTCCCTCGACGCGCTGGTGGTCGGCGTCGACATCGTCCACTACCTGAAGGAATTGGACGCCCGCAGCGAGGGCTGCAGCTACCCGGCCGCGGATTTCGAGGCCCTCAGCCAGTTCGTCCAGAAAAGGCTGAACTTCCCGGCCTACGTCACGCCGGTCCTGGTCGGATATTCTTCCGGCGCCACGCTGGTGTACGCCGTCATCGTGCAGGCCCCCCCGACCACGTTCGCGGGGGCGGTCAGCCTGGGCTTCTGCCCGGACCTGGCCGTGACGAAGCCGTTCTGCCGGGGCAGCGGCCTGGAGCTCACGCCCGAGCCCAAGGGCAAGGGGTTCAACTTCCTGCCGGCGCCGCGGCTCGAGGTGCCCTGGATCGTCCTGCAGGGGAATGTCGACCAGGTCTGCGATCCGCGGGCGACGGCGGCGTTTGTGGCGCAGGTTCCCTCGGCGAAATTGTTCGCCCTGCCCAAGGTGGGCCACGGCTTCGCCGTCCAGAAAAACTGGCTGCCCCAGTTCAAGCAGGCCGTCACCGAGCTGGCGGCGCACAAGGAGGAAAACCAGCCTCCGCCGCGCACGGACGAATTGAAGGACCTGCCCCTGCTGGAACTGCCGGCGAGCGGGCCGGCCGCCGACGCCCTGGTGGTGTTCGTGACCGGCGACGGCGGCTACGGCGTCACCGACAAGGGCGTGTGCACCGGCCTGGCCGCGCACGGCTACCCGGTGGCGGTGCTCAATTCGCTGAAGTACTTCTGGATTCGCCGCACGCCCGACGGGTTCAGCGCCGATCTGGCCCGCATCCTCCGGCACTATCTGGCGTACTGGAAGAAGGACCGGGTGGTCCTGATCGGGTATTCGCTGGGGGCGGACGTCCTCCCGTTCGCGGCCAACCGGCTCCCCCCGGACCTGCTCGGGCCCGTCCGGCTCCTGGTCCTGCTCGGCCCCAGCCGGACGGTGGAATTCGAGTTCCACCTCGCCGATTGGTTCCGGTCCACCAGCCGGCCGACGGACCTGCCTGTCCTGCCTGAGTTGCAGAAGCTGCGGGGCCGGCGGATCCTGGCGTTCTACGGCGATGAGGAGAAGGATTCCCTCTGCCACGACCTGGAGCCGGCGCTGGCCCGGGTCGTCCGGCTAAAGGGCGGGCACCGGATCGGGAGCAACTACTCCCCCGTGCTCGGCGACATCCTGGCGGCGCTCGCGGAGTGACCCGCGCGGATCGACTGACGGTTTCGGCCATCCAAACAACTTTCCATTCCAACATGCAGACAGGAGCGAGACACCGAATGAAACTGAACCTGCCGGAGAAAGAGAACCGCAAGCTGGCCGAGGTGGTGCGCCGGGTGGAGGAGGACGAGGCGCTGGAGCAGCTTCTCAAGTGCGCCAACATCACTGCCGTGGACCGGATGGGCTATTCCGACCACGGGCCGGTCCACGCCAAGATCGTGGCCAACATGGCCCTCAAGATCCTGCGGCTGATCGTCGCCCGGGGCGTCGTGCCGAGTTTGATCAAGAACTACGGCGCCGACGGCCTGGACGGCGACGACGCCGAGGTGGTCGTGGTGTTGGGCGCCTACCTGCACGACCTGGGCATGATCGTCCACCGGGAGCAGCACGACATCTACGGGATCGCCGTGGCCCAGCCGGTGCTGGAGCGGCTGCTGGCCTCCTACCCGGTGCGGCAGCGGGTGATCCTGACCGCGGAGGTGCTGCACGCCATGACCTTCCACGACACCGACGTGCCGCCGCTCACGGTGGAGGGCGGGGTCGTGCGCGTGGCCGACGGATTGGACATGGCCGGCGGGCGGGCCCGCATCCCTTTCTCGATCGGCCAGAAGGGGATCCACGCGGTGAGCGCCCTGGCCATCGAGCAGGTGTCGGTGCAGGAGGGCGGGCCGGAGGAGCCGCCGGTCCAGGTCCGCATCCGCATGTCCAACTCCGCGGGCATTTTCCAGGTGGATGAGCTGCTGCGGCGAAAGGTCCGGGTCTCCGGCCTGGCCGACCATGTCCACGTCACCGCCGAGATCACCGGCGCGGAGAAAGGGATATTGGACCGGATCGAGTTTTAATTGACACGGAGACGGGGGGACGGGGTGACGGGGAGACCGAAACGGCGAAACGGCGGTGGGGCGAAACGGCGACGGGGAGACGGGGAGAGGGGCGACCGAAGCGGCGAAACGGCAGTGGGGCGAAACGGCGAGAGAAACCCGCTCTGAGGAAGATCTACGAAACCAAGCCATTGGTTATTGGTTAATGTTTATTGAGTAATGGTTATATCAAGCCGGAAATGAGTTGCATGATAGTCGATCTCAGAAGCCATCCGCTATTCACTCTGATACTTCGCTTATCCTGAATTAGTCCACGGTTCCCCTCGCCGTTTCGCCCCACCGCCGTTTCGCCGTTTCCGTTGACATAGGCCGTGATATCGCTCAGTGCGACCACCGCCGTTTCGCCGTTTCCGCTGACATAGGCCGTGACATCGCTCAGTGCGACCACCGCCGTTTCGCCGCTTCGACCGACACGCGCCGGGACGTCGCGAGGTACGTCCGTCACCGCGGGCAGATCGCCCACGCCACGGTCCCCGGGCCGGAGTGCACGGTGACGGCCGCCCCGATGTCCACCAGGGGGATCTCCCCTTCGTCCCGGCCGATCCGGGCCTGGATCTGGTCGCGCAGCAGGGCGCCTTCCTCCGGGACGTCGGCGTGGGCGGCCCACAGGTGGAATCCAGCCCGGAACTTGTCCGCGGCCCGGACGGCCAGGCGGACCAGCGCGTCGATGGCTGAGCGCGTCCCCCGGTGCTTCTCCAGCGGGATGACCCGCGCGTCCGACAGGCTGACCACCGGCTTGATGTCCAGCAGGTTGCCCATGAAGGCCGTCACGGCGGCGAGCCGCTCGCTGCGCCGCAGCCAGGTCAGCGATTCCACGGTGAAGCAGAGGACCGTCTCCTGGAGCAGCGGCTGGAGGTAGGCTTCCAGGCAGTCGGGGTCGTTGCCCGCCCGGAGCCACTCGGCGGCGCGCATGGCCAGCAGGCCCTGGCTGATGCTGAGGTGGCCGGTGTCGATCAGCCGGATCCGGGCGGCCTCCGCAGGTTTCAACAGCCGGAGGGCCTCGGTGGCGTTCTCGAAGCACCCGGACAGATGGGAGGACACATGCAGGCAGACCAGCCGGTCGAACTGCACCAGCAGGCTGCCGAAGGCCGTGGCGAAGATGGGCGGGGAGGCTGGCCGGGTCTCCACCTCGCGGTTGCGGCGGAGCAGGGCCCACACCTCCGGCGGGGTAATGGTCATGCCGTCCAGGTAGTCTTCCCCATCGGCATGGATATGGATGGGGATGGCGACAATGCCCAGTTCGTCGGCCATTCCCGGGGGGAAATCGGCCGTGCTGTCGACGACGACACCAATCTTCGGCGGCATAGCGGGACCTCCCGGGAAAATCAGGGATTCGGCTCAACTGCAATATACACGATTGGATGGGCGGACGGGAGAGGGATTTCACTTTCTCTGTAAGATCCCACGCCGCGGCGGAGCTGGGAATCAACGGCGGTTTTCCTCCTGGATCTCGGTTGCCGCCCGGCCCGGGCTGCAACCATCAGAGTTCGCCCTTCTGTACAAGCCGATGGAACAGACTCCGATAAGAAGAAATCCCGTAGTAGAACGTACCGCCGGATTTTTCAGTAACAGTGCGGGAACAATCAAAGCTCATGGAGATCCAGAAGGTCTTGCGGGAAGGACCGGTGTTGGAACGATCGAACATGGGGGCATTCTCGCGAGGAGCAGAGCCGGCCGTGAAGATTCCGGTGATTTGTACCTTCCGGCTCCGGCACTCCGTGATCAGATCGAGGAGCGGTTGAAAGTCGCTGATGCTGTCGTTGTGGAAGTGATCCGAGTACCCGTCGGTGATCCAGAGCAACCGCTGGTTTCGCATCGCGACACCCTCGGAGATGTGCGGTGATTATGCAACGAGTCCAATCAGATGCGACCGGGGCAACCGAACGAAGGACAGCCTGCACCCCCGGCAGGAGGTGGTAACTTTGTTGGAGACACTGGTCCGCTGGATGTGAGATAATCGCATCCTTCACTTGAAGATATGGTCCGCGTTCGTCACCGGGGTGGCAGGATTCATTCATGGGAGAGAAATCATGACCGAACGGATCGTGGCCGCGGCATGGCGGCGAGGTCTTGCAGCAGGGCTTTTCCTTCTCATCGGCGCGGGATGGGCCTCCGTCGCGCCGGCCCAGGCGGCGCCGGATGGCAAGGGGCCCCTGCCCACGGGCGTCTACCGGGTCTGGTACGATTCCAAGGAACAGCTGGACCGGCTGGCCAGCCGGTACGAGCCCTGGGAAGTGAACCAGAAGGAGGGATGGGCCCTCCTGGGGCTGGATGCGGTTGACGCGGCGCAGCTGGCCGCCGAGGGCTACGATCTGGAATTCGATGCCAAGCGAACGGACCGGGCGGCGCGCGGCCCCAGCGGCTACCCCTGCTACCGGGACATCCCGACCCTGTACGCGGCCCTCGCCCAGCTCCCGGCGGACTACCCGGGCCTGATCCAACTCACCGACTTCGGCGATACCTGGCGGAAACTCCACGGGCTGGAAGGGTACGACCTCTACGCGCTGCGCCTGACGAACGACCAGACGACGGGCCCGAAGCCGCGCTTCTTCCTGATGGCCAACACCCACGCACGGGAGCTGGCCACGCCCGAGACGGCCATGCACTTCGTCACCTGGCTGCTCGAGAACTACGGCCTCGACGCCGACGCGACGTGGCTGCTGGACTGGCATGAGATCTACGTGGTGGTCTCGGCCAATCCCGACGGCCGGCAGCTGGCGGAGCAGGGCTGCCTGCAGCGGAAGAACCGCAACGACACCGGGGCCTCCTGCACCCTCTGCGACGATTGGGGCACCAGCCATTACGGCATCGACCTGAACCGGAACAACCCGTACCACTGGGGCGGGGCCGGCACGACGCTGTGCTCCGAGACCTACCAGGGACCGTCGGCAGGCTCAGAACCGGAAAATGCGGCGCTCTACACCCTCGCCCGCTCGCTCTTCCCCGACCAGCGGCCGGCCGACGACACGTCCCCGGCGCCATCCGACACCACCGGTCTGCTGGTTTCGTTGCACTCCTACAGCAACCTGGTTCTGTGGCCGTGGGGCTGGACCAGCGGCGACGCGCCCAACGCCGCCGGCCTGACCACGCTGGGACGCAAGTTCGCCTTCTTCAACGGGTACACTCCGGAACAGTCCAACGACCTGTACGGCACCACCGGCGACCACACCGACTGGGCCTACGGCGAGCTGGGCATCCCGGCCTACACCTTCGAGATCGGCGAGGATTTCTTCCAGGACTGCGCCGACCTGCCGGAGATCATGAACGAGAACCTCGGCGCGCTGGTCTACGCCGCCAAGGTCTGTCGGACCCCCTACCAGACGCCCTCCGGCCCGGACAGCCTCAGCGTGGCGGCCGCGCCGTCCATCGTCGCCCCGGGGGACACGGCCGTCCTGACCGCCTCGGTCGACGACACGCGGTACAACCAGTCCAACGGCACCGAGCCGACCCAGAACGTGGCCGCGGCCGAGTACTACATCGACACGCCGCCCTGGGCCACCGGAGCCGTGGCTCACTCCCTGGCCGCTGCCGACGGCGCCTTCAACTCCGGCGTCGAGGCGGTCACCGGTTCGGTCGACACCGCCGTCCTCTCGCTGGGCCGGCACATCGTATACGTCCGCGGCCGCGACGTCGCCAACAACTGGGGCGCGGTCAGCGCCGCCTTCCTCTACATCGTGGATCCGGAGACCTCCCCCCGGATCGAGGGCACCGTCCGGCAGGCCGGCTCCGAAACACCCCTGGCGGCTACCGTCACCGCCGGCCCGTTCCAGGCGGCCACGAATCCCGCGACGGGCGCCTACAGCCTGATGTTGCCCGCGGGGACCTATACCCTCGCCGCCAGCGCCGCCAGCCACGGCACGGTCTCGTTGTCCGGGATCGCCATGAGCGACGGACAGATCCTGGCGCAGGATTTCCTGCTGACTCCGATCGGCACGTTTTTCTTTGACGACGCCGAATCCGGCAACCCGGGCTGGACGGTGGACAGCCCGTGGGCCATCACCGCCGAGGCCAGCTACAGCCCGACCCACTCCTGGACGGACAGCCCGGGCGGCAATTACGCCAACAACCGGAACGTGTCCATCACGTCGCCGGTGTGGAACTTCAACGGATATACGGGCGTCACCCTCAGCTTCCGGCATATCTACGACCTGGAGAACACGTGGGACTTCGGCTACGTCGAGTATTCCACCAATGGCGGATCAACCTGGACCACCGCGGCGAGCTACACCGGCACCGGCCACCTGGCCTGGACGGGCGTGGAGCTCCCGCTGGCGGCCCTGGACGGGCAGACCGGCGCCCGGCTGCGTTTCCGGTTCTATTCCGACACCTCCTACGTTTATGACGGTTGGCATGTGGACGACATCCGGGTGATCGCCAGCGCGCCCCCGCTGGCCGGCGACCTCAACGGCGACGGCGTCGTGGACGGTGCCGACGTCCAAATCCTGGCCGCCTTTTTGGCCGGCGACTGCGCCGGCCTGCCCATGGGCAACGCCACCGGCGACCTGAACACCGACGCGGCGGTCGATCCGCTGGACCTGGTCCGGCTAATGGTGATGCTGGCCGACTGAGGGACAATTCACCGCGAAGGCGCAAAGGACGCGGAAGCGCAATCCAACGTCGAACGCTGAACAGAATCACAACGAGAATACCGGCGACCCTACGTTGGGGGCAGAAATCGGACTCTGGCGGGCGTGCGGCGAATTGGCAGCCCTGAGCGCCATTCTCGTATCTTCAGGATCCTGGACATCCTGTCTCCTTTCCATCAGCTGGGGGAGAATTCGGATTATCCGCTCCAGATCGTGGAACGGGGAAGCCCGGGAGCTTCAGGAATCCGGCCCGTGAGGAGTCGGGCCAGGGCGGGCAACCGCCTCCGGCCGATGCAGAGAATTCCTCCACTCCCCCCAAGTCATTGCAAATATTTGCCAAATAATTCTATTTTGTAGCATTCCGTTAGAATCTATATCAAATTGTATAGATTATGTGATATATATCACTCGATATCCGGGTGAGTTCCTTTACTATTGCTTCCGCATGATAGGGACGCACGCACGAGGTCCACGGCGCGGCCGGTTTTGAGGGGTTACGAAACCGCGGGCAGCCACGGACCGAACACCGAAACAGGAGGGATTATGATGTCGAATCCTTCGCCTCGTCGATGGTCTGCGGTTCACGGCCTGCTGGCCCTGGCCGCCGTTCTGTTCCTGCCGGCCCCCGTGCTGGCGGCGGACGGAACGGCCTGCGACTGCACCACCCAGAGCCGCGGCGACCTCAACGCGGACGGCTGGCTGGACAGCTCCGACGCCCTGCTGCT
>CAYPNP010000035.1:28040-37078 GCA_964412195.1 uncultured Acidobacteriota bacterium | reverse complement strand
GGCGGTTCAGCCATTTCGTCTGGCACCTCTTCGTCCTGGCCGGCACGGTCTGCCATTTCTTCGCGGTGATCGGGTACGCCGCCTGACGCCAAGTGCGGAATGCGGAGTGCGGACTGCGGAGTGCAATCCGCGGAAATCGGATTTCGGACATCGGATTTCGGGGCTCGGAGTTCGGGACTCGGGTCTCGAAGACCTTTCCGGATTGGGATACCAATTCCTGAGTTCCTGAGTTCCGCATTCAGATTCCAGATTTCAGAAGGCGGATGGCGGATGGCGGATTGAACCCCCCTTCGTGTGGTTCGTGTGGTTTGTGGTTTGATCTCGGATTGCGGATTGCGGATTGGGGTTCCGGCTCGGCCCTTTCGTGTGTTTCGTGCATTTCGTGGTTGCTTCCCAGTGGGATTGGATCCAGCGTTCAGGCGGAGTGACATAATTCCGCCCCGGCCGGAACAATCCACACACATCCCGGAGCGCCGGAACATGGCCGGCCCGAAGACCGGATATCCGGCAGGAGGCGAAGGACATGAAGAACTTGACGGAAATCTTCGGCGCGAAGCTGGAGTGGCGGGAACCCAAGGCGACGGTGCGGCACTACGAGCTGCGCGCCGGCGAGGCGCTATGCGGCACCCTCGACTTCCGGTCCGCCTGGGGCACGCTGGCTACGGCCGAAATGGCGGCGGGGGCGTGGACGTTCAAGCGGGTGGGCTTCCTCAATCCGCGGGTGACCGTGCGCGAGGCCGGCTCCGACCACGACCTGGCGGTCTACCAGCCGCGCTTCTGGGGGGACGGCCAGCTCGCCCTGGCCGACGGAGCGACATTCCACTGGCGCTCGATCAACTTCTGGTCCACCCAGTGGGCCTTCACCGACGTTGCCGGCCAGCCGCTGGTGACCTTCCGCTCGGGCGTTCCGGACCAGAAGCTGAAGGATATCTTCCGGACTCAGGCGACGGTCGAGATCGCACCCGCTGCGACCGGTGATGCCCGCCTCCCGCTGCTGGTCGCCTTCGGCTGGTACCTCATCCTGCTGCAGCACCAGGACACCGCGGCGACGGCCGGGACGGTGGCGGCGATGGGCTAGAAGAATTGCGGATTGCGAATTGCGGATTTCGGATTGCGGATTATTCCAAGTGCGGAATGCGGAGTGCAACCCGCGGAAATCGGACTTCGGACATCGGAATTCGGGGCTCGGGGCTGGAGGCTGGGGGCTCGGAATCTTTTCGGATTGGGATCCCTTTTCCTGAGTTCCATATTGATTTCGGATTGCGGTTTGCGGATTAGGGGAACGGGACTCAGGGCTCGGGACTCGATTGATTGCAGATTGAAAACCCTTTCGTGTGTTTGGTGTATTTCGTGGTTGATTGCCGATTGCGGATCGACCATTTCGCGTGGTTCGTGTGGTTCGTGGTTTAATTTTTCTGCGGATTGCGGGATTCGGAGGTAAAATCCCAACCTGGGTTCCCGAATCAGATCGTGGAGAAGAACCATGAAGAAACTCCTGCTGCTGGCGCTCCTCGCCGCCGCCCTCGCGCCCGCTTCCGCCCAGGACCGACCCGCCGGCGCGCCTCAGGAGCCGGCCGTGCAGGCCCAGCCGCCGGCCGCCGCGCCTCTGCCGCTCGTCCCCCTCGGCGAGGCCCGCCCTTATTCGGTGGCGATTTCGGTCAGCAGCGTCGACCGTGCCACCGGCTTTTACATGGAGATGTTCGGTTTCAAGCCGGTGCTGGGGCCGCTCTCCCCCCGCACCGGAGCCTCCGTGGCCGTGCTCGAGCGCGGGGATTTCTCCATCGAGCTGGTCTCGCTGATCGGCTCCCGCCCACGGGCGGCGGCCCTGCCCGAACCGAACAATCCCGTCTCGCTGCGCGGCCTGTTCAAGTTCGGCGTCCTGGTCGACGACGTCGACAAGGCCTTCAAGGCGCTCAAGCTCCACAATGTGCCGGTGGTCCTGGAGCCTGTCGACGACGCGGCGCTGCCCATCCGCTACTGCGTGATCCAGGACCCCGATGGCAACCTGATCCAGGTGTTCCAGCGGCTGCAGAAGCCCTGACGCCGCCACGACGCCGGCCCGGCCGTCATCGCGCGATGATCCGCCCGAAGACCATCTCCCTCGACGAAGCCCGCCGCCTTGCCCTGGCGGCCCAGGGGTTCGACCGCCCGCGTCCGGCCGGCCGCCCGGACGCCCGCCACGTCCGCGGGGTGATCCTGCGGCTGGGCCTGCTGCAGCTTGACTTCGTCACCGTGGTCGGGCCGGCCCACTACCAGGTGCTCTTCTCCCGCCTGGGCCCCTACGACCGCGCCCTGCTGGACGACCTGGCCTACCGGCGGAGGGAGTTCACCGAGCAGTGGGCCCACGAAGCCTCGCTGCTGCCGGTGGACGCCTGGCCGCTGCTGCGCCACCGCATGGAGGTCCATCGACCCCGCCCTTATAACTTCGGGCCGGTCCTCGCCCGTCACCCGGAGTACGCCGGCCGCGTGTTGGCCGAGGTGCGCGCACGGGGGCCGCTCGGCGCCGAGGAACTGGACCACCCCGAGGGAGGCCCCCGCCGTCTGGAGCACGCCTGGCACGGCTCGGTATCCCGGGCCATGCTGGAGGCGCTCTTCGGGCAGGGCGCGCTGGCGGTGGCCGGCCGGCGGCCGGATTTCTCCCGGCTCTACGATTTGGCCGAGCGGGTGGTGCCGCCGGAGCATTTGAAACGCGTGGTCGATCCCGCCGAGGCCCGGCGGGAGCTGCTGCGCCGGGCCGCCCGCGCCCACGGCGTCGGCACCGCCGCCGACCTGGCGGACTACTTCCGGATGCCGGTCGGGGAGGCGCGCCCGCGTTTGGACGAGCTGGTCGAGGCGGAGACGCTGCGCACGGTCCGGGTGGAGGGCTGGCGCGAGCCGGCCTATCTCGATCCGGCGGCCCGCGCCCCCCGCCGGATCGACGCCGCCGCGCTGCTCTCCCCGTTTGATCCGCTGATCTGGTTCCGGCCGCGCACGCAGCGGCTCTTCGGCTTCGAGTACCGCTTCGAGATCTTCACCCCGCCCGCCACGCGGCGGTGGGGCTGCTACGTCCTGCCGTTCCTGCTGGGCGACCGGCTGGTGGCCCGGGTGGACCTGAAGAGCGACCGCCCGGCCCGCCGCCTGCGGGTGGTTGCGGCGCACCTCGAGCCGGGCGTGGAGCCCGACCGGGTCGCCGCCGCCCTGGCCGCCGAGCTGCGCCTGCTGGCCGGCTGGCTGGGGCTCGACGGAGTGGCCGTCGCCCGCCGTGCCGGCTTCGACCGAGCCCTCGCCGCCGCCCTTCGCGCGTGACCTCAGGGATGCCCGCTTGACTCCCCGGCAAGAATCGCGTTATCTTTCGTAGAATCCCCGGGAGCATCGATGAACATAGCGGACCGAAGGAACATGCCGACCGATGCGCGGCTCCGCCGCGGGCCCGCCGATCCTTCGCTGGGCGGAATTTCCGTGGTCTTTCCCGTCTACAACGAGTCGTTCATCATCGAGCAGACGCTGCGTAACTACGTCGCCGAGCTGCAGGATCGGATCCCCGACCTGGAGGTCATCGTCGCCGAGGACGGCTCCACCGACGACACCAAGGAGATCCTCACCCGCCTGGCCGGCGAGCTGCCACTGCGCCTGTTCCTCGGCGAAACGCGCAAGGGCTACCAGCGGGCCCTCAAGGACGCCATGGCCCGCGCCACCCGGGAGTGGCTCTTCGTCGTGGATTCCGACTACCAGTTCGAGCCTATCGATTTCTGGCGGCTCGAGCCGCTCCGGGCCTCCCACGACGTCATCCTCGGCACCAAAACGCCGCGCCGCGACCCCTTCTACCGGATCTTCCTGGCCGCCGGCTACAACGTCCTGCTGCGGCTCCTCTTCCGCGTGCCCTACCCCGACATGGACACCGGCTTCCGGCTGTACCGTCGCGCGCTGGTCGACCGGCTGGCGCCGCAGGTCCGGTTCATGACCTTCTTCAACGCCGAGTTCGTGCTGCGGGCCCACTTCGCGGGCGCCCGGATCGCCTGCGTGCCCGTGCCCCACTACGCCCGCAAGATCGGCACCACCACCATCTTCTACGTGTCGAAGCTCGGGTTGATATGCCTCCGCCAGATCGCGGGCATGCTGCGGCTCTGGCGCGAGCTGCGGCCGTGGCGCCGGCGGCCGGCCGCGGACTCCCGCGCCGCCGCCCTCCCGGAGTGAGTCATGCCGTCCCCGCCCGCCGCCGCAACCCCTCCCGCCCCGCTGACCCGGCGGCAGGCCGGGCTGCTGGCCGTCATCCTGCTGGCGGCGGCCCTGCTGCGCTTCGCGGACCTGGCGCAGCCGGCCTTCTGGGAAGACGAGATCGTCACCGTCCAGAACCTGTACGCCGCGCCGTGGCTGCCGCCGGACGGGCGCGCCGTTGACCACGAACAGCTGATCGCCCGCCCGCGCGTCTCCGGTTGGGGGGAATACCTGGACAACCTTTTCGCCCACGAGGATTCCCCCCCGCTGTACTTCGCCGTGATCCGCGCCTGGAGCCTCATCTTCGGCGTCTCCGAGGTCCGGCTGCGGCTCTTCTCCGCCGCCGCCGGCCTGCTGGCCGTGGGGCTGTTCTTCGGGCTGGCGCGCCGCCTGCTACCGACAGCCCACGCGCTGGCTGGGACGCTGATCCTCGCGGTGCACCCCTTCGCCGTGGAGTACTCCCGCGAAGCCCGTCCCTATGCGCTGGTCCTGCTGCTGGCCGTGGCGGCCCTGCGGCTCCTCTGGGTGATCGGCCCCGGCGGCGGCGCCTGGTGGCACCGCGCCCTGTTCGTGGCGGTGAACGCCGCCCTGCTTTACACCCACTACCACACCGTGTTCTTCCTCGCGGCCGAGGCCCTGGCCTTCCTGCTCGTCTGGCGGCGGCCGGCCGGCCTTCTCTGGCTGGGAGCGGCCGGCGCCCTGTTCCTGCCGGGCGCCCTCCCCCTCTTCCGCAAGCTGGTCATGTTCCACAGCGGGGCGCGGCGGATCTGGGTCCAGACCGGCAGCGCCCCGGCCACTCTCCTGGGCTGGCTGGACACCGCGAAGATCCTGCCCAAGAAGTACGTCGTGGGCAGCTTCCTCCCCACGGACTACCTCTGGTACTACCCCCCCATGATGCTGGTGGGGCTGCTGGTGGCGGTGCGCCTGGCCGCCTCGGCGCGGGCGGGGTGGCGCCGGGACCGCCGGGCGACGGGTTTCCTGCTGACGTTCATCCTCGCCCCGCTGGCCTTCAGCCTGGCGGCGGACCTGTCCCTTCGGATGAACACCCTCCAGGTTCCCCGCTACCTGATGTTCCTGTTCCCGGCGGTCCTGCTGCTGGCGGTGGGACCGCTGGAACGGCCCGCCGGCCGCTGGCTGGACGGGACCCTGGCGGTCCTGCTGGCGGCGGGGATGGGCACAGGGCTGCTCTGGCACTTCACCCACGGCAAGCAGGACTTCGACTGGCGCGGCCGGGTGGGAGAGCTTCAGGCGCGGACCGCGCCGGAGGACCCGGTGGCGGCCGATTACGAGCGGGACGCCCTGTTGGTCGGCTGGTACCTGGAGGCGCCCCGCAGGTTATTCCTGAAAACACCCCTGCCGGAGCTGCGACGGGTGCTCCGGGACCATCCCGGAGGCATCCTGGTCTACCTCCCGCGGGAGAAGGAATTCCCACCCGGCCGGCCGGGGGCCTTCCCCCGCACGCGGCTCACCGCGTTGGAGGAAAACGGTCTGCTGGCGCCGCTTCATTGCGCGACGGATCCCCGTCACTACCGGGCGATCTTGTATTACCGGATCGCGGGGAATCGACCGACGAACGGCGACCGGTGACGGGTGACCGGCGGCGGGAAGAGGGATCCGGCGGTGGCTTTTTCCCAGGAGGGATGATGCTTGACGAACGGACGATCCGCGAGTTCTTCGAGGCCATGAGCCGGCGGGACCTGGCAGGCCTGGAGGCACGCCTGCACCCGGCGGCCCGGTTCGAGTTTCCCAAGACCCGGCCGCTGGAGGGGCGGGACGACATTCTGCGCTTCTTCCGGATCCTGTTCCGGCGCTACCCGGAGCTGGCCTTCACGGTGCGGGGGACGGTGGTCCAGGGCCGCCAGGCGGCGGCGCACTGGTCCAACGCCGGCCACGCCCGCGACGGGGTGCCCTACGGAAACGAGGGCGTGACGCTGTTGGAATCCGATGGGACATCGATCACGTGGCTCAGCGACTTTTTCAAAGATACGGGGAAGTTCTGACAGTTGCGGATTGCGAATTGCGGATTGAAAAACTTTCGTGTGTTTCGTGTATTTCATGGTCATTGTTCGGATTGCGGATTGAAAACCCTTCGTGTGGTTTGTGTGTTTCGTGGTCAGCTTCAAGATCGCGGATGGGAGCCCTGTTCTCGCGGTCCGGGGTCCCCTGTTCCAATGGACTGAGTCTCTGCCCCGCCGACGGCGGCCGGCCGGTCGTTGACAGATCCGGCCGGTTACGTTAAGGTGAATCCAGCACATGAGCGTTCGGTGGAATGGTGCGAATGCAGGGGGCTCACACGATTCCGGCCAGATTGTTCCACTCGCGGCCCGCGGGCCGGAGGGGGTGACCCATGGGTGAACCCCTCACCGCCCTCCAGGAATCCCCGGCGCCCGCCGTCCGTGCCCCGCGCCGCCGGGTGGTCCTCTACAATCCACGGGCCGATTCGTTCACCATGCCCCTGGCGCTCCTGGCACTGGGTTCGAATCTCGATCCCGAGCGGTACGACGTGACGCTCGTGGACGGCCGTCTTGAAGCCGCCCCCATCACGGCGGTCTTGGCCGCCTGCCGCGACGCGGTGTGCTTCGGCGCCAGCGTCCTGACCGGCCCGCCCATCGGGGACGCCCTGGCGGTGACCCGGGCCGTCCGGACTGCCCGGCCGGAGCTGCCAGTGGTCTGGGGCGGCTGGCACCCGTCGCTGTTCCCGGTCCAATGCGTGGAGGAAGCTCCGGTGGACGTCGCGATCCGGGGCCAGGGCGAGGCGTCGTTCGCCGCCGTGGTGGAACGCCTGGCCTTCGGGGAGCCGCCCGCCGCCGTGCCCGGCTGCACCTGGCGGGACCGGGACGGCGCCATCCGCGACAATCCGCCCCAGCCCCTCGAGGACATGAACCGCTTCCGCCCGCTCCGCTACGACCTCCTCCCCGTGGAACGCTACTTCGAGCGCAAAGGCCGCCGGCAGATCGATTACGTCAGTTCCCACGGCTGCCCCCACCGCTGCGCCCACTGCCCCAATCCGGCTGTATACGGCCGGTGCTGGACGGCCCTGGCCCCGGAACGGGTGGCGGACGACGCACTGGAGCTTTGGAAGCGCCACGGTTTCGACGACCTGTCGTTCCGGGACGAAGCCTTCTTCCACCAGCCGGAGCGCGCGGCCGCCATCGCCGGCGCCTTCCTTTCGCGGACCCTGCCGATCTCCTGGTCGGTCGACATGCGGGCCGACGAGGGGGCGCTCCTGCCGGACGACGTCTGGGCGCTCTGCCGCCGGTCCGGCCTGCGGCGGGTCGGCGTCCGGGCGCTATCGGGCGATCCCGGGATCCTGGACCGGATGCGCAAGGACATCCGGCCGGACCAGGTGGAAGCCACGGCGGCCCGGTGTCTGAAACACGGCATGGCGGCGGAATTCAAGTTCATGGTGGGGGTTCCCGGCGAGACCAACCGCAGCCTTCAGGCCACATTGCGCCTGGCGGCGCGCCTGCGCGACCTCGGCCCCGGTTTCCGGATCCTCATTTCCTACTACCGGCCGCATCCCGGCTCCACGGCGGGCGAGCGCCTGGCGCCGCGCTCCCCTTCCGGCGCCGGGCTGAAGGACGCCGACGCCCGTTCCGACGGCGGCGCCGGTGCCGGTGCCGGGAAGGCGTTCGGCGGGCCGGCCCCGCAGCTGCGTATCGCCCCCGACCGAAGACTGGAGGAGTGGGCCAAATTCGGCGGGAACAGAGAGGAAGGCGACGGCCTGCATCCCGGCATCCGCCAGCGGGTGGAGCAGTTCCGGTTCTACCAGCGGCTGGCCTGGGAGCCGGCCCGCGGGTGGCGCGTCCTGGCGCAGCAGCTGGCACGGTGGCGATGCCGCCGGCACCAATACGCCCTCCCCCTGGAGATGCAGCTCGATCGCTGGCTGCTCCCGCCGGAGGCCCGCCCCTGATCCCCGCCCGGGGCGGCGGAGGGCGGGCTTATTCCGTCACGCCGGCGTTCTTCATCCCCTTCAGCCGCCCGATATCCACGGCGCCCATCGCCGCCTTGATCTCCTCGCTGGAGACGTCGGCGCCTTCGATCTCCACCAGGAAACGGTCGGCTGCCAGCACCTTCATCTCCCCGGAGCGGTTGGAGCGGTCGTACTTCTCGTACGCCTTGCATCCCAGATAGTTGTACGTCTTCTCGTACCCGTTATCGGTCTGGTTGTTCAGATTGAGCATCGACCAGCCGAGGGATCCCATGGCCATGAAGCCCTTCACGGAGCCCATGTCCACGATCTTCAGGTCGATCCGGCCCGGCTCCTCCCCGCGCTGGTACACGGCATGGGCGGATGAGACCTTGATCCCCATCTCGTCGGTCTTCTCGCCGGACATCTCGAGGCGCGGGATGCCGCCGGCTTCGGTGGGCAGCAGTTCCTGGAGCTCCTTGAAGTCCACCGGCTCGACCTTTTTCCCCTCCTTCATGGCCTCGCCCATCTTCTCCATGGCTTCCTTCATCTGGCCGAGGCCGCCGGGCACCTTTTCTTCGAGCTGCTGCCGGGCTTCCTCCACCTTCTTCTGGGCCTCCTCGGACTTCTGCTGCGGGCTTTTCCAGCAGCCGCCGGCGAGGACGAGCGCCGCGGCGGCGAGGATGGCGATGACCAGTCGGCTCTTCATTGGACCCTCCGGGGAAACGGATTCACAGCCTGAACGGATGTCGGCCCCATTGTCATACGGGACGGCGCAAAAGGCAAGTCCGTGCGAACCGCCGCGCTGTCCCGCGCGGCGGGTTCCGAGAGAGGCGGGGAGAGCGCGAGCTATGACGTACCTCGCGACCTCCGGGCGCGTGACGTACCTCGCGACCTCCGGGCGCGTGACGTACCTCGCGACCTCCGGGCGCGT
>CAYPNP010000035.1:0-27940 GCA_964412195.1 uncultured Acidobacteriota bacterium | reverse complement strand
GTCCGGCGTACCGGTTCATCAAGCTCATCCACTCGCGCCGGGGACGGCGCGAATTATGCCGCGCACGGCCCCAGGCCCGGGCGAAGACCCGCTGGCAGAACGCAACAAGCAGACGAAACCAGCCGATAAGTCAGATAATCTGTTTCTCATCCCGCTGCTGCAGGAGGACTTCATGACCAAGGTGTCGGGCGACCTTTCGCCCCTGCCCCTGTCCGTTCCCACCACCCCGGTGGAGTCAGCTCCGCCCCCGGCCACGGCGGCCCCGTCGGGAAGCAATCCCGCTTCCGGCGGCCAGGTGGGCGCCTTCCAGGACGCCGTTGTCCCTGCCGGCGCCGACGACAAGCTCCACGCCGATCTTCTCGGAGAGGCCGCCGGCGCCACCGAGATGGGCTGGAATCCCGTCACGGCATACAAGAGCTGGGTGTCGGGCAAGGTCCTGGGGGCGTTCAAAGGCCTGCTCGGCGGCGTCAAGGCCGGCGGCGAGGCGATCGGCAAAGCCACCCAGGCCGTCGACGACGCCGTCCGGACTGTGGACAAGGGGCTGAAGAAAGTCGGCCTGGGCCTCGGGCAGGAGGATAAGCCGCTGGCCGATTTGGCCGACAAGATGCGCCAGGTCCAGGCGGAGGCCGACAAGCGGTTCCCGGGCATGACCGATGAGAACAAGAAGCAGCTCAACGAGGAATTCCGGAAGAACATGCAAAAAGCCATCCAGAAGGATCCGAACCTGATCCCCAAGGAGCTGCAGAACAAGACGCCCAAGGAGATCGATTTCAAGACGTGGGACGGCAAGGAGGATCCGTTCAAGGACGGGGCCGACATGCTGAAGGTGAAGGACGGCGACGGCAGCAGCAGCCTGCGGGCCTAGCCGGTGTCGTCGGAGCGGCCCTGCGACAGTGCCACATGGAATGGTGCCGGGCTCTGTCACAATCCGGACGCCGGCAAGCGGTCAGTACCGGTGGGCGTCAGAGGCTGTGTCGCAACGGCCCGATGGCCCGCAGGGCCAGCCGTTGAAAGCCCAGGGTGAGCACAGCGAGCCCTGGGAGAGGGCAGGGTCTCGGTCGATCCATTGGTTCCCGTCACCGCCCTGCAGGGGCGGCCGAAAATCGATCGTCCTGGCTGTTTTCCTCCAGCGGCCCTATCGCCCGTCATCTTCCGGCACAGGGCATCGTTCGCCTTTTCAAGGCTCCGGGACCTATCACGGCTCTCTCCCCAAGGGCTCGCTTCGCTCACCCTGGGCTTTCAACGGCTGGCCCTTCGGACCATGCACCTTTGAGACACAGTCTCTGACGCGCTGCGGTACTAGCATATCGGGGCACCGGTCCCGTCCGGCAAGCCACCGGCCTCCATCGTTGATCGAGAGGGATGGCCTCCGTCCCCCGCCTCCCCCTACCCGTCACCGGTCACTGGTCATCGGTCACCGGTCATCGGTCACCGGTCCCCCGTCACCGGTCGATTACGAACACGATTACGATTACGATCCTCGATTACGATCGGTGGTCGGGATTTTACTTCGATGTTCGATGTTCAATGTTCGATGTTCGATGTTCAGATTGCAAACCGGCCTGGTTCAACTCCAACAACGCTTCCACGAGGATCGCGTCCCAGATGTAGTTCGCCGGGCTCTCCTGCACCGCGAAGTCGGGGCTGTAGGACTCCCAGAAGCGGTGGTTCCGCGACAGCAGAGTGGCGGCGGCCCGCACCATCTTCCGGGCCAGCGCGCGGGCGTCGTCGCGGTAGCCGTAATTGTCCAGGCCGACCAGCACCAGCCAGTCCCACAGCAGCCAGACCGGGCCGTTCCAGCGGCAGCAGCCGTCCACGAAAGGGCTGTAGGCCGGATCGTCGGCGGCCAGGGTGGGCACGCCGTACTCCCGCCAGAACGACTGCGGGTTCTTCAGGTGCTCCCGCAGGGCGGCGGCCCGCTCGGAAGTCGCCACGTGCGCCCATAGCGGCAGGAAGCCGATGATCTCTTTCCGCTTCAGGCTTTCGCCCTCGAAGATGAAGGAATGATCAGCCTTGGCCACGTGGTAGTAGAACCTGTCGCCCTCGTCCCACATGAAGCGGTTGATCAGGCCGGCCAGTCGGTTGAACTTCTCGCTCCACTCCTTCTCGCCGGCGGCGTCGCCCAACTCGGTGGCCATGAGTTTCAAAGAGTACATCTCGTTGGCCACCATGCAGGACAGGTCCAGGTCCTCCAGCTCGGCGGAGATGTCCCGCCCCTCGTCCTCCCCCGCCGAGAAGAGCTGGAACACGGCGTTCCAGCCGTCCCGGACGTTCTCGATGATGCCGTAGGGGCCCCACTCGAACAGGCCGTCCCGGTCGAGGTCGCGCTCCGCTTCGAGGTAGCGCACGAAGCGCGCGCCGCCGCGGTAGGCGTCCGCCAGGAACGCCTTGTCCCCGCCGATCCGGTAGACCTCCCACGACGTCCAGGCGAAGAACGGCGATGAGGTGGTGCCGGTGCCCTGGTGCGGGTAGACCTGCGGCCCGCGCGGCCCGACCCGGTACGGGATCAGCCCGTCGGGGTACTGCTGGTCGAGGAAGATCCGCTGGGACTCCACGGCCGACGCCGCGTCCAGCCGTGCGTACGGGATCATGGCCAGCGACTCGTGCATCACCTGGTGGCCGTGGCCCCAGCCCCAGACCGGCTCGCGGGAGAAGACGTAGAAGTTCCGCTCCGTCCGCCCGGTCGGCGGCAGCAGGCACTGGCGGGCCAGGTTGAAGGCGCTGAGGTAAACCATCTGGTCGGCCGGGTCGGCGAAGGCCGGCCGGGGGATGCCCCGGAACAGGGCAGCATCGGCGTCGACCGCCGTCTGGAGGTCCGCCGTCAGCGCCGCCCCCGCCTCGGCCAGCAGCTCCTCCTCCGGGCGGCGGGCGTCCTGCACCGCCCGGACGAAGCGGAACCGGGCGGTCTGGCCGGGCGCCAGGTGGAAGTTCTTCTGCAGCGCCGCCAGGTCGGCCGGGCCCGCGCCGGCGCCGTTCAGGCTCGTCACCGGCTCGTCGGCCTTGGTGGGCCGCTTGACGGCGGCGTGGAAATCGTCGAAGCCGCAGCCGGGGTAGGCGCCGTGGCTGTCCGGCGCCGGGTCGCAGGCCAGCAGGTCGCGGAAGTCCGTCGGATAGCCGCGGTTGGCGTAGAGGGCGCTGATGGGCCGCTCCAGCGGCTCCGCGTGCTGCAGGACGAGGCCGGCCGCCGGATCGAAGCGCACGACGTGCCCGGCGCCCGCCGGCAGGTGCAGCACGCCGTACAGCGCCAGGTCGTAGGGCCGGTCGCCGGTGTGGCGGACGGCCAACTCGATCACCGCCGCGCCGGAGCTGTAGACGCAGAAGACCTCCTGCACCGCCAGGCCGGCGAAGGGCTCATACTCCAGCACCGCCAGGTCCGGGAAGGAGGCGGTCACCACCGGCGGCCGGGCGTAGTCGGCTGTCCGGGCGACCACCACGTTGTTCACCTTCCAGATCACCGCCAGCTCGCCGGCGTACTGGCTGGAGGCGGCCAGGGGCCCCCCGCTGTAATAGTCCAGGTGGCAGGCCTTGTCGGCGAAGAAGCGCGACCGGGCCAGGGGAGCGGCGTAGGTAGTGAAGAGCGGATCGGTGGCAGAGGCGGAAATCCGGAGGTAGGGATCGGAAATCGTCACCTGGGCTGGCAATTCCACCACCGCGAAACAGAGCAGCATGAAGAGAAACCACGAACCACACGAAAGGTTTTTCAAACAGGCAACCATGAAGTCTTGGAGCGGTGATCGGGGATGGATCGGCTGTCGAGTCAGATTTTCTAGGTTATGGCACTGCGAATTCATCAGTCTCTGCTCCAGGTTATTTCATGCGGATGGTCACGGTGTGGGGGGCGAAGCCGCCGCCCGGCGCCTCCGGAATCTTCAGCCGGACGGCGCTGCCCAGCAGCAGGCCGCCCTCCACCGCGCCGATCTGCTCCGGATGAGTCAGCGGCAGGAGGTACACGCGTCCCGCCAGGCCCTCCACCACCACCCTCAGCCGGTCCCCGTCGCGGGCGACGCGAATCAGCTTCAGGCCCTCGTCGGCGTCCCCGGTCCGGCTCTCCACCGGCGGCGGCAGGATCTCCACCGCCGGAGTGATCCGGAAGGCCACCCGGACCGTCGCGGACTGTACGGTCACGGTGACGACCGGCTGGATGCCCTGCCGCCCCTCGGGCGGCGTGTAGCGGGCGGGCTTCCCGTCCACGGCGACCTCCGCGATCCGGGTGCCGGGGCCGAAGAGCGGCGCCAGCTGGAGCTGCCAGCCGAGGGCGTTGTCGGACTGGATCACGATCTCGAAGACCTCGTCGTTCACGGGCGGGAGCGAGTCGGCGGCATCAGCGCCGGGGGCCGGCTGGAAGCCGGCGCTCCCGGGCAGGGCCCGCCGGGTGCAGGCGAACGTGAAGGAGGCCGGGCCGAGGCGGAAGTTCTCCACCCGCGCCTCGCCCCAGTGGGCGGGCAAGCGGGGCGCGAACCGGAGCTTCCTGGCCGCCGCGTCCCCCTCCAGGCCGAACAGCCCGCGCACCAGCGGCAGGACCACGGCGGCGCTGGAGAATCCCTGGTGGGCCACCGCTTCCGCCGGCCAGGCGTTCCGGGCGCCGGAGAAAACCTCGGTGACGGATCCGGCGGCGTTGTCGAAGGTGTGCCGGGCGGTGGCCAGCAGCGTGGCGTAGCCCTGCTGGGGGAATCCCCGCTGGAACTGCGCCGCCGCCACCCAGCCGCCCAGGAACGGCCAGACGGCGCCGTAGTTGTAGTTCAGCGGCTCGAAATACCGGCTCTTGGTCGAAATGCTGCGCACGCCCCAGTCGGTGGTCAGCTCGGCCGAGCCGATCCGCTCGAGGTTGCGGCCGGCGTGCTCCGGCGTCCCCTGCCCCCACATCAGGCCGACCGCGCTCCAGGGCGACAGCTCGGCCACCCGCTTCCCGTCCTCGCTGAAGGCGTAAGCGTACTGGCCGCTCCCCTCGTCCCAGAACTTCTCGAAGGCCTCGCGCGCGCGGACGAAATCCGCCGCCGCCTGCCGGACCGCCTCTGCGTCCCCGGCGGCCTCGGCCAGCCCGATCATGGTCTCGGCGGCCCGGGTCCAGACCGCGGCCAGGTAGACGTCGGTGGCGATGCCGGTGAGGGCGCCGTACTCCAGCGCGCCCAGGCCGGCCTGGGCGTTGTCCATGAGGCCGTCGCCGTTGGCGTCGGTGGACCGGCACCAGGCGTAGGCCTTCTGCAGCGCCGGCCACTGCTGCCGCACGAACTCGGCGTCGCCGGTGGCGCGGTAGTAGTCCCCCACGGCCACGACGAAGAAGGGCGAGGTGTCGGCATGAATGTAGCCGAAGCCGTAGTCCTTGAACCAGTCGACATAGCGGAAGGACTGCGGGATCTCGTGGGCCATCTTGCCATCCTCCCGCTGCCACTGCGGCAGGAACGCCAGCGCCTCCTTCGCCGCCGCGGGGGCGCCCATGGCCGTCAGGCTGAAGGCGTTGATGCAGCTGTCGCCGCCGAAGAACCAGCCGAAGCCCGGCCGGCCGCCCGTGCCCGACGCTCCGATCCCGGCCACCATTCCCTTCCCGAGGTCAGGATTGTCCACCGCCAGGGTGTCGAGGGCGATCTTGGCCCACTCGAAGGCGCGGTCCAGCTCCGGCTCGGGCGTCTTGATCTTCAGGGTGGCGCGCCGCAGGCGCAGGAAGTGGTCGGCCGTCTGGAGGTACAGCGCGCGCGGGTCCTGCAGCAACGCCCGGTACGCCGCGACGACCTCCTCGCGCGGGCCCGACCCGCCGGCCAGGGCGATGGGGATGAACTTCCCGGCCACCGCCGCCGGATCCGGGATTTCGAGGCGGAATTCGCTGGGGGTGTCGGCCAGCATGTGGGCGGGCGTGTAGGAGATGCCCGCCGCCCGGGGGCTGCCCACCAGGGCGTGATGCCGCCGGGAGGATTCCGAGATGACGTAGGCCTTGAGGTCATCGTCCCAGGCCGCGTACTGGCCGCCGATCCCCGCCGGCCACATGGGCTGGAGCACCGGCAGGAAGCCGCCGATGACGGTGAGCGGCTCGTCGCTGCGCACGTCCAGCAGGATCAGGGCGCCGGGCTGGTCGAACGGCACGAGGTAGACGGCCCGCACGGTGAAGGACTGGTGGACGAACGTCAGGACCTCGCACTCGGGGCGGGCCTCGGCGAAGCGGACGATGTCCCGCGCCGGGATCGGCCGGGTGCCGCCCCGCAGCAGGAACGACAGCTCGAGGTTCCGCACCAGCTTGAGCGGCCAGGCCCAGGCCTCCACCGCGCCGCCCTCGGTGCCGATCAGTGCGGCGCGGCGGCCGGCGCGGTCGAAGGGTGCCGCCGGCTGGGCCGGGCGCATGATGGCCAGCCCGCCGTCGGGCGCCAGCGGGAACGCCGGCACCAGGCCGTCCTGGGCGGGCACGGCCGGCAGGAGGGCCGGCAGGATCAGTGCAAATAGGGCGATACGTTTCATGGGACACCCATCCGTTGAAGCTATCACAGTTTGCGGTTTTCGGGGCTCGGGACTCGGGGCTCGGCCAGGTAGCATGGGGTTCGGCAAGATTGACCGCTTGCATGTTTTCCGAGACCCGAGCCCCGAAACCCGAGACCCGTTTACCAATCCGAGCACACACGGGGGCGGTCATTGGAACAGCTCCGGTCGGTACGATTCCAGCAGCATGCGGTTGATGCAGCCGGCCCAGATGTACGTGCGGTGATAGCCGCCCCACGGCGCGTCCGGGCTGTAGAACTCCCAGAAGTCGTGGTCCTTCTTCAGCCGCTCGATCATGACCGCCGCCACCCGCCGGGCCAGCTCCCGCGCTTCCCGCTCGTAGCCGTAGCGCCGCAGGCCCTGCTGCACCAGGAGGTTCCACTCCACCCAGACCGGGCCGTTCCAGTACCCCTGCGGCTCGTAGAACGGGTCGTCCGCCGCCAGCGACGGCACGCCGTATTTTCTCCAGAACCGCTTCGGATCCGACAGCGTTTCCACCAGCCGGCGGGTCTGCTCCGGCGAGGCGACGCCCGCCCACAGCGGCAGGAAGCCGATGATCTCCCGCCGCTTCAGGTCGTCCGGCCGGTTCAGGGTGAAATCGTGATCCGCCTTGTCGACGTTGTAGTAGAAGCCGGTGGCCGGGTCCCAGAACGTCCGGTTGATCCGGCCCGCCCGCTCGTCGGCCTCCTTCCGAAACCGCGCCGCCTCGTCCGCCCGGCCCAGCTCCGCCGCGGCGGCCGAAAGCGCCCGCGCCTCCTGCACCAGGAGGCAGTTGAGGTCCAGCGCCTCGAACCGGGCGGGGTCGCCCACTTCGTCCCAGACCGCCACCTTGGCGTCCCGGACCGACTCCAGCACCGCGTCGCCGCCCCACTCGCACAGGCCGTCGCCGTCGGTGTCGCGGTTCCGTAAAAACCACTCGTAGAGGGCCTTGCCGGAGGGATACATCGCCTCCAGGAAGCGCCGGTCGCGGGTGATCCGGTAGATCTCCCAGTTCTCCCACGCGTACCAGGGCGCCGCCGCGGTGGGTTGCCCGTTCGTGACGATAGTCTCGTCCAGGTACGGCCCGGTGCGGTAGTTGATGTAGCCGTCCGGGCGCTGCCGCTCGAGGTACACGCGCTGCGAGCCCATGGCCCCGGCCGGGTCGGCCAGGGCGTAGGCCAGCATGGTCAGGCTCTCGTGGAACACCTGCCCGCCGTGGCCCCAGCCCCATGACGGCTCGCGGGAAAAGACGTAGTAGTTCTGCCGGCAGCTCCCTTCCGGCGGGAGCATCACCTGGCGCATCAGGTTCCAGGCGCTCCAGTAGAGCAGGTCCGTGTCCGGGTCGCCGAAGCCCGCCGCCGGCGCCCGCACCAGCAGAGTTTCGTCCATGCGCAGGTAGGATTCCAGATCTTCCGTCAGGAGCGGCCGGGCCTCGTCGATCAGGTCCTCGGGCGCCACCGCTGCCGGTCCCACCGCCCGGACCACCCGCAGCGTTTCGGCCGCGCCGGGCGCCAGCGCCATGGTCAGCGGCGCCGCCAGCACCCGCACCCGGTCGCGGGCGTCGACGGGGATCTGGCCCGGGTAGCGCAGGTCGGTGAGCAGGTCGCTCCCCTCGATGTTGGTCACCTCGGGCGTCGGCAGGCTCATCCGGCCGGAGGCGTCCACCGCCGTGACCACGTAGCCGTACAGCGGGTCGCCGCTCAGGTTCCGGTCGGTGTAGAACGTGCGGGTCACGCCCTCGGCCAGCCGCCGGTAGACCGCCCCGCCGCGCCCGTCCCGCCGGTAGACGCTGTAGGTGAGCCCCTCGCCCGCCGGGGGCCAGTAGAGGCGCACCTCCGTGCCGCTGCCCCAGATGTCCCGCCGGAGCCAGGCCGGCACCGCCGGGCCCGCCGCAGCCAGGGCGATGTCCTGCCGCCGGCCTTTTCCCGAGGACAGGTCCCCCACCAAGCCAGAGACGCTCCCGGCCTCGCCTGTGGCGCCGCAGGCGAACCGGATCTCGTACTTCTCCCCGCCCCGCAGCGGCCCGAAGTTGCCCATTTCCAGGCCGTAGTAGCCGTAACCGCTGACGTTCGGCCCGGCCGTGCCCCAACAGGCGGCCGTCTCCGTGAGCAGCCGGTTCCGGTCACCGTCCAGGACCGCCATCAGCCGCGCCCCGGCCGGATCGTGTCGGCAGCGCGACCCATCCGGATGGTCCACCCGGCCCCAGACCCGGAAGACCGCCGGCTTCATCAGGTCGACCTCCGGCGGCAGGACCACCGGCCCCCAGCGGTAGCCGCGGTAGGAGCCCAGCCGGTCGGGCGCCCGCGACAGCAGGAAGACGTCCCGGACGCGGTCGACGTACGGCACCCGGTGCTCCCGCGTCCAGTCGTCAGGCAGCTCCTCGTGGACCGCCGTGAGGGCCGGCGCCTCCGGGAGAAACCCGACTTTTTCAAACGTGCGCAGGCGGTGATGGAGGAAGGGGACCACCTGCAGCGACACCGGGGCGGCGCCGAGGTTGCGCACGGCCAGCGACTGCACCGCCCGGCGGGAGGACTGGACCAGGAACGTCGCTTGGACCTCGATGTTTTCGAAAGGTTGGAAGTGGAATTGGACCAGATCGGGGTAAGACGCGGTGATCACCGGCGGGCGGGCGAAGTCCCGGATCGCATCCACCGTGCGGCCGCCCATCCGGAAAGCCAGCCCCCAGTCGCCGGCGGAATCGGTCTCCAGCGTCACGCCCCGGTCCGGGTCGTCGTACACGAGGTGGTAGCCCTCGTCCAGGGTGAACTCCGATCGCTCCCGCGCGGCACAGTACGTGGTGAAAAGCGGCGCGCCCGCCCCCGCCCGGAGGCTGGAAAGCGGCGGCTTGGCCGGTTCCCCCGTCCGCGCCCCGCCCGCCAGGGTGATCAGAATCGCCAGCAGAATCCCAGCCCGATTCAGGGTCATTCCATCCATCCCTTCACCGCAGAGGCGCAGCGCCGGCAAGAAAACAGAATAAAAGGTTTACTCAGCTCCTCGGCGTCTCCGCGGTCATTTCACCGGCGATCCGTCAACAGCCGGCCGTCACAATGGACGTGCCGGCCTCGATCCGCGTCACGTGGATGGCGGCTTCCCGGCTGGTCCGGTTGCGGTATGCCTCTGCGGTCCGGCGGCCGAACTCCTCCACTGCGCCGGCCTCCACCACGTTGATGGTGCAGCCGCCGAAGCCCGCGCCCATCATCCGCCCGCCCAGCACTCCGGGGATCTCCGCCGCGATTTCCACCAGGGCATCCAGCTCGGGGCAGCTCACCTCGTAGTCGTCCCGCAGGCCGCGGTGGGACGCCCACATCCGCTCGCCGAACGCTGCGAAATCGGAGCGCCCCAAGGCCTGGCAGGCTTCCAGCACCCGCGCGTTCTCCTCGACCACGTAGCGGCAGCGGCGGAGGACCACCGGATCCAGCGCGGCCCGGTGGGCGTCCAGCTGCTCCGCCGTGACGTCGCGGAGGCTCTCCACCGGCAGCGTGAGGTCCCGGAGGACCTGGACGCCCTCTTCGCACTGCCGCCGACGCACGTTGTACTCGGAACCGGCCAGGGCGCGCCGCACGCCCGTGTCGCAGAGGACCACCGCCAGGTCCGGCCGGTCGAAGGGCACGTAGTCGAATTCCAGCGAGCGGCAGTCCAGCCGGATGACCGTGCCGGCCAGTCCGAATACGTTGGCGAACTGGTCCATGATGCCGCACTGGACGCCGACGAAGGCGTTCTCCGCGCGCTGGGCCAGCCGCACCAGCTCAAGCGGCGGGATGCCCCAGCCGGCCAGCTCGTTGAGGGCGAAGGCGAAGCCCGCCTCCAGCGCCGCCGAGGAGGACAGCCCCGCGCCCACGGGGATGTCGCCGCCGAAGGCGCAGTCCACCGCCGGCACGACATGGCCCGCCAGCTGGGCCTGGTCGATCACGCCCAGGAGGTAGTCCGGCCAGCCCTGGCCGGACTTGCCGACAGCCGGCGACAGCTCGAACTCGTAGTCCTTCCCGAGGTCGGCGGCGTGGAACCGGCAGCGCCGGCCGGACCGCAGGGCGCAGGCGAAGTAGAGCGCCTTGTCGATGGCCGCCGGCAGGACGAAGCCGCCGTTGTAGTCGGTGTGCTCGCCGATGAGGTTGACCCGCCCCGGCGAGCGGGCCAGCATTGGCTGCCCCTCAAACCTTTCCCGGAAAGCTCGCTCTATCCTTTGATATTGCTGGTTCATTCAAGCTTGCCCTCACCTTGATCGCTTTGAACATCGAACATTGAACATCGAACTTCGAAGTAAAACCAGAGCGGAGAAAAGATTCGGCGATAACCTGAATTCATGCCTGTTTGACTTCGATGTTCGATGTTGGATGTTCAATGTTCGATGTTCAGATTGCCTCTCCTTTCACTTCACCAGGATCGCCGGCTGCTCGTAGATCTTTCCGTCGAGCTCCACCCGGATCACCGGCCAGTCTTTCGTCTTAGTGACCACCTCGATGTGGTCGGAGAAGGCGACGATCGTGTCCTCGACCTTGGCCCCGGTGATGGTGGGGTTCCAGGCGAACGGCTGGCGCTCCTGCACAGTTTCCTGGATCCCCGGGTAGATCACGTACTCCCGGTCGTCGTAGCCGATGGCCCCGCCCTGGTGGTGTTTCCGCCACTCGTCCGGGAAGCCGGCTTCGGCGTACCAGGCCTTGCACTCCTCGAAGATGGCGGCGCAGGACTTGCCCGGCACGGTGGCCGCCTCGAAACGGGCGTTGACCCGGGCGGTCTTCTCCAGCCGGTTCTGCAAGTCCTCCGGCAGCGGCCCGAAGTGGACGAACCGCGTCACCGCCACCGGCATGCCCCACTTTTCGGCCACCACGTTGACCATGGCGTATTTCTTCAGCACCGCCCCGGCCGGGAGGGCGTGGCGGTACCTGGCGATGCGCTCGTCCACCGCGATGAGCAGGACGGTGGGCAGGATGCCCCGGCTCCGCAGCTCGGCGGCGGCCATGGCCTCGATGGCGAACTCGTCCTGCCCCGGTGCGAGCCGCCGGCAGACGGCTTCGACCGCTTCGGCCGCCTGGGCCCCCAGCCAGCGGTAGCGCTCCAGTTCGCCATCGGTGAATCGGTAGCGCAGGCGGCGGAAAAGGTCCGGCAGCGGCACAGTGCCGGGAAACGGCGCGTCGCTGCCGATCCGGCCGGGACCCGCGATGCCCCGCAGCACGTCGCCGCGCACGTCCTTCACCGGGTTGGCCTCATACCAGGGGAAGAGGTGGAGGGTGTAGCCCAGGCCGGCCAGTGATTCGTCCATCAGCCGACCGGCTTCGCTGCCGTTGCACAGCAGGTGCTTCGACCCGTCCTTCAGAACCAGCAGGGACGCCGCGCCGACGTCCTTGTTGAGCACGATCTGGGTGTCGGCGCGGCCCGCCGTCAGCCAGCAGACGTTGCGGACCTGGGTCAGCAGCACGCCGTCCAGCTCCTCGGCGGCCATGAACCGCTGCAGCCGGCCCACTTTTTCCGCGATCTCCGCCTGCAGCGCCGCGGGGGAGGCCTGGGGCGGCGCCTCGCCCCGCCAGATCACCCCCAGGGTGGAGGGTTGCTGGGCCGCCGCCGACAGCGCGAGCGCAAAGCCGGCCGCACAGACGATCGCAAGGCGTCTCCGCATGGTCATCCTCCTGCCGCCCCGCCGGCGCGCAGCGGACCGGGCCGTGAGGCCGCCGGCGGGTATTTGTTTGTTAGAACTGCCTGGGCGATAGCATAGCACAACGGAAGGGAGAACTGGTGAATGGGTGAATAGGTGAATGGGTGAATGGGGGGACCGGCAGGGATTCCGATCGATCCGACCGATCGGCCCGATCCGACGGATCTGACCGATGCCGTTTGGCCTTCTTCGACCGATCACGATGACGATTACGATGACGATCGACGATTACGATTGGTCGCCTTCCACGGTCACCCGTCACCGGTAACCCATCATCATTCACCGGTCATCGGTCACCGGTCACCGGTCATTCTTCAAGCACCAGAGGATGGGATGCGGGTCAGACGCGGGAGCTGAGGACGCGGCGGCGGAGCAGTTCGTCCTGGATGCGGAGGCGCACGTAGCGGCTCTCCCCCAGGCTCTCCAGCTCGTTGGAGGGGATGGACTTGAACTCGACGTACAGGGACTTCAGGTAGGTGTAGTAGTTCTCCAGCGGGAAGAAGCCGTGGTACAGGGTGAACTTCTTCCGGTGGGCGTAGAACGTCCGCAGGAAGCGGATCAGGGTGTTCCACTTGATGGGGTGGTCCAGGTCCGGCGCGTAGGTGCCCTTGGAGAAAAAGTTGTGGGTCTGCTCGTCGCTGGTGAAATGGAAGCGGTAGGGGTACCAGTATTCGCCCTGCTTGATGTAGCAGTTGTAGCTGTCGACGACCACCATGTCCCCGTGCACGTCGGGGATGCGCTCGGTCTCGCGGAACTGGATCAGGGAGATCAGCAGGTTGCTGTCGATGCTGAGGGGGACGCCCTGGAGCAGGAGGTTGTAGACCTCGTTCTGGTACACCAGCCGGTTCTCGCCGCCGACGTGGATCTCCATGGGATAGTTATAGATGTCACAGAAAATCTGGATGTGTTCTGTGATGTTGAGGCGATCGTACGGGATCAGCAGTCGCTTGTCGTTCATCGGCCCCATTATACCAGAAAGTCGGTCGCACCCCGGTTATTTTTGACGGGAGACGGGAGACGAATGACCGGTGACGGGTGACCGGTGACGGGTGACCGATGACCGGCCGATCCGGCGTCAGGAAAAAACCACGAACCACACGAACCACACAAAAGGTCTCAATCCGCAATCCGAAATCCGCAATCCGCAATTGTCAGAGCGATCTCTCGTAGATCCGGTAGCGCTTGTACAGGCGGGAGCCGAGCATCTCCGCCGCCCGGTTCATCATCAGGTTGTCTTCCAGCACCCAGCCGATCTCGGACTGGTGGTATCCGGACTTCGTCCCATCCGTGACGATCTTCCGGTACAGCGCGGCGGCGTATCCATAGTTCTGGTACTCCCGGCTCAGCCCCAGGGCGATCACGCGGCAGATGCTCATGCGCCGCCGGGCCCGCAATAGCCGGAGCCAGCCGAAGGGAAGCAACCGCCCGTTCATCCGGATCAGGATCCGGTTCAGGTCCGGCATGGCGAACAGGAATCCGACCGGCTCGTCCCCCTTCTCCAGCAGGTAGCAGATCCGGGGGTCCAGCACCCACTTCAGTCCGGCGGCCAGGGCCGCCAGCTCCTCCTTGGACATGGGCACGAAGCCCCAGTTCCGGCTCCAGGCGTTGTTGTAGACCGAGAAGATCCGGTCCAGCTCCGCCTCCATTTCGTTGAGCCGGACCTCGCGGATGGCCAGGCCGCCTTTTTGCAGCACGCGGTCGGAGATGGAGGCGAGCTTCTCCGGAAATCCTTGCTCGTCGGTCAGCCAGTACGCCAGCAGGTCCTTGGCCTTCGTGAAGCCGCAGCCCTCCAGCATCTGGGCGTAGTACGGCGGATTGTAGGTCATCATGAAGACGTTCGGCGAGTCGAAGCCCTCCACCAGCAGGCCGCACTCGTAATTCGTGGACGGATTCGCGGGGCCGCGCAGGCTGGTCAGGCCGCGGGCGGCGCACCAGCCGGCGGCGGCGTCGAGAAGCGCCCGGGCCGTCTCGAGGTGCCGCTCCGATTCGAAGAATCCGAAGAAGCCCACCCGGTCCCCGTGGAACTCGTTGTGGGCGCGGTTGTGGATGGCCGCGATCCGGCCGACCACGTCCCCATCCCGCCGGGCCAGGAAGAACTCCGCCTCCGCGGCCCGGTAGAAGGGATGCTTCTGCCGGTTGAGGAGCTCCTTCTGGTCCAGCAGGAGCGGCGGGACCCAATACTGGTGGCCGGCGTAGTGCCGGTAGGGAAAGCGGATGAAGCGGCTCAGGTCGCCGCCGTCGCGGACCGGCGAAACGCTCACGCTCATGAACTCTCTCCTTGGTGGACGGCGGACGACTCCGCCCAGGCGGGCTCTTCGCCGTTGGCCAGGCGCCGGCGCAGGGTCTCCAGCAGACCGGCCAACCCGTCCCCGTGCAGGGCGGAGATCACCACGGCGTCGTACCGGCGGCTCAGCGCCTCCCGCTGCCACCCTTCCAGCCGGTCGGCCTTGTTGAGCACCAGCAGGCGGGGGATGTCCCCGAGCCCGATGCCGGCAAGGATGTCCTCCACGGCGGCGATCTGGGCTTCCCGCAGCGGGCTGGCGGCATCGGCCAGGTGGATCAGCAGGGAGGAATCCTCGATCTCCTCCAGGGTGGCCCGGAAGGCCTCCACCAGCTCCTCCGGCAGGTCCCGGATGAATCCCACCGTGTCCGACACCAGCACCTCCTGCCCGGGCGACAGCCGCAGCCGCCGGCTGACCGGATCGAGAGTGGCGAAGAGCTTGTCTTCCACCAGCACCCCCGCCTGGGTGAGGGTGTTGACCAGCGTCGATTTTCCCGCATTGGTGTAGCCGACGATGGAGATGACCGGCACGCTGTGGCGTTGCCGGCGGGCGCGGCGCTGGCGCCGCGAGCGGCAGACGGCCTCCAGCTTGTCCTCCAGGTGGCGGATGCGGTCCTTGACCCGGCGGCGGTTCACCTCCAGCGAGGTTTCCCCGGGGCCGCGGCCGCCGATCCCGCCGGTGAGCCGGGACAGGGAATCGTCGAACTCCACCAGCCGGGGCATCATGTACTTGAGCTGGGCCAGCTCCACCTGGATCCGTCCCTCCTGGCTCCGGGCCCGGCGGGCGAAGATGTCCAGGATGAGCTGGGACCGGTCGATGACCTTGAGGTCGGTTTCGCGGCAGATGGCCCGCGCCTGGCTGGGGGTCAGGTTGCGGTCGAAGATGAGCAGGGTGGCCCCGCGCTGCAGGCTGCGGATGACGATTTCTTGCAGCTTGCCGTGGCCGAGCAGCAGGCGCGGGTCGAGGCGCGGCCGGCGCTGGATGAACCGGTCCAGCACCCGCAGGTCGGCGGAGCGGGCCAGCTCCGCCAGCTCGTCCAGGCGCTCCTGGGCCTCCTCCAGCGAGCCGGTGGTCACCCCCACCAGGATGGCCCGCTCGCCTTCGTCCTGGCGCCAGTGGCGCTCGGTCCTCCGGGCGAACTCGGCCTCAAGGTCGCGGATGAAGGCCTGGAAGTCCAGGTGGAGCTGGTGGACGTCGCACGCCGGCAGTGTCGTCCAGACCTGCGCCAGCGGCCGGTCCTCGCCCGGCTGGAAGTCGGGCGACAGGTGCGCCGTGTGCACCCGGCCCGGGCGGCCCTCCTCGTCCACCTCGAGGGCGGTCATGGTGTCGAGGCGGAGCAGCGACAGGTCGTTGAGGTCGTCCCGGCTCAGGCCCGCCTCCCCCAGGTGGGTGTGGACGCAGCGGACCCCGCGGAACCGCCGCTGGTCGGAGCGGCTCCGGCCCGGGTGGGGCAGCTGGATGGCCTCGCGGTCGCCCACCACCACGCAGTCGACGGCGCCGCCGCGCGTCAGGAGCACGCCCACCTGGCGGCGGATCTCCGCCGAGATCCGGCCCAGCTGCCCTGCGAATTCCGGGGTCAGGAGGGCCTGGGGCGGGACGCGGCGCTGGTAGATTTTCTGGAGCAGCTTGATCTGGTTAGGTTTCAGTCCGGAGAGGTTGCCGTACAGCTTGGAGATGGTCACCTCCCCGCCCGGCGGTTGCGGTTGCGCTTCGCCTGCCGCTTCAGGTGCTGCCGGTAGACATCCCCCAGCTTCCGCCGGGGGGCTGCCGGCTTCCGTCCAGGCGCCGCGGCGAACTCCCGTTCCACCTCGCCGTCCCGCACGCCGGCGCGGCCGTCGGTGGACAGGCGCACCCAGTGGGTGCAGAACGTGCGCAGCTCCCCGCCGGTGCATTGGCGCAGGCAGAAGAGGTCGGTGTCGGTGCAGTTGACGCACTCGCCCAGCAGGATGCAGACGCGGGGCGCGGGCAGGCCGCAGGTGCGGCAGACCGCGAACGGCTCCTCGACCGGCTGGTAGCGCGGGCAGTCGGTCCTGGCGCGGTAGTTCTCGATCGAGCCGAAGAGCTTGCAGCCGAAAAAGAGGCGGTCCTTGCGGGCCGACTCCAGCTTCATCTCGAGGAAATCGTCGTACCAGTTGACGCAGGTCCGGCAGTCCACCGTCATGTCATCCTCCCGGACCCATTATACCCCACCTGCGTTGCCGGAGTCACCGTCAGGGAATCCGGGATGGATCGCCCGGTTGGGTAGCGGTGACGGGAGAGGCGTCTGCCTCGTGAAGTGCCGGCCGCTATGCGACGGGGCTGGGCGCCGGGCCCGGCTCACCCGGCCGGGCGGGCCGCGTCTTCAGCCACACCCGCCGGGAAGCCAGGGACAGGTCGTCGATCAGGCTGTAGACCGTCGGCAGCACGATCAGGGTCAGCAGCGTGGAGGCGATCAGGCCGCCCATCACCGTCCGGGCCATGGGAAAGTAGCGCGCGCCGAAGACGCTGGTCTGGCCGAACGCCAGCGGAATCAGGCCGAAGATCGTGGTCCCGGCGGTCATCAGGATCGGCCGGAGCCGCTCCAGGCAACCCTCGTGGATGGCCCGGAGGCGGGGCAGCCCCTGCCGGCGGAGGTTGTCGACGTGGTCGATCAGCACGATGCCGTTGTTCACCACCACGCCGACCAGGATCAGCAGGCCGATCTGGGCCATGAAGTTGAACGGCGTATGGGTGGCGAACAGGAACCAGGCCACGCCGACGAAGGCGAACGGCAGGGAGAACATGATGGCAAACGGATGCGACAGGCTCTCGAACAGCGAGGCCATGACGAAGTAGACCATGAACAGGGCCAGCAGCATGTTGAACAGGAAATCCTGGTTGGACTGGTCCTGCTCCGCCACCCAGCGGTCGTAGCTCCAGGTGTAGCCCACCGGCATCTTCAGGCCGTTCATGACGCCGGACACCAGCTTCCGGCTGTCCTCCCGGTTCTCGAATCCGCAGGCCACGCCGATGTAGGCCCGGGTGCGGCGGTTCTCCCGCTCGATGGCCTGGGCGGTCTTCACCACCTCCAGGTCGGCCACCTGGGACAGGAGGATGTCGCGGCCGTCCGGCGCGCCGCGGATGACCATGGACCGGAGATCCTCCAGGTTGCGCCGGTCCGCCTCCCGAAGGCGGACCCAGATCTCCACCTCGCCCTCCGGCGAGTGGAAGCCGCGGGTCTGCCGGCCGCGCAGGACGATGGCCAACACCCGGCCCACCTCATCGGCGGAGATGCCGAACTTGCCGGCCAGGTCGCGCCGCAGCCGGATTTGCACCTCCTCGGTCCCCTTGTCCTGGGCGGAGAAGATCTCCTTGACCTCCTTGTGCCGGCGGAGCTGCCGTTTGGCCTCGGCCACCAGCCGGTTCAGCATCTGGGTGTCGTCCCCATACAGGTTCACGCCGACCCAGTTGGCCGTGTCGGCGCCGCGCTGCCGGCCCAGGGAGATGCTCGCGCCCGGAATGACCGGGAGGGAATCTCGAATCTCGTCCCGGATCTTGCTCAGCTGTTCGGGGGTGATGCGCTCCTCGTCGAAATAGACCGAAGTGGACGCCTGGCCGTTGGTGAAGAAGCTGTAGACATCCTTGATCATCCAGCGCGCCTTGTTGCGGGCCAGGTACGCCTCCACCGGCGTGACGTAGGTTTCCTCGATCTTGGCATAGTGGTAGTTCTCGCTGAATTCGTACTGGATCCGGAGGTCCTTCAGCTCCTGGGCCTCGGCGGTGTTGTCGGGCAGTTTCTGGAAGGGGACCACCGACACGGCCACAATCAGCAGGATCCCGCCCACGGTGACCAGCCGGTGCCGCAGGGTCCAGTCCAGGATCCGGCCGTAGAAACGGGCCAGGCGGGTGCGGGTGGATTCGACCTTGGGCGGCTTGATCTTGATGAACCGGGCCATGGCCAGCGGGATCAGCACCAGGGACACCAGCAGGGAGCAGCTCAGGGTGATGATGATGGCGATGCCCACCTCGCCCAGCCAGGTGGAGAATTCCGTCTTGCGGCCGAAGATCAGGGGCACGAAGATGATGATGGAGGTCATGGTGGCGGCCACGACGGCGGTGATCACCTCCCGCGCGCCGATGCCGGCCGCCGCCTCCCGGTCCCGCCCCTTCTCCAGGTTGCGGAAGATGCTCTCCAGCACGACCACGGCGTTGTCCACCAGCATGCCCGCCGACAGCATCAACCCCATCATGGACAGGACGTTCAGGGTTTTCCCCATCAGGTACAGCAATCCGACGGCGGTGATGATGGAGAATGGAATGGCGAAGCCCACCGCCAGGGTGGCTCCGATCCGGCGGAGGAACAGGAACAGGATCACCACCGCCAGGAGCGCCCCCCAGGCGCCCGATTGCAGCAGTCCGGTCAGGGAGCGGGTGATCTCGCGGCCCGAGTCGTGCCAGACCAGCAGTTGGATGCCCTGCAGGGAGGGATCCTGGTTGATCTCCTCGATGGCCGCGCGCAGCCGTTCGACCGTGTCCACCGTGTTGGCGTCGGAGGTCTTCCGCACCGTCAGGGCGATGGCGTAGCCGCCGTTGAGGTGGCGCCCGTAGTTCAGGGCCGGCTCGGAGAAAGTGATGTCGGCGATGTCCTGCAGCGTCAGCCCCCGGGCGTTGATCGGGAACTTGCGGATGGTCTCCAGGTCGCCCATGGCGTTGCGCGCCAGGATGCCGAAGCGGTACCCGGAATCCCGGACCTTGCCCAGGGACAGGTTCAGGTTCGCCGCGTCCAGGCGGCGGAACAGCCGCCCCACGTCCACCCGGTATTTCTTGACGTCGTCCATCCGCAGGGCGATGTCGATCTCCTGTTCCGCGACGCCGCCGATCTCCACGTCGGCGACGCCCTTGACCCGCTCCAGCGGTTTCTTGATCCGGTGCTCCAGCAGGGCGTAGCTGGCCCGCAGGTCCCGGCCGGAGGAGATCCGGCCCTCGATGATGGGGATGTCGCTGGAGCGGAAGTTGCGAACGAAGATGTGGTCCACGTCGTCGGGCAGCTCGACCCGGGCCTGCTCCACCTTCTCGCGGATCTCGGCTCGCAGGACGTCGATGTCGAGCCCCCAGTCGAACTCCAGCCCGATGTAGCTGCCGTCGGCCTCGGAGTTGGAGTTGAGGGTCTTCACGTGGGCGACGGTGGCCAGCACCTCCTCCAGGGGCTTGGTGATGGTGCGCTCCACCTGTTCCGGCGAGGCGTTGGGGTAGGGCACGTAGACTTCCACCTGGGGGAAGTCCACCTCCGGCAGGAGGATCAGCGGGATCCTCATCAGCGACATCCCGCCCAGCACCAGGCAGCACAGCAGCAGCATGCAGATGGTGACCGGGTGCCGGATGGAGTAATCGGAGAGGTTCATGGCGCTACCTCCGGCTCCGCGGGCAGGGCGCACCCCGGCGCCGTCCGGGCGTGGGCCGCCGCGGCCCGGTCCGCCTCGGTCATCTTCCGGTCGACGGCCTCGTAAACCACCGGGATCACCAGCAGGGTCAACAGCATGGAGAAGAGCAGGCCGCTCATGACGGTGACGGCCATGGGGGAACGGATCTCCGCACCCTCACCCAGCCCCAGGGACATGGGCAGCAGCCCGAGGACGGTGGTCAGGGTGGTCATCAGGATGGGGCGCAGCCGGACCTGGCCGGCCTGCAACAGCGCCTCCCGTTTGGCCAGGCCGCTCCGCCGCAGCTGGTTGGTGTAGTCGATGAGCACGATGGCGTTGTTGACCACGATGCCCACCAGGATGATCACCCCGATGAACACCATGATGCTGACCGGCGTCCGGGTGACGTACAGCCCGAGCACGGCGCCGACGATGCCCAGCGGGACGGTGAACATGATGATGAAGGGGTGGATCAGCGATTCGAACTGGGAGGCCATGACCAGGTAGACCAGGAAGGCCGCCAGAGCCAGCGCCAGCAGGAGGCTGTTGTAGGACCGTTGGAGTTCCTCGTTCTGCCCACTCAGGACGGCTGTGGCGTTGACCGGCAGGTTGGGCCCCAGTTCGCGCAGGGCCGCCTGGATCTCCGCGGAGGCGCCGCCCAGGTCCCGGCCGGAGAGGTTGGCCGAAATGATGGCGGCCCGCGCCGACTTGATGTGGTGGATCTCGTGAGGGCCCCGGGAAAGGCTGACCTCCGCCACCGCAGACAGCTTGAGCGGGACGCCGCCCGAAGGTGCCGCTGTCCCGTCGGCGGCGCTGCCTGCCGATATGGTCAGGTCGCGGATCTCCTGGAGCGAGCGCCGGTCGCTTTCCTCGGCCCGCACCAGGATGTCGATCTGCCTGTCCTGATCCTTGTACCGGCTGGCGACGTCCCCGCGGATTTTGTTGCGCAGGATCTGCGAGACCTGGCTCTCGTCGAGACCGAGACGGGCCAGCCGCTCCCGGTCGAAGGTGACGTGGATCTCCGGATTGCCCAATTCGGCCGTGGTCTTGAAGTCGCTGAGCCCGTCGATCTGCTCCAGCCGCCGAATCACCCGCTCGGACAGCAGGCGCAGTTCCTCCAGGTCGTAGGCGTACAGCTCCACCTCGATGGGCCGCTTGAAGCTGAAGTACGACGGCCGGCTGAACTTGGACGTCACCTCGGGCAGGAGGGCAAGGTCCTTCCGCAGCCGATCCATGCAGCGCTCCTCGGCCTCGCGGTCGGACCGGTCCCGCATCACCACGTGGAGGTAGGCGGTGTTCTCCTTGGCCGACTGCCGGGAGAACTGGCTCTCGTTCCCGCCGCCGGTGCTGGAGAACACGGTCCGGACCTCCGGGTAGCCGCGCAGCTTTTCCTCGACCTGCCCCGCCAGCCGGTCGGTCGCCTCCAGGGAACGGCCCTCCGGCAGGAGCAGCTCCACTGTGAACTCCCCCTGGGTCAGGGGCGGGATCAGCTCCACACCCAGCCGGGAAGACAGGCCCGCGGCCAGGAGCGTCAGGGCCAAGGCGGCGCCCAGGACCATCCCCTTGTGCTCCAGGCCGGCCCGGAGCCACCGCGGGTAGGCTTCCTGCAGGGAGGTGAAGAGCCGGTCGAACGGGCGCATGACCGGCTGGATGCCCCGTCCCAGCAGCCGGCCGGCCCACTGGAGCAGCCGGCGCAGGTCGGCCAGAAGCAGCTGCCCGACGGTCACGAACACGAACCGGAACACGGCGCGCGTGCCCCGGCCGGCGCCCCGGACGATGCGCTGGGGGACCCGGATCCACCGGCGGGCGCTGAGCGGTTTCGCTTCCTTGGCCGGTTCCGCGGCCGCGGTTCCCGCCGGCTCGGCCTTCTGTCCGAACAGCTCCTCGGGGGCGCGGAACCGCACGGCCATCAGCATGGGCAGCACCGTGATGGAGACCACCAGCGACGCCAGCAGGGAGTAGGTGATGGTGAGCGCCTGGTCCTTGAACAGCTGCCCGGCGATCCCCTCCACGAACACCAGCGGCAGGAAGACCGCCACCGTGGTCAGGGTGGAGGCCGTGACGGCCATGCTGACTTCCTTGGTGCCCTGGTAGACGGCCTCCGCCAGGGGAATGCCCGTCGCCCGGTAGCGGTGGATCGCCTCCAGGACGACAATGGAGTTGTCCACCAGCATGCCCACCCCCAGGGCGATGCCGCCGAGAGACATGATGTTGAGGGTCAGGTCGGTCTGGTACATCAGGGCGAAGGTGGCCAGGATGGAGATGGGAATGGACAGGCCGATCATCAGCGTGCTGCGCACGTCCTTGAGGAACAGGAAGAGGATGATGGTGGCCAGGAGACCGCCCAGCAGGGCGTTGCTGCGGACCTCGCCGATGGCCTGCTCGATGAAATCCGCCTGGTTGGACACGACCACGGACTGGATGTCGGCGGGGATGGTCTTGGATTGGCGCAGACCCTCGAGCTTGCGCACCACGGTCCGGGCCACGGTGACCGTATTGGCATCCCCTTCCTTGTACACCGCCATCTCCACGCTTTCCTGCCCGTCGATCCGGGCGATGACCTCCAGGTCCTTGACACCCCGGGAAACCGCTGCGATGTCCCGGAGCAGGACGCGGCGGCCCTGCTCCTCCCGGACCACGATCCGGCCGATCTCGTCCACCGACTCGAATTCGTTCAGCGTCCGCACCAGGTAGCTCGAGTCGCCGTCATAGAGGGAACCCGAAGCCATGTTCAGGTTCTCCCGCTGCAGCATGGCGGTGACCTCGGTGATGGGGATGCCCAGTTCGGCCAGCTTTTTCTCGTCGATGTCGATCTGGATCTCCTCTTCCAGGCCGCCGATCACCTTGATGGCGGCGACGCCATCCAGCGACTCCAGGTGCTTCTTCAGCTCCTTTTCCGCCAGGTAGCGCATGGCCTGGAGGTTTTTCGCACCCCACAGGCGCACCCGGAGGATCGGGTCCCGTGAGGGATCGAACCGCAGGATGACCGGCTTGTCCGCGTCCCGCGGCAGCTCGACGAAGTCCAGCTTTTCCCGCACGTCCAGCACCGCCAGGTCCATCTTGGTGTCCCAGTTGAATTCCAGGACCACCTCGGAACGGCCGGGGCGCGAGATCGAGCTGATCCTCGTCAATCCGGGCACGACGCTGACGGCTTCCTCCACAGGCTCGGTGATCAGGCTCTCGATCTCCTCCGACGCCGTGTCGGCACAAGTGGTGTCGATGGTCAGCGAGGGATAGGAGATATCCGGCAGCAGGTTGAGGGCCAGGCGGTCGAGGGACACGATCCCGAACAGGACCACGGCGACGACGAACATGGAAACGGTCACTGGTCTCCGGATGGCAGTCTGGATGATGTTCATGGCGGTCGCTCCAATGCGCAGGCCCGTCCCCGCGAGTGGTCAAAAACCACCTTTCACAGATCCTGCTGCGCTTTTATGATGAATAGATTACGTCGGTCCCGGACGGTTATGCGCGCGTCTGTTTGGCGGCGGCCTGATCGGAACCTTTCTTGTCGCCGGCGTCGGGGATCCGGATGGCGGCCCCGTCCTTCAGGGCGCCCTGTCCGGCCACCACGACGTTCTGTCCTTCCTTGAGGCCCTGCCGGACCTCCACCTCGCCGTCGCTCTCGCTGCCCAGGGTCACGGCCACCTTGCGGGCGACCTTCTGGTCGGCGATGTACACGAACAGGGCGCCGTCCTCGTCCAGCACGGACCGCTTGGGAATCAGGATGGCGTCGGTTCGCCGCTCGGTCTGGATGTTCACCCGCACAAAGGCGCCGGGCTTGAAACCGGCATCGTCCCCCATCAGCTCCACCGTCACCTTGACCGTGCCGGTGGTCTGGTCCACCACAGGGCTGATCCGGGCCACATGCCCGGGGATCCGGCGGCTTTCGTCCACGCCGAGACGCAGGCTGGCCGGCTGGCCCGGCCGCACCCGGCGCGCCTCACCCTCCGACAGGAACACGTCGGCATAGAGCGGGGAAAAGGCGCTCAGCTTGAATAGGGCGTCCAGGTTGCGGACGGTGCGGCCCACCTCGACCATGCGGGTCACGATGCAGCCGGCGAACGGGGCGCGGACCTCGGTCCGGTCGATCTCGAGGCTGACCCGCTCTACCTCGGCCTCCAGCTCCTGAACCCGGTGGCCGTACTCCTCGGCCTGGGAAGTGGAGACCCGGGCGTCATGTTCCAATTCCTTCATGTGGTATCGGGCCTGGGCCACGTCCCGCTCGCTGACCAGCTGTTCCTTGAACAGGGCCTCGTTGCGGTTCAGGTCCTCGCGGGCGTTCTCCACCTGCACCGCCGTTTTGTCTTCCTGGATCCGGGCCGTCTCCAGCTGCAGGCGCGCCTGCGCGAGCTTCTGACGGGCCGATTGGAGCTGGATGCGGAGCTGGGTGTCGTCCAGGGTGCAGAGGACCTGCCCCTCCTTGACCTGGTGGCCTTCCTCCACGAGGACCTGCTTGACTACCCCCTCCGTCCGGCTGGCGATCTCCACTTCCCGCAGGGGCCGGAGATTGGCCGTGGCGCTGACGGAAGCCACCATCTCGCCGCGGCGCACCGCCGCCAATTCCACGGGGACGGCCGGATTCTTGGCCGCGGCTGCCTTGCCCTTGTCCGCCTGGGCGTTGGCTTGGGCCGTACCCGGGTTGCGGTCGCCCAACCAGACGAAGCCGGCAGCGATGGCGACGGCAATCCCGAGCGTGAGATATACCTTGAGTCGCAGACGATTGGTTTTGCTCATAAGGGGCCTCGATGTCCAAATCTCAGGATCTCATCTGCTGGACAGTACGATGGGTGCCCGGGCAAAGTTCATCACTTTCCGAAAAAGTCGGGGCGAAGTGGAAAAAGGTGGGACGAAGCGGCTCAGATCAGGGACGAAACGGCAACACCGCCCGGCTCCGCCGGGCGATCCAAGCGGACCGCGGCGGAGAGGAGGCCGGGCCTGTCCGGCGACGGCGAGGATTCAGGCTGGAGGAACCGGTCAGGGATTTAGCAGGGCCGGGGCCGATGGCGGCAACGCGCTGGGCGCGCCAATGGGGTTCCAGCCCCGGCGGAGCAGACGCAGTTGGACCGGGCGCCGGCCGAACCGCAAGGCCTCGTCGTAGGAGGCGACGTAGATGTCCACCAGGCGCCCCTGGATGAGCTCCCCCGTGTCCATGGCGGTGTAGATGCCGGTGTACCGGCCGGCCTTCAGCTCGATGATGGAGCCGATGGGGATCAGGGAGGGATCCACGGCGATGATGCCGCGCTGGACCCAGACCCCCGACCGGGTGATGCCGAAGTTGCAGTAGGCAGTGGCCTCAAACGGCTCCCACCCCTCGGCGTGGTCGGACGAGGCCGGCGCCGGAGCCAGCGGGACCAGGTCGAACGTGGCGTCGAGCCGCGCACCCTCCAGCGGGTCGAGGACGCTGTCGGCGAAGACCGCCCGGTTGTCGACGATGATATAGGCGCAGAGACAGACGTTGACCAACAGGATCAGGAGCAGAATCGATTTCTTGACGTACATTCACCCTCCTCGGGCCGATTCTGTCCGGTTGCATTCATTGTAGCACAACCGGCACCGGCGCCCCGCGGACGCGTTCGGCCATCTTATCACGCGTGTCAACCCGGATAGTTCCCGCCTCCTGGAGGCGGTCCCGGCGTGATTCCGGGTTTTGCTTCCCCCCGATGTCTGGTATGATGAGGCTTCGCGCGGGAGGTTTCGGGCGCATGAAATCCTCAAATCCCATCCGGGCCTATCTTTCAGGCGCCATGGAACACGCTCCGGACGGCGGCCGTGCCTGGCGCGAGGACATGGAGGCCTTCCTCGGCCGCCTGGGCCACGCCGCCTACAATCCCGCCCGGGATGTGCGCAAGAACCTGACGGAAGAGGAGATCGGGCACTTCCGGGGCTGGAAGGCCTCCGACCCCGCCCGGTTCCGTGCCGTGGTCCGCAAGATCATCCATTACGACCTGGACCGGCTGGAGCAGGAGTCGGACTACGTGATCTGCCTCTGGGACCAGTGGAGCCAGCGCGGCGGCGGCACCCACGGGGAGCTGACGGCGGCCTTCCGGCGGGGGATCCCGGTGTTCATGGTCACGGCGCTGCCCCTGACGGAGGTCAGCGGCTGGATCCAGGGTTGCTGCACCGAGATCTTCCCGTCGTTCGAGGCGCTGAAGGAGTTCCTGGTACGGCGGTTCGGGGGTGACGGGGCTCGAGGCTAGAGACTCGAGGCTCGAGGTGGGGGGTTGGAGAACCGAGTCCCGAGCCTCTAGTCTCGAGCCTCGCAGCGCGAAGACAATCTAAGGAGACCGACACCATGCAGAAATTCATCCGCGGGCCGGTGGGCTGGATCGAGGTGATCTGCGGCAGCATGTTCAGCGGCAAGAGCGAGGAGCTGATCCGGCGGCTCAAGCGCGCCGAGATCGCCCGGCTGCGGATCCAGGTCTTCAAGCCGATGATCGACGACCGGTACAGCGAAGACCACATCGTCAGCCACAGCGAGATGCGCTACCGGGCGGAGATCGTGCGCAGCTCCGCCGAGGTCCTGACCCGGGTGCAGCCGCGCACCGAGGTGGTGGGCATCGACGAGGCCCAGTTCTTCGACTCCGGGATCGTCGAGGTCATCAACCAGCTCGCCGACATGGGCAAGCGGGTCATCGTGGCCGGCCTGGACCGCGATTACCTCGGGCGGCCGTTCGAGCCCATGCCCCACATCATGGCCGTGGCCGAGGACATCACCAAGACGGTGGCCATCTGCATGCAGTGCGGCAACCCGGCCTACTACACCCAGCGGCTGATCGCCAGCGACGAGCAGATCGTGGTCGGCGGCGCCGGGGCGTACGAGGCCCGCTGCCGCCGCTGCTTCGAGCCGCAGCTGCACAAGGCCGCCGAGTCCAAGCCGCCGGAAGACCGGTGACGGGAGACCGAGGACCGGTGACGGGCGACCGGTGACCGTGGACTGCGACCGATCGTAATCGTAGATCGTCATCGTTATCGTAATCGTCATCGTAATCGATCGAAGAAATCCACGCCGGTCCGGCCGGATCAGACTGATCGGTGCGATTGACCGGAACGCTTTGCCCATTCCCCCATACATCACGCGGGCGGGAACACCCACGCTTCGTAGCTCGCGACCTCTGGGCGCGTGATGAACCACATGAATCGGATGACGCCTCCCACATCGCCACCCCAGGTAATCAGGATTCCTCTGTTTCAGGTGGTGGGTCTTGCTCTTTACGGGATCGAGCTAGCGATCAACGACGGCTGTTCATTTGGCCGGGCACATGACGTAGTAACAGGATTTCCCGACTGGAATTCTCTTAAGATCAAAGACAGCGTCCGCCCTTGAGAAAACCACTTGATTCGCTGTGTATGTTTCTTCGAACGCGACCTCGCCGGGCATGGGTTTTTCAGCATCAGAGGAATGTTCCTCCCAATGTATTATCTGTTTTCCTTTCACCAAGACGATCTTCCGAGTGAATTCATTGTACTTGTCCGAAACGTCCACACCTAGAACCTGATTCACCTCTTGAAGCGTCGCCCCATGGCGAAAAACGCAAATCCTATCCCATTCTGCCGGATAGATATCTTTCGCCACCGACAACCTGCATGGTTGAGAACCAGTGGCATGTGTGTCATACCAGCGAACAATTCTGGCCTCGATAGTCTCTTCCCTGAGGTTGCAGCCTACTAACAGGGCCAGTACCAGTACCAGTCCCAGTGGTAGCGATCTGCACTTCATTCTCCACCTCAAATTGACGCGTCGAAAGGTGATTGCCAGTCGGTGAGTATTTTATCAAGACCCATTTGACTCTACAACGCGAAACCAAGCACGCGGGAGGTACCGCGACCGGCAGGGAGCGGCGCGAAGGACCAACCATTGGGATCTTGAGTGGTGGGAAGCAATTCCATCCCCTTTTTGATCTGTTCTATGAAGAAAGTTGCTGAATTCACGAAGACTTTCTGAAACGAGTATCATCTGGAAGCGGACGGAGTTGTGGTTTGCGCCCCTGACTGCCCGGCGTTGACTGCTCACGCCGCTCCCTGCCGGTCGCGGTACCTCACGTGTGCCGGAGGCTTGATTGAACTCAGGAGCAACACGCCCGATTGTGCGTGGTACTCAGCGACGGGCGGACAATGCTTGAATCCGCGTTCTGCTATCAGTACTGTCCCACTAAAAGTCGAATAATTTCAGCTGTTTGCATGGATGGTCG
>CAYPNP010000034.1:0-37409 GCA_964412195.1 uncultured Acidobacteriota bacterium | reverse complement strand
CACCGTGCTGTCCCGGGCCGCGGCCAACCGCCAGTTCTCCGTGGAGGATCATAGGACCGTCCAATTCGCCAAGGGCGAGGTGATCGGCTGCTCCAGGTGCCATGAGAACCCTCTCAACGATTAGGTGGCAATGGAGAAGCCTTTTCGGTGGCGGTGATATCCGCAGGAGGATCCTCTGATCGAGCACTGAATCGCCACTTCCCGAAATCCCCTAAGTGCCCGGATCGCCTTCGATCCGGGCACTTGTTATCCTCGAACACACGGCCGTCGATGTCGGTGATGGGAAATCCCTTCCACGCCTCTGCCACTGTTGGCCCGGCAGGGGCATCCAATCTGGCATTCGCAGGAGGAGGGGGGAAGCTTCCATGTCCGAAACCTTCAATTTCCAACTGGCCATTTCGATCGATGATTACATCCAGGATTTGTTCGTTCCCGAGGACGAGGCCATGGGACAGGGTCTGCGCGACGCCGCGGCGGCCGGCCTGCCGGAGATCCAGGTCTCTCCCACCCAGGGGAAGCTCCTGTACCTGATCGCCTGCATCTCCGGCGCCCGAAACATCCTGGAGATCGGCACGCTGGGCGGGTACTCCACGGCCTGGCTGGCCCGTGCCGTGCCGCCCGTTGGCCGCGTGGTGACGTTGGAGCTCTCGGCGCAACACGCCCGGATCGCCCGCCGGAACCTGGAGCGGTGCGGCGTCGGCGACCGGGTGGACATCCTGGTCGGCCCGGCTGCCCGCCTGATGCGGTGCCTCATCGCGGAGGGCGAGGCCGCGTTCGACCTGATCTTCATCGACGCCGACAAGGAGCCCTACGCCGAATACCTGGATCTGGCGCTGCGGCTGTCCCGGCCGGGGACGGTGATCCTGGCCGACAATGTGGTCCGCGACGGCGCGGTGCTGGAGGAAAACCCTGAGGATCCCGAGGACCGAAGCATCCGGGCGTTCAACGCGGCGCTGGCCGCCCACCCGCGCCTCGACTCGCTGATCCTGCCCGTTGTCCGCGACGAGCTGGACGGTCTCTCGATCTCCATCGTGCGCTGACCGTTCGTGCTCGTGCTCGACATCGTGCTCTTAATCGTAATCGAACCAATCAATTACACGCAGAGACGCGAAGCCCGCTGAGCCAATCCCGCGTGCGGATGAACACTAATTCCCACAGATCCAGACGGCCATCCACACCGATTCCGCCAAACCGCTTACCCTCCGGAATGATTTGCGATATGATTCATCCACCGCAATCCCCGGAGGATGGAATGCAACGCAGAGCCCTGATCCTGATCCTCTTCCTGGCGGCCGTCCTGGCACCATGCCTCGCCGCCGGGTCGGTCCTGGCCGATTTCCGCGCGCTGTCGGCCGCGCAGGTCCAGGCGCCCCTGCCGGACGCGTCGACCGCCGGCATGGTGGTCACCGCCGAGCCGCAGGCCACCCTGGCCGGGCTGGCCGCCCTGCAGGCCGGCGGCAATGCCGCCGACGCGGCCGTGGCCGCCGCGTTCGCCCTCGCCGTGACCTACCCGCGGGCGGGCAACATCGGCGGCGGCGGCTTCCTGCTCTGCCTGCCGCCCGGTGCCCGGGAGCCACTCGTGATGGACTTCCGCGAGACCGCACCCGCGTTGGCCTCCCCGAACATGTACCAAGATGCCGTGGGGAACGTCATCCCCGACGCCTCGCTCAAAGGCTTCCGGGCGGCCGGGATCCCGGGCACGGTCCGCGGCCTGCACGCCCTCTGGAAGGCCCGCGGCTCCCTGCCCTGGGCGGACCTGCTGGCGCCGGCCATCGCCCTGGCCGGGGAAGGCTTCCCCGTGCCGCCTTCGCTGGCCCGGGCTCTCCAAGGCAGCCGCAACCTGCTCGGCGCCTTCCCGTCCAGCCGGCAGATTTTCTTCCAGGGAGACGAACCGCTGGCCGAGGGCGAGAGGCTGGTCCAGAAAGACCTGGCCGCCACCCTGCAGCGCATCGCCGCCGAAGGGCCCGACGAGTTCTACCTGGGCGAGACCGCCCGCCGCCTGGCGACGGCCATGGCCCGGGACGGCGGGCTCATCCGCGTGGATGATCTGGACGGATACCGCGTGGAAACCCGCACGCCCATCCATTTTTCCTTTCGCGGCTACGAGGTGTTCTCCATGCCGCCGCCCAGCTCCGGGGGCATCCTGCTGGCCGAGATCCTGCAGATCCTCGAGATTTACCCCCTGGCCCGGCTGCCCCAGGCGACCTACCTGAACCTCCTGGCCGAAGCCATGCGGCTGTCCTTCATCGACCGCAACCGCTTGATGGGCGACCCGGCCTTCGTGAACGTGCCCGTGGCAAAGCTCACCTCCCGGGAACATGCCGCCGAGCTCCGGGATCTGATCCGGCCCGGCCTGTCCCTGGACAGCTCCTACTTCCGGCTGGAAGATCCGTCGCCTCGGGAAGGACGCCAGACAACCCACCTGGTCTGCGCCGACGGGCGGGGCGGGACGGTGTCCCTGACCTACACCCTGAACGGCAACTTCGGCTGCGGCGCGGTAGCCGCCGGCACGGGCATCCTGCTCAACAACGAGATGGACGACTTCACCGCCAAGCCCGGCGCCCCCAACTTGTTCGGGCTGGTCCAGGGCGCCGCCAACGACATCCGGCCGGGCAAGCGCCCCCTGTCCTCCATGTGCCCGACCATCGTGTGCCGGAACGGGCAGCCGGTGCTGGCCCTGGGCAGCCCCGGCGGGCCGACCATCATCACGGCCGTCCTGCAGGTCATGCTCAACGTGCTGGAGTTCAAGATGGACCTGCCGGCGGCCATGGCCGCGCCGCGGATCCACCACCAGTGGCTGCCGGACAAGCTGGTCCACGAGGCGGTGGGCTTCCCGCCGGATACGCTGGCCGCCCTGAAGACAATGGGCTACGTGGTGGAGCCGGAAGTCGAGGACGGCAAGATCGGGCTGGTGGAAAGCATCCAGTTCGACTGGACCCCCGGCGGACCGCTCCGCTTGCGCGGCTGCACCGATCCGCGGGGCAGCGGCCTGGCGGCCGGCCTGAAATAAGGCCCGCCGTCCGCACGACGCCGGCTTACAGAAAAACCATGGGCCGCGCCGAAGCGCGGCCCTTTCTTCAGGACTGTCGGTCTGTGGGAATCTCAGCGGCTCACAGGCTCGCCGTTTTCGAACCGGATCACGTAGTTGTTGGTGATGTAGTACGTCGGGTTGACTTCATCGATGGGACGGGCCCAGAAGGTGAACGAGGTGCTGCTGATTTCGGCGGTGAAGGTGAACCCATCGAATGTGGCGGCGCCGGACGAGAAGCGGTCATCCAGGTAATTCTTGGCGTGCATCTGTTGGAAAGTGCCGTAGGTCTTCGATCCGGCCGTGGTGGAATAATAAACCTCCTCGGCGTTGGACAGGAACCGGAGGGTGGCGATGGCGGCCGTGTTTTCCGCGGCCAGCTTGGACTCCCGAAGCATCGGCACGGAGATGACCACCAGGATCCCGATGATCACCACCACGATCAGCAACTCGACCAGTGAGAATCCTTGGTTTGACATGGTGTTTCTCCACTGAAGATGTAGCAAACGAAATACCAATGTCGAAATGCACTCCGGTTCCAATTTTCCATGACATTCCGCGGATGGGTGGATATCCTGTGACATTTTTTGTCGATTGTGTATCATATTTCGTCATTGAAGTCACGCCCTGAAACCGGCCGCCGGGGAGCAGGACAGGCCAATTTTCAGTTGATCCACGCCGGCCTTTCTGTTACACTTCCGTTTTTCTTATCGGCTCGCCTCGCCACGGAAAATCTATAAGGAGTGACGTCCTATGAAAGTCTACGACACCGATAAAATCCGGAACCTGGTATTCATCGGGCACGGGGGCTGCGGCAAGACTTCGCTGGTGAGCGGCATTCTCTACTTCACCGGGATGACCACCCGCCTGGGCCGGGTGGACGAGGGCAACACCACCACCGACTTCGACGAGGACGAGATCGCCCGCAAGATCTCCATCCGGAGCGCGCTGGCATACTGCGAGTACGACAAGCACAAGATCAACCTCATCGACACGCCCGGCTACATGGCCTTCATCCAGGGGGCCCGCGAGGCCGTCCGCGCCGCCGACACCGCCGTCGTGGTCGTGGACGCCATCGCCGGCGTCGAGGTCCAGACCGAAAAGGTGTGGGGCTTCGCCGACGAGTTCTCCCTGCCCCGCGCGATCGCCATCAACCGGATGGACCGCGAGAACGCCGACTTCGAGCGCGCCCTGGAGAACATCCACGGCGTCTTCGGCCGCACCGCCATCCCGGTCCAGATCCCCATCGGCAAGGAGAAGGACCTCAAGGGCGTCGTGGATCTGGTCAACCAGAAGGCCTACATGTTCAAGGCCGACGACAGCGGCAAGTTCGAGCTGGCTGACATCCCGGCCGACCTGAAGGACGAGTCCGCCAGCCGCCGCGAGGCCCTCATGGAAATGGTCGCCGAGAGCGACGAAGAGCTGATGTCGAAGTTCTTCGACCAGGGCTCCCTCTCCGACGAGGACCTGCTCACCGGCCTGAAGAAGGGCATCCTGGCCCGCACCATCGTCCCGGTGTTCTGCACCGCGGGCGGCCCCAACTTCGGCACTGCGGCCCTGCTGGACGCCGCAGTCAGGTATTTCCCCTCCCCGGCTGACCGCGGCGCCTTCACCGCCATCAATCCCAAGTCCAACGAGCCGGTCAGCCGTTCCGTTTCCCCGACCGAACCTTACGTGGCCTATGTTTTCCGGACCATCGCCGACCCGTTCGCGGGCCGGATCTCCATCTTCAAGGTGTTCTCGGGCACGATCCAGTCCGACACCACCATCTACAGCGTCAACGGCGAGGCCTCCGAGCGGATCGGCTCCCTCCAAGTGATGCAGGGCAAGACGCCCTCGCCCATCTCCGAGGTCAAGGCCGGCGACATCGCCGCCGTGGCCAAGCTCAAGGTGACGCAAACCGGCCACACCCTGGCCGACCCGGCCAAGCCGGTGATCATGCCGGCGCTGAAGTACCCCGAGCCGGCGATCTCCTTCGCCATCGAGCCCAAGAGCCGCGGTGACGAGGAGAAGATCAGCTCCGCCCTGGCCAAGCTCAAGGAAGAGGATCCCATGATCTTCGTCCAGCGGGACGCCCAGACCAAGGAGCTGCTGATCTCCGGCACCGGCCAGCTGCACGTCGAGGTCACCATCGAGCGGATGAAGAGCCGCTACAGCGTCGACGTGAACCTGAAGCCGCCCAAGATCCCGTACAGAGAAACGATCACCGGCAAGGCGCAGGTCCAGGGGCGGCACAAGAAGCAGACCGGCGGCCACGGCCAGTTCGGCGATTGCATCGTCACCATGGAACCCCAGCCCCGCGGCGGCGGTTTCGAGTTCGAGGACAAGATCTTCGGCGGCTCCATCCCGCGGCAGTACATCCCGGCCATCGAGAAGGGCATCGTCGAGTCGGCCGAGCGCGGCTACCTGGCCGGCTACCCGGTGGTGGACTTCAAGGTCACGCTGCTGGACGGCTCCTACCACGATGTCGATTCGTCCGAAATGGCCTTCAAGATCGCGGGCTCGCTGGCCTTCAAGAAGGCGATGGAACAAACCAAGCCCGTCCTGCTCGAGCCCATCATGCAGGTCGAGGTGTACGTGCCCGAGGAGTGCGCCGGCGACATCATGGGCAACCTGAACTCCCGCCGCGGGCGCGTGCAGGGCATGGAGTCGCGGGGCAAGTTCACCGTGGTGCGCGCCTCGGTGCCCATGGCCGAAATGCTGAATTACGCCCCCGACCTCACCTCGATGACCGGCGGGCGCGGCTCCTACACCATGGAGCTGAGCGGGTACGAGATCGTCCCCTCCCAGATCCAGGCCAAGATCGTCGAGCAGGCCAAGCGGGAGCGCGGGGCAGAGGAGGAATAAGCCGGCCCCGGGGCGGGAGGCCGCAGGGCTTCCCGCTCCCGGCGACCGTCACCCCCATGTGGCCGGAACTCTTCAGGATCGGTCCCCTAACCATCTCCCCCTACGGGATCCTGGTTGCGGTCGGCTTCTTCGCCGCCATTCTCGTGGCCACCCGTCTCGGCTCCCGGCGCGAGGGCCTGGATACCACGAAGCTCTGGGACTTCTCCCTGACCCTGGTGCTGGTGGCCCTCGCCGGGGCCAAGCTGCTGATGATCGTCACGGATCCCTATTACTACGAGCACCCGTCCAACATCCTGAGCCTGGAGTTCGTCCGGTCGGCGGGCGTCTTCTTCGGCGGGTTCGTGGCCGCGCTGCTCTATTCCATCTGGTTCTTCCGCCGCCACCGCTGGCCCGGCTGGAAGGCCGCCGACGCCTTCGCCCCGGCCGTCGCCCTGGGGCACACCTTCGGCCGGGTGGGCTGCTTCACGGCCGGCTGCTGCTACGGCCTGCCGACCGACGGCCCGTTGGGAGTCGTCTTCTCGAACCCGCTCTGTTCTGCGGAGCCCCTGGGGAAGCCGCTCTACCCGACCCAGTTGATGGAGGCCGCCGGCAACCTGCTGATCTTCATCGCGCTGATGCTCCTGTACCGCCGGAAGAAGTTCGACGGGCAGATCATGCTGGCGTACGTGATGATGTACGGCTCGCTCCGTTTCCTGCTGGAGTTCCTCCGCGGAGACGTCCGCGGGTGGGTGATCCCCGACGCGATCTCCACTTCCCAGGCGATCGTGATCGTCCTCCTGCCCGTCGCCGTCTGGGTGTATTGGCGCCGCCGCAAGTCCGCCTCTGTCCAGTGATCCCTTCCGGCCTTTCGACTCGAACGGCGTGACTTCCGCCCGTCCTGGTTTATAATGGGCCCAAGGGAGGATCCTCATCTTGACGAATGATCCATCCGCCCAGCTGCCGCCCGTCTGGCGCACCCGGCTGGAGGAACTCCGGCAGACAGACCCCCGGTTGCACGGGAGGCTGGTCCGGGTGCTGATGGAGCACCTGCACCGCAAGAAGATCGTCTCCATCGAGGACCTGGAGCGGGAGGCCCGCCTGATCTCGGACGAGGACCCCAACGCTGCGGCGGACCCCAACCGGCCCTCGCCGCGCGGCGGGCCCCGCGAGATGGAGACCCTGCACCGGCTGGTCCTGGACTGGGCCCAGCGGACGCTCTCCCCGGGCGAGGTGGAGGCGGTGCTGCACACAGCCCACCGCAACGAACTGGTCATCGAGCTGGGCAACGCCGCCGACAACCCGGCTATCCCGTTCGAGGCGGTGCTCAACCGGCTCTCGCTGGTCCGCTCGTTCCTGCCGGCCGAGGGCGAGCCGGAGACGCCCGACCTGCTGGGGGCCCGGGTGGCCCTCATCCGGCGCCTGGTGAGCGAGCACTTGGAGTACCTCAACATTGCCAAGCGCTACCTGACCGTCGGCGCCCTCGCCGACGTGGCGCGCCGCATGGTTGTGCCCGGCGCCGGCAACGGGCGGATCGGCGGCAAGGGCGCGGGCATGATCCTGGCCTGGCACATCCTGGCCGACGCCCACCGCCGTGGCAAGCTGGCCCAGCTGCCGAAGATGCCCAAGACCTGGTACGTGCGCTCCGACGGCATCATCCACCTGATCGAGCACAACACCCTCCAGGAATACACCAACGTCAAGTACCGCGAGCCGGCCGACATCCAGGCCGCCTACCCCATCATCGAGCGTGTCTTCAAGGAGGCCTATTTCCCCGAGCCCTTCCTGCAGGGCCTGCGCGCCGTGCTGGAGGACTTCGGGGACGTCCCGCTGATCGTCCGCTCGAGCTCCCTGCTGGAGGACCGCCCCGGCTCGGCCTTCTCCGGCAAGTACAAGAGCCTCTTCCTGGCCAACCGCGGGCCGGTGGATGTGCGCCTGGCCGAGCTGACCAACGCCGTCGCCGAGGTCTACGCCAGCGTCTTCGGCCCCGACCCGATGATCTACCGCCGGGAGCGGGGGCTGCTGGACTTCCCCGAGGAAATGGGATTACTGATCCAGCAGGTGGTCGGCCAGCCGATCGGCCCCTACTACTTCCCGATCTACGCCGGCGTGGCCTTTTCCCGCAACGAGTACCGCTGGTCCCCCCGGCTGCGGCGGCAGGACGGCATGGTCCGGCTGGTGGCCGGGCTCGGCTCGCGCGCCGTCGACAGGACCTACGACGACTACGCCTACCTTCTCTGCCCGGCGCAGCCCGGCATCAAGGCCAGCAGCCGCCCGGAGGAGGCCTGTTACTATTCCCAGCGCTACATCGACCTGATCGACTTCGGACCCGGCCGGTTCGAGACCAAGCCCGTCCGGGAGGTGTTCACACAGTGCTTCGGGGAGATCCCGCGCCTGGAGGACCTGGTCTCCATCATCGAGGAAGGCCACCTGAAGGCGCCGGTGGGCGCACTGCTGGACGCCCGGCCCGAGGACCTGTGCATCACCTTCGAGAACCTGGTCCGGCGAAAGGGCTTCGCGGCGCTGATGCGCCAGATCCTGGAAGTGCTATCGGAGGCCTTCGGCTTCCCGGTGGACGTGGAATTCGCCGCCGACGGCGAGAGCCTTTACCTGCTCCAGTGCCGCGCCCAGAGCCAGGCCGCGCAGGGGCCGACCATGCGCGTCCCCACCGGCGTGCCGTCCGACCGGGTGGTCTTCACCGCCAACCGGTTCGTCCCCGACGGGGCGTTTGCGGGCATTTCCCATATCGTCTACGTGGATCCCCTGGACTACGAGACCATCCCGGATTACGAGACTCTCGTGGCGGTGGGCCAGGCGGTGGGACTGCTGAACCGCCGCCTGCCGCGCCGCCGCTTCATCCTGATCGGGCCGGGGCGCTGGGGCAGCCGCGGCGACATCCGCCTCGGCGTGCGGGTGACCTACGCCGACATCAACAACGCGGCCATGCTCATCGAGGTCGCCCGGCAGAAGGGCGGCTACGTCCCCGAGGTCTCCTTCGGCACCCACTTCTTCCAGGACCTGGTGGAAGCCGATATCCGCTATCTCCCGCTGTACCCGGACGACACGTCCGTCGTATTCAACGAGGCCTTCCTGCGCGACTCGCCGAACCGTCTGCCGGAGCTGGTGCCCGAGCACGCCGGCCTGGCCGGCATCCTGCGGGTGATCGACGTGCCCGCTGCCTCGGCCGGCCGTCACCTGAGCGTGGTCATGGACGGCGACGCCGACCAGGCGATGGCGTATCTTGCGGACACCTAACCGCCCCCGCTCTCATCATTCGTGCTCGTGCTCGACGGATGACCGGTGACCGGTGGCCGGTCATCCGTCGAGCACAAGCACGAACACATAGAACATCGCTGCAATTTTGCCGAATCATGGTAAGATAACGTGTCATTTTTCCCCAATCATCTGCGGCAAGGAGTGATCTGCATGGCCGACCAATCCTTCAACGCGTACCGGATGGCGCAGCAGCAGTTTGACGGAGTGGCCGAAACGCTCGGTCTGGACCCGTCGACCTGTGCGTTGCTCCGCCAACCCTTGCGCGAGTATCATTTCAGCATCCCGGTCCGCATGGACGACGGGACGGTCAGCGTGTTCCAGGGCTTCCGCGTCCAGCACAACGACTCCCGCGGCCCATGCAAGGGCGGCATCCGCTTCCACCCCCAGGAGACCATCGACACGGTGCGCGCCCTGGCGATGTGGATGACCTGGAAGTGCGCCGTGGTGGACATCCCCCTCGGCGGCGGCAAGGGCGGCGTCATCTGCGACCCGCACAACCTCTCCCAGCGCGAGCAGGAGGGCATCTGCCGCGGCTGGGTCCGTCAGGTCGCCTACAACGTCGGGCCTCTCCAGGACGTGCCGGCGCCCGACGTCATGACCAACCCCCAGCACATGATCTGGATGCTGGACGAGTTCGAGAAAATCCACGGCAAGCGTTTCCCCGGTTTCATCACCGGCAAGCCGGTGGAGCTGGGCGGGTCGCTGGGCCGGACCGAGGCCACTGGCTTCGGCGTGGTCTACGTCCTGCGCGAGGCCCTCAACGAGATGGGCCTGGACATCAAGAACACCCGGGCATCCTTCCAGGGATTCGGCAACGTCGCCCAGTACGCCATCAAGCTCTACAGCGAGTACGGCGGGACGCCGGTGTGCGTCTCCTGCTGGGATCAGGCCGACAACCGTTCCTATGCCTTCCGCAAGAAGGATGGCATCCAACTGGCTGAGCTGCTCAGGATCACGGACCGCTTCGGCGGCATCGACAAGGACAAGGCCCGCGCGGCCGGCTACGAGGTGCTGCCGGGCGAAGCCTGGATCGAGCAGGACGCGGAGGTCCTGGTGCCGGCGGCGCTGGAGAACCAGATCACCGGCGAGAATGCCCCGTCCATCAGCAAGCTGGCCAAGGTGATCGTGGAGGGCGCCAACGGCCCCACCACGCCCGAGGCCGACGCGGTCATCCGCGAGCGGGGCATCTTCCTCATCCCGGACTTCCTGGCCAACGCCGGCGGCGTCACCTGCAGCTACTTCGAGCAGGTCCAGTGCAACATGAACTACTACTGGACGCGGGACGAGGTCCTGGCCAAGCTCGACACCAAGATGACCGACGCCTTCCTGAAGGTGGCGGCACTGGCCCGCGAGCGCAACCTGTACATGCGCGACGCCGCCTACTGCATCGCCATCCAGCGGGTGGCGGAGGCCTGCCGGCTGCGCGGTTGGGTTTGAAGAGGATCTCACCGCAAAGGCGCAAAGTACGCAAAGGCAATCCGGTTGGTTTGGGTTTAGAATATAAAAGCGGCTTGCGTGCGGTTTTAAATTCTTCGGGCTGTCTTTGCGACCTTTGCGTCTTTGCGGTTCAATGATGGTTTTCTTATGATCCCGATGACGACCGAGATGCTGCGGGAGTTGAACGCATACCAGGTGCGGCGGGTGCTCCTGGTGGCCAGCCTGTACGACTTCTTCATCCTGGAGGAGGACGGGCGGCTGGCAGACCTGCTCGGCCAGGCCTACACCCAGCACGACCTCGGCTACGTGCCCTCCCTCCACCAGGTGTCCGGCGGGCAGGCCGCCCTCGAGGCCATCGGGGCCGGAGACTTCGACCTGGTGGTCACCATCATGCGCCTGGGCGACATGGACCCGTTCACCTTCGGCCGGCGGGTGAAGGAACTCCGCCCGGGCATGCCGGTGGTGCTGCTGGCCTTCAACACCCCCGAGCTGGAACGCCTGGTGGAGCTGGCCGATCCCGCCGCGGTGGACCGGATCTTCGTCTGGCAGGGCGACGGCAAGATCCTGGTGGGGATCATCGAGTACATCGAGGACCGGCGGAACGCCGCCGCCGACACCCGCCGGGCCGGCGTGCAGAACCTCCTGGTGATCGAGGACTCGCCGCTGTTCTACTCCACGTACCTGCCCCTGCTGTTCGACGAGCTCTGGCGCCAGACCGACCGCCTGCTGCAGGAAGACCTGACCTTCACCCAGCGCGCGCTGCGCCAGAGGGCCCGGCCCAAGGTGCACCTGGCCGGCACCTACGAGGAGGCGCTCGGCGTCTACGAGGAGTTCAAGGACCACCTCCTGGGGATCATCACCGACATGCGCTTCCCGCGGGCAGGCGCGCTCGATCCGGCCGCCGGCCTGGACTTCGTGACCCGTGTCCGCGGCGAGCAGCCGGACCTGCCGGTGTTGATCCAATCCAGCGAGGACGGCGGCGCCGAGGCGGCCCGCCGTCTCGGGGTCGGCTATCTGCTGAAATCCAGCAAAACCCTCTTCGCCGACTTTCAGAACTCCTTGCGCAACCAGTTCGGCTTCGGCGACCTGATCCTGCGGGACACCGGGGGGGAGGCCGTCCAGCGGATCACCAACCTGCCGATGCTCATGGCCGTGCTGGACAGCCTGCCGGAGGGGGTGCTGCGGGCAGCCATCCATCGGGGCGAGCTCCGCCGCTGGCTGCTGGCCCGGACGGAGCTGACCTTCGCCGCCCGCCTGGCCGAACCCGCCGTGCGCGACTGCGCCGACGAAACGGAGCTGCGCCGGGCGATCCACCGGGCCTGGGCCGAGTGCCAGCGGCAGGCCCAGCAGGGCGGCGTGGTGCGCTACTCGCGCAAGAGCTACGAGGGGCACCACCGCTTCATGCGGCTGGGCACCGGCTCCATCGGCGGCAAGGCGCGGGGCCTGGCCTTCATCGACCAGGTCCTCACCCGGCACATCCCCGAGGATCGCTTCCCGGACGTCACCCTGGCCATCCCCAAGACCCTGGTCATCGGCACCGACGTCTTCGACACATTCATCCGGGAAAACCGCCTGCTGGAATTCGCCGCCCACGAGACCTCCGACCGGCGCATCGCCAGCCGGTTCCTGCAGTCGGACCTGCCGGCCACCCTCGTGGGCGACCTGCGCAGCTTCATCCAGCACGTCCGCGTGCCCCTGGCGGTGCGCTCATCGAGCCTGCTCGAAGACGCGCTCTACCAGCCGTTCGCCGGGATCTACGCCACGAAGATGATCCCGAACCACCACAAGGACGTGGACACGCGTTTCCGCGACCTGACCAACGCCATCAAGCTCGTGTGGGCGTCCACCTTCTTCCGCGGCGCCAAGGCCTACATCGAGTCCACGAACCACCGCATCGAGGAAGAGAAGATGGCGGTCATCGTCCAGGAGGTGGTCGGCCGCCTGCACAAGGACCGCTTCTACCCGGACATCTCGGGCGTGGGCTGCTCCTACAATTACTACCCCACCGGCTACGCCAAGCCGCAGGACGGCGTGGTGCTGACGGCGCTGGGCCTCGGCAAGACCGTGGTGGACGGCGGCACGGCGCTGCGCTTCTGCCCGGCCTACCCCAAGGTCGTCCCCCAGTTCGCCACCATCCCGGACATGCTGGACCATTCCCAGCGCGAGTTCTGGGCCATCAATATGCAGGACTCGTACACCCGGCCCTACGACGACGAGGACCAGTTCCTGACCCGGCTGCCGCTCTCGGCCGCCGAGCAGGACGGCACCCTGGCCTTCACCGGCTCGACCTATTCCCGCCGGGACGACCGGGTCTACGATGGCATCCGCGGCGACGGGCCGCGCATCGTCACGTTCGCCCACATCCTCAAGCGGGAGGTCTTCCCGCTGGCAAAGGTCCTGCGCGAGCTGCTGGCGCTGGCCTCCGAGGCCATGGGCTGCGCCATCGAGATGGAGTTCGCCGTTACCCTGGACCCGGAGAACGCCTTGCCGGCCCGGTTCGGCTTCCTGCAGGTCCGGCCGATGGTGGTCAGCGACGAACTGGTGGAGGTGGACCTGGCCGCCCACGATCCGGCCTCTGTCCTGGTGCGCAGCAGCCAGGTGCTGGGCAACGGCGTCAACCGCAAAATCGCCGACGTCGTTTTCGTCCACCCCGACGGCTTCGACGCCGCCCACACCCCCGCCATCGCCCGGGAGGTCGACCAGCTCAACGGCGAGCTCCGCGCGGAGGGGCGGCCGTACCTGCTGATCGGGCCCGGCCGGTGGGGCTCCACCGACTCGTGGCTCGGCATCCCGATCAATTTCGGACAGATCAACGGCGCCAAGGTCATCGTCGAGATCGCCCTGCCGCAGATGAACGTGGACCCCTCCCAGGGCTCCCACTTCTTCCAGAACCTGACCTCGCTGCGCATCGGCTACTTCACCGTCCCTCTCCACCCCGACGAGGGATTCATCGACTGGGACTGGCTCAAGGCGCAGCCGCCGGCGCGCGCCACCGAGCACCTGCGCCACATCCGGCTGGAGCGGCCGCTGGAGGTCCGCATCGACGGCCGGGTCGGACGCGGCGTCGTGCTGAAACCATCGCCGGAGCCGACCCCCTGACGGCGGCCCCGGCCCGGAGACAAGACCATGGACGGACAGATCGCTCACTCCCAGGAGACCTCGCTGGCGGCGCCGAAGAAGCCCGAGTGGCGGGTGATCGTCGACCTGCTCCGGGAAATCAAGTCCCCGCTGGTCGACCGGATCGGCCGGAAGATGATGAACTACCTGGTCAAGCGGAACGTCAAGCAGGTGGACCGGCTACTGGAAAAGCTCACCGCGGCCCGCGAGAACCTGCAGGCCAGCCTGGCGTACAACCCCAACGAGCCGATGCCCCGTTTCGACTCGACGCTCCTGGAGACTTTCACCGAGGACATCTTCCAGATCGCCGCCGACGAGCTTGCCGCCGACGAGATCAGCCGGATGGTCAGCCTGTGGCTCAAGCAGGAGCAGTCCCGCTTTCTGGCCATGGCCGCCGAAAAGCGGGACGTCCCGCTGGGTGAAATCTCCGACGCCGTGCACCGGTTCTCGCAGATGGGCGACGCGCAGAAGAGCCTCTCCCCCGAGGAAAACCTCGGCATCCGGGTCGCCCTGATCCGGCGCTTCTTGAGCGAGAATCTGGACTTCATCAACACCACCAAGAAACATACCAGCGTCCCGGACTTTGCGAAGCTGCTGTCCAAGACCATCGGGCCCACACAGGGCAACGGCAAGCTCGGCGGCAAGGCGGCCGGACTGTTCCGGGCCGAGAAGATCCTGATGGCCGCCCTGCCCGATCACATCGTCCTGCGCAATCTTTCCATCCCCAAGACCTGGTACCTCACCTCCGACGGCATCATTGACTTCCTGCACTTCAACGCGCTGGAAGAAATGCCCATGATCAAGTACCGGGACCCGACGGAGATCCGCAAGGAGTACTTCTACCTCGAGCACATCTACAAGAACTCCTCGCTTTCACCGGAGATCATCGCCGGCCTGAACATGGCCCTGGACGATTTCGGGGAGCGGCCCCTGATCGTGCGCTCCTCCAGCCTCCTGGAAGACAGCCTGGGATCGTCTTTCGCCGGCAAGTACAAAAGCCTGTTCGTGGCCAACCAGGGCACCAAGCGGGAGCGGCTGGCCGCGCTGATCGACGCCATCGTCGAGGTCTACGCCAGCGTCTTCGGGCCGGACCCCCTGGAGTACCGCCGCGAGCGCGGGCTGCTGGACTTCAACGAGGAGATGGCCGTCCTGATCCAGGAGGTGGTCGGCCGCCGGGTCGGCAAGTACTACTTCCCCGCCTTCGCCGGCGTCGCCTTCAGCCGGAACGAGTTCCGCTGGTCGCCGCGCATCCGCCGGGCCGACGGGATCATCCGCGTGGTGGCCGGGCTCGGCACGCGGGCAGTGGACCGGGTCGGCGACGACTACCCGGTGCTGATCAGCCCGGGCCAGCCGGGCCTGCGGGTCAACATCTCGCCGGAGGACATCCTGCGGTACTCCCAGAAGAACATCGACGTCATCAACCTGGAGACCCGCCGCTTCGAGAGCCATACCCTGGAGGAGATGATCGCGGAGTGCGGCCACGACTTCCCGGCCCTGGCCCAGATCATCTCGATCTACCGGGACGGCCAGGTCATGCCGTCGGTGGGCATGCTGATGGACCTCAAGCAGGGCCTGCCCCTGGTCACCTTCAGCCACCTCATCGAGCGCAGCCCGTTCATCGCCCAGATGAAGGCGATTCTGAAGATTCTGGAGAACTCGCTGGGATTCCCCGTGGACATCGAGTTCGCCTGCGAGCACGACGTCCACCGGCTCCACCTGCTGCAGTGCCGGCCGCAGAGCCAGGCCAACGGCGCAGTCACGGTACCCGTGCCCAAGGACGTGGCGCCGGAGGACCAGCTCTTCTCCGCCAACCGGTACATCATGAACGGCCAGCTGCATGACATCGAATACATCGTCTACGTCGACCCGCTGGAGTACGACGCCATCGCCACCCTCGACGACCTGGTCCAGGTGGGCCGGGTGATCGGCGAATTGAACCTCAAACTGCCGCGCTACCGGTTCGTCCTGATGGGCCCCGGCCGGTGGGGCAGCCGCGGCGACATCAAGCTGGGCGTGCGCGTCACCTACAGCGACATCAACAACACGGCCATGCTCATCGAGATCGCCAAGAAGAAGAAGGGCTACGTGCCCGAGCTGTCATTCGGCACCCACTTCTTCCAGGACCTGGTGGAGGCCAGCATCCGCTACCTGCCGCTCTACCCGGACGAGCCGGGCGCCGTGTTCAACGAGAAGTTCCTCACGGAATCGCCCAACGTCCTGCGCAAGCTGGTCCCCGAAGCCAAGAACCTGGAGAAGATCATCAAGGTGATCCACGTGCCGAAGGCGGCCAACGGCGCGACGGTGTCGGTGATCATGGACGGGGACGCGGACAAGGCGCTCGCTTATTTAAAGCGGAGTTAAATCGTCCGATCGAACATCGAACATTGAACATCGAACGCTGAAGTCAAACCGCAAAGGCGCCAAGGACGCGAAGTGGATTGCGGATGGGGGTCAGCGGACATCGGATTTCGGACTTCGGACATCGGGTCCCGGATTGCGAATTGCGAATTGCGGATTGCGGATTGCGGATTGAGATCCCTTTAGTGTTTTTCGTGTATTTCGTGGTTCCAACTTCTGATTTCAGATTGCGGATTGAGGTCCCTTTCGTGTGGTTCGTGTGGTTCGTGGTTTGATTGGTTCGACTTCGATGTTCGATGTTCAATGTTCGATGTTCGGTTTTTTCCCTCATGAATGAGTATCAACGGCGCCAAGTGGACTGGCACGAGCGCGAGCACTACCGCGCCGATTCCCCCCGCAACCCAGACAACTCCCACCCGGCCGTGGCCTGGCTGAACGGCTATCGCCTGCGGAAGCTCCTGGAACTGCTGCCGGAGCCGCTGGCCGGGCGGACGGTGCTCTCCATCTGCGGCGGGGACGGCGAGGAGGGCGACTTCCTGCGCCGGCAGGGGGCGCGGGTCACCGTGGCGGACCTTTCCCGGGTGGGCCTGGCCGCGGCCCGGCTCCGGCATCCAGACCTGAGCGTGCTGGCTGGAGACAGCGAAGGCCTGCCTTTTGCCGACGGCGCCTTCGACTGGGTGGTGGTGCGGGATGGCCTCCATCACCTGGAGCACCCCATGCGCGGGCTTTCCGAGATGGCGCGGATGGCCCGCCGCGGCTTCGCCCTGCTGGAAGGTCAGGATTCGATGGCGGTCCGGCTGCTGGTCCGGATCGGTCTCGGCTCCGATCATGAGCCTTCGGGGAATTTCGTCTATCGGTTCCGCCGGGACGAATTGGCCCGATTTTTCGCCACGGGGCCGGATCTCGCTGGCTTCCGGATCTTCACCGCCTGGCTGCCGCCCGGCAGCGACCTCCTCGGCCACAATCCGCCGTTTCGGCGCTGGATCTACCCCGTGATCAACCGATCCTGGGTTCGGTGGAGCATGTCTTGTCCGCCTGGGCGGTTCCTGCTGAAATGCCTGTTCTCCACCTGCCAGGCGCTGGCCGGCCGCTGGGGCAACAGCCTGATCGCCGTGGCGTGGAAACACTGCGAACCAGGTATTCAGTACCGATCGTAATCGCCGATCGTAATCGTAATCGTCATCGTAATCGAATCAACCAACTTCATGCAGAGGGGCAGAGCTCGCCGAGCCGTAGAGGGGACGTCCGCACTCCGGCTTTCTCTGCGCCTCTGCCCCTCCGCGGCCTCTGCGTGAACTTCTCCCTTCGATTACGATGACGATTACGATTACGAACTTCGATTCCGATCGTTCCCCCTCTCCTCACTCCTCACTCCTCACTACTTTCTTCTCTCGTACAGCGGCAGTCCCCGCCAGAATGCGAGTTTCTCCGCCAACGGCACCAGCCGGCCGACCAGGAAGGGATCCAGCAGGAATCCGGCCAGATTCAATGGGAATCGCGGCGCCGGATAGGCGCAGCCGGCGCACTCCGGCAGCTCCGAGAGGTCGCGGGCGGCGTGGGCCCGCCGCATCGCCTGCATCCGCCCATTGTTCCAGATTGACGCAAGGCTCTCCCCCCGGATGTTGCCCACCGGGCCGGCCTTGTACAGAATGCCGGGCGAGGCGTAGACGTCGCCGTTGGTCTCGATGAAGACCGGGCCGTGCCAGAGGCGCGGGCACGGGCGCGGGCGGGCGGCGCGGCGGGGCGCCTCCGGCAGGCAGGCCCCCGGGATCCGGACCACATCCTGCTTGACCCGCACGAAATCCACGCCGGGCTCCCGCCGCCACAGCCGGTAGAACGACTCCACCTGCGGCAGCGTCTCCGGCAGGCGGATCATCTGCACCGACACCATGATGGGCGCGCGCCGCTCCCGCTTGCGGGCCAGGAACCGTCGGACGTTGGCCACCGCGGCGTCGTACCCGTCGACGCCGTGCACCGCGGCGTAGACCGCCGGCGTGGTGCCGTTGACCGACAGGATGATCTGGTCGAGGCCGGAGTCGAGGATCGCGTCGCAGGTGGCCGCGTCGAAGGTGGAGGCGTTGGTGGAGAAGACGGTCCGAATCTCCTTCGCCCGGGCATAACGGACCATCTCGAACACTTCCGGATTCAGCGTCGTCTCGCCCGGCCCGTCCAGGCAGATGTAGCGGAACATGGGCGCCCCCTCGTCGATGATCTTGCGGAACAGGGCCATCTCCAGGTCGGGGCCGTCGAAGGGCATCACCGACCGGAGGCACATCCGGCAGGCCATGTTGCAGCGCCGGGTGGCGGCGATCACCACCGTCAGGGGCAACCCGGGGCAGACCGCAGTCCCGCGGAGATAATGAAACAACAATATAGAACGGTGTCGGATGGAGTCGACCTCCACAACATCACCGCGTCAAGGCGTCAGCATCCTGAAATGAATGACGGATTCCGGGCTTCCCATCATCAACACGTTCGAACACATTCAGACGCAGATTGCTGATCCAGAAATAGGAAAACGGCAGGTGAATCACTTCCATGCGGATGCCCCAGAATTCGGGCTTGTTCTCAAAAACCATGATCCGCCGGTACTTTTCGCAATTCTCAAGATCATTCATCACACCGAGCAGGTCCTCCCGCGGTGGTTTCATCGGCCACCAGTCATTCTCCGTATATTGGTATCCCCGGGCCGTCAAGTTCGACCATTGATCCAAAACCGCCTGGATGATGTCCGGAAGTACCACGTAACGATAATCGTCGCGCTCGACCGGCTTGCCGGATAGCCCGATCGAGTGTTCATATCGGCAAAGTCCAAATCGGGAATTGGTCTCGTCGAACCCGACAATGGCCACCGATCGATTGCCCGCGCTCCGGACCCATTGTTCCATCTTTATCCTCGGATCCCGGGTCTTATCCAGGCAGCGGATGAACGAGTAGGAGTACGCAAAAGAATAACCGGCCACCAACAGGCAGATCGCCGCCGCCAGGCGCTTTCCGAGAGGTCGCCCCCCCTCCCACGCAGCAGTGGCGGGGATGGCTGCCAACAGTACCAGGAATGGAAGAAGGTGGAGCGCGAACCTGGGCGGTTTGTAATTGAGAGTTTCCAGAAATAGCCAGAACGGCAGGGGGATCAGCACCAGGACCAGGTACCGCCGGCCTCGGAATAGTGCCCAGGTCAGGCCGAGGATCGCCAGCCCGAATATCGGGAGCCCAAGATCGAAGGGCAGCACCGACAGGCTATACGACGGTGGGAGTACAGGCGTCGGGTGGATTCCGAACAGCCCGCGTCCGTGTGCCCACAAACTGTTGGTCTGAAAGAATTCCGCGAACCGGTCAAATCGATTCCACAGGTAGTAGCCCAGATCAACCGCCACGACTCCCACGACCACGATGTAGAACAGCAGATATCTCCGCCATTGTCGGATGATTGTCCGAACTCCATCTCCCCGGCAGTAAGCAACAACCAGGGGGAGATGCAGGAATAGGAGGCCAAAATATTTCGCGCAAATGCTCAGACCGATGCAAAGACTGGCCCAAAGCAGATTCCGCATCCCCGGTCCGCGGAGACAGAACCACGCCCCGGCGACAATCCCCAGGGTGCAGAGCGATTCGGGATTCGCCCAATGCGCCTGGTGACAGGCCTCCATGGTGAAGGCCATGAAGGCCGCCGCGGTCAAGCCCATGAACCGGCTCCACAAGTTCCCGAGCAGCCAGGCGAACCAGACGGCCAGTAGAGATGCCGCGATCGAGACCCACCTCGCCAGCAAATAGAGTCCGATCGTTGAATGCGTGCCTGAGATTTTCGCCAGAACGGCGGTGATCTGCGCCTGCAATGGCGGATAGGTGAACACGGAAAACTGTGTTGGATCCTCCAGCAGCTCTCTTATCTGGTTGATTAGCACCGGTTCGTCTGGGTGAAAACCCAGCACTGGGACGGTATCGATCCGGTACGCCCCCGGGATACCCCAGTCGAGATAGGCACAGCGCAGAAAGAGAGCCAGACTGAGCACAACGGACAGCGCGACTCCTCCAGCGACGGCCTTGTCCCTTATGATCACTCCTGGAGTGAAACGGTGGAAGTGCATCGGCGCCCATCATACCACTGGTGCCAGCGGATTGCGCAAAGAACGCCATCCCGCCGTTCAGAGAAAGGAACGGATGGGCCAGAAATCTGTCATTATTCGCATCCAGGCGAATCGTACCGGTGTAATATATCAAACATTCACGATGCGGAGATTTCTTTGAGCCTCAGTGAAAACGGCAGCCATCCCCTTGTCAGCGTCATTGTCCTCAACTGGAACGGTGCCGGATTCCTCGACGACTGCCTGGCCTCGCTGGAGCGGCAATCCTACCCCAACCGGGAGTTCATCCTGGTGGACAACGGCTCCACGGATGGATCGGCCGAAATTCTCCGCGCCTGGTCGGAGCGACTTTCGCCCGCCACGCTCATCTGTCTGGACGAGAACACCGGCTTCTGCCGGGGCAACAACCTCGGTTTCGCCCGGGCCCGGGGCGAGTGGATCGCTCTTTTCAACAACGACGCGGTGGCGGATCCGAACTGGCTGGAGGAGCTGGTCCGGCATGGGCGACCCGATGCGCGGATCTCCATGCTCGGGAGCAAGATCCTCTTCCACGATCCGGCCGGTGTCATCGACAAGGCCGGCCACCTCATTTACTGGGACGGCCAGAACCGCGGCCGCGGCACCATGGAGCCCGACGCCGGCCAGTACGACCGGGACGAGGAGATCCTCTGGCCCGACGCCTGCGCCGCGCTGTACCACCGCCGGGTGTTCGAGGAGACCGGCGGGTTCGACGAGACGTTCTTCGCCTACGGCGACGACGCCGACCTGGGGATGCGGGCCCGGCTGCTGGGCTGGCGGGCGTGGTACGTGCCCTCGGCCCGGGTGGTGCACCGGCACTCCGCCACCGCCGGGGCCTACTCGCCGCTGAAGGTCATGCTGGTGGAGCGCAACCGGCTGTTGCTGGCCGTGAAGAACTTCCCGCTCCCGCTGCTGCTGCTCAATCCGTTCTGGACCCTGCGCCGGTACGCCGGGCACGCCTTCGCGGCCGCCCGGCGGAAAGGCTCGGCTGGCCGGTTCGTGGCGGAGCACGGCCGGGCGAGGCCGCTGCTGAACCTGCTGTGGTCGTACGGCAGCGCCCTCAAGCTGTTGCCGGCGGCGCTGCGGGCAAGGCGCCGGATCCAGAAGAGCCGCCGCCTGTCCCGCCGCGAAGTGATGGCGCAGCTGCGGCGCTACCAGATCGGCGTGCGGGAGCTGACGGAGAGGGACTGAGAATTGCGGATTGCGGATTGCGGATTGCGAATTGCGAATTGCGGATTGAGAACCGAAGAGATTGAAATCCGATCGTAATCGAGGATCGTAATCGTAATCGTAATCGAAATCGTAATCGATTGAATTAATAAGCAGTTGTAATGAAAAGGTCGAGGGATCGGGCACGAGTACGATGACGATTGCGATCGACGAGTACGATCGTGCGGTAAGTCAGGTTGACGGGCAATGCACGCGGAAATCTGCATCATCGGGTCCGGGCTGAGCGCGATGGCGGCCGCCGCGGCGCTGGTGCGGAGAGGGTGCCGGCCGCTGGTCCTCGACGCCGGCCTGGAACCGGATCCGGAAGCCCAAGCGCTCCGAGAACGCCTCGCAGAGTCCGAGCCCGAGGCATGGAGCGCTGACGACCTGGCCCGGCTCCGTCGCACCGGCCCGCCCGCCGCCAACGGCATTCCCCGCAAGCTGTGGTTCGGGTCCGACTTCGCCTTTCGGGAAGCCGATACCGCGGTGAAGGTGGAACTCCGTCACGCATCGGTGTACCGGTCCTTCGCCACGGGCGGATTCAGCAACGTCTGGGGCGGCGCGATCCGGCCGCTGGAGGAATCCGGCTTGGCGGGCTGGCCGGTCTCGGCGCGGGATCTCTCGCCCCACTACGCCGCCGTCGAGGCAATCCTGCGGGGCCCGGGCGGATCCCGCGCCGGGGAGGCGGACAGCCCGGCCGCGGACCGGGGACTCCGGCCGAGCCGGCAGGCCGTGGAGTTCCTTGCCGACCTCGGCGGGGGTCGGGACCGGCTCGCGGCGGAGGGAGTCGTTTTCAGCCCGGCGCGCCTGGCGGCCCGCGACGGGGATGGGCCCGACGGGTGCCGCTACTGCGGACTCTGCCTCTACGGCTGCCCCTACGGCCGCCTGTACTCGGCCCGCGACACCCTCGACCGGCTCCGGGCAGAAGGAGCCGTCGAGTATGTGCCCTGCATGGTCGTCGACCGAATCCGCCCCAGCGGCGAGGGGCTGGAGGTGGAATCGCACTCGCTCGCCGACGGACGCCGGCAGACCGTCTCCGCACGCCGGATCCTGCTCGGCGCCGGGCTCCTGTCCTCCGCCCGGATCGTGCTGGACTCGCTGGGGGCGTTCGACCTCCCGATCATGATCCGGCATAGCGACATCTTCACCCTGCCCGTGCTGCGCTACCGCGCCACGGAGGGGATTTTCAGCGAGCGGCTGCACACCCTCTGCCAGCTCTTCATGGAAATCGAGGATCGCGCCGCCGGCATCCCTCCCGTGCACCTGCAGTGGTACGGCTACAACGACCTCTACCCCCGGATCCTGCGGGAGCGGGCCGGCTGGGCGGGCAACATCGCGGCGCCGGCGTTTCGCCCCGTTCACGCCCGCCTGTTCACCGTCTTCGGGTACATCCCGTCCAGCCATTCCTCCGGGATCGAGTTGCGCCTGACGGGTGGCGCGGAGTCCCGGCTGCAACTCACGGGACAAACCAACCCGGAGGCCGCCCGCATCGGCCGGAGGGTGGCCCGGAAACTGCTCCGGCTCCGCCGAATCCTCCGGGCCGCGCCGCTGACGCCCCTCCTGCGGCTGGACCTGCCGGGCGGCGGGTACCACAGCGGCGGCACCTTTCCCATGCGCCGCTCCCCGGGGCGGTTCGAGACGGATCGCCTCGGCGAGTTGTCCACCCTGCACGGCTTGCACCTGATCGACGCCAGCGTGCTGCCGGAGGTGCCGGCCGCGCCCCTCGCCTTCACCGTGATGGCCAACGCCCACCGGATCGCCACGGAGGTCCCTCTCAGCCATGGCCTTTGAGTGGAGCCCCCACCCCCGCTTCCGAATCTACACCCGGCCGGCCAGCTACGGCCTGCCCCTGCGGCAGCTCCTCCGCCTGCGGACCGGACGCCCCAACCCCGAAGCCGCCCTGGAGTCGGAGATCTGCCGCCGCTTCGGCAGCGCCGCCGCGGCCTGCGTCCCCATGGCCCGCACCGGACTTTGGCTGGTGCTCCGAGAGATGATCCGGCCGGGGCAAACGGTGGTCATGTCGCCCCTGACCATCATCGACGTAGTCAACATGGTCCGGTTGGCCGGCGGAATCCCCCTGTTCGGAGACGTCCGCCGGGATTCCTGCACCCTCGATCCTGACATCGCGGAATCTCTCATCGACGGGCGGACCGGAGCGGTCCTGCTCACCCACCTGCACGGCGGGACGGCGGGCGCGGGGGTGTTCCGTGCAATCTGCCGGCGGCGCAGCGTGCCGCTGGTGGAGGATGCCGCGCAGGCTTTCGGCGCCATCGAAGACGGCCGGCGCCTGGGCACCTACGGCGACGCCGGCGTGTTCAGCCTCGGCTTCTACAAGAACGTGAATGCCTGGCAGGGCGGGCTGGTGGTTTCGCCCGACGCCGGGCTGGTGGAACGGATCCGGCGAAGGGTGTCGGAGTGGCGCTCCTTGTCGGCCTCCCGCCTCGCGGGCATCAGCCTGGCCGGCGGAATGACGGATCTGGCAACGTGGCCGCCGCTGTTTTCCGGCCTCACCCACCCGCTCGTCCGCCGAGCGATCCTGCGGGGGGTGCCTGCCGCAGTGCGGCGGCTCGACCCGGAGTCGGGCGCCCGGCGGCTCGACGCCATGCCGCCGGCCTATCTCTGCCGGATGACTCCCGCCCAGGCGGAGCTGACCCTGCGGCACATACCCGGCGTGGATGCCGCTGCCGAGGCCCGCATCGCCCGCGCCCGGCGCTACCACGAAGGGCTGGCCGGCCTTGACGGGCTGGTCCATCCCCCGCCGCCGGAGAGACTCTCGCAAACATACTCGTATTACGCCGTACAGTGCCGCGAGCGGGAGGCGCTGCTGCGCTTCGCCCTGCGGCGCCGGCGGGACTTCGCCGCCCAGTGCCTGCGCAACTGCGCCGACCTGCCGGAGTTCGCCGAGTTCCGCCGGGACTGCCCCAACGCCCGGGCCGCCGCCCGGGAGCTGGTCCTCCTGCCTACTTATCCGAGGTACCCCTTGGTCGAGGTGGACCGGAACATCGCCGTCATGCGGGAATTCTACGGAAGGCTTAACCACGGATAAACACGGATGGACACGGATAAAACAATCAAATCGATTGGTTGATCGCGCCCCAATGCGTGAAATCCAACACCGCCGCGATCTGCCTTTCATCCCCATTCACCGATTCACCCATTCACCGGTTTGTATCCGTGTTCTTCCGTGTTCATCCGTGGTTGACTGCTTTGTCCGATTGCACCGGTCGGGCCTCTTGTTATAATGTCGCCAATCCCTGAGAGGAGATTATCCATGTTCACCCGTGCCATCGTCCGCAAGCCCGGATCCACGTTCGCCGAGGGCCTGACCACCGCCGGTTTGGGGAAACCCGATTTGATCCGTGCGCTGGAGCAGCACGCCGCCTACGCGGAAGAACTCCGGCGGCGCGGCCTGGACGTCACCGTGCTGGAGGCGGATGACCGCTTCCCCGACTCCACCTTCGTGGAGGACGCGGCCGTCGTGACCGCCCGCGGCGCCGTCATCACCCGGCCCGGCGCCGTGCCGCGGCGCGGGGAGACGCGGGCTGTGGCCGCCGCCTTGAAGACCCTCTGCGAGCCGGTCGCGCGGATCCAGTCGCCGGGCACGCTGGACGGCGGCGACGTACTGCAGGTGGAGGACCATTTCTACGTCGGGCTGTCCGCCCGGACCAACAAGGCCGGCGCCCGGCAGCTGATCCGGATCCTGGCGGACTGGGGCTACGGGGGCACGATGGTCCCGATGTCGGGGATGCTCCACCTGAAGACCGGCGTGGCCTATCTCGGCGGCGGCTGGTTGCTGCTGACGGGAGAGCTGATCAAGTGTCCCGCCTTCCGGAAGTTCGACATCATCGCCGTGCCGGCTGGCGAAGCGTATGCTGCCAACTGCATCCGGGTCAACGACCGGGTGCTGATGGCGCAGGGCTTCCCCCTGACGCGCAACGCCGTAGAACGGGCCGGCTTCGACACGGTGGCGCTGGACGTCTCCGAGTTCCGGAAGATGGACGGGGGGCTGAGCTGCCTCTCCATCCGATTTTAGAATTGCGAATTGCGAATTGCGAATTGACAAGCCGGGATCCTCACCACAAAGACACAAAGAGCACAAAGATCAATTCAACGCAGATAAACGCAGATAAATTATGATTCTGTATGATGATCAGAATTGGGTTTGATCATGAAGAAACATAAGTCATCAGCATGGATCTGCGTTTGAATAGTCTTTGTGCCCTTTGTGTCTTTGTGATGAAGGGTTCCAGATTTCAATTCGCAATTCGCAATTCGCAATCCGAAATGGCCGGAAATGAAAAGCGGATTGCGGGGTTCAATCCGCAATCCGCAATTCGCAATCCGCAATTGGTTTAGGCTTTGCCCAGCTTCAGGGCCTCGCGCAGCTCCTCGACCTTGTCGGTCAGCTCCCAGGTGAAGCCGGTCTCCTGGCGGCCGAAGTGGCCGTAGGCGGCCGTCCGCCGGTAGATGGGCCGGCGCAGGTTGAGGTGGTCGATGATCCCGCGGGGCGTCAGGGGGAAGATCTCCAGGATGGCCTTCTTCAGCTCGTCCTCGTGGACCTTGCAGGTGCCGAAGGTGTCGATCATCACGCTGACCGGGTCGACCACGCCGATGGCGTAGGCCAACTGGATCTCCATCCGGTCGGCGATCTTGGCGGCGACCACGTTCTTGGCGATGTAGCGGGCCATGTAGGAGGCCGAGCGGTCCACCTTCGACGGGTCCTTGCCGGAGAAGGCGCCGCCGCCGTGGCTGCCCACGCCGCCGTACGTGTCCACGATGATCTTCCGGCCCGTCAGGCCGCAGTCGGCGTGCGGGCCGCCGCGCACGAACCGGCCGGTGGGATTGATGTAGTACTTGGTCTGCTTGGTCAGCAGGTTCTCCGGGATGATCGGCTTGACGATGTGCTCGATCACGCCTTCCCGGATCTCCTCGATGGTCGCCTCGGGGTGGTGCTGGGTGCTGACCACCACGGCGGTCACCTCCACCGGGATTGTCTCCTTGTATTTGACCGTGACCTGGCTCTTGCCGTCGGGGCGGAGGAAGGTCAGGATGTTCTTCCGCCGCGCCTCGGCCAGCCGCTGGGTCAGCCGGTGGGCCAGGTGGATCGTCAGGGGCATGCACTCCTCGGTCTCGTTGCAGGCGAAGCCGAACATCAGGCCCTGGTCGCCGGCGCCGCCGGTGTCCACGCCCATGGCGATGTCGGGGCTCTGCTTGTCGATGGTGGTGATCACCGCGCAGGTCTCGTAGTCGAAGCCGTATTCGGCCTTGGTATATCCGATCTTCTTGATGGTCTCCCGGACCACGGCCGGTATGTCGACGTAGCAATCGGTGGTGATCTCGCCGGCCACCAGCGCCAGGCCGGTGGTCACGAGGGTTTCGCAGGCGACCCGGCCGTACGGGTCCTGGGCCATGATGCCGTCGAGAACGCCATCGGAAATCTGGTCGGCGATCTTGTCGGGATGACCTTCCGTGACGGATTCCGAGGTGAACAGGTGAACTCCGTTGATGGCCACTTCCAAACCTCCTCACGCAAATTAAAGGAGGGAGGGTATCACAGCACTGTAACGAATTCAAATAAATTCCTTGGGGATGGCGCAAGGGGAGGGATTTTGATAAGATATCTTTCTTTTCGAGGTGCAAGGCCCATGACGCTTCACATTGTCACCGGCGGCGCCGGCTTCATCGGTTCCCATCTGGTCCGCGGCTTGCTGGCCGCGGGGCACTCCGTGCGGGTCATCGATAATTTCAGCACCGGCCACCGGGAAAACCTGGCCGGGCTGCCCGCGGAGCAGGACCGTCGCCTGGAGGTGATCGAAGGCTGCGTGACCGACGTGGCTTCGCTGCGCCGGCATTTTGCGGGGGCGGACACCGTGTTCCACCAGGCCGCCCTCCCGTCGGTGCCGAAATCCATCGAAGACCCGCTCCGTTCCAACCGGCACAACATCGACGGCACCCTGGCGGTGCTGGTGGCGGCGCGCGATTGCGGCGTCCGGCGGGTGGTGTACGCCGCCTCCTCCTCGGCCTATGGCGACACCCCCACCCTGCCGAAGGTGGAAACCATGCCGGCCCAGCCTCTTTCCCCTTACGCCCTGACCAAATACGCCGGCGAGGAATATGCCCGGATCTTCCACCGCGTCTACGGGCTGGAGACCATCTCGCTGCGTTACTTCAACATCTTCGGACCGCGTCAGGACCCCACCTCCCAGTACGCCGCCGTGATCGCCAGCTTCATCCACCGCATGCTGCGGGGGGAGGCGCCCATCATCTACGGCGACGGCAGCCAGTCGCGGGACTTCACATACGTCGACAACGTGGTCCGGGCCAACCTGCTGGCCGCCGCCGCGCCGTCTCAAGCCTGCGGCCAGGTGTACAACATTGCCTGCGGCCGCCGGATCGACCTTCGGGAGCTGGTCGGCCTGCTCAACGGGATCCTCGGGACGCGTCTCGCGCCGAGGCACGACCCGCCCCGCGCGGGCGACGTTCTGCACTCGCTGGCCGACATCGGCCGGGCCCGGGAGGGCCTCGGCTACGAACCCCGGGTGGACGTGACCGAGGGCCTGCGCCGGACGGTGGAGTGGTATCGCTCGCTGGCCGAACCGGAGTCCCGCTGACCGGCCGGAACCTTGGAGATGAGATTCAATTCATTGTAATGATAGGAGATACCTCATGGCAGTACCCTTCCTGGACCTGACCCGCCAGAACCGCCAGGTCCGCGACCAGGCCGTGGCCATCTTCCACGACGCCCTGGAGCACAGTGCCTTCATCGGCGGGAAGCGGGTGGAGGAGTTCGAGCAGAACTTCGCCCGTTTCTGCGGTGCCCGTTTCGGCATCAGCATCAAGAGCGGCACCGACGCCCTGCGCCTGGCGATCGCCGCCTGCGGCCTGGAACCCGGCGACGAGGTCATCACCTCCCCCTTCACCTTCATCGCCACGGCCGAGGTCATCACCCAGAACGGCGGCAAGGCGATCTTCACCGACATCGACCCCGACACTTACAATCTCGACCCCCGGCAGATGGAAAAGCACATCACGCCCCGGACGCGCGGCATCATCCCGGTGCACCTCTACGGCAACCCGTGCGCCATGGACGCCATCATGGAAACCGCCCGGCGGCACAAGCTCTGGGTGCTGGAAGACGCTTGCCAGGCCCACGGCGCCATCCTCGGCGACCGGGTGGTCGGCAGCATCGGCACCTGCGCCGCCTTCAGCTTCTACCCGACCAAGAACATGGGCGCCTTCGGTGAAGGCGGCTTCGTGACTACCCAGGACGAGGCCCTGGCCAAGCGGATCCAGGCCCTGCGCAGCCACGGCCAGAGCGTTCGGTACGTGCACGACTTCGAAGGCTTCAACGCCCGGCTGGACGCCATCCAGGCGGGCATCCTCAACGAGAAGCTCAAGCTCCTGCCAGCCTGGAACCAGGAGCGGAACAGGATGGCCGGAATGTACCTCGCGGAGCTGTCCGGAGTGGGCGACCTCGTCCTGCCTCGGCCGGCCGAGGGGGCGACCCACGTCTACCACCTCTTCACTGTCCGGACGGCCCGCCGCGACGCGTTGCAGAGCTTCCTGAACCAGCAGGGGATCGGCACCGCCATCCACTACCCGATCCCGCTGCACATGCAGGCGGCCTACCAGTACCTCGGCCACGCTCCGGAGGATTTCCCAGCCTCGCTGGCCTGTTCGCGGAGCGTCATCTCCCTGCCCCTCTACCAGGGGATCACCGAGGCCGAGGTCGGGGAAGTCATCGGAGCAGTGCGGAAATTCTTCAGCTGACGGCAACACCATGCCGCACGCGGGACGGGTACACGGTTGGATCGAGGGCTTCCGGGAGTCCGTTTTTCCGGCAGAGCCCCGCCGGATCGTGCCGGTCCTGTTGTTGTGCGCCACCATCGTGGCCGCGCCGATCAGCGTCACCTTCATCGAGTTGTTTCTGGTTTTGACGCTGGCCGTGGCGATGGCGATGGGCCCCCGCCTGCGGCTGACGCCCTGGCCTCGCTTGCCGGCCGTCTTCTACCCGCTTCTGGCGTTCATCGCCTGGTCGATCCTGTCGGCGCTGCTGTCGCGGGATCCGGTCCTGAGCCTCATCAACCTGAAAAAACTCTTCCTGTTCGCCCTCGTGCCGGCGATCCTGCTGCTCTGGGACCGGCCCGGCCAGTTCACCGCAACCCTCTGGATGACTTTCGCGGCTGCAGGAATCTCTGCCATTTTCGCCATCAGCCAGCTCTTCGCCAGCCACGGGCCCGCCTTCCGCATCCACGGCCTGATGGGCCACCACATGACCTTCTCCGGGCAGATGATGCTCCTGCTGGGGGCCATGGCCATTTTCCTAACGCGCGACCGCGTGAGGCGCTCCCGCCCGGTCTGGCCGCTGGTCGGGCTGATGCTCCTCTGCGGGGCGGCGTTGGTCCTGACCCTGACCCGCAGCAGCTGGCTCGGCCTGGCGGCCGGCATCCTGGTGGCGCTGGCCCTCCTGCGGCCCCGCTGGCTCCTGCCGTTGCCGGTACTGGCGCTGGCTATCTTTCTGGTGTCGCCCGATTTCGTGCAGGACCGCTTCCGCCACTTCTTCGATACGGCGGAGGCCGGCAACGCTGCCCGCATCGACATGCTCCACACCGGCCTGCGCATCGTCCGGGACCGGCCGCTCTTCGGCGTCGGCCCCCGGATGATCGAGCAGTCCGTTTACGATTACGGCGCCAATCCCGAGATCCTGCCCTGCTTTTACCAGCACCTGCACAACAACGTGATCCAGCTCGCCGCCGAGCGGGGGGTGCCGGCCCTGCTCTTCTGGCTCTGGTTCATGCTGCGGGTGGTCTGGGACCACTCCCGCTGGTTCATCCGCCTACGGGCCTCCGGCCGAACCGAGGACCTGGTTTTCCCCGCCCTGGCGCTGACCGCGGTGACCAGCCTGTGCGTCGCCGGATTCTTCGAGTTCAATTTCGGGGACTCGGAGGTGCTGAGCGTGTTCCTGGCCCTCGTGGCAGGGGCCTACCTCGCCCGAGACCACGCTCCGGAGCCGTCCGGCGATGCGAAGGCTTAACCTCGCCATCATCGGGACGCGGGGCATCCCCGCCAACTACGGCGGCTTTGAGACCTTCACCCAGGAGCTGTCCACCCGCCTGGTCCAGCGCGGCCACACCGTCTCCGTTTACTGCCGGCGGCACTACTTCCGCCACGACGGGTCCGCGTTCCGCGGCGTCCGGCTGGTGGTCCTGCCGGCCATCCGCCACAAGTACCTTGACACCGTGTCCCACTCCCTGCTCTCCCTCGTGCACAGCCTGTTCCGCCCCTTCGACGCGGTGCTGGTGTGCAACGCCGCCAACGCGGCGTTCTGCTGGCTGCCCCGCCTCCGCCGCCGGCCGGTGGTGCTGAACGTGGACGGGCTGGAGCGCAAACGGAAAAAATGGAATCTCCTGGGACGCGGGTATTACCGGATCTCCGAGCGGCTCGCCGGCCTCGCCGCGACGGCGGTGGTCACCGACGCCGCCACGATCCAGGACTATTTCCGGCGCCGCTACGGACGGGAAACCGTGATGATCCCCTACGGCAGCGAGATGGCACCCCGGCCGGCCGGAGAGACCCTGGCCGGCCTCGGAGTGCTCCCAGGCGAGTATTATCTCTACGTCAGCCGGCTGGAACCGGAAAATAACGCCCACCGGGTGGTCGCCATGTACGAACGGTTGCGGACCCAACGCCCCCTCCTGGTGGTGGGCGACGCGCCGTACAGTCGGAGCTACATCGCCCGGCTGAAGGAAACCCGCGATCCCCGCATCCGGTTTCCCGGGGCCATCTACGGCGACGGCTACCGGGAGCTGGTATCCAATGCCTGCGCCTACGTCCACGCCACGGAGATCGGCGGCACCCACCCGGCGCTGGTGGAGAACATGGCCGCCGGCAACCTGGTGCTGTGCCTGGATACTCCCGAGAACCGGGAGGTCCTGGGTCCCGCCGGCGTTTATTTTCCGGCCTCGCCCCTCGAGGAAGCGGTGGCCCGATGGCAGGACATCGAAGACCATCCCGAGCGGCGCGAGCCCCTGCGGGCCGCCGCCGCCCGGAGGGCCAAAGAACTCTACTCCTGGGACAAGGTGACCGACGCCTACCTGGACCTTTTCCAGCGCCTGCTGTCCCAATCCGGCACAGAATGACTGCCCTTTCCAGCGGGCGTGAAGGCGTCTTGCGAAAATGTGGAAAATCCTTTGCCGTCAGGATATAATATTGGCAAACAATGCCCAAGGAGCTGCCATGAAGATGAACCGGCTTGGTTTTTCGGCCCTGGAAGCAGTCGTGGTGGCCGTCATCCTCGGCATCCTCCTGGTCGTGGGGATACCGATCATGACGTCGGCCCTGGCGGAGTACCGGTTGAACAACGCCACCCAGATCCTCGGTACCGCCACGCAGCGCGCCCGCTACCTGGCCTCCTCCGGCAACCGGCAATACGTCATGCGCATCCCCACGGCCGATCCCCGACTGGTGGAAGTCTTCCTCGACGCCAACTGGGATTTGGACTACGGCCCCCTGGACAGCACGGAAGCCACCAACGCCGGCCTCGTCGGATACGTCTCCATGCGGATCCCGGAGGATATCACGGTCAGCAGCCTGGATTTCGGCACCTACGCCAGCGGCAGCGGCCGGATTTTGGTGTTTTACATGGACGGCACCATCCTCGCGCCGACGACGCCTCCCGGCGCCGACCCGTGGGATTCCACAACCCGCACGCCCAAGATCCGGTTCTACACCACCTATTGGGGATCTTCGGGGTACCGGTGGGTGGGAATCAGCAAGTTCGGCGAGGTGACGCCCCACTGAGCGTCCGGACAATCCCCCGTCGCTCCAGCGAGTGGAGCAGGCGCAGGATTTCCACCTTGGCCAGGGGCATCACCTGGCATAGGGTTTTCAGGTTCATCCCCTCCCCCAGCCGGCTGAGCAGGAAGCCTTCCTTGGGATCCAGTTCCTCGCGGCGGATCTGCGCCATGTCCACGGCCAGCGTCGGCACCGACTGTTCGCTGTAACGCTGCTCCAGGAAGTCGGCCTCGTCCTTTTCCAGCCAGGCGCGGAGCTCGCCCAGCCACGGCGGATCAACCAGCTGGCTCTGCAGTCCGCGCAGATGCCGCCAGGCCCGTATGTAGTCCCGCGCCCGGGCAAAGGCGCGGACCGCCTCCTCGAACTGCTTCAGGTCCAGCACTTCCGGAGAAGCCCGCCGGCTGGCCCGGCTGGTCACGACCTCCAGCCGCCCGGCCTGCAGCAGCCGGTGCAGCTCGAGATAGACCTCGAAGGCGGACCGCCGCGAGCGGATGACCACCTCCCCGATGCTCGTATCCGTCTCCAGCAGTTCCAGAAGCCACTCCTGAAACGCCGTCCGCCGGTCCGGGCCCGCCGCGGTCTCCCGGGGGCAGGCCCGGATCCGCATGCCGTCTCCGCCCAGGATGCGGCGGAGGCGCGCCCACTCCTCCTTTCGCCGGAGGCCTTCCAGGACCAGGGAATCCAGGTCGATGTCCAGCTCGACCAGCTCCTCGGGGAAAACGGCGCGGTCGTCGAAATGGTAGGCCCCTTCCTCCAGCAGGAAAAGGTCGGCGACAATTTCCTCCGCCCGCTGCCGGAGGGCTTGGTCCATCTGTTGAGGGGAGAGCACACCGTGGGCGGCCAGGATCTCCCCCAGCCGCCGGTTGCCCAGCACCTCCTGCTCCTCGAGGGCGTCCCGGAGGCTCGCCTCGTCCAGGAAACCGCGTGAGATCAGGTACTGGCCGATCTTGCGTGCGGGCTCGGACGTGGACACCGCCACGAGGACTCCCTTAAAAATGGAGAGCTGGTAGCTGTGTTCGTGGGTCAGTATCCGGAGGGTTCCGCTCTTCCGCGAGAGCGAGTAGGATTGAAGCAATTCGGCCAGTGGGCGGCTTTTGATGTTACCGGACTGGGCCATACAAGAGCCGGAGAGTTATTTCTTCGCGTCGTTCGCGTCTTTCTTTTCCGTGCCTTCGTCCTTCATGGCGCTTTTGAAATTCCGGATCCCTTCCCCCAGGCCCTTGCCGATCTGAGGCAACCGGTTCCAGCCGAACAGGACGATGATGATCACCAGGATGATGATCAGTTCCGTGGGACCGAGACCAAACATGGGCAACCTCCGGGTCGTAGTCCAACCAGTCGGGATGCATCTTATCCCACCGGCGGTCCGCGGTCAATCGCAATGTCGCCCGCCGGAATTCCACCGCAAAGGCGCAATCAGCAGAGGATGCGGCCGGTGCCGACACGGCGGGTGACGCCCTGGCGATCCAGATACTCGAGGAGCGGGATGGCCCGCTTCCGCGTCAGGCCGAACAGGTCCTTGAACACGGCCACTTCCAGCGGCGCCTGCCGCCCGACCTTCTCGCGGAGGGCGGCGACAGCGCGCTCCAGGACTTGGGGGTGCAGGTAGTAGTCTTCGGCGATCCGGACCACGCGGCGTCCCTGGATGAGGTAGTCCTTCAGGGAGGCGTCCGGCCGGCCCCCGCGGACGAGGCGGGCGGACAGGTCGGTCCAGGTCAGGCCCTCCAAACCCCCTTGCTCGAGGGCCTTCAGCGCCTGGTCGACCTGCCCGGACACGGCCGCGTCCAGATGGCTTGCTCGTCCCGGCAGGGTGACCCGTTCGTCGGCGAGAATCAGCCGGGATTCCGCCTGCAGCATTTGGACCAGGAAGTCGAATTCCTCGTCCCGAATCCCGGCGAGGGCGCTGCGGAGCTCCATTTTCTTCATGCCGGGCGAGTACGGATTGGCAGCGAAGTAGCCTCCCAGCAGTTGGAGCGCGTGCGCCGCCAGGTTGCGCCAGGCGGCGTCGGACATCCAGACACCGGGATCGGCAGCCACACGGTGCGACGCCCCCCGTGCCGCGGCCGGCTCCAGGATCTGCCGGATGCGCTGCATGGAGAGGCCCGTCCGGTCCGCCAGCTCGTCTTCGCGCAGGCCGCCCATGGGCTCGGCCGCCAGCCGCTCGAGGACGAGTTCTTCCGGCCCGGCCAGGGCCACCCGGCGCAGGCGGAGCACGACCGCCCCCGCGTCCTTTTTCCGGAACCGTGCCGCATGGTTTTCCAGCACCCGCCCGCCGCCCATGGTGACCAGCGGGGAGTACTGGCGCACGACGAAGTGGTCCCCCGGCCAGACCAGTGCGGGGGATTCGAGCCGGACCTGCACCAGGGCGGTGGTTCCCGGCTCCAGACGGTCTCCCTCCAGGAACTGGATCCGGCCCAGCAGCTCGGCGCTGCCGTGGTAAATATGCGCCGGCAGGAGATCCCGGAGGGGTTTGCCGAAGGATTTCAGCAGGTGGAACTCGGCATGGAAGATGGAGCTGGGCGTGAACTCGCCCGCAGGCGCCACCACCATGCCCCGGGCGAGCTCGGCGGGCTCTATGCCGGACAAGTTCATGGCAGTGCGCTCGCCGGGCCGGGCCTCCTCGCGCTCCTGGCCGTAGACCTGGATGAAGCGGATCTTTGCCTGCCGGCCCGCCGGCAGGACGGCAACCCCGTCGTTGCGGCGGAACACCCCGCCCAGGGTGGTCCCGGTGGCCACGGCGCCGAAGCCGCGGACGACGAAGACGCGGTCGACGAAGAGGCGGGGGACGCCCGCGGCGTCGCGGCCCACCATCCGGTCGGCCAGCCGCCGGACGGCTGCCTTCAGCTCGCCGAGACCCTGGCCGGTGACGGCGCTGGTGCGCACGACCTCCGCCGACGCCAGGAAAGACCCTGCCACCAGCCGGCGGACGTCGTCCTCCACCAACTCGACGTACTCCGGCTCCACGGCGTCGCACTTGGTGAGCGCGATGACGCCGTGCCGGATCCCCAGCAGGCTGACGATCTCGAAATGCTCCCGGGTCTGGGGCATCACGCCCTCGTCGGCGGCCACCACCAGCAGCACGCCGTCGATCCCGCCCGCGCCGGCGAGCATGTTCTTGATGAACCGCTCGTGCCCCGGCACGTCGACGAAACCGATGGCGTAGGGCGGATCCACCCACGGGGCGAAGCCGATGTCGATGGTGATGCCGCGCTCCTGCTCCTCCTTGAGCCGGTCCGCGTTGACGCCGGTCAGGGCCTGCAGAAGCGTGGTCTTGCCATGGTCGATGTGGCCGGCGGTGCCCAGCACCATGCTGATCCGGGATTCAGGCATGCGGGATTTCTCCGAAATGGGGTACTCACTCCAGGACGAAAGCGACCGGCTCGTGGCAGTGGGGGCATTCCGGCCGGCGCAGCGCGTTCCGGGCCACCCGGAAGCCGGTCCGCTCCACCAGAACCCGGCGGCAGGCCGGGCAACGGGTGCTCTCGGAGGGGTGGCCGGGGATGTTGCCGCCGTACACGTATCTCAGGCCGGCCGCCTCGCCCAGGGCGCAGGCCTTTTCCAGCAGGGCGGCGGACGTCCGCGGCGCGTCGGTCATCCGGTAATCCGGGTGGAACGCCGACACGTGCCACGGGATGTTGGGGTCCACCGAGGCGATGAACTCGGCGATCTGGCGGAGTTCCCTGGGATCGCTGTTCCGGCCGGGGATCACCAGAGTCGTAATTTCCAGCCATACCCCGGCCTGGTGCAGGGCCCGGATGCTGTCCAGGACGGGCTCCAGCCGCGCGCTGCAAAAGTGGCGGTAGAAATCGTCCGAGAAGCTCTTCAGATCCACGTTGGCGGCGTCCAGAAAATCCTGCATCTCGCGGATGGCTTCCCGGCTCATGTACCCGTTGGTGACATAGATGTTGCGCAGCCCCTTCGACCGGGCCGAGAGGCCAGTCTCCCGGGTCAGTTCGTAAAAGACCGTCGGCTCGGTGTAGGTGTAGGAGATGCTGGGGCAACCGCGGGAGACCGCCAAGGCCGCCAGTGCCTCCGGCGTAATCGGATCGCCCGGGATGGGTCCCCCGGCATGCGGCAGCTGGGAAATGGAAAAGTTCTGGCAGAACTCGCAGCGGAAGTTGCAGCCGACGGTAGCCAGGGACAGGGAGAGGGTCCCCGGCAGGAAGTGGAACAGGGGCTTCTTCTCCACCGGATCGACGCCCAGGCTCACCACCCGGTCGAAGACCAGGCTCAGCAGGCGTCCGTCCCGGCACTCCCGCACGCCGCAGATTCCCCGGCGGCCTTCGCCGATCACGCAGTAATGGTTGCAGAGCATGCACCGGACGCCGCCGCCGGGACGCTTCTCGTACAGGGACGCTTCTCTTGCCATTCACCCCTCCGAACGGCCCAAAAGAAAACAGGGCGCACCCGTCTTGCGGATGCACCCTGGAAACTCCTCACTCCGCGCGGCGGATTTTCCGGCCGGCTGGAATTGCCCCCGTCCCGGTCAATCCACCAGGGCTTTCGAGGACATCTCCTTGGCGATATCCACCGTGGACTCGGCCAGGTCGCTCTTGACCCCGAGGCGGGAACAGGCGCCGTCGTAGATCTGGCGGGCGGCCTTCTTGGCGTTCTGCAGGTCGATGAGGCGCTGCTTCACCCGGGCCAGTTCCTCCTCGATCTTGCGCTCGATGTCCTCGATCTCCTTGCGCGCCATCTCCCGGGTTTCTTCGTAGAACTTCCGTTGTTCTTTGGTTAGTTCCATCACATCAACCTCCCTATTAAAATAAGAAAGAGTTCCTTCCTGTCCTAGAACCCCAGGGTCACGGTCTTCCACACCTTGACCTTCACGCCGCCCTTCTCGGCCGGCGTGTATCGCCACTGCCTCAGGGCTTCTTCTGCGACGCCGGAGTATATTTCCTTGACGCGGGGCGAATCGGCCGATACCACCTGCACCCGTTCCACGGCGCCGGTGTGGGAGATCAGGATCCGGCAGACCAGCCGGCCCTTCACGTTCATGCGCGACGCCTGGATCGGCACGCGCGGCTGCACCTGCTTGACGAGCTGCGGCGGCTTGACGTCAGCGTCCAGGGCGACCGTGTCTCCTTCCTGGACGCGCTGTTCGGCGGAGGGCATCGTCATGGCGATGTCGGGCGTCGGCTCCGGCTTCGGTTCGGTCCGCGCAGGCGCCGGCTGGGCGGGCGCCGGCTGCGGCTCGGGCTGCCGGGCGGCCGGCTGGGCGGGCGCCGGCTGCGGCTCGGGGTCCGTCCGCGCGGGCGCCGGCTGGG
>CAYPNP010000033.1:0-38755 GCA_964412195.1 uncultured Acidobacteriota bacterium | reverse complement strand
AACAGGATGGGGATTTAGTTCACCGTTCTGCGTTCGAAGTTCACCGTTCAGTGTTGAGGGGGGGTGTCATAACGTAGCCCGTGAATTGGCATAATTTCAAAAAGGGGTATGAACAATATAGGTGCCAAGTGGGTACTAAATCCCGACATCCGGGATGACGAAAAAGACAGGAAAAAGCTTGGGTACACCGAGACGATTACTGCCCACTGGGACCGCCTGGATAGACATTCAAATACTTCCTGAGTGCCGATGCTAATTCAAGGATTAGACATCCGGTTCAGGTGGATCTTCAACCGAATAGACGCTTCTGCCCGAAGATGTCCTTCTTCGTTATCTCATTCCAAAAATGCAATCCCATTTTACTTCTCGAGAAAAAGACCATGAGGTACAGCATCTTGTTCTTGGAACGGTTCTTTATCATTTCTGGTCTCCCAGTATAGATGTAACCAATATTCTGAATCTGCTTGATATAGAAATCATAGAGCAGATCCGACCTGGGCTCTGCGATGTTTCGCCAAGATGGGGAACCAAAATATTCATCAAAGGCGGAACCGTCTGATTCTAGTTGTTGCCGGAACTGACGTTGGATGTTCATCCCCAACGGGAAGGTTATTAGAAGATCCATATGCCTGATTTTCTTAGTCAGCAAGCGAATTGTTGAATACTTGATTTCAATGCCATGTGGATCGATGACCGCCAGAGCAAGTGTACTTGGACCAAGACCAGCGACTTGTTCTGCAATCCAACCAGCTTCACGATTGCAATCCCCTGCGTAGGCGAGGAATTTCTTCTCAGGATCGGTGTCAAGGCCACGAAGATGTAAAGCATTAACGCACTCCTCGCTGAGATCCAGACAGTAGAGGTGGGTGAATTTCTGAGCCGCCGCGATCATCGGAGACCCGTCGACTTCAAGATTTGGTGGGATTCTTGATTTACCAGGCCCGGCAAAAAGATCGATATAAACCAAATTCTTCCATTTATTTTTCATGCCTCGAGTAAAAATCACACTGTAACTTTGGATGATTCGATGTTTTTCCTGGGCCCAGGGATGATCGCACCGGAGACTTAGGCCGTCCGCTCCTTTATATAAGGTACACAATCCTTCAGATGATTTCTTATCCTTGTCATCACAGCCAGAGCAGCATTCGGTTGTGCTCATGCAATCAGCCCCGAGCCGGAGATGGGGTCAATGGTGGGTATTGATCCCAGGTCCTTCCGTCCAGAATGCGGCCGGTGGCTTTCTTCCGGACCCCTCCCCATTGCTTGAAGAACAGGAATACACCCTGGCTCAAACACTGGTCACGCATACCCCTCACCCATTCCGGCTCCATAGGCCGAGCGCCTGGTCCGCTCTCCCCACCGACGATGGCCCAATCAATGCCGGACAAATCGAGGGAGACGGGTCCCAGCAGGGGCTCGAATGAGACGAACAAAACCCTGGCTGGTACGGTGCGGAGGTCATCCGCACGACCAGTATAGACCTGATGTTCAATCGTAACTCCCTGCCAGATGTTCTCTGACCAGTGGAGTTTTGGTGCGAGATCCCGGAGCCGGTAGGATCGTTTCGTCAGCACCTGGAATGTGTGCTGGCGGGCCTGATTCATAATCTGGAAGACCGCCTGGATGTAATCATCGGGAACTTCCTCGTGGAACAAGTCCGACATGCTGTTGACGAAAACGCGCCGTGGCGCCCTCCACCGCAGGGGCAGCTCGAGAAGTTCCGGGACTAGGCGGATGTCAAAGCCGGATTCATAAGGATGTCCAGGGATGCCTCGCCATCGCTCGGCGAATGTTTCGGCATAGCAATGCCGGCATCCCAAGCTGATCCGCGAACACCCGCGGACTGGATTCCAAGTAGCCTCTGTCCACTCAATTTTGGATTTATCCGCCATGACCTTTTACCGTTCAGAGAAGATCAATATTTAGGGGGCAATTTGGGACTCTACCATCGATGATGCTTCTCCCGTACTCTATGCTTGCTTGGGCCGCCTCAGCCTCTGAAGAAAAGTGGTTGTTTGCGACACAGCGTTGGCTCTTGATCGAGTCAGCACTGAAAATCTGTACTCCTATCGTCCAGCATTCGGGGCTGCCATCAGGGGATGATTTGATATGACCGGGCGTTGGAAATAGAAAGTATTTTTTATAAGGAATGCGACTTGGCTGTTCCATTGATGACTCTCCATCTTTTCTGCGACTTTGATTAATCTGATTCAAATTATAGCACATAGGACAATAGGCGAGGAGCCCGCCGGAGCGGGCTCTGATCAGGTAGGTATTCAGGGGATATCCCAAGGCGTGAGAGGAGCAGATGGCTGGATGACTATTGCCGGCAACGGCCGCAATCAATGCAATCCGCACAGCGGTTACGATCAAGGATCGCCTGGCGGGGAATACGCCAGTGGCCGCGGGATCCGATCCGCCGAGCCGGCAGCTCGCCCGTCTCGATGTAGCGGATGACGGTGGATGGGTGGACCGAGAGGATCTTCGCCGCCTGAGCGGTGGACAGGGTCACCTTCCAATAGTCGGCTGACTTGTCTCTGACCATGACCATTCTTCCCTCCATCATTGCAATCGGGGCATCCGTTCCCCGCGGATCCACTCGGATTTCTCCCCACCCAGGACCGTCCTGCCGAAGATGAAAAGTCGAAGCGGAGTCGGAATCACGAAGATCCCGGCGCGATCGCCGCGGATCCTGGACTCGTCCGGCTCGGGCTTGGCGCTGAGGCAGATCTCGATGTCGTCCACCTTTTCGGCGGTCAGCACCATCACCCGGTAGCAGGGACCCCACCGATGAATCCTCACCGATACAGGCGGTTTCGGTCTGCTCGCGTCCATCAGAAGCCACCGTCGCAGCGCAGATTGTGATCCGCGGCGAACCGCTCGAGGGCCCGCTGAAGCCTGACCGGATCAGAATCCGGCCGGAGGTGGGGCGACTTGATCCGATGCCTGCCTCCGGTGACGGGCGAAATGTACGCGACGATCCAGATGTTATCACCCAATCCCCGAGTGACGCCGATCGTGCGGTCGCCGGCGTTCGGCGTCGGGTAGAGGTACGTCTTACCGTAGAACATGATCCCCTCCATATTCGACGAACTCCGGGATCCTGCCGGCCGCCACCTGGCGCTCGGCCTCCTTGCGCAGGTTGCCGATCACTAGGCCGGCCTCCCGGGCTGTCCGCGGGAAGGGCCGGTGAAACATCCGGCCGCACATGGTCGCCAGGTAAATGTTCGGATCCTTGCCGCCCAGGTCCAGCCGTTCCCGCAGCAGCCAGTCGATCATCCGGCGTTGCTCGTCGCTGACCAGGGCCACCACCTGGCGATCCCGACGCGGCCGGCGTGTCTCCGGATATTCGTGCCGCCGGGATCGCGGCGCTCCCGGATCCTGGACCTTCGACAGCTTCTTCAACCGGTCGATCACGGCCAGGGCTTGGCCGACCTTGAGGGCGCGCAGCGATCGCTGGCGGCTCTCCGCCTCCACCACGTCCCGGAGCTGTTCCTCCGCGAGTCGGCACTGCCGGCCCAGGGCCCAGATGGTTTTCAAATATTTTTGCGGCAGCGTCTGTACCAAATTATTCTCCATCTTCCGTCTCCTGGGTGGGCTGTAAGGGGCTCTTAAATTTCAATTTCTCTCCGCACCAGGGACAATACAGGATCGGGTCGAAGTCGAATGTGCAGCCTTCTCCCTCGGCGATATTGATGGCACGGATTAACTCCTCCGTGTTTCTCTCGAATTTGTCGCAGCTGCATTCGGGAAATCCCGGAAATCCAACCACAATACCGTAATTGCCCGTCTCCATTTCTGTTTACCTCCCCATCGACAGGATCCGTAAGCGGACTTCCCGCGGGTTGGCGGATTTCACCTTGAACACCCGGCCCTTGATCTTGATCAGCTCGCCCGGCTGGATCAGCTCCTCGGCCGACTTCTCCTGGTTGGAAATCCCCTCGCGCCGGAAAGCGGACTCGAGCTGGGCGCGGTTGCTCCGGATCAACGCCTGCATCTTCGGATCCATCGGTTCGCTCATGGTGTCGCTCCTTCCTTGCGATTCGAGTCCGCTTCCCCCTCCCCGCCCAGCTCCAGGTCGAGCTGGCCCAGCAGCCGCTCGAGCTGCTCCGACTTGGAAAACACCGCCAGGTTCCGCATCCCCGAACGGTTACGCTTGTACTCCCGCCGGGCGTTTTCTGTAAACTCCTCCGGGCGGATGCACAGGTAGTATCCGCCAGGCGCTTCCGCCAGGGCGCCGATCGGCAGGCGGTGATTCTTGCGCAGACGCTCGATCACGATCCGGTTCTCCCGGTCGCTGCGCCGAGTCCATCGGGTCAGGGCGTCCCGGGTGACGGCATTCTCTTTGCCCAGGGACACCCGCAGCATTGCAAACACCCGCTCCTCCTCCGGGTCGAGGGGGAAGCGCAGGTCCCACTGGTGGGCGCCCGCGGTGTAGATGCTGTCGAATAATCCTCTGGCCATGATTCCATCCGTCGGGACGGAGCAGCTCGCCACGTCCCGAGATTTAAAACCAACTACAGGCCGGCAGCCTCATCCGCGCCCATGAGGATCAGCCGCGGAGTGGTGATCTTCACCAGGACGATTTCCAACCCGCAGTGCGGGCACGCGGTGCGTTCCACCGGTTTCCAATCCGCAATCCGCGGGATCTCAATCATCCGGGGCACGTAGACGATTTTCATGCATTCCGGACAAGAGTCGGGCTGGTACGCCAGGACGTCCTGACCGGTGACAACGGCCTCGAGTCTTTCCGCCGGTGTCGCTTTCGCCGCCATATTGAGCTCCTTCGTGAGGCGAATCATTCAACCAGGGGCCGGGCCCGTGGCCGGGCCCGGCCGCCGACTCAACGATCGGTCGAATCAGGCAATCCACACACAACCAGGTCTTTCCGTCTGGACGGCGGGAGGATCAACAGCTCATGGAAGTCTTTCCGCATGTTCGGATGGTTGTTTCCGATCCCCCTGGGCCGTGTGATCTCGATCAGGATGTGCCCCTGGTACAGGTCCCGGACCAGGGGCTGGTCGTCATAGCTCAGCACCCACTGTCCCTTCAGCTTGCCCAGGCGCCGGCAGAGCTCCCGGTGGTCCGGTTCCCGCCACCGCCCCACCTCGTACTGGTGGCCCTCGATGTAGGGCGGATCGACGTAGAAGAAGGTCGTTGGCGCGTCGTAGCGATCGAAGATCTCCCGCCAGTCCAGATTCTCGATGCAGACCGAGTTGAGCCGCAGATTCAGCTCCCGCAGCCCCTCGATTCGATTCAGCCGGCTGCTCTGGCTGGCGCCGCCGCCGGTGCGCGACGTGCCGAAGTGGTCGCACATACCGCCGAAGCTCATCTTGTTCCGGATGAACCACCGGGCCGCGCGCTGGATGTCGGTCAGGCCCGGTTGCCGGATGAAGTCATAGAATTCCTTGCGGGAGTTGAGGACCAGCTCGAGTTCATGGATGAGTTCGTCGATATGAAACCGCACGCACCGATAAAAGGAAATCAACTCGCCATTCAGATCGTTGATGACTTCCGCCTTGGACGGCGGCTTCTCCAGCAGGACAGCCAGGCTGCCGCCGAAGGGTTCGACGTAGCAATGGTGGGGAGCGATCAGGGGGATGATCCGCTTGGCCAGCAAGCGCTTCCCCCCGGGCCAACAGATGACGGGTCTCATGGCTTCGGGTCTCCTTGGTAGATCGGTGAATAAGGATGGAGACGGCGTCCGTCTCCAAGCCGGCAATTGCCGTGCGATCGCTTGCCTCGAAAATAGGAGAGACCCCGTTGCCATCGTCCATCTCCGCGCCCCGCCTCATCAGCTCCCGGATGGGCGCCCCGGGAGGATCCCCCGCCGGCGCGGGGGATTTCGGCTACTCGCCCACCAGCACGTCTTCGTGCTTGTCCGCCGCGTCCGCGATCAGCTTGCTGACGAACTTCTCGACGTCGCCCACCGTGCTCTTGATCAGCACGGCGTCAGTGTCGTGGCCGATCGTCACGCCGATCTTCTTCAGATCGCCCACTGGGAGATTGTTCAGGGCGCTCTTGATCACGGACTCCTTGACCTGGACCAGGGTCTCCGCCTCCTCGGGGAACAACCGCCGGATCAGCCGGATGGTGGTCGCCTCGTCGGCGATCGTCAGCTCGCCTTTCTGCTTTTGCAGGCCGAGCTTGATGCCGTGCAGGACGAATGTCCGAGGCCGGACGAACAGCCCCGGATTCTGCTGGATCGCCGCCGACAGGAGCGCCCGGTCCTGGGCCGTCTGTTCGGCCGCCGGCCGGACCTTCGCCAGGAACTCCCGCTTGATCTTCTCGACCTGGTCCTGGAACTTCTGCACCTGGGCAGCGAGCGCCCGGCTGGACGCGGCGTAGTCGCCGGCCAGCTTTTCAATTTCGGTCAGATTCGTCATAGATCCTCCTTTCTTTCTATTCAAATTGCGCTCTGTCCCAACTCTCCGATCATGTCGCCAGTCCGGACCTGCTCGAATCCCATTTTCCGCAAATGGACCCGGGCGTCGCGCCAGGCCGCCCGGAACGATTTCCGGTCGGTGAACAGAAACCAGAAATGCGCATTTTCCCACGCCTCCAGATTGAAGTGCGGCGGGCTCCCTTCCATGAACGGGCCATCGATCGGAGTCGCTTCGACAACGTTGACCAGGGGCCCATTTGCCGATACGGGCTCGTCTGGGAAGAAACAGTATCGGCGCATCTTTAACACATTCAGTTCAAACGTCTTGTTCATCTCCCGTCTACCTCCTCTGTTCGATTTCTCTCTCGTCCACGTTATCCAGCGGCCGGCCGTGATCCGGGACCTGGCCGTACATGCGCGCGATCCGGTCCTTCAACTGCTTCAGATCGTCCAGCAGCAGCTCGGACAGGAAATTGAGCTGCCGGTCGTGGCGGCCGGGGCCGTGGTCGACCATTTCGCGAAGCTTGTCCGCCTTGCTCTGGATATCCTCAATCTGCGACGTGACGATGGTCAGCTCGTGACTGGAAAGCTTCCCATCCGACATCGGAGACCAGTCCAGTCCGGCCAGGCTGCCCCGCAGCGGGGCGTGGGGGGCTTCCTCAAAATGGACGTCGACCGGGCGGCCGAACGTCCGGGCCAGTCTGCTCATGATTCCGGACATGTTTCCTCCTTCGCCTCGAGGTGGATCCCGTTGGCCGGGAGTCCCTCGAAGCGGAACGTGACGATGAGGGTCCCGTCGGCCGCGCCCCACTGGACGTGGTCGACCGAGAAGCCCTTGTCCTTGAACTCGTTGAGATCGACGAGCAGGTGGTTGCCGAAGTTGGTGATCTTCGGCTTCGCGCTCATCGTCTCGATCGTTTTCCGTGCCATGTCGTCTCCTTCGCCCTACGCCGAGAGCACTTCGCGGTTGATGACCTTGCTGCCCAGGTCGTAGGCCTTGGTGAGCAGCTCGCGCGCGGCGTTGTTGATTTTCTGCGGCACCTTGGCCCGGGCGGCGATATAGGACACCGCGTCCGGAGCGAACACCTGGGTAGCCGAGCCGTCGCCCCGGACCGACCGCAACCGGCAGTCCAGGTACTCCCCGATCTCAGCCAGGCTCATGTCCACGAGACGCACCCGCCGGCACCGGGTGGAGACCTCTTCCAGATCCGTCCCGGTGAATTTCCCGTCCAACGGGGGCTGGCCGATGAGCAGGATCCCGATCAATTTGGTGAAGCCGCTCTGGATCTCGTACAGGTGCTTCAGGCTGCGCAGCGTCGACGGGTGCAGCAGGTGGGCCTCCTCGATGACCAGGAGCACGTTTTCGCCGCGCTCCATGATCACCTTCAGCACCCGGCGCATGGTCGCCGTGCGCTGGACCATCTCCGACGGGACCGGCTCGTTGAGCTCGCGCAGGATCGTGGTGCAGATCATCGGCGCGTTGAGCCGGTACGCGATGATCGGCTCGATGTAGATGATGTGAACCGTGCCCTTCTTGACCAGGCGATCCAGGGCCGAGTCGCGGGCGGTGGTCTTGCCGCTGCCGGTTTCCCCGATCAGGGCCATGAACTGGTGCTTCTCGGCCGCGTCGACGATCGCCGATTCGGCCATCTTCAAATTGTGGGTGCGAACCACCTCGTCCCTCGACTCCGGGTGGGAAAACGGATCCCGGAACAGGCCGAAATGGCCCAACACTTCTTGACTCAATCCGTTCAACATGCTAGCTTCCTCCTGGGTATGAGATTTCAGTGACTCGAAATCCATCACTCGACCCGGCTCCGGGGCGTCGGGCACGACGTCCCAGAGCCGTTCCATTTCATCCGCCGGCACGCCCAGGACGGTCAGGGCCTGATCGATCGCCGCGTTGAGCCGGCCGTCCTTCCCCGCGTACTTGCCGTTGATGATCTGGCACACCGACGCCGGCGAGTAGCCGACCGCCTTGGCCAGTTGCCGGATGCTGATCCGGCGCCGCTTCAAGACCTCCACGATAGTGAGCATCGATACCTCCTTGTTCGGCCGGATCCAGCCGCCCGGCCGTTATTTCTCACCCGCAAACACTGCCACGTTGTCGCCCACGTTGAGCTCGCCCCGTTTCACCGAGCGGATGAAATCCTCCAGCTCGGCGTCGAAAACCTCTTCCCGATGGACAAACAGGGCCGTCTTGAGCCAGGTCTTCTCCTGCTCCTTGACGGGCCGGGAGAACATCCCTTCCTGCTGGAACCTCCCCACGGCGTAAAGCAACGAGCGCGGCGCGCCCTTGACCGGCTGCAGGGTTTCCGGGCGGTAGCTCTCGCCCAGGGGCAGCTCGTACTCCTGCCGATTCTCCGGCCGGTCGTGGTAGAAGCCGGTCATTTGGATGTGGGAGATGTCCGAGGCCAGCATTTCCTTGACCCGGCGCTGATTGGCCGTGTCGGGCAGGGCCCGGAACTGCTTGCCGGTGTCCAGGACAATCGGCTCGATCGGCATGAGCCAGCGCTCGGTGTCGTCGATCAAGATCGCCACCTCGTCCCCCGCCTGGTAGCGGACCGGGACGTAGAAGCGGCAGCGGTCCCCCACCCGGTGGCGGATGAAGTCCTCCCGCGGCAGGTGGATCCGCCGGCCGTGGTAGGAGATGGCGCACTCGTTGTCGATGACGGCCTCGATCTCGTCGAGGTAGATCCGGTGGACCAGCTCTTCCTGGTCCAGCACCCGGAAGTTCCCGTTGAGGCCGCCCAGCCAGGTCACGAATGCATTCCTGCGTTGGTTCATCCGGATCTGGAAATCCATCAGCGCCGCGTTGGCCTCGAACAGGTTGCGGAACTTGCCGGCCTTGGTCACCTTCTGGAACTCGGCCAGGACCCAGAAGCGAGATTCAACCTTGCCCTTGACGTTGGAGTGGCCGGCCACATGGTGAACGAACTGCACCTGCAGCCGCCGCTCGATGGCGGACTTGACCACGGTCTTCTCGCTCTTGAACACCGCGTCGTTGTCGGTGAGGATCATCTCCGGCACGCCGCAGAACGGGAACCGCTCCGGGCAGAACCACTCCAGCCGGTCCTCGCTGGGCGTGGCGGCAATGCAGTCGTTGACCAGCCAGGGGGGCGCCCCGACCTGGTTGGCCAGGTGGTGGGCGGTCTTCTGGATCATGGCCTTGACCAGGAAGTCGATCACGTTGACGCCGTTGAGAGCGTCGTAGAACCAGCCAAACGACGCGCCGCTGTGATCGTCGGTGACCGAGTAGAGCCACAACGGCCGGACCGGCTTGCCATCCTTGTTCTTGGAATGGGTCAGCGGGCTGAGCACCCCGACCGCCCCGGCTTCGTCGATGTAGTATTGCTCGGCCCGGGTGAAGTCGAGCTGCCAGACCTGGTTGCTTTTCTTGGCCCGCAGCCGGACGCAGTCCAGCGACTTGACCTGGCCGGAGGGCCGGATCATCCGGCGGAGCTTCTTGCGGGAGAGCTGGAATTCCTGCCGGCGCAGCCGGTTGATGGTGGCGCCGGATGGCAGTTCCTCTCCCCGGTGGTTTTCCACGATCTCCCGGGCGTGATCCGTGGCCAGGTCCAGGTGGGCTTGCAGCGTCAGCACCTGGGCCAGGGCGTCTGGATCCAGGCCGGAGCCGGGTCGGACCCGCCGCCGGCTGGGCTCGTGCCGCTGCCACAGCCGGTAGACCTGGCGCTCGCTCACCCCGTGGCGCTCGGCGATAGTCAGAACGGTCGGCCGCTTGCTGCCGGCGCCCTCCAGCTTGGCGATGTCGGCCAGGATCTTCTCCTGGACGGGTCTGCCCAGACGCATCTCATTCCCCCTGGCTGGCCGGCAGTTCGAATTCCTGGGTGACGGTGTTTTGGAGGAAGTTCAGGGAGCCGTCCAAGCCGGTGATCACCATGTGGAAGATCCTCTCCTTGACCGCCGGATCCTCGATCTGCAGGGACAGGTCGGCCATCTCGCGGATCTCGGTCGAGGCCCGCACGAACAGGTCCATGATCCGCCGCTCGAAATCCTGGACGTATTCCTTGTCCTCGAGCTCCCGGACCTTCGTCTTGAGTTTCTCGAGCTCCTTCCCCTTCTTCTCCAGAACGGTGGCCTGGTCGACGATCTTCCTGGCGGCCACGTCGGCGCGGGATCTCTCGGCCTGGGCCTCGGCGCGGTATTTCGCGATGGCGCTTTCCAGCGCCTCGTTGACCTCGTCGGCATGGGCGTAGTCCAGGGGGATCTCTTCGCCGTCGATTCGGATGGCATTGCCCTGCACCACATCGCGCAGTTCGGAGTCGGGTAGCGCTTTGAGATCGCGCAATACCCGGCGCGAGAGGCTGATCTGCTTGGCGGCGGCCAGGAAATCCGGACCGAACTTCTTGAAGTAGGCGAGCTGCTCATCGATCACCTCGTGATTGCAATGCAGCACTTGCTCGCAGAAAACCTCCCAATTCACAATGCCGGAGACGCGATAGCTCTTTGATCTCTTGATGTCGTAAAGCTTGGAGATCATTTCGACGGTGAGGACCTGACGGGCAAGGTTGAGTCCCTCGAAACGCCCCATCTCTTGGCCGGCGCTGTAGATGGTTCGCCGCAGTTCGGGCGGAATCTTGGCCAGGGCCTTGGCCGCTTCCATCGACATGCCGTTGGGGATCGCCGGATCCAGCACCGGCGCGCGCGCGGGGGAGTCGTCGGCCACTGCCAGACTCTGCTCGAACTGGTCGTTCTTGTGCTTAATGGGATCCATGATGATTCCTCTCGAGAAGGGATTTGAGTTTCTGAATAAAGGAAAGGCGGCGGGCGGAGATTGCGCCCACCGGCCCCAGGCGTAGCCAGCGGCCGCGGTCGTCCCGAGCCGCCTCGCGCCAGCGCGGGTTCGATCCTTCCGTCCGGATCTGCTCGACGATGTAGCGGTCGACGTCGGCGCCGCTGTCGAACATCAGGTCGTGACGGGATCCGTCTTCGGCCTGCACCTGGGGCGTCACCCACACCGGCCACCAGGCCGGGAACCAGACCGGGATCCATTGCACCCGGAACCGGTCTAGCCGGCTGTTGTACTGGACCCGGAAACGGCGGATCGTCATTTCACGACCTCCCGCAGCTCGTTGACCAGGTGCTCCATCTGCACCCGCAGGCCCCGCTCCGCCTCCTGCGTCCGGGCTGTGATCAGCGCCTCGACATCGTGCCGCCGCGCCTGGCCCAGCATTCCCCGCAGCAGATCCTTGAAGGAATCGGACAGACGGAAGCGGTGCTCCCGCCCCTCCCCATCGAACTCCTCGAGGATGCCGGCAGCGACCATCGTCTTGAGGAAATCATAGGCTGCGTTGGCCGACATCTGCGTTTCGGCGGCAACGCCTTCGCGCGTCCAGGATTCGCTCCGGATGAAGAGGGGCAGCAGATTGAATCCCTTGAGGGCGGTGCTTCTCATGCGGCCCTCCCAGCGGGAGGAAGACACGGCGCCCCCGCGTGGTAGAATGGGAATGCACTATCAATCTCATTCCCAGCGGAGGGCGCCATGTCTGAAAAGGAAGACAAGCAGATCGAGGGATTCTGGGTTGTTTTGCTAAAAGTACTCACGGATCCAGTTAATCGATCTCTGGAAACGGTGAGCGCAATGACAATCCTGGGGGTGTTGTTCTTCTTCGCTGTATTCGCGATCCTTCTCCCCTTGTGGCTTGCCTTGCTGACGTCGCTGGCGCTCCTGGGATTGGTCGGGTGGATCGAACACCTAAACAAACGAATCGCTCTTTTGAAAAAGATCGGGGCTGCTTTGCAGAAAGCGAGGAAGACAACTCCTGAAACGGATCCCATCAGTAAGAAACGGAAGGAATCATCGACCATCCGCTTCCTGCTCGAAATGGTGGCCGGTCTTTCCCTTTTGAAGTTAGTTCTGTTTGCCATCGATTCAGGCCCGCTCACCCGGTGGAATGTCTTTTCCGTCTCGCTCGGCTTCTTCGGCCTCCTGGCCGCCCCGATTCTTTATTATTTCTGGCGGATGCTTGTGCTTCTGGAGTCCCTTATCGACGCCGACAGGCAAACACTGGAAGTCCTGGGGACGTTTTTCGGTCAGCTCGCTTCGCAGGGTGGGGGGGTCCAGAACAACCAGAGCGATCAACCACATCCAGCGGCCATTTCCGGTGGTAGCAGTCAGATAGACGGCGGCGGCGATCACGGCTAGGGCGATCACCACCATTCCCCAATGGGTTCTTTCGATAGTCATCCTGGATTCATCCGGATGAGCGCACGGAACTGATTTTCTGAAAATCTGCCGAATATTCATCAGGACACCCTCCTGTGGTTCAGTCCCCGATCTCCGTCTCGATCGCCGCCGCGGCCAGCCGCAACGCGTGCACCTGGCGCTTCCGGTCGAGGCCTGTCTTGTCGACGAACCGGAGCAGCTCGGCGGCCAGGCTCCAGGCTGGGAGCGTGGGTCCGTCCCCCTGGCCGGCTGGTTCCGAACCCCTCCGGATCCTAGCCGGTGTCACGTTGCCGAGCTGCTCGGCCAGCCACCGGCTCTTGATCTGCAGCCACCAGATCTTGCCGGCAGGTTGCGGAGTGCCGAGGAGTCCCATCGCAGCGAACTTTCCCCGATCCGGCAGGCTGATACAGATCGCCCCGTTGCGGCGTCTGCGCGCCAGGGTCCGGATCGCCTCCAGGTGCTGGAGCACCAGGTCCCGATCGATCTTCCCTTCGTAATGGGCGCCGCCACGAGTGCGTGTCTTTCTGTTCTCCAAAGGATCGGCCGCCGTCGCGGCAAGCGGCGCGGGGGTGGGATTGTTTTCTTTGGCTTTTTCCTGGCGGAGTGCGCAGCGAGTGCTGCGCGGCTTGCAGTCCGACAGCTTGCAGTTGAGACAGGCATCCCGCTCAATTTCCTTGTTCATGACGCCCTCCGAGTCTTCTTCCGGCGTTCGCTCTTTCGCCGATCTCTGCTCCGGCGCTCGTACTCGTCACCGAACAACTCCCGCACCGGGCAACCCAGGCGCTTGGCGATGTGGTGCATGATCCGGTGGCTGATCCGCTCGCCGCGGATGACCATCGAAATCATCCCCTGGGTGACCCCGAGCTCTCGTGCGAGAACCGTTTGGGTGATTCCGAGGGTAAGCAATCTGATCATGATCCGGGTGGCCTGCTTCACTGGAGCCTCCGGCGCTGGGCGATCTGTTTTTTCATCTCGGCCAGTTGCTTGACCTTCCGGTTCAGCTCCAGCTCTGCCATCAGAATTCGAGCCTCTTCGGCGTCATCCGGGAGGAACAACTCGATGCGCAGGGCGCCGGCGGTGAGCTGGACCAGGTCGTAATTGCGCGTGGCATGGCAGAAGGCGGGGACGTATTCGAGGGGAAAACGGTGGCCATCCTTGCTCTCGGCGCTGAATGAATCGAGCTGCGCCTTGGTGATCTCCCTCCCCAAATACTCGGACATCCGGGATGCTACATCGTAGCGGGACAATCCGCTTTCCCGGATGGCCTCGGACACCGTCTGCCGCACGGCCGTGGCGATGTCGAAGTTCTGAACCATCTCCCTCTCCTCGATGAGGTCTAGTAGACTTCGTTGGCTAGACATGAAGGCTGCCGATTTTTTGTTCAAGTTCGTCATTGGCGGGCACCTCACGCCGTGGTAATATCGGGGCGGTAATACTTATCACCTATGAGAATAATTCTCTAAAGAGAGGTTGTCAAGAGAAAAAGTTCTCTTTAGCAACTATGGTCGGAGAAAGAATTAAACAGATTCGGATTCGGCTTGGACTGACACAAAAGGCTTTTGCTCAGTCGCTGAACACTTCTGCGGGATTTGTCAGTGAAGTTGAACAGGGAAAAAAAATGCCTGGAGGAGAAATCCTCTCCTCTCTTAAGCGTATCTATGGAGCAGATTTGAATTGGGTTCTTTCAGCAGATGACCGAATCGAGGAGACCGGCATCGTCTCCCTGTCCGTCCGTGATACTCAAGCGGGATGTCTGGAGCCAGATCTTTCCGAGTTCCTATCCCTTCCCTTATATGAACTCGATGTGGCCGCTGGCGGAGGGGCGGAGATCTCCCGGGAGAACGTGGTTACCACCCTGGCGTTCCGGAGGGACTGGTTGGCACACGAGGGACTGCACAGCTCCAAGCTGGTGCTGGTCAGGGTTGCCGGAGATTCAATGGAACCCACCATCGCCGATGGGGGGACGATACTCATCGATCAGGCCCAGACACAGATCAAGAACGAAAAGATATTCGTCTTCCGCTATGAGGACGAGGGATTCGTCAAAAGGATGCGCAAGGCAGGGGATCGAGCAATCGTCGTGAGCGATAACCGGTCATACCCGGATTGGGATGCGCCCCTGGCCGAGCTGGCCATCATTGGCCGCGTTGTCTGGGCAGCAAGAAAAGTTCCATGAAGGAGTTTTTCCATGAAACCCATGCTCGTCCATACAGTCAGAATTCTCGTCTTGATGTTGTTGTTTGCTTCAATTATCAACGGTGAAGATCCTTCTCGTCCTTACCCCGATCGCTGGCGGGGGCTGGTTCTGGATGAATCTACGATTGAGGATGCGAAGCAGACTCTTGGAAGTCCTGACAAAGAGAAGGAGTCAAAGTTCTACGCCTTCGCTCTCAGAGGAAAATTCGAAAAGGGCATGAAGTTATTATATTTGGAATGGAAGAAAATTCCGGGATTCGACTCCGTGAAGCTCGGCTTTGGCGCAGATCACAAATTGAAAGAGATTCAGCTCGATCTCAAAGAGAAGCTGCCCCCGGCCGCAATTGGAAATAATTATTCCCTGGCTTTTGAGCCCGTCTTTGATGGATTGGATGTGGGCTGGTTCCCTGGGCGATATGAACAGAATCAAGGGAAAATCTACACCACGCAGTTTCCTCAGTTTTATTATCTGGCTGGCATTTCCGAACGATCTATCGTGTTCGCAATGGTCACACAAGGTTCGCTCGGATTTGTCGGGAAGACGATGGCCGGTGTACACGACACACAGGGATTCCCTGGAAAAGTCGAAAGACTGCAACTGCTGGGACGCTCCCTGGAAACGAAACAGGGGCATGACTTGTTGAAGTGATTCCACCCCGATTTCTTCAAAAACTACCGCCGCGCGCCAGTTTCTTCTGACCGGGATTTCCTAAATACCGAGTATTGTTGAATTCTTGATTTTGTAAAAGTACCGCACGGCGGTACTTTTTCTCCCGCCGCCTGAATTCCGGATTGGGATCCTCCACTATTTTCTCCACCGATGAATCGCCGCCGAGCGGTATGATTTCTCATCCCCCCACAAAGAAATCCGAGCAAACACCGCAAAGGCCGTAAGCCGAGCATCCCCCTCTGAAATTCTCTGCTACGTTGGCCCTGAAGAGAACCCGTTGAGGCCGACGATGCGAAGCCAGTCCCCCTCTCCGATCGATGCCCACCCCGGCGCTTCCGGCGCCGGGGCGGGCGATTTCGATTTCGCGGTGGACCCGCAGCGGGAGCAGCTCGACCCTGGGGCGCCCTGGCCGCTGCCGGATCCGCACGTCGCGTTCGGGGACCACTCCGAGCTGCTGCTGCTGGCCATGCTGCTGTGGGGCGAGGCCCGGGGCGAATGCGACCAGGCCCGCTACGCGGTGGGGCGGACGGCGCTCCGGCGGGCCGCCGACGGCGCCCGCTGGAACGGCAGCGACATCAAGGGGGCGATCCTGGCCAAGTGGCAGTATTCCTGCCTGAACGAGGGCGATCCCAACCGGGATAAGATGCGCCGGCCCACCAAGCATGACGATCCGAGCGTCTGGGTGCGCTGCCTCAAAGCGGCCGACGCCTTGCTGCGTGGCGTCGAGGCACCGGATCCGGCGCCCGGGGCGGACCACTACTACGACATCTCGCTGGATCGTGCCGGCAAGCCGCCGAAGTGGGCGGCGAAGTATCGCTTCGTCGGGCAGATCGGCCGGCTGAAATTCTACCAATCGAGGTAATCATCATGAAACTGAGAGCTCTGTTGTTCGTGACCCTCCTTCTGGTATGGGCGGGCTTCTGCCTGGCGCAGGGGCCCGTCGTTTTCTCGGTGGAGGCGACGGCGGTGGCGGGCGACGAGTGGAACGGGATGCGCTACCAGGTGAGCCCGGATGACTTTTACCCGTGGCCATCCGCCCAGTGGTGGGCCCTCTACCAGGGGCGCGGCGCCCTGAATCCCGACGATCCGGCGGTGACTATCCCGCCGCTGTTCATCCCCCTGGATCCGGAGAATCGCTTCTTCACCGTACCCAAGCCGGACTTCAGTCCCGGCCCGTGGCACACGGTCGTCCACGTTCTCGATTCTGAGGGAGCGGTGGTTGCGCGCACCGACGACTTCATCGTCGACGTCGAGGCCGGAAACTACGTGTACAACCTGCCGGCGATGAGCGTCGGGTACGGGCTGCAGTCGGCCGTACAGGTGATCAATCCGGGCAAAGCCACGGCCCTGGTCAGCATTCACCTGTACGACTTGGCCACCGGGAGTGTGATCGTCAGCAACACGGTCGACATTTCTGGCGGAGCCGGAACCTCATTTTTCCTGGCCGACTGGACGGCCTTGTTTGCCGGCTACGTGACGGTGTACTCGGACCGGCCTCTGTTGGTCACTGGCATGGCCGGCGTCAACATCCTGGCCGGCAATTACCTGGTCAACGCTGTGCCGCGGTAGGCACCGCGGCGTTCTGAAATCACAGGAGGCTTCTATGAGCAAGAGACGCTGGAACGCGTGGCTGGTCCTCCTGCTGGCGCTGTGCCTGGCGCCGGCGCTGCTGGTCCAGCTCGCCTGTGACGGGGACGACGGCGTCGTCACCCACTCCAAGACGGTCCTGAAGACGGCCAAGGAATCGTGGCTCGGCTTCCAGGATCAGGCGGCCGAGATGAGGCTGGCCGGCCGGCTCACCGACGAGCAATGGACGCAGTGGGTGAGCATCGACGCCAAGTACCGCACCCTTCACAATGACGCCGTTCAGGCTTTGAAAATCTACGAAAGCGTCCGGGACAAGCCGGCGCAAGAGGCGCTGTTTGCCGCCCTGGCCCATTTGACGGACATCATCCGGCGGACCGCGGAGACGATCAGCGCCTGGCAGAGTTCGGGCGGCGGCGGGCCGGGCGGAGCGCCGGCGGCCGTCCGCGAGGATGAGTTGGAGAAAGGAGGTCGCCCATGAATCCGATCACTATCGAGCTGGCCCTCCGGGCTGTGTCCATCATCAGTGAGCGCGTCGCGGCGGCCCTGGCCGATGGCCAGCAGGAAATCGACGTCGATGATCTCTTCATCGAGCGCACCGCCGATCAGGCCCTCGAGGAGGCGCGCCGGAAGCGGGCCGCCAACAAGAAGTAGCACTGAATGCACGTGAGTCGATACCTCCCGCAAGGATGCACCGGGGCCGAGGACGAGCGGCCCCGGTGTCTTTTCCAGGCCGCCGCCGGCGCGCCGCCGGCGGTCCGGAAAGGATGGAGAGTTCTATGAGCGACACGGTCGGAACCATTGTCCAGATTGCCCAACTCCCAATCTCGGCGCTGATTCTGGTGGGCTTGTATCTGCTAATTGTCAAGCTCTTCCCGGCGGTCATTGCCCACTTTGGGAAACAGTTGGAGGCCCAAGGCAAACAGGCGGAGGCCACCATGCAAATGGCGCAGGCGACGATGAAGGTCGTTGAGATCGGGGCCGGATTAAGTTTGGCGACCACCTCCATTTCAGAGATGACGAAGGCATTTCAATCCGGGATGGCCGCGTACGTGAAGACGGGCGAGATGGTCCAACAACTGATCGAGCAGAACAACCAGCAGATGGAGAGCAACAGAAAGGAACACAAGACGCTGATGGTTCTGGCTCGCAGCCAGAGCGAGGCTATCAGCGGCCTGCCATGCCAAACCCTCGGGCAGCGAGCTTGCCCGGACAACAGCGAGGAACCATGAGCATGAGAATGCGCCGGACCGACCGTCAGGAGAAAAACATCCGCCCCAAGTTCATCCGCGGCCAGATCCTGAAGTTGCTGCAGAAAAATCTTCCCGCGGATCTCAGCGCCGATATGCTCTGGGACTGGATGGACATCCGGAATTACAGCATCACCGATACGGAGCTACTCGTCTTCCTGAGCTACCTCGAGGAGAAGGGCTATATCGCCCTGAAAGCGGAACGGTTGGACACGGAATCGATGGACCGGGTGATGGTTTCGCTTACGCCCAAGGGCACCGATCTGCTCGAGGGCAACATCGCCGACGAGCCCGGGATCGAGGTGTGACGATGGCGGAGCGCTTGCCGGCCATCTTGTGGCAGAAGGCCGAAGTCCTGGCGATCGAGAAGGGCCTCACCCTGGAGCAGATCGAGGCCGCCACCGGGATCAGCCTCTCGGCCCTCAAGAAGCGCTCCGTCCAGGGGCAGTGGATGGAACGACGCCGGGCCAAGATGAGCATGAGCGAGAAGCTCCGCCTGCTGGCCGAGCAGATTGCCGACAGGGCTTTAACGGAATCTGCCTCGCCGGCCACGCTCGATGGCCTGGGCAAGGTGATGAAGAGCTACACCGGCCTGATCAAGGTCGAGGGCATGGACGAGCTGGCCTTCGCCGTGGACGTGTGGGACCTGGTCTGCGCGGAAATCAGCGCGGTGGATCCCGAGGGCGCGGTGGTGCTGCGCCGCCACACGGCGATGCTGAGTCGGAAATTCATGGAGACGTTTGGCAAGGGTGCACAGTGAAGAAGCGGGGCCGGAACGAGTACGAAGAGCGGATGAAGGCGGCGTCCGGAGTCGGGCGCGGCCTGTCGCTGCCCGCCTTCCTGGAGACCCATGTTCCCACGGACAAGGGGCCGTACTCGTTCCGGGACCACGAGCCGTTCCAGCAGATCGCCGCGGAGATCGACGGGATCTTCGCCCGCCGGGAGCCGGGAATGAACCTGTCCCTGCTCAAGGGCGCCCAGATCGGCGCCTCCACCCTGGCCATCGGCGTGAGCTTGTTTGGCGCGGTGGAGCAGCAGTTCAACGTCGGCTACTTCCTGCCCACCGACGTGTTCGCCGAGCGGTTCGACAAGACCAAATTCCGGCCCCTGGTCCTCAAGTCAGACTTCATCCGGCGGATGGAAAAGCAGGGTGACTACAAGGGCACCCAGGCAACCATGCTGCGCGAATTCGGCAAGGCCTTCTGGTATGGGCTGGGGCTCAACACCATCCGCAACGCCATCTCCATCCCGCTGGACGTGGGCCTATACGACGAGGTGGACATCCTGCCGGAGGAAAACCTCGAGTGGTCCCGGGACCGCTTCGCCCACTCGGCGCTGCGTTTCCGCATGAACTTCTCGGTGGGCATGAACCCGGGCCTGGGCATCGACGCCATGTACCAGGAATCCTGCCAGTACAAGTGGCGGATCCGGTGCGGCCACTGCGGCAAGGACGACCTGGTCCTGGAGGAGCTGTTCGAGCACGTTGAGATTGTCCGCCGGATCGGTGGCGCCTGGCAGCGCGCCTGCCCGATCTGCGGTGGGATCCTCGACGTGGTGGCCGGCGGCCGGTGGGTGGCCGAGTATCCGTCCCGGATCCCGGACCGCCTCATCGGCTACCGGATCCCGGCGCTGATCGTCCGGGCGGTGGGCCTGGAATACATCATGGACTACTGGGTCGATGCGCTGAAGAAGCCCAGCAAGATGGCCAAGTTCCGTTGCTCGGTCCTGGCCCGCCCCGATGCCGGCGCCATGCAGCCCATCACCGACCAGGTACTGAACCGCGCCCGGGGAGAGTTCGAGATGGCGCTGCGCGCATACGACCGGCCGGTGGTGGCCGGCGTCGACACGGGCGACAACGTGCACTTTGCCGCGGCCGAGGTCCTGGGCGAGCGGCAGTACCGCTGGATCTGGTTCGAGGAGATCGACTCCGACCACATGGAGGATCGGATCAGCTACCTGATGCGGACTCTCAACGTGTCCGGCTTAGTCTGTGACAGCAAGCCGCTGCGCAACTCCGCGCGGCGGGTCGCCTATGAGTTCCCGAAAAAGGTATGGCTGCAGGACTTCGGCCCGAAATACGAAACCGAGCTGGTGACAAAGCAGGACGAGCACGGTCAGGCGGTGAAATTCCAGCGGGTGGTGGCCCACCGGGACGAGAGCCTGGATGACTTCACCGACCTGTGGGCCGACGAGGGCGCCGTCCGGATGCTGCTGCCGGCCAAGACCGGCCGGCACATCGAGACCCTGACCCAGGTGGAGATCCACCTCAAGAACCTGCAGAAGGAAAAACGGGTGGACGCCCGCGGCAACATCCATCACAGCTATCGGACCCAGGTGGCCAACCACTACGGCATGGCCATGAACAGCGCCGTGATCGCGGCCGGCTTGGCCGCGCCGGCGGGCCGCGGCCGGCGATCCGGGAGGGCGTTCAGCGTATGAGTCCCCGCACAAAGAAGCGACCAGAAATCCGCACTTACCTGCTCAACGACCTGGGCGGCGCGGGGCAAATGGTGGTGAGCGTCTCGACGCCGCTGCTCAAGGCCCTGGCCGAGCGGGGCACCGACAAGATCGGGATCACCGCCGAGACGTCCATCGGCGGCGTCAAATGCGCCGCCCACCCGTTCGACCAGGCCATCTATGCCTACGCGATGGGGATCAACACCTATCACCGGCGGGCCTGCAGCGTGAAGGCGCACCACATCACCGGCATGGGCTGGGATCTGGTGCCGGCGCAAACCGACCGCGAGGGCAACGCCAAGGCAGAGGCGGAGATCCGGGAGTTCCTCACCCGGCCCCACGCCAAGATGAGCCTGGCGCAGATCATGGGCAACTGCGAGAAGGACTACCAGGGGCTGGGCAATGGCTATCTGGAAGTCCGCCGTAACGTCACCGGCAAGCCTTCGAAACTGGAACACTACCCGTCGCCGACCATGTTCATCCGGCTGGACGATCAGGGGTATGTCCAGAAGGTGCAGAACAAGACGGCCTGGCTCAAGCCCTTCGGCGAGCCGGAAAAACGGGCGGTGCCTGGCAACCCGGCGCTGCTCCAAAATGAGATGGTCCACCTGGCCGACTACGATTCGACCAGCCCCTACTATGGCCTGCCGTGCATCATGCCGGCGTTTGGCCGGCTGGTGCTGATGCAGCTCGAGCTCGAGTACAACTCGGCCTTCTTCGCCAACTTCGCGATGGGCCGCTGGGCGGTGCTCCTGGAAGGGGAGTTCGAGGGCGACACCGAGTCGGTGATCCGGGAGCACTTCACCGCCAAGGTCAAAGGCCAGCCGCACAAGACCCTGGTGCTGGAGGCGCCCACCGGCGGCAAGATCACTTTCCACCGCCTCGACACCGATACCAAGGATTCCCAGTTCCGGTTCCTGCGCACCGACGCGCGGGATGAGATCCTGCAAGCCCACGGTGTGCCGCCGATGCTGGTGGGCATCGTCGAGACCGGCGCCCTGGGGGGCAATGTCGGCAGCGAGCAGCTCAAGCAGTACCGGGATGCCATCGTCCGGACAGGCCAGGAGCGATGGCAGAACGTCATGGACGCGATCATCGCGGCCGGCTGGCCGGACTGCGGCTGGTCCTTCCGGTTTAAGGAATTCTCCATCGAGGATCAGAAGGTCAACGCCGACATCGACAATACCTACCTGATGGGTGGGGTGCTGCTGCCCAACGAAGTGCGTGGCCGGCGGTTCCCCGACCTGGACCCGCTGCCGGATGAGTACCTCCGCCCGGCGGACGAGCCGGTGGAGCAGGCAATGGAGGGGCTGCGGAAGGCGCTGCGCGAGCTGGCCGCCGCGGCCGCGGAAACCGCCCCCGCCGAAAGCCGGATTTCCAAATTCGTCAAAACCGTTTTAAACGGCCCAGGACGGGCGCAAGATCCGGGGCCGGCCGGTACCACTCACAAGTGTTTAATAAACATTTTCAAACGGGGTTCCGGCCGTTTCCGGGCTGGTTTGGGCCGCGGCCACGACGTGGAGTGAGGCAGGCGAATGTGTGACCGGTGCAAAACAGTCCTGACGGCAGCGCGGCGGCTCGATGTGGAGCTGGGGGTGGCGCTGCGAAAAGCGCGCTCGCCGCGGCGCTACGATCGCGGCCGCCGGGAGGGCCGGCTGCGGTCCGGTTTCCGTGCCTGGCTCAGGGAGGGATTTGCGGCACTGCTGGAGTACCTGCAGACGGACGGCCGGCTGGAGGCGCTGCGCGAGTACGTGACCGCCTATCATCCCGCGCCGGTTGCCGAGAGCGTGACCAAGGCCAAGCTCACCTCCCGGGACAAGAACTTCCTGGCCGAGCTGCTGACCCGGTTCGCCTTCTGGAGTGACCAAAGCCTGGAGGAAATGGCGGCCGTCATTGTCGAGCTCCACCACTTCCCGTGTTACGAGGACGCGGCCAAATTTGCCCTGGGAAAGCTGGGATTGGATGCGTCGGATTTCGAGCTGCGCAATCCCGCCATCCGGGACTTGATCCTGGCTCGGAAAGAGGTTGCCTACAACTCGGCGCGGGAGGGAATCGACCGGGGGCTGGCGGCGATGGTGGAGCACCTGGCCGAGGCCGGCGACGGCCCCTACAACAATGACCTGCTGCGCCGGATCCAGTCCGCCTTCGGCGAGATCAGCGCCGCCCACGCCCTGCGCTTTGCCCAGACGGAGATCGGCTTCGTGGCCGAGCACGCCCAGCGCGACACGTTCCGGGAGTGCGGCGTGGGCTACAAGGCCTGGCGCCACAGCGGCCGCGGGCCCGGCTCGGCCCGGCCCAACCACAAGGTCCTGGACGGCACCGTCATCAAGATGGACGCCAAGTTTCACCTACTGTCGGCCGACGGGTCCGAGTCCTACGCGTGCGATGGGCCGATGGATCCAACGCTACCGGCCAGCGAAGTGGTCAACTGCGGCTGCACCACCGATCCGGTGTTTGACGCCGCCGACGCCGATACATTCCGTCAATGGGATGGTGCGTGATGAATCTGGAGCAGCCCCTGATTCTGAAAGCCGACCGCTACGACGAGGAGGAGGGTGTCCTCTACGGCTGGGGCTCGGTGGCCGAGGTGGAGGACGACCAGGGCGACGTGATCCCGAATGCCGAACTCGTGGCCATGATCCACGCCTTCATGGTGCTGTACTACGCCGGCGAGGCGCGGCTGATGGTCAACCACGAGATCGACGTCGAGAATGCCGTCCTGGTGGAAAGCGTCCCGCAGTACTTCGGCGGCAAGCTCCGCTGGTACGTCGGGATCCTGCTCTTGGACGAAGAGCTGCGGAAGCTGGCCCGCCGGGGGGAGATCAAGGGCTTCTCCATCGGCGGGACGGGCGTCCGGGAAGAGGAGGATGCCGATGCCTAGATTGCGTCAACTCATCGTGAAGGATCTGAGCCTGGTGCTCGGGAAATTCAGCCCGGTGAACCGGGAAAGCAAGGCCCTGATTTTCAAATCCGAAAAGGAGGATACGAGTATGCCGCCCAAAATCGCCGCTCTCCTGGAGAGCATCACCGGGCTCCTGAAAGCGGAGTCCGAGCCGGAAGCCAAGCCTGCCGCCAAGCCGGCGGCCGAATCCGCCGCCGATGGTGCCCTCGCCAAGGCCACCGTCAAGGAGATTTCCACCTACCAGAGCAAGTCGGAGACCGTTCGCAGCTCTGACGAGTCCTCCACCGGCCAGGTCCAGATGGCCGCCAAGACCGCCCCGGCCGATGACCCCGTGGCCAAGGCCGTCGGCGAGTCCGAAGCCCGCATCGTCAGTGGCGTTGGCGAGGTGCTCAAGCCGGTGGTCACCGCGATCAACGGCCTGCAGTCCCGCGTCATCACGTTGGAGAAGGCCACGTCGCCGTCCCAGCGGATCACCGTGGGCGAGCCGCTGAGCAAAGCGGCGAAGTTCCCCGACTTCACCCGCTACCTGGAGCAGACCTACGGCCTGACGCCGGGGGAGAAGCTCTCCAAGGCAGCCATCACCACCGGCTCGTTCACCTACGGGCTGACGGTGGAGGAGGCGGACCGCTTCATCGACCACATCGTCGACCTGAGCGTCCTGCTCAAGAAGATCCGGGTCGAGAAGCTCAACGCCAACCAGACCAAGGTCGACAAGATCGGCCTGGGCACCAAGGTGCTCAAGAAGCAGACCCAGGGAACCGACCCCGGCGAGACGGTGTCCGTGTCCACCAGCCAGATCATCTTCAACCCGAAGGACATCATCGCGGTGGTCCGGATCACCGACAACGCCCTGGCCGACAACATCGAGGGTGACGCCTTCATGCAGCACCTGCTCGACATGGTCGGCCGCGCCGCCGCCAACGAGCTCGAGGAAGCGGCCATGATGGCCGACGACGGGGTCGCCGACACCTACATCCTCGACATCTGGGACGGGTTCTACACCCGGGCGATCGCCGGCGGGTCGGGCGCCCACATCATCGACGCCACCGGGGACACCGACCGCTACTGGCCGGGCACCGACCAGGCCAAGGCCACCCGGCTGCTCAAGGCCCTGCCGCACAAGTTCCGCCAGGATCCGGCCCTGCTGGCCTGGATCCAGAACCCCGATATCTACCTCGACTACCTCGACACCCTGGCGGGTCGCGAGACGGGGCTCGGCGACCAGAGCGTGACCGGCCGGCTGGATGTGCCGCTGCGCGGCATCCAGAACATCCGCATGCCGCTGCTGCCGACCAACCTCACCGTGGCAGCCGAGACCAACGGCACCTTCATCATGCTGACCCTGCTGGCCAACCTGATCATCGGCTTCCGGAAGTACATCACCATCGAAAGCCAGCGCCTGCCGCGCCTGTCGGCCACCGACTGGGTGATGACGTTCCGCGCCGACGTCAACGTCGAGGAGATGGACGCGGTCGCCATCTACAAGAACGCCAAGGTCCAGTAAACCAACACCCGCGGGTCCGAGCCGCGGGTGCCCGAATTACTTCATGACAAGGAGATCGATATGGCCGAGAAAGAGAAGGAAACCAAGGAAGCCAAGACCCAGTACGGCGTGCTGGTGGGCCACAAGGGATCGTACACGTTCGGCGCCACGCGATTCCTCCCCGGTGTCGTGGTGCCGCTGGCCCGGCCGGTGCCGGAAGACTACATCCGGGTGTTCGACAACCGGTCCGAGGCCGAGAAGTTCGCCGCCGAAACCTCCAAGCCGCCGGCGCCGCGGAAGCTCTAAGGATCGCCAAGCCTGACGGGCGGCGGACGGCCCGGCCGCCCGCCCCCGTGAGGATTGGAATTCCTGGAGGCGAATGTGGATCCGCTGATTGACTGGACCTTCTACAAGACCCGGGCCGAGCTGCCGGACGACGCCCTTGAGACTCTGTTCACGCCGTTGATCGCATCGGCCTCGGCCGCCATCCGCGGCTACTGCCGGCAGAATTTCGAGGCGGTGGAAGGCGTCGAGCTGTACGACGGCGACGGCACCCCGACGCTGTTCGTGCGCCGGCGGCCGGTGGTGGCGGTGGCCGTGGTGGCGATCGCCGGCGAGACGCTGCCGGCGGGCGCCTATGTCTGGAACGCCCGCGGCCGCATCAGCCTGGTCAATGAAGTGGACAACATCCGGATGCTCTGGAGCGGGGTGTTTCCCCGGGGCGTGGCGAACGTCTCGGTGACCTACACCGCCGGCTATGCGGCCGTTCCGGACGACATCCGGGAGGCCTGCGCCTCCCTGATCACCTTCTGGTACAACAAGCTGCGCAACCTCGGGATCGAAAGCAAGTCCGTCGGCAAGGGCACCACGGTGTACTCGGCCGACGACATCCCCAGCCCGATCCGGGCGATTCTGAACCGGTACTACGTCGCGCCGGTGGGGGTGGTCTGATGGGTACGTTCTCCTTCCACTGGGATCGTCCCGACATCTTTGACCAGGTCGTCCAGGCGCTGGACCGCCAGGCGCTGGCGGTGAGCCGGGTCCCCGACCGGGCGGTGCGGCGGGGCGCCGCCCTGCTGGTGCGGATGGTCCGCTCCAAGATCCAGATCAAGGGCCTGATGCGCTCGCGCAACCTGCTGCGGGCGGTCATGATGGAGATCGAAGCGATCAACCGCCGGATCACCCGGGCCCGGGTGGGCGTCGACGTGGGCCGGGCCCGGTACGGCCTCTACCTGGAGCTGGGCACCGGGATCTACGGCCCGCTCAAAGAGCCCATTCGGCCAAAGAACGGGGAGTGGCTGCATTTTCGGACGCCCGACGGCTCCTGGATCAAGACCCGGTCCGTGAAGGGCGTCCCGCCGCAGCGCTTCTTCGGCGAGGCGGTCGAGGAATTCATCCCGCACTATTTCCGAATCATCGAGCAGGAGCTGGACAACGAGCTGCGGGCGGGCGGGGCCCGGACATGAGGGACGCATGAGCCTGTGCACCGACATCGAAACCGCGATCGCGACCAAGGCCCAGGCCGACGCCTGGATCGGCGATCCGGATCACGTCAAGACCCTGGAGATCGGGGTGCGGGAGGCCCTCTTTCCGGGCTGGAACATTTCCGAAGCGTACCATCCCGGCGAGCTCCCGGCATTGTCGATCATCGCCCTGGTAAACAAGAAACAGAGCCAGGAGATCGCCACCAACGAGCTGCAGCACGCAGTGCCGGTGAAGCTGATCGGCATCGTCCAGGCCACCGGTGACACTCGTACCCGTTCGGCGGCGGCCCGGTCCGCCGCCCTGGTGCTGGCCGACAATCTGGAGCGGCTGCTCAATGCCTGTCGAAAGTCTGAAACCTCCCTGGCCATCTCCGGTCGGGGCAATTTTGTGAGGGATGTCTCCGCCGTCGTCGAGGTGTTCGGCGAGGCCGCGGTCCACTACGGCGTGGCCGAGGTTGACGCCATCGTCGACGTGGTGCGGGACATGGAGGAGTGAGCCCATGAGCGTGAAATGCATCGTGCCGGTGCGGCTGTTCGGCGAGCTCGCCGGCGAATACCACCGCGACCGAGTGTACCCGAACGACCGCCTGGCAGCGGTGGAGCCGACCTGCTTCGAAGCCGTGCCGGATCCCGGGACGGAGGGAGCTGCTCCGTCCCGGGATGCAGAACTTGAGCCGGCCCGGCCCGAGAAAAAACCGACTCGGAGGAAATAACCATGCCCAAGACCATTTCCGGGGGCTGGCGCGGATTTTCGATGGCCAAAGAGACCGCCGTCGGCACCCCCCAGACCGTGGACACCAGCCTGAATTTCGCCGGCGATCCGATGGAGGCACGGCCGAGCAAGATCTGGGACAACCGCGACGAGAACACCGGCGAGGTGGCCCCCACCCAGCACGGCATCCTGACCATGAAGACCGAGGGCAAGCACAATCAGAACCTGATGCCGCACAACGCCGCCCTCTTCCTGGCCCTGCTCACCGGGACCATCACCACCACCAATCCCAATGATCCGAACCAGGCCACGGTGCGCAAACACGTCGTCGCCACCGACAAGAGCCTGATCTCGCTGCCCACCCGCACCGTGCGCGAGTACGACGGCGCCTTCTGCCGGGAGATGGCGGGGCTGGCCTGCTCCGAGGTGAGCCTCAGCGCTGCTGTCGAAGAGTTCGCCAAGATCGAAGCCTCGCTCCTGGGCGTCGGGCGGGAGACCGTGATCGATCCCGTGCCCGCCCGGCCGGCCCAGATCCTCGAGGACTACCTCAAGTTCGGCGACTGCGTGATCCGCGTCGGCGGCACCTACAACGGCGACACGGTCAGCGGCGGTGCCGCCATCAGCTCGCGGGTCCTCAACTGGAAGGCGGTGCTCAAGAATGCCGCGGCCCTGGTGTACGAGTTCGGCCTGGGTGACGACGCCAAGTACGCCGCCCGGGTGGAGCGTGGCAACCAGATGATGGAGTCGGCGGTGGAGCTGAAGCTCGAGCTTGACACCCGGGCGGAGAAAGACCAGCTCCTGGCCTGCGAGTACTTTGTCCTGGAAATCCCCCTGGTCGGCCAGCTCATCGGGGCTTCCCTGACTAACAAATTCACCGTGCGCTTCGTGGCGCCCAAGGTGGCCTACAACAAGGCCGACCTCGGCGTGGACAACGGCAAGCTCATCATCAACGGTTCGCTGAACCTGTTTGCCGATCCGACCTACGGCCCCTATCGGATCCACATCATCAACGAGCAGCCGCTGTACCTGTAAGGAAATCGGGGATCCCCCGCCCCGGATCCGGGGGAGCCATCATCATCAAGGAGACGATCATGGAACTGACCAACGAAATCCGCTTCAAACACTACGGCCAGGGCGACGATCACGTGGTGGTGATCCTGCGCCAGCCCACCCCCGAGGAGGTGAGCCGGTTCCTCAAGTCCCGTTTTCCCACCGTGCGCAACAAGACCATCAACCAGCACGCCGAGGCTCGGATCGCCTTCGTCGACCGGATCCTGAAGGATGTCGAGGGCCTGACCATCAAGAACGCCGCCGGCGAAAAGGTCCACGTCGGCGCGGCCATGAACATCACCGACGCCGACCGGGAGAGCTGGCGGCAGCGCCTGGGCTGGTCGGTCAGCTCGTGGAAGGATCTCATCCCCGCCGCCTGGAAGTGTTCCTGGGCCCTGCAGTTCGAGGAGAACCAGAATCCCGTCAGCGAGGAGGGGGAGGATGAATCCCCTTTATGAGCGACCTGGCCTGGCGCTACCTGGAGGACGGGATCCCCGATCTGCTCCAGGAGTGCCAGCGATGCCAGGCGCCGCAGGACGTGGCCGATCCGGCCGCCCGCTGCGAGAGCTGCCTCCGGGACGCCCCGGACAAGAAGGAGCGGCTCGAGGCGTACAGCCGTGATTTCCGCTCCTACATGGGGATCATGCTCGACCTGTACCTCCGGCAGCAGGCCGGGTGGCGGATCCGCAACAACGACCTCAGCCTCGATGACTGGCGCGTCCTGGGACGGATCCACGAGTATTTCGAGGACAAGCGGCTGGAGCGGCAGCTCACGAAATTGAAGCTTCCGGAGTGAACCGATGGCGATGGAAATGACCCGTGATCTGGCAGTGAGGCTTAAGGGCGAGTATCGGGACGAGATCTCCCCCGGCATCGCCCGCACTCAGCAGATCGTCGTGCAGAGCATGCGGCAGATCGCCGCGGCCGTGTCCGTGGCCGCCATCGTCTACGGGCTGGAACGGATGGTCAAGGCGGCCGCGGACTTCGGCGACGAGATGAACAAGGCCGCCCAGAAGTACGGCATCGCCGCGGAGCAGCTCTCGGTCCTCAAGTATGCGGCGGATCTGTCCGGTGTCTCCTTCGGCGAGATGGGGGTGGCCTTCAAGACGATGGCCACCCATATGATGGCCGCAGCCGAAGGATCCAAGGAAGCCCAGGCGCTCTTCCGCCAGCTCGGGGTGAGCGCCGTCGACAGCGCCGGCCGGCTGAAGGCGCCCAACGACATGCTGGCCGAGCTGGCCGATCGTTTTGCGGCCATGCCCGACGGGGCACAAAAGACGGCCCTGGCGGTCGGCCTGTTCGGCCGGTCCGGAGCGCAGATGATCCCGCTGCTCAACCAGGGATCGGCGGGTATCCGCAAGATGCAAGAGGAGGCGACCGCGTTCGGCCTGGTGATCAGCGGCCGGTTCGCTCAGCAAGCGGAAGACTTCAACGACAATCTCGACCGGATGGGCAAGATCGCCGAAGGCGTCGCCGTCAGCATCGCCCAGGCGCTGATCCCGGCGCTTGACGATGCGATGGAGAACTTCATCACACTGTGGAAACAAGTCGGGCCGGAGTTCCTGGAAAACATCCGCCTGGGCTTCCTGGGAATTGCCAACAGCATCCGGCTAGTGGCCGGCTCGGCCGAGGAGGGCGGCGGTTCGATCCGCCTCATGGGGCAACTGCTGGCGATGATCCCGCTCGGCCTGGCCGCTGCGTTCAACACCGTCTACATGACGATCGCCGGCGCCCTCGAGGGGATCGCCGGCTACATCAGCTCCGTCATCGGGCCGTTGGCCACCTACAACACCGGCCTCGGCTTTCTGATCCAGTCCCTGGACAAGCGCAGGAAGCAGGCGGCGGAATCTCTGCTCGAGCTGCGGATGCAATTTGATCGGATCTGGGAGACCAAGTCCGGGACCGCCCAGGCCATGCTGGACTCGCAAGCCGGCAAGGTGTCCGGCGGCGGGACGATCGGGATCGATCCGGAGAAGGCCAAGGCGGAGCAGGAAAAATTGCACCAGCTCCTGGTCCAGGCGCAGAAGGGCGCGCTCGATGAGATCCAGAAGTTGTGGCTGGATCATGCCGAGAAAATCCGCGAAATCGACCAGATGGAAACCGTCAGCCACCGGCAAAAGGAAGAGGCCAAGGCGCAAGTCACGGCCTACTATCTGGACCAGGCCAAGCAGAAACACCAGGAGAATGCCGATGAAATTGCCCTGAGCTGGGCCAAGACGGCCGAAAAAAACATGGCCCGGGAGCGCGAGCAGGCCGATCGCTTCGGCGAGTTCATGATGCAGAAGGTGCGAGAGATCAACGAGGCCCGGGAGCAGGCCGCCCAGCACGTTCAGGCCATGCTGAGCATCGACACCGAGGGCCGCGTCCAGCGGATTCAGTTCGACACGGCCATCACCGACGAAGAGCGGCGCATCCTGATTGAAGAAGCCCGGCTGCTAGGCGAGCAGGCGAGCCTCCAAGCGTCCATCCAGTATAAGGTGAGCATTGGGGACGTCGCCGGCGCCGATGAGGACCAGGCCCGCCTCGACTTGATCACCGCTCAGCTCCGGGAGCTGGCAGATCAGATGCAGAGGACGACGCTGCAAGGCATGTTGATGGAACGGATGCTCAAGTTCTCCAGCCTGTCCAAAGCGTTCAAGGGCCTGCAATCGATCGGCGTCCAGGCGTTTCTCGACCTCGAGGCCGGCTTCAAGCAATCCATCGCCGCGGCCCTACTCGGCCAGCAATCCTTCGGTGAGGCCCTGCGGCAGATGACCGCCCAGATCCTGGCCAGCATCGCCGCCGAGGCGGTCGTCCAGGCGATCTACGCTACGGCGCTGGGCTTCCTGCGTCTGGCGCAGTGGGATTTCAAGGCCGCCGGCGAGGCTTTCACCTCGGCCGCGTATTTTGCAGCGGTGGCCGCGGCCGCCGGCGCCGGCGCGATGGCCTTGTCCGGTGGCGGGAATCAGGGCGGCGGATCCGGAGGGGAAGGCGAGAGCGGTAACCAGTACGCTCCCCGCGAGTACACGCGCCAGGATCTGGACCGCATGCGCAACGGCGGACAGGCCGGCGGTGGAGAAGGTGGCGGCTCCGAGTCGGAGGCGGCGAAGACGGTTTTCCACATCACCATGCCGACGACCATCATGGTCAACGACATGAAGGACGCGGAGAGGGTGGAGAAGAAACTGGCCCAGCGCCGGGCGAAAGCAATGGCCAGCGAGCTGGTTCACAACGCCGACCTGGCCAAGCGATTCGGCCGGATCCAGCAGAGGAAGTATTGATGGAACTGTTCGATCTCAACACTGATTACGACCTGGTCCGCAAGGTGCGGTTTGAAACCATCATCAAGCCACTGGGCCCGAAGAAGGAGCAGCGGATCAGCAAGACGCCCGACCCGGAGGACGGGGCGCACACCTTCCGGATCGTGCTCAAGAATCGGCTGATCTCGGACCTGGCCGTCAAGCTCTACACCTTCTACAAAGCCCGCCGGGGATCGTTCGAAAAGTTCGAAGTTGTGGATCCGCTGTCCACCGCCGCACCGCCCGCCAACCGCAAGATCGTGCGGTTTGCCGAAGACGAGCTCGAGGAGCGCATGTTCATCCACCTCCTGGAGAGCTCCGAGCTGGAAGTGGTCGAGGTGGAGTGATGCTGCCCCTCACTCCCGAGATCGCCACCCTCATCGGCAGCGACGAGATCGCCGGCGCGTTCTGGCTGGTCAAGCTTGAGCTCGAGGGAGGCACCCAGTACTTCAGCGAGCGGAAGATCATCACCTGGGACGGCCATGTCTGGAGCCCTCTACTGGATCCCGACCAGCCCATCGATGACGTCCAGCAGCATATCCAGATCGACGAAAAGAACGATACCGCCTTCAACCTGGTCAACGTCAACGGTGGCATCAGCGCCCTGCTGGCCACCAATGATTTTGAAAACCAGCCCTGCACCATCTACCTCTATTTCCCGTCCATCGGCCAGGCGCTTCAGTGCTTTCACGGTTTCGCCAAAAAGCCGGAGAGCATGAACGACCTGGTCGTCACCGTGCCGGTGGTCTCCTTCCTGTTCGGCCCCCGCGTCAAGCTGCCGAGTCGAGTCTTCGCCTGCAGTTGCGGCTTCACTTACGCCGACGGATTCGATTGCCCCTACAATCCATCCGGCGGGGTGGGCGTCGTCGATCCCTCCACCGGCCTGCCATTCACCCGCTGCCCAAAATCGAAAAAGGCCTGCATCGAACGCGGAATGTTCGATCCGGACGATCCCCACACGCCCGGTTACTATGGCGGTTTCGACAAATGGAGCCTGCAGGCTACGGGAAAGGACCACAGCACCGGGCTGTGCGGCATCGGCGTGGACAATTACACCAGCGACGGGAAGATCCAGGACAACTTCCTGACCGACGCCGTCCCTTTGATCTACGGCAAGATCCGGCTGCCGGCCATCCCGTACTTCTGGGTGGACGAGAGTGAGTTCCTCCTGGTCGGTGGCTTCCTCGGTGAGGGCCAGCTTCAGATGGAATACACCGGATCGCCTCATCACTTCACGAAAGAGTTCCTGTGCAACGGCCAGCCTGTGCACGATCCTAGCCGGGCGCCTTTTGATTGTCCCGGATATCCCGGACAGTATGTCCCGGACTTCGGCAATCGACCGGACGGGAGACCGTACTACGACGCTGATCCGTTCTGCTCCACCGGATATGTCATCATGCGGATCAAAGACGAAGTCGGGATTCAGGACAGCAAACAGATCGAGATTTCAGCGCGGATCATGGGCCGGATGGTCCGGGTGTACTGGCTGGAAGGGCAGAATCTCCAGCACGGGACGTACTACAGCGAAGCGCCCCACGACGTGCTCCTGGACCTGATGTGCAACCCCCGCGGCGGCCTGGGGCGGCCGTATGATTCCTTCGACCTCCCGCTGCTGATTTCCGAGCGGGCCTATTCCGAGCAGATGATCGTCGATTGGGACGGCCAGACTCGCAAGCGGTTTGCCCTCGCCGGCGTGATTCTGGATCAGCAGCCGGCCTGCGACGTACTCGAGCGGATCCGGGACGAGTTCTCCATGTGGTTCCGGGACTACGGCAACCATGTGGAGATGGGTTTCATCAAGCCCAACCAGGCGTCGGTGTTCACCTTCAGCGAGGCGGCCGGCACCCTGCTTGTCGGCGAGGACAGCGAGAGCCTGGTGGAGATCTCGGAAAAGTCGGCCGAGGACGTTCCCAACAAGTTGGTCGTTTCGTTTCTGGATGCCGACAATAACTGGAACAAGACGGTCTTCACCCTGGAAAACGCCGAGGGGATCGACCGGGCCGGTAAGGAAATCAGCAAGGAAAAATTCCTGGGCTTCACCACCAACCTCGGCCAGGCCCTCCGGATCGCCAGCAACTATATGGAGCGGACCATCAGTGGAAACTGGCACGCTTCCTGGAAGGCGCCACTGAAGGCCCTGGCGGTGGAAGTGGGTGACGTCGTCACCCTGGTCTCCAGTCATCTGCCGTCCGGTCAAGACACCTTCCTGGTCACCAAGAAGGTGATCACTCATGATTTCGACATCGCGTTTGAAGGCCGCCTTTACCGTGGCGAGTTTTTCGACGACCTCGTAGACGACACCTACGAGGATCTGCTCCGGACCTCGCCCGAGAATCCGCTGCGCCCGCCGGCGGAAGTGGAAACCTTGACCGCCGCCGAAAACATCGTTCAGGTCGACGGCGTCAACTCCTCCGAAATCGTGGTCGCCTGGACCTATCCGAATCCCCCCGACGAACTGTGCAAGGAGATCGAGATCTGGTGGCGGGACACCCTCAGCCCGGATCAGTCCTGGATCCAGTCGGCCGTGGCTGCCTCGGCTGAGACATCGGCCAAGTTCGTTTTGCCAATCCACGGCTACCGGATGCTGGAAATCCGGGCCCGGGCGGTGAGCCGATACGGGATCAAGCGGGATCTGGACAACGAGGCAATTCCCGAGGTTGATCTTCTGGTAGACGGCACTCTGGATGACAACGTCCCGGATGCCCCGGCGGATGTTGAGATCCTGACCCGGACGGATGATCCCACCATCCCGCCGGGATTCTTCCGGGTGCGGTTCAATGCCGGAGCCAACAACTGGCACGGAGTCCACACTCTCTACATTGAATGCAACGAGACCCTCCCGTTCTCCGACGGAGTGGTAATGCCGTCCGGCGGCTTCCCAGTCTCCGGCAACGGCGTCATCGAGGCCGGCGGAACCGCTGTCTTCTGTGAAGGAAAGACCTGGTCCCCCCACGACTCCGCCCTGATCGGCTGCCTGGCCATCGTCAACGACGGCCTGGGGAACATCCAGGCCCGCATGGTGGCGGACAACACCGCGGACACCATCATCACCTCCGGCCCTTGGTATCTGCCGGACGGGACCTATGCGTTCGAGGTCCGCTCCGACTTTACCAAGGCCAACTATCGCGGATTCATGTTCACCACCCAGCAAGGGGATTTCTCGCCGGCAGCCCGGTCCTTCGTCTTTGACCTACCCCTGACGGAAATCACCCTCTTTTTCCGCGTCTGCGCCTTCAACGCCTATGGAAAATCCGCCTGGGTGACCACTGCCCAGGCAGTTTCCAACTACTCGGTGGACGTATCTCCGGCGCCCCTGGTGAGCGATTTCGCCGTGACATCCGATGGATTTGTGGCCGACGACGGGACGCAGCAATCGATGGTGACATTCACCTGGACCCCGCCCAGCCCGTTGGAAAACTTCTCCCATGTGATCGTCTTTGCGGACATGCCGATCCCCGGCAAAACAGAAACCGAGCGGACCGTGGTGGGTGAGTTTTGGGAGACCGGGTCCATCCAGATCATGACTCCCAGTGCGGATAACGTGGCTTTCTATTGCGTGTCCATCAACAAGGATGGCTGGTTCGATCCCAACTGGTACACCAACGGCGAAAACCAGCCCGGCGGATACCGCCTGGTGGACACCGTGATTTCCGGAGACAGCACCACCCCGCCGGCGCCGGCCACCCTGACGGCCACGTACAACGGCCTGACGGGAAAGATTGATGTGGTCTGGACGCGGGTGGCCATCCCGGATCTGCAATCCTACATCGTGGAGCTGAAGAAGGCCGCCACCGAAGGCGGGCTGGAAACCGCGGAGTGGGCGGAGCTGTGCGAAACGTACTCCACCATCGTTCAGTACACTCCCGCCGAGGTCAATTCCGGATGGTGGTTCAAGTTCCGAGTCAAGGCCCTGGACAATGTCCAGACGAACGGGACCTACAGGGAATCCAATGCGGTTCAGGCGTATGCCGCTGGGACCCTCACCCCCGCCGCCGTTCCCATCAACCTGGGCGCATCCGGCGCCTGGGAGTACCGCAACGGCGTTCCGATCGTGTACCTGACCTTCACCTGGGATAATCCGCCGGATCCGAACTACGGCGGCTGCGAGGTCTGGCTGGTGTATCCAGCCCAAGGGTATGGGGAACTCTTCGATCGGGTGAGTTACCAGGACGCCAGTTTTAGTAAGATGACCGCGGTGATGAACGGCCAGGCGGTCACCATGCGCCTGGTCCCGTTCAACAAAGCTGGGGTTGTCCCGGCGTATGGATTCTATGCGGAAACCGGTCAGTTCACCTTGTCTCCGGCCACCTTCGGGGAGACTGTCCCCGCGCCGGACATCACCGCCCGGGACGGCATCGGAACCGTCTCTCTTCTGGTCGATGTCCCGGCCTGGTCCGGAATGTATCACCCTTATAACGGGGTGGCCATTTACGTCTCCAAGACGAACAACTCCGCCGAAGCCCACCTGGTGGGGAAGTGGCCGGTCGCCCACGCCAGCGGATCCGCGGAGCGGGTGACCATCAACCTTCCCCTCACCGCCTTGGAAAATGTCACCGGCGGTCCCTGGGTGGAGGGCGAGCAATACTACTTCTTCGGCAAACTGGAGTCCAAGTCCGGAGCCCAGAGTGCCTTCTCCGTGGACACGGATCATTCCGCCGTCTTCCTGCCTGGCGCGGCCACCGAAAAGGGAGCTCCCGATTTTGGCAGCAATGCGGAAGTGATGCGGATCGTCCCGGCCGACCTGACCCTGGTGGTCGCCTGGAACGCCCCCACCGTCAACGGGTCGACGGTTTTCTTGTCTCAGCTCCAGGTGTCCCGGAATTCCGCTTTCACCAGCCTGGTGGAAGATGCCTCCGTCAATGCCGCCGCCGGCACCCGGGTGATCGGCCTGCCGGAAAACGGTACCTATTACGTCCGGGTGCGGTACACCAACCATTCGGCTGCCGGGACTTCTGACTGGTTCGGCCTCCGGGAAGGGACCGCCTACGCCACGGTGGCCACGGTGGCCGGGCAAACCGGTGACACGTCCTACATCGACGGGGCCAGTTACCTGCTCGGGTACTACAACCGGATCGAGCAGTCGGATGCGCTCCAGCTCTACTTTAAGATGTCCTCCTCCGCCACTAACTGTTTGACCTGGTGGAACACTACGGTCTTGTGGTCGGCCACCCAGTCCAAGCTGGATGATGCCAACTACATCGCGCAGGGCGGGCTGACTCTGTCCTGGGCGGACAACGACGGGTGGATCAACGTGTCGGGAGCCACCCCGTCCACCTCCTGGATCGGAAAGGTGCTCCAGTACCAGAAGAACACCTCCCCGGCGTTGTGGTATCCCGGGATCATCACCAACGTGGATGCGGTCAACGGGAAGGTTCAGATCAACGTCAACTTCGGCCCTGCCCAGTCCGGCAAGACCGGCCGGGTGGTGACGGGTTACTGGGAGCGGGCGGGCGTGTACTTTGAGGAGGTCACGCCGCCGGGCGGGAGCGTGTTCCAGAAGAATGTGGATTATTATTTGCAGACCGCCATCAATCAGATCCCATCTCCGGCCACCATTTACTTCAAGATGATCCCCCACAACGCTGTTTTCGGCCCCGGGACGGCCAAGGAATTCAGCATCACCACCCAGCAGAAGGCCCTGGACATTGTCACCAAGGGCCAGGGGTACGCCAACGATTACATCCCCACCGGGACCTTTTCTAACAGTGGGTATCAATGGGTGGGGACGGACAACGGGACCATCGATTTCATCAAGACCTTCTCGTTCGCCCAGCCGGCCGACACCAATTACAAGGCGGATTCCCTCGTCATCGTCATCAAGGAAGGTGGAGGAACTCCGGACCCGGCCACCGATCCCAAGCTGGTGTTCCCCGTCAACCACACTTCCGGCTCCCAGGCGTACAGCCTGATGATCTCCGGATTGAAAACCTTCACCACGTATTCCTTCAGGACCTACTGCGCCAAAAACGGAGCGTCCGGATTGATCCTGGGGACCTCGTCGGTGCTGACAGACACCAATATTCGCTTCACGGACGGGAACGACCTGGTGCTGGTCCCCAAGTCGTCGGGATCAGTGCTGGTTCAATACCAGGATGGAACGCCCACCTATGCCTTCACCGCCGGGATCGCCCGGGGAAATAAGAGCACCGGGATGTCTTCGGTCAACCTGGTGAGTGGGACCCAGGCGCGGATCCGGGTGTATGAGCTGGAGTCCACATTCTATGAGCTGGACTTTTCAAAGAAGGCGGCCGATGCGCTCGCTGTAACGGCCAACAGGCCTGTCAATGCCTCCTGTTCCGATGCGACGGATCCGCGTTGGTCCTGGGACTGCAATGTGACCACGAGCAAGAGCCTGAAAGCGGACGAAACGATCGAAATCACCACCCGGAGCTACTTGAAGCCGATGAAATTCGGGGCCTACTGCGTCTGGGTGGACTCGAGCGGCAAGTTGAGAATCAAGTCGAGTGCCCCAACGTCCGACACGGACGGCACAATCGTCGGGACCCAATCATAGGGAGGAGTCATGAAGAAAAAAGCGTTTCGCGAGGCCACAACCGCCACCGTCGTCAATGGATTTGTGCTCCGGTCGTTCACCTGGAACATCCATGATCCGGACAACATCAACACGGCCCGCTTGACTGCCATCTACGACCTGGCGGAAATCGGGGAGGATGGAAGAGCCTCCCCGTCGCTGCTGCCTGGCCATCGCGGCTGCGTGGTGGAGCTCTACAACGTAGGAGACAACCAGGCCCTCACCGATTGGCTCATGGCCAGTGGGACGCCCGGGGATCTGCTGTCATTTGACTATCACGACGTCGAACGGCTGGTGGAGGCAGACGCTGCCCGGCGGTTCGGCCTGGCCAGTATTGGGAAGAAGGATTGAGCAGGGAGGGATACTCCCGGGAAGAAAAATTGGCCACCTGGGGGAGTACCGGGTGGCCAATTTTCTTTCAAGATCTGTGCGGTGCTGTTAAAATCGCCTCGTGATCATCCCAGATTCCGGGACGTACTTTGACCCCAACTTATGCCAATTTACGCCCCGCGTTATGACATTTCGTATCACAGTGTTCAGATTTCTTTGCGTTCTTTGCGCCTTTGCGGTGAATTGCATTCAAGA
>CAYPNP010000032.1:0-38985 GCA_964412195.1 uncultured Acidobacteriota bacterium | reverse complement strand
GTGGATCCGTGTTCGGGTTTTCGTTCCCCCATCCGCTCCTGACCGGGCTGACGCGGAAACAGTGTACCGCTCATCTCGGAGTCGGTATCGGAATCGGTATCGGAATCGATTTTCAAGCCGACCCCGAACGGATCGTTCTCGATACCGCTGCAGCCGGCGGAGCAAAATCTCTTTGCCCGATTCGGGTAATTGTGCTAATAGTGTTCTGCTATGGTCAAGAAGGCAAAGACCGGGGGGGCCACGGACATCGATCGGCTGGTGCAGGTGATGCGACGCCTGCGGGCGCCGGGCGGCTGTCCGTGGGACCGCGAGCAGACCCGCGAGAGCCTCAAGCCGATGCTGGTGGAGGAAGCCTACGAGGTCCTCACTGCCCTCGACGACGACGACCCGCAGGAGCTGAAGGAGGAGCTGGGCGACCTCCTGCTCCAGATCGTGTTCCACGCCCAGATCGGCGAGGAGCGCGGCGAGTTCCGGATGCAGGACGTCATCGACGCCATCCACGACAAGATCGTCCGGCGCCACCCCCACGTCTTCGGCGACGTCCAGGTGAGCTCCAGCCGCGAGGTGCTGGCCAACTGGGACGCCATCAAGGGCGAGGAGCACGCCCGCAAGAACAAGGTACGCGAGTCGCTCCTGGACGGCATCAGCCCGGCCCTGCCGGCGCTCTACGAGGCCTACCAGATGGGCGTGCGGGCGGGGCGGGCCGGCTTCGACTGGGAGAATGTCCAGGGCGTGCTGGCCAAGATCCGCGAGGAGCTGGCCGAGCTGGAGGGGCACCTCGGCGGAGGCGATCCGGCGGCGGTCCGGGAGGAGGTCGGCGACATCCTCTTCGCGGTGGTCAACCTGTGCCGGTTCCTGACGGTCGACCCCGAGACCTCGCTGAAGAAGACGAACCAGAAATTCCGGCGGCGCTTCCAGTACATCGAGGAGCGCCTCAAGCAGCAGGGCAAGGCCTTTTCCGAATGCAACATGGACGAACTGGAGCGGTATTGGCAGGAATCGAAGCAATGGGCAAGCTGAACGTCATGCAGCATCCCGTCTACAGCGCGCTGCACGTGTGCAACGGCTGCGGGCGGATCAAGCTCATCACCAAGTGGGTGAAGTTCGACACGTCGTTCCTGGGCCAGGACACGTACGTGGTACACACCCACTGCCCCGACTGCTTCCGCAACATCATCTCCATCATGGAAGAGAAGAAGCGCAAGCGCAGCGAGCTGAAGCTCGAGCGCCGCATCCGCAACCGGATCCAGAAGAAGCTGTCCTGACGTCGAACGCGCGCCGCCGCCCGCGCGGCGCCCCCGGGGGCTGCCCATGGACCAACGCATCCACACCATCTTCGACGACCACATCCGCCTGGCCGAGGAGGCGCGGACGCTGTTCGCCGGCCGGATCGCCCGCGCCGCGACCGAGACGGTGGCCCGGCTGCAGCAGGGCGGCCGGATCTACCTGCTGGGCAACGGCGGGTCGGCCGCCGACGCCCTCCACTGGGCCGGCGAGCTGATGGGGCGATTCCTGTTCAACCGCCCCGGCATCCCCGCCCTGGCCCTGGTGGACAATCCCTCGGTGCTCACCGCCGTGGCCAACGACCTGGGCTACGACGCCGTCTTCCTCCGCCAGCTCGACACCCTGGCCCGGCCCGGCGACGTGGTGTTCGCGATCAGCACCAGCGGCACGTCGGCCAACGTCCTGGCGGCGCTGCGGGCGGTGGCGGACCGGGGCTGCTTCCGGGTGGGCTTCACCGGCTCGGGCGGCGGCGAGATGGGCCCGCTGGTGGACGTGCTCTTCGACGTTCCCTCCCGCTCCACCCCGCGCGTGCAGGAGATCCATTCCCTCCTCGGCCATCTCCTCTGCGAGCTGATCGAAGCCCAGATGTACGGCGACCGCTGATCCCTCCCCTTCCGTGCCCGTACCCGTGCTCGTGCTCGTGCTCGACGGTTGACCGATGACCGGTGACGGGTGACCGATGACCGATGACCGATGACCGGTGACCGATCGTAATCGTCGATCGTTATCGTAATCGTCCTCGTAATCGCTCCCGCGTCACCCGGAAACAGCTTTCCATTCCCATCGCTATCGGGGTCGCTATCGGTATCGGTATCGGTATCGGGCTCGTAGATCGCAATTAATCCGCAAATCGACTCCCGACTGCGATACCGAGACCGATTCCGATACCGATTCCGACCCTGATCAGGTTTATCCCCGGAGACTCCTCAACCGCCAGCACGCGGGAGGTACCCCGACCGGCAGGGAGGGGCGCGACGGGCCAGCCGCCGGGACGCCCGACACGCGCCGCTCGACTCCGTCCACTCTCCCCTTTGCCAGTCAGTCTCATGTTGAGACTGACGCTATGCACACTATCCTGTCCAATTGATCATCTTGGAATGATGGTGCCAGGCTCCGTCACAATTTGTTTGGCGCCAGACTTTGTCACAATCTCACCGTTACATGTGACAGAGGCTAATCTTCTTTGGCTGGATCAGCGGTGATCCCAGAAATGATTTTTTCTGCTATCCTTTTCAGCCGGGCATTATTCTCGGCTGTTGACTCAGACCCGACAAACCAATTTCCCACATCTTCATGAAACATGAGCTGAAACTCAATGTCTCCTCCCTTCAGCTTACCTTTTCGAAACCAGATACCATCAAGTACATCCACAGAAATGATATTCTCCCTTTCAGTTAAGAATTGGAAGGCAAGGTGTCAGGCTCCGTCACAAAATGAAACCTGACAAGATCCGCCGGGTTATATTCCCGAAGGTGCTTCTACAACGGAGGTGACAATGCGGCGTGTCGTGTTCCTCACCGGGGTTGCTTTGGCGGTGCTGCTGCTCGTGCTGGCCTTGCGGCCGGCCGCGGGGCCGGCCGCCGGCAATTCCCTGTGCGCTCCGGGCGACCACGAGCTGGAGATCGCCGCCGCCGGCCACATCTGGACCTGCCACGTGCACGTGCCGACCGGCCTCGACGGGAAGGGCCCCCGGCCGCTGGTGCTGGTCCTGCACGGGGCGGGCGGCTCCGGCGAGACTTATTTGGACAAGGCCGGCTGGGCGCGCCAGGCCGACGCGGCCGGCTTCTTCGTCGCCGCCCCCGACGGGCTGCCGGCCCGGCCGGAGCTGCCGGCCAGCTTCCTGCTCAACCCGCGCCTCTGGAACTCGGGCCAGCTGGTGCCGGGGAATCCCCGCAGCCGGATCGACGACGTCGCCTTCTTCCGCGCCCTGCTGGACGAGCTGGCGCGGCGGCTGCCGGTGGACCCGCGGCGGGTTTATGTCACCGGCCACTCCAACGGCGCGGGCATGACCTTCCGGCTGGGCGCGGAGCTGTCGGACCGCTTCGCGGCCCTGGCGCCGGTGGCCGGTCTGTGCTGGAACTCCGGTCCCAAGCCGGCCCACCCGCGGCCGACCCTGTGCTTCTATGGCACCGAGGATCCGCTGGTGCCGCTCAACGGCGGGGAGTCTTTCCTGCCCTGGGGCGGCCGCCGGGAAACCCCGCCGGTGCGCGACGGGCTGGCCGCCTGGGCCCGCGGCCTGGGCTGCCCGGCGAAGCCGCGATCGGTGCGGACGGAAGACCTCCTGCGGACAGAGGAATACGGCCCGGGGTGGGACGGCGCCACCCTGACCGTGGTGATCATCGCGGGCCAGGGCCACGGCTGGCCGGGTGGCAAGCCGGTCCTGCCGGAGAAGATCATGGGCCCGGTCGTCTCCGGCGTCGAGGCCACGGCGATGATCTGGAAATTCTTCGAGGGGCATCCGATGGGGAACCGGTCAATCGGTGAGTCGGTGAATCGGTGAATCGGTGAATCGGTGAATCGGTGAATCGGCAGGACGACCGGTGACCGGCGACCGATGACCGCCAGATCCTTGAAGAGGGAAAGTGCCAGGCTCTGTCACAGACCCGTTGTTGGAACGTTTCAACGTTTCAACGTGCCAACGGATTCAGTGTGATACCGATCTCCGTCCAATTCTTATTCGAATTCCGACAGCTGCTCCTTCGCCGCGGCGGCCTCCTTTTGCAACTGGTCGTACATCTTCTGGGCCTCGGCCTCCCGCGTCCGGACGACCGCCATCCACTCATCGTAGTACGACTTGTCGTCGCCCGACTGGAAGACGACGGTGTCCGCCTCGATGCTGTAACGCCCCTGCCGCTCCAGCATGAAGACCAGCACCGTCTCGGCGGCCTGCAGGGCCTCCTTGCGCTTGCCGTAGATCTCCCCCATCCGCAGGCGGTTTTTCTCCATGGACCCACGGAGACCGGTGTAGAACGCCCCCGCCAGCCGGTCCCCCTCCCCGAGACGGCGGATCTCGGCGTCCATTTGCGCCACCCGGCGGTCGTACGCCGCCAGGTGGCCGTCGAACAGCTCGACGGCCGCCGCGATCCGGTGCCGGGCCTCGCTGATGCGCGCCACGTCCGCCAGGGTGGCGGGGGCGAGGACAGTCTCCAGTTCCAGCTTGGCCAGCTCTGCGTCCGAGCGGATCCGCAGGTCGAGGACGTCCCGCAGGAAGCGGTGGCAGCTGGCCAGCAGCTCGCGGCGGGGGGCCGGCAGCCCCGGGTCGGGCTTCGCCTCCGCCGGCAGCGTGCCTTCCTGGAACTGGTTCACCAGGGACACCAGCTCGTGGAGCACGGCCTGCTCCATCCGCACCTCCTGGAGGCGGGACGTCACCGTGCTCACCAGGTTGCCCAATGCCGAAACCATTAACAGCCCGCCGAAAATCAGCCAGGCCACCGGCTTGTGCTTCGAAGGCAGGAAAAAGCGGACCACGAAGGCGAGCAGCCCGGCGGCCAGCAACGGGCCAAGGATCGTGCCGACCGCGAAGCCGACGGTCTTCGCCGTCGCCTGGTCGGCCCAAAGCATCTGCAGGCCCGCTAGGAGCAGCAGGCAGGCCAGGCCGATGACGAACAGGATCCCGGCAACAATCTGGATGACCCTCTCCTCGCGGAGGTCGCGGGCCACCTCTTGTTTACTCGGCCCCTGCAGGAGTAACTGGGTCATTCTCGTGCCTCCCGAAGGTGTTGGGCTCTGGCACAATTCTCAAACCGCCCGAATGCCGTTAGAGTCGAGCTCATCATTCTTGAGACACAACAGATCTCCAGTGCTCAATGGATGCATCGCCGGGTTGCCATTGAACTCTTTCTTCTGGTCCGATCCAGGGCTCTGTATCAATACACGCATAACGTATTAATTCAGCTAGGTTATCGACATGAATCGCGTCAGTCGGTTTAATACTGGCAAGTGCCCAATACAGTGCCTGTTGATGTAAAACCAAACAATATTCCCCCATACGAACCTTGGACATAAGATCCATAAGCTCAACAGAATCATCTCCGATCAATGCTCCCAAGATTACGTCAACTGCTAACATTACTTTCTTCATATTGTCCCACCGATAGTTGGATCTCTGTTACAGCTCGGCTCACCCTCGTCTCAGTAGTGTGAACTCCATAAAGTCAAACTCTAACAGATTGCATTCGCCCGCTTTCAGCGCGGATAAAAGCGGTGATTCGGCGCCCGGGCAGCCGCCTCGCCTCCACGTCCTGCCGTGCGCCTCATCACCGCACTCCAAAGAGAAGGTGCCAGAAAGACATGGTGCCAGGCTCTGTCACAATATTCTAATCACATGGAGGATAAGATTTCCTCCCTTGTGAAAGCTGAGCATAGTATCGGAGCTCCTCTACCATCCGGTTCTTGTTCTCCTCAAACACGACCATCATGCATCGCTTGTCATATAACCAACACTCTACAGGTGCTTGTGGATCATCGCAATCAGACAACTCATCTTCACCGGGATTGTCTGTTGCAGGCTTCCACCTTAGATGGATTATTTTGTTTGGTTTATGGAACACCTGAAGAATCTCGTTCTTTCCAAGATCACTCATTGGGGCGCCCGGAATATTTAAACACACCCGAATAGATTCGATGCGATGCGTTTTCTCAGCAATGCCAAGCCAAATCAGGCACCAATGTTTTTCTTGAATGATCAGGTTGCGTTCGTAACTCAGAATGGCACAGCCTCTGTACATCTCCTGATCATCTGGTTCTCCTAAAAGTTTAACGGCTTGGTGAAGCGTTCCGTGACCTAAGAGTAGTGATTCGAGATCCGCAATATGGACAGAACTGTTGTTACCCTTGCTCGCTGAGGCAACCCACAATCCCAATTGTGCCAGAATCATGATCACGATGGCCTTCGTCTTCATGTTCTTTTTACACCCATTGCGCATTGCTTCTCCCTCTATCAAACCGGCAAAAAGCTTCATCGAAGCAGGGCGAAATTCATGAGAAACAACAGAATTATAGAAAGTACCGAGCCATGTCATACCCTTCGAATCTATGGTTTTCAATTACCCGCTTTCAGGGTGGCTTTAAAGCGGTGATTCGGCGCCCGGGCAGCCGCCTCGCCTCAACGTCCTGCCGTGCGCCTCATCACCGCACTCCAAAGACGTGGTGCCAGGCTCTGTCACAATCAAGACGTGGTGCCAGGCTCTGTCACAATCAGGCTCTGTCACAATCCGTCACGCTCCAGGATCGTGTTCCGGGGCCGGCGGTCCCGGACCACCAGGACCGCTGGGTCACATGGCGGACAGAACCACGACGGTCAGGTCGTCCTGGGCCTCGCCGCCGGTGTGCTCCCGGACCGCCGCCAGGAGCGAGTCGACCAGCTCCCCGGGGGAGCGGCCGGCCCGGTCGCGGAAGGCCGCGACGAGGCGCTCCTCGCCGAATTCCTCGCCGACGGTGTTCTCCGCTTCCGGAACGCCGTCGGTGTACAGCACCAGCAGGTCCCCCGGCTGCAGGGCCACCTCCTGCTGGCGGTAGTCCGGATTGGCGAACGCGCCCAGCATCAGGCCGCCCTCCTCCAGCCGCCGGACCTCGCCGGACTCGGAGAAGAGGAGCGACGGGCAGTGGCCGGCGTTGACATAGGTCAGCCGCCGGGCCGGGGCGTCGTACTCCCCGTAGAACAGGGTGATGAATTTGCCGGCGACCATCTGCGGCCGGAGGATGTCGTTGAGCCGGGCGCAGAGGGCGGCTGGCCCGGAGCCGGCCGTAGCCAGCGCCCGGAACGCCGCCTGCAGGTTGGACATGAGCAGGGCGGCGGACATCCCCTTGCCGGCCACGTCGGCAATGGCCACGCCGAGTCGGCCCTCCCCCAGCTCCACCACGTCGTAGTAGTCGCCGCCGACCCAGCGGGAGGGCTCCCAGTGGGCGGCGATCGCCAGACCCGGGACGGAGGGGAGCTGCTGGGGCAGGAAGCGCCGCTGGATGGCCTGGGCCATTTCCAGGTCGCGGGTCTGGTGGAGGACCTCCAGCCGGACCAGGCCGTCGGCCAGCAGGCCGGCCGCCTGGCGCAGGAATTCGATGTCTTCTTTTTCCAGGGGCCGGTTGGGATACTTCCGTCCGACCAATAGCAGTCCGGCCAGGCTGCGCCGGTGCACCATCGGCAGAATCGCCGCCGGCGCCAATTTCTCCATGCCGGAAAAGGCTCCGCCCGCCAGATCCTGTTGATTCAGCGTCTCCCCCCGGAGCAGCCGCTCCGTCCACTCCGGCGGCAGGGTGCCGGTGAGCCGCCGAGCCAAATGTTCGGGCACGCCCAGGGTCTCCACCGCCCGGAAGAGGCCGCCGGAGGCGTCCGGCAGCAGCACGGCCTGGGTCCGCGGGCGCAGTGCCTGCTGCAGCGTATCCAGGGCCCCACGCAGGAAATCGGCCCGCTCCGTGGCGTCGCCCGCCTGCTGCCGCAGCGCCGCCAGCGCCGCCGGGTAGTCGGCCCGGCTGCGGAAGAAGCGCCGGTCGACAAAGCCCTGCACCCCCCGCTGGAGGGGCACCAGCAGGGCGACCAGCACCAGCGCGGCCAGGCCCGTCCCCCACGCCCCGCCCAGGCCCAGCTGCCGGAACAGCAGCACGCCGGCGACGGCCTGCAGGAAGCACAGCGCCAGGACGATCCCGCTGACGACGCTGTAGACCACCGTCTGGCGGATGATGAGGTCGATGTCCATCAACCGGTACTTCAGGATGCCGATGGCGAAGGACACCGGGATCAGCAGGTAGAGCGGCTTGCCCAGCATCAGGGCGACGGGCAGCAGCCAGGGGCCCAGCCCCGGCGCCAGATACGTGAGAAGGAGATCGATCACCAGCAGGACGATGTTTCCGCCCAAGGCGACGCAGGTTCCCCAGAGCGGCCAGCGGATCTGGCGCTTCTCTTCGGACCCGGCCTGGCGGTATCCGGCGATCATGGCCACGCAGGTCAGAATGGGGAAAACCAGGATAGACACAAAGATGCTGAGCACCTGCAGAACGAAGAGCGGGACCAGGAACACGTAGATGATCCATTGCGGGCCGTGGAGGGCAGTGTGGAGGTAGACGGCGAGCGCCAGCATCGGCAGGGCCAGGACCGCCGCCAGGGCCGGGGTGCGGAAGGGGTGGTCCAGCACGGCCCGCCGCCAGCCGTCCCGGCGGAGGCGCCGGGCGGCGGACAGACCTCTCCAGAGAGAGAGCATGGCCGCCAGCCCGGCGACGATCCAGGCACCCCATATCGGGACATACTCCGCCGCCTTGGCCAGGAGGCCGGTACCGAGCAGAAGGCCTGCCCCCACGAGGAAGCTGCCGACCGACAGGCTGTAGACCCAGTAAACCAGCCGGGGATTCCTTTCCATCAACCGCAGCGGCTTGGGGAAGATCAGCCCGAGATGCAGGAACATCGCCGCCATCGCGGCGGTGAAGGGGATCGACAGAGACATGGCCGCCCAGTACAGCCACTGCCCGGGATTATAGTCCAGGACGCCCAGGGCGCTGACCGGCAGAAGAAGGACGATGGGAACCAGCAGATACGTGCCCGCCGCCATCGCGGAGATCAGCAGCAACAGGATCACCCGCGGATCTTCGGGGCGGCGGAGGAACACGAACAGGCTCACCCCCAGGTACACGATGACCACCAACAGGGTGCTGGCCAGATCGGGAATCACCTGGACGCAGCGCAGCAGGGATGCCGGACGCAGTGTCACCACCCGTTCCCGGCCGCCCGACAGGACGCGATAGTGGAGGAGCTGCCCGGACTGAACCGCAAGGTCGAACGCCTTCAGGCGGGCCCGGTCGGTCAGGGGGATCCCGTCGATATCCAAGACCTGGTCATACAGTTGAAAGCCGGCATGAAAGGCCGGAGAATCCAGCGTCACGGAATTGACGGTTCCCGCCGCCGGGGCCTTATCGGAAGAGACGGGACGCGCTTCCTCCGGCGGCAGGACGATGAGCAAGCCGGTTTTCGGCTGGGTGCCGAGGCGGACCAGATGGAGGACGGTCAATCCCAGGGTGGGCAGCAGGCAGGCCCCGACGGCGAGGAGCAATAGCGTCTTTTTCCGACGGGCGTTCATGCTTCGGGTGTTTCCTTGAACGTCGCTTGGATTCAATTATACCGGCAACACACCCACATTCCGAGAGAAACCTCGATGCCCCGGGTCGTTCGGGCCCGCTGGACCCGAAACACGATCCAGCGGAGTGAATCCCTGTTCCGGGGCCGGCGGACCCGGGCCGCGCCGCGCACCGCATTGAAATCCGGAGGGCGGCGGGGTATGATCCTCCCGGCATTCTTTGAACTTCGGATTTCGGAGCGAGCCATGACCCAGCGCATCGCAATCTCCTTCCTGCTGGCCGCCGTCCTGGCGGCCCCTGTCTTCGGCCAGGCGACCCAGGCGACCCCGCCGGCCAAGCCGAAGCCGGCCGAGTCGAAGGCGGTTCCCGCCAAGACTCCCGCCGGCGAGCCTCTGCCCGACCCCGCCACGATGGAGGCGGTGATCCGGACCGACCAGGGGAGCATCGTCATCCGGTTCTTCCCGGAGGCGGCGCCGAAGCACGTGAACTACTTCCTGGCCCAGGCCCGCCAGGGCGCCTTCGACGGCACGAGCTTCTTCCGGCTGATCCGCTACGGCATCATCCAGGGCGGCGATCCGCTGAGCAAGGACCCGGCCGCCCGCACCCGCTGGGGCACCGGCGGCCTGAACAAGCTCAAGGCCGAGTTCAATGACCACCCCTGCCAGCGCGGCGCCGTCGCCGGAGTGCTGGTGCCGGGCAACCCCGACAGCGCCGGCAGCCAGTTCTTCATCTGCGTCACCGACCAACTGCAGCTCAACCGGCAGTTCACCGTCTTCGGCCAGGTCATCAGCGGCATGGACGTGGTCGAGAAAATCAGCTGCCTGCCGGTGGACGACCAGTCCATCGCCGTCGAGCCGGCCTGGATCCGCAAGGTGGAGGTCCGGCCCATTCCCGTGCCGGCCTTCCGCGACGCCCCCGTCGAGAAGCTGCAGTCCTGCCGGGCGGTGATCGTCACCTCGCTGGGGGATATCGAGTTGGAGTTCTTCCCCGACATCGCCCCCGGCCACGTCCGCCAATTCCTCAGCCTGGCCGCCGCCGGGATCTATTCCGGCACCGACTTCCACCGCGTGGTGCCCGGCTTTGTCATCCAGGGCGGCTCCGTCTACGGCCGTCAGCCGGCCCTGGACGAGGAGTTCAAGGACTGGCTCAAGCCCCTCAAGGGCGAGTTCAGCGACCGCCCCCACGAACGGGGCACCCTGTCCATGGCCCGCGCGGCCGACCCCGACAGCGCCGTGGATTCTTTCTACATCTGCCTGGCCCCCCAGCCCCGGCTGGACGGCAAGTACACCGTCTTCGGCCGGGTGGTCGGAGGGATGGACGTCGTCGACAAGATCGCGGCGGTGCCGTGCGACGGCGAGCGTCCGTTGGAACGCATCGAGATCAAGGAAATCCGCGTCCAGGAGGCGCCCAAGCCATGAAACCCATCACCTGGATTCTCCTGCTGCTCGCCGTGGTCGTCGCGTACGGCATCTACACGTCGCTGAACCTCTCCAAGGAGCACGAGTACTTCCGCGTGGAGGTGGACGGCCAGCTCGGACTGATGACCCGCAACACCGACGACCAGATCAAGAAGGAGATCGTCCGCATCGCCGGTACCCACGGCATCGACCCCGCCTCGCTGAGAGTCGACATCATCCGTTCGGAAACGCCCGGCGCCCCGCACGTGCCGGGGATGAACCTGCCCGGGCAGTTCACCCGCAGCGTGCAGGCCCGCGTCCGCTACACCCGGCCGGTCCTGTTCTGGGACCACGATTTCGAGTTCAGCGTGACGGCCCGCAAGGTGACCACGCCCCACCCGCAGGAAAAGTCGATGCAGGAGGCCTACAAGGAGCTGATCCCCAAGGCGCCGGCGCAGTGAGCCGACGGTGAAACGGGGAGTCGGTGAATGGGTGAATCGGCAGAAATGACCGGTGACGGATGCCCGGCGGGGAAGACCGGTGACGGGTGACCGATGACGGGTGACCTCGCCCCGATCGCCCGTCCCGGATGACCGGTCACCGGTCGCCCGTCACCGGTCAGTTCCGATACACCGTTCAGCCGCGGACGAAGTGGGGCATCTCGAAGGGGATCTCGAGGGACAGCTCGACGAAGCCCCGGTACTCGCCGTTCTCGAACCAGGGCGCCTGGTAGATGAGCTTCTTCACGCCGTTTTTCTCAATCGTGTAGATGTTGGTGGAACGATCCTGGAGCATCCGGGCCAGCTTGCTGCGGGACGGCTCGGGGTGGCAGTCCAGCACGTTCGTGCCGATCAGGGCGCGGCCTCCATCGGCGGCGAAGACCTTGCCCGCAGCGTGGGCATTCATGGCCAGGATCACACCATCGGGGTCGCAGACGGTGACAGCTCCGGGGAATTCATCGATCCAGCGGTGCAAGCCCATGCGGGATTCTCCTTTGCTTGACGGTGCGGGCGGCGCCGCCGAGGCTTCATTTTAACCTTTCCGATGGTCCGCCCGTCTGAGGCCGTGTACGGACGCAGCCCCTTCCGGGTTGCGAAAGTCCGTGTGGAGGTCCGGATGCTCCAGCAGAATCCCCGTCAGGGGCGGGGCGCCTCCGCGGGCGGGGCGGAGCCGGATCCCGCCGGCTCGATCCAACTCCCGATCACATCCCACCAGGCGGGGAACTGCTCCCGGAAGTGGCGGAGCGCTTCGGGCGAGCGGCGCTTCATCGAATGGATGTGTGCCCCAATCCCCGCTTGGCAGATCCCGTACCGGGCGACGGCCACCTGGCCGATCGCGGACTCCGCCATGGCCGCCTGGCCCACGGCCAATCGCGAGGCGGCGGCCGCCTGCCCGAACGCCTCCCAGCCGGCCAGGGACAGCTGCCCGAACGCCAGGAACAGGCCCAAAGCGACCTGGCCGATCGGGACGATGCCGAGGGCCGCCTGCCCGATAGCCACACCACCGATGGCGATCCGGCCGACGGCGATGACGCCCACGGCGCGGCCCGGGCGGCCGGTTTGCGGGTCCCGGCCGATGACGATGTGGACGAGGGGAATGCCCAGGAAATTGAAACCGGAACGATACTCCCACCGGCGCGCCGAAGAATCCCGTCCGGTTCGCCCGGCCCCTCTTCGGCGGGCGCCCTCCTGCATGCGGTCAGCGGGCGGAACAGGCATCAAAAGGACGATTCGTTCTTCAGGGTGGCCTCCAGCGCCGTTCCCTCCCGCTGGGCCTTCAACTGGACGTGCCCATCGGCGGCCAGGTAGAGAAACCCGTAGAGGCGGTCGAACACCACCTGCTCGGCGGGGTAGTCGTTGATGGATGTCAGCGTGTCCCCGACCTGGAAGCCGGCCTTGTCGGCGGGCGACCCCTTGACCACCTGCTGAACCACCACCCGGCCGCCGGACTTGACGACGTACAGGCCCGTCGCGTTGTAGAGGTCGGGCTCGCCCAGCGCCGGACCCGGCTCCAGGTAGAGCGCGTTCCCCGGAAAGTCGACGGAGACTGTGAAGCGCCGCAGGAACCCTGTGCCCAGCCAGCCGGCCTGGCGGCGGCCGAGGGAGCTGTCGGCGGGGAACTGGGCCAGGTGGACCAGCGCCCCCTGCACCCCCGTGGATTCCACGGCCAGGGTGCCGACCCTCAGGATCCGCTCCGGCAGGCCGTACTGCAGCCCCAGGGTGAAACCGTCCGCCCCGGCCGGGATTTTCTGCGCCAGGGCATAGGCCGCGGGGGATGACGCGCCGAAGAGGACCGAGTCCCCGTACGAGGTGGTCAACTCCAGCCAGGTGTCCACGCCGTCCAGGTTCGCCGGCACCATCAGTCGCCCATCCTGCACCTGGAGAGGCACCTTTCGCCCGCCCGCCGAGAAGGCCCGGGGGGCAAAGAGGTTGAGCTGTTCCCCGGCCATGTCCAGCTGGACCACCATCTGGGAGAATACATCATTGCCGATCACGCCGTGAATGGGCAGCTGGACGTTCGCGCTGGGGGGGATCATGTTGGTCACCAGGAAGGTCCGGTCCTTGAAGTCCACTTCCCGCAGCAGGAGGGAGGGGACTCGCACCACGCCGAACTCGGAGCCCAGGCAGCGGGTGGACCGGACGATCCGGCCGGACGGATTCATTCCCAGCTGGGTGGCGATGCTCCGGTCGATCACCGAGAACGGCAGGCCCAGGTCGACCAGGAAGGTCAGGGCGGGCGAATTGCCGATCCACGCCTTGACCAGCGGCAGGCGGAAGTAGATCTGCAGGGGCAGCCGGACCGCGCCCTTGTCCGGCAGGCCGACAGACTCGGGCATGGAGGGGATCGCGAAGAGGGACCCGTCGACGCCCTTGTTGTATTCCCACTGGTTGAAGGTGTAGAGGGCGGGATTGATGTCCTGGTCCTTGATCCGGACCGGCAACCGGAGGCCGTCCACGTCCCTGTACTCCTCGATGCTGTACTGGCGGTCACGCCCCGTGCTGTCGATGAAGGAGAAGCCCTTCAAAAGGAACGTCTGCGCGTCCACCCGCAGGGTGATGGAAATCCCGTCGGGACTGCTGATGGCGGCGGTGTACGCGTCGCCGTCCTGCCGGACGAGGGTGGGCAGCATCTGGCCCGGCCGCAGGTATTGGTAGGTGAGCATGTAGTTCAGAGTTTTCAGGTCGGCCAGCTCCCCCTGCTCGAGCGGCCGCGGACGGCCCGTCAATTCGAGGCATTCGCCGCTCTTGCCCCGGAAGGTGACGTCCTCCATGAACGCGGTGAACTGGTGCTTGAGGGCGAACCGGTCGGGCAGATCGGCGAACAGGCCGACGTCCCCGCGGAGACCGTACTTGTCCACCACGCCGGTCATCCGAAGGTTCGACAGCTGGTTCACCTTTTCCCCGTCACCGGCGATGGCGCCAAGGTGGCGGCGCATCAATTCCTCGCCGTCGATGGCCAGCGCATACAGCATGACCGTGGCAAAGATGACAGTCAGGAGGGGGACTCGCTTCATAACCGTCTCCTTGTTACACCCTCAACGTATACTAATTGAAACTTATATATACCAGCCGCATTTCCGGAATGCAAGGATAAAGGCTGTCCGCGGATGCCGTTCACGGCGCGGCCGGGGGTTTGACCGGGGCCGGGACGGCGGGAGGGGCGGCCGGCGGGAGGTCGAAAACCGCCTCCTGACTGTCGCCCAGCAGGCCCGGCAGGCGGAGCTGCATTCCCTCCAGCCGGTCGATCTGCCAGGGCAGGTGGAAATAGAGCAGTCCCGATGCCGACTGGCCCGGCTTGAGGAAATTGGTGCCGAATTCCCTGGCGAACAGGGCCAGGGTGAATTTTTCCAGCGAGATGGCCGGGCCGGTATTCTTTTTCATCTTGCTGAAATCGATGGAGACACCGGAGGTGCCCCCCGTCATGGTCGGGTCGTAGGTCTGCACCCGGGAGGCGTCGCGGTGGGGGTCGTCCGGAAGCACCTGGTTCGGGGGGCAGTACACCTTGGGCGCGATCGCCTCGGCGTGCAGCCGGGCCAGCCGCTGGTCCTCCTCGTCGAAGTGAACCCAGGCTTCGTCCAGGTACAGGGTGACCGGTGCGGAGCCGCGGTTGTTGACGGTGAACTCCACCGCCAGCAACCGCTTCTCCAGGGCCGGAAACGGTTTCAATTCCGGCGACCAGACCTTGCCGAGATGAAACACGGCCTTGAGCTCCACGTCGCCGAGGCGCGCTTCCCGCGCCACCGGCGGGGTGATCTCGTTGGCGGCCTCCGCCGCGGCCTTTGGCGACGGATCCTCCGCCGAAGCCGCGGCGCCCCACAGCATACAGAGCAGAAAGGCCCAGCCGATCGTTCTCATAAGTGTCTCCATCCGCTTGGATGCGCCTTCGCCTCCAAAGGTTTACCGGACAGCCTCTTCAGTCAGCCGGAGCGGTGCCTCGAAGCCGGGAATGAGCCGGCGGGACAGCTGCAGGGCGTTGTAGACCGCCTTCCCCCGGTAGTGGTTGTTGGTCACGACGTACACGTCCCCGGCTTCCGCCGCCAGGGACTCCGCCGCGGCGGCCAGCGTGGCGATCTCCGTCTCTTCGTACAGGTAGTTGTAGCGCTGGGCGGCGTCGGCGGCGGCGGCGAACCAGGCCGCCCGGTTGCGCCCGTGCAGGCGCAGGTAGGCCCGCGGCGCCGTCACGTGGGTGGTCAACCCCAGCGAGTCGCCGATGACCGGCTGGTCGATGTTGCAAAAGGCCACGCCCCGCTCGCGGAGCCAGGCGAAAAATTCCGGGATGTCCCAGCTGCCGTGGCGCACCTCCACCGCGAGCGGGTAGTCGGCGAAGGCGTCCAGCACCCGGCGGAGGTGGACCTTCTCCTCCCGCCCGCAGCGGTACGACCAGGGGAATTGGGCCAGGACGCAGCCCAGCACGCCCGCCTCCACGAGGGGGGTCAGCGCCTCCCGAAAGGCTGCCACCAGGCCCGCGTCCAACTCGCGCCCGTGGGTGAATCCCTGGAACAGCTTGACGGTGAAACGGAATCCCAGCCGGCCGGCCACCACTCCGGCCCAGCGGGAGGCCGAGCGCGGCTCGGGGACGCGGTAAAAGGAGTTGTTGATCTCCACCAAGTTGAACGACTGCGCCAGGAAGGCGAGCTGGCCGCGCCGCCGCACGACCTCCGGCGGGTAGACGATCCCCGTCCAGTCGTCGTAGCTCCACCCCGCGGGGCCGATGAAGAAGCGCAGGTTCATGGCCTGATTGTACCACGGCCGGTACCGGGCGGCCGGCGGCTGGCCTCCGGCTCCGGGAGTGGTATAATCCCCCCGATTCCGGCCCAAGGAGCGGACCATGGTCAAGGGAAACGTTTCCGGCGCCCTCCGCGTGGCGAGGGACTATCTGATGATTGCCTTCGGCTGCCTGCTGGTGGCGGTGGGGCTGGACCTGTTCCTGATCCCCAACAAGATCACCGCCGGCGGGATCAGCGGCGTGTCCACCATCCTGTACTACCTCTTCGGGCTGCCGGTCGGCCTGACCATGCTCGCCTTCAACGCGGTGCTCTTCCTGATCGCCTTCCGCGTGCTGGGGCGCGAGTTCGGCCTGCGCTCGGTGGTGGCCACGGTGATGCTGTCGTTCATGGTGGACGGCCTGGTCGTCCTGCTCCCCGCCGTAGGCCTGGACCCCCGCCTGGTCACCGAGGGGCTGACCCGCAACCTGCTCCTGGCCACGGTCTTCGGCGACATCATCGCCGGAGCCGGCATGGCCCTGGTGTTCGTCAAGAATTCCTCCACCGGCGGCACCGACATCCTGGCGCGGATCCTGAACCGCTACACCGAGATCCCCCTCGGCCGCAGCCTGATGCTCATCGACGCCGTGGTCACCCTGGGCGCCGGCTTCGCCTTCGGCGCCGAGATGGCCATGTTCGCCATCATCGCCATCTTCGTCAGCTCCAAGACCATCGACTTCCTGATCCAGGGCATGAACCAGGGGAAGCAGTTCCTCATCGTCAGCGACCGGTACCGCGAGATCACCGACGCCATCCTGAACATGGGCCGGGGAGCCACCATCCTGTCCGGCACGGGGGCGTTCACGGGCGAGGACCGGCCGCTGGTCCTGGTGGTGATCCGGCCGCGGGAACTGCCCCGGCTCAAGGCCATCGTGCGGGAGCACGACCCCCATGCCTTCGTCATGGTGAGCGACGTGTACGAAATCCTGGGCGAGGGCTTCCGGCGGATGGGAACCTGACGATTGCGAATTGCGGATTGCAGATTGCGGATTCCGGATTGCGGATTGCGGATTTGAAATTCTCTAATTTGAAATTTGAGATGACGGTTTGACTGAAAGCAATATCTGCTATCCCGTCACCGGTCACCCATCACCCGTCACCGGTCACCCGTCACCGGCGCCCCCCCCGGAATATCCCTTGGCCCGGCCCGCCGGCTGGATTAAAATAGTCCCATACCACTCCGCGGGAGGCGCTCCATGGAAGGCTTGCACCTGAAAAAACTGGTCGGATCATTCGTCTATATCGGCTTCACCGAGAGCCTGGTGGTGGCCGGATTCGAGCCGCCCGGACCCACCCGGCTGATCTTCGTGAAGCTCACCGGCGTCGACGACAAGGGGGTCTTCTTCGAGCACGACCAGTTCCCGCTGACCAACAAGAAAACCGGCCTGGTGGAACTGGCCAAGACCCAGGTGTTCATCCCCTACCAGAAGATCGCCCACATCAGCGCGTTCCCGGACATCGAGAACTTCTCCGACTTCGAGCCCACGGAAGAACCCTTCACCTTCATCACCGGTCCCCAGGGCTGATCTCCCGCCCGAGCGCGACCGGCCGATCTCAGGCAGCTGAAGGCCTGCGGGCCGCCGGCCCGGTCTCTTTCAGGAAAACGGTCAGAAGGATCGCCAGACCGACACCATAGAGCAGGGGCACAAAGGCGCTCTGGAAGTGCCCCAATTCCAACTGGCCGGCGCCTCCGGAGACGCGCTCCAGGATCCCCGCAAACACCGGCCCCAGCAGTGCGCTGAAGGTGAAATTCAGGAAATTGACGACGCCGGTGGCGGTGCCGCTGAATTGGGGAGGATTCGCCTCCTTGATTACCGTGTAGGGCAGCATGGCCGCGCCGGACGCGATCCCCATCACGATGCCGACCATGTACGGAGGGAGCACGCCGGTCTTCCCGTAGAGAACCCAGGCCACGCACGCCAGGAGCACCACGCCCCCCCCGATGATCACGGGCTTCCGCCGGCCCAGCCGGTCCGAGAGGAAGCCCAGCAGGGGGCAACCGATGATCCACCCCAGCGGGACCAGCGAGGAGCGGACCACCGCGGCGGCGTAGTCGAAGCCGTGCGCCTCCTGCAGGTAGCGCACGCCCCAGACCATGTCGAAGATCGTGGTCGGGATGAACAGCAGGCCGGCGATCACGCCGCAAAGGATCGACTGGGGATTCCGGAACACCGTGCCGAAGGCGCGGACCACGCCCTTGAGGCCCAGGCGGGGCCGGTCCACCACCTCCTCCTTGGGGAGGAGGAAGAAGAGCACGGCGCTGATCGCCAGGCCGGCCAGCCCCATCGCGATCCAGAAGCGATTCCAGCCCAGGCCGCGGCTGATCAGCGGACCCACGACGAACTGCCCCGCCGAACCGCCGGACATCCCGAACATCTGGGTGGCGCCGATCAGCGTGGCGGCCCGGGAGGCCGGAAAGTGGGTGGTGGCGATGTACACCGCGCCCACCAGGGCGAACACGCCGCCGGCCCCTTGGAGAAACCGGCCGACGCTCGCGGCATCAGGGCTGCCCAAGCCGAAGAGCAGGGCGCCGAAGCCGACCGCCGCGGCGCCGATCGGAATGATCCGTCTCGCCCCAAAGCGGTCCATCGCGGCGCCAGCGACCAGGCTGAACGGCGAATAGCCGTAGTAGAACAGGCCCACCAGGGAAGCCACGCCCAGGGCGCTCAGCCCGAACGCCTCTGACAATTGGGGCATCATCACCGCCGGGGCCGAGCGGAGCGTGTACTGATAAAAGTAATAGACGGCCGCCAGCAACCAGGCGACGGTGGCCATCTTCGCGTTCTTGCTCATTCTATCGCTTCCCGGTATGCCGCCCACGGCCTAGCAGAGCACCACGGAAACCGCCAGACCGCCCTCGGAGGTCTCCTTGTACTTCGAATTCATCTCCTTGGCGGTGAGGGCCATGGCGGCGATGGTGGTGTCGAGGTCCACTCGACGCACCTGCGGGTTTTCCTCACTGGCGATGCAGTAGGCAGTCCAGGCCTTGACAGCGCCGTACGCGCACCGCTCGATGCAGGGCACCTGCACGTAGCCGGCGACCGGGTCGCAGGTCATGCCCAAGTGGGCCTCGAGCGCGGATTCGGCCGCGTTGCCCACCACCTTCGGCTCCGCGCCCAAGGCCTGGGCGATCATGGCAGCGCCCATCGAGGACCCAACCCCAACTTCCGCCTGGCACCCGCCCTCAGCGCCGGACAGGGTGGCGTTGTGCTTGCAGAGGTACCCGATCGCCGCGGCGGCCAGGAAGCCCTCGCGGATGTTCTGCACCGGGATCTTCAGGTCGTACAGGGACTTGAGCACCGCCGGGATGATGCCCGCCGAGCCGGCGGTCGGGGCGGTCACGATGATGTGGCCGCGGGCGTTCTCCTCACCCATGGCGAAGCCGTAGGCCGACACCCTGGTGATGGCCTGTCCGGCCGCGCCTTTGTTGGTGTTTTGCAGGCTCCGCATCATCTCGGCCGCCTTGCTGTGCAGCTTGATGGGGCCGGGAAGGACGCTCTCCACCTTCAGCCCGGTGTCGACGCCGCGGAGCATGACTTCGGCCACCTGGTCGAGGAACTCCCAAACCTCTTTTTCGCTCTTTCCGGAGATGGCCAATTCATTTTCGAGCAGGATCTTTCCCAGCGGGATCTTGTCGTCAATGTTGTACTTCTTCAGGTCCCTGGCGTGGGCGTAAGGATACTTGGGCTGTCCCTTGTCCGGCGGCTTGTAGCCCTTCCACTCAATAAATCCGCCGCCGACCGAATAGTATTCCAGTTCGAAGAGCGGTTCGTTGCCGGCCAGCAGCACCGCGGTCATGGTGTTCGGATGGTGGAACTCGCCCTTGGTGGCGTCGAAGATGATGTCCTTCAGGGTCAGGTTTAGGTTGGCCGGCCCGATGGTGACGGGGTAGGCCTTGTCGGGGTTGGCGGCTAGTTCGTCGAGGAACTGGGGCGGGCAGGTGGCCGGCGCCTTGCCGAGCAGTCCGGCAAGCGAGGCCCGGTCGGTGCCATGGCCCTTGCCCGTGGCGCTGAGGCTGCCGTAGAGGTGGACTTTGAGCGCCGTGGCCTTTTTCAGCTGGTCGGGCGGGAGCTTGGAGATCCGCTGGAAGAAGTCGTAAGTGATCCGCATCGGGCCCATGGTGTGGGAGCTCGAGGGTCCGGGGCCCATCTTGTAGAACTCCTCCAGCACGGTCATGATCGGGCCCTTCTCCTGCTTGACGACGTTGAGGTTGGAGTCGAGGCCGGGCGCCTGCCCGCCTTTGGCCTCCGTCGGCTGCTGAGCCAATGCGCGGCCCATGAGAAGCGCACCCATGGATCCCGCCACGACGGTGCGCCCGAATTGTCGCCGGTCAAGCTTGGGCGACCCCCCGGTCTCGGGCGGGTTGGGCGGGCACATGGCACAGGCTGTCGAGCTGCAACCGTCACACGATTTCCCGGCGATGCCAATTTCATAGAATGACTTTCCCATGACACTATCTCCTTTGTGCTGCGTTTGGTTCATTCCTTCTCCGGACATCCAGAAAGACCCGCTAAATCCGACAGGACGAGATTATCTGGTGATCCCTGTGCATGAGTTGTGCCACTCGAGTATTCGCTTTTCAGCCAGCCTGCAACTCCCATAAAATCTTATACAAAGAGGCGTGATCTGTTTACCCTGGGAGTCTGCCTGATCGAAGGGGTGTGCGAAATATCGTACCAAATCAAGGATTTCGTACTTTGCGGATTGCTTGTTAAGGATGGAGACAGGCAATGGGTCGGCTGAATGAACGCCACACTGTCCGGGACGTTCAGGACTACGCCGCCCCGCGGCAAACTGTCAATCGGATGCGGGACCCTCGTGCCGGAACCTACCGGTGCAGCTGTTCCTCGAGGCGGCGCTGGGCGTCCAGGACGGCCCCCCGCCCCTTCTCGTGGGCCAACTCCAACGCCTCCTGGCTGAGCGCCGCCAGCAGCCGGGACCGGTTGGCGGCGGGGTTGCGGCCGCCCGGGTCCCGCTCGATGGCGCGCTGGAAATCGGCCGCGGCCTCCGCCAGCCGGCCCAGCCCCAGCCGGATTTCCCCCCGGTTGGCCAGGGCGTGCACGTCGGCTGGATCGGCCTCCAGCGCCCGGCTGTACCAGTCGAGGGCCTCCTCGAGCTTGCCCTCCTGCTGGCTGATGGAGCCCAATGCGTCCAGGACATAGGGATTCCGGTCGAAGAGTTCCGTGATTCCAGCGAAGACCACCCGCGCCTGCACCAGCCGGCCCTGCTCCAGGTAAGTCTGTCCCAGGCGGATCAGGGCCGCTTCCCCGGAGGTCCCGATGGACGGACGGGCCGGGCCTTCGGCTTCGATTTCATGTTGTGCCATGATCCACTCCTCATCCCCGCCGCTTCGCGGCGCGCAAGTGTTCGCCCAAGCTTTCCGTGTCCTGGGTCAGTTCCCTCAGGAGATCCCGAAGGCCGCCGAGGGGGCCGGAAATGGACGAGCCCATTTGCGACAGCGACTCGCGCGCCTCCCCCATGAGGCGGTGGACGTCCAACTCAGGATTCTGCAGGTGCTGGCTCACCTCCTGGAACCGCCGGGCGCCGGGGAGGTCGGACCGCCCCAGGCTCTCCGCCGGATTCGGCAGCGAGGCCTGGGCGCCCAGCGGCGCCCGCCCGCCCACCGAAGCCGCGAGGTTGTCCAGATTCAGGCCCAACGGCTCGAAGGCCCGCGCCAAGCTATGGATGCCCGCCTCCGACAGTCCCGCGATCCCCGCGCCGACCGAGCTGACGGCTGATGTCAGGGTGTCCGCAAAGACCGGCCGCGCTTCGGTGCCCATCCGGACCCACCGGCCGACTTCGTCGGCGGCGCGCCCCCCCTCCTCGGCCGTCCTCACCGCACGGCCAATGTCATCGCCCGCCCGCACGGCCCGGCCGATTTCGTCCGCCGCCCGGCCCGCTTCTCCCCACGTCCGGTCGAATCCGCCGGCGACCTGTCTGACATCCCCCCGGTCGAAGGCCTCCGAGATCTGGAAGGCCTCGTGGCCCACAGCCCCGATGCGTCCCATCTGCCACCTCCTCGCCTGGTACTTCAGACTTTTTTATTTTATCGGCTTTTTCCCCGCCATGTTGCCTGGTTGGCGCCGGTCGAAACGCCGCACCTCCCGCCTCAGGTCGGCCAGCGAGAGGATCTCCAGATCGTACCGGCAGCCGAGCAGGCGCACCAGCTCCCGCTCGATGCGCGGGCTCCATGCGGCGGGCGTGTAACCGCTCCGGCGCGAGCGGCAAATCCCGATCAGGCGCGGCCGGATCCGGTTGGAGGACAGGAAGTTGCCCAGCGCGTCGATCCGCTCCCGGATCTGGGCCCGGGCCGCCTTCGCGCCAACGGGCTTGCCGGCCACGGAGTCGAAACGGAGCCAGTAACGCCCGCCTCCCCGGACCAGGCGGGCTCGATCGCCCAGGAGGAGCCGCACCTTGTGGTACCTGTCGCGCCGCCACGCCGCATATTCCACCGGCGTGACTTCAATCTCGAGACGGCCGCCGCCGGCGTTGTCGCAGAGGATGAAATCCGAGTCGATGTCCAGCACCACCGGACCGCCCTCGGTTAAGACATGCCCGGGCCTCACCGGGATCAGCCAGAATCCCACCGCCTCTGCTTTGGGAGCCGCTGTACCGGCCAGTTCCGCCAACCCCGCCCATGCGTCCTTCGCCGGGGCCTGCTCCAGCGGGACAAACCTCGCCTTCAGCAAGGGATCGTGCGACCAGCGCAGCCAGCAGACCCGGTCGAAGATTCCCTGGCGCAAGGCCGGCCAGATGAAATTGGTGATGTCGAGGCGGCGGTAAGTCTCCGAGGCAATCCGCGCCAGCGGCAGACCGGCCTCGATGGATCCCGTTATATTCCCGGGCGCCCGCAGGTCGGCGTGCTCATCGACGTGCAGCAGGACGTTCCCCCGGCCGGCGATCCGGCCCGTCCGCACGGCCCAGTTCCAGAATAGGAACGCCTCGTGGTGCTCTTCCAGTAGGCAGAGGGGGATTGCCTCCATGGCCGTCTCACCCGCGGACCTGACCCGGCGGAGGGCCCAGTCGAATCTCCGCCGGAAGGATGTTCCGGCGGATGAGCTGGAGTCGCTCCCGGAACTCGCCTGGCAGGAACTCGTAATCGAACACCGGGCCGGCCGCCACGAAAGAAAACCCCGGGGCGACGACAAAGCGGTTCTCCCCGCCGGTCCGGCGGACGCGGAATCGCTCGCACACCCGGATCATCCGGCGGTTGCTCTCCCGGACGTTCCAGCACAACCGGCGCAATCCCAGCTGCTCGAACGCGATCCAGGCGCAGAAATAGAACAGGGTGTGGAGGTGCCGTCCCCAGATTTCGCAGGTCTCCTCCGGACGCCGGATCCAAATGAAGCCTTCCGGCGTGCCGTCCAACTCCATCAGGTAGAACGATTCGCGCCCCGCGGCCATCTCGGCCGCCGTCTCGGCCAGAAACGCCTCCTGCCGCGGCAGCGGGCGGATCATGATCTTTTCCCGGAGCGGGATGTCCTGCATCCGGTGGATGACCGGCAGGTCTTCGACCGAAGCCGTCCGGATGATGCGCATGTCGCCTCCCGGCCGATCAGAACCGCGGGTTGCGGATCCGGACCCGCTCTCCCGGAACGCTGGGAAGGGATTGAAATCCGCTGGACGATTCCTCCGGGGTGAATCTTTAGAGGATCGTAGCTGTTCCGGCAGGCGAAATCAACGGGAAAGGAACGAGCGGCAGGCGATCACTTGCGGGCGGGGACCGGGTCGGCCGTGGGCCAGGCGACCGGGACGGACGGCTCAGCCGGGGCACCGTTCAGCGGGATGTCGAGGAGGAAGGCCAGGGTGGTGGGGGCGGTGCGCTCCACCCGCAGGTGGCCGCGGTTGCTCTTGACCAGGTCGTGGGCCGTGGACAGGCCCAGGGCGTGGATGGCCTCCACCTCGCCGTTGCCGCGGAAGGTCATGAACATGTGGCTCAGGTGGGCGGGAATGGAGAGGAAATCGTCGCTGGTGAAAATCATCCGGAAGCAGCCGGGGTTCCCCGCGACAGGGGTCAGGACCCGGATGGCGCCGCCGGTCCGGATGGAATCGGCGATGTAGTGGATCAGGTTGAAGGCCACCCTGGCGAAGACTCCGGGGCTCATGGCCAGCGGCGGCCAGCGCTCGGGCAGCTCCCACTCGATCCGGATGCCCTTGATCCGGAAGAACTCCTGGAAGAAGCCGGCCGACAGGGAGAGAATGGCGGACAGGTCCCCCGACGAGCCGGCATCGGTCTCCTCGGCCGAAAACGCCAGCAGGCGGCGGATGAACTCCCGGATCCGGTCGCAGGCCCGGGTCATGGTTTGGAAGTCCTGGCGCTGCTCCGGCCGCAGCTCCGCGTCACAGGCGTACTCCTGCACCAGGCCGTGGAGGACCGTGAGGGGATTGTTGATCTCGTGGGCGATGCCGCCGGCCAGGTGGTAGAGGTATTCCCGGCTGGCGTCCTGGCACCACCGGTCGTCGGCCTTCTTCCAGGAGGTGATGTCCTGCTGCACGACCAGGAATCCGCTCGTCCGGCCGGAGGCGTCCTGGCGGGGCACCACCGTGACCTGGTACACCGCCTCGGTGTCCTCGGCCATCTCGTCGTAGCGGTCCTGCCCCTCGATCCATTCGGGGCCGCACGGACAGGCCATGTGGCAGCGACCCTCCGGGCCCCGGACGGTTCGGTAGTAATACGTGCCGGGGAAGTGGGGGATGTGCTGCAACGGACAGGCGGTCCCGTCGTTCCCCCAGACCACCTTGAAGTCAGGATCCAGCAGGAACACGGTCACGCCCGTCTCCTGCCGGAGCAGGCGGAACACGTCGGAAGCAAGGCGGGGAGGCATTTTGTTCATGGCATCGCACCGGGAGCCCCCATTCTATATTTGCTGTAACGAAATTACAACATTTTTTGACAGCGCGTCGCCGCGGCTCAAAAGCGCGACCGCCCGCCGGAGGGGCGGGCGGGCACGGCGGCGGGGAACAGCGCGGTCTAGATGTCGCTGAAGAAGTAGCCGATCTTGATTCCCAGGGCGCAGGCGATCTTGTACAGGGTCGAGACGGAGGCCGAGGTCTTGGCCAGCTCGATCTGGGAGATCAGGCTGACCGACAGGCCGGTGCGGTTAGCCAGCTGCTTGAGGGTCAGGTTCTTCTTCTTCCGCAGGGTGCGGATCTTCTGGCCGATCTCCTGGTTCAGGCGGATCTCCGGCGAGACGATCAGGCCCTTCTCCTGGACGGCCTTGCGGATCACGGCGCGGAAGTCCTCGATGTTGAACGGCTTCTTGATGTAGTCGAAGACCTGTTGCTTCATGGTCTCGACGGCGGAATCCACCGACGGGTAGCCGGTGTAGATGATGATGCAGATGTCGGAGTCGACCGCGCGGATCCGGCGCAGCAGCTCCTCGCCGGACATGCCCGGCATCTTGAGGTCGAGGATGATGATCTGGTAGGCCTTCTCCTTCAGCTCGTCGAGCACCATAGCCGGCTGGCTGACGGTGGTGACGTCGTACCCGTCCTTGGACAGGAATTTCTGGAGATATTCGCAGACATCGGGATCGTCGTCGACGATCAGAATTCTCACCTTTTTCAGCATCAGTCCCTCGCTGTGATGGAATCGGTACGCTGTGCGGTACTCCACAAATTTTAAAATAGTTCAACCATGATGGCAAACACTTTTTATAAATATTTTAATTATGGATTTTCGCCAGAACAGGACGCGTCCGGGCGGGCGGATTCCGCGCCCTTCGCCGGGGGGAATTCCTCGCCGGGCCGGGCCGCCAGAAGGACCGCGGCGAGGATCATCCCCAGCCCCAGGCAGCCGCCCCACAATGCGCCCGCGCCCCACCGCTCGAGCGCGGGCCCGCCCAGCAGGGGCGCCAGGATGAAGCTGGCTCCGAAGGCGGTCATGTACCCGCCCATGTAGCGGCCGCGCAGCTCCGACGGCGCCATGGAGGCGGCGTGGGCCGAGGCCAGCGGCAGCAGGATGATCTCCCCCGCGCTCCACACGATGGTGGCGACCAGCAGGGCGGCCCAGCCGGTGGACAGCCCGTACAGCCCGTAGCCCAGGCCGAAGAGCAGCGTTCCCGCGGCCATGACCGAGGTCCGCCGGTGGCGCTGCAGCCACGGCACGATGGGCAATTCGAACAGGATGACGATGGACGTGTTGAGCGCCACCAGCATGCCGAAAAAGCTCTCCGGCAGCCCGCAGTGGAAGCGGACGTACAGCGGCAGCGTGGCGAGGTGCTGGTAGGCGATCAGCCCCACGCCGAAGACCACCAGCAGGAACACCCGGAATTCGGCATTCCGCCAGGGCGGCCGCGCCGCCGGGGCGGGGGAGGCCTCGGGGGCGGGGGGGCCGGCCGGCACGGTCCGGTCTTCGGTGTAGAAGGCCAGCAGGACGAGGCCGGCGGCGATGCTCGTGGCGCCGTCCACGAAGAACAGGGCCTCGTAGGACCAGGCGGCCAGGAAACCGCCCGCCGCCGGGCCGATGGTCATGCCCATGTTGATGGCCCAGCGGATGAGGGCCATGGCCCGGGGCCGCGCCTCCGGCGGCACCATCCCCGACGCGGCCGCCATGACCGGGGGGCGGAACGCGCCCGTGACCAGGCTGAGGGCGAAGGTCATGCCCACCACCACGCCGTACGAGCGCGCCGCCGCCAGGAGCATCATCAGGACGCCCGCCCCGAGCATGCTCAGCACCATCACCCGCCGCGTTCCCAAGCGGTCCGACAGCACTCCGCCCGCCATCGACGCCAGCAGGATCCCCGCCCCGTAGGCGCTCACCACGGTGCTGGCGCTGGCGTGGGCAATGCCCAGCTCGCGGGACAGGTACAGCGTCAGGAACGGCAACACCATGGTGCCGGAATGGTTGACCAGCACCGCCCAGAAGAGCACCCACAGGTTCCGGGGCAATCCCGACACGCTCTGACGGTAGTAACGCCACACGGTTCGGATCCTCCTCGGAAGCCGCGGTCATCATACCACACCCCCGCGGCCGGGCACGCCGGGCGGGTGCGCCGCTCAGGGCTTGCTTTCCCCCGCCGGCCGCGTCACAATTCGAGCGATACCCGGGCAGCGTCCCGGCACCACTCCAGGGTGAGGACGGTCCGATGGCGAAACTGACCTTCTGCGCGGTGAGCGACATCCACGAGCGGCTGGACTGGCTCCGCCCCCTGGCCGGCGTCCTGGCGGCGGCGGATTGGGTCCTCCTGCTGGGGGACCTGACGCAGTTCGGCCACGCCCCGCAGGCCCGGGTGGTGCTGGACGCCTTCCGGGCGATCAATCCGAACGTGCTGGCCGTGCCCGGCAACCTGGACCACCCCGACGTGCTGCAGCGGCTTGAGGACGAAGGCGTCTCTCTGCATGGGCAACCCCGCCGGCTCGGCGACGTGGGGCTGGCCGGCGTGGGCGCGTCCGGGCCGACTCCCTTCGGCACCCCCTTCGAATTGCCCGACGCCTCGATCGGGGAGCTGCTGGCGGGGCCGCTGGACGCCATCGCCGGCGCCCGCCACCGGATTGTGGTCAGCCACGCTCCCCCCAAGAACACCGCCGTCGACAAGGTCCGCCTCGGCATGCACGTCGGCAGCGCCGCCGTGCGGCGGCTGGCGGAAGCGCATTCCCCGGACCTGCTGTTGTGCGGGCACATCCACGAGGCCGCCGGCGAGGACCGGCTGGGCGCCACCCGGGTGATCAATCCCGGCCCGTTCGTCCACGGCGGCCATGTGTGGGTGGAGGCCAGCGACGACGGCCTTTCCGCCCGCCTGATTTTTCCCGACCGCCGATCCGGCGTTTAAACCGGCAGGCGGGCGCGTTCGCATACCGTCTACCGTCGACTGAATCCGCTGGACAAGGAGGCGCCATGTACCGCACGACCCGCCGGAGATGGATCCCCGTGATGCTGCTGGCCCTGGCCACGGCCGCCCTGGCCGCGACGGCCTTCGCCGCCCCGGACGCGGGCCCCGCGGCCGCGGCGCCGAAGCCGCTCACCGCCGAGACCATGTGGCAGCTGGCCCGTCTGGGCGACACCGCCCTGTCGCCCGACGGCCGCTATGCCGTGGTGGAGGTAACCCGCTACTCCGTCGCCGACGACAAGGGCAACACCGACCTCTGGCTGGTGCCCACCGACGGCGGGCCGGCCCGCCAGCTGACCTCCGCCGACGGCAGCGAGCGGGAGCCCGCCTGGAGCCCCGACGGCCGCTGGATCGCCTTCACCGCCCAGCGCGGCGCCGACGATGTCCCGCAGCTCTACGTCATCCCCACCGACATGGGCGAGGCCCGCCGGCTCACCGACGTGCCCACCGGCGCCGCGGCGCCGAAGTGGTTCCCCGACTCGAAGCGGATCGCCTTCGTGTCCCGCGTCTGGTCCTTCTTCACCACGTGGGAGGAGCAGGCCCGGAAGCTGAAGGAGAAGAAGGACCGCAAGGCCAGCGCCCTGGTCTACGACTCGGCCCGGATGAAATACTGGGACCACTGGGTGGATGAGCGGGAAACCCATGTATTCTTCACCTCGATCGACGGCGGGACTCCCGGCCGGATCACCTCCATCACCGGCCTCGAATTGCCGTACCGGGAGGCCGGCCGCAACTCCTTCGACATCGCCCCGGCCGGCGACGAGGTGGCCGTCACCGCCGACAGCTCGGCCAACCCGGGGGTCGTCAGCAACCTGGACGTCCACACCATCCCGCCGAACTCCACGGCCGGCCTCAACATCAGCCCCGACAACCCGCAGGGCGATTTCGATCCCGCCTACAGCCCCGACGGGCGCTACATCGTCTTCGGCCGCAAGCTGGTCAAGGGTTTCTACGGCGACCGCACCCGGCTGGTGCTGTACGACCGGGCCGCGGGGACGCGGCGGGTGCTGGCCCCGGACTTCGACTACGGCTTCTCCTCCTGGACCTGGGGCCCGGACAGCCGCCGCCTCTACGTGGTGGTCGACCAGCGGGGCTGCGAGCGGGTGATGCGGCTGGGCCTCGACGACGCACAGCCCGCGCCCCTCACTTCCGGCGGCACTTTTTCCGGGCTGCAGGCCGACCGCGACGGGAAGTTCCTCACGGCGCTGCGGCAGAGCTTCACCGAGCCGCCCACCCTGGTGCGCATCGACCTGCCCGGCGGTACGGTGAGGCCGCTCAGCCGCTTCAACGACGCGCTGCTGCAGAACGTGCGCTGGGGCGAGGTGCGCAGCGTGACCTACGCCGGCGCCGGCGGCGACCCGATCCAGATGTGGATCGTCCTGCCGCCTGATTACCAGCCCGGCCAGAAGCGGCCCCTCTTCCTGCTGATCCACGGCGGCCCGCATCAGGGCATGACGGACGCCTTCCAGTTCCGCTGGAACGCCCAGGTCTTCGCCGGCTGGGGCTACGTCTGCGCCTGGCCGAACTTCCACGGCTCCAGCGGCTTCGGCAACGCCTTCACCGCTTCCATCCTCGGGAACTGGGCGGACGCCCCCTACGAGGACGTGATCAAGGCCACGGACTGGCTGGTCGCGCAGGGGCTCGTGGATCCCGTGCGCCTGGCCGCCGGCGGGGGCAGCTACGGCGGGTACCTGAGCACAGTGATCCTCGGGCGGCCCAACCCCTACAAGGCCCTGGTGGCCCACGCCGCCGTCTACAACCTCTACACCCAGTACGCCAGCGACTACGGCGCCACCGAACGGTCGGAGCAGGCACCCCACTTCTGGGACGATCCCACCTTCGTCGCCCACAACTCCCCGCACCTGGCGGCCGGGGCGTTCAAGACCCCGACGCTGGTGGTCCACGGCGAAAAGGATTTCCGCGTGTACCCCGGCAACGGGCTGGAACTGTTCGCCACGCTGCAGGCAAGGGGCGTCCCCAGCCGGCTGATCTATTACCCGGACGAGAACCATTGGGTGCTCAAGCCCAACAATTCGCTCTTCTGGTACGCAGAGGTCCGGCGCTGGCTGGAGCAGTGGGTGAAGTAAAAAGGGGCTCAGGGTTAGGGGCTCGGAGTTCGGGGCTCGGGGCTAGGGGCTAGGGACTGGGAACTCGGGGCTGGGGGCTCGGAAATCGGGGCTCGGGGCACGAGGTGAGGAGCTCGGGGCCCGAATCGGGGCGTGTGTCTATTCTTTTCGCCACATGGCGGCGAACCCGTTCCAGCCAGCCAATTCCTTTTCTCCAATCCCAAGACCTCCGCCTGGAACACCAAGCCCCCGGCCCCTAGCCCCCAGCCCCGAACCCCGAGTCTTAAACCCATTCCAGAATCCGTCGACTCCGAGGTGAATCTATAGGAGCGGTAAAGTTACGAGTTTCCGTTTTTGGAAACTCGTTTTCGCGACTTTCAGGAGGTTTCGCTTGAACTATACCGGTCCGAAAACCCGCCTCGCCCGCCAGCTGGGCATCTCCTTGACGTTGAAAACGGCCCGCCACCTCGAGCGGCGCCCCTATCCACCCGGCCAGCATGGCCTGAAGAAGGCCTCCGGCCGCCAGAAGGTCACCGGCTACAAGCTGCAGCTGCTGGAGAAGCAGCGCCTGCGCGCCCAGTACAACGTCTCCGAGCGGCAGCTGGTCAATTACTTCCAGCACGCCTCGCTGAGCTCCACCAACACCGGCGAGAGCTTGATCCAGCTTCTGGAAACCCGCCTCGATGCCGTCATCTACCGCGGCGGATTCGCCCGCAGCATCTACGCCGCCCGCCAGTATGTCCGCCACGGCCACGTCGAGGTCAACGGCCGGCGGGTCACCATCCCCTCCTACCGCGTGGAGCCAGGCGACACCGTGTCCATCCGCGAGAGCAGCCGCTCCATCCCCTGCTTCGTGGAGGTGAAGGATCTGGCCCTGCCCGTCCCTCCCTACCTCACCCGCGACGTCGACACCTTGACAGTGCGGCTGATGGCGGTGCCGCGCCGCGAGGACGTGCCTGTCATCTGCGACGTGGCCCAGGTCATCGAGTACTATTCCCGCTGAGCAGCCGGCGGAAGTTGGCCGCGACCGTCCGGCGGATCTGCTCCGCCGGTTCGCGGCGGACAACGGCGAGTGCCTGGACCACTTCCGCCACCAGCTCCGGCATGCCCGGCTCCCCCGCCAGCCACTCCCATCCTCCCGGATTGTCCGTTTCCGTCAGGAGCAGCTCCCCCGGGACCGCCTTGGCCAGGCGCCGGATGCGCTCGGATCGCAGCACCTCCACCCCGACGGTGAACAGCACGCCCCGCCCCGCCATTTCCCGGAACACGCTCATCGGCCCCGAATACCAGTGGACCACGACCCGGCTCAGGCGGTAACGGTCGATCAGGCGGAGGACATCCGCTTCCGCCCCCTTGGTGTGCAGGTTGACCGCCTGGCCGCCGGCAGCCGCTGCGGCCAGGAAGTGCTCGCAGACCCGCCGCTGCAACGGATAAAGGGTGTGGTCGGTGACGAAGTGGTAGTCGAGCCCAATCTCTCCCAGCGCCGCGCTCCGGGCCACGGCTTCATCCAACTCGTGCAGCCGCCCTGCCCATTCAGGCGCCCGCCAGGGGTGCACGCCCGGCGCCGGCACGATCCAACGGCTGGTCTGGGCGATCGCGTGACTCCGCCGGTAGGAAGGAGGGTCCATCGACACGGCCAGGGTCCGGATGCGAAGGCGGCGGATTTGGCGCAGCGCCTCCGGCAGCCGTTCGCCGAAGAGGTCCAGGTGGGTGTGGGCGTCCACCAGCATGGCCGGCCTCCGCAGGCTTTGGCGGGGCGGGATGTCGTAGGGCCACCAGCAAGCCCCTTCTAGGGCCCCTTTCCGGAGAGTACCGCCTCCAGGACCCGACTCAGTTCGTCGCTCTGGTAGGGTTTCACCAGGATGGCGGCGAATCCGTGGCGGTTGAACTCCGCGATCACCGGGTCGTTGCAATAGCCGCTGGAAACGATCGCCTTTACGCCGGGATCGATCGCCCGAAGCTGCTGAATCGTCTCCTTGCCGCCCATGCCGCCGGGGACGGTCAGGTCCATGATCACCACGTCGTGGGGCCGGCCTTCCCGGCGGGACCGCTCGAAGCACGCCAGCGCCTCGGCCCCGTCCCGGGCGAACTCCGGTTGGTATCCCAGCCCTGACAGCATCTGGCCGAGCACCTGCCGGATCATCTCGTCGTCGTCCATCACCAGGATCCGGCCACGCCCCGGGTGCGGCGCCGGAACGGTCTCCGGGGCGGCCTCGGCGGCGCGACGCGATGCCGGCAGGTACAAGTGGAACGCCGTCCCGGTGCCCGGCTGGGACTCCACGGTCAGCAGCCCGTCGTGCTTCGACACGATGGAGTAGCTGGTGGTCAGGCCGAGGCCGGTCCCTTGGGGTTTCATGGTAAAGAACGGGTCGAAGATCTTGGGCAGGTGCTCCGGCGGGATGCCGATTCCCTGGTCCACCACGTCGATCCGCACGTAGCGCCCCCGCGGGCGGGGAAAGAGGCGGTCGTCCTCCACTGTGTCGTTCTCCGCCCGCAGCCGGATGATGCCGCCGGAGGGCATGGCCTGGACGGCGTTGATCACCAGGTTGTGGACCACCTGGCCGATCTGGCCGGCGTCGATCTCCACCGGCCAGAGGTCGGACGCGATCTCCACTTCGCAGCGCGCCTTGGACCCCCGGGTGGCGAAGGCCGCCCACTCGCGGAGCAGGTCCCCGATGGCGACGGCCTTCTTCACGGGGGCACCCCCGCGGGAAAAGGTCAGCAACTGCTGGGTCAGGTCGCGGGCACGCAGGGAGGCTTTCTCCGCCTCGTCCAGCCGTTCGGCCAGTTCCGCGTCCGGGCGGCCCCGCAGCTTGGCGATGGAGATGTTGCCCAGGATGCCCATCAGGATGTTGTTGAAGTCGTGGGCGATGCCGCCGGCCAGGATTCCCAGGGACTCGAGCCGTCCGGCTTTCAGAATCTCGGCCTCCATCCGGCGCTTTTCCGTGATGTCGCGGAACACGATCACGGCGCCGATGGCGGCGCCGCTGCGCTGCCGGATGGGGGCGCAGCTGTCGGCGATGAGCCGCTCAGTCCCGCCGCGCGCGACGAGCAGCGCCGGTGTCATGGCGCGGATGGCCTCGCCGCCGGCCAGGACCCGGACCGTCGGCTGCTCGACGCTTTTCCGGGTTGCCTCGTCGACCAGGTGGAAGATCCGGTCCAGGGGCTGGCCGACAGCCTCCTCGCCCGGCCAGCCGGTCAGCTGCTCGGCAACCTGGTTCATCATGACCACGGTACCGTTCATGTCCGTGCTGATGACGCCGTCGCCGATGCAACGGAGGGTCACGGCCAGGCGCTCCTTCTCCTCGGCCAGGCCCTTTTCGGCGTGCTCCCGCTCGGCGACCTCCAGTTGAAGCAGGCGATTGGATTCACTGAGCCGGGCCGTGCGTTCCCTCACCCGTTGCTCGAGGCGCTCGTGCGACTTTCGCAGCGCGTCCAGCATCCCGTCGATGCCGTGGCTCAGCCGGGCCAGCTCGTCCTTGCCCGGCAAGGCCACGGAGACGGAGAGGTCGGCCCCTTCGCCGACCGCTCCGACGGCGGTCCCCAGCCGCGCCAGGGGGGAGAGGATGATTTTCCGCAGCAGGAGGAGGAACACCCCGCCGAACACCAGCCCGGTGAAGACAAGCACCAGCAGGAATGACAGCAGGGTGATCCGGCCCTGCTGGTAGATCACCCGCGGCGAGGTCACCCGGAAGAGCAAGGCCGGCTCGCCATAGAGGTCCTTCTCCAGGAGGTATCCGGCGATGGTGTTTTCGCCCAGGGGCGCCGTGAACGTTTCCCGGCCCTCACCCAGACGCCGGACCACGGACTGGAAATCCGGCGGCAGCCCCGGCCGGTCGAGGCGCTCCAACTGCAGCGGCAGGTGGATCAGCCTCTGCAACCGTTCGAGCTCGGCGGGCCCCAGGAAACGGCCTGCGATCAGCACCCCGCGGCAAGGTCCCTTTTTTTCGCTGGTCAGGATGGGCTGCGCGGTCACCAGCATGGGTCCTTCATCGAGCAGCAGGAAGCCGGTGGTGCTCTGCCGGCTGGCCGCCGGCCGGAGCAGCGGACTGCCAGCCACCAGGTGACGGGCCAGGCCTTCGGGAAGCTGGGTCCTCTGCCGCCGGTCCTGATCGTACCCCGAGCCGTACACCACCTGGCCGGCGATATTGGTGAACACCATCAGGTTCACCCGCAGCATGTCAAACGTCTCGGGATTCAGGTTGCTCCTCTGGAAATCGGTGTTGCGGTCCTGAACGAACCGGTAGGCGTCGTCCCAGGCGGCCCAGTCCACGTAGCGCGATCCGAAGTCCTGCAGCACCTGGTCCAGGATGTGGGAAACGCCCCGGCAGATCTCGCGGGTGCTTTCCCGCTCGGCTTCCAGGGCAAAGCCTCGCACCAGGATGATGTGCGCCACCAGGTAGACGATCAGCACGAGGCCCAGCAACGTACAGCCGATCACCAGGAGGGTCTTCGTGCGCAGGTTCATGCCGTTGCCACCGCCGAAGCGTTTTCGGGGTATCGAGGGATCTTATTCTATATCACTCCCCGCCCCTCTGCCAGTTTGTTATTGCCGGCGCAAGGTTCCGTTCCCGCTGCGGGACACTCCGATTTCACCCTGAGTTCACCGGGGCTTCACCCGGCCGACGTACGATACAATTGGTCCGCTTCGCGCGATCGGCGCCGGCGGAACCCATCCAGACTGCGGAGGTGCATCATGAAACTGGTCTGTCTCCTGTCCTTGCTGGTTTTCACCCTCGCTTTCACCGCCCGGGCAGTCACGCCTGGACCGGCCGGCGATGATCCCGACTTGTCAGGCCTCTTCGCGAAACGGGGGGTGACCGGCACCCTGATCATCGAGTCGCTGGAAGGACGCACCGTCTGGGTCCACAATCCGGAACGTGCCGGAGCGCGTTTCCTGCCGGCCTCCACCTTCAAGATCCCCAACACCCTGATCGCCCTCGAGGCCGGCGCCGTGCGCGACGAGAAGGAGGTGATCCGCTGGGACGGCGTCAAGCGGTCCATCCCGGCGTGGAACCGTGACCAGTGCCTGGCCACCGCATTTCAGGATTCCTGCGTGTGGTTCTACCAGGAGTTGGCCCGGCGGGTGGGCACCGACGTCTACCGCCGCGAGCTCGGCCGGTTAGGTTACGGCAACGGTGCCTCGGGCCCGGCGGTGGACACGTTCTGGCTGGACGGCGAGCTGCGCATCTCGGCCCGGGAGCAGATCGACTTCCTCAAGCGGATCTACCGCGGGGAGTTGCCTGTCCGCAAGGAAAACCTGGAGATCCTCATGCGCCTCATGGTGGTGGAGTCCCCAACTGGATACGTGCTCCGGGCCAAGACCGGCTGGGCCTTGCGGACGCCAAAGCAGCTTGGCTGGTACGTCGGCTGGCTGGAGATCCTACCCCCGAAGACGTCTTCGAGCGACGGCCCGACGGTGTGGTTCTTCGCCCTAAATTTGGATTTCACGACGCGGGAGCAAGCGCCCTACCGCGTTGAGATCGTCCGGGACGCGCTCCGGGCCAAGGGACTCCTCCCGGTGGCGAAATGACCTGCTTTGATTGATCGACTTTGGCGCCGGAGCCCAATCGACTGGTTGATGCCAGCCGCTCAACGGATGAAGGCATCACCTCTCACTCACCCTGAAGGCAACATCTCTGGCTCAACGGATGAAGGCATAATCTCCCGGAACTGATGGAATCCGCCTTCGCCATCGACCCCCGGGTATTGTAAGTGATCCGGCACGGGAGGGACACGGGCACCTTCATTGAGTCCTGCCGTTGTCGCAAGGTGTCAGGCTCTGTCACACCGTGTATCAGGCTTCGTCACATCCGCAGTCTTGCTCCGGAGATCCACTGGGTGTACTTTCAATCATCTTCTGTGGAGAGGATCACCTTGAGCACACCTATTTACCTGGACTACAACGCCACGACGCCTGTGGCGTCCGAGGTCTTCGACGAGATGGAGCCTTGGCTAAGGGGAGGTTTCGGCAATCCCTCTTCCGCCCACCCCTACGGCCGGGCTGCCCGGGAGGCAGTGGAGCGGGCCCGCACCAACGTGGCCGGTCTTCTGGGCGCTGAACCAGCGGAGATCATTTTCACCAGCGGCGGCACGGAGTCGAACAATCTCGCCCTGATCGGCGCCGCGCGAGCCCTGCGCCCGCGTGGCCGGCACCTGGTTACGACCGCCGTAGAGCACCCTGCGGTTCTGGAGGTTTGCCGTTGGTTGGAGAGGTCCGAGGGATTCGATCTGACTGTCGTGCCGGTGGACGGCGCGGGCCGCGTGGACCCGGAGAAGGTCCGCCTGGCGCTCCGGCCGAACACCGTCATCGTCTCGGTAATGCACGCCAACAACGAGGTGGGCACCATCCAGCCCGTGGCCGACATTGCTGGGTTCTGCCGCTCCGCTGGAGTCCTCCTGCACACCGACGCAGCCCAGAGCATCGGCAAGATTCCTGTAGATGTAAACCTGCTTGGAGCGGATCTACTCACCCTGGCCGGGCACAAGCTGTACGCCCCGAAGGGTGTTGGCGCACTGTATGTCCGCCGAGGCATTCGACTGGAGCCGATGTTTCTCGGCGCAGGCCAAGAAGGCCGGTTCCGGCCGGGCACGGAAAACGTGCCTTACATCGCTGGACTCGGCCGCGCCTGCGTACTGGCGGCAGCGGAGATGGAACTTCGTTCCAAGCACCTTTGCCAAACGCGTGACCTGCTGTGGGAGTTGCTGTCGTTGGAGGTTCCCGACATCCGGCGTCACGGGCCGGTCCCACCGGTCGATGGCCCGACGGAGGTTCTGCCGAACACACTGAGCGTGGGCTTTGGGGGGTTGCTCGTTTCGGACCTCCTGGTTGCTTTGCCGGAGGTGGCAGCCTCCGCCGGGGCGGCCTGCCACGGCGCGGGAGGGGAACCCTCGGCGACCCTGGCCGCCATGGGCGTCCCGGAACGTTACGCCTTGGGCACCATCCGCTTCTCAACGGGCCGGCAGAACACCGAGGCGGAAATCCGAGAGGCTGCCGCAGCGGTTGCCGCCGCCGTCCGCCGGCTTCGCGGCTGAAAGGCTAAAAACGGCGGAGATCCCCCGCAAAGAGGATCTCCGCCGGAACGGTCAGTAGGCCGAGCTGGACGGCTTCGCCTCATCCTCGCCGCGGCTGCCCTGGCGGCAGAAGCAGGAGGCGCGCAGGGTGATGTCCGCGAGCGCCCACGCTTTCTCCAGCCGTGCGCTGACGTCGGCCAGTTCGGTGGTCCGCCCCTCCTTCTGCAGGCACTCGGCCAGCCCGTGGAGGGCCCAGCCGTTATTCGGATGCAGGCGCAGGTCCTGCCGGTACACGGCTTCCGCCTCGGCGACGCGGCCCTGTTCCAGCAGCAGCGCTCCTAGGGCGTGGCGCACCGGCTGCATCCAGCCCCACGGCTCGTCGTAACGCAGGGCGTCATCCTGCCGGACCGCCTCCCGCAGCAGCGCGAAGGCCTGGTCCACGTTGCCGCGGCGGTACTCCATCTCGCCTCTGGCCATGTTCCGCCCGATCTCCAGGACCGTCCTGGCCTTGTTGATGTGGACGAGGCGGGAATCGGGAACGGCGGCGATCGCCCGTTCGAATTCGTCGTATTCGCGGGCGGCCTCATCCGGCCGCTTCAATGAAGACAGGGCCACTGTCCGGCCGTAACGCCAGTAGGCCGTGAGCAGGGGGAGGTCGGCGGGAGGTTTCGGCTCGGCCAGCAGTTCCTCCCACAACCCGAAGCGCACGCGGACGTGCGTCAGGATGCCCAGGAAGCTCTCGAGGAAATCCGGCTGCTGCCGGATGGTCTCTAGCGGCAGCTCGGCGGCCATGTCCCGGGCCGCCTTCAGCGCCAGCGCCTGCCGGCCCTCGAACATGGCGGCATACGCGACGAAATGGTAGTTGTGGGCGCGGTACAGGTCGTAGAAGCCCTGACGGCCGGCCTGATTGACGTAGCGCAGGTCTGCCTCGATGGCGCGCTGATTCGCCTGGATGGCCTCGTCATAGAGCCCCAGGCGGATGTAGATGTGCGAAGGCATGTGCACGAGGTGGCCGGCGCCCGGCACCAGGAAGCGGAGCCGGTTCGCCTCCTCCAGGGCTTTCTCCGGGGTCGCCGAAGCTTCCATCGCGTGGATGTAGAGATGGAGCGCGCCGGCGTGGTCGGGACGGATGGCCATCAGCTTCTCCAGGGTGGAGACGATTTCCAGCGTACCTGGCTGGGGCTGTCCGCTCGGCGTCCACAGGCCCCAGGGCCGCAGGTTCATCATCGATTCGATATACAGGGTGCCGACGTCCACGTCCTCGGGATAGGTGTGGTAGACCTCCCTCATGGCCGCTGCGTACGCCTGGTCCAGGGGCAGACGATCCGCCGGCGCCGGCATGGCAAAACGCTTCGACTGCGCCTGGATTAGGTCCCGCTCCACCGGCGTGACCGACCCGGTCAGCGAAGCGGCCTTCTGGATGGCTTCATAGGCCTGCTGGTTCACCTTCTCGTCCACGAAGGGATAGTTGTAGTTTGGCCCGGAGGCCAGGGCGATGCCCCACCAGGCCATGGCGCAGTTCGGATCGAGCTCCGCAGCTCGCCTGTAGGAGCGGATGGCTTCGGCGTGGTTGAAGCCGTAGCTGAACGTCAGGCCCTGGTCGAAAAACTCCTGGGCTTCGACGGAATTGGTGGTCACGGCCCGGTGCAGCCGGCCGAGCTCGGGGAACAGGATCGCCTGGGTCGGGGCCTCGGCGGCCGCCGCGAAGGCAAACGCGCAGAACGCGACCATCAGACGCGTTCCATATATGAAACGTTTCATGGTGTTCACTCCTTGTTGTTAAGGTCCAAAAACCTTGCGGGATTCGATGACGCTCTTCTCCAGCTGATTCACATAACCGGGGGAGACTCTGCCCATATCTGGTGCATTACATTGAAAAATAAGATGTTAAAATCTGAGCCCGCGGCAAAGAAATTCGCCGACGGCAGCGGGAGCCGCCCGTCAGCTTTCCCGGGACTTGTGCAGCTTCTGATACGCCTCGGGGTAGAGCTGCTGGGTGCACTCCGGGCAGAGACTTTGGGTGAATTCGGCCTCGGAGTGGTGCTCGATGTAGACCTCCACCTGCTGCCAGT
>CAYPNP010000031.1:4552-46759 GCA_964412195.1 uncultured Acidobacteriota bacterium | reverse complement strand
CGGCCACTCCACCGCCGGCGCGGCGGTCGCGCGGAGCATGCTGCGGCGGCTGGGCTTCCCGCGGGAGGTGAGCGAGGAGGTCCAGTTCTACATCCGGAACCACCTGCTCTGGCGGATCCTGCGGGCCATGAACGACGACGAGGTGGCCGTCTTCGCCCGCCACCCGTGGTTCGAGAACCTGCTGCGGATCTACCGGGCCGACATCCAGGGCAGCAGCGGCGACCTGTCCAACTACCGCGGTATCCTGCGGCGGCTGGCCCCCTTCCGCCCCTCCCGCCCCACCGCCGAAGAGGATTGAACCAGAAAGGCGCAAAGTCCGCAAAGCAATCCGCTATAACAAATATCCATTACGCAATAATCAATAACAATTTTCTGCGGATTGCTTGGTGGGCTTTGTGCCTTTGTGGTGAATGATCTCAGAGGAGGCGGCGGCAGCGCTCGGCCGCCTTCTCCAGCATTTGCCCCGCCAGGATGCCGAAGGTGAGCGCCTGCTCCAGGTCCGGCTCGGCGGGGAGGGGCACCCCGAGGCCCTCCAGCAGGGCCACGCGGAACTCCGGCGTCCCGACGCGCCCGGCGTATGCGGGCGCCAGCCGGCCGGGCCGGACTTCTTCGGCGGGGTCCGCCTCCGCGGCCAGCGCGTCCAGGAGCTGCCAGCCGGCCGCATTCAGCTCCGGGAACTCGTCGCCCGCCTGGAGGGCGGCGAGGCAGGCCGCGAACAGCCGCAGGAAGATCCGGCCCCCGTCCGCGGGCGTCAGCGCCTCCAGACGGTCCCGGAACAGGGAGCTGGGGTTGAGGAAGAGCCAGTGATCCATCTCTTGCGCGCTCAGGGCGGCGCTGCGTGCCAGCGCCCACGCCGGCGGCGGCAGGCGCTTGGCCCGGCGCAGGAACCGGCGTTCCAGCCGGCCGAAGCGGGCCTCGTACGCCTTGTCCCCCGTCCCGAACCACTCATTCCAAAACATAAGATTCACCACAAAGCCACAAAGGCCACAAAGACTGAATTCATTCTAAAACCAATATAATCAATCATTTAAATCTCTCTTTGTGTTCTTTGTGCCTTTGTGGTGAATCACTCCGGAATGGGTTGGAAGACGGGGCGGATGTCGGTGGGCACGCCCGCCAGCCCGTCCAGCGCGGCGCGAACCTCCGGCGGCATCTCGCCGTACGAGCGCACGAACGCCCGGGCCGCGTCGTAGTCGGCCCCGGCCTCCAGCAGCAGCAGCTCGTGCGCCAGCGCGTCCACGGCCGGCCGCATCCGCTCCGCGTCCAGCTGGAAGCGCCCGGTCTTGTGGTCGAACCGGATCGCCCCCCGCTTCTTCAGGTAGTTGTACTGGATCATGGTGCCCAGGCCGTGGGCCTCGCCGATGCCGAAGCGGACCGCCCGGAAGATGCCGGCGAGGTACGTCGGGTACAGGCGGCCGGCATTCGGCGGCACGGTGCCGTCGTCCATCAGCTTCAGCAGGCACCACAGGCCCAGCGTGTCGGCCTTGGCCTCCTCCAGCGCCGGGTAGAGGTCCCGCAGTTCGGCGCTGACGGTGGTGCTCCGGCCGCCGACGGTCAGCCGGCCGGGCCCCATGCCGTGGGCGATCTCGTGGAACAGGACGTGGTCGAAGAAGGCGTCGAAGTCCAGGCCCGGCAGGAGGTCCGGCGCCAGGACCGCCGCGGCGATGGGCCGCAGGGCGACGTCGAACTTCGCCCGCATGACGTTCCGGAGCAGGACCTTCTTGCTCCCTTTGGCCTGGCGGACCCGCTCGTCGTTGGGCAGGTTGAAGGCGCTGGTCTGGACGCCGGCGCCGCTGTCCCCGGCGACGAAGATCTGGTCCACCACCCGGATCGGGGAGGACTGCCCGCGCCGCTCGAAGCGGAGCTCGTCCGGCAGGGGCAGACGCTGCTCCAGCGCGGGCAGGTGCTTCTCATAGACGGCCAGCTGGCGGGTCTCCTCGGGATTGACGATGGTCACGAACGCCTCGTAGGAGGCCTTGTAGCCGAGCAGCCGGTCCTCGTACACCTCGTACGGGCCGATGACCGCCTCGATGGGCGTGCCGGACACGTCCATCCAGGCCAGGTCGCTCTCGTAGAAGTCGTCCGTCAGCAAGTCCCGGGCGCGCAGCTCCAGGTACTTCTTCAGGGAGCGGTTCGGGCACAGGGCGGCGGCCTCGCGCAGGCTGGCCGCGGCGGGCTCCAGCAGGTCGCGGTACTCGACGTGGTAGGGGACGGCCTCCAGCGCGGCGCCGTTCCGCCGGATGACGGTGAAGGCGCTGCGGAAGGCGTCCGCGTCCTGGGGGTGCCCGGCCAGCCAGGCGTCGAATTCCTCGCGGGTCAGGTCCTCGGGATAGAAGTTCGCCCCGAGCGGCTTCGGGTCCCGGCCGACGAACGGGGCGTGGTGGTTCAGGCGGTCGAAGGGCCCGTAGTTGATCAGGAAAAATTCGTACACCTGCCGGCCGGCCGGGTCGGCGGCCCGGGACAGCCGCGCGCGCAGCCCGGCGTTCCCGCGGTAGGCCTGGCGCCAGAAGATCTCGTCGATGCAGCCGGAGGCCCGGACGAGAAGGCGCAGCACCTCCCGCTCCGGCGCGGAGAGGGACGAGGTGTCGGCGGACAGCGGCACGCTCCGGTAGGCGGCCAGGGCCTGGGCGGCGTCGAAGGGGGGTGCGGGCATGGAAGCCTCCCGGACGGGGGTGGGCGCCGGCGCGGTCGGCGGCGCCGTGCAGGCCGAAACGAGCAGGAAGGCCGGGACGGTGAGCAGGGCGGTGGTTCGGATGCGCCGTGGCTGGGGCATGATGAAGACCTTCCCGTCAGAATGAAACATTTCATTTTACCGCAGGCCACCCGCGGGGAAAAGCTGGCAATTGCGAATTGCGAATGGACCGATGACCGGTGACCGATGATAGATGACGGTTGACCTGTCGCTCTTCCATGATCGTCCTACCTCCGTCACCGGTCACCCGTCATCCGTCACCGGTCATCCCCACTCCGCACTCCGCATTCCGCACTCCGCACTGTGCAAAGCATTGCCTTTTCAGCAGAATCAAGGTAAAAGGAAGGGCATGAAACTGAGGGACGGATGGATCTACGGACTGGTCCTGCTGCTGGTGGCGATCACCCTGTGGATACTCTTCTCGGGCGGTCGGAGCGGCCGGTCCGGGGACGACGGCCAGCCCGCGACGGCGGGCAATCCGGGTGCCCCTCCGCCGGCGGAGCCCCCTTCGCCCGGCGATTTTCCCGCTGCCGTGGAGGGAAACCAGTTCCGCCGTGTGGCTTATGACGACCCGACCAAGGGCGGCATCTCCGGACACGTCCAGGACGCCACCGGCCGGCCCGCGGTGATGATGGCGGTGGAGATCATCCCGGCGGCCTATCTCAACCAGCCCGCCCAGTTCTTTTCCACCCAGAAGGTCCTGACCGACAAGAACGGCTACTACGCCTTCCCCGGCCTGGCGCCCGGGCCCTTCTATTTCATGTGCGGCGCCGAGCGCGAGACCCTGCCGGTGCAGGCCGGCCAGATGATCGTCCGCGACGTGACCCTGCCCGGGGCCGGGAGCGTGGGCGGCATGGTGGCGGACTCGGCCGGGCGCCAAGTCTTCCCCGCTTGGGTGTACCTGCTGGGCACCCGCACCCGCTTCGTCGCCGGCACCAACGAATCCGGGCGGTTCCAGCTGCGGGGCGTGCCCGCGGACACCTACCAGCTCTATGCCCGGGCCGACGGGTACGTCCCCTCCACCCGGAGCGAACTGACGCTCCAGGAGCGGGAGGTGGTCACGGACCTCACCCTGACCCTCGGGGCCGGCAGCCTGGTCACCGGGACGGTCCGTGACGGCCGCGGCCAGCCCATGGAAAAGATCCGGATTTCCACTGCGCCGGACCCCTCCCGGCTCGGCACCCAGAGCGCCGAGACCGACGCCCAGGGCTACTTCGAGCTGGACGGCATCGACCCCGGCCGGCAAACCCTCTTCCTGTGGGCCGAGGGGACCTACGCCCACCCCGGGCCGACCGTGGACGTCCAGCCGCAGAAAGAGACCTCCGTGGACATCGTCTTCCCGGGCACCGGCCGGATCCTGGCCCGGATCCAGACCTCCGACGGCGGCGACATGCCGGACGACCTCTTCCTCCTGGTCCGGTTTAAGGACTCGACGGGCGAGTCCAAAGCCGTCCGGTTCCAGCCCGACGACCAGAACCGCTGCGAGCTGCGGCTCCTCGAGGCGGGCAGCTACCGCCTCAACCTGGAGACGGGAGACCGCAAGTACACCTTGCCGCCCCCGCGGGTCGTGGACCTGGCCGACGGGGACCAGACCGAGGTGGTGTTCCAGATGGACCGGGGCGGCAGCGTCGACGGGGCGGTCCGGGACGCCGACAACCGGCCGTTGCCGAACGTCCGCCTCACCCTGACCATCCGGCCGGCGGAAGGCCCCTTGATCCGCCGCGTCGCCCAGTCCGACGCTCAGGGCACGTTCCGCTTCGAGACCCTGCCCGCCGGCACCGGCAGCCTGGAGGTGTTCGTCCAGGGGTACCTGCCCCTGAAGCGGGAGGGCATCCCCATCGGGAGCGGCGCCGACCAGCATCTGTCCCTGGTCCTGGAGAGCGGCGGCCGGGTGGAGGGCCAGGTCACCGACGAGAGCGGCCAGCCCAAGCCCAACGTGATGGTGATGGCGCGGCCGTACGGCGACTCCTCCTTCCGCAACATGCCCCAGGCCGTCACCGGCGGGGACGGGCGCTACCAGCTCGGCGGCCTGACCGAGGGGACTTGGGTGGTCTACGCCGTGTACCGGGACCCGGCCAACGCCAGCCTGACCGCCTCCGCCTCCCAGCAGATCACGCTGGCGGGCGGCCGTCGCTCCCTGGTGGTGGATTTCGTGCTCAAGGGCGGCGTCCGCGCCGCCCCGCCGGATCGCCGATGACCCCGTCCCCCCGCGTCGCCCTGTGCTACCGCTGCGAGGACCGTGACGCGGACGACCTGTTCTGCCGCGTGGCGCCGAGCGGGCTGCTCAGCCTGCACGGCTGGCTGCGGAGTTCCGGCGTCGACTCCCGCCTCTTCAACTTCAGCGGCCGCCCCTGGGCGGCGGCGGGCCGGGTCCTGGCCGCGTTCGCCCCGGCGGTGGTCGGGGTGTCCCACTTCACCTACAACCACGCCTCCAGCGCCCGTCTCTACCGGGAGGCGCGGCGGGCCTGCCCGGACGCCCTGATCGTGGCCGGCGGCGCCCAGGCGACCTTCCTCGACGCCGAGCTGCTGGCGCGCGTCCCGGAGCTGGATTTGGTGGTCCGCGGCGAGGGCGAGGCGGCGCTGCTGGAGGTGGTCCGGCGGAAGGCGGCGGGACGGGCCGGCTGGCCGGAGGTGCCCGGCCTGTCCTGGCGGGAGGGGAACGGCTGCCGGCGGAGCCCCGACGCGCTCCTCCGGGAAAACCTGGACGCGTACCACGGGCCGCAGCGGTTCGAGGCGCTGGAGGGCGTGCGGCCCGAGGAGCAGTTCCCCTTCGTGGTGACGACCCGCGGCTGCCCGGCCCGCTGCAACTTCTGCAGCTCGCCGGGGCTCTGGCACTGCCGGGTGCGCGCCCGCAGCGTGGAGAACGTGCTGGCGGAGGTGCGCCTCCTGCACGGGCGCTTCGGGCTGGACTACCTGGGCATCCGCGACGACACCTTCAGCGCCGACCGCGGCCGCGTGCTGGCGTTCTGCCGGGCCCTGGAAGAGGAGCGGTTGGGCATCCTCTGGAACTGCCAGTCGCGGGTCACCCTGGTGGACGAGGCCATGCTGCTGGCCATGAAGCGGGCCGGCTGCGACCAGGTGCAGTTCGGCGTCGAGTCGGCCTCTCCGGCGGTGCAGCGGCGCCTGAACAAACCGGTGCCGTCGGGGCGCATCCGCGCGGCGCTGGCGGCGTGCCGCCGGGCGGGCGTCCTGAGCTCGGCCTACTTCATCACCGGGGTGCCGGGGCAGGCCGACGCCGACCTCGAAGCCGACCGGGACCTCTTCCGGCACGACCGGCTGCAGGACGGGATCGTCTCGCCGCTGGCGTATTTCCCGGGCACGGCGCTGTTTGCGGCGGCGGAGCGGGCGGGTGAGGCGGACCGGGAGATCTTCTTCCGGGACGAGCCGGAGGCCCTGCACGTGCGCCGCGACCCGGCGGCCCGGGCCCAGTACCGCTCGCTGGTGGCCTTCATCGAGCGCTGGCGGCCGCGCAACGAGTTCTCCCGTGCGGAGATCGAGGGATATCTCGAGCGCGCCGGCCGTTGCCCCGGCGCCCTGCTGGACCTGGCGCGGCACTGGGCGTCGGCCGGCGATCCGGAGAGCGCCCGGGCCTGCTACCAGGAGGTCCTCCAGCGCTCGCCCGGGCACCCCTGGGCCCGCCGCGGGCTGGCGGAGCTGGCGCAGGCGCCGCAGAGGCATCATCCCTCTAACCAGGGGCGACGACGACAGCCATAAGCCTGATTTTGAGTTGATCCCGGAAGAAATTCTGTTGTGAATTTCCGCGAAAATCCGCGTCCATCCGCGTCAAGTCTGAGGCGGTTGAATCATGATGAAATAGACGCGGATTCACGCGGATGAACCGGATGGAGAATGCAATCCCTATGAATGCCTTCTCTGCGGGCTCTGCGTCTCTGCGTGTAATAGATTGGTTCGACTACGATTACGATTACGAGCACGAGCACGAGCACGAACGGTTAGCGGTCGTGGATGGCGGCGATCAACTCGTCGGGGGTGACGCTGGCGGTGCCAAGCTTGCCGACCACGATCCCGGCGGCCGAGTTGGCCAGGATGGCCGCCTCCTCGGGATTGGCCCCGGCGCACATGGCCAGGGTCAGGGTGGCGATCACGGTGTCGCCGGCGCCGGTGACGTCGAAGACCTCCCGGGCGAAGGCGGGGATGTGCCGGCAGTAGCCGGTGGGCCGGAAGAGGGACATGCCCTCCTCGCCGCGGGTGATGAGGAGGTTCTCCACCTTGGTGCCGGCCAGGATCGCCTCGGCGGCCTTCTTGAGGCTCGGCTCGTCGTGGATCGGGATGCCGGAGGCGACCTCCGCCTCCTTCTTGTTGGGCGTCAGGATGGTGGCCGGCCGGTACATGGCGAAGTTGCGGCTCTTCGGGTCCACCGCGACGATCTTGCCCGCGCGCTGGGCCATGGGCAGGATGTTGCTGAGCAGGCGCTGGTTGATGAAGCCCTTGCCGTAGTCCGACACGAGCAGCGCCTGGGTCCTCGCCAGGTACTTCTGGATGAACTGGTGCGCCTTCTTGAACAGCTCCATCGACATGGGCTGCATGGATTCCCGGTCCACCCGGCAGACCTGCTGGTGCGAGGCGATGATCCGGGTTTTCATGATGGTGGGCCGGCCCAGGTCCAGCATCAGGCCGGTGTTCGGCAGCGACAGGCGCTCCATCTCGTGCTGGATCTTTTCGCCGGCCGGGTCGTTGTTGATCACGCCCACGAGGACCGGCCGCCCGCCCAGCGTCCGGAGGTTGACGGCCACGTTGCCCGCGCCGCCCAGGCGGTACTCCTCCCGCCGGACCACCACCACGGGCACGGGCGCCTCGGGCGAGATGCGCTCCACGTCGCCCCAGACGAACTGGTCGAGGATGATGTCGCCGAGCACCAGCACCTGCTGCTCCCGGAACTCCCGGATGTAGCCGACCAGCTTCTCTTTGATGGCACTGGACAATTCCATCTTTTTCCTCCTACCCTGCATTCCCCATCGTACCCGTACTCGTGCTCGTGCTCGTAATCGTAATCGTAATCGTAATCGACCCAATCATATACACGCAGAGACGCAGAGTTCGCAGAGCCAATCCAAATCATGCCCGCCTATTGTATGGGACAAACTGCCACAGGATCAATGCATTAAATCACAAAACGCCGCGAAAACCTCGTCGACGGTGACTTCCAGGATGCAGCGGGGCTCCCCGAACTCCTTGCACGAATAACCGGGGCACGGCTGGCAGGGGCAGGGCCGCCGGACCAGCCGGTACTCGGTGCCCCAGGGGTGCCAGGCGGCCGCGTTGGAGGAGCCGAAAACCACGCAGACCGGGGTCTTCCGGGCGGCGGCGACGTGGGCCGGGCCGCTGTCGCATCCGACGAAGGCGAACGCTCCATCCGCCAGGGCGGCCAGTTCGGGGATGGCCAGGTCGGTGGCGCGGGGCAGGGAGGCGCCGTAGGCCGCCTCCACCGCATCGAGGACCGCGCCCTCCGAGGGGCCGGCGGTGAGCACCACCGCGTGGGGGAAGCGCTCCCGCAGCCGCCGGATCAGCCCGGCGAAGGCGGCCGGCGGCCAGTGCTTGGTGGCGAGGGTGGCGGTGGGGTGGACGTGGATGTAGCCGCCGGCGGCAATCCCCCAGCCGTCCAGTCGCCGGGCGACCCGCTCGGCGGCCTCGGGGGGGACGGGGATCTCGGGATCGGGCAGGGGATCGGGCAGCGGCAGTCCCAGCGAGGCCAGCAAGGCGAGCTGGAACTGGACGGTGTGCAGCGGCCCGCCGCCGAAGAACCGCTCGGGGCGGTCCTCCAGGTGCGTGTACGCCCGGCGGCCGCGGTAGTGGCTGTAGCCGGCCCGCCGCGGCGTCCCGGACAGACGCATCAGCAGGCGGCTGGTGGAGCCGCCGTGATAATTCAATGCCAGGTCGAAGCCACTCCGGCGCAACGCGCGCCCGACGGCCAGGCGGTGCCACGCCGTGGCGGCGGCACTCCGGCGCTTCTCCAGCACGATCACTTCATCGAGGCAGGGGTTGCCGGCGAAGACGCCGGCGAAGGGGCGCTCGACCAGGACGGCGAGGGACAGGTGCGGCCAGCGCTCCTTGAGGGCGCGCAGGCACGGCGTCATCAGCACGCTGTCGCCGAGCGAGCGCAGCCGCAGGAACAGGACCTTCCGGATCTGGGCGAAGTCGACGGCGCCGATGGCGTCCCCCCTACGGCTGGGTGGCGATCCGGTCGTCGGCGTCCACCGTCGCCTCCTCCACCAGCATGACCGGGATGTCGTCCTGGATGGGGTAGACGCGCTTGCAGTCCGCGCACTTCAGGCCCTGGCCGTCGGCGGTCAGCCGCACCGGCGTCTTGCAGGCCGGGCAGGCCAGGATCTCGAGCAGTTCTTTCGGGATCAAGTCTTATCTCCTCTTAGTGGACATCGGACCTCGGACCTCGGATCTCGGGGTTCGGGACTCGGCCAATTGCGGATTGCGGATTTCGGATTGCGGATTGGAACCCCCGGATTTCGGACTTCGGACATCGGATTTCGGCCCGGATTGCGGATTGGAAACCCTTTCGTGTGGTTCGTGTGGTTCGTGGTTCTGATTGTGGATTGCGGATCTCGGATTGGCCCAATTGCGGATTGCGGATTTCGGATTGCGGATTGGGGCCCAGATCCTTTCTTTGTGTCCTTTGTGCCTTTGTGGTGAAGTTCGGGATCCCGGTTTGCGGCTTGCATTCGATGTTCAATGTTCGATGTCGGATGTTCGATGTTCGGTTTGCTTCCTTCTTTCTTCTGCCCGATCTTCCGCTCTTCCCCTTTGATCAGCCGCCGGATGTTGTCGCCGTGGCGGGAGATGATCAGCAGCGCGCCGGGGATGGCCCCCCAGATGACCACCATGTGGCCGGCGCCCTCGCCCCAGAGGTAGGCCCAGAGCGGGAACAGGCCGGTGGCCAGCATCGATCCCAGCGAGACGTACCGCGTGGTCAGCACCACCAGCGCGAACAGGACCAGGGTGGTGGCCGCGCCGAGGGGGGTCAGCGCCAGGTAGGCGCCGGCGCCGGTGGCCACGCCCTTGCCGCCCTTGAAGCGGAGGAACACGGTGTAGATGTGGCCGAAGACGGCGAGGAGGGCAGCCAGGGTCATCCACGTCCAGGCGTCGGGTCCGAGCAGCCAGCCCGCGACCTTCACCGCCAGGAAGCCCTTGCCCCCGTCCAGCAGCAGCGTCAGCACGCCCTGCCACTTCTTGCCGGACCGCAGCACGTTGGTGGCGCCGATGTTGCCGCTGCCCATCTCGCGGATGTCCCGGCCCTGGGCGAGCCGGACGATCAGGAAGCCGAAGGGGATCGCCCCCAGCAGGTAGGCCAGAACCATTGCCAGCACGTTCATCCACATGGTCTCATCCCGGCAGCGGATAGTGTCCGAGCGCGGTGTACCGGGCCCCTTCCGGCCGCAGCACGCTCTGGAAGAGGATGCACTGCGTCACGGGGAAGGAGCCCAGATCCACGCGGTCGCTCTCTTGTCTAATATAATTCAGCAAATTGTGCAAGCCCCGGTTGTCCTTGACCCGCCCCAGGGTCAGGTGGGGGTGGAACGCGCGCTCCTCCGGCGGGAAGCCCAGGGGGGCCAGAGCCGCCTCGGTGGACTGTTGCAGCGCCGCCAGGTCCGGCTGGAGCGGGTCCAGCCCGACCCAGACCACCCGCGGCCGGGACGGGTGGGGGAAGACGCCCAGCCGCCGCAGGTGCAGGGTGAACATCGCCGGCTTGGGCATCGCCGCCAGGGCGGCCTGGATCGCCGGCAGCTGCTCCGGCGGGACTTCGCCCAGGAACTTCAGGGTGCAGTGGAACCCCTCGCCGCGTGTCCAGCTCACCCCGCCGGCGAGCTTCCGCATCGGGCCCTGCAGCTGCCGCACGGCCTCCTTCAGCGCCGGCGGCGGATCGATCGCCACGAACAATCGCATGCCCACCTCTTTTCAGGTCCCCAATCCGAGGCTCGAGACTCGAGCCTCGAGTCTCGGGCCCCCGGATTGCGTACCGCCATTCATTCTCCCTTGGACAGAAGCAATCGGCGTAAAACCTCCAGTCCCATCTGCGAGCTTTGATAGCGGACCCGCTCGCGGTCGCCGAAGAAGTGGAACTTCTTCACCACCACCTTCTCGCCGAGGACCACGCCGATATAGACCAGGCCCACCGGCTTGTCCGGAGTGCCGCCCGTCGGGCCGGCGATGCCGGTGACGGCGATGGCGGCGCCGGACCCGGTCTGGCGCTTGATCCCCGCGGCCAGGGCCGACGCGGTGGTCGAGCTGACCGCGCCGTGCTTGGTCAGGATCTCGGGCAGCACGCCCGCCAGCTGGGTCTTCAGGGCGTTGTTGTAGCAGACCACCCCGCCGAGGAAGTAGGCCGAGCTGCCCGGGACGTCGGTGAGGTGCTTGGCCAGCAGGCCGCCGGTGCAGCTCTCGGCCACGCTGAGGGTCAGGCGGCGCTCCCGCAGCAGCCGCCCCACCACCGCCTCCAGCGGCTCGCCGTCGGACGAGTAGATGAACTCGTGCAGGGCCGCCTGCAGCTCCTGCACCAGCCGGTCCAGCGATTCGGCGCCGCCGGGCTCGGCGGGGGCGATCATGATCAGCTCGATGTCCCCCGGCTTGGACAGGATGGTGGTCTGGATGTCCTTGTATTTCTTGTAGACCGGCGCGGCGATCTGGTCGACCGCCGACTCCGGCAGGCCGGTCAGGCGCAGGTGCCGGCGGGGCAGGGCGCGGGCGCCGAACTTCTGCCGGAGCAGGGGCAGGACCTGCTCGTCGAACATCGGCTGCATCTCCCGCGGCGGGCCGGGCAGGAGGAAATACAGGGTGCCCCGCTCCTCCATCTGGATGCCGGGGGCCGTCCCGACGCGGTTTTCGAGGATCCGCGCGCCCATGGGCACCAGGGCCTGGCGGAGGTTGTTCTCGGGCATCTTCATGCCGCGGGCGGCGTAGAAGCCCTCCAGCCGCTCCTTGACCTTCTCGTCGTAGCGCACGCCCTTGCGGAGGCAGCGCGCCAGCGCCTTCTTGGTGATGTCGTCCTCGGTGGGGCCGAGGCCGCCGGTCAGGAGCACGATCTGGGCGCCGGTGGCGACGGTCTCCAGCAGCCGCACCAGGGCGGTCTCGTCGTCGCCGATGACCGACGTGGCCGCCACCGGGATGCCGTGGGCGAAGAGCCGCTCCCGCAGCCAGGCGGTGTTGGTGTCCTCCCGCCCCGGCAGGAGCAGCTCGGATCCGACGGCGATCAGGTGCGCGCGCGCCATGGTTCACCCCCTCACCGCAGCCACGCCGCCGCGACCGGCACCGCCAGCAGCAGCCGGAGCACGGCGTAGGCGTACACTCCTGCCAGGAGGTCGTCCAGCATCACGCCCCAGCCGTTGCCGATGGCTTCCAGCCGGCGGATGGGGAACGGCTTCCAGACGTCCATGATCCGGAAGAGCACGAAGCCCGCCAGCAGGCCCTTCCAACCCAGCTCCAGCCCGTAGAGCGTCACCCACTGGCCGACCACCTCGTCGATCACGACGATCTTCGGGTCCTCGCAGTTTTCGGCGATGGCGACGACCCGCGCCGCCGCCACGCCGGCGAAGAACGTCGCCACGATGACGATCCCGAACACGTAGGGGTTGGCCGCCAGGAAATCCTTCCCCAGCACGAGGAGGGCCACCGCCGCGGCGGAGCCCACCGTGCCCGGGGCGACGGGCGCGTACCCGAGCCCGAAGACGGTCGCTCAGGTGTAGCCGGCGAGGCGGACCGGGCCGGGGGGCCGCAGGCTAGACGCCATCGGAGTCCTCCTTGCGGGGATCGGGCGCCGGGGACGCGGCACCGGCGGCGGTGTCCTCGGCCGGCTCCGCGGGGATCGCGTACCGGTGGTCGGCCCAGCGGCCGAGGTCCACCGTGGCGCAGCGCTCGCCGCAGAAGGGGCGCCATGGGTTGCCCTCCCAGGGGGCTTCTTTCCGGCATGTCGGGCAGCGGACCATTCGTTTCATGTTGACAGAGTGTATCCCCGCCCGCTGCAAATCTCAATCCCCTTTCCTTCGCCACCGGCAAGCACTCAGTACCGGCAGGCGTCAGCCGCCGGCGGGCAACTCGACTCAGCTGGAGATGACGATCTGCATCCTCCAGATAATCAGCTAGCCGAGTGAAATCTCGCGCCGGCGGCTGACGCCTGCCGGTACTGACGCGGTGGCCGGGCCCGCGTTGCCCGCCGGCCGCGGACGTTCCCGTTACTGGCCGTCCTCCGGTGTCTGGATTGTGACAGAGCCTGACACCATCCCCTTCCCAGCACCCAAAACGGGTAGATTTTGGTTAAAATGACCCTGTTCAACCAGAATCGCTCATATTCGTTTGAAACAGGCATGGAATTTATGGACGTTTCCATTCATGCGACAAAAATCAGGAAAGGAGGACGACAGTGAAGCGGCCAATTCCAAGAAGCGTGATCCTGATCGGATTTATTGTGGCAACATGGTCCGTGCTTTCGGCCCAAGCGAAGACGTTCGATTGGTTCGCCTTCGGACAGGCCCTCAATAAGGGGCCGCAGTATGCGCTCGGTTCGGCCGATGCACGGGCGATCGTTGCGAAAGTCGCTGACCAGATGGCCCGGATGAATGTGCCGGTCAACACCGGATGGGGCGGCCGCATGAGCTCCAGCGCGCAATACGGCCAGCAGGATATCGGAACCTGCACCTGGATCAACGATGCCGTCCAGAAGGCGCTTCATGGCGCGGGTTTCCGCAAGGACCAGATCTTTGGAGTGGTCGGCGTCGGCGCAGGGCGTGCGAAAATAATGTCCGCCGGGTTGTGGCTGAACATCGATCATATCGCGCCGGCTGTGGTGATCGACAAGCAAGTGCTGACCTTCGACCTGTGGCACCACAGTTACGATACCGGCGGGTTTGCCGGCATGGCCTCGTCCCGCTGGAACGGACGCGATCTCTCGAGTTGGTGCGTCAGTGTGCAGCACTACCCCGGCTTCATGTTCAGCACGTATGGGGCCCAGCCGATGGTCGATCCCATGCATCCCAAGACACTGCAGGAAATGATCCTGGAAAAACAGTTCCAGCAGCGCTACCCGCAATTGAAACCCCAGAAAGCCGATACAAAGGCCTCACCGTCCTTTTCCGGGAGCTGGAATGATTTCACGGACAGCGCCGGTTCGCTGCGCATGACCCAAGAAGGCAGCAGGGTGACGGGCACTTACACCCATCAGGGAGCGCACGGTTCCATCAGCGGCACCTTGACGGGCAGGACCTTGCGGGGCACGTGGTCCAACAATCTCAAGCTCAGCGGATCGTTCGAGTTCGAGCTTTCAGACGATGGGCGGAGCTTCTCCGGCTCATATGTGTACGATGGGAAAACGTACTCCTGGAGTGGGAAGAAGGACTAGCGGGATTGGACCGGCCAGCCTGGCCGGCAAGATGGGTCCTTGCGCTATCTTTCAGTCGGGATCGAAGGCACACGGGGGACCGGCTGTGGCGTGAAAGACGGGGCACACGCCCACCTTGACTGATTCCCGTCGAGGGGGGCTTAAGGCCTCAGCACGACGCGACGTCCAGACGTCTCAGAATGCAGACCATCGGTCGATGCCAGGCCCATCCCAAGAATGGGATGGTGTCAGGCTCTGTCACAATCAGAACATCGGCCGGTACTGGCCTCTTGCCGAACCGCTCCGCGGATTTCGGGCCGGGCCCTGGGAATCCCCGCGGGCGCGGGCGCATCCATACCCCAAGGCCTTGTTACGACAATGTGAGGAGGACACCATGAAACAGCGGATGTTTGCGTTCTGGCTGATGCTCGCCGCGATGGCGATGCTGGGGGTCGCCGCCCCCGGCGACCCGCAGGAGAAGCAGGCTCCCCCGATGACGGAGGAGATGAAGAAGATGATGGACGCCTACACGGCGTACGGTGCCGTGGGCGAACCCCACAAGTTCCTGGCCGAGCGGGCCGGGAACTGGGACGTCACCGTCCGCATGTGGATGGCCCCGGGGGCGCCGCCGGAAGAGTCCAAGGGGACGGTGGAGGCCACTATGGTCATGGGCGGCCGCTACCTGGTGGAGAAGTATTCAGGCGAGGCGATGGGCCAGCCGTTTACCGGCATGGGCATCACCGGCTATGACAACCTCAAGAAGAAATTCGTGTCGATCTGGATCGATTCCATGAGTTCGGGGATCGCGTACTCGGAGGGCACCAGCGATGGCAAGATGCTCGAATGGGTGGGCGAGATGCCCGACGTGATGACCGGCAAGTACAAGAAGAACCGTGGCACGGAGACCATGCCTGACGCCAACCACCGCACGGCCGTCGGCTACGATACCACGCCGGACGGCAAGGAATTCAAGATGATGGAGATGGTGTACGTCCGGAAATGACCCGGAGGCAGTGGGGTGGCAGGAGGCTCGGGACTCGGGCTAGAGACTCGAGACTAGAGGCTGGATACTGGTCGGTTCATCACGAGCCTTCAGATCCGGGTCCCGAGTCCCCAGCCCCGCGTTTCCAATCCGCAATCAATCTGGAACTCAGGAACTCAGGAAGAAGGTTCCAATCCGCAAGCTGGAATCAACACCACGAAACACACGAAATACACGAAAGGGCCAAGCCGCAATCCAATCTCTGAAATGAGAACTCTGCGGATTTTAATCCGCAATCCGCAATTCGCAATTCGCAATTGACCGAGCCCCGAGCCTCCAGACCCTCGCCACGAGCCCCCAAGACCCGAGACCCGAGCCTCGAGCCCCTAGCCTCGGATTTCCCTACCCCGCGATCAGCAGCGCCAGCCACATCAGGTCGAGCACGTCGATCAGGCCGTCCCCGTTGACGTCCAGCATGGCCGGGTCGAAGGGCTCGGACGGGGCCGACTCGCTCAGCACCGACCGCATTAGGTCGAAATCCGTGGCGTTCACGAGCCCGTCCCGGTTGAGGTCGCCGTCGATTGGCGCGGCGTCCGTCACCGTCACCGTGACCGAGCCGCCGGGCTTTTCAACGGTCTCTCCGGCCGTGACCAGCCGGGTGCGGAAGGTGTAGGTCCCGTCCCCCGGGGCGAACCAGAGCCAGGTCCACAGCTCCTTGAGGTCCGGCTCGGCGTAGGCGGTCTCGGCCCAGGTCTGCCCGCCGTCGGCGCTGATCTCCACCCGCTCCACCCCCTCCGGCGCCAGGGCGTAGCCATCGAGTCGAACTTGGGCGCCTTCGATGGCAGAATCAGCCACTGGAGCAGTCACTCTTGTCAGTGGGGCATCCAGGAGGGGGATCGGCTCCGCCTGCCAATGGGAGATGTCAGCGAACCCGATATCGGGGTAATCATGGCCGTCCTCGATGAAACTCAGGTTGCCGGTTTCGCCGATCGCCTGGATCTCCGCCGTGGAAGTTGGGCCCCAGTAATTCCACTGCGCAGAGCATTCATCTGCAAGAAGGCGGAGCGTGGTCCAGAAGGGTGGTTTGGGATCGTCCAGGTTGTTCAGGAAGAATAGTTCCCTCCCCCCGAACGAACGAATCTCAATTTCCCCATCATTCCCCTCGATCCGATTGCATTTGAGAATCGCAGTCGTGTTTCTATTGAAGTCGAAGTAAGCGCCGATGGAATTGTCCAAAACCTGGTTCCAGGCAAAAAGGCCTGCACCCGAGAGAATCTCAAAGTCAACACCCGGATAACCGCTGTCGGAAAAAACATTGTTCGTCACTTTCATATTTCCGTCACAGTGGAGACGGGCGGCAGGATCACCATGTGTGAATCGATTGCCGGAAATTTCAGCGTCGCAAAGGCCATGAACCGAAATGCAGGAGTCGTACTGGGTGTCATCTACTTGGTTTCTGAATACGTTTAAACGGGAAAGGGGATTGTTGAAAATAAAGTACAAGCCGTCACCCCGGATTGTGGAAACCACGTTGGCTTCGACGGTGCCGATGCAACGGCCTCCGCTGAAAGCGTCCACAGAGATTCCGGTGCCTTCAAGATCCTGGAACGTGCACTCCGAGATGAAAAAGTGGAATTGGAACTCACTCCCCTCCGATTGCAGGATGAGTCCGCCCCTTTGGGAGCCGGAATATCCGCTGTCAGCGCCGAGGTGAAGGAAATTGCAGTGTTGGATCCCGAGACTCAGAACGGAATCTCCTCCCACTCGGATCGAGATTCCGGAGGCTGCGCATGAGCGGATCTCGCTGTCAGTCAGGAACAGTTGTGTCGATGTCAAGGTATCCACCAGGATGCCTTGCGATGCCTGCTCGATGAGGCTATGGCAGATCGATATGTCAGCGGGCGACAGGGTTTCTAGATCGCTCAAGATCCGGATCCCTCCCCATTGGGCCATTTCAGTCGGATATTCTCCCGTGAACGTGATGGGCAGTTCGGCAGTTCCATTTGCCTGGAGGTTGCCCAGGACCATCAATTCAGTCCGATTGGGATCCAATCCGGAAACCTCGCCGTCTTGCCAGGCGGCGGATCGGACTACGGTGCCCGGTTGGATCGTAAGCGTCATGCCGGCCGGCACGGTCACGTCGCCCAGGAGGATCACTTCTCCATCCCAGGTCTCGTCTTCCTCCAGGAGGCCCATGCGGATCTGTTGCCCCTTGGCGATGGTCACCGTGATGCTGTCACCGGGAGTTTCGCGGTGGCCATTGGAATCCACGGCCCGTGACCGGATGGTGTACACGCCTTCGGTGGGGATCATCCAGTCCAGCCGCCAGCTGGAGGTGCCCTCGGCGCCCTGCCAGTTGACGCCATCATCAGTGCTCACCTCGACGTTCCGGATCCCGGAGGGCGCATCGGCCAGGCCGGTGATCACCATCCGGGCAGCGCTGATGGGGCCTTCCCGGTCGGGAAACAGGATCTTGGACCATGGGGAGGCCGGGGGAGAAGCCGGCTGGTCCAACCAATCGGCGTAATCGACGAACCCCTTTTCTGGATCGTCGAAATAATCGATGATGGTGCTGATGCCGGAAGGGTAAGGGTTCCGGGCCATCTCAGCGGTGGCTTCGGCGCCCCAGTAGTTCCACCGTGCGTCTACATACCCGGAAACCTCATTGACGATGGCGGCGGATCCGGGGGCGGATGTGAACTCATTGAAGTGGAAAGCGGCGGACGATCGCGACAGGATCCCGATGGCCGCGCCGTTGGCTAGAAACCGGTTGAATGTCGCCATCAACGGGCAGTTCAATGTCATCCCTCTGGAATTGTCCTCGAAAGAATTCCTGGTTATCAGACGTTCTGTCTGCTCTGCATCTCCTCCATAGATCTCCATACCCAGTTCGTTGTGATGGAAATAGTTGTCCTTGATCGTTTGAATTGCGTTCGATTCCAGATAAAGACCGTGGTCGCTATAGGAGACGACATTATCCTGGATCGTGATGGATTCCGCCGAACCCTGGATGTGCATGCCCCACGATCTGTTTTGGATCACGATATTCCGAGCCAGTGTCAGGGAAGACTGGTCGTAGATGAAGAGCTCACATCCGGTGTAGTTGTTGCTGATCTGACTGTCGGAAATTACCCAGGAAGCGTAGGTGCCGCTACCTGAGAAAATGCCGGCGTTGTGGAACGAATCGATGGTGCTTCCGGAAATCACCACACGGACTTCGCTGTCGTAAGAGGGTTCGAGATGAATACCGTCGGAGTCATATTGGGTGGTTTCCCCGCCAAGCAACTGCGACCTCTCGACGGTCAAAGCCAACTCGATGCCATGTCCGGTCAGCGCCGCGCGAATCCCGCCCCAGCTGCACTTGCGCAAGATGCAGTTATCGAGGTGGCAGTTGGCGTTGAACTCCGCATCGATCGTGATGGCTGTCCGGGTGTACTCAATGGTGGTGTACCGGCAAACAATTGTAACTGGGACATTTGCTGCCACCCCGATGATCCCGTACCAATCATCGGGGGAGGGAGCAGGAGCGGTTGAGGTCAACACGATTGGCACGCTGGATGTGCCTTTAGCCGACAGCGTGCCGTGGACGATCAGCTCGCAGCGGGACGGATCCTGGCCGCCGGCGGTGTCGTCGGACAGGGCGGCGAAGCGCACCACCGTTCCCGGCGCCACGGTCAGGGTGGCGCCGGCGGGGACGGTCACGTCGCCGGTCACCCGCACGTCGCCCGACCAGGTGGTGTCGCCGGGCAGCACGCCGCTGACCCGAATCGCGCCCGGCGCCAGCGGGGCAGGATGGATCCCGGCCATTTTACCGGGGCCGCTGTCCGGGAAGTCGCCGCCGGACGCCGGAGTCGCGGCGGCCCAGCCCGCCCAGGCACATAGAAGTAGAGTCATCCCAGCCAGGGATGGGGTCCTGATTCGCAACAGCCACCTCCGGAGAGCAGGGTGGCCAAATTATAGACACTTGCCCTCTGCGACTGCAAGTGTTAGAAACTTCCCTGAGCAGAAACATCCAAGGAGACAGCGTCAGTTGGATCGCCCGGGCGATCGGGCCGGAAATAGTGGACAGGGAGGTGCCCATGGAGCGGGATTCCGATTACGCCGAGCGCCTGCAGCGGAGCATCGAGACGCGCCTCCGCCTGCTGGAAGTGCGGTTCCCCGGCGAGAACTTCGGCGCGCTGGCGCGGCTGCCGGATCTGTACCGGCTGATCTGGCGCCTGGCGTTCGACCTGGCGTTGCCGGCGCCGGTGCGCCATTACGCCGGCGCCCTGGCCTGCTACGTCTTCTTCGCGATGGACTTCCTGCCGGACGAGGCCTCCGGCCCGCTGGGCTTCTTCGACGACCTGGCCGTGGCCGTCCACGGACTGCGGGCGCTGCGGCCGGAGCTGGGCGCGGATCTCATCCGCCGGCACTGGAAGGGGCCGGTGGATCTCGAGGAGGCCCTCACCGGAGCGGAAGCGCTCCTGGCGAGGCACCTGCCGGACCGGGTGGCGGAGAAGGTGATGCGGTACATCCAGAGATAGTCCAAACGAACATCGAACCTCGAACGCTGAACTTCGAACACCGAAGTCAATCCGCAATCCAGAAATTCACCACAAAGGACACAAAGACATTTCAGGGTTCAATCCGCAATCCGCAATCCGCAATCCGAAATCAATCTGGAACTCAGAAACTCAGGAACAGAAGTGCCAATCCGCAATCCGAAATCCGCAATCGAAACCACGAAATACACGAAACACACGAAAGGATTTCAACTCCGCGCTCCGCATTCGGCCGAGCCTCTAATCCCAAGTCCCGAGCCCCGGAGATTTCAATTCGCAATTCGAAATTGGCAATTCGCAATTGAAAAAAACCGCCGCCCGGGGGAGGGCGGCGGACCATGGGGTTTGGGGATGGGGGAATATCGGTGAATCGGTGAGTGGGTGAATCGGTGGAGCGTTTCGTGGCTCCCGTCAGGTGGATTCACCCAGCACGTCGACTGCTTACTCCTCTGCTACCGGCCCTGGGCGATCTCCAGCTGGTGGTCGCTCAGGTTGGTGAAGGTGGCCTTCTGCAGCGCGACGATGGACTTCTTCAGGTCGATCTTCGCTGCCAGCTCCGAGGCGCGGGCCTGGGCGAGGTCGCGCTGGGTCTGCAGCACTTCGTAGTTCGTGCTCAGGCCGGCCTGGAACCGCTTGGTCTCGCCGTTGAGCTGCTCCTCCTGGAACTGCCGGGCGACGATGGCGGTGTTGAGGCTGCGCTGGTTCACTTCCACGGTCTGGACGAAATTGATCACCTCGAGCCGGATGTTCTGCAGGGTCTGCCGCTGCAGGGTCAGGTTCTGGTCCTTGGCCAGCCGGGCGCTGGCCAGGTTGGCCTTGGCCGTCTGGTTGCCCAGCGGGTATTGCAGCTTCAGGGCGAAGGTGTAGTTCGGGAAGTCCTGCTTGAGGACCTGCTCGTAGACGGTGCCGAGCCGGCCGGTGAAGTCGGTGTCCTGCAGCACGGGGTTGCCGCTGGGGTCGAGGACGGGATTGCCGTCGCCATCCAGGACCGGCGTCCGGATGTTGGGGCCGGCCACGCCGGGGGAGCTGTAGGACGCGACGAGGTCCAGCTTCGGCTTGGTCTGGTTGGCGAAGTACTTGATGTCCACGTCGTCCTTCTCAAGCTGGATGACCAGTGAGCGGATTTCCGGCCGGTTCTTGTAGGCCAGGTCCAGGGCATCCTGCGTGGTCATCATCTTGTCGGGGATCTGCGGCTCGTCCACGGGGATGATGACCTGGTTCCAGACCGGGTCGTTCGGGTCCTTCACGATCGCCGACTTCAGGATGTTCTCCGACTGGATGATGCCTGCCTCGGCGGCGATCACGGCCTGCTCCTGCCGGGCCACTTCCGCGCGGGTCTGGGTGACGGTGATGGGCGCCAGCGTGCCGATCTCCACCCGCTTCTGGTTGTCCCGGTACTGGATGATGGCCAGCTCGCGGCTCTGGATGGAGATCCGCTGGGTCTCGATGGCGTTGACCAGGTCCCAGTAGGCGACCTCCACGTTGCGCAGGGTGTCGGAGACCTGGTTCTCGAAGTCGATCTGCGAAATGGTTCGGTCCTTCGACGCGAGGATGATGCTCCGGCGGCTGGAGTCGATGGGCAGGTTCTGCCACAGCGGCTGGGTGAAGGACACGTCCATGCTGCCGTTGAACGTCGGATTGTAGACGTTCGTGTTGGTGGCCGTCCGGTTGTTGTCGAAGGAGACGGCGAAGGTGCCGCCGGTGGGCAGGTACTTCGAGACGCCGACGTTGAAGTTGTAGTTGGTGTTCTTGTAGGTCTCGATGCCCAGCAGTTCGCGCCGGAGCAGGTCGGTCACCGGGCTCTCGTTCTTCTGGTAGCCCAGGCCGGAATCGAGCACGAAGTCGTAGACGCCGTGCGCGGCCAGGAAACTCTCCTCGCGCAGGAGGGGGATGTAGCGGTTGTACTCGATGTTGAGGTTGTTCTTCAGCGCCAGCTCGATGCACTCGTCGAGGTGCATGTCGCGGGCCGTGCCCTGCTCCCGGGCGGTCTCCACGATGGTCTTATAAGGGCGGTACTCTCCGGGCTTGGGCGCCACGGGCCCCTGGTCCTGCGCCCGCAGCAGGGCCGCGTCGGGCAGCACCAGCAGGCACAGGGCGATGAAGGCTGCAAGTCGCTTGAAGGTCAGATGTCGGTGCATGGTCACTCCTCGTCGATGTCGGTACGAGTCACGAAACAAATACGATGGGATGGGGGGCAAAGTTTCATCCCGCGAGCTAAACGCCCGCAAGAAGCAGGCCGTACCCCACGGCCAGCCCAAGGATTAGTTTGAACAGCTTGATCTTGATACCGTCGGCGACGGAGAAGCTCAGCAGCGGCAGGAGCCCGTGTCCGTCCTGGACGATGGAGTTGGCCACCAGCACCGAAAGGGGGATGGCCCCCTGGCCGAGCAGGGTGATGAACACCAGGTTGGGCCCGGAGAAGGGCAGCAGCCCGACCAGCCCGGCGATCAGGACCATTCCGGCCGGGGTGCCCCGGATGTGGTGGGAGAGCTGGAAGTGTTCCTCCAGCAGGTGGAGGACCAGCAGCGATCCCAGCATCCAGAGGAACAGGGAGGGGATGTGCTTGAGGAAGACGTGCCGAAAGGCGTGCTCGGTGAGGAAGTGCTTCCAGCGGAACCCGTGGCCGGCCTCCTCTTCGTGGTGGGTTATGACGCACTTGGACGCCAGGCGCAGGGGCAGCCGGCGGGCCAGGGCGTCCGCGAGGACGCCCCCGGCGATGCCGACGGCGAACAGGATCCCGCAGAGCGCGACGATCTGGCCGGGGCGGATCCCCATCTTGGGATCGGCCAGGGCGGAGAACAGGACGAAGGCCTCGTCCCCGAAGGTGGTGATCATCACGGTGACCAGGGCCCCGAACGAGACGATCCCGGAGATGTACATCGTCACCACCACGAACGCGTCGTTGCACCCGGGGATGAGCCCGAGGACGGCGCTGGTGACGTACTGCACCGCCGGTTTGGACGTGAGGTATTTCTTGATGGCGGGGCCGAGGCGCAGCTCCACCAGCTCCACCAGCAGCATGAAGACAAACACCAGCACGGTGATCTGAACGGACTCAATCAGGACTTCCCACATGCCTCGCGACCCGGATATCAAAATGGCGCCCATTGTAACAGAATCCGGCGGTTTGGCACAGATCATTTCCGGTGTCGTGCCCGGACTGTGGTAATATGGCTGCTCATTTCGCCGGGAGTGGAGTGCCCATGAGAAGATTCGTCCTGCCGGTCCTGCTGGTCCTCGCCTGCGGGGGGGCCGCCCGCCCGGACCAGCCCGTGGAGAACATCGCCAACGTGGAGTTCCGGTTGGACGAGCGTATCTTCGCCGTGATGTGCGCCGCCCACGCCGCCGGATACGACTACGGCCTGACGACCGAGCCGGCGGATTCCGTCCGCCGCCAGGTCCTGAGAGAGATCGCGGCCATGCCGGTTCCGGAGGACCTGCAGGCCCGCCTGAAGGACTTCTACCGGCAGCGCAACGTCGAGATGGATGCCTCCGCCCAGCACACCAAATACGCCAGCTTCGCGCTGCTGCTGGACCCCCCGCCGCGCTTCACCCTGCACCTGGGGGACCGGCAGCCGGCGCCGCCGGTGAAGGCCCTGATCGGTTTCGAGGAGATGCTGCCGGCCTACTACCGGGCCGCCCGCCTCGACCAGGCCTGGGCCCGGCACCGGCCCGCGGAGGTGGCCCTGCTGCAATCGTTCCGGGGGGCCATCATCGACATGGTGCGGGCGGTGCTCTCGTACGGCCGGATGCCGGCGCGGCTGTACCTGAACCGGCGGCTGATCGTGATCCCGGACATCGTCAACGCCCCCGGCATCATCAACGCCGTCCACCTGGAAGGCGACTACTACATCCTGGCTTCTCCCACCGACTGGTCGGGCCGCTACATGCGGTTCTTCATCCACGAGTACCTCCACTACCTCCTGGACCCGGTGCTGGAGCCGGCCGCGGCCCGCTTCAACCAGGACTCCGGCCTGCGGCGGCTCCTGGTGGACCAGCGCCGGGACGCGTCGCTGCAGGACGAGCCGGCCCGGGCCGTGGCCGAATCGCTGATCAACGCGGTCGAGTTGGCGGTGCTGGAGCAACTCGGCCAGGACCCGGCCCGGGACCGCCAGGGGATGATCGACCGGGACTCCCCCTTCCTGCCGTACTTCACAGCTCGGCTGGACGATTTCCGCCAGGGGGATAAGAACCTGGCCGACTATTTCGCGGGGATCCTTCCCCGCATCGACATCCAGGCGATGTGCGCCGCCGCCGCGGCGCCCGCCGCTCCGCCCGCGCCGGGAGCGGAAGCCGCCGGGGAACCGGCGCCGGCACCGGCCGCGCCCCCTCCAGCCGCGGCCCGGTCCGCCGCCCTGGACGAGGCGGGCCGGCTGCTCCAAGCGGGCCGCCTGGACGAGGCGGAAGCCGCATTGAAGCCCCTTCTGTCGGAGACCCCGGACGACCCGCTGGCCCTCTTCACCATGGGGCAAGCCCGCTTCGCCCGGAAGGACTACACGGGGGCGCTCGGCTGGTACGACCAGGTCCTGGCGAAGGCGGGCAGCCCCGCCTGGGTGCGGGGCTGGAGCCTGGTCCGCAGCGGCTACTGTCTGCTCCACCAGGAAAAGGCCGATGCGGCGGCCGCCCGCTTTCGCGAGGCCGCCGCGCTGTCGGGCGAAGACCGCGGTGCGGCGGCGGCGGCCCGGCGGGCACTCGAGCAGGTCGGGAAGTAGACGGACACGCGACCCGGGGCAACGGACCGGTCCGCCGCCTGCCGGGAAAAATTCACTTGCAACCGCACGCAAACGGCAATAAAATATCGCCCTTATTTCGTTCGCTCTTTCCCTGAAACAAACGCCACTTCCCACAATCATTCCCACTGAGAACGCGGACTATTAATTTTCCTGGAGGTCATATGAAGAAGTACGTGTCGCTTATGCTGGTGCTGCTGGCGCTGACCGGTTGCATGCTGGCCGATGACAAGAAGAAGGACCAGAAGCAGGCACAGCCCGCCGCCCAGGCGGCCCCGCAGAAGAGCCCCGAGCAGATCGCCGTCGAGGAGAAGCAGGCCCTGATCCAGAAGATCCAGGCCAACGCGGGCAACCCGCAGGAGATGGTCGCCGCCGCGGAAGAGTTTCTCCAGAAATATCCCAATGACCAGAACGCCCTGTTCGTGCGCTTCCAGGCCGTCATGGCCTACCAGCGCCTGAACAATTTCGCGAAGATGGAAGAGCAGGCCAAGATCGTCATGCAGGCGATTCCGGACAATCCGGTCATCCCCACCATGATGGCCAACGCCTACGCCGAGAACAACAAGATCGCCGAGGCCGAGGAACTGGCCACGAAGGCCCTGGCCATCGTCGAGAAGATGGTCCGGCCCGACAACGTCCCGGCCGAGCAGTGGGACCCCCAGATCAACGATCTGAAGTGCACCCTCTATTCCACCTTGGGGTACGTCGACCTGCAGAAGGCAACCCACATCGACAAGGCCGACAAGGACAAGCGGGCGGAGGCCCTGAACAAGGCCATCGGTGAGTTCACCAAGGCCACCGCCCTCAACAAGATGGACGACATCTCCTACTACCGGATGGGCATCTGCTACGCCCTCGAGAACAAGGTGGACGAGAGCCTGTCCTCCTACGCCAAGGCCGCGGCCATCAACCGCGCCGTGGGCGAGCGCGCCAAGGGCGACATCGAGAAGATCCTCGAAACCCTGAAGAAGAACAACCAGTTGGGCGACAAGACCTGCGAGGGCCTGATCGCCCAGGCCAAGCAGGAGCTCGGCATCCAGTAACGCTTCCCCCGGGCCCGGGGAGCCCCCGCGGGGGCTCCCCCGGCTACCTGTATGGACGATCTCTTCCCCCACCATAGCCAACGCCTCTCCGAGCTGGAGCGCCTCCTGGGTTACACCTTCCGGGACCCCGCCCTGCTGCGGCAGGCCATCACCCACAAGTCCTTTGCCAACGAGAACGCCCAGCTGGGGCTCCTCCACAACGAGTCCCTGGAGTTCCTGGGCGATTCCATCCTGAATTTCGTCATCAGCACCCGCCTCTACGCCCTGTTCGCCGGCAGCAGCGAGGGGGAGCTGTCCCGCTTCCGCAGCTACCTGGTCAGCGGCCGCCACCTGGTGTCGCTCGCCCGCGAACTGCGCCTCGGCTCGTTTCTGCTGCTGGGGCGCGGCGAGACCAAGACCCACGGCGGCGAGAAGCAGAACATCCTGATCGACACCCTCGAAGCGGTCATCGCCGCCATCTTCCTAGACGGCGGCATCCGCCAGGTGCGGGCCTTCGTGCTGCGGATCTTTCGGGAGTCGTTGGGGCAGCTCCGCCGGCGAGAGTTCGTGCTGCAGGACTTCAAGACCCAGCTCCAGGAGTACCTCGCCAACACGGGCCGCCAGCCGCCCCGCTATGCCGCCCAGGGGGAGGAGGGACCGGACCACAACAAGACGTTTTTCGTCCGGGTGGAAGTAGACGGCGCGGTGCTTGGCCAGGGCGAAGGGCCGTCCAAGAAGGCCGCCCAGCGATCCGCCGCGGAACAGGCCCTGCAGGCACTTCATGCCCGCGACGCCGCCCCCTCCCCCCGCAAGCCCAAGCGGAAATAAGAATTCACCACAAAGGCACAAAGCACACAAAGCCCGATCTGAACGCTGAGCGTTAAACGTCGAACTCTGAACGCTGAACGATGATCCCGATCTCCTTGGAATTCTCGCTTTTCGTTCAAAGCTCAGCGTTCGGCGTTCAACGTTCGACGTTTGATCCCCGATCGGGCTTTACGTTCTTTGTGCCTCTGTGGTGAACTCTTATTTCTTGAGGCGGGATTCGAGGGCCGCGATCTTGTCCAGCCGCCGCTGGTGGCGGCCGCCCTCGAAGGGAGTGTCCAGCCAGGCCCGCACGATCCGCCGGGCCTCCTCGACGCCGATGAGGCGCCCGGGTAGGACCAGGATGTTGGCGTCGTTGTGGCGCCGGCTGAGGGCGGCCATCTCCTCCGTCAGGCACACGCCCGCCCGGACGCCGGGGAACTTGTTGGCGGCGATGCACATGCCGATCCCGCTGCCGCAGATCAGGATGCCGCGCGGGAACGCGGCGCCGGAGACTTGCCCGGCCACGGCCGCGGCGTAGTCGGGGTAGTCCACGGGATCGGCGGTGGCCGGCCCGGCGTCGGTGACGGACAGCCCGCGCCGCCGGAGTTCGTCGACGACGGCGGCCTTCATTTCGATCCCGGCGTGGTCGCTGGCGATGATAATGGCCTCGTTCATGGCGCCTCCTCCGCGTACAGATGCCCATTCTGGACCGGAAGGGGCGGGGGCGTCAAGGGGAACGGTGAGTCGGTGAATCGGTGAATCGGTGAGTCGGTGAATCGGTGAATCGGCGGACGGTTGCGGAGCGTTCAACTGATCGGTCGGCTCGGTCGGATCGGGCCGATCCACCGGATTCCGGCAGCCGGCGACGGCCCTGGACAGCTTGCATCCCTCTCTGCCGATTCACCGACTCACCGATTCACCGTTTCTGCTTGACACCACGGGGCCCCGCGCCTATACTGTGCGCTCGTTTGCGACTCCCGAGGGAAAGGAGGTGAGAGCAGTGGCCTTCATCACGATCCAGGACGGCGAGAGCCTGGAGAACGCGCTCCGGCGGTTCAAGCGGAAAGTGCAGCAGGAAGACATCATCAAGGAAGTCAAGAAGCACTCTTTCTTCCTCAAACCCGGCGAGAAGAAGCGCATCAAGCAGGCGCTGGCCCGCAAGCGGCTCAGAAAGAAGATGCGCAACCTCCAACGCAAGATGGACTAGGATCCCCCCACCGGCTATCAGCACATCCCCTGATAGCCGTTTTTATTTCCGGCCGGTCCCCGCGCCCGGCCGGAAATAAAAACGCCACGATGGGCAGGGGAGTCGTCATGGACGGTACCGCCACCTTCCCGGAAATCCTTCGCAAAAAGAGAGACAAGGGCGTGCTGACGGCCGCCGAGATCGCCGCGGCGGTGGACGCCTACACCCGCGGCGACGTCCCGGACTACCAGATGAGCGCGCTGCTCATGGCCGTCTTCCTCAACGGCCTGGACGACGCCGAGACCGCCGCCCTGACCGAGTCGATGCTGCGTTCCGGCGACGTGCTGGACCTCTCCGACATCGCCGGGCCCAAGGTGGACAAGCACAGCACGGGCGGGGTCGGCGACAAGACCTCGCTGATCCTGGCGCCGGTGGCCGCCGCGGCGGGCGTCCGCGTGCCCATGGTCAGCGGCCGGGGGCTGGGCCACACCGGCGGCACCCTGGACAAGCTGGAGGCGATCCCGGGATTCTCCGTCAGCATGACCGTGGAGCGGTTCCGCCGCGGCGTGGCCGAAGTCGGCTTCTGCATGATCGGCCAGACCGAGCGGATCGCGCCCGCCGACAAGAAGCTGTACGCCCTGCGGGACGTCACCGCCACGGTGGAGTCCATCCCGCTGATCACCGCCAGCATCATGAGCAAGAAGCTGGCCGAGGGGATCGACGGCCTCGTGCTGGACGTCAAGACGGGCCGCGGCGCCTTCATGAAGAGCCTGGAGGATTCTCGCCGCCTGGCCGCCAACATGGTCGCCACCGGCCGCCGCATGGGCAAGCGGGTGGTCGCCCTGATCACCGGCATGGACCAGCCGCTGGGCCGCTGGGTGGGCAACGCGGTGGAGGTGGCCGAGTCCATCGCCACCCTGCGCGGCGAGGGGCCGGCCGACCTCGAGGCGCTCTCCGTGGAGCTGGCCGCCGAGATGATCCTGTTGGCCGGCTTCGCGCCGGACCTGGCGGGTGCCCGCCTCCTGGCGCGGGAGCAGATCGCCTCCGGCCGGGCGCTGGAGCGGTTCGCCCGCTGCATCGAGTTCCAGGGCGGCGACCCGCGGGTGGTGGACGACCCCGCCCGCCTCCCGGCCGCCGCCGGCCGGCGGGTGGTCGCGGCGCCGGCGGCCGGCGTCGTCACGGCGCTGGACGCCGGGAAGGTGGGGACCGCCGTGGTCCTGCTGGGCGGCGGCCGGATGAAGAAAGAGGACGCCGTGGACCCGGCGGTGGGCGCCCGCCTGCTGGCCAAGATCGGCGACCGGGTGGCTGCCGGCGACCCGCTGGCGGAGATCCTCTACAACGACGAAACGCGTCTGGGCGCGGCGTCGGAGAAGGTGGCCTCGGCCTACGAGATCGGGGACGCCGCGCCGGAGCCCGCCCCCCTGCTGCGGGAGCGCATCGGCTGAGGCGCTCCCCTTCCGGCGGCGGATTTCCCCGCAGGAGACCGGAACCGCACGGATGGATGGTCCGGAACCGCCCCGGCGGCCCGAGCCTGGCTACCTCCAAAAAATTCCGTGCCAATCCGTGTTCATCCGTGGTTTAATTGGATTTATTCGCCAAGTTCGGGAGGTTCCGCATGCAACGTTTCGCCGGATTGGTGGGCCTGATCGTCATCCCGCTGGTGGTCTACCTGCTCTCGTCCAACCGCAAGGCCATCCGGTGGAAGACCGTGGCCTGGGGCTTCGGCCTGCAGATCAGCTTCGCCTTCCTCGTGCTGAAGTGGAATCCGGGCATCCGCCTGTTCAAGGCGCTGGGCGACGCCATCAACCAGCTGCTGTCCTATTCCCAGTACGGGTCCACCTTCCTGTTCGGGCCGCTGGGTTCCCGGGCCGCCATGATCAAGTTCCTGGAATCCGTGGTCGGCCACCCGCTGGCGGCCGACCATCCCCTGATGACCTCCGTGAGCATCTTCGCCCTGCAGGTGCTGCCCACCATCATCTTCGTGGCGGCGCTGTTCGCGATCCTGTACTACCTGGGGGTGATGCAGCTGATCGTGCGGGCCTTCGCCGTGGTGATGACTTACGTCATGGGCGCGAGCGGGGCCGAGTCGCTGAACGTGGCCGCCTCGATCTTCATGGGCCAGACCGAGGCGCCCCTGACCATCCGCCCTTTCCTGGCGAAGATGACCGAGTCGGAGCTGTTCTGCGTCATGGTGTCGGGCATGGCCCACATCTCCGGCGGCATCATGGCCGCGTACATCGCCTTCGGCGCCAAGGCCGAGCACCTGCTCACGGCGGTGATCATGACCGCGCCCGGTACCATCATGATGGCCAAGATGCTGGTGCCCGAGACCGGGCAGCCGGAGACCATGGGCAAGGTCCACCTCCACGTCGAGAAGACCGACGTCAACATCATCGACGCCGCCTCCCGGGGCACCGGCGAGGGGCTGCACCTGGCCCTGAACGTCGCCGCCATGCTGATCTCCTTCATCGCCCTGATCTACCTGCTCAACGGCCTGCTGGGGCTGATTCCCTTCTTCGGAGAACCGCTGAGCATGCAGCGGATCTTCGGCTGGGTCTTCAGCCCGGTGGCCTGGATGATGGGCGTGGCGTGGAAGGACTGCGCCAGCGTGGGGAACCTGCTGGGCACCCGGCTGGTGCTCAACGAGTTCATCGCCTATAGCGGCCTGGGCGCCCTGAAGGACACCCTGGACCCGCGTTCGTTCACCATTGCGACGTTCGCGCTCTGCGGCTTCGCCAATTTCTCCTCCATCGGGATCCAGATCGGCGGCATCGGCGCGCTGGCGCCCAGCCGGCGCCACGACCTGGCCAAGCTGGGCTTCCGGGCGGTGCTGGCCGGCACGCTGGCTAACTTCCTGACGGCCTGCATCGCCGGGATCCTGATCTAGGCAAACCGCGGGCGGGGGCTTCCCGGCGCCGCCGGGTTGTCCGGCCCGCACCGATCTTTCAGGAGGTAACGATGTTCGATCAGATCAGCGAGTTCGTCCGCCAGCAGCTGGAAGGGAAGTGCCCGACGCCCTGCCCGCTGGGTGTGATCCTGGGCTCCGGCCTGGGCGGGTACGCCGACACCCTGCAGGACGCGGTGCGCATCCCCTACAAAGAGATCCCCCACTTCCCGGCCAGCTCCGTGGCCGGGCATGCCGGCGTGCTGGTGGCCGGTCGGCTGCACGGGAAGCCGGCGGTGCTCCTGCAGGGCCGCGTACACTATTACGAGGGGCACGACCCCGATGCGGTGATCTTCCCGGCCCGGCTCCTGCACGGCCTGGGCGCCCGGACGCTCATCGTCACCAACGCCGCCGGCGGGATCAACCCGGACTTCCGGCCGGGCGACCTGATGGTCATCCGGGACCATCTCAACTTCATGGGCTTCAACCCGCTGCGCGGCCGCTTGGCCGAGGAGTTCGGCCCCCGCTTCCCCGACATGAGCTACGCCTACCACCCGGAGCTGCGCGCCCTGGCCCGCGCCGCCGCCGGCGACCTGGGCATCGCCGTCCGGGAGGGCATCTACCTCGGGGTGTCCGGGCCGTCGTACGAGACCCCCGCCGAGATCCGGATGTTCCGCGGCTGGGGCGCCGACGCGGTGGGCATGTCCACCGTGCCCGAGGTGATCGCCGCCAACCAGATGGGCATGCGGGTGCTGGGGATCAGCTGCGTCACCAACATGGCGGCCGGCATCCTCGACCAGCCGCTGACGCACAAGGAAGTCCTGGACACCACCGAGCGGGTCAAGGACCAGTTCACCCGGCTGCTGGACGAGATCATCCGGAGGTGGAAGCCATGAGCGAACTTCTGTACGACAAGGCCGTGGAAGCCCGGAAGAAGGCCCACGCGCCGTTCTCCAAGTTCAAGGTCGGCGCGTCCCTGCTGGGCAAGTCGGGCAAGGTCTACACCGGCTGCAACGTGGAGAACGCCTCCTACGGGCTGACCATCTGCGCCGAGCGGGTGGCCATCTTCAAGGCCGTGAGCGAGGGTGAGAAAAAATTCGCCGAGCTCTGGGTGGTGGCCGACACCGACGAGCTGACGCCGCCCTGCGGCGCCTGCCGCCAGATCATCTGGGAGTTCTGCGGCAACATCCCTGTCCACATGGCCAACCTGAAAGGGAAGGAGGCGGAATTCAAGATGAAGGACCTCCTCCCCTACCCGTTCGACGCCAAGCTGCTGTAGGAGGCACCCGGCCATGCCGGACCGGTCCCAGGCCACGCGGCTGTTCGAGGTGATCTGCGAGATCAACCGGGAGATCAACGCCCGGTCCGAGCTCAAGCCCCTCCTGGAGAGCATCGCCGAAAACACCGCCCGCCTGCTCGAGGCCGACGCCGTCTCGGTCATGTTGTATGACGAGCGGACCCACAACGTCCGGACCCTGACCGGCTGGAAGTCCTGGTCGTCGCAGGAGTCGGCCGTGGTCTTTTCCGCCCACGAAGGCATCATCGGCCGGGTGGTTTCCACTCTGCAGGGGGTCCGCGTGGCCGACACCGCACGAGATCCCGATTTCAAGCCGTCGTCGGATAAGCGTCTCCCGCCGATCCGCACGCTGATGTGCGTCCCGTTGGTGGACCGCCACAGCGATCCGGCCCGCCTCGTCGGGGTGATCAACACCTCCCGCCGCGAGTTCGCCGACCGGCCATGGAAGGGGGCCTTTTCCGAGGACGACCTGCGGGTTTTCGAGAAATTCGCCGACCAGGCCACCGCCGCCATCCAGCGCTCGCGGGTGTTCGAGGAGACCCGGGAGCGGACGCTGCAGCTCCAGATCATCAACGAGGTCAGCGGCATCCTGTCCTCCTCGTTGGCCGAGATCGACAACTTCCAGCGGGCGCTCGACCGCCTGGCCGAGCGCCTGGGCTTGTCCTACGCCCAGCTCGTGGTGCGGACGGACGGGGAGTTCGCCGGCAACTTCAATACCTGGCACAAGCCCGGCTTCCTGCCGCCGCCGCTGGCCTTCGTGAACGGCGGGCCGCCGGCCCGGGGGAAGGCGCCGTTCGTGGCCGAGAACTCCCGCGACCGCTGCCTGCTGCCGCTGGAAACCGGCGGCAAGACGGTGGGGCACCTCTACGTCGAGAGCGCGGCGCCGTACTTCTTCGAGGAGGCCAACAACCACCGCGTGATGGAGACCATCCGGGACCAGTTCTTCATCGCCATGGAGAACTTCCAGCTCTTCCGCGAGATTTCGGACAGCAAGAAGAAACTGGAGGAATTGGACCGGACCAAGAACGAGCTGATCAGCATCGTCTCGCACGACTTCCGCTCGCCCCTGACCGTGATCCACGCCTACTCCGAGCTCCTGCTGCTCCAGCCAGACATGGGCAGCGACACCCGGCGGGAGTACCTGAACTCGATCTTCGAGCAGATCGGGCACCTGCGGCGGCTGGCCGACGGGCTCCTGAAGATCACCCGGATCGAGTCGGGGGAGATGAAGTACGCCTTCGACTGCATCTCCTTCTCCACCCTGGCGGAGAAGTTCGGCGCCCGGAAGCTGCCCAAGCACACCCTGCACTTCGAGTACGAGGCCGGCCTGCCGCCGATGCGGGCGGATTACGACAAGCTGTTCGAGATCCTCGACAACCTGATCTCCAACGCCATGAAATACTCACCGGCAGGCGGGGAGATCGTGGTCAGCGCGCTGAAGAAGCGGAAATTCGTCGAGATCCGGGTGCGGGACCAGGGGATCGGCATCGCTCCCGAGCAGGTGGGCAACCTCTTCCAGAAATACCACCGGATCCACAACGAGAAGACGAAGCACATCCGTGGCACCGGCCTGGGCCTGTACATCTGCAAGAAGATGGTGGAAGGGCACGGCGGCGCCATCGGCGTGCGCAGCAAGTTCGGCCAGGGCTCGACCTTTTTCTTCAGCATCCCCGTCTGGCAGCAAGAGTAACCCCCCTCCCCCCTGTCGTGCTCGTGCTCGTAATCGTAATCATAATCGAATCAGTCATATACACTCAGCATTCGCAGAGGCAACCCTGAACGCGGATGAACACGGATTCGCACAGATTTTCGCGGATGGATCCCCGATCTGGGTTTGAATCCGTGTGGATCCGATGTGATCCGTGTGGATCCGTGTTCAAGGTTTTCAACCAGGATTCAGTCTCTAGGTCCGAAATCCGATTTCCGAGGTCCGAAGTCCGATTACGAGCACGAGTACGAGCACGATTACGATTACGAGCAAGAGCACGATTGAGGGCGGACATTTCCCTCTCTTCGGGCATCTTACTTGTGGTATAGTGAGCGCGATTGCGCCGCGGGAGACGATATGAAGAAACACTTTACCTTGTTCGCGATGCTGTTCCTGGTGGCCACGTCCCTCATCGGGGGGCTGGTGGGCCGCAAGGTCAGCGCGGACGCCGGCCAGGACGAGAAAGATACCCTGTACCGCAAGTACGCCCTGGTGCTCAGCACCATCCAGAAAAACGCCGCTGACATCCCCAACGATGCCGAGCTGATCTACAACTCGATCCGCGAGATGCTGCGTGGGATGGACCCCCACAGCTCCTTCTTCTCCCCCAAGGACTACAAGGAACTGGAGGAAGACAACAGCGGGCGCTACTTCGGCCTGGGCATCCGCATCCGGGCGCTCACCCGCGGGAGCGGCCGCATCGTCATCATCGAGCCGCCCTTCCCCGGCACGCCCGCCGCCAAGGTGGGCCTCCAGGCCGGCGACGTGATCTTCAAGGTCAACGGGGAATCCATCGACGACTGGGACACGGACGACGTCATCGACCACCTCAAGGGCGCGAAGGGCACCCAGGTGCACATCACCGTGCTCCGCCCCGGCGAGGCCGATCCCCTCGAGATCGACGTGACGCGGGACGAGATCCCCAAGCTGACCATCAACTACTCCTACCGCATCCGCCCGGCCATCGGGTACATCAAGATCGAGCACTTCTCGGAAACGACCCACAAGGAGCTGGTGGAGGCCATGGACCGCCTCAACGTCGACTCCCTGGAGGGGCTCATCATCGACCTCCGGGACAATCCCGGCGGCTACCTGACCCAGGCGATCAAGGTCTCCGAGGAATTCCTGCCCCAGGGCGCGCCGGTGGTCACCACCCGCGGCCGGGACAGCAAGGACGAGCAGCGGTACTCCACGCGCGAGAGCGGGAACCTGACCGTGCCGCTGGTGGTCCTGATCAACAGCAGTTCGGCCAGCGCCTCCGAGATCGTCGCCGGTGCCATCCAGGACAACGACCGCGGCCTCATCGTCGGTGAGCGCAGCTTCGGCAAGGGCCTGGTCCAGTCGGTCTACCGGCTCAGCGACGGCTCCGGCCTGGCCCTGACCACCGGCAAGTACTACGCCCCCAGCGGCCGCTGCCTCCAGCGCCCGTACAACGGCTCCATCTACGATTACTACAACCCGCGCCTCCGCAAGAACGTGAAGGTCCCGGAGGACGAGGTGAAGTACACCCTCAGCCACCGCAAGGTTTACGGCGGCGGCGGCATCCAGCCCGACGTGGAGTACAAGGCCCGCACCCTGAACCGGTTCGAGCTGACGCTGTACTCGAAAGACGTCTTCTTCAAGTTCGCCAACGTGGCGATGCAGGGCAAGATCGCCTCGGTGCCCCGGTTCTCCGACGAGCAGAAGGACGCCGCCCGCCAGTTTGAGGTCAACGACGCGGTGCTGAAGGACTTCCGGGAATTCCTGACCGGCATGAAGGTCACCTTCAGCGAGGAGGACTTCACCCAAAATGCCGACTTCATCCGCCGCGGCATCAAGGCGGAGATTTTCACCCGGGTGTTCGGCATCCTGGACGGGTTCAAGATCCGGGCCGAGGGTGACGACCAGATCGCCAAGGCCGAGGAGGTCATCCCCCAGGCGCGGAACATGCTGGTGAAAACCAAGGAAATCCTGGCCAACATCAAGGTCCGGAAGGAAAAAGGAGGCCTATGACCGACGGCGGCATCTGGTACGTCTCCATCGGGGGGCAGGCCCAGGGCCCGTTCTCCGACGAGCAGCTGGCGGAAAAATACCGCCAGGGCGAGATCAACGGGCAGACCTACGTTTACCGGCACGGGATGGCCAACTGGCTGTCCCTGGAACAGACGCCCGAACTGGCCGGGCTGCTGGCCCCCGCGGCCGCCCCGCCCCAGCCGCCCCCGGTGGCGGCGGCGCCGCCCAGCTACGCCCCGGCCGGGCAGCGCTGCCACGAGGTGGACTTCCAGATCTACGGCGACGACATGCAGTTCGTGGAGATCATCCTCGACCAGAACGAGACGGTCATCGCCGAAGCGGGCGCCATGATGTACATGACCGACGGCATCCAGATGGAAACCCGCTTCACCGACGGCAGCGGCCCGGAGAAAGGGTTCATGGGGAAGCTGCTGGACGCCGGCAAGCGGGTCGTCACCGGCGAGAGCCTGTTCATCACCATGTTCACCAACCGGGCCGCCGGCCGCCACTCGGCGGCGTTCGCCGCGCCCTATCCCGGCAAGATCATCGCCGTGGACCTGAAGGACCACAACGGCACGCTGATCTGCCAGAAGGACTCCTTCCTCTGCGCCGCCTTCGGGACCTCCCTGGGCATCGCCTTCACCAAGCGCATCGGCGCCGGCTTCTTCGGCGGCGAGGGCTTCATCCTGCAGCGGCTCTCGGGCGACGGCAAGGCCTTCGTCCATGCCAGCGGCACCATCGTCAAGCGCGAGCTGGCCGCCGGCCAGACGATCCGGGTCGACACCGGCTGCCTGGTGGCGATGGAGGAGTCCGTCACCTACGACATCCAGTTCGCCGGCAGCGTCAAGACGGCCATCTTCGGCGGGGAGGGGCTCTTCTTCGCCACCCTCACCGGCCCGGGCAAGATCTACCTCCAGTCGCTGCCGTTCAGCCGGCTGGCAGACCGGATTTACTCCCACGCCCCCAAGGCCGGCGGCAGCCGCAAGGAAGAGGGCTCGGTGCTGGGCGGATTGGGCGCGGTCCTCTCCGGCGACTAAGAATTCACCACAGAGACACAGAGAACACAGAGCAATCCATTTGTCATTTGACAATGGCCATTTGACATCGGTCATTTCAGAATGGACCGCACAGTCAGCGCTCCCCTGCGGGATACTGCCTCTTAAATGACCAATGACAAATGTCAAATGACAATTGTCAAATGGATTGCTCTGTGTTCTCTGTGTCTCTGTGGTGAATTCTTCAGGGGTGGGGTTCGCCGGAGAGGCGCTCGATCAGCTTCTTGATGTCGTCTTCCAGGTCGGCCTTCTTCTTCTCGCCCAGCAGCTCGCGCGCGGCCTTGAGCTGGGAGCTGAGGATCTTGAGGTAAGTGCTGTAGACGTAGCCGGTCTTGTCCTCCTGCTCGAGGTTCATGATGTTGAGGTCGAGCAGGTCCGCGTCCAGCCAGCCCTTGGCGTTCATCTCGATGTTGTGGAGCATCTGCCGCTCCTCCTGCCGGATCTCCTCGTAGTAGTTGTGCAGGATCTTTTCGGCCATCGGGCCGGCCTCGGTCTTGAGGGTGTCGTAGATGTACTCGTAGATGTTGTTGAAGAGCTGGATCATCCGCTTCATCTTGTCGGCGTCGATGTCGGTGACCGGCTCCAGGATGAAGTGTTCGTGCTTGCGGATCCGGAACAGGTCGATGGTGATGAAGCCCGCCAGCAACCGGCTGGTCTCGTAATTGTTCAGCAGGCTGTAGTTGAGCACCTCGCGGATCGACTTCCCCCGGGCGTAATTCATGATATCGACTTCCTGTTCGGAGAGCTGGATCTCGCCCCGCTTCAGGTCGAACTCGGGCGAATCCTCCAGCACGTTGTCGATGCTGCCGATCATCTTCTCCAGGACCGACCAGTCCGACACGCGCTTCACGCCGGCCATGATCAGGTCGGCGGAGGTGATGTTCAGCTTGATGTTCTCCAGCCGCTTCTCCTCCTTCTCGAAGTCGAACATCCCCTCGGTCCACTCGAACAGCGAGAAGATGATCTCCTTGATTTGGCTGTGGACGGCGGCGATCAGCTCCTGGGTGGTGATGTAGCTGGCCTGGAGCAGGATCTGCCCGTGCCGGACGCCCGGCCGGATCTGGTTCGAGGTTTCGAGGTACTGCTCGAGGGTGATCACGCCCTTGCGCAGGAGGATGTCGCCCAGGGAGTCCTTGCGCTGGTTGGAGTAGGCGAAAGCGATGTCGCCTTCCTCAAAGTAGATTTTCTTCTTGATGTTGAACTGCTGCAGCGTGAGGATGCCGGTCTCCTTGCTGATGCAGATGGAGTGCAGGATCTCGGGGAGGGTGGTGACTTTCAAGCTGCCTTTCAAAAGCATGGGAAGCTCCTCGGGTTACTTGAAGTCGATCCGTTGGATGGTTTGTTTGAAGATGGGGTGGTCGGCCAGGGCGCCCGTGCCGACGGAGGCCTGGGAGATCTTCCGGACGACGTCCATGCCGCCGGTGACGCGGGCGAAGACCGTGAACTGGCCCTGCCACTCGGGGTGGTCCTTGACGCAGACGAAGAACTGGCAGCTGGCCGCGTTGGGGTCCCCCGGATGGGCCATGGCCACCGCGCCCGCCTTCATCGGCGTGTCGTTGATCTCCCCCTTGACCAGGACGCCGCAGGTGCCCTCGCCGTCGTTCATGGGATCCGGATCCTTGCTGAGCGGGTCGCCGCCCTGGATGAGGCTGTCCTTGATCACCCGGTGGAACGTGGCGCCGTTGTAAAAGTTCGAGGCAGCCAGCCGCTTGAACTGGGCGACGGTCTCGGGGGCCTTGTCGGGAAGGAGTTCCAGGGTGATGTCGCCGGAGGCGGTCACCAGCACGGCGGTGTTGGAGGCGGGGACCGGCGGCGGCGCAGGCTCGGGGGTCGGGGCTGCCGCGGGCGCTTTTTCCGCGGCCGGCTCGGGCCCGCCGCCGCATCCGGCCGCCGCCATCAGGATCGCCGCGCACAGGCAAGCCGCAGTCCATCGCAGGATCATGTGGGCACCTCCCTCGCTTCCCGTTTCCCGGCCGGAGCGGCCGTCCCTACTGCAGGCTGTCGGCGTCGGGCTTCTTGACCAGGACGCCCTGCTTCTCCAGGTTCTGGAAGATCTGGTCGATCTGCTGCTTGAGCTTGATGAAGGAGCTGATGCTCATCCCGTAGCGCTCGATGATCCGGGCCTCCAGGAAGTCGTCCGCCTGCAGCGTGCGCGACTGGATCTTCTGGTTGATCTCGACGATCTGGCGCAGGTCGACCACGCCGACGTCCATGATCACGTCCATGTCCACCTGGGAGAAGACGAACTGGTTGGCGAAGCGGACCTGCTCCTTCCCCTGGGAGTAGACGAACTTGACGGGGATGTTCTGTTTCTGCGTCATCGGGACTCCTTTTGTCAACGGCCGGATCGTGAAGGCTCCGGCAAGGTCTTGCGCCGCATCCCGTCGATCCGCTCCTGTTTCTTCTGTTGTGACAAGATATTATCGGGGATCTGGCCGAGAATATCAACGGCTTTGTCGTAATCCTCCTGGATCTCCAGGATGTCCGAGTAGATCAGCAGGGCGGTGTTGCGGCAGTCGGCGCAGTGCGGGTGCTCCACCACCGGCTCCAGCGTGGCGCGCGCCTCCTTGTAGGCTTTCCGCAGGTAGTAGATCGCCGCGACGTGGATCGTCGCCTGCTGGCGGATGTGCTCGTCGGATGTCTGGCGGATGAGGTTCTTCAGCTCCAGCAGGGCCACCTCGTACTGGTCCAGCTTGACGTAGCAGTCGGCCAGGTTCATGCGGAAGCGGGGGACTTCCGGGTCCTTGGGGTAGAGCCGGATGACGGTCTTCCACTGGCGGACCGCCTCCGCGGTGTCGCCGACGACGTTCTGGTAGATCTCCGCCAGGCGCACCCGGATGGTGTAGCCGTGCGGGGAGGCCGGGTTGATCTTGAGGACCCGCTCCCACCGCTCGATGGCGTTGGGGATGTCGTTCTTGTGGAAGTAGAGGATGTTGCCCTGGAGGTAGAAGGCCTCCTCCATCCGGCCCCAGGCAGGGAATTCCCGCTCGAGCCGCTGGAGGGTTTCCAGCGCCTCATCGGGCCGGCCGGTGCCCATCTCCTCCTGGGCCTGCTGGAAAAGGGCGTTGGCGTTCTTCACGTTCAGGGTGACGAAAACGAAGGTGCAGGCGAAGACGAGCGCCAGCACCGCGGTCAGGAAACGCAGGTGGCCCAGCAGGAAGCGCAGGAGCTTATTGATCGTCGCCGGTTTCATCGGAGCCGTTGTCCTCTTCGGCCCCCAGCAGCGTGAACGAGGTCACCTGGTCGTCCGCCAGGAGGTCGATGAGCTTCACCCCCATGGTGGCCCGGCCCGCGGTGCGGATGGTGCCGGTGTTCATCCGGATGATCTGGCCGCCGGCGGTCACCAGGATCAGGCTGCAGTCCTCGCGCAGGGACTGCACCCCGACCACGGGCCCGGTCTTGCCCGCGACCTTCAGGTTGATGATGCCGGAGCCGCCGCGGGACTGGACCCGGTACTCCTTGGCGGGGGTTTTCTTGCCGAAACCCTTCTGGGTGACGGTCAGGATCTCGCCCTCGTCGGTGGCGGTGGTCATCGAAACCACGCTGTCGTCGCCGCGCAGGCGGATGCCGATGACGCCCTGGGCGGCGCGGCCCATCGGGCGGGCGTCGCCCTCCTCGAAGCGGATGCTCTGGCCGCGGCGGGTGGAGAGGAAGATCTGCTGCTGCCCGCTGGTCTTGACCACGGAGATCAGGTGGTCGCCCTCCCGCACGTTCATGGCGATGATGCCGGCGGCACGGGGATTGGAAAATTCGGACAGCGGGGTCTTCTTCACGATGCCCTTGGCGGTGGCGAAGACCAGGTACTCGTTCTCGGGGAAATCCTTGACGGCGATGATGTCCCGGATCTTCTCCTCGGGGTCGAACCGGACCAGGTTGATGATGGGGCGGCCCTTGCCGGCGGTGCCGACCTCCGGGATATTGTAGACCTTGAGCCAGTAGACCTTGCCCTGGTCGGTGAAGACGAGCAGGTAGCTGTGGTTGGTGGCCACGAAGGCGTGCTCGGTGAAGTCGGCTTCGTTGGTGGTCATGCCCCGGCGGCCCTTGCCGCCGCGCCGTTGCACGCGGTAGGTGCTGGCCGGCAGGCGCTTGATGTAGCCGGTGTGGGAGATGGTGATGAGGACCTCTTCGTCGGGGATCAGGTCCTCGATCTGGAACTCGGCGTTCTCGTCCACGATCTCGGTCCGCCGCTCGTCGGCGTAGGTCTTCCGGACTTCGAGCAGCTCCTCCTTGATGACGGCCATGAGCTTGTGAGGGCTGGCCAGGATCTCCTCCAGGCGGACGATCAGCTGCAGGACCTGCTTGTATTCCTCCAGGATCTTCTCCCGCTCGAGGTTGGTCAGGCGTTGCAGCCGCATGTCCAGGATCGCCTGGGCCTGCAGGGCGGAGAGCTTGAAGCGGGCCATCAGCCGCTCCTTGGCCTCGGGCGGCGTCTTGGAGGCGCGGATGGTCTTGATGACCTCGTCGAGGTTGTCCAGGGCGATCTTGAGGCCTTCCAGGATGTGGGCGCGCTCGCGGGCCTTGCGCAGCTCGAACTGGGTGCGGCGGGTGACGACCTCGCGGCGGTGGTTGAGAAAAAGTTCCAGAGCCTGCTTCAGGTTCAGCAGCTTGGGCTGGTTGCGGTCGATGGCCAGCAGGATCACCCCGAAGCTGGTCTGCATGTGGGTGTGCTTGAAGAGGTTGTTCAGGATGATCTCGGGCTCGACGTCGCGCCGCAGCTCGATGACGATGCGCATGCCCTCGCGGTCGGACTCGTCGCGGATGTCGGTGATGCCGTCGATCTTCTTGTCCTTGACCAGGTTGGCGATCTGCTCGATGAGCTTGCTCTTGTTCACCTGGTAGGGGATCTCGGTGACGACGATGGCCTCCCGGCCCTTGCTGAACTCCTCCACCGCGGCCCGGGCGCGCAGCCGCAGGATCCCGCGGCCGGTCCGGTAGGCGTCCCGGATGCCGGAGCGGCCGTAGATGAAGCCGGCGGTGGGGAAGTCGGGGCCGGGGATGAAGCGCATCAGCTCCTCGATGGAGGCGTCGGGCTGGTCGATGAGGTGGACCAGGGCGGTGACGATCTCGCCGAGGTTGTGCGGCGGGATGTTGGTGGCCATGCCCACGGCGATGCCGGAAGAGCCGTTGACCAGCAGGTTGGGGATGCGGGTGGGCATCACCTCGGGCTCCTGCAGCGACTCGTCGTAGTTCGGGACGAAGTTGACGGTTTCCTTGTCGATGTCCGCCAGGATGTCGCCGGCGATGCGGTCCATGCGGATCTCGGTGTAGCGCATGGCCGCGGGGGCGTCCCCGTCCACGGAGCCGAAGTTGCCCTGGCCGTCGACGACGGGGTAGCGCATGGAGAAGTCCTGCACCATGCGCACGATGGCGTCGTAGACGGCCATGTCCCCGTGGGGGTGGTACTTGCCGATGACGTCGCCGACGATGCGGGCGCTCTTCTTGTAGGGCTTGTTGTAGACGTTGCCCATCTCGTTCATGGCGAAGAGGATGCGACGGTGCACCGGCTTGAGGCCGTCGCGCGCGTCGGGCAGGGCCCGGCCGACGATGACCGACATCGCGTAGTCGAGGTACGACTTCTTCATCTCCTCTTCGATGTTGACCTGGACGAGGCTTTCGAGGGGCAATTGGTCTTTTGTTTCCATGGGGAAGAATCCTTGTGAATGTCGGTCCCGCGGGGCGGGTGCGGCAAACCCGGAATTTTACGCCATCCCGGCGGAAAAATCCAGCGGGAACATGCCTGCCGGTGACCGGTGACAGACATGGGGGACCGGCGCGAGATGCCGCCCTCGCCGAGGAGTCAGCACCGGCGGGCGTGAGCCGCCGGCGCGGGACGCCGCCCTCGCCGAGGAGTCAGTACCGGCAGGCGTGAGCCGCCGGTGCGGGACGCCGCCCTCGCCGAGGAGTCAGCACCGGCGGGCGTGAGCCGCCGGCGCGGGACGCCGCCCTCGCCGAGGAGTCAGTACCGGCAGG
>CAYPNP010000031.1:0-4452 GCA_964412195.1 uncultured Acidobacteriota bacterium | reverse complement strand
AGTACCGGCAGGCGTGAGCCGCCGGTGCGGGACGCCGCCCTCGCCGAGGAGTCAGTACCGGCGGGCGTGAGCCGCCGGCGCGGGACGCCGCCCTCGCCGTGAAGTCAGTACCGGCAGGCGTGAGCCGCCGGCGCGGGACGCCGCCCTCGCCGAGGAGTCAGTACCGGCAGGCGTGAGCCGCCGGCGCGGGACGCCGCCCCGCTGCACATGTCAAAAATGGTATAATAGCCGAAGCTTTTCGGAGAAGACGGACGTTCCGGGTCCATCCTCGAGGAGGTGCCCATGACGACGCGGATGCCCGCGGTGGCCGGTCGCTTCTACCCGGGTTCGAAACAGGCCCTGCTGGCGGAGCTGGGACGGTACATCCCAGACGTGTCGGAGCCCAGGCAGGCCTTCGGCCTGATGGCCCCGCACGCGGGGTACATGTACTCGGGGCCGGTGGCGGGCGCCGTCTACGCGGCGGCGGAGATCCCCGGCCGGCTGATCATCCTGTGCCCCAACCACACCGGCCACGGCCGGTCGCTGGCCTTCATGGGGGAGGGCATCTGGCACACGCCCCTGGGGGACGTGCCCATCGACGCGCCGCTGGCGGCGGAGCTGTCGGCCCGCCTGCCGGAGCTGGAGGCCGACGAGTTCGCCCACCGGTTCGAGCACTCGCTGGAGGTGCAGCTGCCTTTCCTGCAGTACCGGCGGGAGAGCTTCTACTTCGTGCCCATCTGCGTCGGCACCAACCGGCTGGAGACGCTGCTGCGCCTCGGCGACGCCCTGGCCGGGGCGGTGGAGGCCGCCGGCGAGCCGGTGCTGCTGGTGGCCAGCTCGGACATGACCCACTACGAGCCGGCCCGGCAGGCGTCGCGCAAGGACCACCTGGCCATCCGCTGCCTGGAGGCACTGGACCCGGAGGCGCTGGCCCGGACGGTGCGCGAGGAGGACATCTCTATGTGCGGCTGGGCGCCGGCGGCGGCGGTGGCCCGGGCCTGCCAGAAGCTGGGCGCGACCCGCGGCGAGCTGGTCCGCTACGCCACCTCCGGCGACGTCACCGGCGACATGGGCAGCGTGGTGGGATATGCCGGGATGCTGTTCCTGTAGGCGGTTCCTTCAATCGTCCTGAACGAACGTCGAACATCGAACATCGAACATCGAACGTCGAACGCGGAAGGCAGAAGACTGAAAGCAGAAAGATGTGAACTAATGCAAAAACGCTACCGAATACCGGCGTGGGGACGACATGGGATAATCACTTTAATGTGCTTCATCTCAACTAGTTTATGTACTATTGGTTCCAGTTTGGAAATTGGTTTTACAACAAAATCTCTCTCTGCCTCGGTAGTTGAATAGGTTGAAAATACGGACAATGTCGTGCCGATGGCTTTTACTGATGCATGGAAACTGTTGGTGGAAAAAGCTAACCGAGATCTTCGAGAGAAACCTGAAAAGGAAACAGCTAGGCTTCAATCTGCCTTTGATGCAATCCTCGGAGCACCAGAGCCTTCCAGACAATCCAGAGGTAATACATCCGAGACTTCCGTCTCTGGAGAGGAGGCAGAGTCTGAGAACGGTATTGTCATCAATGCTATTAATCCAACATCTCCACAACATGAATGGCATCCTGCCTGGATACTGAGAATACATGACAGTGGTTGGAACTCTGCGAAATTCGTCCTTTTCGAAGACTACTGGATCAGAACGATTCCGGGCCCCAATTATTTTCGTTTTACAATATTGGAAGAAGGAGGGCATCCTTTAAGAACGGAAGTAATGGACATAGGGTGGCGGACCTACTTGAATAAAATCACGACATCGAAAAATCAAATCCCAGGGAAATTCCTGATCATCCTTCACACTACTCCCGGGAATGCCGCGGACATTCGACGGGAATATCTCTTGTTCGAGAAGAATCGGCTCATCCTTCTTCGCTTGGAGAACAGCCACAGGCAACCTGTTCGCAACGATTACAATCTATCGGGATGGATCATCGGTCCACATCCTGATCGGCGCACATACTATGAATGGGAGGCTATGCTTGCCTCGAACGAGACAGTTTCACAATTATGCGCTCTCCAATGGTTTGCGGGATTACATTGGACTTCTGTACCGGAGGACGCCGCATGTGAGGCACCAGGGGATTACGAAAAGAATGGGGCCGAGTTATATCTCTTGAAGATTTCTGACACCGTAAAGAAACTCTCGGAGAAATTGACTCTGTCCTCGAATCTATGGGTTAGGCAGGGCGCCTACCTGGCACTATCAGATAGAAAAGACTGAATTGACCTCTATGATATCTGTCAGCAGTAAACTCATGACGGTACATTTTTCAGGGTTGCCATTACAATCCGTTTAGGTGTATCCGTTTCAGCCCGGAGGGCGTCCTAAAATAGCCCCAGGCGCCAGCCTGGGGTGAGGTGCGAAAGTTCCATGTGTTCTGGATCTCCTCTCCGAGCCCGCTTGGGGGCGGCATACCAGATCCAATTCGGCCCCTCGATCTCTGACAGGGGAAATTTCATTACTTTGATTTGTGTCGTTATGCCGCCCCGAGGCGGGGCTCAGGGCAAGGAAACCACTTAATCTGCTGACGCTGCGCCACTCCCCAGGCTGACGCCTGGAGCTATTTTAGGGCGCCCTGCGGGCTTAAGAGGGCCGATTTGATCTCGGCGGCCAGGCCGGCGACGTCCGGCTCCCGCAGCATGGTGGCGTGGTCTCCGGGGATAAACCGGACCTCCGGCGCCGTGTGGCAGAGGCGGCCCCAGCCCATGTCCTCGCGCGACCAGGACAGCAGCGGCAGCGGGCGGATCCGGAAGAGCACCACCCGGCCGCCATACGGGCCCGGCCGGTAGCGGCGCAGCAGCCCCATCAGCCAGTCCATGTACGCCGCATGAGCCGGGTCGACCGTCTTGTGCCATTCCGGGTCCTCCACCCCCAGCAGGTGGTGGAAGCGCTCGCGGACCAGGGACCGCCGCTTCCCGCGGGCCTTCCGGAACTGCGCCGCCCAGCGCGGCAGGTTCCGCAGCCAGTGGCCGAGGCAGGCGGGATCGATGAACCGCCGCGGGCCGTCCGGCGGGTGGATCAGGCGGGCGTCCAGCAGCCCCAGGAAGGGCACTTCCCGGCCGGCGCCTTCGAGCTGCCGGGCCATCTCGAACGCCAGCAGGCCGCCCACCGAGTGGCCGAGCAGGAGGCAGGGCCCCGCCGGGTGGTCCGTCAGGACCCGCCGGACGTAGCCGGCCGCCAGCTCCTCGACGCTTTGAAAATGCCGGTAGCTTCCGTCGGCGATCGGCGCAGCCAGGGTGTCCACCTGGAACTCGGGCAGCAGGCGGCGGGTGATGGCCCGGTACACCAGGACCTCGCCGTAGATGTTGTGCACGAAGACCAGGGGCTTTGGAACGGTTTCCGGAAGGGAAGCCTCGGCGGCGGGTCTCGGGGCTCGGGACGGCTCCGGATCGAATTCGGCACCGGGCGGTGTGCCGTCCGGCGTCATCCGGCCGATCGATGGACCGGCCTCCGCCGCAGGCCGGCCGCCGAGGGCCTCGGCCAACCGGGCGATGGTGGGTGCCTCGAAGAGGAGCGAGATCTGCAGGCCCCGGCCCAGGGTCCGGCGGATCTCGTCGAACAGGGTCACTGCCACCAGCGAGTCGCCGCCCAGGTCGAAGAAGTTGTCGTGGATCCCGACCGGCCGGATGCCCAGCGTGTTCTCCCAGATGCGGACGAGGGTTCGCTCCAGCTCGTTCCTCGGCGGAGCGCCGCCGGCCTTGGACGCAGGGCGGGGCGGGGGCAGCGCCGGGGCTGCGATCGCAAGCACTCCGCCCACGGCCGCCGGGCGCTCCCGGCCGGGGGCGGCTTCTTCCAGCGGGGTTTTGGAGACCGCCACCTGGGGCAGTCCCAGCCCGAGAACCCGGAGGAACGCCTCCGCCCCTTCGTCATGGCTCAACCCGGAAACCAGCCCGGGAACCAGCTCGCCCTGTTCCTCTCGTTGCACAGGTGCCGGAGTCGGAACCTGATTTGGAATTGGTCCGCCCTCTCCGGCCGATGCCAAGTCGCCGCTGGCAATCCCGCTCGCGTGTTCGGCATCCGATGCCTTTTCCACCACGATCTTGCCGATGTGCCGCGCCTGGGTCATGAAATCGAACGCCTGGCGGATCTCGCCGGCGGGGAACGTCCGCACCGGCAGGGGCGGCAGGCGCCCGTCCCGTAAGAGGGCGGCCATCTCCTGCCAGGCGGCCGCGTAGCCCGGCGTGTCGGGGCCGGCCAGGACCATCGAGTAGGTCAGGCCGCAGGCGAACGGCTTCAGACCGATGCGGGCGTCCGCCAGGACGTCGCGGATGCCCAACTCCAGGAAGCGGCCGAAGGGGGCCAGCGCCGACAGGCCGGCGGAGATAAAGTCGCCGGCCAGCGAGTTCAGTAGCACGTCCACGCCCCGGCCGCCGGTCCGCTCCATGACCTCGCCGGCGAAGTCGAGGG
>CAYPNP010000030.1:24237-51157 GCA_964412195.1 uncultured Acidobacteriota bacterium | reverse complement strand
GCCGCGGCGACCTCAACGCGGACGGCTGGCTGGACAGCTCCGACGCCCTGCTGCTGGCCCATTTCGCGGCGGGCAACATCTCCGTCGGGGAGTACGGCCTGGGCATGGAAGGGTGCGCCGATTTGAACCTCGACTGCAAGGTGGACATTCAGGACCTGATGATCTACGAGGGCTTCCTGAATGACAAGGCCACCGGGTCCCACGCCGGCCGCTACATCACCTACGAGGGCAGCAAGACCTGCATGCCCTGCCACGCGCAGGAAGTGGCCGACGTCCACGCCTCCATCCACTACCAGTGGAGCGGTCCCACCCCCGACTGGGTCGGCATGGAGGCGGCTCACGGCGGCAAGATGAGCAACATCAACGATTTCTGCACCTACCCGGACTTCAATTGGCTGGGCAAGCTCACCAACTACGACGGCAACCTGGTGGACGGCGGCTGCGCCCGGTGCCACGTCGGCCTCGGCCTGAAGCCGTCCGCCACCGCCAGCCAGGCGCAACTGGAGAACATCGACTGCCTCGTCTGCCACTCCGACGGCTACAAGCGCATGGTGGACCAGCGCGGCGGGGTGTACAAACTGGTGCCGGACAACGCCAAGATGGCGGTCAACATCCTGCAGGCAATCTCCGACATCCGGGCGCCGGGGCGGGACGCCTGCCTGAACTGCCACTCCCGTTCGGGCGGCGGCAACAACTTCAAGCGCGGGGACCTCGAGGAGGCCCACCGCAATCCGACCCGCGATTTCGATGTGCACATGGCCTCCGTCGCCGATGGCGGCGCGGGACTCGTCTGCATCGACTGCCACCAGACCTCCGATCACAGAATCTCCGGCCGGGGTTCGGACATGCGCCCCCGCGAGACGGATTTCATCCCCACCTGCGACATGTGCCACACGGCGGCCCCCCACTCCGACAGCCGCCTGAACAAGCACACGGCGCGGGTCAACTGCACGGTCTGCCACATCCCCGAATACGCCAAGATCGCCCCCACCGACATGCACCGGGATTTCAGCCAGCCCGGCGAACTCGACGTCGCCACCAGACTGTACGAGCCCCACATGATCAAGGCGGCCCACGTCCAGCCGGTCTACGCTTTCTTCGACGGGGGATCCTACTTCAACGTCTTCGGCGAGACCTCCGTGCCGGGCGACAACGGCCGGGTGCTGATGTCGGCGCCCGCGGGCGACATCAACACGCCCGGCGCCAAGATTTACGCGTTCAAGTACCACACTGCCACCATGGCGGTGGACGACTTCGCCAACCGGCTCATTCCCCTCAAGATGGGCGTCCTGTTCTCCACCGGCGACAACCTGAACGCGATCATCCAGGGCGCCAACGCCATCGGCTGGGGCTACAGCGGCCACCAGTACGTGGAAACGGAGCGCTACATGGGCCTCTTCCACGAGGTGGCGCCCAAGGAGCAGGCCCTCCAATGCGCCTCCTGCCACTCCGGCGCGGACCGGCTGGATTTCGACGGCCTGGGTTACGCCCGCCGGCCCACCCGCAACGGGCAGCCTCTCTGCGCCAGCTGCCATGAGGACCAGTCGGACGAGTGGACGCCGTCCGAGCTGTTCGCCCGGGTGCACTCGAAGCACGTGGACTCGAAGCACCTCGACTGCATCAACTGCCACTATTTCGCTTCCGCGTACTGATCGGAGGAAGCGCAGATTTCCGGTCGCTCTATCTATCTCCAGAAGGCGGGACCCGGCGGTCCCGCCTTTTTTTCTCCGGCCACCGGTGGTTTCAGCTACAATAAGCCGTAAATCACCTTCCGGAGGCATGGGTTATGCCGGAGCGGATTCTGCGAAGGTTCGTGCTCCAGTGGATCCTGGCCGGTGTGGCGATGGCAGCGGTCCTGCCGGCTAGCCCGCCGGTTTCGCTGGTGGTGGACACCGACATGGCGCTGGACGACGTCCGGGCCTTCTCCCTTCTGTTCTCGACGGACGGCCTGGATCTCTGCCTGGTGGCGGCCTCGGACGGGGCCTCGTCGCCGGAAACGGGCTGCGCCAATGCCCGGTCGCTGCTGGCCTATTTCGGCCGCGGCAAAGTCCCGGTGGTGGCCGGCCGGACTTCGGCCCAGCCGCCGCCGGACTGGCGCGGGCTGTCCGAGCGCCTGCGGTGGCCGGAGGGCTTCCACCCGCCCGCCCCGTGCCGCGGGAAGCCGCAGGCGGCGAAGCGGATCTCCAAGACGATCCGCCGGCTCAAGTCGCCTGTGGTCTATCTTTGCCTCGGGCCGATGACCAACCTGGCCGACGCCCTCCGCCGTGACCCCGGCCTGCGGGACCGGATCGACCGGGTCGTCTACTACGGCACCGCGCCGGACGACCCCACGCCCGACTGGAACACGAGCCGGGACCCGGCGTCGGCCCGGGCCGTCTTCGCCTCGGGGCTCCGGATCGAGAACCTGTGGCTGCCGCACGACCGGCTGCCGGCGTTCGACGAGTCCTGGCTGGGACCGATCCGGGGGGCCTCCACGCCCGGGGCAAGGCTCATTGCCGCCGTCCATGCCGATCCGGCGGTGGAGGCGCAGGTGCGCGGCGGTCACTTGCGGGTTTGGGACGAACTGGCGGTACTGTGGCTCGTCCAGCCGGGCCTTTTCACCTTCGAGACCCGGACGGGCGCCCCCCACCTCCGGCGCCTGGAAGGATTCCAGGCGGCGGAGGTGCAGACGCTCTATCTCAAGCTGCTGGGCGCAAATTGATCGGCGGCGGATGCGTCGGTGTCGCTCAGTCCAGAATCGATTGTTTTCAGGCCTTGTCGCCTTCCAGACGCCGTCGATCGCTCAGTACCGGCAAGCGTCAGCTGCCGGCGCGAAATGTTACTCAACTATTTGTTTGTATTGCAGATACGAATTACCGTCTCCAGCTGGCTCAAGCTACCCGCCGGCAGCTGACGCTTGCCGGTACTGACCGTCTGCCGGTTGGAGAATGGTGCGGCCCGCCCTCACTTCTTCGTCGGCGTGTAGGGTTTGAGCAGCTTCAGCAATCCCTGGGCGGCGGCGGGGTACGGCTTGCTCTGGCGCGCGACCACCTGCTTGGGATCCACCGCCTTGCCGTAGAACGCCGTGTTGGCGTCGGAATCCATCGTCAGGCCGGCGCCCTCGAGGGACACGCCGGCGAACGCGCCCTTGGTCCGCGAGTAGGAGTAAATCTCCGCGCTGAGCTTCGCGTCGGTGCCGGCGGAGACGTCCCGTCCCACCGGGCCGGCCGCCGCGCTGGCCTGGCCGCCGAACTTGAAGTTGTCCGAGAACAGGGCCTGGAATCCCTTCTCGTTGTTCACCACGAGGATCAGGTCGGTGGCCTGCCCGCCGATCTGGAAGCCGACGCTCCCGCCAGTGATGGTGCAGAAGGTCGGGTCGCTCCAGGCGCCGTTGGCCAGCCGATGGATGATCACCCCATGCCCGCGGTTGGCGGCCACGATGAATCCTCCCTTCACCATGTGCGGGATGATAATGAGGCCCTTGGCCCCGCTCAGGACCGATTTCGGGATTCCCTGTTCGGGGATGTTGATGATCTCGCCGAGCACTTCGGTGGAGAGGGCCATGCGCTCGTTCGCTTCTTTTTGACTGATCGCTGCCCCCGCGGGTACCGACAGGACGACCGCCAGCGCGAGCACGATCGCCAGGCTCGCCCAGCGGCGGGAGGTTGGGGTCTGGAAATTCATGATTGGACCTCCGGGTGAGATTGCACACTTTTCCGTAAGATGGCTCGTCCGGAAACAAGGTTTCAGAAGAATTCGGCAGGACATACGCGCGCGGCCATGACCACCGGCTGAAGCCGCTCTCCCGGGGGCGGCATCCAACCGGACGGGAATCCGCCATCCGCATGGGACATCGTCCTTCGGGAGAGGGTAGCCATTCGGGAAAAATGTGTGTACAATGCCCGGTTTACGTCCGGAGGAGTCATGCCATGATCGACGTACAGAAACAGAGGGACACCCGCAACATCGACATCAACAAGGTCGGCGTCAAGGGGATCCGCTACCCCATCGTGGTGCTGGACCGCGCCAACAAGACCCAGCCCACCGTCGCCACCGTCAGCATGTTCGTGGACCTGCCCCACCACTTCAAGGGGACGCACATGTCCCGGTTCATCGAGATCCTGGACAAGTACCGTGGGGAGATGACCGTCAACAACATGCCGGACATCCTCCAGGAGATGAAGGAGAAGCTCGAGGCGGAGACCGCCCACATTGAGCTGGACTTCCCCTACTTCATCGAGAAGGAGGCACCGGTCAGCCGGGCCCGCTCCCTCATGGACTACCGCTGCTGGTTCATAGGCTCCATCCACACCGGGATGGACTTCGTCATGGGGGCGCAGGTGCCGGTCACCAGCCTCTGCCCGTGTTCCAAGGAGATCAGCCGCTTCGGCGCCCACAACCAGCGGTCGCACATCACGGTGAACGTCCGCTACAGCGAGTTCATCTGGCTCGAGGAGCTGATCGAGACGGTCGAGCGGTGCGGCAGCTGCGAGCTTTACCCCCTGCTCAAGCGCGACGACGAGAAGTACGTCACCGAGCACGCCTACCTGAATCCGGTCTTCGTCGAGGACATCGTCCGCAACGTGGCCGAGCGGTTCCGCGAAGACGAGCGGATCACCTGGTTCACGGTCGAGGCGGAGAATTTCGAGAGCATCCACAACCACTCCGCCTACGCCTTCATCGAGATGGACAAGCGGACCCAGTCATGACGGCAGCCCCCGGCCAGCCGGCCGTGACGATCTACACCGACGGAGCCTGCAGCGGCAATCCCGGCCCGGGGGGCTGGGCGGCGGTCCTGCTGTACGGCGTCCACCGCAAGGAGCTGAGCGGCGGGGCCCGCCACACCACCAACAACATCATGGAGCTGACCGCGGCCATCCAGGCGCTGCGCCAGCTCCGCAAGGCGTGCGACGTGACGCTGTATTCGGACAGCCGCTACCTGGTGCAGGGGATGAGCGAGTGGCTGGCCGGCTGGATCCGGCGCGGCTGGCGGCGCGCCGACAAGTCTCCGGTGGCCAACCAGCCGCTGTGGGAGGAGCTGCACCGTCTGGACCGGAAGCACCGGATCGGCTGGCGCTGGATCCCCGCCCACCACGACGACCCGGTGGCCTCCCACCCGGAAAACGCGCGCTGCGACGAGCTGGCGCGCTCCGCCATCGAAGCCCTCGAATCGGCCGAAGAGTAATTTCACCGCAAAGGCGCAAAGGGCGCGAAGAAATCCATTGGCCATTTGCCATCGGCCATTATTCATTTTCCATGTAGGCACATGGATTTACAGGCGGCAGCAGGTATCACGCCAACTTCTTTCCATAGATGAAAAATGGCAATTGGCAAATGACAAATGGCAATTGGATTGCCTTTGTACCGTTGAGGAGAGATCACCTCAGTCGGAGACGATGGCGCGGTGATGCCAGCGGGCCCAGGTGTCCATGATCCAGTGCTTCCCGATGACCAGCAGGGTCAGGAAAAGGAACATGGGCACGAAGACGGCGAGGCACTGCAGCGGCGACAGCCGTCCGCCGAAATGGTACACCAGGCCGAAGTTCCAGGCCGATCCGTAGATGATGATCAGGTGCATCCAGTACATGGTCAGCGTCTCCGAGCCGACGAGTCGGATCACCCACGGGACGGAGTGCACATTCCGGAAGAGCCAGGAGATCAGGGTGAAGATGAACACCACGGCGGCCAGCCTCAGGCCGAGGCTGTGCGCGGCCAGGGTGGGGAACTTGAATTCGGCGGGCAGCCGGAGATACGCCGGGTAGATCACCCCGCCGGCCCCGGCGAGTCCCAGGGCGGCCAGGAAGAACTTGTGGTGCCAGCGTGGATCGCGGGACAGGCGGGTGGAATACCACCAGCCGCCGAGGACCCCGGCATAATGGAAGCCGACCCAGGGGACGGGGGGGAAGTAGGAACCGAAGTTCCCGCCAAGGTAGAAGTTCCAGATGGACGGGACCGCCGCCTGGCCGTTGAGGAACCAGATCAGGGAGCTCAGCAGGAATACGGCCGGGAGTCCGATGGCGACGTACGCCATAAACCGCCGCTGGGTGCGGAGTACCAGGATGACCAGGTGAAGGGAGAACAGATTGAAGGCCACGCACTGCAGGATGTCGACGTTCATCCAGCTTGCCCAGGCCGCCGGGGACAGGTCGAGATGCAGGATCTGGCGGGGATCCTTGAAGGGCAGGTGGAGGGCGTAGCCGATCAGCAGGAGCCACAGGACGCGCCGCAGCCGCTTGGCCAGCCGGGGCGACCAGCGCAGGTAATCGTTCCAGTACCGGGTGGTGGCCACATAAAAGGCGAATCCGCTGACAAAGAGAAAGGTGGGGGCGGTCAGCCCCCGCAGGTGCTGCCAATTGATGAAGAGGAGCGAGCTGCGCAGGCCCGTTTCCAGCAGGTCGTTGAAGGTGTGGCCGAAGACCATCATCACGCAGGCGTAGGCGCGGACGATGTCCACGAACAGGAGGCGCCGGGCCGGCGACGGCGGGCCCGGCGGGGCCGCCTCGGTCAGCTGGACAATGGTCTCCGGGTTCGAAGTCATGCTCGATCCTCGCCGTGCGGATGGCGGCTGAATCACTCCATTGCGGGCCGCATCTAAAAATTATGCCTTACGCGACCCGCCCGTTCAACCGTTTCGTGGTGCTGCGGCCCGGGCATGATTCTGATATAATGCACTGAAACATTCATTTTGCGCGGTTTGGCGCTATTTGAAAATTCCATCATTTCGTGTTCCTCGGAGGAATCATTCATGAATACGTGGATCATCCGCCTGATTTTCACCGTCCTGCTCGTGTACGCCGCCTTCGCCCTGCAGCCCCTGGGGAAGGGAGACCTGATCAACGTGCTGGCCGGCATCTGCCTCGCGGCCGCCATCGTCCTGTTCGAAGTCCGCATCCGCAGGCTGAGCCTCAAGACCCTGATCGGGGCCCTGATCGGCTCCATCTGCGGCATCATCGGCGCGACCCTGATCTCCATCGTGCTGGGCCGCATGACGGCCATCCCGGCCGCCCCCGGCACTTTCCTGCAGGTGCTGATCATCATGTTCATGGCCTACGTCGGCCTTATCGTGGGCGCCGACAAGGGCAACCTGCTGAACATGAAAATCTTCGAGAACCTGTTCACCTCGGAACGCCAGGCGTCGGTCTGCCCGAAGGTGGTGGACACCTCGGTCATCATCGACGGCCGCATCGCCGACATCTGCGAGACCGGCTTCATGGACGGGCAGCTGGTGATCCCCCAGTTCGTCCTCCACGAACTGCAGATGATCGCCGACTCCTCGGATTCCATCAAGCGCAACCGCGGCCGGCGGGGGCTGGACATCCTGCAGCGGATCCAGAAGGTGTCCGGCATCAACGTGCAGATCAGCGAAAAGGACTACCCCGAGGTGAAGGAAGTCGACCTCAAGCTCATCGAGCTGGGCCGGGAGCTGAACGGCAAGATCGTCACCAACGACTTCAACCTCAACAAGGTGGCCCAGCTCCACGGCGTGAGCGTGCTGAACATCAACGAGCTGGCCAACGCCCTCAAGCCGGTGGTCCTGCCCGGCGAGAGCATGAAGGTGTTCATCCTGAAGGAGGGCAAGGAGGAGAACCAGGGGGTGGCGTACCTCGACGACGGCACCATGGTGGTCGTGGACGAGGCCCGCAGCCTGATCGGCCGCAACGTGGAGATCGTGGTCACCAGCCTGCTCCAGACCACCGCCGGCAAGATGATCTTCGGCAAGATCGCCAAGGTGTTCGGACCGTCCAACTTCGCCGAGGCCCAGAAGAATGGCAAGTCCCGCTGACGCACCGGCCGGCGCCGGACCCCTGCCCGAAATGCGCGTCGGGCTGGGCACGGACGTGCACGCGTTCGCGCCCGGCCGCCCGCTGTGGCTCGGGTGCGTGCAGGTGCCTTACCCGCTCGGCCTGGCGGGCCACTCGGACGCCGACGTCCTGGTGCACGCCGTGGTGGACGCGATCCTCGGCGCCCTGGGGCGACGCGACATCGGATTCCACTACCCGCCGGGGGACCCGCAGTGGGCCGGCTGCCCCGGGAGCCGCTTCCTCGCCGACATGCGCCGGCTCCTGGCGGAGGGGGGCTGGGCACTGGTCAACCTGGACTGCGTCGTCATGGCCGAGCGGCCGAGGCTCTCGCCCCACATCCCGGAAATGGTCTCCCGGATGGCCGAATGCCTGGGGATCGCCCCCGGGCGGGTGAGCGTCAAGGCGACCACGGCCGAGGGGCTGGGTTTCACCGGCCGCGAGGAAGGCATCCTCGCCCAGGCCGTGGCGCTCCTCGCCCGGTCGAACCGATCGTGATTTCCGGCCGTATACATCCGGTGCGATGCATCTGATTCAACCGTCGAGAAGGCGGATGGAAGGAATGAGCATGCCGAAACGAATGCTGGTCCTGCTGGCGCTGGCCGGGGCCCTGGGGATATCCCTGCCGGCGGCCACCGAGGTGTTTCCCCTGGACCAGGTGCGCCGCGGCCTGACGGGCGTGGGCCGCACCTGCCTGCAGGGCAGGGAGGTGGCGGAGTTCCAGTTCGAGGTCCTGGGCGTGATGGAAAACGTCATCGCCGGGCACAGCGTGGTGCTGGTGAAAGTCTCCGGCCAGGGGCTGGAAAAGACCGGCATCTTCTCGGGGATGAGCGGATCGCCGGTGTACATCGACGGCAAGCTGCTCGGGGCCGTGGCCTACGGCTTCCCGTTCTCCACCGACGCGATCGCCGGGGTGACCCCGTTCGAGGAGATGAAGGCCGCCCTGCTTCCGGCGCCGGCGGGTCCGGACGCGCCGCGGGCATCCGCGGATGCTGCGGGCCTGGACCTTGCCCCGATGCTCGCGGCCCTGCAGGCCGGCGAAGCCGGGGCCTTGCCGATGCCGGCCCCGGCCCCGGCGCTCGCCCCCGAATCGCGCCTGCGGCCCATCGAGACGCCGCTCATGATCAGCGGGGCCGGCCTGCCGGCGCTCGGGCAGTTCCAGGAGCGGTTCCGCGAGCTGGGCTTCACGCCCATGCAGGGCGGCGCGGCCGGCGGCGCCGCGGCGACCGCCCCCCGCTCGCTGCAACCCGGCGGCGGCGTGGTGGTCAGCCTGATCCGGGGCGACCTGAACGTGGGGGCGGGCGGAACCGTGACCGAAGTGGACGGGAATCAGGTCTACGCGTTCGGCCACCAGTTCCTGAACCTCGGCAGCGCCTCCCTGCCGATGCACGATTCCGAGGTCATCACCGTCGTCAACAACATCAACAGCTCCTTCAAGTTCTTCACCACCGGCGCGACGGTTGGCGCCATCCGGCAGGACCGGACGGTGGGCATCGCCGGCCAGCTCCAGGCGGAACCCCGGATGCTGCCGGTGGAGCTGACCATCGATTCCTCCCAGGGCGGGAAGAAAAGCTTCCGCTTCGACGTGGCGCGGGACCCGGTCCTGACGCCGTTCTTCCTGAATTTCGGCCTGTTCAGCTTTCTCCAGGAGGGCGAGCGGGCGATCGGCCAGACCACCATCGAGATCGAGGCCGCGGTCCGGCTCGCCGACGGGAAGAGCATCCCCTTGCGGAACATCTTCTCCCAGCCGGTCAACGCGGCCCAGCAGGCGGCGCTCTACGTGTCGCTGCCGGTCCAGTTCATCCTGGCGAGCCAGTTCAAGGACATCGACATCCAGGGAGTGACGGTTTTCGCCCGCGTGCGGGAGAAGCTGCAGACCGCCCGGATCGAGGAGGTCCGCGCCAGCCGGCTGCGGGTCCGGCCCGGCGACTCCATGGATTTCCGGATCACCCTGCAGATGCAGGACGGCACGTGGAAGACCGAGGACTTCCCCCTCCGCATCCCCGACGAGATCCCGCCGGGGCCGCTGCAGGTGTTCGTGGGAGACGGCGCCAGCCTGTCCCAGCTGGACCAGCAGCTGGAGCCCGGCCTGCTGACGGTTTACAACTCCGAGCAGCTGGTCCGGGCGCTACGCAACCTCCGGCAGAGCGGCACGATCTACGTCAAGCTGTTCCGGCGGGGGGAAGGCCTGTTCGCCCGGGGCCGCCTGTTCCCGGCGCTGCCGCCGTCCTACCAGGACATTTTCCGCACGGGCCGGGTCCAGGACGCCAGCACGGAGATCCGCTTCATCCACTTCTCGGAAGACAACCTGGGGGACAAATCCTACGTGGTGACGGGGGCGAAGACGTTCGAACTCACTGTGGAACCCTACTGAAGGAGTCAACATGACGGCGAGGCGCACAGCGGCGATACTTCTGTGGATCGGTCTCCTGGCGGCGGGCGCGGCGGCCTCCCGGCCGGCCTGGTGGCAGGCGGACACCTACGACGAACTCGCGGAGGGCAAGGTCAACGGGCTGGCCGTCACCCGGGACGGCCGGCTGGTGCTGGCCCCCGAGTTCCGCGAAGCGGCCGACTCGGGCCAGCCGTACATCCTGAGCGCCGTCTCCGGCCCGGACGGCACCGTCTACTTCGGCACCGGCCACGAGGGCAAGGTCTTCCGGCTCGATCCGGCGGGCAAGGCCGTGGAGATTTTCGACGCCGAGGAGCCGGACGTCTTCGCGCTGGCGGCGGGGCCCGAAGGCGCCGTCTATGCCGCGGCGGGACCGGGCGGCCGGATCTACCGGATCGACCGCACCGGCAAGGGCAGCCTGCTGGTGGACCTGAAGTGCCGGTACGTCTGGGCGCTCCTGGCCGGCCAGTCCGGGACGCTTTACGCCGGCACCGGCGTGGAGGGGAAGATCTTCAGGATCCAGGGCGACCAGGCCGAAGTGCTCTACGATTCCTCCCAGATGCACGTCATGTGCCTGGCCCACGACCTGGCCGGCGGCATCCTGGCCGGGACGGCCCCCAACGGCTATGTCCTCCGGATCGCCGAGGACGGCAAGGGCTCTTCGCTCTTCGACGCCCCCCATTCCGAGGTCCACCAGATCCAGCAGGACCGCTACGGCCGCACGTACTTGCTGGGGGTGGGGCGAGAATCGGAGGAAGCCAAGGCGTCCGCGGACACGGGGGCCGACATCACCGCGCTGGTCTTCCAGAAGGACGAGGGCCGGAAGAAAAGCCGCGCCAAGGCGGATTCCAGCGGCATCGACGCGGTGGTGGTCGCCGGGCAGGCCGCCCAGGACATGGCCGGCCTCTACCGGGTGGACAAGGACGCCAGCGTCCATCCCCTGTGGACTTCCACGCAATTCAAGGCCTTCGCCTTCCAGGTCAGCGCTGACGGATCGGTCCTCCTGGGCACGGGCGACCGGGGCCGGCTCTACAGCCTGAGGGAGGACCGGGCCGTAGCTGTCGTCGCCGAATCCGGACAGGAGCAGGTGACCGCCCTGCTGCCGGACAAGGCGGATTCTCTCGTTTTCGGCAGCAACCTCGGCAAGGTGTACCGCCTGAGCGGGGCCCCGGGGCTGTCGGGCGAGTACCTCTCCGACGTGGTGGACGCGGAATTCCCCGCGCAGTTCGGCACGGCGCAGCCCGTCCTGGACGCGCTGCCCGCCGGCGTGACGGTGGAGCTCTACCTCCGCTGCGGCAATACGGCCCAGCCCGACGAGGCCTGGACCGCCTGGCTGGGCCCCGGCGGCCCGGCCACGGGTTGGAAGGTGGCCGCCCCGCCTGCCCGGTACGCTCAATTGAAGGCGGTCGTGCGGCGGCAGGCGGCGGCCGCCGACGCGGCCGGATTCGGGATCGAGGCCCTCTCCCTGGCCTACCAGCCGCAGAACCAGGCGCCGGTGATCCAGAGCCTGAACGTGAACCCGCCGGGAGTGGTCTTCCAGAAGCCGCCCGTGGTCCCGTCCATGGGGGAAATGCCCGAGTACGGCGAGCACTCCTCGCTGGCGCTGCCCGACTACGTCCAGGCGGGGCTGACCAAGATGCTGGGGATGATGCAGCTGCCCAAGATCTACAAGCCGGCCACCTTGTCCCTGAGCTGGAACGACCGGGATCCCAACGACGACACCCTCGAGCACTCGCTGTATTTCCGGCCGCTGGGGGATGCCGCCTGGACGCGGCTGGCCGGGGGATTGCGCGAGAACTGGTTCAACCTCAACCGGGACCAGCTGGCCGACGGCAAGTACCAGTTCAAGTTGGTGGCGTCCGACGCGCCCTCGAACCCCCCGGGCCAGGCGCGGGAGGATTCCATGACCAGCCGGGTGGTCACCCTGGACAGCGCGCCGCCGCGGCTGCGCGCCGCCGACCCGCGCAAGACGGCGCAGGGATGGGAACTGACCGTCGAGGTGACCGACGAGCTGAGCCCGATCTACATGGTGGAATACTCCCGGGACGGGGGCGAGACCTGGTCGGTCCTGCCGGCGGAGGACGGACTCTGCGACCAGCCGCAGGAGCGCGGCCGCCTGGCGGTCCCGCCCTTGGCCCCCGACGTCCATCTCCTGCTGGTCCGGGCGATGGACTACTGCGGCAATTTGGCCGTGTTCGCCCCGGTCCTGCCCCAATGACCGCCCGCCGGGGTTTCCGCCGGACGATCCGCGTCCCGGTCCTGGACAGGATGCAGTGATGGCCGCGATCCACCTCTGGCCGGAGGAGTGGATCGAGCGGGAGGACCAACTCCTGGTCGGCGCCACCCTCGAGCATCCGGGCGGCACCCGCTGGCGGCTCTGGTACCGGCTGCCCGCCGGGCACCGTCCGGCCCTGGCCCGCGGCTGCGATCCTTTCGTACTGGGCGCTCTGTTCGCGGCCATGCGGGCGTCCGCCGACCTGGTGGTCCACGGCGAGGCTTCCCCATCCCTCCTTTCCAACCTCGAGGAGTTCCAGCAGGCCTGGGCCACCTGGGCGCCGGCCGAACTGTCCCGGATCGCCATTACCGCCGACCGGGAAACGGAACAGCCCCGGTCCGCCCGTCCCGCCGCGGTGATGGCATTTTCCGGGGGGGCCGACTCGGCCTTCACGGCCTGGCGCCACCGCAGCGGCCAGGCCGGCCGGCAGCGCCGCGATCTCCAGGCGGGGGTGCTGGTGCACGGATTCGACATTCCCCTGGGCCAGGCGGACATCTTCACCGGCGCCGCCGAGCGGGCCGGCCGGATGCTCGCCAGCATCGGCATGGAGCTGATCCCCGTCGCCACCAACTATCGCGAGCAGGGCGGCGAGTGGCCGCTCACCTTCGGCGCCGGGCTCGCCTCCTGCCTGATGCTGCTGCAGGGCCGCTTCGGCGAGGGCCTGATCGCCAGCGGGTACAGCTACAAGAACTTCTCCGCCCCCGACGGGTCGAATCCGCTGTCGGACTGGATGATGTCCAGCGATTCCTTCCGAATCGTCCACGACGGGGCCGCCTTTTACAAGGCGGACAAGCTCCGTGCGATCAGCGCGTGGCCCGAGGCGATGAAACACCTGCGGGTGTGCTACGAGGGGGAGCGCCTCGACCGGAACTGCTGCCGGTGCCAGAAGTGCGTCTGGACGATCCTGACGTTCCGGATGCTGGGGCTGGACCTGCCGGAGTGCTTCGAGCGGGACATCAGCAGCCTCGGGATCCTGCGGATGCGCTACCCCGAAGCCGGCCAGGTGCAGAGCATGCGGCGGCTGGTCGCCCGGTTGAAGGCGGAATCCTGCTCCGCTTCGTGGGTGTGGGCCCTCCAGGCGTCCGTCCTTGTCAACCGCCTGGGCCTGGTGGCGAAAGGGATCCCCCCGGTCCGCCGTTTCTACCAGCGGCATTTCGTCTCGAGAGCCCACGGATAATTCCCGGGCCCCCCACTCCTCCGGGCGTCGCGCGATCCGGCCTTGCTCCGGCCGGCCCGGGATCGGTCCGGGCCGCCGTGGGACCGCGGACGGCGGCGGAGGGGGCGGATCAGAAGCGGAACATGGCGGCGAAAATCTCTTCCAGGGTCTCCGGCGGGACGGAAAAGCGGATATCGACTCGCCGGTCGCGGGTGTCCACGGCGAAGGTCTTCAGCACGGCGGACGCGGCGGCTTCGTCCTGTCCGGCGGCCAGCAGGGACAGGTTGAGGTAGTTCCGCAACAGCGTCGCCACGGCGGCAGCGTCCTCGCTCCGGAGGGCTTGCATCCGGACGCGGCAGCGGCCCTCGCGCGGCGATTCCACTGTCCACGTCAGGGCGGAGATGCCGGCGAAGATCTCCCGGAGCGTGCGGAGGCCCTCCCCCGGCGCGGTGGGTGGGAACAGGTGGGCCAGGACTTTCCGTCCGGCGTAGATGGTGACGCAGCTTTCTCCCCCCAGGGCGTCCAGCAGCAGGGCCGGCGGCTTCGGCAGGGAGGCGCCATTCCGGAAGATCGCCCGCAGCGTGTCCGGCCGGCCCGCCGCCAGCGCGCCCGGCGAGGGGAACAGGAAGCCGATGGCCGGCTGGCCTTCGGCGGCTGCCTGGTACAGGGCGGGCGGGGGCGCCTCGTCGAGCAGGACGGCTCTCGGGCCCAGGCTCCGTTTCAGGGCCGCCTCGTCGAAATCCCCCGTGAGCAGAATCGCCAGGTAAACGGTATCGTCCTGCAGGAAGCCGGCCAGGGCCAGGTCGGCCGGACGGTAGGTCGGCGGCAGGACGCCCGCTCCGGCGAGCCGCTGCATCGCGGCGGGGAGGGCGGGCAGCAGGCGCTCCACGGCCGGGAGCGCGGCGGTGTCCCGGGAGGCGGACACCACGATATAAAAATCGCAGCCGCCCGGCAGGCCGGACGCCAGCGGGGGCACCGCCGCCATCGTCAGGGAGGCCAGAACCAGGCAGGCCAGCGCCGCGCCGGCCGGGCAGAACCGCGCGGGGGCCCCGGCGGGAGGGGACTTCCGGAATCTTGGAGACGGCGGCGGCTCGCCCGCGGGCCGGGCAGGCGGGGGGGGCGGCATGGGGGTCACTCCTGGTCGAACCAGCTCTGGTCGACGGAGGAGGTGGAGTCGATGCTCTCGAACATGGAGGACCGCTGGCTGCCCTTCTGCTCGAGCTCGGTGCGGCGGCTGAGGAGGACGCTGTTCAGCAGGTTGGCCGGAAGGAAATGGACCTTGACCTCGCGCTTTCCGGAGGCGTCGGTGGCGACCTCGGTCGTCAGCAGCCCCCGCAGGTGGGTCATCAGGTCGTTGACCAGGTCCAGCTGGCGGTTGGGCTGCTTGAAGTGGAGCAGGGAGGTGATGGTCTTTTCCACCTCCGGCGTGCCCATGGCCACGAACACCATGACGCCCTTGAGCACCGCTTCCATAATGCGGTCGAACGCCTCGGAGCTGTTTAACTCGTCCAGCACGACGATGTCCTGGTCCTGGCGAAGGGCCTCCTCGATGCCCGTGGAGAGGCTGGGCATGTCGGAGCCGAGCTCCCGCTGGACCACCAGGGACAGGTTGTTCCGGTGGCTGAACTGGATGGTCGGCTCCAGCACGGCGATGATCCGGTTCTGCGTATTGTTGATGTGCTGGACGATGGCCGCGAGAAGGGAACTCTTGCCGCTGCGGGCCTTGCCGTGGACCACGAACAATCCGCCCTTGAGCTGCTTGAGCAGCTGGAAGAAATCCTGGGGCAGGTCGTACTTGTTGAGGTCGGGGATCTCCTGGGGAATCACCCGGATGCACAGGGCCAGGGAGCCCCGCTGCCGGAACGCGTGCACCCGGAAGCGGGCTACGCCGTGGACGGAATAGGAGAAGTCCGCGCTCTTGATGTGATCGAGAAAGTGTTTGCGGTTCGGGGGGGAGTTGTCCTCGAGCATGTTGGGGGGCAGGATCTCGTTGGCGATGGCCAGTGTCTGGGCCGCCGTCAGGGTGGAGTTCGGCACCTTGAGCAGCTTGTTGCCGATCCGGTAAGTGATGCAGGCGCCCGGGAACATGTAGATGGTGGTGGCCTGGTTGTCGATCCCGGCGACCAGGAATTTGTCCACGCGGGAGAGTTCGCCGGCCGGTTTGGCGGGGGCGGATTCGGGGGAGGGCGGGCTGGCGTTTTGGTTCACGGTGCACCTCGAGGGATGATGCCGTCGGTCCGGGGCCGGGGCTGGCCTCTCCGCCCCGGGGGAACAAACCGCCCCACATTATAGCAAAATTGCCGGGAAGAGCTTTGCTTTTCTAAATGCATGCCCTACAATACGGGGGCGTATGATGGGTATCCTTCGGCGGGCCCTGCCCGGAGCATTCGGGTTCCTCCTTGCCGCGTCCCTGTGGGCGGCCGGGGCAGGCGGGCCCCAGACTGCCGACATCATCTTTCTGATGGGCGACCGGAAACTTCCCGAGGCCCTGGAACTGTCCCAGGCGCTGATGGTTTCCCAGCCGACGAACGCCGACGGCTATTACTACTTCTGCCTGATCCTCAAGAAGATGGACCGGCTGGCCTCCGGCGAGCGGTATTTTCTGGAAAAGCTCGAGCACGATCCGGACAATCCGTACTGGATGTTCGCCCTGGCCTGCATCTACCAGCTGCAGACCGATTACACCCGCTCGCTCCAGTTCCTCGAAAGCGCCATCGCGCGGGAGGGGCGGCAGCCGCTCTTCTATGACCTCTACCTGTTCGTGGTGGATGTGCTGGGGGAGGAAAACCGGGGGCTCGCTTTCATGGAGGGGCTGTATAAAAAGGAACCGGCCAACTACTTCCTGAGCAGCTCCATCGCGGAGCTGTACTTTTACCAGAACGATTTCAAGGCATTCCTCCGGTGGGAGAAACTGGCCACGGCCCAGAATCCCGACCTGCTCTCGACGGTGCTCCTGCGCATCAACCGTCTGGTGCTGGACGGCCTGTACGACGAGGCGATCCGGCTCGCCCAGGAGAAGATCCGGCTCTCCGAGGAGTCCGGCGCCTTGCGGGACGAAACCTATCTGCTGATCCAGCTGGGCAATCTCCTCATCGCGAAGAACGAGTACAAGACCGGCCTCGACACCATCAACAAGGCGTTCAACCTCACCCAGATCATCGGGGACGAGACCCTGGAGCGTTACGTGGAGGAACTGTACGCCTACTACTATTCCATGATCGGCTATTACGGCCCGGCCCTGGAGCACTACCAGAACGTCCTCCGCTACGCCGAACGGGCCCGGCACGTGAAAATGCAGGCCGACATCCTGCTGGACATGGGCCTGCTCCACGAAATCACGGGGGATTACCAGAACGCCTTCGACTCCTACAACCGGGCGCTGATCCTCGCCGTCAAGGTCCAGCAGCTCTACCTTCAGGCGATGGCGCTCAAGAGCCTCGCCGACTTGAAGGTGAGGCTCAACGAGCTGGACGAATCCGAGTCGTATTACCAGCAGGCGCTGAAGCTGGCCCAGCGGATGAACGACCCATTCACACGTTGCCTCCTGTACTATTCCCTCGGCGCCCTGGAGGACTCCAAGAAGGACTATCCCAAGGCCATGGCCCACTACGAGGAATCCCTCCGGCTGGCGGAGAAGCTCAACTTCGACACCCAGAAGGGCGTCATCTTCCTCAACATGGGCTGGAACCTGTACAAGTCCGGCCAGAAGGACAAGGTCTGGGGCAAGCTGGACGCGGCGAGGGAGATCTTCCAGGCGGCGAAGGACGACGACGGCATCCGGGAAACCGATTACCTGCAGGGCGTGATCCTCTACAAGGAGGACCGCTACCGGGAGGCGCTGGTCTTCTTCGGGAAGGCGCAGGCGGCCGCTTCCCGCCGGCCGGCCAAGCCGCCGTTGATCTACGCCCTGACCGGAATCGGCCGATGCTACCGGAAGATGGGGCGGCTGGAGGAAGCCGCCGGCTGCTACCGGAAGGCCCTGGCCATGCTGGAAGAGATGCAGAACGCGATGCAGAACTTCGAAGAGAAGGTCCGATTCGGCGAGGACCTCTTCAGTTACTACGAAGCCCTGATCGGGATTTACGATGAGTATTACCGCAAGGGGAAGGACCCCCGCTGGCAGTCCGCCATGTTCGAACTGTCCGAGAAGGCCAAGGCGCGGAACATCTCCGCCGCCATCGCCCGGACCCGCCTGATCCAAAAGCTTGCCGGCATCTCCCCCGACCTCAACCTGCAGCTGCTGCTGATCAACAAGGACCTGGAGCTCAAGCAGCGCGAATATGCCCAGAAGCCCGAGGCGGCGGGAGGCAAGGCGGAGCTGAAGGCCGAGATCCAGTTGCTGGAGAAGCGGCGCGCCGCATTCCTGGAACGGATCGGGCGGGAACATCCGCGCTTCCGCCAGCTGCTGAGCCCCGGGCTGCAGCCGCTGGACCGGCTCCGGAAGGACCTCCCCCCCGGGACGGCGCTGCTCGAGTACTTTGTCGGGGAGGAAGAAACCTACTACTGGGTGGTCCGGCAAGACGGCGTGAGCAGCGGCACCCTGGGCCTGACCCGCGACCGTTTGCAGCAGTTGCTCCAGGACGCGAGCTTCAACCTGTACTCCCCCAAGCAAGTGGATTTCTACGGCGACTACCTGAAGAACCAGCGGTGGGCGGGCATCAAGACCCGCGCGCTGAACCGGCTGTACCTGGCGCTCATGAAACCCCTGGAGCAGGATCTGCGCGGCTGCGGGCGGCTGGTGGTCGTGCCGGACGGCAAGCTCCACTACCTGCCGTTCGAGATGCTGGTGGACCGGCTCACCCCCGGCGGCGACGTCCGCTTCCTCCTGGAAAGTTACGAGATCAGCTACCGGCCCTACGCCGGGAGTGCGTTCCTCTCCTCCCGCGGATCGTCCCATCCGGCCCCGCTCCAGAATGTGCTTCTGATCGGAAATCCCACCTTCAGCCGGCAGCAGGAGCAGCAGAACGACGGCCGGACCGTCCCGATCTCCCACCTGCCGTACTCGGAGGAGGAGGTCCGGGAGATCAACTCCCTGATCCCCGACTGCCGCCTCTTCGTGGAGCAGGATGCCACCGAGACGAATTTCAAGCGGTACGCACCCCGCTTCCGGGTCCTCCATCCCTCCACGCACAACTACCTGGACGACCGGCAGCCGTTCTATTCCCGGCTGGTCTTTTCTCCGGACGCCTCCCGCGGCGAGGATGGGTCCCTCTACACCTACGAGATCTTCAACATGAGCGTGAGCGCCGACCTGGTGGTGCTCAGCGGGTGCGAAACAGGTCTCGGGCTGTTGTCCCGCGGGGAGGGGATCGTGGGGCTCAGCCGGGCGTTCATGTACGCGGGGGCTTCCAGCCTCGTCGTCAGCTTGTGGCCTGTGGGCGACCAGAGCACGGCCGGATTCATGGCCGAATTCTACCGGAACCTGTGGCGCGGCGAAGGGAAGGCCGAGGCGCTCCGGCAGGCGAAGCGGATGATGATCCGGGACCCGTTGAAGCGGGACCCCTTCTTCTGGGCGCCGTTCATCCTGCTGGGTGACGCCGGGCCGCTGCCGCTCCACCGCCGGCCTTGGTACGCGGCCGGATGGGTGTGGCTCATTGCCGTCCTGACGCTGGCGGCGTTCGGGCTCGGGCTGTGGGGGTGGTACCGGTTACGGTAGAGTCTTCAGGAGTTCCCGCACCTCTTCGCGGTGGGCCAGGAGGGGCTCGTCCACGGCCAGGTACAGCTGGAAGTACTGCTTGGCCTGGTTCTGGTCGCCGAGCATGTAATGCGCCTTGCCCAGATAGTAGGTCGTGTCGGCGTAATAGCGGGGATTGCCGGTCTTCTCCTGCAGGGTGACCGCGATGCCCTTGGCCCGCTCCAGCAGGGTGATGCCCTTGAGCGCCGTGTCGCGGTCCAATTTGACGATCACGCCCACCATGTTCTGCTTGGACAGTTCCAGGTAGCAGAGGCCGGAGAAAAAGTTCGCATCGAAGTTGTCGGGCGAATGCTTGAGGTACGCGGTGAAATGCTCCAGGGCGGCCTTGAATTTCCGCTGCTGGAAATCGGCGATGCCGTAATGGAAATTCTGGTCGTTGGCGTCGAAGCTCTTCAGTGCCTCCACCTCCGGCAACTTGAGGCCGTACCGCGCGTCCTGGACGGAGGAAAAGTGGAAGAGCAGGCCGGCGGGGACGGCCAGGACGAGCAGCGCGGCCGCGGCGGCGGCCAGCCCGCGGTGCCACGTCCAAAGGCGGCCCGCGATGGAAACGGCGGGTTCGGGACCGGGCGCCGGTTCGAGGGTGGCGGGATGCTGCCGCAGCCAGGCCGTGAGCTGCATCCGCTCCATCACCCGGCGGTGGCAGGCATCGCACACCAGCAGATGCTCCTCCACCCGCTGCTCGTCCGCTTCGTCCAGCTGGCCGAGGCAGTAGTCATAGAGCAACCGCCGGATCCCCAGATTGATGCAAATGCCCTTCCCGCTCATTTCATACCGTCCGATTCGTTTCTGTACTGGAAGTATGCCGTTAGCAGTTTTGTATGATGGATTTTCATCCTCCGTCGCATTTTTTCCATGGCGGCGTTGAACCGGCTGACCAGGGTCTGCTTGGGGATGCCGAAGTGCTGGCTCAACCGCGTGTAGGACCAGCGTTCCACCACGTGGAAGTAGATCATCTGCTGGAGATGGGGAGGGAACTCCTCGAAGAGCGCCCGGGCGCGCACGGACAGTTCCCGGGTCTGGTCCGCCTCTTCGGATCGCAGGATGTCCCCTTCGCCGGACTGTCCTCCGGCGAAGACGAGCTTTTCCTCCATCTCGGCCGGGGTTTCGGAATGGATCAGGGCTCGGTGCTGCTGTTTCTTCTTGATCTCCTTGATGATGATCACCTTCAGGATTCCGAGCGCGTAGCAGAAGTACTCCTGATAGGTGGTGCCGCCCCGGTACTTGCCCCTGTGGATGTTCTCAAAAAAGTAAAAGAGCGTTTCCTGTACCAGGTCCTCGGCAATGTCCCCCATCTGCCGGTAAGCGACCCGGGTGAGACGGAGCTTCAATTTGAGGAGTTGATCTTCGGGAAGATGGAATGGAGGAATCTCGGCCATTCAATCCTGTCCTATAGGTGAACGCCAGCTTATCGCCATTCAATTTTAAAAGCAAGGCCTTTTCTTTCTTCAAAATATCGCTTTTTTGTTGGGGGATGGTATGGTATAGTTTTGTTAAAATTACCCGACAATGGAAACGAATATGCGGCTGTCACTGAAGAGGTTGAAACATCGCTATTACACGGCTTTTTTGATTCTGCGCCTCCTGCTGCCGGTATTCATCACCGTCATGGTCCTGCTCCTGCTGGCCAGCGGCGGGATCCTGTACAGCATCATCCACCCACCGAAGACTCTCGAGGTGATCGATCCCGCTGACTACCACATGTTTGCGTCCGATTTCACCTGGGACGGCGCCCGGGAAGACGTGATGCAGGGTTGGTACATCCGGGGAAGCAACCAGGCGCCACTCATCATTCTCTGCCACGGGTATCAGACCAATCGGAGCGAGGTGCTCAGCCTCGCCTCCCGGCTGCGGGATTACGGTTATAACATCTTCGTTTACAATCAGCGGGGGCACGGCAGTGCCGGACAGAAGATCTCCTCCCTGGGGTACTATGAGACCGAAGATCTCCGGCAGGCAATCGACAAGCTGATCCAGCGCCCGGAAATCGATTTCAACCGGATTGGGATCTACGGCTGCTCGCTGGGGGCCTACACCGCCCTGCGGGCCAGCCAGGGCGTGCCCAACGTCCGGGTGCTGGTCCTGGATTCGGTCTACCCCAGCATTTCCGTCTTCATCGACATGAACGTCCAGCGCGTGGTGGGATTTCGGACATCGCTGCTGAATTACCTGGTCACCCTGCTGTACAAGCTGTACTTCCGCCCGCCTTCGGATCTGGTCGACAGCGACGTCCGACCCAAGGACTTCCAGGACAAGACCATCCTGTTCATCACCGGGCGCGACCGGGACAGCCTCCTCCTGGCGAAGGAGACCCGGCGGCTCTACAGCGATTTCACCTGCAGGAAGGAAATCATCAACCTGGCCAACTCCCGCGAATCCCTGCTGTTTGGCGAGGACAAGCGGCGCTACGACCAGTTCCTGGTCGATTTCTTCCGGAAGGAGCTGCCGCTGATCGAAGAGCCCGTGAAAATTGATTTGGCAAACCCCCCCCGGTAGTCTACAATAACGCATTTGCAAACCTTGTTCGCGCCAGGGGAGATCCCCGTCCATGCATCGGATCGACAGTCTGGAAATAGCTGGATTCAAGTCCTTTCGAAATAAGGTGGCCGTCCGTTTTCCCGGCGACATCAGTTCCATTGTCGGACCCAACGGCTGCGGCAAGAGCAACATCTGCGACGCCTTCCTCTGGGTCCTGGGGGAGCAGAGCGCCCGGGTTCTCCGCGGGAACCGCATGGAGGACGTGATCTTCAACGGGACGCAGCGGTACGGCCCGGTCGGGTTCGCCGAGGTCACCCTCCGGCTGAAGTACCAGGAGGGGGGCGATGACGACGACACCCTGATGCGCGAGGACATCGAAATCTCCCGGCGGCTCTACCGGGATGGCGCCAGCGAGTACTTCCTCAACGGCCGCCGCTGCCGGCTGCTGGACATCCAGGAGGCGTTCGAGGGCACCGGCCTCGGCTTCACGTCGTACGCCATCATCGAGCAGGGCCGGATCCACAACCTTCTGGCCTCCAAGCCCAGCGACAAGCGGGCCCTGATCGAGGAGGCCGCCAAGATCGTCTCCTTCAAGCACCGCAAGAAGTCCGCCCTCCTCAAGCTGGAGATGGCGCAGAACAACCTGCTCCGGATCCGCGACATCATCGCTGAGATCGAGCGCAACCTGAAGTCCCTGAAGGTTCAGGTGCAGCGGGCCCGGCGTTACCGCCACCTGCGGGAGCAGATGCGGCGGTACCTGAAGATCCGCCACGTGCTAGAGGGCCGGCACATCCTGGCCGGGCTGGATCGGCTCCATGGGGAGATCCGCGGCGTCGACGAGGCCCTGCACGCGGCGGAAGCCGCCGGCCAGGAGTCCCAGCAGGGCCTGGCCCATGAGCGGGAGACGCTCACCGTGGAGGAGCAGAAGCTCCGCCAATTGCAGCTCCAGGAAAACAATCTGCAGCTGCACCTGCAGCGGATCACCCAGTCCCAGGATTTCCTCCGGCAGCAGCGGGCCGGCCTGGAGGAGCGCTCAGGCGCCATCCAATCCGAACAGGCCCAGCTCGACCAGCGCCGGCAGGAGCGCGAGAAGGGCCGGCAGGAGCTGGAGGAGAAGATCCGCCAGCTGGAGGAGGTGCTGGCCGGGGCCCAGACCCGCTACGAGGCCACGGAGCAGCGCTTCCTGGCCAGCAGCAGCCGGCTGGAGCAGGAGGAGCAGAAGCTGGAGGAACTGCGCCGGCTGGTGTTTGAGGAGGCGGCGCAGACCTCGGAATGGAAGAACCAGGAAACCCAGTTTGTGGAGCAGCAACGCTGGCTCCAGAAACAACGGAAACGCCTGGAGGACGACCTCGTGGTGTACGGCAACACGCGGGACCGGCTCCGGGGCGAGGTCCGCCGGGGGGAGCAGGTGCTGGACGACCTGGTCAGCCAGATCGAGCAGCTGGAATCCCGGCAGGAGGAGCTGCGGGCGGGCCTCGAGGAGATGGAGGGCCGGAAGGCGTCGTTCCAGCAGCAGATCCTCGACCTGGAAAAGGAAGTCAATGCTCAACGGCATCGGCTGCGCTCCCTGGAGGAGCTGGAAGCGCGGAACGAGTTTTACTCCGACACGCTGAAAAAGATCCTCCCCCAGATCGCCCAGGACGAGGGTTTCCGGGGGACGCTGGCGGACTTCTTCGAGGCGGGGCCCGGCTACCACCCGGTGGTCGAGAGTTTCCTCCGCACCGAGCTGGAAGCCGTGGTCACCGACTCGGAGACCCTGCTGGAAAAGGGCGTCGACCTGGTCCAGCAGCTGCGGGGCGGCAGCGGGCAATTCCTGCTGAGCGGGTTCGGCACCCCACCGGCGCCGGAAGCAGCCGGGGACCCGTCGGGGCGTCCCGGGGTGGTCGGCCGGCTGGAGTCCGTCCTGCAGCCGGAACCGCAGGGGTTGGAATATCTGCGCCGGGCGATGCCCGGCATCCGGAACGTCTGGCTGGTGGCGGACCGCAAGACCGCCTTGGAAGTGGCCCGGGAGACGCCGGGCGTCACTTGCCTTGCGCTGGACGGCGTGGCCGTGTCCGCCTCCGGCCGCGTGGCGGTCTACGGCGCCGCGCCCGGCAAGGGCATCCTGGGCTACCGCCACGAAAAGAAGGACCTGACCCAGCGGGTGAAGGCGGGCGACGCTGAGCTGGACCGGTTGCACCAGTCGCTGGCCGAGGTGGCGCACGAGTTGGAGGGTCTGGAGGACCAGTTCGAGTCCGCGGGCTCCTCGCTGCAGGAGTACCGGCTGCAGCGGGTGCGGTTCCAGGAGGAAGGCAAGCGGCAGACCGATGAGCTGATGCGTTTCGAGAACCTGATCCGGACCGCCGAGCTGGAGCTGGGCAACGTGGCGACGGAAGAGTCCGGCGTGCAGGCGGAGCTGGACAAGATCTCCGGGCAGATCCGTCAGCTCGAGGAGAACCGTGCGGCCCGTCAGGACGCGTTCGAGGCCTGTCGGCAGGAGATCTCCCGCCTGAAGGAGGAGACTGCCCGCCTCAACAGCGAATACACCGATATGAAGACGGAGTTCCTCACCGCCCGGGAGCGCCTGGGCGCCGCGAACTCAGAGTCGGACCAGAACCGCCAGGCTCTGGACGAGATCGGGTCGCGCGTCGAAGCCCTGGCAGCGGAACAGGCCAGCGTGCGCCAGCGGCTCGAGCAGATCACCCAGGAGGCCGCCGCGTTCGACGCCCGCTTCCGCGAGGCCGTGGATCAGCAGACCGAGCTGCGCGGCCGGCTCGCCGGGCAGGAGGAGCTGATCGGCCAGTGCCGGGTCCGGATCCAGGCGGCCGAGGCCGAACTGGAGCTGCGGCGCCAGGCCGTGGACGCCCAGCGCGAGCACAAGAACCGGCTGGAGGTGGAGAAGGCCAGGCTGGACAACGAGATCGCCCACCTGGAAGAAGGCGCGGTCACGGAGTTCCACCAGACCCTCCGGCAATTGGTGGAGGATCCGGCCATCGAAACAGAAGACCTCGATGCCGAGGCCGCCTCCAAGCGTTACCTGGAGTACCGGGAGAAGACCGAGAAGATGGGCGGCGTCAACCTGCTTGCCGTCGAGGAGTACGAGCGCGAGGAAGAGCGGCTGACCTTCCACCAGGCGCAGGAGCAGGATATCGCCGAATCCATCGTGAGCACCCAGAAGGGCATCGAGGAAATCGACCGCCGGTCGGCCCGGCTGTTCAAGGACACCTTCGAACAGGTCAACCAGAACTTCCAGGACATGTTCCAGGTGCTCTTCGGCGGCGGCTTCTGCGAGCTGCGCCTGGTGGACGAGGAGAACCTGCTGGAGAGCGGCGTGGACATCGTGGCCTCCCCGCCGGGTAAAAAGCTCCAGAACCTGCTGCTGCTGTCGGGCGGCGAGAAGGCCCTCACCGCCCTGGCCCTCCTGTTGGCGATCTTCAAGTATCGGCCCAGCCCCTTCTGCATCCTGGACGAGGTGGACGCCCCCCTGGACGAGAGCAACATCGATCGCTTCGTCAATCTGACCAAGCAGATGAGCGACCAGACCCAGTTCGTCCTCATCACCCACAACAAGCGGACGATGGAGATCGCCGATTCCATCTACGGCATCACCATGGAGGAGGCGGGGATCTCGAAGGTGCTGTCCGTGCAGCTCAAGGACGTCGAGTCCGTCCTCTCCCGGTAGGCGGCCGGCGGGCCGTTCCCGGCGGGAGCCGCGGCGAGGTGGGCATGGGGAATGGAACCCTCTACGTGGTGGCGACACCCATCGGCAACCTGGGAGACATCACCCGGCGCGCGCTGGAGGTGCTGCGTTCCGTGGCGGCGGTGGCCTGCGAGGACACCCGGCGGACCGGCCAGATGCTGCGCCACTTCCAGATCGACCGGCGCCTGGTGAGCTATCACGACTTCAACGAGCGCTCCCGCTCGCACCAGCTGCTGGAACTTCTGCGGGAGGGGCAGGACGTCGCCCTGGTGAGCGACGCCGGCACGCCCCAGGTTTCCGACCCGGGCCACCACCTCCTCAGGGCGTGCGCCGAGGCGGGGATCCCCGTCGTCCCGGTGCCGGGGGCCAGCGCGATGGCGGCGCTCCTCTCGGTGTCCCACCTGCCGGTCGACCGGTTCGTGTTCTGCGGGTTCCCGCCTGCCCGCGCGGGCGAGCGGCGCCGGTTTCTCCGGTCTTTCGCAGGGCTTCCCTGGAGCCTGGTCTTCTACGAGGCGCCCCACCGCCTCGAGGCATCGCTGCGGGACATGGAGGCCGTCTTCGGGGACCGACCCTGTCTGCTTGGGCGCGAGCTGACCAAGGTCCACGAGGAGATCCTGCGCCTGCCCCTCTCCCGGCTGCGGAAGGAGATGGCGGCCCGCGGGGCGGTCAAGGGGGAGATCGCCCTGCTGGTGGCCGGCGCGGAGGAAGCTGCGCCCCCGGGGGATGACCCCTGGGACAAGCTGCGGACCGAACGCGACCGGCTGTCCCGGGAGGGGAAGTCCGGGAAGGAACTTCTGCGGCAACTGGTGGAATCTTCGGGGCTGGCCCGCAACCAGGTCTACCAGTGGCTGACGGAGCAGCGGCCGGGCGGGACCGGGAAAAAACGGTCCGGCCGCGGCCCCCGGGGCTGAAGGGAGGCCCGCCGGGCCCGGGGGACCGGGACTGGTGGGAAGACGCCGATCCCGGTCAATCTGCCATCAGCACCAGCATCTCCCGCACCGCTGTTTCGATCCCGACCAGGATCGCCCGGGCCATGATGTTGTGGCCGATGTTCAGCTCCTCGATCTCGGGGATCGAGGCGATGGGCTGGACGTTGCGGTAGGTCAGGCCGTGCCCGGCCAGCACCTTGATCCCGAGCCCGGCGGCGAACTGGGCCGCGGCGCGGATCGTTTCGAACTCCCGCCGGCCCTCCGCCGGGGCGTGCTCGAGGTCGGCCGGCACCAGGTCGGCGTACCGGCCCGTGTTGATCTCGATCATGCGGGCGCCCAGGTCGTGGGCCTTCTGGATCTGGTCGGTGTCCGGATCGATGAAGATGCTGACGCCGATGCCGGCCTTCTTCATCTGCTTCAGGGCGTCGCGCACCGGTTTCTCGTGGTCGATGACGTTCAGCCCGCCGGTCGTCGTGATCTCCTCGGGCTTCTCGGGCACCAGGGTGCACATGTGCGGCCGGATGCGGCAGGCGACGGCCGCCAT
>CAYPNP010000030.1:0-24137 GCA_964412195.1 uncultured Acidobacteriota bacterium | reverse complement strand
TCTCGGGCACCAGGGTGCACATGTGCGGCCGGATGCGGCAGGCGACGGCCGCCATTTCGCCGGTGGCCGCCATCTCGATGTTGAGCCGGGTCTTCACCGTCTGGGCCAGCAGCTCCACGTCCCGCTCGCGGATGTGGCGCCGGTCCTGGCGCAGGTGCACGGTGATGCCGTGGGCGCCGGCCAGCTCGGCGAGGACGGCCGCGTAGACGGGATCGGGCTCGGCGGCCTGGCGGGCCTGCCGCAGGGTGGCGACGTGGTCGATGTTGACCCCCAGTTTCATTCTCATGGTCTCTCCTTTGGACGGCCGTCTCAGCCGGCGGCGGATATTATACGACGGAATTCCGGGCTGTATTCCTTTTCCGCGGCGTACACGTGGAGAGGCGGGAGGGTCTCCGGGACCGCCGGCTTCCGGACCCAGTGCAGGAGCACCAGGAACGGGTGGGAGTCCCCGGGGAACGAGTAAACCTCCCGCCGCCGGAGCAGGTGGAAGTTCCACCGCTCCGCTTCCCGGACCACTTCCGCTTCCCGGCCGGGCAGGTGGGTCAGGAAGAGTCGGCCCTCGCCGCCGAGGTGGCGGGCGGCGGACCGCATCAGGGCCGGTAGGTCCAGCAGCAACTCATGGCGGGCGGCGGCCTTCTCGGGATCGGGATTGAGCAGCCCGTCGCCCACTCGCCGGTAGGGCGGGTTGGAGAAGACCGCATCCACCCGTTCCGGCATGCCCGGAAGATCCGGATGCCGGATGTCCGCACGGACGATCCGGATGGAGTCCCGGGCGCCGTTGGCCTGGATGTTCCGTTCCGCCAGTTCGGCCAGCCGGGGCTGCACCTCGATGGCGTAAATCTTCCGGAACGGCCGGCGCACGAACAGGATGAGCGGGATGATGCCGACGCCCGTGCCGATCTCCATCAGCACGTCGTCCGGATCGAATTGCAGGAAATCCGCCAGGAGGGGAGCGTCCAGGGAAAAGCGATAGCCTCGGGCGGGCTGCTCGAGCCGCAATCGGCCTTCGAGGAACTCAGTCGTCCGCGGCATCCGGGTCAGGAGTTGACACCGCCCAGGAAGCGCATGGGATCGACCGGCTTGTCGTGGATATGCACCTCGAAGTGGAGGTGCGGGCCCGTGGCCTTGCCGGTGTTGCCGATGTAACCGAGGATTTCGCCCTTTTTCACCCGGTCCCCGACCTTCACGGACATGGCGGACAGGTGGGCGTAACGGGTGGAGATCCCGTACTTGTGGGCGATGACGATGCAGTAGCCGTAACCCCGCTGGGCGCCGGTGAAGAGCACCACGCCGTCGGCCGGCGCCACGATCTGGGTGCCATACGGGGCGGAGATGTCGAGGCCCTCGTGGAACTCCCGGCCGCCGGAGACGGGGTCCGCCCTCATGCCGAACGGGGAGCCGATGTACCCGCGGACAGGCCAGCTCGTGGGCAGGGAGGACAGGAAGAGGTTCTGTTCCAGGGCAGCGTCCTTGAGGCGGATGACCTCCGACTGGATGGTGGAAGTCTTCCGGCTGAGGCTGTTGAGGTAGCTCATGTTGAGCGCGCTCAGGTCCTTGGTCGCCCACCCGCCGCTCGAGAACCCGCCGATGCCGCCGGTGGTGGCGCGGGGCCCTTCCAGGTCGATCCCCGTCAGGCGGCTGATGTTCCGGGTGATCATCTCGAGGTGGGACAGCTTCTCGCCAAGCTGGCGGGTTTTCTCCTTGTATTGGAGGTTCTCCTCCTGCAGCAGGTTGTGGCTGGCGAGGACCTCGCGGTAATCGGTCAGGGTCCGGATGGCCTGGGTGTAATGGAAGACGCCGTACAGGCCGAACAAGGAGAGTATGACGAGTGCGATCAGGAAGGAATAAATGTGACCCATGGTCACGCGGAATTGTTTGACTCGGCTGGGGGTGCTCGGGGCAATGATCAATGTGAACGATCTGTCCCTGTGCTCCATTCAACCTCCTGGCGACACAATCCCGAGATAAATTTGAGAATAAAACTCTACAAACCTGAATTATCTATAGCTGAAGAAATACTATCTTACCATATATTAATTGGGCGTCAACCGAAAAATCTGTGAGCCGAACTTATTCTGGATGAAGGGCTTGCCGGATTCGCTGCAAGGTCAGGTGGATCTCGGAGACCGCCGCCTGCTGGTCGGACAGGTCCTGGGAGCTCTGCTGGATCAGCTGGTACTGCTGGGCCAGCTCGGACCGGATGGCGTCATGGAAGGTCTGGAACGACTGCTGGAGGTGGCTGATTTCCTCGGTCAGGCCCATCCAGAACTCCTTTTGGGCCAGCATCGAGGAGATCTTGTTTTCATACTCCCGCAGCCGGGCTTGAATGGATTCCATCTCCTGGCCGGCGGTGCCTTGGGCGGCGCGGGCGGATTCCAGCTGCTGGACGATCGCCTGCTGGGACTGCTGCAGCCTCTTTTCCAGCTTGTCCAGCGCCTCCTCGGACACCGGGGGCGCCGGCGCCGGAGTGGCCGGGGCGACTGTCTGCTCCAGCAGGTTGCGGACTTCCGAGCGCAGGGCCTGGACCTCGCTCTTGAGCAGGAGCGTCTCGTGCCCGGCCAGTCCCTCCGGCGGGGCTCCGCCGGGGGCCTGCTGGAGGGCCGAGCGGACCTGTTCGTGGAGCGATTCCAGCTTTTCCAGCCGGGGTTTCATCTCCCGTACCCACCGCGGCTCCTTGTGGCCGGCCACGACCTTGTCCACCTTGGTGACCAGCCCGTCGAGGACCGTCTCGAATTCCTCAAGGAGGTCGGACCGGTCGAGCTTCTGCCGGATGCCCTCCTGGTTCTCGGTCAGCGACTGCAGCTGCCCCTGCAGGGCCAGCACCTTCTGGTCGATCTGGCCCTGCAGGTCGGAGAAAAGCGTGAAGAGCTGCCGGACCATGCCCTTTTGGGACTGCAACTCCTCCGCCAGGGCCTCCTGGAACTTCATGGTGCTCTGGACGCCCAGCTGCAGCTTCTGCAACTGCTGCTTCACGTCCTGGAGCAGCGTGGCGCTGGCTTGCTCCAGCCTGGGCTCGGGCGGGGCGGGAGCTTCCTGCCCCTCGGCCTCTTCCGGGATTTCCTCTTCGGTTTCCGGGCGTCCCAGCGGCGAGTACCGGGCGTTGACCTGTTCCTTCTTCTTCTGGATCGCCTCGAACTTGCTGAACACCAGCCCGCAACGGTGGCACTCGATATTGTCGTCCGGCTGGTCGAATTTGCATTTGGGGCACTTCATGACTGGGCTCCCGTGGCTCGCCTTGAATTTGGGATGAAATACTATCAGAACGGCCGACGGCTTTCAAGACGGAGTCTGGCCAAGGGGGCGATCCGCCCCGGGCCGTTCCGGTGGGGCTAGAAGAGTAAATTGGATTTTGATTTCGGCCGGCGTCTGGCGTACAATAACCGCGTACAGATCATTCCTTGATCTCAGGAACACAATTCACAAAGGAGAGAGCCTTATGGCGAAAAGGGTGTTCAACTTCAATCCCGGTCCGGCCACGCTGCCCCTCGAGGTCGTCGAGGAAGCTTCCCGGGGCGCCTTGGAATTCAACAACCTGGGCATGTCCATCATGGAAATTTCCCACCGCTCCAAGGACTTTGAGAAGGTCATCCAGGAAGCCGCTGCCGACATGAAGGAGCTGCTCGGCCTCGACGAGCATTTCAAGGTGGCCTTCGTGGGCGGGGGCGCGAGCCTCCAGTTCGCCATGGTGCCCATGAATTACCTGCGCGAGGACGCTTTCGCCGACTATATCGACACCGGCGAATGGGCCACCAAGGCCATCAAGGAGGCGAAGCTGTTCGGCAAGGTGAACGTGGTGGGCTCCTCCGCCGACAAGAAGTTCTCCTACATCCCCGACCTGAAGGGGATCACCCTCAATCCCGGCGCTGCCTACGTCCACGTGACCTCCAACAACACCATCGAGGGGACCGAGTTCCACGAGTTCCCCAAGACCGGCGACGTCCCGCTCATCGTGGACATGTCCTCCGACTTCATGGCTCGCGAGCTGGACCACAAGCAGTTTGCCCTGATCTACGCCGGCGCGCAGAAGAACGTGGGGCCGGCCGGCGTCACGATCGTGATCGTCCGGGACGATCTGCTGGCCAAGGGCAAGGACAAGATCCCCACCATGCTCAACTACAAGACCCACATCGAGAAGGAGTCCCTCTACAACACGCCGCCGGCGTTCGCGGTCTACGTGGTCGGCCTGGTGATGAAGTGGATGAAGAAGGCGGGCGGCCTGAAGGCGATCGAGAAGGTCAACCGCGAAAAGGCCAAGATCCTTTACGACGCCATCGACGGAATGTCGGCGTTTTACAAGGGCACAGTCGAGCCGGGCAGCCGCTCGCTGATGAACGTCACCTTCCGGCTGCCCTCTGAGCCGCTGGAGGAGGCGTTCGTCAAGGAGGCCAAGTCCCAGAACCTGGTCGGCCTGAAGGGGCACCGGAGCGTCGGCGGCTGCCGCGCCTCCATCTACAACGCCCTGCCGGTCGACGGCGTGAAGGCCCTGGTGGAGCTGATGAAGGACTTCGCCAAGCGGAACGGTTGAGCATCCGCCGCTGAGAACCACCCTCGTCTGAATCGGACGGCCGGTCCCGGATCCCGGGCCCGGCCGTCGTGTTTTCCGCTACCGCCAGCTCGGTGGCCGTCGAGCACCGGCAGGACTGGGACGACGGTGCCAAGCTCCATCAGTCTCCGTCACTCACATAAAAGTAGTATAATACTTCAAGAATGTTGATTGTTCTCCATGATCTGAAATGAGAAATCATCTTCTCTCATGACGCCGTGGATCAGGAGGTGCGCGTGATTTCCACATGTTACAAACGGAGGAGCATCATTCTCCTGGTAGTGCTGATCGGCTTTGCATCAGCTGTAAATGGTCAGTCAGCCGCCAAGTTCGGAGAAAATTTTTGGGTGTTGCAATCCCCGGTTCATCAACCCCCTCCCCGTTTTAACCCCGCTATCGCAGCTGATCCATTCCATGACACAGTGGTTCTCTTCGGTGGATGCCAAAGTATTGAAGGTTTACATTTTGCGGATACCTGGGTCTGGAACGGAACGGACTGGGAGGAGAAGTATCCATCGGTCAACCCTCCCCCGCGAAAGGATGCAAGGATGGCATTCGATCCGTTGCGGGATCGGGTGATCATGTTCGGTGGATCCACAGAACATGGGTCTCTGTTCGATACTTGGGAGTGGGATGGAGAGGAGTGGTCGCAACCCAATCCCGCTCCAGCACCTCATCCGGAAGACTGTGTGGATGTCCATCTCATTTGGTCTTCCCAAATGGGCAGGGTTGTGCTGATAAACGTGCGTTGGACACCCAACCTGCAGCTGGGATTTTTAGAAATCTATGCTTGGGATGGAACTGAATGGATTTGGCAAGGGCAGACGTCACCCATCCAATTTATCCCATTTCTGATGGAGGCATCCTTCGATACAAGTCGGAATTGCCTGTTTTTCGGAGGCTGCGTCATGCACGTTTTCACCCTTTTGGGGGTGGACCAGATGTTGATTTGGGAGGGAGGCGATGCCCTTTACCCAGAGAACTCGCCGCGCCCTCGCGGACGCTGGGAGCATGGGATGTGTGCAAGCTACAGGACCGGACGCACGATCGTGTTTGGCGGGCTCCATTGTGATGGGCATTGCTGGGAAATCCTGGACGACACTTGGGTATGGGATGGTGCGGCTTGGCGTTGCCTCTATATTGATGGCCCGCCCCCACGTCGGTATTTCGGACTTGCGTTCGAGGGAGACGGAGAGACAGTGCTGCTTCATGGTGGCACGCGGAACGGTCTATGGAACGATACCTGGGTGCTTCGCCTTGGGGGCGACGCCAATCGGGACGGCAAGTTGAATGTCCTTGACCCATTACTGCTACGGTTGAACGAGGATGGCTTGATGCCGCCGGGGACTCGCCCTCGACTCGACTCCCAAGCGGTCGATCTGGACGGTGATGGCCTCGTGACTGCAGCCGATCGTCGGTTGCTCAGTATCCAGCTGGCAGAGTGAGAGTGTTAATTCCTCATTTTCGAAATTGGTTAAGTAAGGCTCAGATTAGGGTATCCACGCTTGTAACAGAGCCTGACGCTATTCGGGACCTTGGTGCCGACTAAGTTCCGACTTTAGCATCAATTTACCGCTGTAGATCAATCGACTCAGTTTCAGCGCGGTCGCGAATTCACCCATTGAAGACAATGATGCAGTTCTGGACTGGAAGCTACCGGCCGGCCAGGCGGTCGGCGGCTTCCTTCAGCTTCGCCCGGATGTAAGTTTCAGCCTGGGGCGGCAGGTCCGTTTTCAATTCGAAGTCGTAGGTCCGCGTCGCAGTACCCTGGTTCTGCTCGTAGGTGATGAACTCCATGAAGAACCGCTCGTAGTGGGCGAAACCATCCAGGTCGGAGTAGAGCCAGGATCGCGAGTCTTTCGGCACATCGGCGGACTCGTACACGAGCCGGTCGGGGAAAATCTTCAACTCCCCGTCGCAGCCTCCCAGGAGATGCCGGTGTTTCACCGGGATGGTGAATAGGGGCACCCGGCCTGCTTCCCCGGTCACATTGGTGATCGCCGGGCGGGCGGCTTTCTCCACCAGCAGAGCGGAGACTCCGGCCGGGATTTCACCTTTCAATACCCGGAACTTCCAGATCCGGTCGCGCCCGAACATCCGTTTCTGGTCTTCGTAGGAAAAGATCTCGATCGTCTGCGGGGCGATCATCTTGATGGACTGGATGTTGGTGTATTTCCACTGGCGGGCGTCTGCCTTGTGCTCCGTCCGGTAGCTGATCCCGTCAGGGGAGATGACCAGCGTCCCGTGGCAGTTGCGCAGCGTGTGGAGGTGCTCAACCTGCAATTCGAACGGCTGCGCGAGGAGGACAGGCCCCGCCACTGCGGACATTAGGCAGATCAGGATTAAAATCGCGTGTTTCATGGCATCTCCTCGATGATCTGATTCAAGCTGAATCCGCGGCGCTTCATGGTCCCGCCTCTTCCAGCGGGGACAGCCCGGGACTGGACACTTCCAGGGCCGGCTGAGCCGGCAAATGAGACAGGGTCCGTTTCTTCCACAGCAGGTAGATTGCCGGGTATACCAGCAGCTCCATGAGGAAGGAGGTGAACAGGCCTCCCACCATGGGAGCGGCCACCCGCTTCATGACGTCGGCGCCGGTGCCGAGGCTCCACATGATGGGCATGAGGCCCATGGCCGCCGCCGCCACCGTCATCATCTTCGGCCGGATCCGCTTGACGGCGCCGTGGATGATCGCCTCGTGCAGCTCGGCGAGATTGCGGAGGAGGCCTTTCTTTTTCGCGTCCTCATACGAGAGGTCCAGGAACAGCAGCATGAAGACGCCGGTCTCGGCGTCCAGGCCCATGAGCGCAATCATGCCCACCCAGACGGCAATGGAGATGTTGTAACCCAAAACGTAGAGCAGCCAGACCGCCCCCACCAGGGAGAAGGGCACGGCCAGCATGACCACGACGGCCTTGAAGGCGGACTTGGTGTTCATGTACAGCAGGACGAAGATGAGCAGGATGGTGATGGGGATGACCAGCTTCAGCCGCTCCTCCACCCGCAGCATGTTCTCGTACTGGCCGCTCCAGATCAGCGTATAGCCGGTGGGCAGGGGGAGGTTTTTCTCCACGATCCGCTTGGCCTCTGCCACGTAGGAGCCGACGTCCCGGCCGGCGATGTCCACGTAGACGTACCCGGCCAGCATGCCGTTCTCGTCCCGGATCATGGCCGGACCGCTGTTGATGTGGATCTCGGTCAGCTCGGTCATAGGCACCTGCCGGCCCATGGGGGTGGGCACCAGGACCCGCGCCAGCTGGTCCAGGTTGGCCCGCAGGTCGCGGGGATAGCGCAGGTTCACGGTGTAGCGCTCCCTCCCCTCCACCGTCGTGGTGACCGTTTCGCCGCCGATGGCGCTCATGATCACCTGCTGCACATCCTCCAGGGTCAAACCATACCGGGCCATCTCCTCCCGCCGGGGGACGAAGTCGACGTAATAGCCGCCGGCGGTCCGCTCGGCGAACACGCTGCGCGTGCCGGGGACGGGCTTGAGGATCTGCTCCAGACGCTCGCCGATGCGCTGGACCTCCTTCAGGTCCGCGCCCAGCACCTTGATCCCGATGGGGGTGCGCACGCCGGTGGTCAGCATGTCGATGCGGCCCTTGATGGGCATGGTCCAGGCGTTGGAGTTGCCCGGGATCTGCAGGGCCCGGTCCATCTCGGCGGTGAGCTCCTCCCAGGAAATCCGGTCGGGCCAGAAGTGCCGGAGGATCGCCTGCAGGAACCCGGGCGCCCAGGAGGAGTACCAGCGATCCTTGCGCCGCCATTCGGACATGGGTTTGAGGACAATGGTTGTCTCCATCATGGAAAACGGCGCGGGGTCGGTCGACGTTTCCGCCCGTCCGGCCTTGCCCCAGACCGAAACCACCTCCGGGAAGGACTTCAGGATCCGGTCTTCCATCACCAGCAGGTTCTGCGCTTCGGTGACGGAAATGCCCGGCAGCGTGGTGGGCATGTACAGGATGACCCCCTCGTTGAGTGGCGGCATGAACTCGCTGCCCAGCCTCAGGTAGACGGGCACGGTGCTGGCCACGATCAGCAAAGCGAGGGCGATCACGGTCTTCGGGTACCGCAGCACCAGCCGGCAGGGTTTTTCGTAGAGCCAGAACAGCACCCGGCTGACCGGGTGCTTCTCCTCGGGGTAGTACTTCCCCACGAAGAGCCCGGTGAAAATCCGGGCGAGGAAGCGGGGTTTGAACCGGAAGGGATCCATGCGGGTGAAAAGCATCCGCACCGCCGGATCCAGAGTCACCGCCAGCAGGGCCGCCAGGGCGATGGCCAGGGTCTTGGTGTAGGCCAGCGGCTTGAAGAGGCGCCCTTCCTGGTCGACCAGGGTGAACACCGGCAGGAAGGACACGGCGATCACCAGCAGGGAGAAAAACACGGACGGGCCGACCTCCAGCAGGGCCTCCAGGCGGATGGCGTGGAAGTCGCCCACGCGGCCGCCTTCCTGCCAGAGCTCCAGCTTCTTGTAGGCGTTCTCCACCTCCACGATGGCGCCGTCCACCAGGACGCCGATGGATATGGCGATGCCCGCCAGGCTCATAATGTTGGAGGAGATGCCCCAGAGATACATCGGGATGAACGCGAGGACCACGGAGATGGGGATAGTGATGATGGGGACCATGGCCGATGGAAAGTGCCAGAGGAAGAAGAGGATGACGATGCTGACGATGATCATCTCCAGCAGCAGCTCTTCCTTGAGGTTGTCGATGGACCGTTGGATGAGTTCGGATCGGTCGTAGGTGGTGACGACCTCGACCCCCTTGGGCAACGAGGCCTTCAGTTCCGCCAGTTTGCCTTTGACGAGGTTGATGACGTTGAGGGCGTTCTCGCCGTGGCGCATCACCACGATGCCGCCCACGGTGTCGCCGTTGCCGTTGAGGTCCACAATGCCTCGCCGGATCTGGGGGCCCAGCGAGATGTCCGCCACGTCCCGGAGCAGGACCGGCGTGCCCTGCGCGGCCTTGACCACCACCTTGCCCAGGTCATCGGTGCTCTTCACGTACCCCCGGCCGCGCACCATGTACTCCGTGCCGGACCACTCCAGCAGCCGTCCACCCACCTCGTTGTTGCTGCGACGGATGGCCTCGGCCACCTCCAGGATGGACAGGTTGTAACTCTGGAGCCGGTTGGGATCGATAGTGACCTGGTACTGCTTCTGGAAGCCGCCGATGCCGGCCACCTCGGCCACCCCCGGCACGCTCTGCAGGGCGTAGCGCAGGTACCAGTCCTGATAAGAGCGCAACTCGGCCAGGTTGTGGGTGCCGGATTTGTCCACCAGGGTGTACTGGAACACCCAGCCCACGCCGGTGGCGTCCGGCCCCAATTCCGTCTTCACGCCCGCCGGCAGGTTCCCCTGGATCTTCGACAAGTACTCCAGGACACGGCTCCGGGCCCAGTAGATGTCCGTGCCGTCCTGGAAAATCACGTAGACATACGAGAAGCCGAAATCGGAGAATCCCCGGATGGCCTTGATCCTGGGGGCGCCCAGGAGGGCGGTGACGATGGGGTAGGTGACCTGGTCTTCCAAGATGTCGGGGCTGCGGTCCCAGCGGGAGTAGATGATGACCTGCGTGTCGCTGAGGTCGGGGATGGCGTCCAGCGGGATGTTCTGCAGGGCATAGTACGCATAGGCCACCGCGGCACCCACCAGCAGGATCATCAGCACCCGGTTCGTGGCGGCGAATTCGATGATGCGGCGGACCATGGCCGGGCCTACCTGGTCCCGGCGACCGCCTGCAGGGCCGCGCGCAGGGAGGATTCGGAATCGATGAGGAAGTTGGCCGATGTCACCACCTGGTCGCCTGCCTTCAGGCCCGAAAGGACTTCGAAGACATTGTCGCTGCGGAAGCCGGTGGACACCTCGACCGGCTCCAGCGTTCCCCTGCCGGTCTTTCGGAAGGCGATCGTTCGCTCCCCCGTCCGCAACAGGGCATCTCCCGGCACCACCAGCTTTTCACCGAGGCTGAACTTGAGGTGGGCGTCGGCGTACATGCCTGGCTTGAGGGTGAGGCCGGGATTGGCGATGTCCAGGCGGGCCCGCATGGTCCGGGTCTGGGGATCCAGCTGGGGATCCAGGAAGCGGATCCGGCCCTGGAAGATTTGCCCCGGCCAGTACGGCAGGTCGATGTCGACCCGCATCCCGATCTTGACGTAGGGGATGTCGGACTCATAGATGTCGGCTTCTCCCCAGACGCTCGACAGATCGGCGATTTCCATCAGCACCTCCCCCGGCATGGCCCGGTGACCGGCGACAACCTCCTTCTGAAAGACGTAGCCCGAGGCCGGGGCGTACAGGGTGACGAACTGGAGGATCTTCCCGGTCTGCTCGATTTCGGCGATCTGGGTGTCGCTGACGTCCCACAGCTTGAGCCGGCGGCGCGCCGCCGCCAGCAGATCCAGCCCGCCTTTCGACACGCTTTCGATGGGGCTTTTCTCCAAGCTGCGGGACATCGCCAGCGTCGTGAGGAGTTCCTGCTGGGAGGCCACCAGCTCCGGGCTGTAGATGGTCAGCAGCGGGTCGCCCTTGCGGACGTACTGGCCGGTCACGTCTACGTAGAGCGTGTCCACCCAGCCCTCGAACTTGGTGGTGACATGGTACAACCGGGTCTCGTCGGGAGCGATCCGGGCCGAGGTCCGGGTCTCCCGCCAGAGGGGCCGCCGCTCCACCGTCCCGAAGGTCATCCCCATGCGCTGCTGGATTTCCGGTGGTATCGACACGGGCGCGAGCCCTTGGGGAGAAGGGGCCGCCGCGGTCTCCACCTCGAACGGGACCATCTCCATTCCCATGGAGTCCTTGCCGGGCTTGTCGCTGACCTCGCTGGGATTCATCGTCGACCGGTACATGATCTGCTTCGCGGGCGCTGCCGAGGCCGGCGGGGTGCCCTCGGGAGTGGCGGACTTCAGCTCCAGGTTCATCCCGCACTTGGGACACTTCCCCGGTTTGTCGGAGGTCACCTCCGGATGCATGGGACAAAAATAGATGGTCTTCCCGGAAGCGGGTGGCGGCGTGGCACCACCATCCGGGCTTTGTCCTTTCTCAATGGGCACCAGCTTCATCCCACAGATGGGGCAGTCGCCGGGCTTGTCCGAGACCACCGTGGGGTGCATGGGGCAATGGTACAGGGTGGCTTCGCCGGAACTTTTCGAACAGCCGGCCGAAGCCAGGGCGAGGATCAGAATGGCCGCTCCGGCCAGGGCCGGCAGGGTCCACGTATTGCTTGAGTCGGAGGATACATGCCGGAGGCAGAGGCTTCTCTTCATGGTGTTCACTCCGTGTGGTTCCTGATCGGTTCGCCCGGAATGCCCGGAGGCTTCGGATTTTCAGGACCGATTGCGGCGATGACAGGCTGGCCCAGAATGGCCTCCATCATTGCCCGGGCCTCCTGGTAATCGTCTTGGGCCAAGAGCTGATCGCTCTGGTTCTGGTAGAAGCCGGTCAAGGTCTGGATCAGGGCGTTGAAGTCCGCTTTCTGCGCGCTGTAGGCAGCCAGGGTGGATTCGTAGGCCAGGCGCGACTGGAGCAGCAGGCCGTCCCGGTACAGCTCATAGGTGCGCAGGCTGCGGACGGCCGATTCGTAAGCCGCCACGAGCTTGTACCTGGACGAGACAACGGTCTGGCGGGTTTCCGACTGGGTGCTGTCCCGCATGCGGAGGGCTTCCTCCAGCGCGGGCACGTAGCGGTCGCGATGATGCAGGAACGGGAGGGTGAATCCGAGGCGAAAAGTCAGGAACGTGCCGCCCCCCATGCTCATGTCGCGGATCCGGACGCCGGCGCCGAGCATCCAGTCCGGCTTGAAATTTTTCTTGGCCACTTCCACCCGGCCCTCCTGGACGTACTCGCCGGTGCGGGCCACCTGGATCTCCGGCGCTTTTTCCTCCAGGTTCTTCATCAGACCATCGAGCGGCGGAAGGGGGGCCGGCTCAGGCAATCGGATCCGGCTCAGGAGTTCCCGGTCGGCGGTTTCACCCAGCAGGCTGTCCAGCTGGGCCAGGGCAACTTCCCGCTGCCGGAACAGGTCCTGGCGCTCGATGGGGATGCGGGTGATCTCCGCCTGGGCCAGGAGGACGTCGGCCTGGTTGCCCCGGCCGACGGAGTAGGCGGCCGCGGCCGTCTGGGCTGAGGCTTCTAGGGCCTGCTGGATCTCGTCCTTGATCTTCAGCAGTTTCTCCATGGTTGCCACGCGGTACGCAGCCGCCAGGATTTGACCCCGGATTTCGCTCTCCATGACAGCCAGCCGGGATTCTTCCATTTCGACCTCCCGCCGGGCTTCCTCGCCGGCGGCCCGCCGTTTGCCCGCGGCCGGGAGCATCTGGGAGTAGTTCAAATTGATCATCGAACCGAAGGCGTCCCAGGGCTTGAAATAGGGGATCTCGAAATTCATCAGTTCCAGTTCGGCGGTCGGGTCCGGCAGGGCGCTGGCTTGAACCGGCACCAGCGTCATCGCCTCGATTTTCTGCCGCTGGGCGCGCAGGCCGGGATTGTGCTCCAGGGCCGTTGCCACCAGTGCCTCCTCGGGAGTGTCGGGCGGGCTCTGGGCCGTAATCCCCGTCAAGGAGATGATGGCGATCCAGCCGAGGCACAACAGGAGTGTTCGCAGACTGGTTGGGCTCATTCGAGGCTCCTTTTCGGCCCGAGCATTCCGGAATGCCGTTCTGGGTTGGATGTCCGGGACCGCTGAATCGATTTACCATCCGGTCGCCGGGCGATCAAATTACCTGGGGGATCAGCCGCGGAGGCGCGCTGGACACATGCCTGCATCTGGTGCTGACCGGGGTGCCTCCGCTCTCCCGTCGTCCGGGCGACCGCCGGACGGCGGCCCGGGCGCTGCGGATCCCGCGGCACAGGCAGCCGCGTCAGATGAAGATGATCGGGGTTATCGACCGAGGCGATCCCGCTGGCGGAGCAGCTCGAGGGTGAGGCGGAGAGTTTCCAGCATGCTTTCGGGGGAGGCGACGCCGCGCCCGGCGATGTCGAAGGCCGTCCCGTGGTCCACCGAGGTGCGCAGGAACGGCAGGCCGAGGGTGATGTTGACCGCCTTTCCGAAGGACATCAGCTTGACCGGGATCATCCCCTGGTCGTGGTAGTGGGTGACGACGATGGGAAACTCCCCCTTGAGCGCCCTCAGATAGATGGTGTCGGCGGAGTAGGGGCCGCACACCGGGATGTCCGCCTCCCGGCACTCCTCGATGGCCGGGGCGATCTCCATGCTCTCCTCGATGCCGAAGAGCCCGCCCTCGGCGCCGTGCGGGTTGACGGAAGCCACGGCGATCACCGGGTTCGGCACGAACGGCCGCAGCTCCCGGTAGGCCAGCTGGATGATGTCGACGAGGTGGTCCTTCTGGATCCGCTTCAGCGCCTCGCTCAGGGGCATGTGCGTGGTGGTCAGCACGGTCCAGATATTGCCGGCGTGGAAGGACATGGCGAATTGCTGGGTGCCGGTCAGGGTTGCCAGGAACTCGGTGTGGCCCGGGAAGTCGAAGCCGGCCAGGTGGATGGATTTCTTGTTGATGGGGGCCGTCACGAGGGCTTCGACGGTCCCGTCCATGCAGAAGTAGACCGCCGCTTCGATGTACTCCATGGCGGCCCGGCCGTAATCGGCCCGTTCCGTCCCCAGGGAGAGGCGGCCGTGGACGTTGGCGAGGTCGACGACGCAGCTCTCGCCCGGGGCGTGCTGGCGGAACGAATCCAGCGAGATCACCGGCCAGTGGAAGGGCAGGCCCGACGCCCGGCTGCTTTCGTAGAGCGTGGACGCGTCGCCGAAGACGAAGAAAATGCCGGACTCGGCCGTAGGACGCTCGGCCAACGCCTTCAGGATGACCTCCGGGCCGATGCCCGCGGGGTCACCCATGGAGATGGCGATTCTATGCATGGTTACAGGGAGGGGATGTCGTCGGGGGAATCCTCGGTCTCATGTTTCCGCCGGAAGTGGCGCCGGCCCGAGGATTCGTCGCCCTCCTCGCCGGCCACCTCGTCCTGCTTGTACATGTAGACGATGCTGCTCTTGTACACCAGCAGGTTGGGCCCCTGCTCCCGGTTCAGCTTGATGCAGTCCCGGTCGTACCACTCGATGTATCCCCGGAGTTCCTCGCCGTTGGTGAGGCGGAGGATCATCGACGTCTTGTTGTTCATCTGCTTGACGTAGTAAAAATTCTCGGCATGGGTCTGCTCGGGCGGGACCCGCTTCCGGCCGGGCGCCTGGAACTTGGAGACGGAAGAAGGCATGTCCGAAAGGGACGGGCGAATGAGCTTTCGATTGACCATGGCAACTCCTGATATCCAACCTGCGAAGTTTTTCTACGGGCTACTCTTGGGTAGAGTGTCAGGTGGATAGAAACCTTCAATTGCGGGGGATGTTACTATACCCCTGCACATTTTTCAAGCAAAAAGCCGGGGACGGAGACAGGCCGGAATCAGGATTCCGGAGGCACTTCCTCCGATTGGAAAGCCTCGATGGAATCGTCCGAGGCGTCTTCCGCGGCGGAGGCCGCCGCGGGCGTAGCCGTGTCCCGCTCGTACATCAGGCAGCACATCAGCCGGCCGCACACTCCCGAGAGGCGGGAGGGATTGAGGTTCAGGCACTGCCGCTTGGCGGTCTTGATGGAGACGGGGTAGAACTTCTGGATCCAGGTGGAGCAGCAGAGGGGCAGGCCGCAGCAGCCGATGCCGCCCAGGAGCTTAGCCTCGTCTCGAACCCCGATCTGGCGCATCTCGATCCGGGTTTTGAGCGCCGACGCCAGGTCCTTGACCAGCCCGCGGAAATCCACCCTGCCGTCAGCGGTGTAGTAGAAGATCACCTTGCTGCCGTCGAAGAGGAATTCCACCCGGGTCAGCTTCAGGACCAGCTTGTGCTTCTGGACCAGCTGCTGGCAAACCTCGCGGGCGCGGGCCTCCCGGAAACGTTTCCTTTCGAATTGGGAGATGTCCTTCGCGTTGGCTTTCCGGAGGACGCGGGGGTACTGGCCGTTCCCAGAGTCGCCCTCCGGCATCGGGGAGACGTGAACGACGGTCCCCATCTCGACCCCGCGCTCGGTGTGGATGATGCAGGCGTCGCCCTTGCGGAGGGGCAGGTCTTCCGCCAGGGAAAGGACCGCCCGGCAGCAGTCTTCGATCCGCACTTGGGTGAGCTGCATCATGCCTGTTGCCTCCGCAGGATGGTGGCCCGGCTCTTCAGGAGGATGTTCTGGAGATATATGTCCATCTTGATGTTCAGATGCCGTTTCCGGTAAAGCTCCTCGATATCGTGGAGGATCCTCTCGATGATCACGGGCGAAAGATCGTAGCGCAACGCCTTCAGGGTATCCAGGAAATCGTAGTAGAGGATGTGCTCCCGGTCCCGAAAGAGGTCCATTATAACCAAATCGCGCAGAATGGAAATCAGAATTTGCAGGAAGAGGTCCAGGTGGTCGGGCTGGTTGAGGATCTCCGCCAGCGTCTCCATCAGCGCGGCGTCGTCCGCCTGGGTGAGCAGCTGGAGGAGCCGGAAGGCCGAGGCCTGCAGGGCGGCCGCGGCGGACATGTCCAGGGACAGGGCCACGCCGAGGCTCCCTTGGCTGAGGCGGGCCGCCTTGGCGGCTTCGTCGGCCGTCCGCCCCACGGAGGCGCGAAGGAATTCCTCGATCTCTCGGGGGTGGATCGAGTGGAACTTCAGGACCTGGCAGCGGGAGCGGATGGTGGGCAGCAGGGCGTAGAGGTTGGTCGTGAGCAGGATCAGGATGTTCTGCTCGGGGGGCTCCTCCAGCGTTTTCAGCAGGCAGTTGGCCGCCTCGTCGTTCATCCGGTCGGCCTCGTCCAGGACAAACACGCGGCGCCGGCCCTCGAAAGGCCGGTAGGAGATGTCCTGGATCAGCTGCCGGACCTGGTCGACCCGGAACACCTTGGTCTCGGGTTCGATCAGCTGGACGTCCGGGTGGTTGCCGGAGTCGATCTTGTGGCAGGAGGGGCAGACGCCGCAAGACTCCAGGTTGCCGGTTCCCTGGGCGCAGTTCAGGCTTCGGGCGAGGTCCATCGCCAAACGCTTCTTGCCGACGCCTTCCGGCCCGCTGAAGATATAGGCGTGGTGGAGGGTGTCGCGCCGCTGGCTCCGGGCCAGCAGCAGGCGGATCGGCTTGTTGCCGATGAAGGGGGTCATGCTGTCGCGACTCCGGGGAACCGGCCGGCCAGGCGCGGGGCCAGCGACCGGCGGATGTCGCGGAAGACGGCCTCCGGCGGGCGATCGGCGTCGATCACGAGGAAACGGGCGGGCTCCCGCGCGGCCAGCCGTAGGTACCCCGCCCGGACCTGCCGGTGGAAAACCAGCGCCTCCGCCTCGAACCGGCCCTCTTGGCCCGCGCTGGCGGACGCCTGGTTGCGCTGGATGGCCCGGGCGAGGGAGCGTTCCGGGGCGATGTCCAGCAGCAGGGTCAGATCGGGGGAGCGGATGTCCAGCGCGGCGGCGACGTGGGCGATGACCTCCAGGGGGATCCCGCGGGCGAAGCCCTGGTAGGCCAGGGTGGCGTCGTGGTAGCGGTCGCACAGCACCAGCTTGCCTTCCGCCAGGGCCGGGAGGATGCGTTCGTGCAGGTCCTGGTAGCGGTCGGCCAGATACAGCAGGAGTTCCGCCAGGGGCTGGCGGGCCGGTCCCTGCGCGTCCAGCAGCACCTGCCGGACCTGCTGGCCGAAAGGCGTCCCCCCGGGTTCCCGGGTCAGGACGTAGGGCAGCGCGAGCTGGTCGAACCACTGCGTCAGCAGGCCGATCTGGGTGGTCTTGCCGCAGCCCTCGACCCCTTCCAGGGTGATGAAGATTCCGTTCCGTTCGGCCATGGTCCTGCCGCGCACGGGCGTCCGGGTGTCGCTGAACTCAGCGCGACTCCTATCTTACCCCAGCGGTGGGCGGGCTGCAACCGGAGTTGCTTTACACCGGGGGGGAGCAATCCTATAATCGAGTGGAATCCGACAAGGAGGCCCGTGTGGAGGCGGTCCGGGAAAGATACCTGGAGGTGGTCCGCCGGATCCGGGAGGCTGCCGGGGCGGCCGGCCGGGATCCGGCGGGAATCACACTGGTGGCAGTCAGCAAGACGGTGCCCCCCGAGGTGATCGCCGGGCTCCAGCCCATCGGTCCGGTGGTGCTGGGGGAGAACAGGGTCCAGGAGGCCCAGGCCAAGCAGCCTCTCCTGCCGGGGCCGGACGTCTTCCGCTGGCACCTGATCGGCCATCTGCAGTCCAACAAGGTGAACCGGGCGGTCGAGCTGTTCGAGGCGGTCCATTCGGTGGACCGGCTGGACCTGCTGCATCGGTTGGACCGGCGCTGCGGGGAGACCGGCCGGCGCCTCCGGGTACTCCTGGAAGTCAATCTTGGGGGCGAGGCCTCCAAGTCCGGCTGTGCCGAGGCGGACGTGCCGCTCCTCCTGGAGGCCGCTTGTTCCCTGCCGCACCTGGCCGTGGAAGGCTTCATGACGATCCCGCCCTATCGGGAGGATCCGGCGGAAGTGCGGCCGTATTTCCGGCGGCTCCGGCAGATCCGCGACGAGATGGCCGGGCGTTTCGGTGGGAAGCTGCCTCTCCGGGAGCTGTCCATGGGCATGAGCCACGATTTCGACGTGGCGATCCAGGAGGGGGCGACGCTGGTGCGGGTCGGGACGGCGATCTTCGGCGCCCGCCGTTGAAGGAGCGGCGCTAGGTGACGTGCGCCGGGGCGGTGCGGCGGCGGCGCTGGAACCAGGGGATGCCGGTGCCGAAACGGGTCGTCAGGGTGATGCCCAGCGCCATCACCGTCGCGGCCAAATGGATCAGCAGGGACACGCCGGGGAGGAACTTCACCAGGGTCCAGAGCCCGATGGCCAGGATCAGGCCCCACAGGGGGGAGGGGGACTTGCGCTTCAACAGGCGCAGGATCCATTCTCCCACGGTGTAGAACACCACCACCATCCCGAAGATCCACGCGGCCGCCAGGGCCAGGATCACCAGAAGCAGGATGGGCAGCCCGATCAGCACCAGGCAGAGCGCCAGGGCGACGAGGAGGGCCACGATGGCCCCGGTCAGGCCGAGGACGCCCATGCCCGCCGTGTACCCGGGCTCCTGCTTCATCCGACCGCAGGCGTAGCTCACGTGCGCCGGGAAGATCTTGACGGTCGCCAGGGACAGCAGGAAGAGCAGCAGCGAGGCGAAGATCCGGGAGGCGATGAACTTGAAGTCATAGGTGTATGAAAACAGGAATGCGGCGGGACTGTTGAAGATCTTGTGCGCCTCTTCCCCCAGGAAGGGGATGCTGAGCAGCTTGCCCTCGATCGTCGCTCCGGGGCTGACATGCTGGGTGCTCCCCACCAGGAAGATGTTGCCGTGGATCTGGGCGGTGCCGAGGAGGTCCAGCTCCCCCCCGATCACCGCGACGTCGCCCTGCACCGTGCCGCTGATCGTGAGGTTGGCGCCGGCGGTGAACACCCCCTGCTCGGCGGCGCCGCGGATGATGACGGGATTGGAGATGGAGACCACGATGTCCCGGGCCGTCTCGCCCTGTTCGACTACGACCGGGCGGGATTGCGCGGACGCCAGGCAGGCGCAGAGCAGGATTCCGAGGGAACCGAGGGGGAATCTCATGACCGTCCCGTACGGGCCGTCTTCAGCGGGAGTGGGTGAGGCCGCCGCGTCGTCAGGCCCAGGGTGACCAGGAAAACCGAGACCACGACAAGGAGGGCGGTCAGGCCCTGGGGCGAGAAGACCACCAGTCGGCCGAGGGCGTTCAGGACGAAGAGCAGGCCTTCGATCACGAACAGGCCGACGGACATCATCAGGCGCACGAGGGTCAGCAGTAGGCGGAGGGTATCCGTCACCATGGAAAAGCTCTGGAGGAAAATGTTGTTCCACCACCGGAGCGACAGGACCTCGCCCAAGGCCTGGGTTTGCAAGCCGGCGAGGTAGGAGAAAGAGCCGAGCGCCGCCAGCGTGATCGCCGCCGCGGCGGCGATGGTCTTCTCCCGGGTCGTCTTCAGGAGGCGGTGGAAGGGGGATGGGACCTGGGCCAGCACGCCGTTGGTGAAATCCAGCGGCGGCAGGATGGCGGAAGCGTGGATGAGGCTGAGGCGGACCAGCCGGTGCTGGGCGAGCAGCCGGCGGCAGGTGTCGCAGTGGGCGAAATGCTTCTCCATCTGGAGCATTTCGGTTTCCGGCAGCTCCTTCTCGATGTACTGGATCACGTTCAACTCGGAACAAATCGGGTTCATAGAATCTTGCCCTCCAGCTTTTTCCGGAGCAACTCGCGTCCCCTGAAAATCCGGTTCTTGACGGTGCCGATCGGGATCTCGCAGATATCGGCGATCTCCAGGTAGGAGCACTGGTTGATGTGCCGCAGAGTGATCACTTCGCGATACTCCTGCGGTAGCGACTGCACCGCCTCGTGGAACTGCTGCACGAACTCCCGGTTGCGCAGGCGATCCTCCGGGGAGTCGTCCTCGGTCGGCAGTTGCAGCCCGACCTCCTTGTCCTTGAGCGCCTGGGGCTCGTCGAGAGAGCGGACGTTCAGCTGCTTCTTGCGCAGCGAGTCGATCGCCGTATTCCGGGCAATGCGGTACAACCAGGTCGAGAACCGGAACGCGTTGTTATAGGTCTCGATCGCGTAGTAGGCTTTCACGAAGACTTCCTGGGCGATATCCAAAGCTTCCTCGTAGTTGAGGATGTAGCGGTAGATATAGTTGATGATCGACCGCTCGTACCGCTTGACCAGGTCGGCGAATGCACTGCTGTCACCACTCAGGATCCGGTTGATTGCGTGCTGCTCGAACTCCTGCATAACCTTCCCGGTCCACTCAGTCTACGCTTCCGGAAGAAGCGAGTTTCAGAAATTATGCCCGAAGACGATCGCTCCGTCCACGATGGTGGCCCGGACGGCGCCCCGGAGGCGCCATCCTGCGAAGGGGGTGTTCCGGGATCGGGAGGCGAAACCATCCCGGTCGACGGTCGTCTCCTGTGCCGGGTCGATCACGGTGAGGTGGGCCGCCGATCCGGGCGCCAGGCTGCGCGGTTCCGCGCCCAGGATCCGGGCGGGCCGGACGGCGCAGGCCGCCACGATCTGGGCCATGCTCATCACCCCGGCGTGGTACAGCCGGTCCATGATCAGGGGGACGGCGGTCTCGAGGCCGACGATCCCGAAGGGCGCCTGCAGAAATCCCCGCTGCTTCTCCTCCGGGGCGTGAGGGGCGTGGTCGGTCGCGATGGCGTCGATGTCGCCGCGGGAGAGGCCCTCCAGCAGGGAACGGACATCCTCCCTCGACCGGAGGGGCGGGTTCATCTTGAAGTCGGGATCCGGGCCGGGCATGTCGTCCACGCTGAGGCTGAAATGGTGGGGGGTCGCCTCGGCCGTGACGGGCACACCCCGGCCCTTGGCCCAACGGAGCAGGTCCAACCCGCGGGCCGTGGACAGGTGGGCGATATGCAGCCGGCAGCCGGTCTGTTCCGCCAGCAGGATGTCTCGGGCGATGTGGACTTCCTCAGACAGGGGGGACTGGGCGGGCAATCCCCATTGCTCGGCCTGGGCGCCCTCGTGCATGACCCCGCCCCGCGTTAGCGACCGGTCCTCGCAGTGGTCGGTGATGACCCCGCCGAGCCTGCGCACCAGGGCCATGGCCCGCAGCATGGTCTCGGCGTCGTCCACCGGCTGCCCGTCGTTGGAAAACATCCGGCAGCCGAGGGCGGCCATGGCCACGAGGTCAGCCAGCTCGCTCCCGCGGCTGCCCCGGGTGATGGCGGCGATCGGGTACACCCGCACCCCTCCGGCCGCCCGCGCCCGGTCGATGATCCACTGCAGCGTCCGGGGATTGTCGCACACCGGCTGCGTGTTGGGCATGGGCGCCACGGCGGTGAATCCTCCCCGGGCAGCGGCCCGGAGGCCGGTCTCGATGGTTTCCTTGTGTTCGAATCCGGGCTCGCGCAGGTGGACGTGAAGGTCCACGAAGCCGGGGCAGACGAACGCCCCGCCGGCATCGACGGCCGCATCGGCCGATGGCAGCCCGTCGGTGACCTCGACGATCCGGCCGTCCCGGGCGAGGAGGTTGGCCCGCCGTTCCGGTCCCGCACCGGGATCGATCAGGGTGCCGCCGTGGATGAGCAATGTGGGCATGAACCCTCCTGGCTGGCCTTTGAAGGGGCATTCTACCAGAGTCGGTCGAATGAAAGGAACCTCTTTCCACGGGACGGGCGGCGCCCGCCGGTCCGCTTGCCTTGCGTCGGCGTACCATTTATAATTGCCGCGTTTCGCTCGCGGAACGCATCAACTCATCCTGGGGGATCCATGAACAGACCTGAGCGCCTCACGTACGCCGGTTCCGGCGTCGACATCGACGCGGCCAACCGGGCCAAGGCCCGCATCAAGGAGATGGTGCGGCAGACCTTCAACCCGCGGGTGCTGTCCGAGATCGGCCTCTTCGGCGGCCTGTTCCAGCTGAAGCCCGAGGATGCCCGCGAGCCGGTCCTGGTGAGCAGCGCCGACGGCGTGGGCACCAAGCTGAAGGTCGCGTTCGCCACCGGTATCCACGACACCGTCGGCTACGACCTGGTGGCCCACTGCGTGAACGACATCCTGGTCCAGGGCGCTCGCCCGCTTTTTTTCCTGGATTACCTGGCCACCGGGGTCCTCCAGCCGGATGTGGTGGGCGCCGTGGTCGAGGGGCTGGTGCGGGCATGCCGGGAATTCGGCTGCGCCCTCGTCGGCGGCGAGACGGCGGAGATGCCGGACTTCTATCCGGCCGGCGAGTACGACCTGGCCGGTTTCATCGTGGGTCTGGTCGAAAAGTCGGCCATCCTCGACGGGGCGTCCATCCGGCCGGGCGATGTGGTGCTGGGACTGCCCTCCGCCGGGCTGCACACGAACGGCTATTCCCTGGCCCGGAAGATCTTCTTCCAGCACCTGGGGCTGGGGCCGGGCTCCTTCGTGGAGGAGCTGGGCGCGACCGTAGCCGGAGAGCTGCTCAAGCCGCACCGCGGCTACCTTCAGGCAGTCTGGCCGTGCCTGGAGCGGAAACTCGTGCACGGCCTGGCGCACATCACCGGCGGCGGCCTGCTGGAGAACATCCCCCGCGTCCTGCCGGCCGGCTGCGGCGTCGCCATCCGGCGGGGCTCGTGGCCGGTGCTGCCCGTGTTCTCCTTCATGGCCGACCGGGGCGGTGTGGCCGAGCCGGAGATGTACCGCGTCTTCAACATGGGAATCGGCATGGTCATGATGACCGCGCCCGGCGATGCCGCCGAGGTAGAAGGACTCGTCCATTCCACCGGCATGGAGGCGTTCCGCATCGGTGAAGTCGTGGGCGGCGGCCCGGAGGTGGTGCTCCGATGAGCGGGCGCCTCGGGATCCTGCTGTCCGGCCGTGGATCGAATTTCCTGGCGATCCAACGGCAGATCGAGGAGGGCGCCCTCCCGGCGGTCATCGCCTGCGTCGTCTCCGACAATGCGGCGGCGCCCGGCCTGGAAAAAGCCCGCGCCCTCGGCTTGCCGGCCTATTTCGTCGATCCTGCCGGCCGCAAAAAGCGGGACTTCGAGGAGGAGATCGCCGGGCTGCTGGAGGGCCAGGCCGTGGACCTGGTCTGCCTGGCCGGCTACATGCGCCTGCTCAGCCCGGCGTTTGTCCGTCGCTTCCCTCACCGGATCCTCAACATCCATCCCGCCCTCCTGCCGTCGTTCTCCGGCCTGCATGCCCAGCAGCAGGCGCTGGCCTACGGAGTGAAGTACAGCGGCTGCACGGTGCATTTCGTGGACGAGGGCATGGACACGGGGCCCATCGTGGCCCAGGCGGCGGTGCCGGTGAGGGACGACGACACCGAGGAGACGCTCTCGGAGAGGATCCTGCGGGAGGAGCACCGGCTCTATTCCGAGGCCATCCGGCGCGTTCTGAGCGGCGCTTATATCATTGATGGCAGAAGAGTTTTGGAAAAAAAATAAAAAAACAAAAAAAGTGCTTGCATTCGGATATTAAACCCGTATAATGCGCCTTCGTCTGTCGGAACGATCTTTCAAGCGACTGAAAAAATCTCTTGACAACCCTTTGAGACTCTGTATAATGCGGAATTTCTCGCTGGTAGTCGGGAAAACGCAAAAAGGGTCTTGACACCCAATAAGACGTTTAGTAAGATTTAAAATTGCCTCTAGGCAATACGGATATTTTGATCTTTGAAAACCAGGATGTGCGTGCCTGTTCAATTTCTGAATAAGGCTCCAAAAAGCCTTGACAAGCTTTTCAGCGAAAACAACCGTTTCGACGGTTCAAAATCAACTGGAGAGTTTGATCCTGGCTCAGAATGAACGCTGGCGGCGTGCCTAACACATGCAAGTCGAACGTGAAAATCCCTTCGGGGATGAGTAAAGTGGCAAACGGGTGAGTAACACGTGGATAACCTACCCTTCAGTGGGGGATAACCCTGCGAAAGCGGGGCTAATACCGCATGAAGAGCCGCTAAATAATTAGTCGGCTTCAAAGCCTTCGGGCGCTGAAGGAGGGGTCCGCGGCCCATTAGCTAGTTGGTGAGGTAATGGCTCACCAAGGCGACGATGGGTAGCCGGCCTGAGAGGGTGTACGGCCACACTGGAACTGAGACACGGTCCAGACTCCTACGGGAGGCAGCAGTGGGG
>CAYPNP010000029.1:22348-54287 GCA_964412195.1 uncultured Acidobacteriota bacterium | reverse complement strand
TCAAGGTGCCGATGCAGTTCCTGATCCTGCTGCTGGGCGCCATGGTGTTCGTGTTCTACCAGTTCGTCGCCCCGCCGGTGTTCTTCAACCCGGTGCCGGTGGCCCAGGTCCGTTCGGGGCCGCTGGCGGGGGAGTACCGGCAGGCGGAGATCGCCTACGGTCACGCCTGCGCCGACCGATCCGCCCGGGTGCAGGCGCTGCTGGAGGCCCGCCGCGGCGGCGATCCGGAGCGGGAGGCAGCGGCGCTCGCGGCGCTGCGGCAGGCGGAGGCCAAGGCTACCGGCGCCCGGGAGCAAGCGGTGGGGATCCTGAAGCGCGCCAACCCGGGAACCAATCCCAGCGACACCAATTACGTCTTCCTGACCTACGTGCTGACGTTCCTGCCGGCGGGGCTGGTGGGGCTGGTGCTCGCGGCCGTATTCGCCGCCTCCATGTCGTCGTCGTCCGGGGAGTTGAATGCCCTGGCCGCGGCCACGACGGTGGATGTCTGGCGGCGGCTGCTGGGCGGCGGCGACGGCCGGCGGGAGGTCTGGGTCTCGCGCCTGGCCACGTTCCTGTGGGGCTGCTTCGCCGTCTTCTTCGCCGAGTACGCCAGCCGTCTGGGGTCGTTGGTGGAGGCGGTGAACATCCTCGGCTCCCTCTTCTACGGCACCATCTTGGGGATTTTCCTGGTGGCGTTCTACTGCCAGCGGATCCGCGGCGGGGCGGCGTTCTGGGCGGCGCTGATCGCCGAGGCGGGCGTGCTGGCCTGTTTCTTCTTCACCGACATCTCGTTCCTCTGGTACAACGTGGTCGGCTGCGTCCTGGTGGTCGCCCTGTCTTACGCCTTCCATGCCTTCTCGAGCCCGTCGCCCGAACGGACATCGAACATCGCCGGATGACGGGTGACCGGTGACCGGTGACCGCAAACCCGACCACGGACGATGGACCATGGACGATAGAACCCTGACTGTTCTGGCCTATCGTACTCGTCGATCGTAATCGTACTCGTAATCGTCATCGAATGAAGAAGTTCGCGCAGAGCCCGCCGAGGTGCAGAGGCGCAGAGAAATCCGGAACCAGAGGCGATCTTTCGTTGTTCCTGTCGACAAAAAAACGTTGGAACGTTTCCACGTTCCAACGTTTCAACGGTTGGGGTTTTTGATTTTCTAATCTTAAGATCTTGTAATCTTCAATCCTACTTCTTCCACTCCGCCAGCAGCTTCTGCATGTCGGCCAGGTTGTAGGGCGGCTCCTTCTGGGTCAGGCCCATCTGGACGGCCTTCTCCATGGTGGCGACGGCATCAGCCTTCTGGCCGAGCTTGCCCTGGAGCTGTGCCTTCACCGTCAGGGTGTTGTAGTTCTCCTGGATCTGCACGGCCTGGTTGGCCCACTTCAGGCCCTGCTCCAGGTTGGTGCCGGAGGTGAGGCAGTAGTTGGCGGCGCGCAGGGGCTGAACCCACAGCCGGCCGAGGCTCTTGGCGGCGGCGGCCATGATCTTGCCCGGCGTGTCGACGGTGAACTTCACCGGCACGCACAGTTTCTCCCACTGCAGCTCCAGCGTGGCGCCCGTGTCGGAGAGGTTGCTGAACAGGAACTGCATCCACTCGACGGGCGGGCTGGCCACCGGCTTGACGGTCACGCGCAGGGCGTCCATTTCCTGCTTGTAGCCCATGGAGCCCCACAGGTCGGTCTGCTTGCTGAAGACTACGGTCCAGTCGCCGGTGGTCGGGATGGTGAAGAAGGCGTAGGTGCCTGCGTCGAGCTTCTGGCCTTCCACCATGACCGGGTCGGTGAAATTGATGGTGGTGGCCTCGTTGGCCCCGGTGCGCCATGGCTCGCCGTAGGGCACCAGCTTGCCCCAGATCTCGCGGCCCTTGACGCCGGGGCGGCAGTAAGTGACCGTCACCGTGGTGGTGCCGACGGTCTGGGTGAGGACGGCCTTGGGGCTGACCCGCGGATACTCCACCTCCTGGGCGGGGACGAACCCGGCCAGCAGGACGGCGGACAGCAGCAGCCCGAGCAGTACAGTGCGATGCTTCATGGGATCCTCCGGTTGTCGCAGGTTATTGGATTCAGACCATTCTTCCCGCAGGGGGAAGGCAAACTTGTCTATCTCTTGTCTGATGCCATTGTACGAAGATGGATTCGCCGAGGTTGCGGAGATATCGGCCGGGGCCAAGGATAGCTTCCCGCCGACGGGCGGCGCGGGTATAATGGCGCCGCGTCGGTTTCCCTGGGAGGGGTCCCCATGCGCCTTCGATTGGTTGCCCTGGCCGCGGCCCTGCTGCTGCTCCCCGTGTGGGCGGAGCAGGGGGGACCCGTCCGCGCGGCGGAGGCCGGCCGGCCGGCCGCGGGCGATCCCGTGGCCCGGCTTCGGTCGCTAGCCGCGGAGACGGCCGGGACGGATCCCGCCGCGGTCCGGCGGCTGGAGGCGGAGGCCGGCAGCGCCCCGGAAGCGGTCCGTCCCGCCGCTCAGGCACTGCTGGCGGCCCGCTACGAGGAGTATCTGGGCGAGCACGGCGACGCTGTCGACCGGAACTTCCCCACGACTGGTGAAGCACCGGCCGATTTCACGTCCTGGACGCGGCCGGAGTTCCTGCGCCGCATCGACGGCCTTTACCAGGCCGCCCTCGCCGGACGGATGGCCCTCATGAGGATCCCGGGCGACGCCCTGCCCGGTGCGTTCCCGGAGCCGGCCGAGGCGGACGCCGGCCTGCCGACGCTCCTGGACCGCGTGGCGGCGTGGGCGGTGGAATTCTACACAGGATTGGCCGCCGGGGCTCCCGCGAAGGCCGGGACGCCTGCCGTCGGCCCGGATTCCCCGCTGCTCGGCTCCTGGGAGGACTTCGTGGCCGAGGTCAAACGGCACGACCCGGCCGACCCGTCCCCCGGGTGGAAGATCCTGCGCATCCATGCCTGGCTCCTGGGCGCCCACAGCCTCGACGGCGACCGGGACGCTTTCCTCGGGTGGGAACTGCGCCGGCTCCGCGCGGTCGGAGGGATGACCGGTTGGAAGGAAGGTGTCGCCGGCGCCTGGATCCGCCACCTCGAACAGCTGCTGGGGGATTTCCCGGACGTGACGGCGCTGTCCGCCGCCTGTGCGGACTTGTCGGCGGCCTGGGAGAGGCGGGGGGATTTCGGCAAGTCGCTGGCTGCGGCGGAGCTGGGCGCCGCCGCCTATCCCGACTCGCCGGGCGGCCGGCGGTGCCGGGAGCGCGCCCGGCGGCTGGCGGCCCACGAGCTGGCGCTGGAGCCGGACCCGGTGATGGCACCCGGCGAGGCCCGGCTGCGCGTCCGCTACCGCAACGTCGGCCGCGCCTACTACCGGATCTACCCCGACCGGTGGGTCAACCAGCCGGAATACCACGATATCGGGTTCTCGGCGGGCGGCCGCCGCTCGGTGGAGCGGTTGCTGGCCCGCCGCCCCCAGGCCGCCGGGTCGCTGGAACTGCCGGAACCGGCGGCGTTCGACGCGCGGCGCGTGACGGTCGAATTGCCCTCCCTGCGGCCGGGATTCTACCGGGTGCTGATCAGCCCGGAGCCGGACTGGAAGCGCTCCCCCCACCTGGAGGCGGGATGGTTCTGGGTCAGCCGGATGACCGTCGTCTGCACGCCGCGGCCCGACGGCGCGGCGGGCTGCGTGGTGGACGCCCGGACCGGGGAGCCGCTGCCCGGCGTCTCCGTCCGGGCCGTGGCGGTGGAGGGGCGCGAGTCGGTGCGGGTGCTCGCCGCGGCGACGACCGATTCCAGGGGATGCTTCGCCGTGGCGGGGGTGCGGCCGGGCCGGAAGTTCCACCTGCTCCTGCGCCGCGGGGACGAGGAGCTGACCCTGGCTGAAGCCCTGACAACCGCGAACGCGCCGGCCGTCCCCGACTGGATCGAACAGACGCGGTTCTTCCCCGACCGCTCCCGCTACCGGCCCGGCCAGGCGGTGCGCTTCCGGGCCGTCTGCCTCCGCCGCAACCGGCGGACCGGCGCCGCGGAGACGCTGGCGGGCCGGCCGGTGCGGGTGGCCCTGCTGGACGGCCGGGGCGTGGCAGTGGACTCGCGGAGCGAGATCACCGATGCGTCGGGCGGTTTCGCCGGCGTGTTCGTGCTGCCGACTGTGGGAACGGCCGGGCCGTTCCAGCTGGCCTGCGCCGCGCCCAACGGGCGGGCGGACCTCCCGACGGACGTGACGCCGGCTGTCGACGCCGGGGATCCAGCGGAGGCGGGCACGCCCGAGGTCCGGCCTGGCGGGACTCTGGAAGCCGCGTGGGAACCGGGCTGCCCCGGCGGCCGCGCCCTGGTGGAGGTGTTCCGCGACGGCGGGCCCGTGCGCAGCTTCTGGACGAAGCCCCGGGAAAGCGCCGCCCGGGTGGCGCTGCCGGTCGGGGAGGAGCTGAGGGGCGGCTTCGTCCTGCGGCTCCTGCAGGTTTGCGCCGGACGGCTCCACTTCCGGGACTTCTCCGTCCGCGTCCCGTGGGCGGACTCGCCGCTGGCGCTGTCGGTGGAGGCCCCGGCTGCCGGGCCGCCGGACGGTCCCGCCGTCATCCGCCTGCGCGTGGACGGCTGGGAGAGCCGCGGCGGTCAAACCGTCCCGAGCTCCGCGGGGCAGGCCGGGGCCGCGGCGGTCTGGTGGGACGCCTCCGTCGATCCCGCGGCCGCGCCCGCCTGGCGCCCGCTCGTTTTCGATCCCGAGCCGCCAGCGGTGCCCGCTCCCGCGTTCCCGGACCGGCCGGGCCAGTCGGTGGTGTGTCGCGGCGACGGCTGGCTGGGTCAGCCGTCAGGCGGGCCGTTCCCGGGGCGGGCGGAGTACGTCCGGGAGCTGCAGTCGCGCGGCCTGTGGAGCGGCGCGACAGACGCGGGCCGGCTGACGCCGGATTCCCCCGGCCGGCGGGGCGCGGAGCCACGCCCCGCGGGGCAAGGGTCCTACGTCCCGGACGATTCGCTGTCCGAGGGGGAGCTGCTTTCCCCATCGTCCGGCAGGAATCCGGCGGGAGCGGCCGCCCGCCCGGAACCGGCGGCGCCGGAGGACCCGGACTCCTTCTTCGTGCCTCTGCTCCCCCTCTCCCCGGAAGGCGTCGTGGAGGTCCCTTTGCCATCGGGCCGTCCGGCGGGCCCGTGGAAGGTCTCCGTGCTGGTGTACGCCGCCGACGGCCGCAGCGCTGTCCTCACCCTCGACGTCCCCCTCCCCTGAGCTTCAGACTCACCTCGAAGGCACGAAGGAAGGAAAGAGTCAAACGGCTGATGCGATCCATTTGACATTGACCATTGGCCATTTGCCATTTTTCATTTCAGAGGCGCGGATGCCGAGGAATTCGCTGCCGGTTTGGAAAATGACCAATGGCAAATGGTGAATGACAAATGGCAAATGGATTGCACTCTGTCATCGGATTGAATCCAACGGTCAGAAGGTGATGCTTCCGTGGCAGGCCGGGCCGGCCTCGTGGGCGATGAGGAAGAGCGCGCCGCCGTCCGACTTCCGGAGCTTGCCGGCCACCGCGGCGGCCGACGGCGGCGTTGCGCCGGCGAAGGTCAGCCGCGCCGAACGCACCGGTGGGAAGGCGTCCCCCCCGGCGGGCGCGGGCGCGCGCCACAGCAAGGTCTCCAGGAAGTCCAGGTAGGCGGCGTGGTTGGCGTGGCCGTTGCTGTCGAAGTCGGAGCGTCGGGTGGAGATCTCCAGCTCGAAGTCGGCGCCGGCGCCGTCCCAGGCGGGCCATGCCTCGAAGTCGACTTCCAGGGCGCGGTCGGCTTCAGTGGTGTACTCCTCCAGCAGGAGCGGCTGGAAGCGCTTCGGCCGGCTGCGCAAGGCGTCCACGAAGAACCACTCGCTGGCGGCCACGGCCACCACCTCGCCGGAGGGCGGCGCGGCTTGGGGGCCGGCGGCCGATCCGCCCGGCGCGTCGCCCGCGGTCAGGACGAAGTCCCGGTACGCCCGGAAGCCCTGCCCGCCGCGCGACCAGGTGGTCACGGCGAGGGTCTCGCCGCGGCGGGGGTAGCGGCGGACGTCGACGGCGAGCTTGTGCATCACCCAGGCCACGCCGTCGGCCATCAGGCGCTCGGCGGAGTAGCCGGCGTGCTCCGAGTGGCGCACGGCCGACTCCTGGCAGACGCGCACCAGCGCCGCCAGCCGCAGGTGCAGCCCCGCGTCCAGGTCGTCGTACCGCACCGCCTGCTTCAGCCTGTATTTCATCGAAATTCTTGTCCCTGCCGGATTGGATCCCAAAACATTGGATCCCCTTGGCGCCCTTTGCGCCTTTGCGGTGAAGATGATTTGGTCAAGGTATGCGGCCGTTCAGCTTCTGGATCTCCCACACCAGGTCGGCGGCGTTGATCGCGCCGTCGGTGACCGTGTCGCAGTCGGCCCGCCGCGTGCCGCTGGGCAGGGCGGCTCCGGCCAACCGGTCCCGCAGGATGGCCAGGTCGGCCGCCGTGACTGACAGGTCGTGGTCCAGGTCGCCGCCGGGGATGGCCGTCGCGGCCATGGTCCAGGAGCCGAACTGGCAGTTGGCGCCGGCGAAGGCGGCCCAGAAATAACCGCCGTTGCCCCCCCAGTACGTTCCCCAGCTGTTCTTGCACAGCCAAGCCTGAGTGGCGTCGTCCCAGCCTACGATTAGGACAAAGTGGTTGCCAAGGTAGCTGCCCCAGACGTGCTGGTAGATTCCACCACCGTAGGCGTAGAAGTCCTGGTAAACGCGGAACCAGGTAGTTACCGGTCCATCAAGCAGAGCGTTTTTGATCACATCGGTGGAGGTGTAATCCTCTTGTGTTACCAAACTCCACGACTGGATCCTTACCGCCCGGTCGGCCCAGTCGGCGCAGCGGAGTTTGCAGTCCAGGTCGTTGGCGGCGTATGTGAAGCAGGCCTCGTCGGCAGCGCCTGTGTTCTGCAAGTAATCGAGAGCCAAACTACAATAACCCGGGATCTGGCAGGTTCCTGCACCAGAACAAGAGACCAGCTGCTGCTCTGAGAGATTCATTTCAGGGTCGGTCAGCCGGTTGCGCCAAGCGTGGCGGGCCTCAGCGGAGGCCACTGCGGCGAAGGCCCAGCACGCCCCGCAGTCGCCCTGGTTCCGCACCGGCGTGACGTAATTCCCGCCGTTGTTCCGCCAGTCGAGGGCGGCGGGCAGGACGCGGTCCAGGTCGGGTTCGAACCATTCATCGCCCGGGGCGGCCGAAGGCACCGCCTGGGTCAGCATCGCCCTCTTGTCCTCGGTTGACAGCCGGAAGAGGGGATTGTCCGCCGCCACCCAACGGGCGCCGTGCTCGGCGATGGCCTTGCGGATGGCCGCCAGCTCGTCCGGCCCGTCGGCCCGCAGGACGGGCAGGCAGACCAGGGCCAGGACTGCCAGTGTGCCCGCCCGTGCGATGAGGGAACGCGTCATGGTGTCTCCCGGACCCGTGTCGATCCGCCTTGCGATGGAATTTTACGCTGCCGGCAGCGGAAATGTCAAACTGGACGGAGGCAGGGGAGAAATGGAAGATGGGGAGGCAATCCATTTTTCATTTGCCAATTGCCATTTGTCATCTGACATTTTCAAACCGATTCTTGCCAAAGGCCATTTCTGAACCGGATCACCCATTTCAATCTCGAATCTCTGAAATGAACAATGACAAATGGACAATGGCAAATGGCAAATGGATTCCCCCACGATCTTGAAAGGCCGTTCCGCTGAACAAATCGGGTGATGTGACAGTATAACCACCGAACGTCAAGGAACAGTTCTTCCGGAGTAACGAATGGCGACGGTTCCCGACCTCGTGCGCAAGGTGATGGGCTTCCCGACGGCGGCGGCGGTGATCGTCACCAACATGATCGGCACCGGCGTCTTCACCAGCCTCGGCTTCCAGCTGGCCGGCCTGTCGTCGCCCGCGGCCATCCTGCTGCTCTGGGCGCTGGGCGGGGTGATCGCCCTGGCCGGCGCGGCCGTCTACGCCGAGCTGGCCGTGGTCTACCCCCGCTCGGGCGGCGAGTACAACTTCCTGGGCCGCATCTACCACCCGCTGGCCGGCTTCCTGGCGGGCTGGCTGTCGGCCACGGTGGGCTTCGCCGCCCCCATCGCCCTGTCGGCCAAGGCCTTCGCCGGCTACCTGGGCCGGGTCGTGCCGGGGCTGCACCCGGACCTCACCGCCGTCGGGTGCATCGCGGCCCTGGCGCTGATCCACTCCGTCAGCGTCCGGCGCGGGGCGATGTTCCAGAACGTGGTCACCGCCCTGGAGATCCTGGTCATCCTCGTGCTGATCGGGTGCGGGCTCCGGGTGCCGCATCCCCAGTCCCTGGCGGCGCCGGCGGGGACCGGCTTGCTGCGGGAGGTCCTCAGCGCCCCGTTCGCCGTGTCACTGGTCTACGTTTTCTTCGCCTACTCGGGCTGGAACGCGGCGACCTACATCACCGGCGAGATCCGCAATCCGCGGCGGGACGTGCCCCGCGCCCTGATCCTGGGGACGCTCCTGGTGACGGCGCTGTACGTGCTCCTCAACCTCACCTTCCTGCGCACCGCGCCGGCGGCCGAGCTGCGCGGCGTGCTCGAGGTGGCCCACGTCAGCGCAGCGCACATCTTCGGCCCGTCCGGCGCGTCCATCATGTCCGCCATCCTGGCCCTGGCACTGCTGTCGTCGGTCAGCGGCATGACCCTGTCCGGCTCCCGCATCCCCCGCGTCATGGCCGAGGACCACCGCGCCTTCCGCTGGCTGCGGCCGCTCACCCGGCGCGGCGCGCCCGCCCGGGCCGTCGGGCTGCAGTCCGCCATCGCCATCGCCCTGGTCCTGAGCGGCACCTTCGAGGCCGTCCTGACCTACATCGGCTTCACCCTGAGCGCCTGCACCTGCCTGGCCGTGGCCGGCCTGTTCGTGGTCCGGGCCCGGGGCCTGGCGCCGGCGGAGGGCTACCGCTGCTGGGGCTATCCGTTCACGCCGGCCGTATTCCTGCTCCTCAACGGCTGGATGCTGGTGTACACTCTATACGCCCGGCCCGTGCAGTCGCTGCTGGGACTGGCCACGGTGGCCGCCGGAGTCCCGGTCTACTTCTGGTCCCGCCGGGCAAAGTCCCGGGCGGAAGCCGAACACTGATTCCGTTGGAGGGTTACCCATGCATCTGCGCCTCATCCTCCTCGCAGCGCTGCTGGCCCTGGCGGCCGGGGCGGCTTCCGGCGGGTTGGCCCCCGTCCCGCCCCCGGCGGGCGATTCCCACGAGCGGCGCGTCTACCGCTTCGAGCGGCAGGAGCTGACCGTTCCGGACATCGAGTCGCCCGGCTACATCCTGGACATCGGCGGGGGCGGCGAGGGGGTGATCGGGCAGATCCGGCCGCGGCAGGTCATCGCCATCGACATCAGCCGGCGGGAGCTGGAGGGCGCTCCGGCCGGCCCGCTCAAGATCGTCATGGACGCCCGCGACCTGAAGTTCCTCGACAACACCTTCCCCGTGGCCACCTCGTTCTTCACGCTGATGTACATCAACGAGGGCGACCACCTCAAGGTGTTCCAGGAGATCCGGCGGGTGCTGGCCCCCGGCGGGCGGTTCCTGGTTTGGGACGTGATCCTGCCGAAGCAACTCGAGAAAGGCAAGGACATCGCCGCCTTCCCGTTCCTCTTCCACCTGCCCGGCGGCAAGGAGGTGCAGACCGGCTACGGCGTGCACTGGCCGCCCTCGCTGCACGATCTGGTCTACTACGTCCGCCTGGCGGAGAAGGCCGGCTTCCGGGTGGTCAAGCGCTCGGAGACGGGCCGGACCTTCTACCTGGAACTGCGCAAGCCCGGCGCCCCGTGACCGGCGGCGGGACCGCGCCACGTCGGCCCGTTGCCCGCGGCGTTGCGCCAACGCTTTGATTCCAAAAATTTTATTACCGAATTGAAAAGTCCGGAAAACCTGAATCTTCGGGCCGGCCCGCCTCTCTAAGACCGGTAGACCGGATTCGCGACGATTCCGCGGGAAGAGAGCGCGGCTGGAGTTGGCTCCGGCCGGTCGCCCGCTTCAGATAAAGCCAAGGGGAGCAAATTTCGCAAGGGGGAAGAAATCCCGGCAACGACAAATCCAGTGGTTTTCCCGCCGCCGGGGCTCCGGGCCCCGGCGTTTTGATTTCAGGTGCCGGCGCCCGCCCCGGCGGGATCAGCGCAGGCTGCCCCGCATCGCCTCGCGGTTCTGGCGCCAATAGAAGCCCAGGAACACCAGGATCAGCGCCGGCAGCAGGAAGTTCGGCACGATCATCCCGGCGTTGTACGGCGCCAGGTTCCCGCGCAGCCAGGTGTCCCGCAGGTGGACGGCGCCGGCCCCGATCAGGAACACCGACCAGCCCAGCCCGGTGGCCAGCCAGAACCGGCCCCGCTGCCAGATGCACAGGACGCCGAGCAGGCCCCAGGCGCCGTCCCCGATGCCGACCTCCAGCTGGAAGGGGTTGCCGGCAGGCCAGCCGATGCCGGCCGCGATCCGGTCGGAGAAGAAGATGTGTCCGACGAAGGCGTTGAGGCCCCCCAGCCCGGCGCTGAAGAGGAGCAGGTAGAGCAGCACGGTTTCCACCACGACGGGCGGGCTCAGGCTGCGCCGGCGGATCGCCAGGTGGACTCCGGCGGCGGAGATGATCAACAACAGGGTCGGGACGAGCATCTTCTCACCTCGGAGCTCTCGGGATGGGCGAAGGCGGGGAAGGCGCCCGCCCCCGCCGGAACGGATCTCACTGCAGGCCGGCGTAGCCCTCGAAACGGCGCCCGTCGGGCGAGGTCATGAACAGCTCCCCGGCCACCAGGCCGTCCGCGGTCACCAGAACCCAGGCCGCCTGGCCCCAGCCGGGGATTTCCGTCGCCAGCTCATGCTTCTTCAACGGCCGGGCGTTGTTCGCGCCCACGGTCAGAGTGCCCGCCACATGGCCGATCTCGGTGCCGTCGGCGGCATAGGCCGTGACGGTATACGGCACGCTCGTCTTGCTGCCCAGGGCGAGGAGGCGCAGGGCGGCGCTCCAGCCCTGCTGGACCACGGCCGGGAAGAAGAGCCGGCTGGAGCCGGAACCGATCCCCAGCGCAGACTCGAAATCTTCCTCGTCGTCGGCGTTCTTGGCGAAAAGAAATTCCACGCCGCAAATGGGCATCCGGTCGGAGGTCAGCCGGCCGTACACCTCGAACGGGAACGAGGTGGTCTCATTCCCGCCGCAGACGAAGTAGATGTCATCCTCCACGTCATCCATCGGGGCGATGTCGATCCAGGCCTTGGCAAGGGCGCTGTTGCCGTCGGTGCCGTTGACCAGGAAGGCCGACACCGAGGTCTTGTCGCTGCCGGTGTTCAGGAAGGAGAGCAACGTGTCGAACTGGTTGCGGGGGGGGACGTGGGGGAAGTAGAGGGCGTGGGACCCCATGGACTGGCGGAACTGCTGCACCAGGGCCAGGCCCTCGACCGCCGGGTCCCCTTCGTAGCCGAACAGCTCCATGCCGGCCAGGGGCAGGTCGGACGCGGCGGCCACGGAGCGGATGGCCATCGGGTCGTACTGCGGGGTGGGGAAAAGGTCCTGGATGAGCTGGGCGGTGTTGCCCATCCCGGGGATCGTGACCGGCCGGGCCGCGCCGATCTTCCCGCCGAGGTAATCGTACGCCTGGAGGCTGATGTGTGCCGGCTGGGCGTTCGGATTCGCCAGGGCGATGCCCGTGTACATCCCGCCCGGCCAGGGGAAGTAGAAGATGGCTGGGAAGAGCAGGCGGGTGGCCACGGGGGCGTCCAGGGGGGTCAGGGCTTCGCCCATCCCGTCGGCGGTGGTGATGTTCTCCATCCCCTTCAGCGGGCTGTCCGACTGGATCCGGATCCAGGGGTACGCCTCCAGGGTCTGGGCGCTCAGGACGGCGCTCAAGTCCTGGTTCCAGGCACCCCGGGGGGGGATGGCGGGCAGGGTGGCCTGCTGCAGCAGGGCGCCCTGGGCGTTGTACGCTTCCAGGTGGGGCGTCACGGCGGCGGCGCCCGGATTGACCAGGTACAGGTGCGTCCGCCAGTCGCCGGCGCCGGCGACGTGGGGGCAGATCAGCGGCTCGGCGGAGGCCGCCTCCGCGTAGGGCGGCTGGATCCAGGAGGCCCGGCCGAGGGACGGGCTGGACTCCGCCGAGACCGGCACGTCGTGCAGGACGGCCGGGTGGGTGTTGGAGCCGCCCCAGACGTCCAGGGTCACGGCGGCCGGCCGGCCCGCGGGGATGTCGGCCGGGAACGGGGCGCTGGCCGTCGCGTCCAGCAGCATGACCACCAGCGGCGCGGGATACGGCCAGATCAGGTTGGTGGCGTACTCGGTGGGCTTGTTCTCGTAGGAGAAGGTGTTGCCCACGCTGAGGGCGGCGTTGGGGTAATTCTCGATGCGCTCGGGAATGCCGTCCGAATCGAAGTCGTAGCTGACGCGGAACGTGAACGTATTGCCCGCGCAGGCGGGATTCCGCTCCCATCCGGGGAACAGGCTGTGGTCGGTGTAGATCGCGAAACGGGTCATGGCGTCGGTGTTGAGGCGGCCGGAGACCCGGCCCTTCCAGGTCCGGACCTCGGCGGGATTCGCCGGTGGCGTGGTGGCCCCGGTGCCCGGATCGGACCGTTTCGGGACCACGACGAGCGACGGGTTCAGCTTGTCGAAATTCCCCGGGTAGGCATAGCTTCCCTCCGCGGGCAGCCAGGCGCCGGGTTCCGTGGACAGCGCCAGGGCGGCAGGGTCCGTCTTGGACGCCGCCCCGGTGCGCAGGAACAGGCGGGTGCCCGGCGCCGCCGACAGCGCGGGCCGGAAGGTGGTCGGGGAACCGCCGCCCGGTCCGGCGGCCATGGAGTACGCCGGCACCTGGAGGGTGCCGACCACCTGGCCCGCCGCGTCCTTGAAGGTCGCCGTGAGCGGGGAGCCGCCGGGGTTGTAGGCGACGAGGGTCCGCGCGCCGTCCAGCTGGAATGCCCCATAGGCGGGGATGTTCGCGTGAACGGAAGTGTCCAGCGATCCCAGGCAGGCCAGGGTGTAGGCCCAGTGCTTGCCCTGGGAGTTGAGTGCCGGCGGGAAGATCTCGTGGTCCTGGCGGATCCGGGTCAGGGCGGCGATGGGGCCCGGCTTGCCCGCGGCCGGCTCGGTTCCGGGCAGCTGCGCCTGCAGGCCGGCGACGATGACCTCGTAGGCGGACGGGCGGGGATCCTCCGAGTATTCCAGCTGGTATTCCTCCCATGCCTTGGCCAGCCACTGCGGATTCCGGCCGAGGTAGAGGCTGGAGGCGCTGAGCGGGATGGCGTGGATCAGGAGGGAATTCGAGAACGCCGGGAAGGCGGCGGAGCCGAAAAAGGTCTCCCGGGTGACCTTGCTCTGGTAAACCTGGCCGATGAACGGTGTGATGTGGGCCGTCCCGGATTTCTGGTAGTGGACGAAGGCGTCCGGCCAGTTCCCGTTGTAGAAGGCGCCCGAGCTGTGGTCGAGGTCGGCGTCCTGGTTGAACCAGTACTGCTCGGCGCCCTGGATTTCCTGCTCGTAGAGGTACAGCCCCAGGTCCCGCCAGTCGGCGCGGCCCAGGACCTGGCCGAGGTCGAACAGGCCGGCGGCGAAGTTGACCGCCTCGCTGGTGGACTCCTGGTCGTTGCCGTCCCCGTTGTTGCCCGTCCCGTTGGCCCAGCTGTGGCCGTAGAAGGGGCTGAGGTTCCGCAGGAAGGGGTAACGGGCGCTGTTCCGGTCGGCGTTGGCCACCTCGCGGACCAGTTCTTCGAGGAGCGGGAGGTGGTCGTCCAGCCAGGCCCGGTCATACCGGCCGATGATCGCCGCGGAGCGCAGGAAGTAGCCGTAGTGGAAGTGCCGGTCGTTGAGGTTCTGCACCGAGCCGTACCCGTCATGCGAGGGCAGCAGGGTGTCGTAGGCCGTGTTGTAGATGAAGAACCCGCTGGTGTAGATGTCGCCCCAGCGCCCCACCAGTTCCCGGAGGGCGTCCAGCACGGCGGAGCGGATCTCGGCGGCCACGGCCGGACGCGGCTTCCCCAGGTCGGCATCGAAACCGGTCAGCCGCGCCGACTGGGCCAGCTGGTCGGCGATGACCAGGTTCTCGAAGATCCCGGCCAGCTCGGGGGAGTACGTGTTGGAGTTGTACACCATGTAGGTGCCCAAATCGCGCACGAACGCGGGGATGCGCTGGCCGCCGGGCTTGGGCTCCCCCTGGTAGAACCAGGCCTTCATCGTGTCGTAGATGTCGTCGGCCGGGACCTGCCCGGCGATGGGGGCGGCCGAGTCCACGCCGACGTTCGGTAGGAAGGGCAGGATCCCCCGCACCGGCAGCTCCTGCACCAGCCGGTTGCCGGCGTAGGCGACCAGCTCGCCCTTGACCGACCGCCAGGTGTAGGCGGGTTGCCCGTCGCGCGTCAGGATGTGCTCTCGGTCGGCGTCGATCATGTTCTTGCGGTGGTGGGGGAAGAGCAGTTGCAGCGGCGTGCCGCCCGGCCCGTGGGTCGAGAAGTCATCCACGGTCGTCTTGAGCACGAACCGCAGACGGGCGTCCGCCGCGTCGTAGCCGAGGGGCAGGCTCGCCCCGCCGATGTCGGCGCTGGCGTCGGAGCCCGGGATGGGCGGGTAGTGCAGCCGGGTGTTGACGGTCCGCTGCCAGGCGTAGGTCTGGAGTTCCGTCATCGCCTGGGTCAGCGCGGCCGCGTCCGCGGGATCCACGTTGTGCGGCATGGCCAGCACCACCACCCGGGAGGCCGCGTCGTTGGCGAACAGCTTGGTGTGCGCCATGGGGTCGGAGCTGTCGGTCTGCGTCCACGTGCCGGCGTCGGCGAAGAGGGCGTAGGCGGAGGTGTTGGTGAACTTCCCGTTGTCCTGGGCGGTGTTCGTCACTGTCAGGCCGAGGGTGCCGCCCTGGTTGTACCAGACGGTCAGCGAGCCGAGGTCGTCGCCGATGGGCGTGCCCGCCCAGACGCGGAAGGGAGCGGTGCCCTGGGTGCGCTCCAGCCAGGCGAAAGGGCTGCCGTTGGCTAGGGTGATGGTCAGCTCGCTGCCGTTGCTGGCGTACCCGAGAACCACGCCCCAGTCGGAGTAGTTCCGGACGGTGACGTTGGTCCAGGGCGCGGCCTGGGGCGGCTGCAAGCCGGCGTCGCGGATGGGGTGGACGTCCTTCAGGCCGACGGTCACGATCGGCGAGGCGGCCGGGGCGAGGTTGCCGCGGGTGAAGCGGATGAGGTTGTATTCCTCGTTCGTCTTCACCTGCATGTCGCGCTGGTTCCAGAAGCGGAAGCCGTGGGTCGGCAGGGGCAGCCGCGTGGCGTTGGTGGTCGGCTCGTCCAGGAAGGCGTGGGCGAACGGCTCGTTGTAGAAGGCGTTGGTGAAGCCCGAATTCGCGTCCGCCGTGACCCAGCCCTTCCACTGGAGGCCGACGCCGGTCCACCAGTCGGAGGATTCCACCGGCTGGTGCTCGCCGGCGTAGGCCACGACGAAGGGATCGTTGAAGATCGGGCCGGTGTTGCAGCCTTGGCCGGGCAGGAAGTAGGGCCAGAAGTTGTCGGTGGCGGCGCCGCCCCCGTGCCCCTGGGCGGGCGTCAGGGCGGCCGCGCTCTCGACGAAGGTGACCGCCTTCTTGGAGACAACCGTGGCGCCGGCCGCCGGCGCCTTCGCCGCGTCCCCGGGGGCGGCGAACAGGAGTGCCCCAACGACCAGGAACACGGCGGGCAGCAGCTTCCATCGCTGGATCGGATTCGATTCGAGGCGGCGGGGGGGGCGGAACGTCGACATGAAGGCCTCCTTGCGGCACACCGGCAGAGGGGACGCGCCGGAGAGGGACATATGCCCCCGCCGCCGAAACCCGCTTTCCGCCGGGGAGTTTGAGAATCCCATACCTGTTCCTACAGTGGATTGGCAATATTTTATACCAACATCCGGAAAAAGTATTGTGTCCGCCGGCACAGGAATCCGTTGGACCGTGCGACCCCTTGGATTACAATACGCCGGACGAAATTCCGGCCGGGATGGAGGCGAAGATGAGGCGTGTCGTGATGGCGCTGGCGCTCCCCGCGCTGATGGCGGGCCTGCTCTGGGCCGCCGACGAGGTCCAGAAGATCAACCTGTACAAGTCGGGGAAGTACACCTCCGGGAAGTGGGGCTACGCCCTGGAGGTGGAGAGCGCGGGCAACCAGACGGAGAAGAAGGTCGGCGCCCTCTCCTACGGCGGCCAGGAGCTGGACCTGAAGGCCCAGATCAACGACTTCGTGCGCACCCCCTGGGGCGTGATGTACTGGGTGGGCAAGCGCCGCCTCACCTGGGGGCCGCAGGGCTGGATGCCGGTGAAGCACGAGAGCGAAACGCGCCAGGGCCGGGAATTGATGGTGCCCGGCCTGCTGCCGGAGGAATACGCCCAGCTGCCGCTGGCGGGGAGCTCCGCCGAGATCCGGGCGGTGGGCGTGCCGGTGGCTGCCGCCCCGGCCACGGCGTCCGCCGGCACCGCGGGGCCCGCGACCGCCAGCGTGCCGGTCCCCGGCCCGGCTTCATCAGCCGAACTGGCCCGGCCGGCGGGGTCGGCGCCCGCTGCAGCCGCTCCGCCGACAGGAGTGTGGCCGCCGGCCGCCCCCAACGAGATCGTGCTCGGCCGGGAAGCCGCCGGCCACTACGTGGAGGCGGCGGTCGGCCAGGTGATCACCGTGCGGCTGCCGGGCAATCCCACCACCGGCTTCGAATGGGTGGCCCTGCCGCCCGACGACGCGGCAGTGTCGGTGGAGGCGTCCGGCCAGTATGTGCCCGACCCGGTCGGCGCGAACGTGGTGGGCGGCGGCGGGACGTACGTGTTCCACTACAAGGCCGAGCGCCCCGGCGCCGCCAAGATCGTCCTGCACTACCGCCGGAACTGGGAGAAGTCCCCCACCGAGATCTTCCACGTGCTGGTGCGCGTCTCCGCCGCGGCGAAATAGAGAATGACGTACCTCGCGCTGTCCTCAGCGCGTGTCGTACCTCGCGCTGTCCCCAGCGCGTGTCGTACCTCGCGCTGTCCTCAGCGCGTGTCGTACCTCGCGCTGTCCTCAGCGCGTGTCGTTGGAAACGGCGAATCGGCGACGGGGCGAAACGGCGACCTGTGTTCGGGCCTGCAAGCGGTCAGTACCGGGATGCGTCAGCGCCCGGCGGGTAACGTACTTCGCTATCTTCCGCGGGATTTTTCCTCTGCCGATTCACCGATTCACCGTTTGACCGTGTGGGGCGAGCCGTTCGCGTCCGGCTTTCTCTGCGCCTCTGCCCCTCGGCGGGCTCTGCGTGAACTTCTGCATTCGATTACGATTACGATTACGAATACGAGCACGATTACGAGCACGAGCACGGTTGGCAATCCGCAATCTGCAATTCGCAATTACTTGAAGATCACCTGCGCCGTGGGGTCCTCGACGTAGACCACCTCGCGGCCGCCCGCCTTCTGCCCGTCCTTGAGGTACGCGGCGGTGACGCGCATCGTGCCGTCGGGCCGCAGCTCGGTGACCGACTCCACCTCCGTGATCCCCTGGGCGTTGCCGGTGACCTTCTCGCGGCTGGTGAACTTCCCGCCGTCCACCGACAGGGTGCCGGTGGTGTGGAAGCCGGCCGTGGTGAAGTAGTAGTAGACCAGGCTGTTCTTTGCGGCGTCCCAGATGATGAGGGTCTCCCCGCCGTACATGCCGTCGTTGACCGAGTGCAGGACGCGCACGGCCTGCCCGTTCAGGGCCCGCTCCCAGCGGGCGACGTCGTGCATGGGCTTTTCCGGGGTGGATTCCTTGAAGGTGCCCTTCCAGGTCTTGCCCACGAGGGGCGCCAGCGGTTCGAGGGGCTTGGCCAGCGCGGCGTCCGCGGCGAGGGCGGACCCGGCGGCGCCGATCCACAGGATCAGGGAGAGGGAGAGACGGTTCTGTTTCATGCCGGCTCCTCCGGAACTGGATTGCCGCTATTGGACGCCGCCGCCGGGACCGGAGATGCGGAGGCAGCAGCGATTTTCTCAGCGTGGGGTCGCCGTGGCTTGTGTCCGGCCCGCCGGGGACGTACAATAGGGCGGGTTCCATCATGAGCCGAAGAAGCCTGTCCATCCGGAATCTGAACGCTGAGCGAGCGCCAGACGGCGTCTGGCGGATTGCCGCCCGGGTCGGCGGCCGCGAGGCCTTCTTCGAATCCTCCACCCCCCTGGCCCCGGCCCGGGAGGCGTTCCTCCAGGCCTTCCTGTTTCCGGCCATGTGCCGCGGCCGCAACCTCGTAACCGACGGCCCGGTGTGCCTCCGCTGGCGGGAGAACACCGCCGGCGCCCGGGCGATCGCCGGGGAATGGTGGGGCTTCCGCGGTGGCGCCGTCCGGTGCGTCGGCGACGAGGTGCTGAGCCCGGCGGCCGGGCAGTCGCTGTTTTTCGGCGGGGGCGTGGACTCCTTCTACACCCTCTGGACGGAGCGCGGCCGGCTGACCCACCTGCTCTACGTCGAGGGCTATGACGTGCCGCTGGAGGACGCCGGCCGGCTCGCCTGCATCGGCGAGTGGAACCGGGCCGTCGCCGCCGAGTGCGGGCTGGAGCTGGTGGTGATCCGGTCGGACCTCCGCGCCCACCCCGATTTCAAGGTGCTGTCCTGGACCAACAGTTTCGGTGGGGCGGTGGCGGCCGCCGGCCACCTGCTGCGCGGCATCTGCGGGACCGCCCTGCTGGCCAACGACGGCCACGTCACCGAAATCAACCCGTGGGTCCTGGGGATGCACCCCCGGCTGACGCCCTTCTGGTCGTCGGGGGCGGTGCGCTTTTTCCACCACGGCGAGGGCGTGCTGCGCTGCGAGAAGGCCGCCGCCATCGCCGGCTGGCCGCTGGCCCGCCGCTACCTGCGCGTCTGCTGGAAGAACCGGGGGGACGGGCTCAACTGCGGGGTGTGCGAGAAGTGCGTCCGGACCCAGCTCGAGTTCTTCGCGGCGGGGCAGCTCGAGGCGCTGGAGTCCATGCCGCCGGGGCCTCTGGTGGACCGGCTGGACGCCATCCCCGGCGTGCCGGACAACCTGTACCTGTACTATCAGGACCTCCTGGAGCGCATCCGCGAGCCGCGGGTCCGCGGGGCCATCGTGGCGCTCGGCGAGCGCAGCGTGGCCTGGCGGCGGAGGCAGGCTGGGCGCGGCGCCGCCGAACGGTGGTGGAAGCGGCTCCGCCGAGGCCTCCGTGCGTGACGCGGAGGGATGTTCGACGTCCCAGGCTGAAAACAAGTGAACGGACGATCCTGCCTGAACATCCGTGGTCTTCGCACCGTTGAGACGCCCGGCGGCTCACGGGTCGCCGCCCGGGTCGGCGGGCGCGAGGTCTTCTTCGAATCCTCCATCCGCCTGGCCCCGGCGCGGGAGGCGTTCCTCCAGGCCTTTCTGTTTCCGGCCATGTGCCGCGGCCGGGACCTGCGGACGGATGGCCCGCTCTGCCCCCGGTGGGTTTCGAACGCGGCTGAGGCCCGCGAGATGGCCCGCCGCTGGTGGGGCTTCCCGGGCGGGGCGGTCTACAGCGACGGCAGCGAGGCGCTGACGGCGGCGTCCGGCCAGGCGCTTCTCTTCGGGGGGGGAGTCGATTCCTTTTACACGCTGCTGCAGATGCGTGACCGGCTGACCCACCTGGTCTATGTCGAAGGCTACGACGTGCCGCTGTCAGACGCCGCCCGCCTCGCCCGAGTGGGCGAGTGGAACCGCGCCGTCGCCCGGGAGTGCGGGCTGGAGCTGGTGGGGATCCGGACCAACCTGCGTGACCACCCGGATTTCCGGGTCCTCCCGTGGATCAACGGGTTCACCGGAGCACTGACCGCTGCCGGCCACCTGCTGCGGGAGCGATGCGGGACGGTCTGGCTCGCCGCAGGCGGCTACGCGGATCGGATCGATCCGCGGTTCCTCGGAATGCACCCCAACCTGACGCCGCTGTGCTCATCGGCGGCAGTGCGCTTCGTTCACCACGCGGAAGAGACGCTGCGATTCGAGAAGGCGGCGGCCATCGCCGAATGGCCGCTGGCCCGCCGGCACCTGCGCGTCTGCTGGAAGAACCGGAGCTCCGGACTGAACTGCGGTGTGTGCGAGAAGTGCGTCCGGACTCAGTTGGAGTTTTTCGCCGCGGGCCGTCCGGACGCGCTGGAGACCATGCCGCCGGGCCCGCTGGCGGAGCGGCTGGACCGCCTTCCCTGGGTATCCGACAGCCATTTCCTCTACTACCGGGACCTGCTGGAGCGGATCGAGGACCCGGGCCTGCGCCGGGGGATCGAAGCGCTGCGACAGCGGAGCCTTCCCGTGCAGCGGCGGCTGGTGCGGCGGGACATCTGGGAACGGCGGTGGAAGCTGATCCGTAGACGGCTTCATCTCCCATTGGGAAGATTCTGAGCACGGCCCGGATTTCTGCGTGCCATCATCCGCAATCATCATTGCTCCCGAGCCCCGAATCCCAAGCCCCGAGCCCCGATGTCCGAAATCCGATGTCCGCGGGCCCTGATTTGCAATCCGCAATTTCGCTCACCGGCTCGTCAGCACCTCGACGAGACCCTCGGCTTCCAGCGCCAGCGTGTCGTGGGGCAGGCGGCCGTCGTGGTCCGCCGGTGCCAGCCCGTCGCGCGCCACGACCCCCACCCAGGCGTCGCGGCCGGCGTGCTTGGCGGCGTAGAGGCAGGCGTCGGCCAGGGCCACCGTGCGCTCCCAGCCCAGCCACTCCGGGTGCCGCCAGTGGAAGGGCAGGGCAGCGAAACCCAGCGAGCAGGTCCAGCGCACGTCGGCGCCGCTCTCCAGCCGCAGCACCTGCCGGGCCATCTGCGCGCGGATCCGCTCGGCCAGCGCGGGGGCTTCGGCGCGGCTCGCGCCGCGGGCTACCACCAGGAACTCCTCGCCGCCCCAGCGGACGACGCTGTCGGTCTCCCGTGCCGCGCGCCGGAGCACCACCGCCGTCTGGCGCAGCACGGCGTCGCCGGCGGCGTGGCCGTGGGTGTCGTTGATCTGCTTGAAGCGGTCCAGGTCCACCAGGAAGAAGACGAGGTCCTGGTTGGGCAGCGGCTGGTCCGGCGCGGCGTCGCGGTAGGTGCGGACCACGCGGGCGACGTCGGTCTCGATGACGTAGGAGAGGTAGCGCCGGTTGCGCAGCTCCGTGAGGGGGTCGGTCAGGCTCGCCTCCTTCAGGGCCTGGCTGGCCTCGGCCAGCTCGGCGTAGGCGATCTGCAGCGCCCGGGTGCGCTCCGCCACCAGCCCTTCCAGCCGGTCGCGCTGCCGCGCCACCGCCCGCACCCGCAGCAGCATGGCCAGCGCCCCCAGGGCCACCGCCAGCAGGCCGGCCGAGCCTACGAACCACCACGTCCGCCACCAGGCCGTCTCCACGTCGAAGGCGAAGGAGGCCGCCGGCCCGAACGCGCCTCCTGGGTGGCGGGCCCGCGCCTCGAAGCGGTAGCGCCCGCCGGGCAGGGACGGGTAGCGCGCCTGGCGCAGCTCCGTGCTCCGCCAGGCGTCCTCGAATCCGCCCAGGCGGACCTGGAACTCCATGGCCATCTCGTCGAGGAACGTGGGGCTGGCGAAGAAGAACTCCACCGTGGATTCCTGCGGCGGCAGCGCCAGTCGGGTGGGCAGCGGCGGCCGGAGCGTCCGCCCGTCCAGCTGGATGCCGGTCAGGAAGCAGGCCGGCGGCGGTGGCGGCGGCGGTTCGGCGGCCGCGCGGATGCGGGCCAGTCCGGTGGAGGTGCCCGCCCAGACGTCGCCGCCGGCGTCGGTCCACATGCCGTTGGCGCAGCAGTCCTCGCCCACCAGCCCGCCGCTGCGCCCGAGGTGGGTGATCTTGCCGGCCCGGAGGCGGTCCACGCCTCGGTCGCCGCCGATCCATATCGCGCCCCGGCGGTCGCGCACGGCGGCGTACACCCGGTCGGAGGCCAGCCCGCTGCGGCTGTCGTAGTGGGCCAGCACCTGCAGGCGACCGCCGGTGGCGGCCACCCGGCCGAGGCCCAGCGGCTCCTGGTACCAGATCCAGCAGGAACCGTCCCCGGCCGGCAGCACGCCGCTCACGTAGTCGTGCCGGAGCCCGTCGGCCGCGGTCCAGCGGTGCCAGCCGGATTCGTCGCGGCAGAGGAGCCCGGCGTTGGTGGCCGCCCAGATCCGGCCCCGGGCGTCCGCGGCCAGGTGGACGACGATCAGCTGGGGAACGCCCGCCTGGGCGGGGGTGTAGGCCGGCTCGATCCGCGGGCCGCCGGCGGGCGAAACGTCCAGAGTGAAAATACCCCGGCCCGGATCCCCCAGCCATAAGCGGCCGTTCTGCCACAGCAGCGCGTACGGACGGTCCGGCTGCCCGGTGGAGGATGGCATGGGCTGGACGGCCGGCGCCGCCTGGCCCCGGCGCAGCACCATGAGCGGCCCGTTGGAGAAGGCGATCCAGAGGTTGCCGGCCGCGTCCGCCTGCATGGATGAAGGCGCCAGCCCCGCCGTGCCGGGCAGCGGCTCCCATCCCCGCGGTCCCAGCCGGGCCACCCCGTCGTTGGTGCCGGCCCAGAGCGAACCGGCCGCATCGCGGTAGACCACCCAGACCACGTCGTTGGGCAGGCCGTCGTCGGTGGTGTAGCCCCGCACGTAATCGCCGCCGAGCCGACGGTACAGTGCCGGGCCCACCACCCAGAGGCTGCCCTCCCGGTCCACCATGGCCGTGCGGGCCCATTTGCTGGGCAGACCGGCGGCGGCGTCCAGCACCTCGCGCTCCGTGCCGCGGACGGCCAGCAGGCCGTTGTTGGTGGGGATCCAGACCTGCCCGTTGGCGCTGCGCTGGATCTGCGATTCGGTGAAGGGGGTGCCGGGCAGCCAGGCGGTGGCGTCCCGGAAGGCCGTCCCGCCCCGGTCGCGGTACCAGAGCCGGCGCACCCCCGCCACCCAGAGCCGCCCTGCGCCGTCCACCACCAGGGCCTCGATGGCCTCGTCCGGCGGCAGGTCGAGCCGGCCGGCGGGCGCCCACTTCCAGCCCGGGCGCAGCTCCCAGACGCCCCGGTCCAGGGCCACGTACACCTCGCCGGGGCTGGGTCCGCAGGCCAAGGCTACGCTCTGTCCCGCCGGCCGTCCGGGCACCGCGTCGAAGGCGGTGAAGGCCGTCTGCCGGTACACCCCGTTGCGGCGCAGCACCCAGAGCCGCCCCTCGGCGTCGAGGTCCACCAGGGTGCGCTCCGGACTGCCGGTGACGCCCTTGGGGCCGAACCGGGCGGGATCGACCCGGCCGTCGCGGAAGCGGACCAGCCCGCGGGTGGTGACCACCCAGAGGCTGCCGTCGGGGAGGGGGAAGATCCGGCGCACCCAGCTGGAGGGCAGGCCGTCAGCCATGGTCCACTTCTGGAAGCGGCTGCCGTCGTAGCGGAGGAGGCCGTTCTCCGTGCCGATCCAGAGGAAGCCGGAGGCGTCCTGGGCGAGGCAGGAAATGGCGGGATCGGTCAGGCCCTGCTCCGGCCCGTAGGTGCGGAACTGGCTCCGGCCGGGCGGCTCAGCGGCCGCCGCCGGGCAGGCCAGCAGCGCCAGCAGGAGAAGGAGCAACGGGATCATGGGAAGGATTCTACGGCACGGCCATGGAAAAGCAAGCGCGGAATTGGGCCAGGGAGAATTGCGGATTGCGAATTGCGGATTGCGGATTGGGGTCCGCGGACATTGGGCCTCGGACTTCGGATTTCGGCTTGAAACACTCAATTCCTGAGTTCCATATTTGATCTTGGATTGCGGATTGGACCCTTTCGTGTGTTTCGTGGATTTCGTGGTGAATTGCAGATTGAATCCGGAAGAAGACGGGGAAATCTAACGACAATAACTTTCCCGTGCTCGTCATTCTGTGAATTCAGCCATAGGAGGTCTCATGAACTTCAACATCGAGGAGATCATGAAAACCGCAACGCCCATCCTGGTCCGGGTGGGGCTGCAGCTCATCGCGGCGCTGGCGGTCTGGATCGTCGGCCGCTGGCTGATCCACCTGGCGGTCCGGATGATCTCCAAGGCGATGGAGCGGCAGAAGGTGGACCCCACCATCCTCCGCTACGTCGCCTCCATCGTGAGCATCACCCTCAACATCGTGCTGGTGGTGGCCATCCTCGGCTACTTCGGGGTGGAGACGACCTCGTTCGCCGCCCTGGTCGCCGCCATGGGCATCGCCATCGGGGCGGCCTGGGCCGGGCTGCTGTCGAATTTCGCCGCGGGCGTCTTCATCATCGTGCTGCGGCCGTTCGTGGTGGGGGACTTCATCACCGCCGGCGGCGTGACCGGCACGGTCACCCAGATCGGGCTGTTTGCCTCGGTGCTGCTGACGCCGGACAACGTCCAGACCATCGTCGGCAACTCCCGGATCTTCGGCGACAACATCCAGAACTATTCGGCCACCGACTTCCGCCGGGTGGACCGGACCGCCCAGCTGGCCCACGGCGTGGACGTGGCCGACGCCATCGCCCGGCTCAAGAAGCGCCTGGCGGCAATCCCCAACGTGTCCGAGGCGCCCGCCCCCGACGTGGAAATCCTGGACTTCACCCTGGCCGGTCCGGTGCTGGCCGTGCGCCCCTACACCCACACCGACCACTACTGGCAGGTCTACTTCGACACCAACCGGGTCATCCGGGAGGAATTCGGCGCGGCCGGCTACCCGGTGCCCGAGCAGCACATGGTGATGCGGCAGGCCGCCGTGAAGACACAGTGATCGATCGTGCTCGTGCTTGCTCGAAAATTGAACTCGAGCTATCGTAATCGTCGATCGTAATCGTGCTTGTAATCGTAATCGTTTCAGAAGATTACACGCAGAGGCGCAGAGTTCACAGAGAAGAGCCCAGATATCCCCCGGACAGCTCTGCTCTTTTCCGATGTCCGCGGTTTCTCACCACATCGTCGGCGCGGGGGGCATCCGGCGGCCGTGCTCGATGCTGAACAGGGCCAGCCGGGCCATCGCTCGAATCCGGGGGTCGTTGCTGGCGGCCAGCTCCCGGTAGACCGTGCGGGCCCGTTCCAGGAAGGCCTGCGCCTCCTTGACCGAATAATTCACGATCTTCCCCTTGCCGTCGGAGAATCCCACCACCTGGCTCTTCTTCTCCGCCATCTCCCTTTTCAGAGACTCATACGCCTCCCGGTTGAGATCAGCAAGCTGAATTTGGATCTCGCTCCGGTTCGCGGCGCGCGGGTGCTGCCAGAGGAACCGGTCGAACCGGTTGATGGACGCTTCGAAAAGGATGACGTCGCCCTCGTACTCCAGCGGCTCCGTCTCCAGCCGGCAGATCAGCCACTCGATCTCGTCCCGGTGCGAACCGCGGGGATAGTCGCTCAGGTACTGGCGGCACAGGGCCAGGGGTGTTCCGGTCTTGACCCCGTTGGTGGGCGATCGGAAATGATCCCGCGCATTCTGGCAGTGGAGCGCCAGGAGGTCTTCACGCAAGGGATGGGTGGGCACCGCGGCCAGGACGTTCTTGGCCAGGAGGAACCGGTACTCGGGGTCGACCCGGCCCTCCTTCAGCTGCAGGTACGCCCAGCACACGGCGGCGTCGGGGTCAAAGGGCATGACCTGGTTCCCGGGGACGTCCTGGAACTGCCGTCCCGCGGCGGTCACGTGCACCGCGCCCGGCGTCCGGGCGGAGGGCAGGTACGTCACCACCAGGCCGGGCTCGACGGCGCCCTTGGCATCCTTGAGCGGCTGGAGCAGCAAGCCCTTGGCGGGGCCGGCCGCCGCCGCCGGCAGCGACAGCAGGAGAAGAATCAGCAGGGAACTGCGCAGGCGCATATCCGGCCTCCCGGGGGCAGAATGGTTCCCATCATAGACAACCCGGCGGTTTCCGGCAACCGCAAATCCGGGCGAATGCGGATGGCAGAATTCAATCCAGCCGGTGAATCCGTATTCCCTTCTGTTTGAAAATTGTGAGGTGGCGGCGTTGGGAATGTGAGCACACTCAGCAAAGGCCGGAAGGCCCGAAGGGCTGGTCGTTGAAAGCCCAGGGCGAAGCGAAGCGAGCCCTGGGTCAGACGCGACCCCGCCTCCTATTTTCCTGTTTATTCCTGGAGCCCTGCAAGGGCGACCGAAATTCGAAAAAAACCGGAACACCCGCCTTCGGCCCCATTTGATCGGGTGACATTCCCGAAGGAGGTGTGCGATGGCCCAGTCCCTGGCCAACGTCCTGGTCCATTTCGTCTTCTCCACCAAGGACCGCCAGCCTTGGATCACGGAGGAGTTCCAACCCGAAGTGGCGGCTTACATCGCCGGGATTTTCCGGAACCACGACTGCCCCGTTCTCATCGTCAACGCCATGCCCGACCACGTCCACAGCCTGGCGGCGCTCGCCCGAACCCAATCCATCAGCGACATCATGGAGGCGGTCAAGGGGGTTTCCTCCGGCTGGATCAAGACCAAAGATCCGCGATTTCATGCATTCCAGTGGCAGGGCGGCTACGGCGCGTTCTCGGTCAGCCCGTCTCAGAAGGAGATCGTCCGGCGGTACATCGCGAACCAGAAAGAGCACCACCGGCGGTTTTCGTTTGAGGAAGAATACCGGCGTTTGTTGGAACGTCATGGCGTGCCGTACGACGAGCGGTATCTCTGGAGCTGAGCAGGGTTCGGTCGCCCTTTCAGGGCTTCCTGAATAAATCCGGAGATGATGGGGAGGGGGCGGCCTCTGACCCAGGGCTCGCTGCGCTTCGCCCTGGGCTATCCACGGCCGGCCCTGCGGGCCTCCCGTGAGCAAGCCACGTGATTCAATAGATCGAAGTCGTCGGGAGGCATCCCCGTGACCGCGGCACGATTGTGATTCGGTCATCGGCGTGGCATAATGACGGCGTGATTTCAACGGTGAATCGGTGAATCCAAGCAGGTGAGGACCATGAGCACCTACCCCTGGTACGAAGTCGTTCCCATCACCGACCTGCGCGACATGCTGCGCAAGAGCGCCGAGAAGTTCGGCGGGAAGGACGCCTTCCTCGTGAAGAGCGGCGAGACCTACGCCGGCATCTCCTACGCGGACTTCTCCCGCCGAGTCTCCGCCCTGGGCGCCGCCCTGTTCGCCCGCGGCTTCGCGGTCGGACAGGCGCTGTCGGCCTACAGCGAGGGCCGCTGGGAGTGGCCGCTGGCGTACCTCGCCTGCGCCTGCGGGGGCGGCGTCAACGTCCCCATCGACAAGGACCTGCGGGAGGCGGAGGTCCGGCACATCCTGGACCGCACCCGCGTCGCGGTGGCCGTGACGTCGGCCCGCTACCTGGACATCGTGCTGGAGGTCCGGCCGAAGCTCCCCCACCTGCAGACGGTCATCTGCATGGATCCCACCGACCGGCCCGGCGTGCTCCAGATCTCCGACCTGCTGCAGGAGGGCCAGGAGCTGGTCAACCGCAACCGCACGGGCTACCCCCAGGTGGCCATCGACCCGGAGGCGCCGGCCGCCATCATCTACACCTCCGGCACCATGGGATCCAGCAAGGGCGTGGTGCTCAGCCACCGCAACATCGCCGCCAACATGATGGACATGAACGCGGCGGCCTACATCGACGACAAGGACATCTTCCTGTCCGTCCTGCCGCTGCACCACACCTACGAGTGCACCTGCGGCATGCTGACGCCGCTCTACCGCGGCTGCACCATCGTCTATTGCGAAAACCTCCGGCGGCTGGCCGACCAGATGCGGGAGGTGCGCGCCACCATGATGCTGGGCGTGCCGCTCCTCTTTGAAAACATCTACCGCAAGGTCCAGGACGGCATCAAGGAGAAGGGGCGGGGCAAGTTCGCCGTGGCCAAGGGGCTGGCGGGCCTGTCGCAGCGCTTCCTCGGCCTGGACCTGCGCAAGAAGATCTTCCACGCCCTGCATGAGCGCTTCGGCGGCCGGCTGCGGCTGCTGATCAGCGGCGGCGCGGCCGTGGACCCGGCCGTGGCCCGGTTCTTCCGCGAACTGGGGATCGGCTTCCTGCAGGGCTACGGCATGACCGAGTGCGCCCCCATCATCGCCGTGAACCGGAACAAGCAGTTCAAGGATTCGGCCGCCGGGCTGCCCCTGCCGTCCATGGAGGTGCGCATCGAGGACGGCGAGATCTGCGCCCGCGGGCCCAACGTGATGCTCGGCTACTTCGAGGACCCCGAGGCCACGGCCGAGGCGATCGTCGACGGCTGGATGCACACCGGCGACCTGGGCTACTTCGACGAGGAGGGCTTCCTGCACATCCAGGGCCGCAAGAAGGCCGTGATCGTGCTCAAGAACGGCAAGAACGTCTACCCGGAGGAGGTGGAGTACTACCTCAACCAGTCGCCCTACATCCTGGAGAGCCTGGTCTGGGAAGGCCCGGAGGCCACCGGCGGCGAGGTGGAGGAGGTCCATGCCATCCTGGTGCCCGACCTGGAGAAGGTGGACCAGTACTTCCAGCAGCAGGGCGTGCCGCTGAGCGACGAGCGGGTGGAGGAGCTCCTCAAGCGGGAGGTGCGGCGCCAGTGCCTGCGCCTGTCGCACTACAAGCGGGTGCGCCGCTTCACCATCCGGTGGGAGGAGTTCGACAAGACCACCACCCGGAAAATCAAACGGTACCTGTACACGGAGAAGATCAAGAAAATCTGATCGCGAGGAGATGCGAAGATGCGCAAGCTGCTCCTGGAAACAACCTGCCCGCATTGCCATGCGGACCTGAACCGCGGCGAGTGGATCGAACTGGGCTTCCGCCTGCCCGACGGGCGGCAGGGAGCCATCTCGCTGAGCGCCTTCTTCGGCGACTACTCGGTGAAAATGCCCTTCTTCGTCGAGGAGGGCACGCTGGCGGTGCTCACCTGCCCCCACTGCCAGGCCGACCTGACCACGGAGCGGACCTGCTCCCTGTGCGCCGCGCCCATGTTCTCCCTGGGGATCAAGACCGGCGGCGCCATCGACGTCTGCAGCCGGCGCGGCTGCAAGGGCCACGCCCTGGGCGGCTTCGGCGACCCCGACGAGATGATCCTGCTGGTCAACAAGCTGGTGGATACTCCGTACCTGTGATTTTCATCCTCCGTGATCCATCGTGCTCATGCTCGTACTTGTGCTCGTAATCGACGGATGACCGGTGACCGACGACCGCCGAGCCGACGATGGACGATGGACCATCGACCATGTCAATCCGGACCGATCGTAATCGTCGCTCGTAATCGTACTCGCACTCGACTCTCTTCGGAGGCCCCTTGACATCGACTCGCCGCACGATCCAGGTGGAAGAACGGCTCCCCCTGGCGCAGACCCTCCCGCTCAGCCTGCAGCATCTCTTCGCCATGTTCGGGGCCACCGTGCTGGTCCCGTTCCTGTTCAAGGTCAACCCGGCCACTTCGCTGCTCCTCAACGGCGTGGGCACCCTGGTGTACCTGGTTGTGGCCCGCGGCCGGATTCCCGCCTACCTCGGTTCCAGCTTCGCCTTCATCGCGCCGGTGCTGGCCGTGCTGGCCATCCCCTCCCTGGGCGGCTACGGCGCGGCGCAGGGCGGCTTCATCTGTTTTGGCCTGTTCTTCATCCTGGTCTCCCGGATCGTCCGGTACGCCGGTGTGCGCTGGCTGGACGTCATCTTCCCCCCGGCGGCCATGGGCGCCATCGTCGCCGTCATCGGCCTGGAGCTGGCGCCGGTGGCCGCGGGCATGGCCGGCCTGACCGGCCCGCCGCCCGCCGGGGCGCCGTACACCTCCGGCGAGGCGATCGCGGCCGCCATGTTCACCCTGGGGCTGATCGTCCTGGGATCGGTCCTCTTCCGGGGGTTCCTGGGCGCCATCCCGGTGCTCATCGGCACCGCCGCCGGGTACGCCCTGGCGCTGGCGCTGGGCATGGTGGACCTGGGCCCGGTCCGGTCCGCCGCCTGGTTCGAGATCCCGACCCTGTACGCGCCCCGCTTCGAGCCCGCGGCCATCCTGATGATCATGCCGGCAGCGCTGGTGGTGCTGGCCGAGCACATCGGGCACCTGGTGGTCACCGGCAACATCGTCGGCCGGGACTTGGTCAAGGACCCGGGGCTGCACCGCTCGCTCCTCGGGGACGGGATCTCCAACGTCCTGTCGGGGCTGGCCGGCGCCACGCCCAACACCACCTACGGCGAGAACATCGGCGTCATGGCCATCACCCGGGTCTTCAGCGTGTGGGTCATCGGCGGGGCAGCGGCGATCGCCGTCGGCATCGCCTTCGTCGGCAAGCTGGCCGCGCTGATCCGCAGCATCCCCCAGCCGGTCATGGGCGGGGTGTGCCTGCTGCTGTTCGGCGTCATCGCCGCGGCGGGCATCCGCATGCTGGTGGAGAAGAAGGTCGACTACACGCAGCCGCGCAACCTGATCCTCACATCGGTGGTGCTGGTCAGCGGGGTGAGCGGGATTGTGGTAAAACTGGGCACGGTCGAGATCAAGGGGATGGCCCTGGGGACGGTGGCCTCCATCGCCCTGAGCCTGCTGTTTGCGCTGTTCGACCGGCTGAAGTGGATGAACGACGGCGGCGAGGGGAAATGACCGGCGAAAGGGCCAAGGCAGTCGAAGAGCCGACGGTGGGGATGGACCGCCGTTGCTGGCTGGGGCTGGGCGGGATCTTCCTGCTGCTGGCGGCGCTGCAGCTGGCCTGGCTGCGGCTCAACAACCGGCCGCCCATGTGGGACAGCGCGCTTCACCTGACCTATGCCCTGCGCTACCTGCACTTCTTCCAGGCACCGGGCATTTCCTTCACGGGCCTGCTGGCGCTGACGCCGTACTACCCGCCGCTGTTCTACCTCCTGCTGGTGCCGGTCCTGGCGGTGCGCTGCGGGCCGAACGCCGCGACGCTGGTCCATCTGCCGTTCCTGTTCGCCCTCCTGGCGTCCACTGGGTACCTCGGCGTCCGCTGGACGGGCCGGCGCAGCGTCGGGCTGCTGGCGGCGTTCCTCGCAGGCACGTTCCCGCACGTGCTGTGGCTGGGGCGCGACGTCATGATCGACCTGGAGGTGGTGGCGGTCACGGCGCTGGCCCTGGCATTGGCTGTCGCCTCGGACGGGTTCTCCCGCCGCGGGCCCACGCTGGCGCTGGGGATCGCCTGCGGGGCCGGACTCCTGCTGAAATGGTCGGTGGCCTTCTACCTGGCCGCGCCGCTGCTGTGGCTGGCGGCGGCGGCGTGGAGGGCGACACCGCGGGGAGAGGCCCGGCGCCGGATGCTGGAGAACCTGCTGCTCGCGGCGGTCGCCGGCGGCGCGCTGGCCTGGCCCTGGTACCTGCGCAACATCGGGTTCCTCGTCTCCCACTTCGTCCCCTACACCCAGGGACTGGGGCCGCTGGAGGGCGACCCGCGACTCTGGTCCCTGGCCGGCTGGACGTTCTACCTGCGCGCCCTGCTGGGGTGGCAGCTCTTCGGATTCTTTTTCTTACTTTTCCTCATCTCGATTGTCGGGTTGCTTCGACGGAAGAAGGCCGGAGGAATTGCGAATTGCGAATTGCGAATTGCGAATTTGACGAACCAGAAAATTTCTCGTGGATCTGATCAATCCGCAATCCGCAATTCGCAATCCGCAATTTCCGATCAATTCGCAATTCGCAATTCGCAATTCGCAATTGGTCCGGGATTCCTGTTGTCGTGGATTCTCGGCACCTACGTGATCTTCTCGCTGTTCGCCAACAAGGCGCCGCGGCACCTCAGCCCGGTGCTGCCGGCGGCGGCGCTGCTGATCACCGGGTGGACCGGGACGATCCGGTCCGCCGCGTGGCGCCGCGGCCTGATGACGCTGGGCGTGGCGGTGGCGGGCCTGCAGGCGTGGATGGTGTCCTTCGGGATCGCCGGCCTCCCGGAATCCGTGAACCTCTGGCGGTTGATCCAGCCCGCCTACGCCGAGCGCAGCCTGATCGTGGACCACCTGGGGCGGGCGAAAGGCGAGAGCGTCCGGTCCTGGACCGACGGCTGGTTCCTTTACCACCAGGAGGCCTTCGGCATCTGGGGCCCACCGCGGAAAGAGGACTGGCGCATCCCGGAGATCCTGGCGTTCTGCGCCCGGACGTCCGACCCGCCGCGCGAGCCCACGCCCGTCGACGTAGCTCGCGCCGGCCCCGGCGCGAGAGGAGAGGGTCCGCAGCCGGAATCAATCGGACACGCGTCCGGAGGCCGCGAGGTACGACACGCGTCCGGAGGCCGCGAGGTACG
>CAYPNP010000029.1:0-22248 GCA_964412195.1 uncultured Acidobacteriota bacterium | reverse complement strand
GACACGCGTCCGGAGGCCGCGAGGTACGACACGCGTCCGGAGGCCGCGAGGTACGGCACGCGTCCGGAGGCCGCGAGGTACGGCTGGGGCTCGTGCCGGACGCCGCACGCTTCAACGTCTGGAGCTTCCGCGCCACCTCCCTGATCATGGGCCTGGACGAGGCGGCGATCTGGCGGATCAGCACCCTCGACGACCAGGGCGCCTGCTTCGACCCCTACCGCTTCATCCTGGTCAAGGACGGCCCGCAGGGGCCGGTCTGGAATACTTCCGATAACGCCAAATTGATGAACTTCCTCGCGGCGTACCCGGAGCGGTTCTACCCCGTCGCCTCCTGGCGGTTGCCGGACGGCTCCCTGGCGCGGCTGTACCAGAACGTCAACCCGGTGCCGCCGCCCTCCGGCTGGCCCCCCGACTTTTAGGATATTCACCACAAAGGCACAAAGGACACAAAGGGATCCTGGGCTTGAAAATAAAAAAACCCATATCCTTGAAGGATATGGGCCTTAACCTGTATTTGTCTTTGTGTTCTTTGTGCCTTTGTGGTGAAGGATTGTTACAGGGTGGCGAGCATGACGGCCTTGATGGTGTGCTTGCGGTTCTCGGCCTCGTCCCACGCCCGGCTCTGCGGCCCGTCCAGCACGTCGGCGGTGACTTCCTGGCCCTTCACGGCGGGCAGGCAGTGCAGAAAGATGGTCTCGCGCAGCCCGGTGGCGGCCATGGCCTTGGCGTTGACCTGGTAGGGCGTCAGCAGCTTGATCCGCTCCTGGGCCTTACTCTCCTCGCCCATGGAGGCCCACACGTCGGTGTAGATCACCTCGGCGCACTTCACGGCGTCCTTCATCTTGTCGGTGATGGTGATGGAACCGCCGGAGGCGTCGGCCCAGGCCGTGCACTCCTTCACCAGCTCCTTGGAAGGCCAGAGCGACTTCGGCGCGGCAATGACGTAGTCCAGACCCATCTTGGCGCAGCCGATCATGAGCGAGTTGGCCATGTTGTTCCGGCCGTCGCCGGCGTAGACGAACCGGATGCCGGCCAGGGCGCCGAACGCCTCTTCCACGGTCATCAGGTCGGCCAGCACCTGGGTGGGGTGGTAGAGGTCGGTCAGGCCGTTGTAGACCGGCACGCCGGACCACTTGGCCAGGGTGTCCACGGTCTCCTGCTTGAAGCCGCGGAACTGGATCGCGTCGAACATCCGGCCGAGAACGCGGGCGGTGTCCTCGACGCTTTCCTTGGCCCCGAGCTGGATGTCGTCCACCGACAGGAAGACCGGGTGGCCGCCCTCCTCGCCGAAGGCGGTCTCGAAGGCGCAGCGGGTGCGGGTGGAGCGCTTCTCGAAGATCAGCGCCAGGGTTTTGCCGAGGAAGCGCTGGTGAACCTGGCCGGTCCGGCGCTCCTTCTTGACCTGGTGCGAGATGTCCAGCAGGAAACGGATCTCCTCGGGAGTCTCCTCCCGCAGGCTCAGCAGCGAACGTCCTTTGAGGTTGAATGCCATATGGATCTCCTAATTTGGTGTAGTCGTCAAATCACGGGACTCGGGGTTCGGGTCTCGGGACTCGAATCCCTTGCTGAATCTCGAATCCCGTACCTCCCTCCTGGTCCCGAGCCCCTAGCCCCGAGCCCCGAGCCCCTAGTCCCGGGTGAAATGCGTCCCGGCGCGGCCGTGCAGGGCGTCGTAGGCCTTGTCCAGCGAGGCGATGATGGCGCTCTTGCCGCCGTGTTCGATGAACTCGACCACAGCTTCCACCTTGGGGCCCATGCTGCCCTTGTGGAAGTGGCCCTCGGCCAGGTACTGCCGCGCCTCGGCCACCGTCAGGCGGTCCAGGAAGCGCTGGCCGGGCTGGTTGAAGTTCAGCGCGACCTTGTCCACCTCGGTCAGGATGATGAACTCGTCGGCGCCGACCTCCCGCGCGAGCACCGACGAGGCGTGGTCCTTGTCCACCACGCCGTCGACGCCCTCGTACGTCCCGTCGTCCTCGATATAGACCGGCATCCCGCCGCCGCCGCAGGCGATGACGATGACGCCCTCCTCCATGAGCTGTCGGATGATGCGGCTCTCCACAACGCGGGAGGGCTTGGGCGAGGGCACCACGTGGCGCCAGCCGCGGCCGGCGTCCTCCACCATGTGCTTGCCCTCGGCCATCATGCCCTTGGCCTCCGCCTCGGTGTAAAAGCGGCCCACGGGCTTGGTCGGGTTCTTCATGCTGGGGTCCTCGCGGTCCACCACCACCTGGGTGACCACGGCCACCACCTCGCGCTCGATCTTCTCGCGGATCAGCCGGTTCTGCAGTGACTGGGCGATCATGTAGCCCATCTCGCCCTGGGTATCGGCGACGCACACGCCCAGCGGCAGGTCGTAGGCGAAACCGCGGGAGCGGTCCACGCGGATCATCATGTTGCCCACCTGGGGGCCGTTGCCATGTGTGATGACGATCTTGTGGCCCTCGCGGATCAGGCCGACGATGCGGTCGATGGCGGTGCGGGTGTTGGCGAACTGCTCGTGGACGTTGCCCTCCTGGCCCTTCTGCAGGATGGCGTTGCCGCCGAAGGCGATGACGATACGTTTGCTCATAAGCTCATACTCCTGGATTTTCGTGGGATGGCGCGGCGGGCCCGGCCGCTCAAAGCAGCTCGATCTCGTCTCCGGACATGGCCCGCTCGCAGTAGCGGCAGCGGACCTTCAATGGGTCCCCGGCGACGACGGTGAACTGCGTGGCGATCTTCTCGTGGTTGGTGATGCACTTGGGATTGTTGCAGCGGACGATGGCGGCGATCTCCTTCGGCAGGTGGGCCTTGATCTTCTGCACCACTTTGTAGTCCCGGATGTTGCAGAGGGTGGCCTCCGGCGAGAGCACGGCGATCTTGTTGATCTCCTTCTGGGTCAGGATCTTGTTCTCGATCTTGAGGATGTCCTTCCGGCCCATCTTGCGGCTCTCCAGGTACATGCCGATGGAGAGGGTGCTGCCATCGGCGGCGCCCAGCACCTCGATGGCCTTCATGGCGGTGCCCGGCCGGAGGTGGTCGATGACGGCGCCGTTGCGGAGCTTGGAAACCCGCATCTCTTCGGGGACGGGGGTTTTACCGTTGTTGTCGCTCATATGCGCGCTCCTAACACCAGGGATAACAGGGCCCGCCGCACGGTGACCCCGTTCTTGGACTGCTGGAAGTACTCGGCGTGGGGGTGGCGGTCCAGCGTGTTGTCGATCTCGTTGACGCGGGGCAGGGGGTGCAGGATCTTGAGGTCCGCCTTGACGTGCTCCAGCAGCTTCTCGTTCAGGATGTACACGTTCTTGACCCGCTCGTAGTCCAGCGGGTCGGGGAAACGCTCCTTCTGGATCCGGGTGACGTAGAGGATGTCCAGCTCGCCGGCCACGTCGAGGAGGTTCTCGGTCTCGGTGAACTGGATGCCGTGGTCCTTCAGCTCCGAGAGGATGTAGCCGGGCATGCGCAGCATCTCCGGCGCGACGAAGTACATGCGGCAGTCGAAGTGGGCCAGCGCCTCGGCCAGGGAGTGGACGGTGCGGCCGTACTTCAGGTCACCGACGAAGCCGATCTTCAGCCCCCGCAGGGTGCCCTTGTTCTTCTGGATGGTGTAGAGGTCGAGGAAGGTCTGGGTGGGATGCTGGTTGGCGCCGTCGCCGCCGTTGATGACCGGGATGGAAGCCGCCTCGGCCGCCGCCCGGGCCGAGCCCTCTATGGGGTGGCGGATGACCAGGACGTGGGCGTAGCCCTCGGCCATCTTGGCCGAGTCCTGGACCGACTCGCCCTTGGCGGCCGAGCTGACGCCGGCGTCGGCGAAGCCCAGCACCGAGCCGCCCAGGCTGTGCATGGCGCTCTCGAAGCTGAGCCGGGTGCGGGTGCTGGGCTCGAAGAACATGGTGGCCAGGATCTTGCCGGCCAGGACGGGCTGGAGCGGCCCCTCGAAGCGCTTGGCGTAGTCGAGGACGAAGAGGATCTCCTCCTCGCTGAAGTCGCGGATCGAGATCACGTCTCCGCCGGTGAAGCGGGCGAAGAACTTGTCCTCTTTGGCCGTCATGGCGCCTCCCTGGGGGGATGTTGGAGGGGCATCCTACCATAAATCGGTGAATAGGTGAATAGGTGAATCGGTGAATCGGCAGAGGGTTGCAGAGACCCTGTTCTGTCAGGATTGACATGAACGATGATCGTGCCGGAGGATTCGCAATCGGCAGTGGTTCCGCCGATTCACCGATTCACCCATTCACCGATTCACCGTGGATTTTCAGCGGCCAGCGCGCCGGGTCGGCGAGCATGTGGCGGGAGCGCAGGGCGAAGACGCCCGCGACGAGGGCCATCTCCAGGATCAGGGCCAGCCAGGCGCCGGTCAGGCCGAGGGGAGTGTGCAGGCCGAGCAGCCAGGCCAGCGGGATCCCCAGCAGCCACTGGCTGGCGAGGGTCAGCGCCAGCGGCCAGCGGGTGTCACCCAGCCCCTTGAGCACGCCGTAGACCAGGATGGCCAGCCCGTCGAAGAAGTGGAACGCCGTCATCAGCCAGATCATGGTCACCCCGGCGGGCACCAGGTCCGGCTCGAGGGAGAAGGCACGCACGATCGGGTAGCGGAAGAGCAGGTACACCAGGGACAGCCCCGCCAGGATCATCAGCCCCATCTCGGCGGTGCGGCGGGCCCAGCGGCGGACGGCCGCGGGGTCGCCTGCGCCGGCGGCCTGCCCGACGAGGGAGTTGGCGGCGATGGACAGGCCCAGGTTGATGGTGAAGGACAGCGCCATGATCCGCATGGCCACCTGGTTGACCGCCAGCGCGGCGACGCCGATCCGCTCGACCACGGTGGAGAAGACCGTCAGGCTGCCCAGGTCCATCAGTACGTAGAATCCCGCCGACAGGCCCACCCGCCAGAACTCCCGGTAGAAGCCCGCCGCCGGCCGGCGGGTGAAGCGCCAGCCGCGCAGCGGCGCTGGCAGCGCCCGGGGCAGGGCGGCCAGGAAAATGAGAAAGCCGACAAGGTTGGCCACGGCCGTGGCGATGGCGGCGCCCTCCATGCCCAGGGCCGGCAGTCCGGCGTGGCCGAAGATCAGCAGCCAGTTCAGGAAGACGTTCAGGACGTTGGTGGTGACGGTCACGGCCATGGGCAGTCGCATCCGTCCGAGCCCGTGGAAGTAGCTGCTCAGGGCGACGGTGGTCATCAGGAAGGGGGCGCCCAGTCCGCGCCAGGTGACGTACGTGTCCGCCAGCCCCACCAGCCGCGGTTCGATCCCGAGGAACTCCAGCGCCGGCCGGGTTCCGAGGGACAGCCCCAGCGCCGCCAGCCCCGCCAGCAACCCGAGACCGAGCACCTCCGGCAGCAGGCGGCGGCAGCTCTCGGTGTCGCCGGCGCCGTGGTATTGGGCGGCGAAGGTGGTGAAGGTGCCCAGCAGGCCGAGGAAGAAGGCGTAGAGGAAGAAGATCCAGAGGATGCTGTAGCCGATGGCGGCCAGCTGAGTGGTGCCGAGGGTGCCCACCATGATGGTGTCGGCCAGGGAGAGGATGTTGTTGCTGAGGTTGGCCAGGACCACCGGCACCGCCAGGCGCAGGATGTGCCGGTACTCCGTCCGCCACCCCGTCTCAGAGGTCATATTCACCACAAAGGCACAAAGGGCACAAAGAATTTATAGGGGCAATCCGCAGGCATCTCATTTCAACAATCTAATTATTGCGGGATCTAATTGTCATTGATCAAGACTAACACGGTGGATTGGGCTGAAAACCCAATCAAGATGATTTGCTTTGTGTCCTTTGTGCCTTTGTGGTGAGTGCCTTGAGGTCAGGGTCGGACCAGAGACGGCGGCGGAGGCCCGCCACCCGGCCCAGGAAGTACAGGATGTCGCGAAAGAGCTTGACCTTGCTCTCGCGGCCCTGGTGGTCTTCCCAGGCGACGGGGATCTCGCGGATCGCCAGCCCGCCCCGCTCCGCCAGGATCAGCACCTCGGAGTCGAAGAACCAGCGGTTGTCCCGCGTGAGGGGCACCACCCCGTCCCGCACTCGCCGGCCGACGGCCTTGAAGCCGCATTGGGCGTCGCGGAAGCGAACGCCGAACGCCAGCTGGAGGCAGAGGTTGTAGCCGCGCGAGGACACCTCCCGGCTGAGGGCGCGGCCGATGACCCTGGCTCCGGGAATCAGGCGGCACCCGATCGCCGCATCGGCGCCGCCCCGCACCGCGTCCAGCAGCGGCGCCAGGTGGGCGAGGTCGGTGGCCAGGTCGGCGTCCATGTAGGCGTATATGTCCGCGTCCCGCTCCAGCCAGGCGTGGCGCAGGATGTTCCCGCGCCCCTTCTCCGCCAGGTGGGCGTACTCCACCCGCTCGTGGCGCCCGGCCAACTCCCGGCCGATGGCCCCCGTCCCGTCGCTGGAGGCGTTGTCGGCGATGAGCAGCGTCCAGTCGTAGGCCGCCAGCGCCTGCTCGCAGTGCCAGACGATCCGCTCCACGTGGGGCTCCAGCACGGGGGCCTCGTTGTAGCAGGGGAGGACGATCAGGGCGCGTGGCTTGGTCACGGGACAGTGGCTCGCTTGCTCGGACTAGGGAATGTGACCATGGACCATGGACGATAGACCATGGTCCATCGTCCATGGTCCATCGTCGGTTCTAGACGCGGGAAACGTACTCGCCGGTGACCGTGTTGATCTTGAGGGTGTCGCCCTCGCTGACGAAGGAGGGCACCTGCACCACCAGGCCGGTCTCCAGCTTGGCGGGCTTGGTGACGTTGGACACGGTGGCGGACCGGATGCCCGGCTCCGTCTCCACGACCTTCAGCTCGACGTTGGAGGGCAGCTCGACGCCCACCGGCTTTCCTTCATAGAAATCGACCGTGATGGTGGTTTCGGGCAGCAGGTAGTCCACGGCGTCGCCCAGGTGGTCTTTGCTCAGGCTGACCTGCTCGTAGGTCTCGCTGTTCATGAAGTGGTACATCTCGCCGTCGGAGTACAGGTAGGACATTTCCTGCGTGTCGAGGAAGGCTTTCTCCACGCGGTCGGTGGAGCGGAAGCGGAAGTCCTTCTGCGTGCCCGAGTTCAGGTTGCGCAGTTTGACCTGCACGAAGCCGCGCAGGTTGCCCGGCGTGGCGTGGTGGTAGGTCAGGACCTGGTACAGCTCTCCCTCGTGCTTGATGATGATGCCCTTGCGGATATCGGTGGCGTTGATCATGGTCTATCGAACCTCCAAATTATCATTCCAAATATGCGATGCCCGGTCTGCCTTGTTCGTGTCGTTCGTGTGGTTCGTGGTCAGCCTTGCCTGCGGATCGCTTCCAGACCATGCAGGTACGGCCGCAGCGCCTCCGGCACCGTGACGCTGCCGTCGGCGTTCTGGTAGTTCTCCAGGATAGCCACCCAGGTCCGCCCGATGGCCAGGCCCGATCCGTTCAGGGTGTGCAGGAGCCGCGGCTTGCCGCCCTCCGGCCGGTAGCGCAGCCCCGCCCGGCGCGCCTGGAAGTCCTTGAAGTTGCTGCAGGAGGAGATCTCGACGTATTTCTTCTGGCTGGGCAGCCACACTTCCAGGTCGTAGGTCTTGGCCGCGGAGAAGCCCATGTCGCCGGTGCACAGCAGCATCCGGCGGTAGGGCAGGCCCAGCAGCTGCAGGATCCGCTCGGCGTTGCCGGTGAGGCGCTCCAGCTCGGCCATGGAGTCCTCGGGCCGGGTGAAGGCCACCAGCTCCACCTTCTGGAACTGGTGCTGCCGGATCAGGCCGCGGGTGTCCTTGCCGTAGGAGCCGGCCTCGCTGCGGAAACACGGCGTGTAGGCCGCGTGGCGGACGGGCAGCGCCGCCTCTTCCAGGATCTCGTCCCGGTAGAGGTTCGTCACCGGCACCTCGGCCGTGGGGATGAGGTAAAACGGCCAGCCCTCCAGGTGGAAGAGGTCGGCCGCGAACTTGGGCAGGTTGCCGGTGCCGACCAGCGACTCGGCGTTGACCATGAACGGCGGGAGCACCTCGGCGTAGCCGTGCTGGCGCGTGTGGACGTCCAGCATGAACGTGACCAGGGCCCGTTCCAGCGCCGCGCCGGCGCCGCGGTATACGGCGAACCGCGCCCCGGTGATCTTGGCCGCCCGGTCCAGGTCCAGGATGCCCAGGCGCGTGCCGAGGTCGACGTGGTCCACCACGGGGAAGTCGAACGCCCGGGGCTCGCCCCAGCGGCTGACCTCGGCGTTCTGCTCGGAGCCGCCCCCCGCCGGCACGGACTCGTCCGGCAGGTTCGGGATGCCCAGCAGGAAGTCGTCCAGGCACTTCTCCACGCCGGTCAGGTCTTGCTCCAGCGCCTTGATCTCGTCGCCCACCGCCTTCATCCGGGCCATTTCGGCGGAGGCGTCCTGGCCCTGCTTCTTCAGGGCCGGGATCTGGGCGGACACCTTGTTGCGGAGGGCGCGCAGCTCCTCGGATTTCGCCAGGATGTCCCGCCGGCGCTGGTCGAGGGCGGCGAAGGCGGCCGTGTCGAGGGCCAGCCCGCGCAAGGCGAGCCGCTCCCGGACGAATTCCAGATTTTCCCGCACGAGTTTGCTGTCCAGCATGGCGCGCTCCGCCCGTGAAATAAAAGGTAGACATTGTAAAAAAAAGGGCCTGAAAAAACAATATGATATTCAGCCTCCGGCTTTTTGGATATAATACGGCCGATTTCAGGCAGTGCGCCGGACATGACCCGATCGCTGAACATCACCTATTCCGCCCGGACCGACGTGGGCCGGGAGCGACGCCACAACGAGGACGGGGTGGCGGCGTTCGATTTCGCCACGGCCACCGATGGCCGTGCCGGCGCGTGCGCCCTGTTCGCGGTTTCCGACGGGATGGGGGGGCACAACGCCGGCGAGATCGCCTCGATGGCCGCCCTGAAGAGCCTGGTGGCGACCGTGCAGGGCCTGTTCATCCCCAAGCTGGCCGAGGCCGCCTGGTACCAGTTCCCCGACCACGTCTACAACTATCACTTCCGGAAAACCCGGCGCCGGGTTCCCGTGCCGGACCCCCGGCGCGCGCTGGCTCAGTCGGTGCGCCGCGCCAACCAGGACGTCATCGAGCTGTCGCGCAAGAACCCGGCCTTCTTCGGCATGGGCGCGACCCTGACCGTGGCCCTCCTGGTGGACTGCCGCCTCACGGTCGCCAGCGTCGGGGACAGCCGCTGCTACGTCCAGCAAGGCGGCCGGCTGGACCAGGTCACCCGCGACCACACCATCGTCAACCAGATGGTCGAGCTGGGCCGCATCACCGAAGAGGAAGCCGCCAGCCACCCCGGGAAGAACTTCCTCTACAAATGCCTCGGATCGGACGAAAAGGCCGACATCGACGTGTTCCAGGTGGATTTGGCCCCGCCCGCCTGGATTCTCCTGTCTTCCGACGGATTGACCAACATGGTGTCCGACCGGGAGATCCAGGAGGTCCTGCGCGCCTGCCGCCAGCCCCACCAGGGCGCGCGGCAGCTCATCCGCATGGCCAACCGGGCCGGCGGGAAAGACAACATCTCGGTGATCCTGGTCAGGGTGACATGGCAGTGAACCGCTGGAACGGACTCCCCGACGATTTCCTCGCCTTCGGCGAGCCGGCCGTCGCCCGCCCGCGGCGCCGGCGCTGGTCCCGCCGGGCCAGCCGCCGGGCGCGGAAGAGCCTGCTCCAGCCGGGCCACGTCTTCTTCAACCGCTATGAGATCGTGAAGCGCGTCGGCGGCGGCGGCATGGGCAACGTCTACCAGGCCCGCGACACCCGCCTGTCCAACCGCAGCTGCGCCATCAAGGAGATGATCGACCTCTACTCGGAGAGCGAGGAGCACGAGCGCACCCTCAAGGAGTTCGAGCGCGAGGCCTCGCTGCTGGCGACACTGCAGCACCCCCTGATCCCCAAGGTCTACGACTACTTCATGCAGGAGGACCGCTACTACCTGGTCATGGAGTACGTCGACGGCGTCGACATGAACAAGTTCCTCAAGCAGATGGGGGAGAAGCTGCCGGAGAGCAAGGTCATCAAGATCGGCCTCCAGGTCTGCGAGGTGCTGCACTACCTGCACACGCACAAGCCGCCGGTGATCTATCGCGACCTCAAGCCCAGCAACATCATGGTCATGGACGGCGACCGGCTGGTGCTGGTGGATTTCGGCATCGCCCGGTTCCTGACCGCCAACCTGACCGACATCACCACCATCGGCACCATGGGCTTCGTGCCGCCGGAGGTCTACGAGGAGAGCATCGAGCCGGCCTCTGACATCTACTCCCTCGGGGCGACCCTGTTCTACTTCCTGACCGGCGTCTCGCCCCAGACCAAACCGATCCTGATCTTCGACTTCACCAAGAACCCCCACCCGCGGGAGTACAACCGCGACATCAGCCCGGAGATGGACGCCATCATCACCCGCTGCGTGGCTTACAGCGCCCGGAACCGCTACCCGTCCGCCTACGCGCTGCGCAAGGACCTGGAAGCCTGCTACGTCAAGTACCACGCCGCCAAGGAAAAGGACGAGCGCGACCTGGTGACCCTGCTCAGCGAGAAGAAGCGCAAGACCGAAAAGAAGGGCCGGGTCGTGCCGGTCAAGGAGGAGACCAAGGTCGAGTCGACCTCCGGCTTCGAGCAGATGCGCAAGGAGTTCGAGGAGGAGTTCAAGGACTTCCTGCCCATCACCGGCGACATCATCCAGACCACCTCCACCTCCAACTACGACGTCTACTGCGTCAAGTGCTACGCGCCGCTGTCGGAGATCGACCTGGTCTGCCACAAGTGCGGCACCGAGCAGCCCCACTCCCCCTTCGTCAAGGTCGCCAAGGCCACCCTGAAGCTCGAGAACGAGCACCAGATCTTCAACGTCATCAAGGACATCACCATCATGGGCCGGCGCGACGCCGAGCGGCGCTGCTTCCCCGAGATTGACCTGACCCCCTTCGATCACGGCAAGCACGTGTCGCGCCTGCACGCCCGGATCCTCAAGCTCAAGGGCGAATACTACATCGAGGACCTGAAGAGCAAGAACAAGGTGGTGATCAACAAGCGCTACTACCTCCAGCCCGGGGTTACCTACAAGTTGAACCACGGGGACATCCTCAAGATCGGCCGCCTCGTCTTCCGCTTCGAGAAGGAGTGACCTCCCCCCTCCCATTGTGCTCGTGCTCACTCGAAAATAGATCTTCGCCGATCCTCTTCGTGCTCGTATTCGTCATCGTCATCGTAATCGTAATCGTGCTCGTAATCGCACTCGTCATCGGATCAAGAAGTTCGCGCAGAGTCGCAGAGGACGCAGAGCCGAACCTGGACGCGGATGCACGCGGATTCCCGCGGATCCAGCCGGGAAGCCGGAGCACAGCGGGTTGGATCATTTTCATCGCCGGTTGTGTGCCTTGGAACATGGTCACTCGTGCTCGTGAGCGTGCTCGGCCACAGGACCTGGGACCTGGGGACTGGAACCCGACCGATTGGGATCATCCGAGACTGCCCACGAACCACACGAAAGGCTTTCAATCCGCAATTCGCAATTCGCAATTTCTGCCGACTCACCCATTCACCGATTGACCGTTGTATTCCCCCTGCCTTTGTGGTGAAATAATCTGTTTTGGAAAACGGCGGCAGGAGGCGGCATGGCCGCGACCCAGCGGATCTACCTGTTCGACATCGACGGCACGCTCATCTCCACCGGCGGCGCCGGGCGGGCGGCCATGGACCGGGCCTTCGCCGACGTCCACGGCGTCGCCGGCGCCATGAACGGGTTCGTCCTGGCCGGCAAGACCGACCCGCTGATCTACTCCGAGCTGCTGGCGAAATACAGTCAGGCGCCCCAGGAGGCGCGGTTCCGCCGCCGCTACCTGCAGTACCTGCGGGAGGAGCTGCCCCGCGCCAACGGCCGCGGCCAGGTCCTGCCGGGCGTGCTGTCGCTGTTGGAGCTGCTGTCCTGCCAGGAGGGGGCGATGCTGGGCCTGCTCACCGGCAACTGGCGCCGCGGCGCCGTCCTCAAGCTGGAATACTACGGCCTGGACGGCTACTTCGCCTTCGGCGCCTTCGGCGACGACTCGGCCGACCGGCACGACCTGCCGGCGGCGGCCCGGCGGCGCGCCGCCCGGATCCGGCCGGGGACGAAGGTCCCGGACGACCGGGTCTACGTGATCGGCGACACGCCCCGCGACATCGGCTGCGCCCGCGCCGACGGCTGCGTCGCGGTGGCCGTGGCCACCGGCGGCTATTCCACCGAAGAACTGGCCGCCCACCGGCCCGATCACCTCTTCCCCGACCTGACCGACACAGCCGCCGTGGCCCGCGCCCTCGGCGTCCCGTCGCCCGAAAAAGCCTATCCCAATTGCAATTCCTTCCTCAGCATGATGCTCGGCTAGAAATCCGAACGAACATCGAACATTCAACATCGAACCTCGAACTCAAGCCATGGAACCGCAACGGCACAAAGTCTTCCATGCAAACCATTTGCCATTCGTCATTTGCCATTTCCCATTGGCCATTTTCCAGAAACCTCCCCGCAAACTCTGCAGGTTTCTGAAAATGACAAATGGCAATTGTCTAATGGCCAATGACAAATGGATTGCCTGAGATGTCAGTATCTCCAGCCAGTTGGATTGACTTCAATGTTCGATGTTGAATGTTCGATGTTCAATGTTCGCTTTGAAAATTCCCATTGACATCCCCTTCTTCCCCCTGTATATTCACCCTCCCGTTGACGAAGGCCTGGATGCCTTGGCACACACATCCACACTTCGGTCTTTGAGGCACACTACCGCGTGCAAAATTCCCGCCGGCCTGACTGCCGGGCAGGCGGCACCAATCCAGGCGAGTAGACGGGTCAGGCTTCCGGCCTGAGCTCCCGGTTCGGAACGAACCCCGAATGTGCAATCGAACGTTGGTGCGGATACCCGCCTCCCCGTGCGCGCGGAGGCGCGAAGAAACTTTGAGCGGAGAGCGAACATGAAAACCTTTGTTCCAGGCAAGGACGACATCCAGCACAAGTGGTTTGTCGTCGACGCCAAGGGCATGATCCTCGGCCGGCTGGCCACCCAGGTGGCCCGCGTCCTGTGCGGCAAGCACAAGCCGTCGTACGTGCCCTTCCTCGATACCGGCGATTGCGTCATCGTGATCAACGCCAGCCAGGTGGAGATCACGGGCCGGAAGCTGGACCAGAAAATGTACCGCCACCACACCGGCTACCACGGCGGGCTGAAAGAGGTCCAGGCGAAGAAGCTGTACGCCACGCGGCCCGAGCAGGTGATCCGCGAGGCCGTCCAGGGCATGCTGCCCAAGACCAAGCTGGGCCGGGCCATGATCAAGAAGCTGAAGGTCTACCGGGGCGCCGAGCACCGGCACCAGGCCCAGCAGCCCGAAGCGTTGAAATTTTAGCGGCAAGGAGAAGCGAGGGTGAATAAAGTGCAGTACTACGGGACCGGGCGGCGGAAGACCGCGGTGGCGCGCGTGTTCCTGCGTCCCGGCAACGGCAAGATCTTCGTCAACCGCCTGGCATTCGACGAGTACTTCAAGACCAACACCCAGCGGGTGATGGTGCGCCAGCCGCTGCTCCTGACGGAGAACCTGAGCAAGTTCGACCTGAACGTCACCGTCGTCGGCGGCGGGCTGATGTCCCAGGCCGGCGCCGTGCGCCATGGCATCGCCCGGGCGCTGACGGACTTCAACAACGAGCTCCGCCTGAAGCTGAAGCAGGCCAAGTACCTGACCCGCGACCCGCGGAAGAAGGAACGCAAGAAGTACGGCCAGCCGGGCGCGCGCCGGCGCTTCCAGTTCTCCAAGCGGTAACCCCGTTCGGACGACAATTTCTCTCTGCATATAGGAGGAATTCTTGGTCTCAGTAACCATGAAAGCACTGCTGGAGGCGGGCGTGCACTTCGGGCACCAAACCCGCCGGTGGAATCCCAAGATGAAGCCGTACATCTTCGGCGACCGCAACGGGATCCACATCATCGACCTGCAGAAGACCCTGCAGCTCTTCAAGGAAGCCACGGACTTCGTCGCCGGCCAGTCCCGTGACGGCAAGCGGATCCTGTTCGTGGGCACCAAGCGCCAGGCCCAGGACGCCGTCAAGGAAGAGGCCGAGCGCTGCGGGATGTACTACATCAACAACCGCTGGCTCGGCGGGCTGCTAACCAACTGGCAGACCGTCAGCCGGTCGCTGGAGAAGTACAAGGGCCTCGAGGCGAAGAAGGAAAGCAACTACGCCGACGAGATCTCCAAGAAGGCCGTCGCCCGGCTCGAGCGGCAGCGGCGCAAGCTGGAGAAGAACCTGTCCGGCATCCGCAACCTCGACGCCATGCCCGAGGTGCTGATCATCGTGGACCCCAGCAAGGAGGAGATTGCCGTGCTGGAGTCCAACAAGCTGAAGGTGCCGGTCGTCGCCCTGGTGGACACCAACTGCGACCCCGAGCCCATCAACTACGTCATCCCCGGCAACGACGACGCGCTGCGGTCCGTCCGCCTGATCGTCTCCAAGCTGGCCGATGCGGTGATCGAGGGCCACTCCATGCGCAAGCAGGCGGAGGAAATGGCGGCCAAGGAAGCCGTCACCGAGGGCGAGGAGAAGCCCGCCGTGGCCGAAGCCGCCCCCGTGATCCCGGCCGGCCCGATCGTCCGCGACATCGCCGGCGAGCGCAAGCGCGAGCGCGAGCGCACCGACCGGGACCGCCGCCCGGGCGACCGCAAGGACTACCGGCCCCGGCCGCCGCGCCGCCACGTGCCGCGCGAAGTGGCCAGCGAGAGCCCCGCGGCTCCGGCTGCCCCGGCGGCTCCGGCCGCACCGGCCGAGGCTCCGGCCCCGGCCCCGGCGCCCGAGCCGACCCACGAGTGACCGGCTGCCCGGCGGCCCGCTCCGGCGGGCCGTCCGGTGGGCTGAATCCCTCGGAACGGGGAGCTGCGGGCCCTGCCCGCGGCCTGATTTTGACTGGACTGCCGACCGGCCCGGAGCGATCCGGGCCGTTTTGAATGCGCCCCGGCCGCCGGGTCCGACAGGCGCCACCAATTCATGGAGGATATTATGGAAATCACTGCGGCCATGGTGAAGGAGCTTCGCGAGAAGACCGCCGCCGGCATGATGGATTGCAAGAAGGCCCTGCAGGAGAACGGCGGGGACATGGAGAAGGCCATCGACTACCTGCGCAAGAAGGGCCTGTCGGCCGCGGCCAAGAAGTCCAGCCGCGCCACCAACGAGGGCATTATTGCGTCCTACATCCACTCCAACCACAAGGTGGGCGTGATGATGGAGGTCAACTGCGAGACCGACTTCGTCGCGCGCAACGAGAAGTTCGCCGAGATGGTGCACAACCTGTGCCTGCAAGTCGCCGCGGCCTCGCCGCGCTGGGTGCGCCGCGAGGAGGTGCCCACCGCCGTCCTGGACAAGGAGCGCGAGATCTACCGCGACCAGATGAAGGAGAGCGGCAAGCCCGCCCAGGTCATCGACAAGATCGTGGAGGGCAAGCTGGAGAAGTTCTACAAGGACAACTGCCTGGTGGACCAGGAGTACATCAAGGAGGCCGGCGTGATCATCAAGGATTACGTGGCCGGCGTGATCGCCACCATCGGCGAGAACCTCCAGATCCGCCGCTTCGTCCGCTTCCAGGTCGGCGAAGAGTAGCCCGGACGTCCGTCCCGCCGGGACGGACTGTTGTTTGAAATCGTGCTCGTGCTCGCGATCGTACTCGTGCTAGTACTCGTACTCGTGCTCGTAATCGACGCTCTCAAGTAGCCACGAACACCCAGCCGCCGGTCACGCCGCCGGAATCAAATTGGAACATCCTTCGGGCGACCCCCTCGGGCCGCCCGTTTTTTTTCTCTGGATCTCAGGAAATCAGGAATTGGTTTTCAATCCGCAATCCGCAATCCGCAAATTGACCACGAACCACACGAACCACACGAAATGTTTTTAAATCCGCAATTCGCAATCCGCAATCTCTCCCCCTCTCTTTGACATCTCCCTGCCTGGCTCTTATAATGTGCTTCCGCGCACCCGTAGCTCAACTGGATAGAGCATCGGTCTTCGGAACCGAGGGTTGGGGGTTCGAGCCCCTCCGGGTGCGCCAAATATTTCAATAGATTACACGGATTTCTGTTTCACTCAAAAATGTCTTGTCACAGTGGTGTCACAGTAGTACAATTTCCACTGTGACAGCGGCCCTCATTTTTTTCTTCCGAACAGTCGATGACGCTGCCACCCGGCTTCCGCCTTTGGGTGTCGGAAACACGAGGGAGAGGCCGACCGATGGCGACCATTCGGAAGCGAGTTTCATCTGACGGCAGCGTTCGGTTCCAGGTGCAGGTCCGCAAGAAAGGATACCCGCCGGAGAACGCGTCCTTCGCCCGGCTGACCGATGCCCGCAAGTGGGCCATGACCACCGAGGTGGCCATGGAGGAGGGACGACACTTTTCCCGGCACGAATCCACCCGGCACACCCTGGCCGAGGCCATCACCCGCTACAAGAAGTACGTGCTTCCCCGAAAAGCAGCGAGCACTATCCCGACGATCTCGGCCCGTCTGGAGTGGTGGGGCGCCCAGATCGGGAGCCACTCCCTGGACCGGATCACTCCGGCCCTGATCGTCGAGTGCCGGGACAAGCTCCTTTTGGAAGGCCCCGGCGGCGAAGCCGGCCGGCGGCTGGCCCTGCGGGGTGGCGGCGTCTCCCCCACCACCGCCCGGCATTACCTGATGGCCCTGAGCCACGTGTTCGCCATGGCGGTGCGGGAGTGGGGCTGGCTGAAGGAATCGCCGATCGGAATGGTGGACAAGCCGCGCATGAATCCCGGCCGGGTCCGCTATTTGACCAACGATGAGTTGAAGGTATTCCTTGATGCCTGCCGGGAAAGCGACTGCGGCTATTTGTACCCGGCAGTCCTGCTCGCCATCACCACCGGCATGCGCCGGGGCGAGCAACTCGGCCTGACGTGGGACCAGGTGGACCTGGATCGTGGCTGGATCACCCTGGAGATCACAAAAAACAAGCAACGCCGGGGCGTGCCGCTCGTGGGCGGCGCCCTGGAGGCGCTACGGTCTTTGGGAAGAGTCCGTCGGATCGATACAGCCTTTGTCTTTCCCTCTCACAATGGGAAAAAGCCTCTCGACATCCGCGTTCCCTTCACGAAGGCCTTGAAACAGGCGGACATCAAGGATTTCCATTGGCACGACCTGCGTCACTGCGCCGCCAGCTACCTGGCCATGAGCGGCGTGCCACTAAAGGTGATCGGCAAGTTGCTCGGTCACAGCACCAGCGCCATGACCGATCGCTACTCCCATTTGGCAGACGAAGTAGTGACCGATGCAGTTTCGAAGGTTATGACGAAACTCTTCAGATGATAATATGGCCAGCAATTTTAGCTTCTTGATCGAGGACGACAAGTGAAAAGGTACAGAGTACTAAGAATCGATTTTGATTCTAGAGCGACCCTACTCAACATGGATATCAAAGACGAGTGGGAAGAGGGAGTGAAGGAGGGGCACCGCAAGAACAAGACAGCTATCACTCAAGGCTTAATCAAAGAGTTTGGCGAATTTGGATCGGAGGAAAAAATTGCGAATTTCTGCGAATTAGGACCAAAACCTTTTTCGGTAATCGCGTTTCATAATAAATTTGCTGCCCAAAATCGTAGAGCTTTTACTATTGGATCTTTCTACTCATCCTTAACTGGGACTTGTGCCTTGGGGGAGCGAATACTCAATCACTTAATTCTCTCTCTAAAAGATTACTTTAAGCATACACTTCAGTACAAAGAGGTATATAGGAAAGAATCCTTTGACAACTGGGATATAGCGATTTCAACCCTAAGTGATTGGGGGGTGTTGCTTCCTGATGCTACAGGGGCCTTTGATTCACTGAAAACCATCCGCAATCATGCAATCCACTTCCAACCACAAACCGATGAAAATGATCATGCTCTAGCACTGGACGCAATCAGAGCTCTCGATAGAATCATACGTTGCCAGTTCTCTGCGCTGGGTACCCAACCATGGTTCATACCGAATATCCCGGGTGAGTCATTCTTACGTCGTGAGTATGAGAACCATCCCTTTGTAAAGACTATCTACTTGCCTAATTGCCACCTCGTAGGTCCAGATCATAGACTTGAATTTCGTGATGGTGAATTTGTCGTCCTCGATCGAGACGACTATGAACAGATTGAAATTTCAGATGATGAATACCGTGAGCGAAGAGATAGGTGCAAAGCTGCTTTTATTAAAGCATCTGCCAAAACACTCTAACGATTTTTCCATAGCCTTTATCATCCAACGGATGGGGGGCTCCAGCTATGGAATTCTTGCGCCCAAAGCTCCCAAAAGAGGGCTTTATTCCTTTCACTTCAGTGAATTGCCGTTGTCAGCATGGCCTTTTCAAGCTGACAATCGGCTGACAATCATGCTCCCAAAGCGAGGCGGCGCCCACCCGCTCCGGGGAGGGGAGGATGGATTTTGTCAGCATGAGCGGCGGTTTTGGGAGCACGTTGTCAGCTTCATTTTGCCATGCTGACAACGATAAATCGTTGATGCCATTTGGATAAGTGCCCCCTTTGTCAGCTTTGTCAGCAGGAATGTTCAGTAGACCGGGCCGCAAGAACAGTACCGGCCGGTTTCGCCCCTCGAGAGTCCGGCGCACGGTGAGGGTCCGCTTGTTGGCCTCGCAGGCGGCCAGGGCGCCGCGTTCCCGCAGCCGCCGCCATAGGGTGGTTGGCGAGATGTGGATGCCCTCGCCCCCGCTGGTGGTCATGGCCTGGACCGCCCGGTACGCCGCGTCGGGCATCAGGTAAACCGACTCGCCGTCCACCCAGCCCACCCGCTGGCCGTACGGCTCCCACACGGGTCCCCGCATCACCCCCTGGCTGTTCGGGTTTTCCCGCCAGCCCCAGGCGCCGGGCGTGGCGGGGCAGCCGCCGTCCCGGCCGGCCAGGTGGGCCGAGCCGCTGGCCAGCGCGGCGTGGAGCAGCTCGAAGAACCGCTGCACCGGGTCGGCGGCTTCCTGCTGCTGGGCCTGGGTCCGGGCCACTTCGCCGAAGCAGGCCCAGGTCCGTCCCCAAACGCTTTCCGCCAGCGCGTCCGGGATGGCATGGATCTCGACCGCAAAGAGTAAAAAGACACGCAGGCCGGCCGCCAGCTCCGCCAGGTTGGCCGGGGTACGCTTGTGTCCGCCCGACAGATTGAGAGCGTTCCGAAACCGGTTCGTGTCCTCGCGCAGCGCCGTCCGCGCTTCGGGGTATCGCCGGGCCAGCCACTGGATGAACCCGGCCGTGGCGGCCGTGAACCGGCCGTCGGCCGCCAGCCGCTGGCACTCGGTCAGGTGCTCCCACTTCATGGCGCCGGGTTCCAGTTCCAGGACCAGCAGCCGTGCCCGGATGCTGTGGCCGTGCGGCACGTCCTCACCGGTGGAGAGGACCAAGCCCCTGGGTGGGCGCTCCGCCAGTAACTGGCCGTCCCGGCTCAGACGCATCCGGCCCGCCATGTTTCCTTGGGCGCGGAAGAGCCGTTCCGCCTCGCGGTGGTAGCGCCACACGTCGGTTGCGCCGCCGTGGGGAGCAAAGTCGTCCACCACGCAGAGGGTGTCTTTCAGCGAGAACGCCAGCACCTCCAAGGCGTTTCCCGTGGAGGACCAGCCGCCGGGCAGGTGCCTCGCGTTGAGCCCCGGCCCGAAATGCTGCTGGGCCAGGGCGGCCAGCTCCGACTTGCCCGAGCCCGAAGGCCCGGTCAGGTGCAGCCCGAAATCGGCTGAGCCCAGCACCGCCCGCCAGATGGCGGCGAATACCGGCAGGGTCACCTCGTCGGGAGCGACCTCGATCATCTTCAGGCTGTCCGTCACCGCCTCAGTCAGGTCCAGGCGGTGCGGCACCGGCGGCAGGGCGAAGGCCCCCAGGCCTTTCGGCAGTTCCACCTCCACGCCCGTCACATCGCCGTCCGGCCCGATGGCGCCGGCGCCGTGCAGGTAGGTCCACTGGCCATCCATCTCCCGCCAGCCGGCATGGGTGAACACCGTCCGGTTGCGGATGGACCGGCTCAGGAGCTGGATGGCCACCCGCACGTGGTCCCGCAGCGAGCGGCCGGGGAAGACCACGGCCTCGGCGCCGATCTTGTCATGGATCCAACCCAGGCTGTCGAACTGACGGGCCGGCAGGATGAACGAGGCGGTCCGCCCTTTGAGCTGGCTCTGAATCTGGAAGAAGCGGGCGCTCTCCACCCCGTCGTCGTGGTGGAGGTCCGCCACGATCCGGGCGGTGAAGTTGGCCAGCTTCACTTTCTCCAGGCTGTCCCGCACCGACTTGATCAGGTAGAGCCCGTCGCGGGCCTCCTGGTAGTCGCCGACCGTGTTTGGCTCTCCCTCCTCTTCGTCTTCGTCCCGCCAGACCAGTTGCTCGGCGTCGTCCATGGCCTTCCGGAACACGGCGCGAAACCGGCCGGGATCCTGCAGGTGCAGGGCGTTCGGGTCCTTCACCCCGAGCCGCTCCATGCGGATGACGAAGGCCCGGCCCCGCCAGGCGGTCTCCCGCAGCCGGCGGCTGATCCCGTTGACGAAGGCCCAGCCGCCCTGGTCCGGCTCCTGGACCACGTAGAGGGTGCGCACCGCACCCAAGATCTCGGGCGTGATCTTCTCCGTCAGGGTGGCGCCGGGCACGCCCAGCACCGGCATTTGGTACAGGGCCAGGGTCCAGGTGTCCGACTCCCCCTCCACCAGGAAGAGGGTGTCGTCCCCGTCCAGGCGATGGAGGCCGTACAGGATCGGGACGTGTCCCTTGACCCAGCGGCTCCCCTCGGCGGCGGTGACGTGGGTGCGGATCCGCTCCGCCCGTGTCTCGCCCTTGGCATCCTTGTACGGGATCACCACAGCCCCGCTCCGCTCGATGAGGCCCCACTCGCGCAGGAACTCCTCCGGGATTCCCTTCGCCTCGGCCAACCGGGCCACCGTCAGACGTCCGCCGGTGATCTGTTTTCCCGGTGGCGGCGAAGGAGCGATGGATCGATTCGGCGTCGTAGCGTCGGTCCTCGCAGCCATTCCCTTCGCCGTCTCGCCGTTTCGCCGTTTCGCCCCGTCGCTTCCACTCGCCGTTTCGCCGCTTCGCCGTTTCGCCGTTTCACCTCCCCCCGAAGCTGAGTCTCCGGATGAAGAGAAGAGATCCCTCCACTCCAGCCCCAGGGCGGCCACGATGGAGTCCGCCGTACATCCCGCGAAGCAGTGCAGCAGGATTCGCTCGGCAGTGAACGTCACGCTCAGGGACGGCTCCGAGTCCCTGTGTGCCGGACAGCTCGCCTGGTACTGCTGGTCGTGGACGCGTCGGACGTTCTGGAGCCGCTCGAGAAATCGGCTCCGGTCGATCATTGCTGGACCTGCCGGTCGAGGAGCCACCGCTCGAAGGCGTCGATGTCGATGAGGAGCTTCCGGCCGAGCTGGACCACGCAGTTGGCCAGGCCGTTCCGGTCGCGGAAGAAGAGTTGCTCGCGCAGCCACCCGTGGGTGAGGCAGGGGTTGGCCGTCAGGATGTCCTTGACGGTGACGAGCCGTCGGCTGAGCTTCGCGTCGGTATTCATAACGAGTCCCTCCAGAAATAAAAAGTGTTGCCTGGTATCGAGACAACGGGAGAGACTTTACTCGGTTTTGCCCGGCTGTCAACGGTAAAATTCCGCAAAGTATTCATATATATGGATATAGAGTGAATTATGTAGAAGAATTTTCCACAAAACCAAGGATTTTTCCAAGTCATGCCACAATAAATTTGTGAATAATTCCAAATGGATCTCTTTGAATCTCCACAAATTCCAAAGGTTCAGGCAGGAAAGCACTTCATTTCCTGCTTTGTTAAAGAAAAGAAATCATCCGTCCGCCGGCCTTGTGAAGTTGGTGCACTGTAAATCAGGATGAATTATTTATCTTATTTATCTTTTTTAGTTGTTTTATCAGTTTCATCTGTTCTATCTTGACCCCATCTTTTATCTTCTTCATCCGTAGGAGGGGTTTTGAAAGTCATCACCATCGCCAACCAGAAGGGAGGTGTCGGCAAGAGCACCCTCTGCACCAACCTGGCGGCGCTGTTCGCCGCCGACGGCCGGAAGGTTCTGCTCCTGGACACTGATCCCCAGGCCTCCAGCATCGCCTTCCGGGAGAAGCGGGCCGAGACCGGCAACGGATTGCCGGAGTTCTCCGCCGCCCAGATCCAGTCGCCCACCGTTCACAAGGACATCGCCAGCTTCGCCGGTTTTGACGTGATCCTGGTGGACACGGGCGGCCGCGACAACAAGATCTTTCGTTCCGCCGTCTTACCGGCCGACCTGGTGCTCGTCCCCCTGTGCCCGTCCCAGTACGACTTCTGGGGCT
>CAYPNP010000028.1:0-56410 GCA_964412195.1 uncultured Acidobacteriota bacterium | reverse complement strand
GATCCTGCTGTGCCTGGCCAAAGATCCGGACCAGCGGATCCAGACCATGGCGGAGGTGGCGGCGGAGCTGGGCGAGGCGGGGGTGACCGGCCCAGTGACGCCGGGCCGGCGGACGCGGCCGACGCGCCGGTCAGGACGGGCCGGCGCCTGGCTGCGCCGGCACCGCTTGGCCACCCTGTTGACAATGCTCCTCGTCGTAATCACCGCGGGGGTCACTTACTGGCAGTGGCCGAGGAAGCCGTCGACGCCGTCGAAACCGGATCGGTTGATGCTGGCGGTCCTGCCGTTCGCGAACCTGGGTAATCCTGAGAGGGAATACGTAGCCGACCAGTTTACAGAGCAGCTCATCCAACGCCTGGGGCGGGTACACAGCCTGGGGGTAATCACCCGCACCAGCGTGGAGGAATACAAGAAGACGAAAAAGAAAATTCCGCAGATTTCGGCGGAATTGGGAGTGGGCTACATCCTGGAGGGAACCATCCAGTGGGACCTGAAGCCGGGAGGGGAAGGAAAGCTCAGGGTGACAGCCCAACTGATCCGGGCCTCCGACGGGATCAACCTGTGGAGCCGGGATTACGACGTGGGACTGGGCGACCTCCTGGCCACGCAGGCGGAGATTGCCGAGGACGTGGCGTCCGCCCTGTGGCTGAAGCTGTTGGATTCGGAGCGCAAGGGATTGGCGGCAGTGTCCACCCGAAATGCCGAGGCGTACGAGTGTTATCTGAAAGGAGTCAACCTCTTCTTCTCCGACAAGAGGGAGGAGTCACTGCCTCTGTTCGAGAAGGCCGTGTCGCTGGATCCCGGTTTCTTGGAAGCTTACCTGAGAATTGCTTTCTTTCACATCGATGCGTACGAAACCCAAAAGGATCGCAGCGAGAAGCGGGCGGAGATGGCTTGGCGGGCACTGGAACGGGCCCGGGAGCTGGATCCGGACAACCCGGGGTACCACCTCTGCATGGCGTACTGGTACAATGTTGTAAAGAAAGACATGAAACTTTTCGAGGAGGAGAACCGCCTGGCCGAGCAGGGAGTGCCGGGAGAACCGGAGGTTCTGCTCAACCTCCGGTATGCGGCCATTTGCGGGGAGCGATACGAGGAAGCCTTGCGGTACGCGGAACAGAACGCAGCGCTCAATCCGAGGGTGGCCTGGGTCCAGTCCAATCTGGGAATGACGTATACCGCCCACCAGCGGTATGCCGAAGCCGAGCGGTTCCTGCAGCGGGCCATGGCCCTGGACCCCGGGGAAAGCGAATTAAGACCCCGCCAACGATTGGCCCGGATCTACATCCTCCGGGACGGCGATCCGGGGAAGGCGGTGGATTACCTGGACGGCCTGCCGCCGGGGCTCCGGCAGAAGGCGCAGGAAAGCTACCTCTATCTGGTCTATCTTTCGATGGCCGGCCGCTACCAGCGAGCCCTGGAGATGCTCTCTGCACGGCCGGACGTACTCCAGGATGACCTGGACAAAGTGATGTTGAAAGCCGAATTCAAGGGAATCATTTTGCAGGCGATGGGCCGGCCGGACGAGGCCCGGGCATCATACGCCGACGCGCTGCACCGGTTGGACGAACTGGCGAGGGTGAAAAAGGCGACGATCCAGGATGAACGCCTGCTGGCCGCCCGTGGCCGGATCCTGGCCGGGCTGGGCCGGAAGGAGGAGGCCGTCCGCCTGGGCCGGCAGGTCGTGGAGATGGTTCCCCGGGAACAGAATTCCAGCGCTCACTTCGGCCACCGCCTGGACCTGGCAACGATATACACCGCGCTGGGAGAGTATGGCCCGGCCATGGACCAGCTGGAGATCATCCTCTGCCGCCCCTTGACTGTTGCAAATTTCAATTCGGTCAAGGTTGATCCGCGGTTCCGCCCGCTCCTGTCATTGCCCCGTTTCAAAGAGCTGGAGAAGAAGTACCCGCCGGACAAACCGTACAAGGGATCATGAAGGTGAGTGGGTGAATGGGTGAATGGGCAGATGGGGAACGTAGCTCGCGACCTCCGGGCACGAGTCTGACTCCGCCACCTCCGGGCATGAATCCGATGACATTTGCCGCGATCATCCCCTCGCGCCGGGGACGGTGCGAGCTACGGCGTGCGGGCGAGACGTCCGCGCTCCCGCGCACTCCGCACCCTTCGCATCTCCGCGTGATATCCCAACGCCTGTTACAAGCTCGGTAACCACATAACCGCCGGCACACTTGAGGTACCCCGACCGGCAGGGAGAGGCGCGAGGGGCCAGACACCGGCATGCCGGGAGCGCGCCGATCGACTCCGTCTACATGCCGTAAAGCGCGCCCCGACTCCGCCAGGCTCGGCCGGTCCGGCTCCTGCTCGTACCACACGTAGCGGCACACCGCTTCGCATCGGCTCTGCCGACAGATGCAGACCGAAGAAAAGTGTATGGAATTGTGTCTCCGGGTCCGTGATCCGGGATGCTGGCCCCTCGCACCCCTCCCTGCCGGTCGGAGTGCCTCACGCTTACCGGCTCAGAAGATGAATTTCAACCCCAGCTGGATTTGCCGGCTGGCGCCGTTGTCGTACGTGTACCCCATGGTCGCGCTTTCCAGGTTCAGGTCTGGCACACCGTAGTTGGTGTGGTTGAACAGGTTAAACGCCTCCAGCCGGAACTGCAGCGTTGATCCTTCCGTTGTAAACCACGGCATCCGAACCTCTTTGAGGATGGAAAAGTCCACGTTCCAGTACCCCGCCCCGCGGAATTGCCCGCGGTACTCGTTCCCCTTGGGCGTCATCAGGTTGATGTCCGCCATCCAGTTGGTGAAGTTGGCCGCGGTGGGTCCGACGAGATTTCCCGAGGAGTTCACGTCGTAGCTCACCACGTTGGGGCGGGGGGTGCCATAAGGAAAGACGGCCCCCAGCGTGTTGCGGGGAGCGTAGACCGTCAGCGGCGGCCCAGTGTGGGCCTGGAAAATCCCGTTGAGCTGCCAGCCCTCAACCAGGGCGCCCAGGAAGCCCGACAGCGACCCGCCCCACCGGTGGCCCGGCCCGAAGGGGAGCTGCCAGATGAAGTTCGCGGTCACCACGTGGCGGATGTCGTAGGCCGAGTAGCCGCGGTCGTACCGCTTGTCGTGGGGATCGGTGTAGATAACCCGCGAACCGGCGTAATCCGTCGCGTATTCGGAGTTGTTGTCCAGAGCCTTGGACCAGGTCCAGTTGGCCTGGCACTGCACCCCGCCCTGGAAACGGCGGCTGAATGCCACCTGCAATCCATGGTAGGTGGAGTGGGCGCTGGGTTCGTAAAGCCAGATGCCTTCGAACTGGCTGTTTTGCCGCTGGTAGTAAGGGACGAGCCAGAAGAGCTCGTCGGTGCCAAGGCCGTTGTCGGCCTGGGACTGGATCAGTTCCGCCGAAGGGTGGTTCATCTGGTTCATGTCCTGACAGGCGATCAGGTGGACGCCGGCACTGCCCACGTAAGCGACACTCAGGAGGAGGCCCGGCCACAGCTCCCGCTGCACCGACACGTTCCAGGTCTGGACGTAGGGCTGGTGCCAGTCCGTATCGATGATGTTCATGTTGGCGAAGGTTTCGGGCGGCAGGTGCAGCACTGCTTCGGGAATGGGCAGCCCGCTCCCGAAGTAGGCCACGTCCGGCCAGACCCCCGAGTGGCCTCCTTCCGTGGTGGAATACCTGCCCGCCAGCGAAAAAGGCCACTGCGCAAAATAATTTAAAAAATACTGGTCGTTCAGCCGGTCGTAGGAGATGCCGTAACCGGCCCGCACCGCCGTCTTGCCGTCCCCGAAGGGGTCCCAGGAGAGGCCGGCCCGCGGGGCGAAGTTGGCCTTGGGCGCGTCGTAGAGAGTTCGCCCGTCGCCGGTGAGGTAAATGTCGGCGCCCGTGCCCACCCAGATGGGGGCGCCGGTTTGGGTGTCCCAGTTGGCCGGGTCGAAGAAATTGTCCGGGTTGGGCAGGTGATAGCCTTGGCCGGTGGCGTCGGACCCTATGTTGGACAGGAGGTTGTTGACTTCATACGGGGCGGGCTTCCACTCGTAGCGCAGCCCCAGGTTCAGGGTGAGGTTTGGGCGGATCCGCCAGTCGTCCTGGACGAAGAAGTCGTACTCCTTGTACCGCCAGCCCTTCTCGTCGGTCAGGCCCGGAATGAACTCCCGGCCGTTGCCGTTGAGCCCCTGGTACAGGTACCCGGTCAACCCGGCGGCGATGTTGGCCAGCGTGTCCTCCCCAGCCGGCCCCCAGGCCTGCAGGAAGTAATATATCGGATTCAGGTACCAGCCCGTGGCAAGGTTATCCTGCATGAACCGGAAGTCGAAGCCGAACTTGAGGGCGTGGGTGCCCCGCGTCCAGCTCAGCGTGTCCTTGATCTCGAAGGCCCCCGTGTTTATGAATGAATGGCCGTTCCCCCCGTTGCCGTAGCGGGTGAAATAGGTCATGTACCTCCCCCTGAAGGACAGGGTCGGCTGGTCCGCGCCGCCCACCCACTCCTCGCCGCTGACCCGGGTGTACCCCACCCGGACGTCGTTGACGCAGGCCGGCGACACGATCCAGGTCCAGCCGAGTGTCCCTTGATAGGCAGAATAGTCGGCCCAGTAGGAGCCCAGATCGGACGAAGGCAGCAATGGCAGCGTGTTGCTGGAATACGGGTCCATGGAGAACTTCGCGCTGAAGGTGTGAGCGGGGGAGGCGATCCAGTCCGCCTTGGCCAGCAGCTGCAGCTCTTCAAAAGGCTCGGTGCCGGAGAAGGCATGAAAGCCGTTGACCCCCTCGACGGTGAAGTCGCTGGTGTTGGGCAGGGGGTAGGACTGCGCGAAGATGCGGGCGATGTCCGGGTTGGTCACCGTGTCGCGGTAGGCCTGGGTGGGCACCAGGGCCGTGGCGGTGACGTTGGTCCGTTGCAGGACTCGCTCGACATTGAAGAAAAAGAAGAGCTCGTCGCGGACGACAGGCCCGCCCAGGCTCCCTCCGAACTGCTGGCGCCGGAAGTCCCCCTTGGGCTGGTCGAAATAGTTCTCCTGCCAGGTCTTGGCGTCCAGGCTGTCGTCCCGCAGGAACCAGAAGGCGTTGCCGTGAAATGTATTGGTCCCGCTCTTGGTGACCACGTCGATGACCGCCCCGCCGGTGCGCCCGTACTCCGCCGACGGGTTGGACGTTACCACCCGGAACTCCGCCGTGGCGTCCACGTTGGTCCAGATGGTCGCTCCGAGGTTGACGAACCAGTTGTTGTCCATCCCGTCCAGCATGTAGTTGTTGCCGCGGGGCCGGGTGCCGTTGGCGGACGGGAGCCCGTACCCTCCCCAGTTCACCACCCCCGGGGTCAGGAAGACCAGGTCCAGCGGATTGCGGCCGTTGAGGGGCAGGTCGGTGATCTGAATGCCGTTGATCACCGTGTCGAGCTGGGAGGTGGTCAGCTCCACCTGGTCGGCCTCTACCTTCACCTCCACCGCCGTGCTGAGCGCCGCGACCTCCAGGACCACCGGGTAGTCCTTGTTGTCTCCCACTTCCAGCACGATGCCGCGGACCGTCACCGGCTGGAAGCCCTCCAAGCTGACCTGCAGCTCGTAGCCGCCAATGGGCAGGACGGCGAGCAGGTAGTAGCCGCGGTCGTCGGTGAGGGCCTCCCGGACCATGCCGGTGCCGAGGTGGGTCGCGCTCACCCGCGCGCCGGGGACGGACGCGCCGGAGGCGTCCCGGACGAAGCCGCTGATGGACTGGTCGGCGGCCAGGGCGGGCGCCGCCAGCAGAACGGCCAGCACCACGAACCAGATGCTGCGTCGGATGCTCCGCATGATCATCTCCTTCCGGGCCGCCGCGGCGGCCCGCGCCCGTCCAATTGGAACCCATGGGGGTCGTATCGTCCTTTAGGGGCGGGAGCGGCGGGAGGGTCCGGCGGTGCGGGCAGACCAGCGGAGCGGGGGACACTCCACCCGTACCCGCCTCGGTCGTTGTGCGCGTGCAGGGTTTGCGTCGATCCGGCCTCGCGGCCGGTGGCTTCGGCCCCTGACCCCCTGACGGTCCAGCCTGCACGGGGCCTGGCGTTCGCGTGATAAAACTCAACAGCACCGGAATATTTTGAAAATATTATATGACGAAATTTCCACTTGTTCAAGGCCAGGACTGAAAATCCTGTTGCGCCGGGGGGCTTCCCTTTGCCATAATGCCACCGGTCTAAATTCATGAATACGGGGAGTTTCCGATGGAGATTCCGCAGCGCGTCCAGGAGATCATCCGGCGGCTGGGCCAGCTCTATCCGGACCCGCACTGCGCGCTGCACCACCGCACCCCCCTCGAGCTGCTGGTGGCGACCATCCTCTCGGCCCAGTGCACCGACGAGCGGGTCAACAAGGTGACGCCGGAGCTGTTCCGGAAATACCCGACGGCGGCCGCCTTCGCCGCGGCCCCCCGCGAGGAGCTGGAGGCGGCGATCCGCTCCACCGGCTTCTTCCGCAACAAGGCCAAGAGCATCCAGAACTGCTGCCGGATGCTGGTGGAGGAGCACGGCGGGGAGGTCCCGTCCTCCATGGAAGCGCTGGTCAAGCTCCCCGGCGTGGCCCGCAAGACCGCCAGCGTCGTGCTCGGCGACGCCTTCGGCCAGGCCGAGGGGATCGTCGTCGACACCCACGTCCTGCGGCTGTCGGCGCGCCTGGGCCTGAGCCGGGAGAAACAGCCGGAAAAGGTGGAGCGCGACCTCATGGCCGTCGTGCCCCGGAAGCACTGGATCCATTTCGCCCACTGGCTCATCTTTCACGGCCGGGAGACCTGCCAGGCCCGCAAGCCCGCCTGCGAGCGCTGCGCCCTGCGGGACATCTGCCCCCGGATCGGAGTCGCATGATCAAGGGCCAATACCCGTTCTGGTTCTTCATCCTGGCCTTCCTGGGCATCCTCTACCTGACCTATCACATCTTCCAGCCGTTCCTGATGGTCTTCCTCTGGGCCATCATCCTGGTGACCACGTTCCAGCCGTCGTACCGCCGCCTCGTCCAATGGACGCGAGGCCGGGAGACCCTGTCCGCCCTCATCATGGTGGCCGCCCTCACCCTGCTCCTGATCCTCCCGGTCATCCTGCTGATCCTGAGCCTCGCGGACCAATCCCTGCAGGCTTACAACCTGATCTCCAGCCGCCTGGACACGGCGGACTTCCAGAAATCCGCCCAGGACCTGGTGCGCCACCCGGCATTCCTGAAGCTGCGGAGCATCCTCGGACGGTTCGTCGACGTCGAGAAGATCGACCTGAAGGGCACGATGGTCAGCGTGCTCCAGTACGTCAGCGCCTTCCTGGTGGAGCAGAGCCAGAACCTGTTCGCCAGCCTGACCACCCTGCTCTTCGACTTCCTGCTCCTGGTGGTGGCCACCTACTACCTCTTCAAGCACGGCGGGCAGGTTTTCAAGGAGCTGCGAAAACTCTCGCCGATGGATCCGGACCGGCAGGAGAAGATCATCAGCCGATTCACCGCCCTGGTCCGAGCCACCCTGCTCGGGAACTTCGTCACCGCCATCGCCCAGGGGACGCTAGGCGGCCTGGCGTTCCTGATCGTCGGGATGCCGTCGCCGGTCCTCTGGGGCGCCGTCATGTCCTTCCTGGCCCTGGTGCCGGTGGTCGGGGCCTTCCTGGTCTACGTCCCCGCCGCCCTGTACCTCCTGAGCGCCGGCAGCACCGGCAAGGCGGTGTTCCTGCTGGCCTGGGCCGTCGTGGGGGGCGTCCTGACCGACAATGTCCTCAAGCCCCAGATCATCAAGGGCGGCGCCCGCATCCACCCGGTGATCATCTTCTTCAGCATCCTGGGCGGGTTGTCGTTCTTCGGCTTCTCCGGGCTGATCCTCGGGCCGCTGGTCACCGGCCTGGCGCTGGTCTTCCTGGAGATCTACCGCGAGGAATTCCGGGAGCAGCTGCCCGGCACCGTAAAGCTGACCCGGGAGCAGATCGAGGCCGTGTTCCGGCAGAAACCGGACGACGCCCCCTGAACGGGCCGGGGGCTTCGGATCGTCATCGGGAAGGGCCCGCGCCGTCGTCACCGCACGGGACTCCGCCCCCGGCAAAGATTCGCTTTGTTTGACCCCGTTTCTTGAATATAATAGGAACGACTGTTTCAAAAATTTCCTGACACTTTCACAGCATGAGGCGAACCATGAAGATTTGCCCGCAGTGCAGCAAGGAATTCGGGGACGAGTACCATTTCTGCCCCGATGACGGCACCCCGCTGGCCAAGATTGTCAAGCAGCAGGACCCCCTGATCGGCAAGATGGTCAAGGGGAAGTACGAAGTCCTCGAGATGGTCCGGGAGGACAACCTCGGCCGCATGTTCAAGTCCCGCCAGATGCCCCTGGGCCGGACGGTCCTGCTGGAGATCTTCAACAGCAACCTGACCAGCGACGAGAAGTTCCACGCCCGCCTCTCCGACTCGATCCGCAAGTACTCCAAGCTGCAGCACGTCAACATCGGCACCATCTACGACATGGACGAGACCGAGGACCACCGCTTCTTCATCACCTCGGAGTTCGTCGAGGGCCGGCCCCTGACCGCGATCCTCAAGTCCGAAGCCCCGCTGGAGCAGGAGCGGGCCCTGAACCTCTTCTACCAGATCGCCGACGCGCTCCACCAGGCCCACGCCAACCTGATCGAGCACGGCTTCCTGACGCCGCAGGACATCATTGTCTACACCAATCCGGACGGCAAGGAATGCGTCCAAGTGATGAACTTCGGCATCTCCAAGCTGCTGCTCAACGAGAAGTTCCGCCATTTCAACGAGACCCAGGACATCAACTACCTCTCGGTGGACGAGGTGGCCTACATCTCGCCCGACCTGGCCACCAACCCGGCGGCGGTGGACGACCTCGACGACATCTACTCCTTCGGCGTCATCCTGTACCACGCCCTGTCGGGTGGGCTCCCCTTCCAGGCCGACACGGCCGACGCCATGATGGAGGCGCTCTGCTCGCTGGAGGCGGTGCCCCTGCGCCAGCTGCCCCAGTGCCGGGCCATCCATCCGCAGTGGGACAGCGTCATCGACCACTGCCTGCAGAAGAAGAAGAGCGACCGCTTCCAGAGCATCAAGGAGATCAAGGTCATCCTGCAGCGGATCGGCGAGGGCCTGAAGCACGAGGCCGAGCCGACCATCATGCGGATGAAAACCGACCTGGCCCGCGACATGGCCGGCGAGGAGGCCGAGCGGCAGGCCCAGGCGGAGCGGTTGGACACCACCGAGGTGGTGCCGCCGCCGGCGCCGGGCGGCAAGAAGAAGTCCCCGCCGCTGTCCAAGACCCTTATGATCCAGCGGAAGGAGCTCATGGAGGAAGAGGCGCCGCCCGAGGAATTTCCGGAAGCGCCGCCGGAGGAGCTTCCGGCCGTCCCGCCGCTCGCCGAGGGCGAGATCATGCTGGAGGAGATCGGCGCCGACCAGCCGGATTTCCGGGCGGACCGATCGGCGGCCGAGGACGAGACGTTCCCGCCGGCCCCCGAGCCCCCCGCGGAGGAGCCGGACGAGGGCAAGACCCTCTTCATCGGCGGCCAGGGCGCGGCGGCCGCGCCGCCGCCCGCCGACACCAAGACGGTGTTCATCGGGACCAAGCCCCCCGCGGCGGACGTCTACGAAGGCAAGACCGTCTTCATCGGCGACCGCCCCCCGACTTTTGACGCGGCGCGCGAAGCCAAGACCGTCTTCATCGGCGGCCAGGTCCCGGCGACCGCGCACCCGCCGGCGGAGCACGCCTTCACGGACGACGAGGACACGCTGTCCGAACTGCTCAAGGCCCCCGCGGCCGCCCCGCCCCCGGCGGAGGAGGACCTGTACGGCAAGACCATGATGGTGGACACCGGCAAGCAGCCGGCGCCTCCGCCCCCCGCCCCGCCACCCCCGCCGCCGGCCGCCCCCGCCGCCCCGGCGCCGGACCTCCAGAAAACCGTGTTCGCGGGCCCGGACCTGTCAAAGACCGTCTTCGCCGGCCCGGAACCCCCGGTGCCGCCCCCGCCGCCGCCTCCGCCGCCCCCGGCGCCCACCCCGGCGCAGGGCCTCCCGGCGTACCAGGCGCCGCCGCCCCTCCCGGAGACGAGGCAGTACGAGCCGCTGCCGCAGGCCCCCGCCCCGCCCCCGCCGCCGGCCTCCGGCCTGCCGCCCCTGCCGCCCGAGCTGGCCTCGGAACCGATCCGGCTGCGCCGGGCCACCGGCGAAACCCGGGCGATCACGCCGCCGCCCGCCGGCCCGCCCGAGGAAGTCCCCGCCGGCTGGCCGGCCCCGCCGGAGGGGGCCCCGGCCCCGCCGAAGGGCAAGTCCGGCGCGAAGATCGTCATCATCTCGGTGGCGGCCGTGGTGTTCCTCGGCATCCTCGCCGTGGGCGCCTTCCTGGTCTACTACATCCTGAAGCCCAAGTACGGATCGGTGACGGTGCGCTCCTACCCGGACCAGGCCGCGGTCTACCTCGACGGCGACCAGATCGGCATGACCCCCACCACCCAGGAGAACATCGAGGCCGGCAACCACCTGCTCAAGGTGGCCAAGGGCGGCTACAAGCCCATCGAGAAGGAAATCGCGATCGAGGCGAACAAGAACCTCAAACTGGACATCTTCCAGCTGGAGAAGATCGGCGAGACCGCCACCACCACCACGACGCCCCCCCAGGGGCCGACCGAGGAGCAGATCGCCCAGATCGAGGACCTGCGGGGCAAGGCCGACCTGGCCTACTCGCAGAAGCGCTACATTGAGCCGCAGGAGGACTGCGCGCTGACCTACTGCCAGCAGATCCTGCAGCTCGACGCCCAGAATCCCTTCGCCCTGGAAATGCGCCAGAAGATCGTCGACGCCGTCAAGGAGCGGGCCGGGAAGGCCGCCGCCGCCAAGAACTGGTTCCTGGCGGAGAAGCTGTACACCCAGCTGGTCCAGATCGCGCCGGACGATCCCGAGCTCCCGCCGGCCCTGGAGAAGGCCTCGGCCGAGGTCAAGCTGCTCCAGGCCAAGAAGACCGAGACGATCAAGGACCTGACCAAGCGCGCCCAGAGCGCCTTCGCCGAGGGGCGCCTCATCACCCCGCCCGAAGACAACGCCTACGAGCTGTGCAGCCAGATCAAGCGGCTGGAGAACACCAACAAGTTCGCCAACGGCATGATCCAGCGGATCAAAAACCAGGTGCCGCTCCAGGCGGACGAGGCCATCCTGTCCGAGAACTACGACAAGGCCAAGACCCTGATCATGGCCTACAACCGGTACTACCCCGGCGACCGCGCGATGGAGGCCAAGCTCGACCGGCTCAACCAGAAGTTGGCCGACCTGGACAGCCAGCGGCAGCAGCAGGAGCGCGACCGGCAGCAGCAGGAGACGGCCAACCGCGGCCGCACCCTGCTGGCCAACGGCATCGCCGAGTACAAGCGCGGCAACTATTCCGGCGCGGTGGACCTCCTCGAGCAGTCCGTCAAGATCGACGCCCAGCAGCCGGACGCCTACTTCTACCTCGGCGCCTCGTACCTCGAATTGAAGAACTTCGGCCGGGCGCAGGAGTACTTCAAGCGGGCCATCCAGCTCAAGCCGGATTACGCCCTGGCCCACCTCAACCTCGGCATCCTGGCGCAGACCGACCGGAACTGGGACCTGGCCATCACCCACCTGCAGCGGGTCGCCCAGCTGGGCGGAGTGCCCAACTACCCGGTGGACAAGCTGCAGGGCATGATCCGCGAGCTGGAGGTCCGCAAGTCTTTCGGCGCGCTGGTGAACCGGTCCATCGCGGTGGAGCACAAGCACGTCTTCGGCGGCTGCTCCGGCTACATGAGCTTCACCCCGGACTCCATCCGATACGAGACGTCCGAGAGCAAGGACGGCTTCACCCAGCCCCTCAAGGCGGTCAAGGGGTTGTCCTTCTCCAAGGGCTCGGAGATGAACTTCCAGATCGGTGAAAAGAAATACAAGTTCGAGATCAAGAACGCCAACGCCTTCGTCGACATCCAGCAGATCCTGCCGGAGTACCTGAAGATCCTGAAGTGAGCCCCCGGCGGGACCCTGACAGTACGGAACCTAATCCAGGCCGGCTCCCCGCGGAGCCGGCCTTTTTCATGGAGGATGCCCCATGGCCGCTCAAAATTACGCCAACCACCGCCGCTTCGTGCCCATGTACCACGGAGTGCTCTTCGGGTTGCTGCTTGTCACCCTGATCGGGGCGATCAACAACCTGCGGCGCTCCATCGGCACCGACGGGCTGTACAGCGCCTCGCTGATCGTGGCGCTGGTGCTGATCAACTGCTTGCTGTTCTTCTTCTGCCGGGCGTTCGCCCTGAAGGCCCAGGACCGGGCCATCCGCGCGGAGGAGAACCTGCGCCACTTCATCCTGGCCGGGAAGCCGCTGGACGGGCGGCTGACCATCCGCCAGGTGATCGGGCTGCGCTTCGCCACGGACGCCGAGTTCGTCGAGCTGGCCCGCCGCGCCGCCGAGGATGGCCTCTCCGAGGACGCCATCAAGAAGGCGATCCGGGACTGGAAGGCCGACGAGTACCGGGTTTGAGGGACGGTCTGGGTAGGTGCATCCCCCGTGCGCCGGAGTTTTGCGCGGGAATAATCTGAAGAACGATCTGATATCCCTAATTCGGTCGAGGTAGATATGTCCAGGTACCGATCGATCGGCTCTCTCTTATGGATTCTTCTCGGAATGTTCTTTCTGGTTGCCCAACATCTGTTAGTCAATCGACTCCTGCTGGGTACGATCAGGAGGTACTTTTCAAGAGGCATGGGTATTACGTCGTCTCAATGGTCGATCTGATGGCCCGCCCCGAGTATTTTGACGGTAAGAAGGTTAAAGTCTCTGGCTTCTTCCACGTGCAGCAAGAGTCGACTGCGCTGTTCCTAACCAAAGATCTTTGCGATCACAACATGAGTGAATGTTCGATTCGGCTTGCATTCAAGAACAAAGTGAAAATATGTGACACACGAGACGAGTTGGATGCCAGCACATTTGTCAATCGGTACAACGGGAAGTACATGATGTTTATGGACGTATTCGACAAGAACCGATACGGGGATGGAGGCAGCTTGAAAGAAATTGAGTTAGCATGTGAGCGCAAGAAGCTTTTTTAATGGAAAAATAAAAATCAATAACCGTGAATGTGCGGTTGCGCGCATCCCGAAGGGATGGGAGGAACCTCCCAGAGGGAGGAAGAGAAATAAGCCGGTGGCACGGGCTGGCCCGGAGGGCCGCCCGCCGCCACCGGAAAGCTGGACCATAACGCGTACGTTTTCCGGATATATTCCGACGCGCCCCGGAGTGGGCGCAGGGAAAACCACTTGTGAACAGGAATTGGATTGAATCCGGAATGAACAGGAAAGATTGCTATCTGGATCGGGATTTTCGATGAATCCTCCGCGCGCCGCCTCCGGGGCGCGGATCGATAATCCCAGAAAAATATTGTAATGATACGGCTTTCCGGTGTCTGCGGCCGACCCTCCGGGTCTGGCCTGGACGCCGGCTACTCTCTCTGTCTCCCTCCGGGAGGTCCTCCAGATCCCTCCGGGATGCGATTTTGGGGCCGCCCGCGCTTCGAGCCGCTGTGGCGATTCACCCATTCACCGATTCACCGGTTCACCATTCACCCTTTGACCGCGGCCGCCACGGTGCGGCCGAGGGCGCGGCAGGCCTCCAGGTCGGACTCGGACGGCTGCCACTTGGCCTTGACGCCCGGGGCGGCCAGCGGGATGCCGCATTTCCCGAAGTGCTCCTCGATCACCTTCACCGACTCGCCGCTCCAGCCGTAGGAGCCGAAGGCGGCGCCGACCTTGTGCTTGAAGCGCAATCCTTTCAGGTCCTCCAGGATCGGCGAGACGGTGGGCAGGACGCCGTTGTTCAGCGTCGGCGAGCCGATGACCACCGCCTTGGCCCGGAAGATCTCCGTGATCACGTCGTTGCGGTCGGAGGCGGCCATGTGGACGATGGTGTGGTCCACGCCCTCGCCGACCAGGCCCTCCCCAATGGCCTCGGCCATCCGGCGGGTGGCCTCCCACATGGAGTCGTAGATCACCACCGCCCGCCGCTCCGGCGCCTGCTCCGCCCAGATCCGATACTGCCGGACGATCTGCAGCGGGTCGTCCCGCCAGATCACACCGTGGCTCGGCGCGATCATGGACACGGGCAGGCCGAGGGCCAGCACCTCGTCGATCTTCTTGATCACCCGGTCGGAAAACGGCGTCAGGATGTTGGCGTAATACTTCAGCGCCTCGGCGTACAGCTCCCCGCGGTCCACCTGGTCGTTGAAGCGGAAGGCGGAGGCGTAGTGCTGGCCGAAGGCGTCGTTGGGCATCAGGATGGCGTCGCCGGTCACATAGGTGAACATGCTGTCCGGCCAGTGCAGCATGGGCGCCTCGATGAAGGCGAGCTCGCGACGTCCCAACAGGATCCGGTCGCCCGTGCCGACGGTGCGCGCCGGCCAGCTCCGGTGGGAGTGGCCGGGGACGCTCTCCGCCCCCCGCTTGGACACCACCAGCGTCGCCTGCGGGCAGAGGTCCATCAGTGCGGGCAGGGCCCCGGCGTGGTCCGGTTCGGCATGGTTGATCACGACGTAATCGATCCGGGCCGGGTCCACCAGCGCGCGGATGTTCCGGATGAAGTCGCCGGCGTACGGCGCCATCACCGTGTCCACGACGGCGACCTTCTCGTCCAGGATCAGGTAGGCATTGTAGGTCGTGCCCCGGGGGATGGACAACTCGTGCCCGTGGAACTGCTTGATCCGCCAGTCCACGGCGCCGACCCAGTGGATTCCCGGCGCCAGTTCCGTGATCATCTCGACACCTCCAGATCGATTCGTATACGGGCAAGGGACGCCCGCGGGGGGCTTCCCTGCCCCGTTCATCTCCGGCCCTATTGTACTCGTTGGCTCAAACCCCTGCCAACTCCGCCTCGACGGCCACGGCGCGGGGGAACAGGATGTTGTTCTCGAGGTGGATGTGCTCGTGCAGGTCCGCCTCCATGGCCTGCAGGTCTTGGTACAGGCCGGCGAAGGTCGGGCAGGCGTCGGCGGGCAGCGCGTAGTCGGACGTCAGGCGGCGCATCTCCGCCAGCGCCTGGCCGGCCTCGGTGTGCTCATGCTCCATCTGGCGGATGGGGTTGCGCACGGTGCCGCAGTGGTGGGGCGCCATGCCCGCCCGTCCGGCGGCCGCCGCGCCCAGCGCCTCGATGTACGGGAAGAGCACCCGCTCCTCTTTCTCGAGGTGCGCCTCGAGTTCCAGGCAGAGCCCCTCGAACTCCCGGTGCAGCGGATCGATCACCGCCCCGTGCCGGGCGCCGTGGGCCTTGAGCACCTTTGGCAGCGCCAGGCCGATCCGCGGGAGAATCTCTCTCATGTAGGCATGGTGCTTCTCGAGGATGTGCGCAACCAGATCCGACAGTGTCGCCCGGCTCCAGTCGGCGGAGCCTCCGGCCGGCGCCCCGCCCGAAGCGGCCGCCCGCCGCAGTTCCTCCAGGACCTTTCCGGCATCCACCCCGGCTTCGGACGCGGCCGATTCCAGGGTCTGGGCCCCGCCGCAGCAGTAGTCCAGCCGGAGCTTGTCCAGCACCGGCCGGGCCGGCGGGCAACCGGCGACGATCTCACGCAACGTGGTGTTTCGGGTCCACTCCTTGTTCATGACTCCCTCCTTTTTCAGTCTGTCCCCCAATCTACGCTCGCCACTATAATCTGATTGATTCCCTCCTGCCTTGACTTGGGTCAATCCCCGGCGCCCAGGGATCCCGTCGACCAGTCGAACTCCGCCCGGGACACGCAGTGGTCCCAGCGGGCCCGGCTCAGGGCCAGGCCGGCCCGGGCACGGTCGGTCTCGGCGTTCAGCAGGTCGGTGATCACGCCGGCGCCGGCCTCGTAACGCTCGCGTGCCAGCCGCAGGCTCTCCTCCGCCTGCCGGATCAGGACCTCGGCGGCGGCGATGGCCTCGCCGGCGGTCTGCAGGTTCGCGGCGGCGGTCCAGACCTCCTGGCGGACCTTCAGCGACAGGCTCGCCAGCAACGCCTCGTCCTGGGTCAGTTGCGCCTTGGCCCGCCCCAGCTTCCGCTGCAGGGAAAAGCCCGTGAACACCGGGATGTCGATGGACATGCCGATGGTCCACTCCGGGTCGGCGGGGAAAAAGCTGTCGTCCCGGACGCCGATGCCGGCGTCGGCATTGACCCGCGGCCCGAAGGCGCTCTTGGCCCCGGACACGCCCTGGCGGGACGCCTCCACCTTCTGCCGCGCGGCGAGGACCTCGGGGCGCTGCCGCAGCGCCTCGGCCGCCGCGGCCGCCGGGTCTGTCGAATCCGGCGGCACGAGCGGGCCCGAGTCGGGCAGGATGGCCACCGGCGTCTCGCTGGGCAGGCCCATGGCCGTGTTGAGCGCCCCCGCGGCGATGCGCGCCTGGTTCTGCAACCGGAGCAGCTCCAGCCGCGCGTTGGCCACGCCGACCTCGGCCCGCAGCACGTCCGCCAGTGGCACCGCCCCGGCCTCCTTGCGGTTCTTCGCCAGGCGGAGCTGGTCCTCGGCCCGGGCCATGTTCTCCTTGCCCACCGACACGGCGTCCTCCGCCCCGGCCAGGTTGTAGAACGCCCGGTGCACCTCCAGCACCAGCTGCCGGCGGATCCGCTCGGCCTCCTCCGCCGCCGCGCCCCGGCCGGCCTCGGCGGCCCGCACGCCCGCGCGCCGGGCGCCACTGTCGAACAGGAGGTAGTGCCCGGTGAACTTCAGCCCCCAGTCGTTCGTGGGGCCGATGGTGGGCGGAATGGGGATGGGATTCGGAAACGCCGGGAAGAAGGTGTGGGTCTCCCACCGCGCGTAGCCCGTGTGGAAGAAGAAGCTCGGCCAGTAGGGCGCCTTCGCCTCGCCCACCGACTCCTGCGCTGCCGCCACGCCTGCCGCGCCCACCTGGATCTGGGGATTGCGTTCCAGTGCAGCCCGGACGCAATCGTCCAGGGAGAGCGGCGCCGCGGACGGCAGCGGCGCGGGGGGCCCGGCCTCCGATGCCGCAGCCCATCCGCCGGCCACGGCCAGCAACAGCCCGGCGGCCCACCTCCGCCAGCCGGAATGGTTTCTTGCCCGTTTCACCATCGCATCCTCCGATCCGTTTCGAGGCTCGAATCCGTTTGGATCCCGCCTGATCCGTGTAAATCCGTGTTCAAAGCTCCATCCAGGTCCCAGGCCCCAAATCCCAAGTCCCAGGTCCCAGTTCCCAGGTCCCAGGTCCGATATCCGATGTCCGAGTCCGATTACGAGCACGAGCACGATGCGTATCCTCACGCCATGGTCTTCTTGAACCGCCGGGTGGCGACAGTCATCGTGAAGAGGCCGATTGCCAGCAGGCCCGCCAGCTGCGGCCAGAGCACGTCCAAGCCGACGCCCTTCAGGAACACGCCGCGGATCACCACCAAGAAATAGCGCAGCGGATTGGCCAGGGTGATCCACTGGACCACCAGCGGCATGTTCTCGATGGGGAAGATGAAACCCGACAGCATGATCGCCGGGATGAAGAAAAAGAACGTGCTCATCATGGCCTGCTGCTGCGTCCGGCTGAGCGTCGAGATCATCAGCCCCACGCCCAGCGACGTCAGCAGGAACACGGTGGTGGTCAGCAGCAGCACCAGCAGGTTGCCGCGCACCGGCACGCCGAACCAGAACACCCCCACCAGGGTCACCAGGACCACGTCGCCGAAAGCGATCAGGGCGAACGGCACGGTCTTGCCGAGGATGAATTCCAGCGGCCGGATCGGCGTGACCATGATCTGCTCCATGGTGCCGAGCTCTTTCTCCCGCACCACCGCCATGGACGTGAGCATGAGGGAAATCAGGGCGACGATGACGGCCATCAGCGCCGGGACGTAGTACAGGTGGCTGTCCAGGTTCTCGTTGAACCAGGCCCGCGACCGCAGGTCGATCCCCTCGAGCGGGCGGACGGCACCGGCGGTGCGCCGCATCCGCTCCGCCAGCAGTTCGGCCGATTCGGCGGTAACGATCCGATTGGCGTACTGCAGCACGACCCCCGCGGTGTTGGAGTCGGTGCCGTCCAGCAGCAGCTGCACCGGGGCGGTCCGGCCGGCCCGCACGTCATCCTCGTAACCCTTGTTCACCCGGATCAGCAGCTGGGCGTCGCTGCGGTCGAGCTGCTCCCGCGCCTCCGCGTCGCTGGTCACCCGCGCCGTGACGGTGAAGTAGCCCGACCCGGCGAACCGCTCGATCAGGCGGCGGCTGGCGACCGAGTTGTCGAGGTCGTACACCGCTGTGGCCACGTCCTTCACGTCCAGGGTGATGGCGTAACTCATGACGAGCAACTGGAGAACCGGGGCGAAGAAGATCAGCGGGCGCATCCGCGGGTCGCGGAAAGCCTGGATGAACTCCTTGATCAGCATGTGCCGGATGCGCTCGAACATGGCTCACTCCAGTTTCTTGCGGAACACGGCCACCGCCAGGGCGGTCACCAGGGCGCCCGAGCCCACCAGCAGGGCCAGTTCCAGGAGCATGAACTCCACCCCGAGCCCCTTCATGTAGATGCCCTTGAGCATGTAGACGAAGTACCGGGCCGGGAACAGGTAGGTGACTGCCTGGATCGGCAGAGGCATGTTCCGGATGGCGAAGGCGAATCCCGACAGCAGGACGGCCGGCAGATAGGTCAGGGTCATGCTCAGCTGGTTGGCCAGCACCTGGTTGCGGGTCAGGATGCTGACCAGCAGGCCGAGCATGAGGGCGAACACCAGGAAGATCGCCGCCATGGCCAGCACCAGGGCCGCGCTCCCCCGCAGGGGCACCTGGAAGAGGTACTGGCCCATGAGCATGGCCAGGCCCACGTCCACGAGGCCCAGCACGAAGTAGGGGAAGAATTTGCCGAGCACCAGCTCCAGCGGCTGCACCGGCGTGGAGATGAGTTGCTCCATGGTCCCGGTTTCCCATTCCCGGGCCACGGTCAGCGAGGTGAGCAGCGCCGAGAGCACGGACATGATCACGGCGATCAGGCCGGGGATGATGAAATTGCGCGACTCCATGTCGGCGTTGTACCAGACCCGGGGCCGCATCTCGAGCGGCGCCCGCGGCGGCGGCTGCCCCGACCGGCGGAGCTGCCGGAGGTTCAGCTCGAGGTTCTGGGTCATCACCGCCGCCTCCGCGTAGCCGAGGGCCAGGTTGGCGGTGTTGGCGTTGATGCCGTCCACGATCACCTGCACGTGCGCCCGGCGGGCGGCGCGCACGTCGTCGCCGAATTCCGGCGGGATGACCAGGGCGATCAGGGCGTCCTGGGCGTCGATGGCCCGCTCCACGTCCCGGTACGAGCCCGCCCACGCCGCGACGGTGAAGTAGCGGGAGCCGTCGAACCGCTGGACCAGGTCACGGCTCTCCGGCGTGCGGCTCTGGTCCCAGACCACCAGCGGGACGTTGTCCACGTCCAGGGTCAGGGCGTAGCCGAACAGGAGCAGCAGCATCATCGGGATCACGATGGCCAGCCCGAGGCTGCGGGGATCGCGGAAGATGTGCAGGAATTCCTTGCGGGCAACGGCGCAGCAGCGGCGGGGATTCATTTCCGCACCTCCCGCTGGGGCTGGTCGCGGCGGTCGCGGGCCTCGATCAGCGAGACGAAGACGTCCTCCAGGGAGGGTGTGATCCGCTCCAGCCGTTCGAGCCGGCATCCGGTGCCGCGCAGGAATTCCCGGATGGCTTCCGTCGCGGCGGTCTCATCGGTGACTACGACGTGGAGCCCCTTCCCGAACAGAGAGGCCTCCTGCACCCCGGGGAGCCGCTCGATCTCCTCCATCGCATCCTGGGGCTGGTCGCAGAAGACTTCCAGCACGGTTTCGGCCATCAGGTCGTGCTTGAGCTGGCCGGGCGTGCCCAGGGCGATCAGCTCGCCCCGGTAGATCAGGCCGATCCGGTCGCAGTACTCGGCCTCGTCCATGTAGTGGGTGGTGACGAAGACCGTGATCCCCCGGCCGGACAGCTCGTAGATCAGGTCCCAAAACCGGCGGCGGCTGATGGGGTCCACCCCCGAGGTCGGCTCGTCCAGGAACAGGATCGGCGGCTCGTGGAGGATGGCGCAGCCCAGCGCCAGGCGCTGCTTCCACCCGCCCGAGAGGATTCCCGTGCGGGCGCGGCGGTGTTCCTGCAGGCCGGCCATCCCGATGACCCACTCTTTCCGCTCCTGCTTCTTGGCCGGCGGCAGGCAGTAGATGCCGCTGTAGAAGTCTATGTTCTCCTCCACGGTCAGGTCCTCGTAGAGCGAGAATTTCTGGCTCATGTAACCGATGCTGGCCTTGATCCGCTCCGACTCCCGCCGGATGTCCAGGCCGGCCACCGTGCCCGAGCCGCCGCTCGGCGCCAGCAGGCCGGTCAGCATCCGAATGGTGGTGGACTTGCCGGCGCCGTTGGGCCCCAGGAAGCCGAAGATTTCGCCCCGGCGGACGTCGAAGCTGATCCGGTTGACGGCGACGAAGTCGCCGAAGCGCCGCTCCAGATCCTTGACCGTGACCGCGGTCAATTCGGAGTTCATGCTCTCTCACCTTGGGCCGGACTTCGGGCATCGGACTTCGGATTTCGTTCCAAAACTCGAGGACGGTGCAAAGAAATTTCCATCACAGAAAGCGATAGGGTGAAATGCGTTCTCATAGCTTCCCCTGGCCACCGATTTCCGAAGGCCGAGATCCGATATCCGATTTCCGACGTCCGATATCCGCCGATCGGTCCCCCAGCACCGACACGAACACGTCCTCCAGCGACGGCTCGATCTCGCGCACCTCCGCCGGCGTCAGCCCCGCCGCCGCCAGGGACCGGTTCACGCGGACGGTGTCGGCGTCCGGCGACGCGCTGACCAGGTGGACGCGGTCGCCGAACAGGCCCACCGGCGCGCCGGCCAGCTCCCGCCGCAGGACCTCCGCGGCCCGCCGCGGGTCGGACGCCCGCACCTCCAGCAGCCGCCCCCGCATCAGCCGCTTGACTTCCTGCGGGGTGCCCACCGCCAGCAGGCGCCCCTGGTTGAGCAGGCCGATGCGGTTGCAGCGCTCCGCCTCGTCGAGGTAGGCCGTGGAGACGAAGATGGTCACCCCCTCCCGGTGCAGCTGGTAGAGGATCCGCCAGAAGTCCCGCCGGGAGACGGGGTCCACGCCGTTGGTCGGCTCGTCGAGGAAGAGGACCTTGGGGGTGTGGATCAGCGCACAGGCCAGGCCCAGCTTCTGTTTCATGCCGCCGGACAGGTTGCCGGCCTGGCGCTTCTTGAACGGAGTCAGGTTGCTGAAGGCCAGCAGCCGTTCGACCTGCGCTTCGCGGCCGCGCCGGGGCACGCCGTAGATGTCGGCGTAGAACTGGATGTTTTCCAGCACAGTCAGGTCCTGGTAGAGGCCGAAGCGCTGGCTCATGTAGCCGATGTCCGCCTTGAGCGCCTCCGCCTCCGCGACGATGTCGCGGCCGGCCGTCCAAGCCCGGCCCGACGTGGGCGCCAGGATGCCGGTCAGCAGGCGCATGGTGGTGGACTTCCCCGCCCCGTCCGGCCCGACCAGGCCGAAGATCTCGCCCCCGGTCACGTCCAGGGAGAGGCCGTCCACGGCGCGGACCGGCCCGAAGACCCGGGTCAGCTCCTCGGCGCGGATCGCGGACATGCCCGTCACTTCGCCCTCCGGTCGAGTTGGATGTCCCCGTCGGCGGGCATGCCCGGCTTGAGTTCCAGGGAAGGGTTGGGAACGTCCACCTTGATGCGGTAGACCAGCTTGACCCGCTCCTTCTGCGTCTGGACGCTCTTGGGGGTGAACTCCGCTTCGGAGGAGATGAAGGACACCTTGCCGTCGTACGCCTTGCCGGGCAGGCCGTCGGTGGTCACCCGCACCGGCTGGCCGAGACGGACCCGGACGAGGTCGGTCTCCTCGACATAGCCGCGCAGCCAGCAGTGCTCGACGTCGCCCACGGTGACGATCGGGGTGCCGGCGGCGACAAACTCCCCCGGCTCCGTACTCTTGGACAGGACCACGCCGGTCAGCGGCGAGACGATCTCGGCGTACCCCAGCCGGGTCTGCGACAGGGCCAGGGTCTCGCGGGCCTCCTGCAGCCGGGCGCGCGCCTGGGCCACGGTCTCGGCGCGGGGCCCCCTCTTCACCAACACGTAGCGCTGCCGCGCCTCGTCCAGGGCCGCCCGGGCCTGGTCGATCTGCTCCTTGCGGGGCCCCTCCCGCACCAGCAGGAGCTGCTCCTCGGCCTGCCGGAGCCGGGCGGCCGCCACGTCGTAGGCCGCCTTGGCCGCCTGGAACTCCCGCTCCGAGATCACTTCCTTGTGGTAGAGGTTCTCCTGCCGGCGGTAGTCGGTCTCGAGGCGGTCCAGCTCGGCCCGGGCGCTGGCCACCGCCGCCTCGGCCGTGGCCACCTCCTGCGGCCGGCTGCCCGCCTGCAGCTCCGCCAGTTTGGACTCGGCCCGCTGGAGCGCCGCCGCCGCCTGGCCGATCTCCTCCGGCCGCGAGCCGGCCTCCAGCTCGGCCAGGACCGCCTCGGCCGCCTGGACCTCCGCCTGGCGGAGCGCGACTTCCTGGGCCAGCTCGCGGCTGTCCAGCCGGGCGACCGGTTGCCCGGCGGACACCCGGTCCCCCTCGTCCACCAGCCGCTGCTCCACCCGGCCGGGGATCTTGAAGCTCACCTCCGCGTCGGTGACCTCGATGTTGCCGGAGATCCGGATCACACCCCGGTCGTCCCCGGAGCGGAACAGGAACCACAGCAGGACGGCCCCGGCGGCCACCACCACCAGCGGGATCACCAACAGCTTCTTGTTTTTCATGGCTCCATCCTCAGCGAATGTTCAATCTCCTGACGCGGCGGAGTCCGCCCCGGCCGGTTCAGTCGAGATGCCCGCACGCCGGTGCGGCCTTGACCGCCTTCGGCGTGGACGCCTCCGCTTCCCCGGGATGGCCGGCGGGTTCCGCCAGGGCGCCGCCCAGCCGTTCCACAAAGTGGACGAATTCCACGTAACTCTCCACGTACTCCCGGCCGGCGGCGACGCTGTCGTCGGCGTGCTTCCGCCGCTCCAGGGCCTCGGCGAAGCGCTCGCGCACGCCAGCGGCCGCCTTGTCCACCAGCTGCTTCACCAAGGCGTCCACGGAACCGCTCTCCAGGGCCTTGTCCGCCCCGGTCACGAACGGGCCCGGGTCCGTCCCGGCCGGCTTCAGGCCGGTGTACGGGGCGCCCTCGCCGGCCCGGTGCAACCGGACCAGCGTTTCAAAGAAGTACATGTCGGCCAGCTCCCGCGCCTCCGGCCCTTTGGCCCGGACGACCAGGGTCCGTTCGAACGCCGCGCGAACCTCCGCCTCCTGTCCGGGCTGGATCCACTTCAGCACAGGCGTGACGTAGCCCTTGTCCAGCGCCGCGCGGGCCGCCGCGACCACCGGCCCGTCCAGGGTGTCGCAGTGCGCCCACAGGGCGGGGGCCGCCCAGAGAGCCATCGCGCTGATCACAGCCAGCCACCACTTCCAATGTCGATCCTTCATCGGAATTCCCTCCTTTTGCAACGATAGGTTTTTACTTCCGGCCCCCCGCCGGACGGACCTCAATGGCATCGAGCAGGAGCCGCCACGCCCGCTCCACCTGCCGGGTGACATCGAACCGGCCCTCGCTGACGTACCACAGCACCGTGGCCGGCGGGATCAGCCCCCAATAGGTGGTCGCCACCGCGATGGGATCCAGTTCCGGCCGGATGCGGCCGGCCTTTTGGCCCTCCTCGACGATGGCGGCGATCCGCGCCAGGTACCTCCGGATGACCTCGTAGACCCGGGCTTTCCGCCGGGACGACTCGCTGTAGGCACCCTCGGCGAACATGATCCGGGGGATGGCGTGGAACTCCCGGACCATCCGGACGTTCAGCATCAGCAGGGCGCGGAGGCGCTCCAGGACGTCGGGGTTTTCGTCGCAGACGGCCTGCACGTTCCGCTCCAAGCCTTCTCCAATCTGTTCGAAGACCGCCTGCAGCATCTCCTCCTTGCTCCGAAAATGCCGGTAAAGCGCCGAGGGCACCACTCCGATGCGGTGCGCCACGGCGGCCATGTTCAGCCCCTTCAGCCCGTAGTCGGCGATCTGCTCCAGCACCGCCCGGGCGATCTGGCTTTTCCGGATGTCCGTGCCCTGCTTGGGCGCCCTCACGGGGGTCCTCCATTGTGAATTTCCGTTCACAAAATAATTCGATGCGAACCGGCTGTCAAGAGATTCTTTCATTTTCTTTGAGAGGGGCTCACCGCAGAGGCGCGGAGACGCAGAGAAAGCCTTTTTGAAAGGCTTCAGGCGATTCCTTCCGGATGGATCCGGTATCGGATGATTTGGGCGCCGCGACTCCACGTCTCTGCGGTGAAGACTGGCGGGGACTATTGTGGATGATGATTCACATTCCCGGTTTTTTCCGGAGCTGCTCCCGCAACCCCGCGGGCGGCTCGGGCAGGGTGAGGGTGCCGTCCTCCCGCCGTTTCTTCACTTCCTCCCGGATGGCCGCGGCACGTTCCGGGTCGGGTGCCCCGGCGCGGGTCAGGTAGACCTGCTGAGTCGGGAAGGCGAAGGAGGCGCCGGAGCGCTCGACGATGCCCATGATGCCGAAGTTCAGCTCCTCCGCGATGGCGGTGTAGGCGTACTGGTCGGTGGTGGAGATCCAGCAGAGGACCTCGATGTCCAGGGAGGAGGGGCTGAAGCCCTTGAAGCGGACGCGCTGCACCTCCGGGTGGACGCGCCCGTCGGCCAGCAGCATCCGCTTGATCTCGTCGAGGATGTAGGCCAGCTGGTCCGAGGTCGCCCCGTAGGCGATGGTGAGGGTGGGATTGTACATGATCCGGTCGCGGACCTGAAAGTTGATGATCTTGGTGGCCATCACCATGGCGTTGGGGATGGTCACCAGGGTGCGCGGCATCGTCCGGATGCGGACGGAGCGCATCCCGATGTCCTCCACGGTCCCGCTGACCTCGTCGATGGTGACGTAGTCCCCCACCGCGAACGGCCGGTCGCCGGCGATGGACACGGCGCCGAACAGGTTCTCGATCGTCTTCTGGGCGGCGAACGCCACGGCCACGCCGCCGATGCCCAGGCCGGCGAGCAGGCCCATGACCTCCACGCCCATCACCGCCAGGACGGCGATGAGGATGAACACGGCGACCATCGCCTTGGCGAAGCGCGAGATGATCGGCAGGAAGCTCACGCCGATGGGGTTCCGGTCGCCCACCAGGCGCCGGACCGCGCTGGCGAAGGAGTCCACGGCGCGGAAGCACAGCCAGCCGAGGCCGGCCAGGCCCAGCATGTTCCAGCCGATGCTGGTGATCTGTTTGGCTGTAGGCGTCAGGCCCACGAACGGCGCCCCGAGGGACACGAGGAATGCCCAAAGGATCAGTCCGAGGGGGCCGTCCAGGGCCCGCACCAGCTCGTCGTCCCACCGGACCCGGGTGCGCGCGGCGATCCCTCCGGCGATCCAGAGGATGATCGCGTTCAGGATCCGCCCGAACGCCCAGCCGGCGGCCAGGATCAGGACCAGGCTCAGCCACTGCCACAGCTGCAGCCCGGCGAACTGCACCGAGAAGAAGACGGTCGGCAGGTGGTCGCCCAGCCAGCCGTTCCCGAGCGCGCCATACAGGTAGTCGATCTGGCCGACCGTCTGCGGCGCGAACGTCCAAACCGTCCCGAGCTTCTGCACGAACTGGCAGTGCATCAGGAAGGGAAATTCGTGCCCCTTGACCTTGACCTCGGCGATCCGCTGCTGGTTGACCTGGACGCCCTGCTGCGGCGTCCCGAGTTCCTCGCTCGAGATCAGCGACGGTTCGACCCACACCTGGCGCAGCATGATGAGCATCAGGCGCCGGGCCAGGCGGCGGCCCTCCGCCTGCTGCCGGTCGGGCGGGACGTGGCTCAGGTCCAGGTAGTGGGCGGCCAGGTCGAATTCGCCGTTCCGGCCGGCGGCCAGGAATCCTTCCAAAGCGATCCGCGGATTCTGCCGGTGGACGGTGTCCGGCGCCGGCCCCAGGCCCGGGTTGACCTCGGTCTGCAGAAACTTCTCCCCCACCACGATGCCCTGGTACCAGAAGGGGACGATGGAGACCGTCTGCCGCGAGAAGAGCCACTCCGACTGGCCGCTGGACGGGTCCACAAAACGATGCAGCGTGGCCTCCCAGGACATCTGCCCGCGGCTGAACCGGAACGCCGCCACCGTGTCCCCCCCGGGCAGGACGGCGGGTCGTCCGGCTTTCGGGGCCGACCCGGCGAAGGAGGCAGGCTTGAGACGGAGGGCTTTCATGGTCTTGTACAGCTTCTCGGCCACCTCGGCCCCCACCGCCCGCTGGCGTTCCGGCTCCACCTCGCTCAAGTCGAGCAGGTGGGCGGCCAGCGCGAACTCTCCGAAATCGCCCAGCATCCAGAAGGAGCGCCACGCCTTCTCCGGCGTGTCCCGTTGCACCGCGGTGGGCACCGGCCCGAGCCCCGGGTTGATCGCGGGATACCGGGCCGCGCCGGTCTCCTCCGGCGGGGCGGCCTTCTCCGTCGAGGCGGCCGCCGCCTGGGGCGTGCCCGCCGCCTGCGGGGCGGCCGCCGTCGCGAGCGATATCCATGCGGCAAAAGCCGTCATGCGGATGATGAGAGATCGTGTTGACCGCATATCCTGCCTTTCCCCTCGGGATGACTGGGGGTATCATGCCCGAAGCATCCCGGCCAATGCAAGCTCATTTCCGTATCGCCGGCCGCGCCGGCCGTGGGATAATCGTTTGGACAGAAAACCGTGAATCCCGCTTCCCATATCCGCAGGAGGAGATGCCGTGTCCCGAAGATGGAATCCGATCGTGGCCCTGGCTGGCGGGTGCCTCGCCATCCTCATGTCGTCCCCGGCCGTTCCCCCGGCCGGCTTCCTTTGGGCCGCCGGCGGCCCCCCCGTCGCGGCCGCCGCCTCCCCCGCCTCGCTGGTGGACATCGTGGCCGAGTCGACCCGCGCCGCGAAAGGCAAGACCGCCACGGCGGAGATCGACCGGGCGAAGGAGATGGTCGCCGCCGGGGCCGACGTGAACGCCCGCGATCCGCACGGGCTGAGCCCCCTGCACTGGGCCGTGATCGGCGCGGTGAACGCGGACAACCTGAAGGTGCGGCAGGCGTTCACGCTCCTGATCGAACAGCTCCTCGCCACCGGGGCCGACATCAACGCGGAGGACGGCCAGGGCAACACCGCGCTGGACTGGCAGGCGGTCTCCCCGAACGACGAGATCGAGGCCCTGCTGGTGGAAAACGGTGGCCGCTACGGCCTCTCCCAGAACGAGAGCGCCCGGGTCAATCACCTGCTGACGAACCTGGTGGCCGCGTCGGACCAGGGGGACCTGGCCGGAATCCGCAACCTGCTGGAGACCAGCCTGCCGCCCGGCACCGAGCTGCAGGTCCGGCTGACCACCCCGGTGTCCACCCGGGATTCGTCGGCGGGCGATCCCATCGAGGCGGTGGTGATCGAGCCGGTCCAGGTGGGCCGCCGGCTCATGGTGGGCGCCGGCACTCCCATCGAGGGCTTCGTCATGCTGTCCCGGCGGGCCGCCAACCAGTACGAGCACGCCGACCTGACGCTGGACTTCGCCAACCTGGTCCACCCCTCGGGGGCCAGAACCCGGCTGGCCACCCGTCTGATCTCGGTGGACAACGCTCGCGAGACTGTTCGCGACGGCCACATCACGGGCTTTGCCTATCCGCACACGTTCATGGAAAAGCTCAGCTGGGGGATCCGCGCGGTGGGCATGGCCACGCCGGCCCTGGGGTACGCGCTGCAGGCCGCCACCTGGGGCTACGGCCATACGCTCGACCGCGAGATCCATTACCCCGCCGGCGCCGACATGACCCTGCGCGTGCTGCTCCCCGAGCGGCTGGCGGAACTCCCGCAGACAACCGGCGGCCCGCCGGAACTGGCCGTGGCCCCCGAATTGGCCGCCGCCCTCCGGCGCCTGCCCCTGCAGACCCAGACCCCTTCCGGGGAGCCGTCCGACGTCACCAACGTCGTCCTGATCGGCTCCCGTGAGGCGGTCGACGCGGCGTTCGCCGGGGCCGGCTGGACCGAGGCGGCCAAGCTCGGCACCACCTCGGGGATCAAGACCTTCCTGGCCACCATCCACAACAAGGGGTACGAGGAGGCGCCGGTGTCGACCCTCCTGCTGGGCGGCCGGAAGCCCGACGTGGTGTACCAGAAGCAGAACAACACCTTCTCCAAGCGCCACCACGTCCGGCTCTGGCAGCAGTCGTCCACGCCCGGAGGCCGGCCCGTCTGGGTGGGCTCGGCGACCCACGACATCGGCATCGCCTCCACGGGCGGCGGCACGAAGTGGTACCACCGGATCGATCCCCGGATCGACCGCGAACGCGCCAAGATCGCCACCGACCTCTCGTTCGCCGGCGCCGTCACGGGACAGGCCCTGGCGGAGCGGGAGGACCTGCCCCGCGACCTGCGGAACGCCACCGGGGACCGCCTAGAGACCGACGGCCGGATCCTGGTGCTGGAGCTGGCGGAGCCGGGGAAGGACGTCGCCGCCGCCGGATTGCCGGAGCTGCCGGCAGACGTCGCCGCCGCCGGCGGCGACTGACGCGGAAACCGGACTCAGCTCCGAGCTGTGAAGGGAATCGCCCGAGCTGCCAGTCATCTCATCCCGACGAATTCCGGCGGCAGTCTGTCCCGGCGGGACGGACGTCCGGACTCTGGCTCGGCGCCTCTGCGGGTAGATGATTGGATCGATTACGATTACGAGCACGATTACGATTACGATTACGAGCACGAATGGATTTCAATCCGCAATCCGAAATCCGCAATCCGCAATGAATCTCACTCGCCCTTGAACACCGGCGCTCTCTTCTCGAAGAAGGCCTGGATCCCCTCCGCGTAGTCCTGGCTGTCGTACACCACCCGCCGCAGCCCCTGGATGTGCTCGAACATGATCGGGCTGAGGGGGTGGGCCGAGGCCAGCAGCCGGATCTGCTCCTTGATGGCGGAGATGCTCAGGGGGCTATTGGAGGCGATTTTCCCCGCCATCCCGTAGGTGAATGCCTCCAGTTCTTCCGCCGGGACCACCTTGTTGAGGACGCCCAGATTGCGGGCCTGCTCCGCGTCCATGGGCTGGGCGGTGAAGAACATCTCCCGGACCACGTTGACGGGCAGGATGTTCATGAAGTGCAGGATGCCGGAGGCGTTGTAGGGCACGCCGATCTTGGCCGGCGTCATGGTGAAGGAGGCGGTGGGCGCGCCCACCAGGATGTCGCAGCTCAGGGCCAGGTCGCAGGCGCCGCCCCAGACCGCGCCCTCGACCATGGCAATGACCGGCACCGGCAGGTACTGGATCTTGCGGATGGCCACCAGAAGCGGGTCGTTGAAACCCAGCGGGTCCCGGCCATGCTTCGGCAGCTCGCGCACGTCGTGGCCGGCCGACCAGACCCTGGAGCCCTTGGGCGCCCGCAGGACGATCGCGCGGGACCGGGCCGCCCGCAGGGACTCCAGGGCCTCCACCAGCTCGTCGATGAGCGCCTGGCTGAGGGCGTTCCGTTTCTCGGGATTGTTCAGGGTGATGGTGCCGATGAAGCCGTCGCAGGTCGCCTGGATGTTCGGCATGGGATCCTCCGTTTGTTGATTTTGAATGACCGTCAAACCTTCACGGGCACCAGCACGAACGGCGTGCCCAGATGGTAGAAGCGCCGCTGGAGGGCGAAGGTGATGTAGTTGTGCAGGCGCCGGGTCAGGAACGTCTCCTCGGGGAAGACGATCTGGCCCCCGAAGAACACCGAGTTCGGGTACTTCTCGATGATGTCCGGCACCCGCTGCATGACCTCCTGGATCACGTCGTTGCCCACGGCGCTGATCCCCTCGGCGTGGTAGCCGTGGCGGCGCATGAACTCGACGTACCGGTCGACCTCGCCGGCCACGTACTCCCTGAGCCGGGCCACCTCCTCGACTCCCTTGAAGTTGCCGGCGTCCACCAGGCCCACCTGGACGAACACGAAGTTCTTGAAGATGCCCTCGAACAGCTGGAACACGCTGAAGAGGGTGTGCAGGCCCAGGCCGTTGTAGCCGTTGACCAGCAGCACGGCCGTCTTGGCCTTCGGGTCGAACGGCTCGTCCAGCGGCCGTCCGGTCCGGCCTTCCGGAGTGAAGGCGGAGCCGCCCGAGGCCGCGACGGCCACCAGCGAGTTCAGCTTGTGCAGCATCCTTGCGGCAGACAGGTAGTGCCGCTTGATCACGGTCACGACCGCGATCAGGGACCCGGTCACCAGGATCGTGATCCAGCCTCCCTCGAAGAACTTCAGCACGACCACCGTCACCAGGATGAAGAGGCACATGCCGAGGCCGATCCCGTTGATCATCAGCTTCCGCCACCAGTGCCCGACCTCGCGCCGGGCGGCCCACCAGTGGCGGACCATCCCCAGCTGGGACAGGCTGAAGGTGACGAACACGTTGATGCTGTACAGCACCACCAGGAAGGCCACCGAACCGTGCGACAGGACGACCGTGCCCAGGGCGGCCGCGCCCATGAGCAGGATGCCGTTCTGCGTGACCAGCCGGTTGCTGAGCATGGCGAACTTGGTGGGGAACCAGCGGTCGAGGGCCATGTTGGCCAGCACCCGCGGGCCGTCCAGGAAGCCGGTCTGGGCGGCCACGAACAGGAGCGTGGCTTCCGAGATCAGGGTCACCAGCAGGAAGATCTTGCCCGTACCTGCCGGCCAGCCCTGGACCAGGCTGTGCAGGAAGACGGCGTTCAGCGTTTTACCGTTCTGGGGCTGGACGCGGAACAGGAGGTACCCCAGCATCAGGCCGAATACCATCAGCGCCAGCGAGGTGGCCATGTAGCGCATGGTCCGCTTGGCGGTGCGCACCTTCGGATCGCGCAGGATGGGCAGGCCGTTGCTCACCGCCTCGATGCCGGTGAACGTGCCGGCGCCCATGCTGTAGGCCCGCATGATCAGCAGCAGGGCACCCAGCAGGCCGATCTTGGATTCCACCCCGCGGAAGTCGGACACGGTCGCGCCCATCACTGCCGGGAAATCCATGGCGTGGACCACCAGAGTGTAGACGAAAGCGAAAGCGTGGGTGCCGATGAAAATGAGGAAGATGGGCACCAGCGGGATGACCGATTCCTTGACTCCCCGCATGTTCATCACGGTCAGGATGACGACGCCGGCCGCGGCCGCCGCCAGCTTGTACTGGAGCCACGGCGCCGGCAGGAAGCTGAAGATGGCGTCCACGCCGCTGGAGACCGAAAGCGAGATGGTCAGCACGTAGTCCACCAACAGCGCGCAGCCGGACACCATCCCCAGGTTGGGCGACAGCAGCTTGCTGGCCACCACGTATCCGCCGCCGCCGGTGGGGAACAGCTCCACGATCTGATTGTAGCTGGAGCTGATGATGAAGATCGTGGCCATCGTCAGCAGGGCCACGAACACGCCCAGCACGGCGTGGGCGCCCAGCACCTTGAAGGCCTCCTCCGGGCCGTAGCAGGAGGAGGAGAGCCCGTCGGCGCCCAGGCCGATCCAGGCGAAGAAGGCCATCAGCGAAATTTTATGGAAGATCTGCGGATCATGGGGGCTCCGGGCCTTCCCAATGATGGCGGTATGCACTTTCTCGCTGATCTTGTCCAAGCGTCGAGAACCTTTCTGCTGCTTTTCGGGGGAATTGCCGCCCCGGGCTGTCCCGGCATCGTTTCTGGCGGTCGGCGAGATCTAATTTTACACCAGCCGGTCAAGAAAAGTCACGAGTGACCATCGGCCGGGGCCGACGGTTGGAGGGCTGCCGGAGATGTTCCCACCTTCGGCACCGTGACGGCGTTTCGCGCATCTTATCCTGCAATCAATTCATTCTCTGGAGCTCCGGCATGCGCAATACCCTGATCGTGATCTTCTTGGGGATCCTGGCGGTGATGCTGGCCGGCACCGTGGCAGCCAGCCTGGACCGGCCGGTCTGGGAGGGCGGTCTCGGTCTGTGGCCGGACCGCTGGTTCGTGGCGACCCTGTTGGACGCCTACTGCGGTTTCCTGACTTTCTTCGTCTGGGTGGCCTACAAGGAGCGGAATCTGGCGTCCCGCGTCCTCTGGTTCGTGCTGATCATGGGGCTGGGCAACATCGCCATGTCGACCTACGTGTTGATCCGACTCTTCCGTCTGCCCAAGGACGCCCTCCTCTCCCGCCTTCTCCTCCGCGAGTGACCTCATCCGCTGGTGACAACGGCCGGTTGACGGATTCCCACTCCTCCATGGTCCATGGTCTATGGTCTATGGTCCATGGTCACACCTCCCGCTAATCCTCCTCGAACAGCCACGTCGAGAGATAGCGCTCGCCGGTATCGGGCAGGAGCACGACCACCAGCTTGCCGGCGTTCTCGGGACGGGAGGCGACCCGGAGGGCGGCGGTGGCTGCCGCGCCGCAGGAGATGCCGGACAGGATCCCCTCCTCCCGCACCAGGCGCCGGGCGGTGGCCCCCGCCTCGGCGGCCGTCACGGTGACGATCTCGTCGATCACCGAGCGATTGAGGATGTCGGGGACGAAGCCGGCGCCGAGGCCCTGGATCTTGTGGGGCCCGGCGGGGCCGCCGGAGAGCACCGGCGACTCGGCCGGCTCCACCGCCACCACCTTCACGGAGGGCTTGCGGGCCTTGAGCACCTCGCCCACGCCCGTCACCGTGCCGCCCGTGCCGACGCCGGCGACGAAGATGTCCACCCGGCCGTCGGTGTCGTCCCAGATCTCCAGGGCGGTGGTCCGCCGGTGGACCGCCGGGTTGGCCGGGTTCTGGAACTGCTGGGGCATGAAGTAGTCCGGATTCTCCCGCAGCAGCTTATCCGCTTCCTCGATCGCCCCGCGCATCCCCTTGGGCCCGGGCGTCAGGACGATCCTGGCCCCGAACGCCTGGAGCAGCTTGCGGCGCTCGAGGCTCATGGTCTCGGGCATGGTCAGGATCAGCCGGTACCCCTTGGCCGCGGCGACGAACGCCAGGGCGATGCCGGTGTTGCCGCTGGTGGGCTCGAGGATGGTCATCCCCGGCCGCAGGCGCCCGTCCGCCTCCGCGGCCTCGATCATGGCGGCCCCGATGCGGTCCTTGACGCTGCCGCAGGGGTTGGTGTGCTCCACCTTGGCCACCAGCTCGGCGGCGCAGTCCCGGCCCAGCTTTCCCAGCCGCACCAACGGGGTGTTCCCGATGACCTCCATGATGTTCTCCGCGATCTTCGGCCTCGCCCTTCGCTCCGGCTTCTCTGGCATCATTTCACTCCTTCCAAGAATATTCAGACGCGGATTCACGCGGATTTTCGCTTTCAGATTCAGACAGGCTTCTGTTCCTCTCCAGTCCGCAATCCGAAATCCGAAATATCTTCACGCCCTTCGCGCCTTTGCGGTTCAAATGCCCGAGCCGTTCTCGAAGATGGTCTCCGCCGGCTTGCCCTGCACCACGCGGGTGCGGGGCGGCACGCTCTCGGTCAGCCAGACGTTGCCGCCGATGACCGAGCCCCGCCCGATGGTGATCCGGCCCAGGATGGTGGCGCCGGAGTAGACGATGACGTCGTCCTCCACGATGGGGTGCCGGGGGATGCCCTTGATCGGCCGGCCCTCGGGGTCGCGCGGGAAGCTCTTGGCGCCCAGCGTCACGCCCTGGTACAACCGGACGTTGCGGCCGATGACGGCGGTCTCCCCGATGACCACGCCGGTGCCGTGGTCGATGAAAAAGTGCTCGCCGATCTCCGCGCCCGGGTGGATGTCGATGCCGGTTTCGGAGTGGGCCGCCTCGGTCAGGATCCGCGGGATGATGGGCACTCCCATCCCGTGCAGGGCGTGGGCGATGCGCTGGTTGGCGATGGCCTTGAGGCTCGGGTAGCAGAAGATGACCTCGCCCCGGCTGCGCGCGGCGGGATCGCCGGTGAACGCGGCCTCCACGTCGGTGGCCAGCAGGTGGCGCAGCCGCGGCAGGTCGGCCAGGAACGCCTCGGCGATGCGGCGAGAGCGGACCTCGCAGTCCCCGCAGTACGAAGGCGTCAGGGTGCCGCACTCGAAGCACAGGCCGCGCTTGATCTGCTCGGTCAGCAGCTCGCTCAGGCGGTCCAGCTGCGTGCCGGTGTGGTAACGGATGTTGTCCGGCCGGATGTGGGTCGAGCCGAAGTAGCCCGGGAACAGGATCGAGCGCAGCAGGCCGACGACCTCCGCCAGTGCCTCCAGGGACGGCATGGGCATGTGGAAGCTGCTGACGTGGACCAGCGGCTCGTAGGAGGCGGGGTCGCACAGGGCGCCGGCTACCTGGTCCAGCAAGGATTCCGGCTGGGCGGGCGCTTCCGTCATCCGCGCCGGGCTCTCCGCCTGTTTCGATTTCACGGTTTTCATGCGCCTGCCTCCCTATGTCGCAGGGGATTTCGATGATCCGACCGCCCGGCCGGGATTCATTTCTCTTGCGCGCCGGACCCGCGGGACAGGAATTCGCGCAGCCGGTCGAAGAACTTCTTGTTGGCCGCGGGGAACGGGTAGTCGTCCAGCTCGGCGGGGCGGACCCACCGGCGGGGGCGTCCTCCGCGGGCGCGGCCGGAGGCGCGGCAAGCGAAGACGTGCAGGGTCACGGTGAAATGGCTGTAGGCGTGGCGGACATCCGCCAGCTCCGCCTCCACCGTCACGTCCAGGCCCGTCTCCTCGCGGCACTCCCGCCGGACTGCCTCGGCCGGCGTCTCGCCGGCCTCAACCTTGCCGCCGGGGAACTCCCACAGCCCGCCCAGCAGGCCCTCGGGCGGCCGCTGCTGGATCAGCAGCCGGCCGTCGCGGCGCCGGATCACCCCCACGGCGATCCGGTGGTGGGGCACGGCGGGCCGGGCGCGGCGGATCGGCAGCTCGGCGGTGCGGCCTTCGCGGAAAGCGGCGCACTCCGCCGCCATCGGGCAGGCGGGGCAGCGCGGCGACGCCGGCGTGCACACGGTAGCGCCCAGCTCCATCAGGGCCTGGTTGAAATCGCCGGGCGCGTCCGCCGGGATGGCCGCCTGGAGCTCCTCCCGGATGCGCTGTACGACTCGGGCGGCGCGGACCTCCTCCGTGATGCCCCGGAAGCGCGCCCAGACCCGCAGCACATTGCCGTCGACGACGGGGAGCGGCCGGCCGGCGGCGATGCTCAGCACCGCGGCGGCGATGTAGTCGCCCACGCCCGGCAGGGTGCGGAACGGTTCGTACTCCGCGGGGACGCGGCCCCCGTGCTCCGCCACGACCCGCTGGGCGGCCCGGTGGAGGTTGCGGGCGCGGCTGTAGTAGCCCAGCCCCTCCCAGAGCTTCAGCACGTCCTGGAGCGGCGCGGCGGCCAGCGCCGCCACCGTCGGGAAGCGGGCCAGGAAGCGCCCGTAGTAGGGAATGACCGCTTCGACGCGGGTCTGCTGGAGCATGACCTCGGACACCCAGACGGCGTAGATGTCCCCGGTGCGCCGCCACGGGAGGTCCCGATGGGCGGCGCGATACCAGGCAAGCAGTCGTGCGGTCCAGTGTTTCTTGGCCATAGCCTTCAGCCCGCGCATTCTATCGGAACGGGTTTGGATCTGCAACAGGCGATGTGGCGCCGAGTCTATGGACCTGGGACCCGGGGGCTGGGACCTGGCCGATCCCTTCGTGCTCGTGCTCGTGCTCGTGCTCGTAATCGACGGATGACGGGTGACAGGTCAGCGGTCAGTACCGGTAGGCGTCAGCCACCGGAGCGTGATGTCACTCAACTATCTATTTATCTTGAAGATGCAGATATTCGTATACAGCTGAGTCAAGTTGCCCGCCGGTGGCTGACGCCTACCGGTACTGACCGCTGGCCGGTGGCGGGCTGTGACAGAGTGGGCACCATTCCATCGTGAATGACCCGTGAGTTGACAAAATCCAACCGGGATCGTATAGTAATGTGTAGAGTGAGGTGCATTGCAATGCGCACGAACATTGTGATTGATGACCGGCTGATGGGCGAGGCCCTCAAGATCTCCAAGATCCGCACGAAGCGGGAGATGGTCGAGACGGCCCTGCGGGAGTTCATCGCCAGCCGCCGTCGCAAGGACCTCCGCGACCTGCGAGGCAAGATCGCCTTCCGCGAGGATTACGACTACAAGGAGATGCGCCGGCCGTGATTCTGGTGGACACCTCCGTCCTCATCAACTACTTCCGGGGCGCCCGCACACCCAAGACCGAAGCGTTCGGTTCGGTCCTGGACCTCGGCATCCCCTTCGGCATCTGCGGGGTGGTGTACCAGGAGCTGCTCCAGGGCTGCCGGAACGACCGGGATTTCCGTCGGTTGCGTGTGTACCTGGACACCCAGCCCTTCTATGACGTCCTGGACGGTCGCGAATCCTACATCCGGGCGGCCCGCCTGTTTTTCGACCTGCGGCGCCGTGGGCGCACCGTCCGCAGCACCGTGGACTGCCTCATCGCCCAAATCGCCATCGAAAACGGCCTCCGCCTGCTGCACGACGACGCCGACTTCGATGCCATCCAGTCCGGATCGAAGCTGCGGACCTATCCATGAGGGATCCCTCCCGCCCGCCTCAAGGATGCTGAATCCCCCGCCCGCCGCGGATCATCTCATGAGCCGAGGTTCGGGTGCGAGGGAAGCCTTGAACCCGGTGCTGACCTCTTCGGTGAATTTATTCAACCATTTACGGACATCTGACCTTCGCCGGGACCGCCCACCGGCGAGCCGATACGACGACTCCGCGGGCGGGATCTCCCCAGGGAGCTTTGCATGAAGGCGAACCTATTCGAAGCGTTCCAGCCCCTCTCCGACCGGCGCCTGCAGGTGCTGGATGACGAGGGCGCCGTGCTCCATCCCGAATGGATGCCGGACCTGCCCGACGACCAGGCCGTGGAGGGCTACCGGCGGATGCTCTACACCCGCACCGCCGACCAGATGGCCGTCTCCTACCAGCGCCAGGGCCGCATGTACACCTACCCGCCCAACTTCGGCCAGGAGGCCATCGCCGTGGCGGTGGGCATGGTCATGCGCCCCGACGACTGGCTCGTGCCGGCCTACCGCGAGCTGGGCGTCTACCTGGCCAAGGGCGTCCGGATGTACGACATCTTCCTTTACTTCGGTGGCCACGAGGACGGTTCCTTCGCCCCCGGCGCGAAGAACATGCTGCCCTCGGCGGTCCCCATCGCCTCCCAGCTGCTCCATGCCGCCGGGATCGGCTACGCCCTGAAGTACCAGGGGAAACAGGACGCTGTCTTCACCTTCGTCGGCGAGGGCGGCACCTCCCAGGGCGATTTCCACGAAGCGCTGAACTTCGCCGGCGTGTGGAAGGCGCCGGTGGTCTTCGTGGTGCAGAACAACGGCTACGCCATCTCCTGCCCGCGCGAGAAGCAGACCGCGGCCCGCTCCATCGCGGTGAAGGCGGTGGGCTACGGCATCGACGGCATCCAGGTGGATGGCAACGACTTCTTCGCCGTCCATGCCGCCGCCGGCGCCGCGGCGGCCAAGGCGCGCGCCGGCGGAGGGCCGACCCTGATCGAGGCCATCACCTACCGCCGCGGCGCCCACACCACGTCCGACGACCCTACCCGCTACCGCTCCCGCGAGGAGGAGGAAGCCTGGGCCGCGAAGGACCCCCTCAAGCGCCTCCGCGGCTACCTGCTGGCCCAGGGCCTGTGGAAGGAGGACCAGGACGAGCCGCTGACGGCGCAGTTCAAGAAGGAAATCGACGCCCAGTTCGTGGAGCAGGAATCCCGCCCCTACCCCCTGGAGGACTGCTTCCGCCACCTCTACACCGAGATGCCCGACCACCTGAAGCGGCAGATGGTCGACTACCAGAAGTTCCTCAATTGGAAGGAGTCCCAGCGATGAGCACCGCCATCATGACCCTGGTCCAGGCCGTCACCAGCGCCCTGGACACCAAGCTGGGAGACGATCCTGCCGTGGTGGTCTACGGCGAGGACGTCGGCGTCGAGGGCGGCGTCTTCCGCGCCACCGAAGGCCTGCAGAAGAAGTACGGCGAGGCCCGCGTCTTCGACAGCCCCCTGGCCGAGAGCGGCATCATCGGCACGGCCGTCGGCATGGCCGCCGCCGGGCTGCGGCCGGTGGTGGAGATCCAGTTCTCCGGCTTCGTCTTCCCCGGCTTCAACCAGCTGGTCGGCCACGTCGCCCGCATGCACAACCGCTCCCGCGGCAAGTACCGCATGCCCATCGTGGTGCGCATGCCCTACGGCGGGGCCATCCGCGCCATCGAACACCACTCCGAGAGCATGGAGGCCCTGTTCGCCAACACGCCCGGGCTGCAGGTGGTCATCCCCTCCACCCCATACGACGCCAAGGGGCTGCTCATCGCCGCCATCGAGAGCGACGACCCGGTGGTCTTCATGGAGTCCAGCCGGATCTACCGGGCCATCAAGCAGGAGGTGCCGCTGGGCAAGTACACCCTGCCCATCGGCAAGGCCAAGGTGCTGGCGGAAGGCTCCGACCTGACCGTGGCCACCTACGGCGGCAACGTCCGCGAGGTGCAGAAGGCCATGGTGTTGGCCAAGCAGGCCGGCATCTCCGTGGAGCTGGTCGACGTCCGCAGCATCGTCCCGCTCGACCGCGACACCCTGGCCAAGTCGGTGCAGAAGACCGGCCGCTTCCTGGCCGTCACCGAGGGGCCGGGCACCTGCGGCGTGGGCGCCGAGCTGGTCACGGCGGTGAGCGAGGACTGCTTCCTGAGCCTGGCGGCGCCGCCGACGCGGCTGTCGGGCTTCGACACAGTGCCGCCGCTGGCCCGCGCCGAGCACTTCTACTTCCACACGCCGGAGCGGATCTTCTACGAGATGAAGAAAGTGGTGGAATATTGATCTCGGTCGCGCAGACATGAACATCGAACATCGAACATTCAACATCGAACTTCGAAGTCAATCCTCAGGCTTCCATGGGTTTCGGCAAATCCCCAGGGGGGCAATGGTTTTACTTCGATGTTTGATGTTCAATGTTCGATGTTCGATGTTCAGTTTGCAGGATTGACTTTGATCGGAGCTACTCTATGCGATTTATCTTCAAGTTTCCCGACATCGGCGAGGGCATCCACGAGGGCAAGATCCTGAAGTGGTACGTCGAGAAAGGCCAGCGGATCCAGGTCGGCGACCCGGTCGTCCAGATGGAAACCGACAAGGTCGTGGCCGACATCCCCGCCCCGCGTGACGGCGCGGTCGCGGCCCGCTTCGGCAACGTCGGCGACGTCATCCACGTGGACGACCCGCTGATCGAGATCGAGATCGAGGGAGTCGGCGCATCCGAGGCGCAGGCGATCGCGGCGGAGAAGCCCAAGCCGAAGAGCGCGGCCCCCGTCGAGGAGGTCGGCTACGGCGTGGTGGGCACGCTGGAAGTGGCCGGCGACGCCGCGGTGCTGCCCGCCGGCGACGAGGGGGTCCCCGCCGCGCCTCCCGAGGCCGCCCCCGCCGCGCCCGCCCGCAAGGCCCTGGCGACCCCGGTGGCGCGGGCCATGGCGAAAGACCTGGGGGTGGACATCGACCTCGTTTCCGGCACCGGCCCGGCCGGGCGCGTGACCAAGTCGGACATCCAGGCCTTCCACGACGCGCGTCAGAAGGGCCTGGCCCGCCCGGCGTCGCCCGCATCCGCCGCCGCGGCCCCCGCCGGTCCGCGGGTGGAATTCGTCCAGCTGTCCCAGATCCGCAAGGCCATCGCCCGCAACATGGCCGTCTCCAAGCAGACCGCCGCCCACATGACCCTCATCGAGGAAGTGGAGGTCTCGGAGCTGGTGCGGCTGCGCGACGCCCACAAGGGCCGGTTCCGCGAAGCCGGCACGCCGCTGACCTTCCTGCCCTTCGTGCTGAAGGCCGCGGCGCTGGCCCTGAAGAAGCACCCGACCCTGAACAGCCAGCTGGATCTCGACAACAACCGGTTGATTCTGAAGCTGGACGCGAACATCGGCATCGCCGTGGACACCGACGACGGCCTGGTGGTGCCGGTCGTCCGCGACGTCGACCGGCTGTCCATCCAGGCGCTGGCGGCGCGGATCGCCGACTTCTCGGCCCGCGCCCGCGACCGCAAGCTGACCCTGGAGGACTTCCGCGACGGCACGTTCACCGTCACCAACTACGGCTCCATCGGCGGCCTGTTCGGCGTGCCGGTGATCAACTTCCCGCAGGCGGCCATCCTGGGGGTGGGCCGGATCCACCAGAAGCCGGTGGTCCGGGACGGCGGGCTGGCCGTCGGCACGGTGCTGCCGCTGTCCCTGTCGGTGGACCACCGCATCGTCGACGGCGGCGAGGCGACCCGGTTCATCCTCGACATCATGCACCACCTGGCGGATCCCGTCGGAATGCTGTTGGAATAAACAGTCGGAGTTCGGTTATGTCGTTCTGGACGAACATTGAACATCGAACATCGAAGTCAAACCAGCGGATTCGTAAGGTTTGGGCGAAAACAAGAATCGGTCCGGATCTACTTCGAAGTTCGATGTTCAATGTTCAATGTTCGATGTTCGGATTGCAGCTACCAGCCACCTTTTTCGGTGGCAGGATCATAGGAGCGGAGGGAGTTCATGGACTATGATCTGATCATCATCGGCGGGGGGCCGGCCGGCTACGTGGCCGCCATCCGCGCGGGCCAGGTCGGCCTCAAGACGGCCCTGGTGGAGAAGGACCGCGTCGGCGGGATGTGCCTGAACTGGGGCTGCATCCCCACCAAGTCGCTGCTCGAGAGCGTGAAGCTCCTGGAGCGGGTCCGCCAGGCCGCCCAGTTCGGCATCGACGGCGTCGACGAGGGGAAGCTCTACTTCAACTGGGCCAACGCCCGCGCCCGCGCCCAGCGGGTGGTCAAGCGGCTGACCGGCGGCGTCGCCTCCCTGCTCGCGCGCAATGGCGTGGACGTGATCGCCGGCGAGGCGGCGCTCGTGTCGTCCACCCGGGTGCGGGTGGCGGGCCGGCTGCTGGAGGCCGACCAAATCTTCATCGCCACCGGGTCCCGCCCCGCCCCGCTCCGCCTGCCGGTGCCGCCGGAGATGGTCCAGGAGATCGAGCCCCTGCTGACCGGGGACAGCGTCCCCCGTCAGGTGGTGGTCGTCGGCCAGGGTCCCAACGCCGTGGAGCTGGCCCAGCTGCTGAAGCTGGCCGGCGGGGTTGTGACCCTGCTGGTCCCGGGCGGCGAGCTGCTGCCGAAAGCCGACCCCTACCTGTCCCGCTACGCCCTCGGCCGCCTGGCCAAGGACGGCGTCAACGTGCGGCTGGACACCACGCCGACCGGCGCCTTCGAGAACGGCATCCTGGTCGGCTCCGAGAAGATCTTCTGCGACAAGGTCGTCAATGCCAGCGCCCGCGAGGCAGTGGTGCCGGCGTCCGAGATCGAGCTGGAGCGGGAGCGCGGCTTCCTGCGCACCGACGAGTACCTGCGCACGAACCACCCGACGGTCTTCGCCATCGGCGACGTGAACGGCCGCAGCGAACTGGCCCACGCCGCCTCGGCCCAGGGGTTGTACGCGGTGAACGTGATCAAGGGGATCCGCTGGAAGATGAACCTGGCGCACTGTCCCCTGAACATCTACACCCTGCCGGAGATGGCCCAGGTGGGGCTGACCGAGCCGGAGATCCAGGCGCGCGGCCTCGATTACAAGGTGAGCGAGTTCCCGCTGGCCGCCAACGGCAAGGCCGTCTGCGAGGGCGCCACCGAGGGCTTCGTGCGGCTGCTGTCGGAGAAGCGTTACGGCGAGGTGCTGGGCGTCCAGATCGTCGCCGCCCACGCCACCGACATGATCGCCGAGGCGGCCGCGCTGCTGCAGACGGAGGGCACGGTCTTCGACCTGACCAAGGTCATCCACGCCCACCCGACGGTGTCGGAGGTCTTCCTGGAGGCGGGCTACGCGGCCATCGACCAGGCCATCCACGTCTGATCTGAATCGCAAAGGCGCAAAGTCCGCCAAGCCCGATCTGAACGCCGAACGTCGAACCTCGAACGCTGAACATTGAACGGGGAACCCTGCCTTGAAGGGATTGTTGGCTTTCGTTCAGCGTTCAGAGTTCAGCGTTCAACGTTCAGCGTTCAGATTGCTTTGCGAGCTTTGTGCCTTTGCAGTAAAGTGAGTTCGATGGATTTGCAGGCGACTTCCATTCAAGCGGAGCCGTATCACCTCCCCGACTCAGAGCTCCTGGAGGGCGGGGAGCCATACGCCTTCCTGGTGTGGCAGCCGGCGCGAGCCTGGATCATCATCGGCCGCGGGAACAAGGCGGCCGACTCCGTGCACCTCGATCTCGCCCGCGCCGACGGCGTGCCGGTGGCGCAGCGCCCCAGCGGCGGCGAGGCGGTGATCCTGACGCCGCGGACGCTGGTGGTCTCGGCCGTGCGCAACACGGCTGATCAGCAACCTTCCCGCCACTATTTCCAGTCGTACAACCAGGCGGTGATCGGGGCCCTGGCGGGGCTGGGCGTCCGGGACCTCGCGCTGAAGGGCATCTCCGACATCGCCCTGGGCGACCGCAAGATCGCCGGCTCGTCCATCTACCGCAACCGCGAGCGCGTCTTCTACCACGCCGTCCTGAACGTCGCCGAGGACCCCGCCCTGATGGAACGCTACCTGCGCCCGCCCCGTCGCCAGCCCGACTACCGCCTCGGCCGCAGCCACGCCGAGTTCGTCACCTCGCTGGCCGCCGCCGGGTATCCCCTGCCCATGCCGGTCCTGCAGGCGGCGATCTCCGACGCCTTCGCCGCCATCCTCCCCTGACCATATGGAAGATTATTTCATCTGACTCTGAATCCAGCCGGATTCCAATCCGCGGACATCCGCGTGAATCCGCGTCTTTAAGACCGGCGGATAGAACCGACGCGGATGAACGCGGATTGGCGCGGATCCAGAGGAAGCATGGTCGTCATCATGAAAAATCCGGTCTGATCAGCGGGAATCATAACGAATCTGCGTTGATCTGCGTTGAATTACGAACTTTACGGGCAGACCAAACCGACCTAAGATATCTCCCAGTGATGACGACCTCCAAAAGGAGACAACAATGAACAACCGGATTGTCCTGATGATTGCCGTTCTCGGCGGCCTGTGTCTCTCAATCCATCCCATGCTGGCAGCGGACGCCACCGACAGAACACCGCAGTCCAAGGCGGTCCGGCCAGCGCACACCTTCTCCATCGTGGCGCGGGACGCCCAAACCGGCGACCTGGGCGTCGCGGTGCAATCCCACTGGTTCAGCGTGGGGACGACGGTGACCTGGGCCGAGGCCGGCGTCGGCGCCGTGGCCACCCAGTCCTTCGTGGAGCCGGCCTACGGTCTGCGCGGGCTGGCGCTGATGAAGAGCGGCCTGGCCGCCCCCGACGCGCTGAAGGCCCTCCTGGACGTGGACCCGGCCCGGGATGTCCGTCAGGTGGCATTCATCGACACATCCGGCCGCGTGAACGCTCACACCGGCGCCCGGTGCATCCAGTGCGCCGGCCAGCACGTGGGCAACGGCTACAGCGTCCAGGCCAACATGATGCTCACCGACAACGTGGTGCCGGCCATGGCCAAAGCGTACGAGGCCGCCTCCGGCGAGCTGGCCGATCGGCTGATGGCGGCCCTGGAGGCGGGCCAGGCGGCCGGCGGGGACATCCGCGGGCGCCAGTCGGCGGCCATGCTGATCGTGAAGGGGCAGTCCACCGGCCGGCCGTGGGCCGACCGGGTGCTGGATCTGCGGGTGGAGGACAACCCGGAGCCCCTTCAGGAGCTGCGCCGGCTGCTGACCGTCCACAAGGCCTACGACGAGATGAACCAGGGCGACCTGGCGGTGGAGAAGAACGACATGCCCGGCGCGCTAATGCACTACTCCTCCGCGGCGGCCATCCTGCCGGAGAGCCTCGAAATCATCTACTGGCAGGCGGTCACCCTGGCCACCAACGGCCGCGTGAACGAGTCCCTGCCGCTGTTCCGCCAGATCTTCGCCCAGGACGCCAACTGGGTGGAGTTGACCCGGCGGCTGCCCGCCGCCGGACTTCTCCCCGAAACGCCGGAAGGAAAGTCCATCTTGGAAAAGATCCTTTCTGTCGCCCCGAGATAGCTGGAAGGGAACCATTTGACATTTGACATTAGCCATTTGTCATTTGCCATTTCAAGCATGAGTCTGTCCACGGAGACAAACCAGCTTCTGTGATCGGCCGTCTGTTCTTCCCAATTCAACTGCTATCTGATTGAAATGACCAATGGCAAATGGCTAATGGCAAATGACAAATGGATTGGAGCATAACCATGGGGGTTAGGGTTTTCACGCAAACGGTGGGAAGCGAGATGGCGGGCGTGCGGCTGGATGCGGCGATCCCCTCGATCTGGCCGGAACTGTCGCGCAAGCTCGCCCAGCGCATCATCAAGGCCGGCGGCTGTTACCTGGACGGCCGCCGCTGCCACGTCCCGGCCACGCCGCTACCGGCCGGCGCCCGCCTGCGCGTTTGCGTGGACCCGGACCAGCCCTTCCGCAACTGGCGCCTGGATCCGGCCGCCATCGTCTACGAGGACGACGCGCTGTTCGTGATCGGCAAGCCGTCCGGCGTACCGGTGGCCCTGTCCGCCACCGGCCAGGAGGGCAGCGTCCAGCTGGGAGTGGAGGAGCACTTCGCTGCGGCCGGACTCCCGCGCCGCCCGGCGGTCATCCATCGCCTCGACCAACCGACGTCCGGCCTGCTGGTCTACGGCAAGACGGAGGCGATCGAGAAGAAGCTGTATGCCTTCTTCCGCGACGGGAAGATCCGGAAGGAGTACCTGGCCGCCGTCCAGCCCCCGCCGCGGCCGGCCGAGGGGCGGATCCACACCCGCATCGCGAAGCGGGTGGACCGCCGCAACCAATACAAGGTCAGCCGGGAACGGGGCCAGGATGCCGAGACGTTGTACAACACCCTTGGCGCCGCCCCGGACCGGTCGGCGGCGGTTCTCCGCGTCACTCCGGTCACCGGCCGCTCGCATCAGATCCGGGTGCACCTGGCCTGGATCGGCGCGCCCATCCTCGGCGACACACTTTACGGCGGCGTGCCGGACGCGGCCCTCTTCGGCCTGCACGCCTGGCGCCTCGCCCTGCCCCACCCCGCCACCGGCCGCCCCCTGCAGCTCGAGGCCCCGCCTCCCCCCGCCTGGCGCGAGCGGTTGCCGTGGTTCCACCCGGAATGATTGCGGATTTCGGATTGCGGGTTGCGGATTGAAAACCGCGGGCATCCGCGTAGATCCGCGTCTTATCCTTCCAGTCCACCGGCCCACAAGCATTTGGACGCGGATTGACGCGGATTTTCGCGGATCGGATTTATATTGGAGCCGGGAAAAGGTTAATTCTGCTCGATTGGGGCGACCGCCGGCACGGGATCTCCAACAGATTCCGCCACCCGGGCCTGGCGCAGGCCCAGGAAGGCCAGGGCGGCCGGGATCAGGAGCAGGATGTCCCGGATCAGCAGGTCCAATCCCACCTTGGAGGCGCCGGTTGTGCTGAAGCAGCCGCAGTTGACGTCGATGCCCCGGGCCATGGTGACGGCGATCAGCACGATGAACACCGCCGTCAGCCCCGTCAGCACGGTCCACGCCCCCTTCGCCCAAACCCGGACGATGAGCAGGACGCCGGCCAGCAACTCGCACCACGGCAGGATGACGCCCACCAGGTTGATCAGCACGGGCGAGGTCAGGACCTTGTAGTTGGCCACCGCCTTGGCGAAGTCTCCGGGGTGGAGGATCTTGTCAATGCTGGCGTAGATGAACACGCCGCCCAGGATCAGGCGGGCGACGAACTGCACGGCGGGGTGGAGCAGGAATTTCAATATGGATCCTCTCACGGTTGTTTCCTTAGATCTGGCCTTGTTCAGACACGGGGCTCGGGGCTTGGGACTCGGGACTCGTCAATAAATGAAAATCTCTGACCGAGATTTCAAGTCGAGCCCCGATCTTTGAGTGAGCACGGTTGGTTTTCATTCCGCACTCCGCATTCCGCACTCCGCACTCGACTAGTCCCACTCGACGGGGTACGCAGCACCGACCCACAGCTCCCAGCCGCCGAAGAACACCTCGACCTTCTGGTAGCCCTGCTTCCGGAGGTACTCCGCCACCTTGATGGACGCCAGGCACTCCTGCCCGTCGCAGTAGACGATCACCCGCTCCGTCGGCGGCACCAGGGCCTGGAACTCCGGGAAGTACTGGGGGATCTCCTCCTCCGGCACGTTCAGGGCGCCGGGAATTCGTCCGCTGGCGAAATCGGCCGGCGTGCGGGCGTCGACGAAGATGACTCCCTGGTCGAACTCGGTCTTGGCCGCGGCCAAGTCCAGCCGGGGCAGATCGAGCTGCACGGCCGCCTTCTTGGCGTCCGGGATCGGGTCGAACTTGGTGATGGAAATGCCCGCCGGTCCGAGCTGGTTCCAGGCCAGCCCGGCGATCGCGGCGATCGCCACCAGGGCCAGGGTCTGCAGGATGTAGGGTCGCATGCTCTTCTCGCGGCCTCCTTCAAAGCGGCGCATTATACCCGATCAAGATGCGCCCCGGCAACCTTCGGCCGAAAAAGATTCACCCCAAAGGCACGAAGCGCACAAAGGCAATCCAAACGTTGAACGTCGAACTCTGAACGGGAGCTTGCGGACTCAAGGGCCACGAGACTCCCCGTTCGATGTTCGATGTTCAATGTTCGATGTTCGATGTTCAGATTGGGGAACGATCAGAGACTCGATCTTTTTAACGTATCTACGATGCGGATATGGCGGGCCAGCGAGATCTCCCGCAGCTGGCGGAATTTCTCGTAGGGGATGATGTTGTCGAACTCCACCGCCGAGCCGCCCTTGGTGTTGTAGACCACCGTGCCGGTGACCGACTCCTCGAAGCCGTACGCGGCGTCCTTGAGGGTGATGTCGGCCCGCGAGAAGACCGGCACGATCCGGTGGGTCTTGACCAGGGTGCCGCCGGGGCTGATGGGCGTGGCGCGGGTGTGGTCCTCTTCGTGCCCGAAGATGGCCTGGCACTCCATGTCGAGCGGCAGCCGCACGAAGCGGCGCTGGTACTGCTGGATGCGGGCGATGATGTACTCCAGGTTCTGGACGTTCTCCGGGTTCATCACGGTGACGTGCTCGCAGCCGGGGAAGAGCTGGGTCTGGTCCTTCATGATCTTGAAGAACGTGCTCTCGGCGAAGACGATGTAGGGCGCGCCCATGGTCGGCCGCATGATCTTGTACTGGCTCATGATGGGCAGCACGTCGAAGTCGCGCACCGAGATGTAGAAGATGAAGGCGCCGAAGCTGCCCTCGTCCTGCTGGAGGTACTTCTGCAGCAGGACGGGGTCCTGCACCTGGATGGTGGTGAAGTGCTTCAGGGCGGCGCTGATGCGCTCGCCCACGGTCGCGTCGCGCGAGAAGATGATCCACATCAGCTCGGGGTTGTCGCGCTGGATGGGGAAGTAGCGCGGCAGGTCCAGCGTCTCGAGCTTCTGGATGAGGGTCTTGAGGAATTCGTCGAAACGGGCCTTGACGCCGTGGTACCAGTCGGACGGCAGCTGCGTCTGGGGCTGGATCAGCGACCAGCTGATCCGGCCGGTCAGCTCCTGGCTGTGGATGGAGTGGTGGTTCTCCCAGTAGAAGCTCAGGCCCTTCTCGATGGCCTGCTGGAAGGCCACCTGCAGGAAGATGTCGCGGAAAGAGAGGTTCGGGAACCGGACGACGACCTCCTCCTCGAAGGTGAGTCTGTTTTCGGTCTTGTGCAGGACGCACTCGCGGAAGTCGCCGATGTTGGTGAAGAACGAGCGCAGGGTTTTGACCAGCCGCCGGAACTCGGGCCGCCCCTTCTCGATGTAGCGGTCCATGGGCACGTTCATCAGGGAGAGCTTCTTGAAGCGGATGTAGTTGATCTTGCGGGAGTCCACCGGCGCGCCCAGCTCCTTGAGGGCGGCCAGGCAACGGGTGGCGTTCACGGCGTCGCCGATGTAGGTCTCGTCGTAGAGGTACTGGATGAGGCTGGGGATGTCGAGTATGTCCTCGACGAGGGCGGAGTCCACCTGGTAGCCCTCGCGGCGGAGACGGTGGATCTGGTGGATCCCTTGGTAGACCTGGCCGTTGAGGATGGCCAGCCGGGCCTTCTCGACCTCGTTCATCAGAATGGCGATGTCCATGGGTCCAACCTCAAGCCTGCGGTACGCGTAGAATACCGTGGAAAGCGCTCCCGCCGGTATGACGCGGATCACAGAAATGTGGAATATCTATGGACATCCTGTGATAATTATCACACATCCTCCGAACGTCTCCTACACATTTTTCGTTCGTGTTCGTAACCGTGCTCGCCGCAGTAACTTTCTGCAATTCGCATTAGTATAGTATGCGTTTCGCCATCGACGTACGATTCGATTTGCGACTGCATGCGGTAGATCACGACCTTCAGGCGCAAATCAAGCCAACGAGATGGGTGACATCCTCCTTTCGCATCGGGGAGGGCGCGAGTCACGGGACGATAAGAGCGACTCTCCATACATTCAACGACTCACCGTCAGAAATGCTCTTGACACACTCCGGTCGTTTGGCTATAGTGTCGCTTCTCCGCTGGGAGGTCGTCCAATGGTAGGACTGCGGACTCTGGATCCGCCTATCGGGGTTCGAATCCCTGCCTCCCAGCCAAACATTCTGACGGCCGCCGCGTTTGGCGGCCGTCGCTGTTTTCAGACCGTTTTCGTATAATGGAATCCAGCCTTCCCTGCTGGGGGGTCGTCCAATGGTAGGACTCCGGACTTTGGATCCGGCTATCGGGGTTCAAATCCCTGCCCCCCAGCCATTCTCCTCTCCCGTTCATTGTTGCAATCGATCGTAATCGGGACTCGAGACTAGAGACTAGAGACTAGAGACTCGAGGCTCGAACCTCCTGCCTCGAGCCTCTAACCTCGAGTCTCTAGCCTCGATTCACCCATTCAACAAAAAACTCTTGACATACTGTATACGACACAGTATTATGATCCCGTACAGCACAGTGCGGGCCACGGTAAGCCCGCCGGAAACCACGCGAGGCGATACCCATGGACGAGCCGCGGATCGAGACCGAGATGAACCGGGGATTCCTGCAGATCCTGGCGCTGGTGGTGCTGGAGCGCCCCATGTACGGCTACCAGATGCTGCGGCTCTTCGAGGAGTCCGGCTACGGCGTCGAGGAGAACACCCTCTACCCCCTCCTGCGCCGGCTGGAGTCGCGCGCCCTGGTCGCCAGCAACTGGGAGGTCACCGGCGACCGGCCGAAAAAGTTCTACCGGGTGACCGACGCCGGGCGCCGCTTGCGGGAGGAACTCCTCCGGGTCTGGCGGGAGCAGAACGAGATCCTGACGAAATTGCGGGAGGCAAACCATGAGTGAACAACTGGATCGCTACCTGGCCGAAGTGGAACGATACCTGGTGGTGCCGGGCAATCCGGCGGAGATCCTGGCCGAGATCCGCAGCCACATTCTGGAGCGGGCGGGGGCCGGCGCCGACGAGGCGGCCCTGTCCGCCGCCATCACCGCCTACGGCCCGCCCCGGCAGGTGGCCGCCCAGTACCTGGAGGGCTACCAGCTCATCGATCCGGTCTTCCGGAACTACTTCGTCCGCTACGTCGCCTGTCTGGCGGCCGTCCACGTGGGCCTGGCCGTGCTGGCGACCGTGCTGGGCCGCAGCCTCGTCATCTTCCCCTTCTTCTTCATCCCCCACATGGAGCCGGTGCAGTTCTTCTTTTACCTGCCTTCGATCCTGCTTTTCGACGTCGGGCTGGTCGGCCTGGTGCTCTACTTCGCCACGCAGATCCGAAAGGAGGTCCGGCTGCCCTGGTTCGGCGCGGGTCGCCGTCATGCCGCCGCGGGAGCGCCTCCCGCGCGCGCGGAGAAGCCGGCGGAAGGCCGGAATTACGTCGGACTGGGCTTCCGGCTGTTCTTCCTGGCCTTCGCCGGGTATCTTTTCTTCCGCTACGGCACAGTGTTCTTCGTCAGCCTCGGCGGCGAGCACTTCCGCCCCCTCGACTCGCCGCCGGTGTTCGTGGGATATTCCCAGGCGGTCCTGGCGTCCTTCCTGGTGGGGGCCGCCGCCCACGCCACTCGCTGGTTCATTCGTGGTCCGTGGGTGGATCTCACCGAGCACTCGCTCTATTTGCTCATCCTGGCGGTGGTCTTCAACCGCTACCCCCTGAAAAACCCCCTGGAGAGCTTCCCGGTGATGGGCGTGGAGACGATCTTCGCCCAGATCGCCGCCGTCCTGGCGGTCCTGGTGGCCATCGACTTCCTGAAAAGTCTGATTCGCCTCCTGCGCAACGCCATACGAAAGAGCTGAGCGATTCCTGCTTCACGGGTGCTTTCAGTCGAGTATTGTTCCCTTTCGCCCGCTTCAGCTCCGGCATTGACACAACAATCCGACCGGAGTACATTCGGCACTCCAAAGTAATATTCCGTTCGCCGATGCTGGGCGCGGATTCTTTTCATGGGTCGAAACAATTTGCTGCATCACCTGATGGTTTCCTACGGCGGCAGCATTTATGCCACCTGGTTTGTCGTAATGTCATGCGCTTCCCTGGGTGTCCTGGCCGGATTTCCGCTGAGTCCGATTTACCTCCTGCCAGGCTTGGCGTGTGGATGGACATTCGCTTTTCTCTCACTGAGGGCCGCAAGGGTGTCGGCACCCGCTCGATGGGCTTCCGGGGTGCTGCTCTCCGGTGTCGTCGTTTCCCTGCTTTCAGTCTACGCCTCGGGGAAGATCTTTGATATTTCTTGGGATGGGCAGGCATATCACCAAGAAGCCGTAGCCCAACTCAAGGATGGGTGGCGACCTTACCCGCGGGTCGAACCCCTGTATCCCACAGAACACGGGATGCAACTCATCCACTGGCCCAAGGGGGCCTGGTATGCCGAGGCGGTGTTGTATGGCCTCACCGGCCAAATCGAAACAGGGAAAGCCCTCAACCTGATCCTGCTCACAGCGGCTTTTGCCCTGGCGCTGTCCATGCTGCAACACTTCGGGTGGAAAACAGGAACGGCCTTATTGGTCGCGCTGATCCTGGTGGCTAATCCGGTCACCCTCAACCAGCTATTCACCTATTCCAACGATGGTCTGCTGGCTACCCTGTTCTCCGCCCTGTTGGCCTCTCTGGTCATACTCTTCCGCAGACGCGACTGGATTTCTGCCCTGCTGGCTGCATTGACGGCAGCAACGCTGGTCAATCTGAAGTTCACCGGCCTTGTATACGCCGTCACGGCAGCAGGGGCGATGGTGTGTATCATTTTCCTGGATGCGGCCCGCCGATCGCAATGGAAGCATGCGATCATCCTCCTGGGAGGAATAGTCTGGGGATGCCTGGTCATCGGCTACAATCCCTACCTCACCAATTGGTCCCGATTCGGCAATCCACTCTTTCCCATGGCTGGACCCAACTCTTATTATTCCGATGTTTTTATTCAGAAGGACCGGCCAGCCAACTTACAACACGTGGGCCGGCTGGAGCGGCTGGGCCTATCCATTTTCTCTCGGACGGAGAATGTGGCCGCCCCCCTCACGAGCCGCTTCAAATGGCCGTTTTGGATCTACAGGGATGAGTTGGGCACCATCTGTTCCGTCTGCCCAGACATCCGGGCGGCAGGGTGGGGCCCCTGGTTCAGCGGATCGCTGCTGCTGAGCCTCCCGATACTGGCATTGATATTGATAAGGATCCCTTCACTTCGTTGGCCAACCGCTGTGATACTTCTGACTCTTTCTGTGTCAGTCCTTGTCAACAGCGAGTGCTGGTGGGCCCGGTACGTACCCCAGTTATGGCTGATTCCCGCGGCCACCGCCGTCATCGCCATTAGCTCCACCGCCAACCCGGTAATCCGGCATTGGGGGAGGATCGTCATGGTGACCCTGGCCATTAACGCGGCGATGATGGGTGGATTGAATCTCTACGGCAACATCCAGGCAAGTGTGCGCATCCGGGAGCAGCTCACAGGATTGTCAGCCACAAAACGATCGATCGCGGTCTATTTTTCGTGGTTCCGAGCCAACCGCTATCGCCTGAAAGAGGCGGGAGTCGCATACCGCGAGATTCCAACGGCAGCTGAGCTATCATGCCCTCGGCCAGAAACTCTCATCGCATCGCAGGCGCGTTATTGCTTGGATCCATGATCGGACTCGCTGATTCACCCCACTGATTTCACCGACCGTTTCTTGAGAACCTGGACCCGGTCATAATCCAGGAAGCAACCTTGCTCAGACCGCAGCATCCCCCAACAATCACCGCGCGGCCTGGTGCTGGATCCAGACGCAGTCGACCACGTTGACCGAGCCGTCGTGGTTGCAGTCGGCGCGGGACGGGTCGCAGGGCAGGTCGTCCAGGCACCCGGCCAGGTAATTGGCCAGGATCAGCGCGTCGTCGGACCCGATGTCGCCGTCCTCGTCCAGGTCCCCGTCCAGGCCGGGCCCGGCCCAGCCGGCGATCCGGGCCATCATCCACCAGAAGGCGCGCCCCTTCAGCACGCAGTTGAGGGTCTCGGAGTGGGCGCAGTCGCCGCAGCCGGCGGCCAGGACGGCCAGCTCGCTGCCGGGATTGTCCGCCAGCCACTCGACCGCCCAGTTGCCGTCGCCCCACGGATTGCCGTCCCCGTCCGTGTCGTACTCGCAGCCGTCGGTGGCGTAGAGCGCCCGGTAGTTCACCAGCCCGTCCGGGTCGAAGCTCTCGATGTCGGCGAAGTCGAACAGGATCTTGTGGTGAGACCGGCAGTAGGCGCGGATCTGCTCGTTGCGCTGGTGCAGGGTACCTTCTGTGCCGCTGCCGTCCAGGTGCCCGGTCATGTAGACGAAGCGGACGCCGGGGTATTGCGACTCGAGCTGGCTCATGGCAGTGAGGTAGGTGTTGATCCCCGCCTCGTCGCTGGAGCTGACTCCGCCGCACCAGGACCACATGACCACGTTGCGGTCGTTCCCGGCCTGGTTGAGCATGGCCACGGTGGCGTCGCGCCAGCCCAGGTCGCCGCCCGTCCCCAGGTCGGAGGCGCCGCCGGCGTTGCCCCAGTAGTCGTTCAGGAAGAGGCCCGCGTTCAATCCCCAACCGCTGGAGGTGAAGTAGTAGAGCGAGCCGGGGCTGCCGCGGAACGACTCGATGCCCGTGACCAGCTGGCTCCCGTGGGAGGTGTGGCCGTAGCCCATCCGCAGCTGAGCCTTGGCCTGGGTGATCCAGGCGTCAGGCACCCGATGGATGTCGGTGCAGGTGTGGTCGACGATGATGGCCCCTTGGCCGGACAGAAATACGACACTCAGAGAGAACGCGCACAGGATGATGGCGGAGCGGAATGACATACAGCCTCCTCAAACCGGAATCAGGAAACCGAACATCGAACGCTGAAGTAGATCCACGGACAGAGACGAGTCACGTCGTCCGTGAACACGAAAACTCGGTGATCCTCGGATCGAATTCGATGTTCGATGTTCAGTGTTCGAAGTTCGATGTTTGATTGACATACGCAGAATAATCATCCAGCCTCAATTCCCGGCGAGAAGATCCGCCAGCAGGACCGCGTCGGCCGAAGTCAGCTGGCCGTCGCCGTCGAAGTCCGCGCACAGCGGGCAGACACAGGGCGGAGTGCCGGCGGGCAGCGCCCCGGCCAGCGTCGCCTGCAGGACCACCAGGTCCAGCAGGTCGGTGGCCGCGTCACCGTTGATGGTGCCCGGGCTCCACTCATACGCACCGATGTCAAGGTGCGCGTCCGCAGGCCGGGCCGCGGCGGTCCCCGGGGCGATCAGCGTCCCGTCCGGCGGGTGGAACGCCGGCGGGAACAGCGGGTTCGGGAACGGGTAGCCGGGCGGGCCCGCCGGCGTGCCGGTGCCGGCGTCGATCAGGGGGCTGCCGGCGGCCGGGCGCAGGTCGCCGCCGGCCAGGCTGGCGAATCCCGGGTCGGCGCCGGAGAGTGTGCCTGTCCACGCCGCCGGGACCTCGGTGGAGCCCGTCTCGATCCAGTTGCCGGCGCCGGAGATGGTCTCGCTGCCCGAGGCCCAGCTCGCCTCCACCGTCCGCTTGACCTGGACGCCGGCGCCGTCGATCCGCAGCAGCACGTTGTTGTGCGCCTCCAGGCTCTCGATGCCGTCGAAGATCCGGAACACCGGGCGGGAGCCGGCCAGGATGGTGTTGTTCACGAAGCGGTACCGGCCGAAGGTCTCGCCGGTGCCGTCCCCACCGACGCGGGTGACGGAGAAATAGTTGCTGTCGCCGGCCGGCTTGGTCTTCTTCCAGAGGACGTTGCCCACCACGTCGGAGTCCTCCCGCTTGAGGGACGGATTGCCGCCGTCGCCGCCGTCGGGCCCGATCAGCTCCAGCTCGTGGTAGTAGGCCCCCTCGATCCAGTTGTAGTAGATCTCGTTCCGCTCGGCCCGGCTCTTGACGTTGTTGCCGCCCAGACCCTCGTGGACGTAGCAGAACTGCATCCGGAAGACGCTGCCGGGGTAGTGCACCTCGTCGGTGGCCATGTAGATCTGGTGGCGGGAGTCGCCTGAGCCGCAGCGGTAGACCTCCGAGTACTCCAGGGTGCAGGAGCCGGAGCCCTCGTCGGCGCCCAGGATCCCGTGGGCCGGGCAGTCGTGGACCACGCAGTCGCGGATGGTCAGGTCGTTGGCCTGGTGGTAGATGCCGCGGAAGGAGCCGGCGGTGATCTCGAAGCCCTCCAGGATGTAATGGTCGGCGCCCGGCCCGCTGTAGGGCCAGGGCGTGGTGAAGGAAATGGTGTTGGTGCCTCCGGACAGGACCGGGCGGTGGCCGTTCACGCGGATGCCGCGGATCACGATTGGCTGGGCCGGCGAGCCCGGTCGGCTGAAGACGATGTCGCCGGGATACGTAGCGTTGCCGTTCACCTCCACCAGGTCGCCCGGGTCGAGCAGGCCCGCGACCTGCTGGAGCGTGGCATAGGGCTGGCCCGGCCCGACGCGATAGGTGGCGGCGCCGGCCGCCCCGGCCAGCAGGAGAAACGCCGCCAGTGCGGTGGCGGAACGGAGAGGATGCGCTCGTCCGGACAGGCGCCTCCCTGACCGACAGCGATCGTTTTGACCGCCGCCGGATCTGCCTTTGCGGTGACTGCAAGTCCCTTCCATCTCCATCCCTCCCAACCGGGCGACCTTCGGTCGCGCAATGCTTTTTGATGAAGTTACAATTGTTGCAAAACTAATGCCGATATGTCACGCCTGTTTATTTTATTGATTTTATTGTATTTGCATAAATACTTCATTCTATTCTCCGGTCGGGAGTGACGCGATTTGTTACCAGGCAGACGCAAAACGGCGGCCGGTGGACGTCGCCGCCGCCGGCGGCGACAGACGCGGAAATCCAAATCAGACCCGGGCACGACCGTTCAGCTCGTGCCCAATCCGGTCGTGGCACCTCCAGTTTACGGCGGCAGTCCGCCCCGGCGGGGCGGACGTCCGATGGCGAGGCGGGACGGATGGCCGGCTGATTTCTTTGCCGTGATCTGGCAACGCGGGGCGGGAGAGATGTACAATGCCGTGTGCCGAAGCTCCCGGGGAGGTGCGCTGACGTGTCCGGACTGAAAATCGACTATCTGGACCAGCTGCAGGCCGCGGTCGACTATCTGGCCGAAGAGGAGCGCACCGCCGCCACGATCCGGCGGCTGAAGGAAGAATTAGCCGTATCGCCAGAGACCTTCGTCTGGTCCGCCATCGAGCTGGCGTCCATCCCCCGCCCGCTGCCGGCCTGCATCCGCTCCGCCTGGATCTTCGTCCTCCAGCGGGACGTCCCTTCCGGCTGCCACTTCCACCCCGACAGCGTCCAGCACATGCTCCTGTTCGAGGGCGCGGGGCGCTCGCACATCGGCGGCGCCTGGCGGCCGATGGTCCGGTACGGCACGCCCGGCCAGCCGCCGGAGGCCGCCTGGTCCATCATCGACCGCGGCGTGCCGCACGAGTTCCTCCCCGAAGGCGGCGTCATGGTGGTCATCTCCTTCCACACCTGCCCGCCGGACGAACTGGACGAAGTCTCGTGCGACTCGGGGCACCAGCGTCACTATCATTGATTATGATGAGACGCCAATCGAGTGACATCATGCGGACGGGACGTCCGCGCTCCGGTGAAACCCCTATCCATAACAAGCACGATTCGACCGCCGGCACGCGGGAGGTACCCCGACCGGCAGGGAGGGGCGCTAGAGGCCAATCGCCGACACGCCAGGAGCGCGCCGCATGACTCCGTCCATCTCCATACCACGCGGCTGTGTCCTAGCTGACCGGCAGACATCATCTGCCGTGACTGCGTTCTTTGATTCCCGCCAAGCAACAACAATGGTGATCCGATCCGTTTCCCGAAGGGAAATAATTTGGATAGCCCCGGGTGGCGGCCGCTTTGGGCCGCCACCCGGGGTCTAAGCGAATAAGCCAATCGATATGTCAATCAGGACGAATGGACTCCGAAGGAGTCCAACCATTCGATCCTCGGGAATGTTCATCCGAACAAGTTCAGCCCGACTCCGTGGAGTTCGACCCGCTTCGGGGTCGATGGCGATTTGCGGATTTGAGTCAACATCCATCGCCCTCCCCCGGGTGGCGGCCCAAAGCGGCCGCCCCCCGGGGCTATCCAAATTATTTACCTTCGGGAAACGGTTCGGACAAGCAACATGTTGTTCTTGGAAAAAGGTCACGGGCTTGGCAGT
>CAYPNP010000027.1:23207-57709 GCA_964412195.1 uncultured Acidobacteriota bacterium | reverse complement strand
GGCCGTACTCGGCGGACGGGTTGGAGGTGATGACCCGGAACTCGGCGGTGGCGTCGACGTTGGTCTCGACCACGTTGCCGTAGACGGCCGTGTCATTGTTGTCGATGCCGTCCAGCTGGTAGTTGGTGCCGCGGCCGCGGGAGCCGTTGGCGGACGGGCCGGCGGTGGAGGAGGTCACGCCCGGGGTCAGGTAGACCAGGCTCAGCGGGTTGCGGCCGTTGAGCGGGAGGTCCACGATCCGCTTCTCGTCGATGACGGTGTCCAGAGCGGAGGTGGTGGTCTCGACCTGTTCCACTTCCGCCTTGACCTCGACTTCCGTGGTCAACTGGGAGACGGTCATGACCAGGTTGTGGGTCGCCTTGTCACCGATCTCCAGCTTGATCCCCGTGATCTTCACGGGCTGGAAACCTTCGAGCTCGGCTCTCATTTCATAGTTGCCGGGCTTGATGTTGGAGAACACAAAGAAACCGGCGTCATCGGACAGCGCCTGACGGGTCGCCCCGGTGTCGACACTGGTGAGAACCACCGTCACGCCGGGAATCACGCCGCCAGTGTTGTCCTTGACGGTGCCTTCGATCGACTCGTTGGCCGCCCACAGGCAGACAGCCGAGAGCGCGATCAGGGCAAGCACTGTAAAGCGCTTAAGCCAGCCGTTCATAGAACCTCCTATCAAAAGGGTGTAGTGATCGCATTGCCGGCGCAATGGATGCAATTCTCCTGCCATTACGTTCCGCTATTCCAAAGCCTTCGTAAACCATTTAAATTCTATGTGTTGACAGAGCGTTTGGATCGGTTTACAGCATTGCTGGAGAAGCCTGTCCAATATTTTGGAACAGGAACCAAATATTTGAAGCAGCGGGAAGAAAATCCCTTGGTGAATCTGTTATTTTCGGAAGAAAAAGTAGAAATAAATGGCCATGGAAGCCAGGTAGATCAGGTAGAACAGCATGGCCCAGTACAGCTCGGCCCCGCCGCCGACTTTTTCGTCGGCGGGCGGCGGCAGGACGATGGGCCCCGTCTGCCCGAGCAGCCTGCCGGCGTGGCTCACCAGCGGCTCGGTCTTGTCCTGGACTTCCGCCTTCGGCTCGCCGGGGCGCTTGACGTGAACGATCTCCACCGTGACGTTGTCCCGTCCGCCCCGCTCGTTGGCCATTTCCACCAGCAGCTCGCACGCCTTCTCGGGGGTGTGGCCGGTGAGGACTTCCAGGATTTCGCGGTCCTCGAGATAGACGGTCAAGCCGTCGGAGCACATGAGCAGGGAGTCCCCCGGCTGCAGTTCCAGCGGCGGTTCGAGGACGTCGATCTCGACCGCCTGGAGGATCCCCAGGCTGCGGGTCAGGATGTGGCTGTCCGGATGGGAACGCGCCTCGCTCTGGTTGATGATCCCGCTGTTGACCATTTCCTCGACCAGGGTGTGGTCGGTGGAGAGCTGCTTGATCATGCCGTTCCGGATCAGGTAGGCCCGGCTGTCGCCGACGTGGGCCATGTGGAGGTAAGGCTGCTGGATCACCAGGGCGGTACAGGTGGTGGCCATGCCCTGGAGCTCCTCGTGTTTGCTGCTGGTCTCGAAGATGCTCCGGTTGGCGACCTCGAGCGCGTGGAGCAGGGCCGGGTAGACCGCATCTTTTTCCACGGAGTAATACAGCTTGCCGATGATGTCCACCGCCATCTTGCTGGCGACCTTGCCCCCCCGGTGGCCGCCCAGGCCGTCGGCGACGATGAACAGGCGCCCCCGGTTCTTCAGGAGTTCGGGTGACTCGGGCTCGATGAAACCGTAGCTGTCCTGGTTATCCTTCCGGATCATCCCCTGGTGAGTCAATCCGGCTACGATAATTTCATCCCGCTCGACCATTGTCACCACCCGTTGGCGCTAGGATCTGCCTGTTGCGCATACTGTATCATACTTTCCAAGCCCTGTCACCCGTCCCATGGCGCGGCGGCCGCCGTAAAAATAACCACATTTTTTTCGTAATTTTACACCCATCCCCGTTTGAATAGCAAAAATCTTTGGGAGGTGCCTATGAATTGTCACGCCGCTCGACGGGGATTTTCGCTCATGGAGCTCCTGTTGACCCTGCTGCTGACCGGAGTGATCGCCCTGGTCGCGGTGCCGGGCTTCCTGCGCTATGCCCGACACGCCGCGCTGGCCGCGGGAGCCAACCAGATGGCCATGGACATGCTGCGGGTTCGTTACCTGGCGGTGAGCAAGAACTGCCGGTATCGGCTCCGGTTCTACCAATTCGACCGCGCCTGGCGCTGGGAAGAGGACCTGAACGACAACGCGCGCCTGGACTCCTTCGAGGAGGTCTCGCCGTTCCAGTACCTGCCGACCGGCATCCGGTACGACTGCGACGGCATCCTCGGCCCGCCGTCGCAGCCGGTCTCCGCCCCCTCCGCGCCCATCACGTTTCCCGGCCAAGTGATGAGCGTGGGGCCCACGGGGCGCTGGTCGGGCATCGGCACGATCTACCTGGCCAACGCCGACGCCGAGCACGCGGCCATTTCCGTCAGCATCGCCGGCCGGGTCAAGGTCTGGTACTGGGAGGAGTCCGGCCGCCTCTGGCGATGACGGCCGCGGCCCGGATCCCGCCGCCCGAAAAACAGAGACGCCCGTGATCGCGGGCGTGTCGGCCCGGTCACGAGCGTCGCGGGAAAGCCGGCGGAACGGCGTCCGGTTACTTCGCGAAAATGATCAGCAGGGTGTACAGCGCCAGGGATTCGATCAGCACCAGGCCGAGGATCAGGAAAAACCGGATGGAATCGGCGGCGCCGGGATTCCGGGACACCGACTCGCAGGCGGCGACAATGGCCTTGCTCTGGCTGAGGCCGCAAACCGAGGAGGCGATGGCCATCGCGAAGGCGGGCAGGTAGATGAACCAGTTGGAGGCCCCGGCTTCCGCCTTGCCGGCCGTCTCGCCCTGCGCCAGGACCGGCGCGGCGAACAGGATGGCCAGCAGGCCCAGCAGGGCGGTGAACAGAACTCTTCTTCTCATGGACTCCTCCTTCGTATCGGTTGATGGAATGATGGCCCTTTTTATCCGTGCGCGGGGGCGTGCTCCTCCCCGTGCGCGGTGAAATCGGAAATGTATACGATGGACAGGATCACGAACACGAACGCCTGCAGGAGGCTCGTGAAGATCGACAGCGCCAGCACCGGCAGGGGCAGGATGAACGGCAGCAGTCCGGTGAAGACGAGGATGATCAGGTCCTCGCCGTAGATGTTGGCGAAGAGGCGGACCGAGAGCGAGAAGGGCCGCGCCAGTGTGGAGAGGATCTCCACCGGGATCATCAGCGGGGCGATGAGCAGGATCGGCCCGGCGAAGTGCTTCAGGTAATTGAGCAGCCCCTGCTCCCGGATCCCGATCAGGTTGAAGTTCAGGAACACGATGATGGCGCAGCCCGCCGTGACGTTGATGTTGCTGGTGGGGGATTCGAAGCCGGGGATCAGCCCGATCAGGTTGGCCATGAAGATGAACAGGCCGAGGGAGATGTGGAACGGCAGGTACTTGCGGCCGTGGGGGCCGATGACGGAATCGATGAGGCCCCGGATCCCCAGCACGACGCTCTCCACCAGGTGCTGGAAGTTGGTCGGGCGGTCCACGCTGAGCTTCCGCCGGACCCACCACGAGAACACCAGGAGGATCAGCGCCACCAGCAGCAGGTGGGCGATCTGGTTGGGGATGGGGTGGGCAGGATCGTGGAAGCGGACGCCCAGCCAGCCCCCCGCCCGGACCACCGCCGGGCCGAGCAGCCAGTTGAGCAGATCCGTCAACCAGAAAGAGTGGGGCATGCCTCAGTGTCCTCGCAGCGTCTTGACCAAGTATGCCACCGCTTCGATCAGAACCGCGGCGGCAGGCAGCAACAGTCCGATGAGAAAGCCTTGGATGTCAAAAAATGACAGGCGAATCATACCATACAGGAAAACGAGGATCAATCCATAACGGAGAAGCATACGCCACAAGGCTCCGCGCCCCTCCTGCCTTTGCAGCGCCCGGTCCACCACCCGGATGTGCGTCCGGTACCCGAAGAAGGCCAGCCCGCCCCCCAGGGCCACGGACAGGGCCGACAGGCCGCCCCGCCAGGCCCACGCCGCCGCCGCGGCGGCGACGGTCAGCCCCAGGATCCACCCGCCGATCCGCCGGATCACGCCGGTCTGGATGTCCTTATTTCTTGCGGGGTCCATGGCGGGCGATCAGGCGGAAAAAATTGTACAGGCCGGTGCCGATGCCGAACAGGACGAACCAGAACTCCGCGCGGCCGCCGACCCAGCCGTTGCTGTGCATCCACTTGAAGATCAGCCAGGCCACCAGGATGCAGGCGGGGATCATGGTTCCCGCCGTCATCAGGTTCATGGACTCGGGCGAGAGGCCGCGCTTGAACATCACGTCACTGCAGGCCGGCGAAGGTCATGTAGATCCAGGAAGCCATGCGGATCACTGGCTCGGGGAACAGCCCGATGAAGAGCGTGGCGGCCAGGGTAACGCCGAGGGCGATCCGGGCGCACACCCCCATGGCCAGCGGCGGGATCGGCCGCTCCTCGCCCATGAAGATCCGCTTGACGATGCGGAAGTAGTAGAACAGCGCCACCACCGCGTTGAGCGCGCCGGCCACCGCCACGTAGAGGAACAGCCGGTCGTAGGTGGCGAGGTAGCTCTTGATCACCGCGCCGAAGACCCAGTATTTGGCGATGAATCCGGCGGTCGGCGGGATGCCGGCCAGGGAGAGCAGGAACACCGCCATGCAGGCGGCGATGAAGGGATTGGTGTAGATCAGGCCGCTGTAATCGTCGAGTTCCTCCCCGCCGATGTTCTTCCGGCGCATCACCACCACGATGGCGAACGCGCCGATGTTCATGAACAGGTAGCAGACGAGGTACACGCCGATCGCCTGCACGCCGATGTACTCCCGCACCATCAGGCCCATGAGCAGGTAGCCGGCATGGCTGATGCTGGAATAGGCCAGCAGGCGCTTGATGTTGGTCTGCTTCACGGCCAGCACGTTGCCGAGGGTCATGGTCAGGATGCTCAGCAGGCCGATGAAGCTGACGTACTCCACCGCCAGCGGTTTGAAGAGGAACATGAAGAGGCGGATGAACACGGCGAAGGCGGCCGCCTTGGGCGCCACGGACATGAACGCCGTCACCGGGGTGGGCGCCCCCTCGTAGGCGTCGGGGCACCACATGTGGAAGGGCACGGCGGCGATCTTGAATCCCAGGCCGGCCAGGATCAGCAGCATCGCCAGGACCAGGATGGGCCTGTTCAGCGCCGCCTGGGTGGACAGGGCGGTGTACAGCGTCTCCAGGTTCGTGGTGCCGGACAGGCCGAACACCAGCGACATACCGAACAGGATCAAGGCGGAGGAGAACGCCCCCAGGATGAAGTATTTCAGCGACGCCTCCGTGGACCGGGGCTCGAACTTGAGGTACCCGACCAGGATGTACACGCTGATGGCCATGAACTCCAGGCTGATGTAGATGGTGATCAGGTCGGCGGCGCCGGCCATGAACATCATCGCCGTGAGCGACAGCAGGATCAGGGAGAAGAACTCCGTCCCCGGCGCCTTCTCCTCGCGCAGGAAGCGGGGCGCGATCAGCACCGTGAGGAAACCGGCGGCGAGGAAGATCCCCTTGAAGAACAGCGCCAGGCCGTCCAGGGAGTACATCCGGTTGAAGACGTAGTGGATGCCCTCCGGGTGGGCGTTCCCGACGAACGCCGCGGCCTGCTGGAAATACGAGGCGGCGGCGAAGGCGATCCCCGCCAGGGCGAAGGCGCACGGCACGAAGCGGGTGGCCGGCTTGTCCTTGATGAACACCATCACCAGCAGGATCGCGCAGCTCCAGATCAGGAGGATCAGCTCCGGCCCGATCCGCGCCAGCTCGGCGAAGGGGACGATGTACTGCTCCATCGGGAACTCCTATTTCACCGCCGCGGCCGGGGCGGACGGGACCGCCGCCGGGACCGCCGGCATCGGGGCGGCCGGTGGCTGGACCACCAGCTGCTGCGAGGAACGCTGCAGCCGGTCCACGACGAACTTGGCCGGCTCGTTGAGGTACTTCAGCCAGAAGGACGGGAAGATGCCGATCCAGACCGCCAGGAAGATCAGCGGGACGTAGGTGAACACCTCGCGCAGGTTCAGGTCCTTCATCTTGCGGTTCTCTTCCTTGTCGCACTTGCCGAACATCACCCGCTGGTAGAGCCACAGCATGTAGGCCGCGCCGAGGATGATGCCGCTCGCCGCCAGGATGGCGTACACCCGCAGCAGGGGATTCTGGAAAGTCCCCTGCAGGATCATGAACTCGCCGATGAAGCCGTTCAGGCCCGGCAACCCGATGGACGACAGCGTCATGATCAGGAAGATCGTGGCGTAGACCGGCATGTGGTGGGACAGGCCGCCGTACTCCTCGATCAGGCGGGTGTGGCGGCGCTCGTAGATGTTGCCGACGATCATGAACAGCGCGCCGGTGGAGATGCCGTGGTTGATCATCTGGACCACGCCGCCCTGGATGCCGATGGCCGTGCCGGCGAAGACGCCCAGCATGCAGAAGCCCAGGTGGCTCACCGAGGAGTAGGCCACGAGCTTCTTCATGTCCTTCTGCATCATGGCCACCAGGGCGCCGTAGATAATGCCGACGATGCAGAGGATCATCAGGAAGGGCAGGAACTCGCGGGTGGCGTCGGGGAAGAGCGGCAGCGAGAAGCGCACGAAGCCGTACGTGCCCATCTTCAGCAGGACGCCGGCCAGGATCACCGAGCCGGCCGTGGGCGCCTCGACGTGGGCGTCGGGCAACCACGTGTGGAACGGGAACATCGGCACCTTGATGGCGAAGCCGATGAAGAAGGCCAGGAACGCCCAGAACTGGAAGTTCGGGTCGAGGCCCATCTCGAGGAACTTGAAGTAGCTGAAGGTCCGGTTCTCCCAGCCGAAGAGGGAGACGTACTTGAAGTAGAGCGCCAGGATGGCCAGCAGCATCAGCACAGAGCCCAGCAGGGTGTAGAGGAAGAACTTGATGGCGGCGTAGAGCTTGCGCGGGCCGCCCCACACGCCGATGAGGAAGTACATCGGCACCAGCATGACTTCCCAGAAGATGTAGAACAGGAACAGGTCGGTGGCCATGAAGACGCCGAGCATGCCGGTCTGGAGCAGGAGCAGGTAGGCGTAGTACTCCTTGACCCGGACGGTGATGGCGCTCCAAGAGGAGAGAATGGCGACCGCCCCCAGCAGCGTGGTCAGCAGTACCAGCAGCAGGCTGATGCCGTCGATGCCCATGGAGTAGCGCACGCCCAGCGACTGGATCCAGGACACGTCGATGGTGTAGCGCATGCCGTTCTTCACTCCCTCGACAACCCGCGCATCGTACCAGGAGGTGATCAGCGGGACGGAGACGAGGAACCCGAGCAACCCCGTGATGTTGGCCACCCATTTGATGAGGGTCTCCTTCGTCTTCGGGAGCAGCAGGATCAGGAAGAAGCCCACCAGGGGCAAATATACGACTGCGTTGAGAATCGGTATGCCCAGAAGATCCATGCGCCGTCTCCTATCGGAAGATATAAACGAACGACAATATGACGATCCCCAGCACGATCGCCAGGGCGTAGTTCTGCGTCACCCCGGTCTGCACCCGTCGCAGCACCGCGCTGACGTTCTGCACGATCCAGGCCTGCAGGTTCACCAGGCCGTCCACGACGTAGCGATCGAACCAGCCCGACACCGTCGCGGAGCCCCGCGTGGCCGCGGCCGTCCCGTCGACGAAGAAGCCGTCGATCACCGCCAGGTCGAAGGCCGCCAGCAGGTTGCCCAGGTCCTTGGCGCGGTGCACGATGAGGGCGTCGTACAGCTCGTCGATGTAGAACTTGTGGTAGATGACCTCCCAGAGCTTCCCCCAGGACGTCTCGGTGTCCGGCACCACGCCCTTCTTCTTGTAGATGAACCAGGCCAGGGCGATGGCCAGGGCGGCGACGACCACCGAGGTCGCGGCCATGCCGAATTCGAAACCGTGGCCGTAATGGCCGGGCGCCGGCAGGATGGACGCCGTGAAGACCGGCTCCAGCCACTGCTCGAAGCGGCTGCCGCCCAACCAGGCCGGCAGGCCGATCCAGCCGCCGGCCACCGACCCCACGGCCAGCACCGCCAGCGGGGCGGTCATCACCGCCGGGGACTCGTGGAGTTGGTGCCTGGCGTGCTCGGTGATCCGCTCCCTGGACCAGAAGGTCAGGGCCATCAGCCGGGTCATGTAGAATGCCGTCAAGCCTGCCGTCAGCAGTCCGACGGCGTAGAAGGCGTAGTGGTGGGTGGCGAAGGCGCGCCACAGGATCTCGTCCTTGGAGAAGAACCCGGCGAAGGGGAAGATGCCGCAGATCGCGAGCCACGCGGTCCACATCGTCCAGTAGGTCCACGGCATGTACTTGCGCAAGTTGCCCATGTTCTGCATGTCCTGCTCGTGGTGCATGGCGTGGATGATGCTGCCGGCCCCGAGGAAGAGCAGCGCCTTGAAGAAGGCGTGGGTCATCAGGTGCATGATGCCGGCGGAAAAGGCGGCCACACCCAGGGCGGCGAACATGTAGCCGAGCTGGGAGATGGTGGAGTAGGCCAGCACCTTCTTGATGTCGCGCTGGAACAGGCCCATCAGCGCCGCCACGAAGGCCGTGGTGATGCCGACGAAGCCCACCAGTTCCAGCGTCACCGGGGCGCGGGTGAAGAGGAAGCTGCTCCGGGTGACCATGTAGACGCCGGCGGTGACCATCGTGGCCGCGTGGATCAGGGCCGACACCGGGGTCGGGCCCTCCATGGCGTCGGGCAGCCAGACGTAGAGCGGGATCTGGGCGCTCTTGCCGGTGGCGCCGATGAAGAACAGCAGGGTGATGGCCGAGATCACGCCGAAGTGGGCCTCGGCGGGCAGGCCCTGGACCAGCCCGCTCAGTTGGCTGAAGTTGAACGTGCCGAAGGTGACGAACGTGAGCAGCACCCCGACGGTGAAGCCGTAGTCGCCCACCCGGTTCACGATGAAGGCCTTCTTGCCGGCGTCGGAGGCGCTCTTCTTGTGGAAGTAGTAGCCGATCAGGGCGTAGGAGCAGAAGCCCACGCCCTCCCACCCCAGGAACATCATCAGGTAGTTGTTGCCCATGACCAGGGTGAGCATGGCGAACATGAAGAGGTTCAGGTAGCTGAAGAACCGGTAGAAGCCCGTGTCGTCCCACATGTAACCCACGGCGAAGACGTGGATCAGGAAGCCCACGCCGGTGACTACCAGCATCATGACCGCGGAGAGGGGATCCAGCTGGAAGCCCCATTCCACGACAAACTTGGCGATCCCCGCGGGGATGGTCCCGTTCCCGTAGCCGGTGGTCGGGCCCTCGCCGCCCGCCATCCAGGTGAAGGCCGTCTGCTGGATCAGCCGCTCTTCTGCCGGCAATTGGGAAAGCTGCCAGACCGCGGCGACGCTCATCAGGAACGCGGCGAACACCAGCCCGCATGCGATGAACGTCACGAAGTAGCGGTTCGGCTTGGCGCCCCGCAACCGGTTGAAGAACAGCCCCGTCAAGCCGTTGACAAGGAACCCCGCCAGCGGCAGCAGGGGGATGATCCACAAGTATTGAACCTGGTTGTTCATGCGTCTTGTCCTGTCCCTCGGTGTCTCACCATTTCAACAGGTGGATGTCGTCGATGTTGATCGTCTGCCGATGCCGATAGACGGCGATGACGATCGCCAGGCCGACGGCGGCCTCGGCGGCGGCCACGGTGATGATGAAGATGACGAACACGTGGCCGGCCACGCCGCCCCAGAGCCGCGAGAACGCCACCAGGTTGAGGTTGACGGCGTTGAGCATCAGCTCCAGCGACATCAGGATGATCATGATGTTGCGGCGGATCAGCACCCCGATCATGCCGATGGTGAACACGATGGTGCTGACGGCAAGGTAATGGTAGATCTCCATCTTACGACTCCACGGAGGACTCTTGGGGTTCCGGCTTCCGGCTCATCAGGACCGCCCCGACGATGGCCAGCAGCAGGACCACGGTGGCGATCTCGAATGGGAGCACGTACGGGCCGTACAGGGCCTGGCCTATGTCCTGGGTCCGGCCGGTCCCGTAGACCATCTTCCGGGCGTGGAACGAGGCGAAGAACTCGTCGCCCTTGACCAGGAAGTAGACGACCTCGACCAGCAGCGCGACCACGGCGACGACCGCCGCCGGCCACTGGCGGCTGACCGGGCTCTCCAGCGGGATCTTCTTCAGGACGATCAGCGAGATGACGAACAGGTAGAGCACCGTGATCCCCCCGACGTAGACGATCACCTGCACGCCGACGAGGAACTCCGCGTCCAGCAGGATGTAGAGCCCGGCCATGAACAGCAGCGTGCCGATCAGGAAGACCGCGCTGTGGACGGGATTCCGGGAGGTGATCACCAGGAACGCGAAAAGGATGGTCAGGCCGCTCAAGCTCCAGAACAGAATGGCTTCCATGGCGTCCCCTTCACTTCTTGTACATCGTCTTGGGCATCCCCTTCTCCAGGGACTTCCAATCGAGGACGATGTCCTTGATCTCGAACTGGGCCATCTCGTAGTCCGGCGTCAGCAGGATGCAGTCGGTCGGGCAGACCTCCTCGCAGAACCCGCAGAACATGCACCGGTGCATGTCGAAGGTGTAGCCCGTCAGCTTGAATTTCTTGGTCTCGGGGTCCTTCTCCCGGAGCACGGTGATGCAGTTCTCCGGGCAGACCTGGGCGCACAGCATGCAGGCGATGCACTTGGTGCTGCCGTCCTCGTTCACGGCCATCCGCGGCTCGCCCCGGAAGCGCTCGTAGAGCGTCGGCCGCTGCCGTGGGTACTGCAGGGTGATGGCCCCGCTCAACATCTCCTTGAAGGTGATGGAGAGCCCGATGATCAGGTCCACGAAGAATATCTTTCTCAGGAGTTTGCCGACGCTCATGGCGCACCCTTTCCTCAGGCCAATTTCGAGACCAGGATGATCCCGGCCGTCACCAGGATGTTGGCGATGGAGATGGGCAGCAGGATCTTCCACATGATGCCCATCAGCTGGTCGAACCGGTACCGCGGGAAGGTGGCCCGGAACCAGAGATAGGCGAAGAGGAAGCAGAAGGTCTTCAGCGAGAACCACACGATGCCGGGGACCCACGAGAGGTAGGGCCCGAGCAGCGACGGGAAGGGCATCAGCCAGCCGCCGAGGAACAGCGTGGTGGCCACGGCCGAGATGGTGATCATGTTGGCGTACTCGGCCAGGAAGAAGATGGCGAACCGGAAGCCGCTGTACTCGGTGTGGTACCCCCCCACCAGTTCCGACTCCGCCTCGGGCAGGTCGAAGGGGGAACGGTTGGTTTCGGCGATGCCGCAGATGAAGTAGATGGCGAAGCCGACGATCTGCGGGACGAAGAACCACCACCCCAGCTTGGATTGGGCCTGGACGATGTCCACCAGGCTGAGGCTGCCGGCCATCATGACCACGCCCATCACCGCCAGGCCCATGGGCACCTCGTAGCCCACCAGCTGGGCCACCGACCGGAGGGCGCTCATCAGGGGGTACTTGCTGTTGGAGGACCAGCCGCCCAGGATCAGCCCCAGCACGCAGATGGAGGTGATGGCCATCACGAAGAGGAGGGCGATGTTGACGTCGGCCACGTAGCCGCTGTAGGTCTGGCCGCCGATCGTGAACGCCTGCGGTCCGTCGAACGGGATCAGGGCGAAGACGATGAAGGCCGGGATGAACGTCAGCAGCGGCGCCAGGATGAAGCCGAAGCGGTCCGCCTTGGCCGGGATGATGTCTTCCTTGATGATGAACTTGATGCCGTCGGCGATGGGCTGCAGCAGGCCGTGCCAGCCCACCCGCATCGGGCCGTAGCGCACCTGCATGTGGCCGATGACCTTGCGCTCGAGCCAGGTGAGGTAGGCGATGGCCAGCGAGACCATCGCGAGGATGATCACGATCTTGACCAGCTCTTCGGTGAACGGTTGAAAGATTTCGAGCATGCCCGTTTCCTTTGCGGTTTAACGGTCGATCTCGCCCAGGACGATGTCCAGGGTGCCGATGACGGCGACCACGTCGGCCACGTAATGGCCGATGCACAGCTTGCGCAGGGCCTGCAGGTTGAAGAAGGACGGCCCCTTGATCCGGACGCGGTAGGGGTTGGCCGTCCCGTCGCTGACGATGTAGAAGCCCAGCTCGCCCTTGGGGGCCTCGATGGAGTGGTAGACCTCGCCCTTGGGCGGCTTGAGGTTCCGGCTGACCTTGCTCCGGATCTCGCCGGAAGGCAGCTTGTCGAGGGCCTGGAGGACGATCCGGCGCGCCTGCCGCATCTCCTCGAGGCGCACCAGGTACCGGTCGTAGGTGTCGCCGGCGGCGCCGGTGGGGATGTCGAACTCGAACCGGTCGTAGCACTCGTACGGCTTCGCCTTGCGGAGGTCCCACTTCACGCCGGAGCCGCGCAGGGAGGGGCCGCTCAGGCCGATGTCCACGGCGTCGGCCGCGGAGATCACCCCGATGCCCTTGGTGCGCTGAAGCCAGATGCGGTTGGCCGAAAGCAGGCCGGTGTAATCGTCGATCCGCCCGGGCAGGATGTCGCAGAACTCCTTGACCATCTTGGCGAACTCCTCCGGCACGTCGGCCGCCAGGCCGCCGATGCGGAAGGCGTTGGTGGTCAGGCGGGCGCCGGTCACCATCTCGAAGATGTCCAGGATGAGCTCGCGCTCGCGGAAGCAGTACAGGAAGACGGTCATGGCGCCGATGTCCAGCGCGTGCGTCGCCAGCCAGAGCAGGTGGGAAGAGATCCGCGCCAGCTCGGTCAGGATCACTCGGATGTATTGCGCGCGCTCGGGCACCGCCACGCCGGCCAGCTTCTCGACCGCCTCCACGTAGGCCAGGTTGTTGGAGACGGCGGCGATGTAATCCAGCCGGTCCATGTACGGGGCCGCCTGGAAATAGGCCCGGTTTTCGGAGATCTTCTCGACGCCCCGGTGGAGGTAGCCGATGTCGCAGTCCAGGTCGACGATCTTCTCGCCGTCCAGCTTCAGGACGACCCGCAGCACGCCGTGGGTGGAGGGGTGCTGGGGCCCCATGTTCAGGACCATCACCTCTTCCTGGAGGACGGGGGCGACAGTGACAGGTTTGGGGTGGGTCTCACTCATGGGCGGCCTCGCTGGCGGGCGGGATCGGGGCGGCAGCGGGCTCGCCGGTGTCGCGGATCACCAGGTGGCGGCTGATCCACTCCGGGTTGCGGCCGCGGAGGTCGTAGTCCTTGCGGAGCGGGTGACCGGTCCAGTCCTCCGGCATGAGGATCCGGCGGAGGTCGGGGTGGCCGTCGAAGCGGATGCCGAACATGTCGAAGACCTCCCGCTCCGGCCAGGCGGCCACCGACCAGACGCCGCTGACGGTGGGCACGGCCTCGCCGTCCGCCACCTCGGCCCGCAGCAGGATGCGCCGGTTGTCCGGGAGGGAGTACAGGTTGTAAACCATGGTGAAGCGCTTCGGCCGGTCCTTCCAGTCCACGGCGGTGACGTCGGCGCACATATCGAAGCGCTGGGTGTCCCTGAGCCAGCGGCCGATCTCCGGGACGCGGTCCTTGTCCACGTCGAAGATCCACTGGCCCAGGTAGTCCCACCCCGCGCTGCAGGCTCCAGGCAGGTGCTCCGCCAGGCCCTTCAGGACGGGGTTGTCGGCCAGGGGCACATATTCCGGAGCGGCCGCCTTCTCCACGGGGGGCGCCGCTGGTTTCGGCTGTTCCTTCTTCTCGTCGGTCATGGCAACCTCGGCGGTGTTATCGTTGACGGGCGATGGTCATCTTCGAAATCTTGTCCTGCAGCTTCAGCAGGCCGTAGAGCAAAGCCTCCGGCCGCGGGGGGCAGCCGGGGATGTAGACGTCCACCGGCACGATCTTGTCCACGCCCTGCAGCACGGCGTACGTGTCGAACGGCCCGCCGGCGTTGGCGCAGGCGCCCATGGAGATGACCCACTTCGGCTCCGGCATCTGCTCGTAGATCCGCTGGATGGCGGGGGCCATCTTGAGCGTGACCGTGCCGGCCACGATCATGAGGTCGGACTGCCGGGGGGACGGCCGGAAGAGGATGCCGAAGCGGTCGAGGTCCCAGCGCGCCGCGCCGGCGGCCATCATCTCGATGGCGCAGCACGCCAGGCCGAAGGTCACCGGCCAGAGCGAGGACTTCCGGGCCCAGTTGAAGAAGTAGTCGACGGTGGTGGTGAGGACCCCGGGGGGCAGCTTCTCTTCTATACCCATTTGAGGGCCCCTTTCTTCCAGATGTAGATATAGCCGATGATCACTATGGCGAAGAAGACCGCCATCTCGACGAACAGGAAGAGGACCACGGCGGGGGTATCCCCCTTGTAGATGGCCGCCCACGGGAAGAGGAAGATCGTCTCCACGTCGAAGACCAGGAACAGCAGCGCAATGATGTAGTAGCGGACGGGGTACCGCTCCCGGGCGTCGCCGATGGGCTCCATGCCGCATTCGTACGGCAGCTCCTTCACGGGATTCGGTTTCTGCGGCCGCAGCAGGCGGCCGAACAGCAGCGCCACCGCCGGGAAGAGAAGCGCGATGGCGATGAACAGAAAGATGGCGAAATACTGGGTGAAAGTCGGTTCTTTATACATGGTGCGTTGCCCTGCCGGTCAACGAAGATTCGTCCGTGGGGATCCAACTGGTCGAGCGAATTTATGAGTATACTGAAATCTATCAAATTGTCTATCGAAATTTTCCGCGTTGCAAAAACCCCGTCTTTCCTTTATGATGGCCCCAGATTTCCCGGAGACAATTGGGGATGGCGGATCTGAAAAAGCTCGAGGAATTCATCGTCAACGCGGATGACGTCATCAACCTGATGGAGATGTACGCCACCCGGATCAAGTCCTACCCCGACAACCGGGCCTACTACCACGCCCTGGCCCTCCAGTGCGGCGAATTCCTACTGGCGGCCAAGCAGTTGGGCCACCCCGTGGTGGGGGAGGTGGCCGCCCAGCTCCACCAGCTGATCAAGCTGCTGGACGAGAAGAACCTGACGGCCAGCAACCGCCAGATGGAAGTCTTCATCGAGGAGATCCAGGACCTGACCACCTACCTCCGGCGGCTGATCTCGGCGCCCGAGGCCTCGCCCGCCTACTCCTCGCAGAACGCCACGCTCCTGAAGAACTACATCCGCAAGGCCACCCAGGAGAAGACCCACGCGGCGGAGCCGGCCGAAGCCGCGGCCAACGCCATCGTCGACGACCCGTTCGACGAGATGGAGGGCTTCGGCGATTTCGTCGATTCCTTCCTGGACGAGTTCGACAGCGCCTTCGACGCCCTCACCAAGCCCGCGGACGCCCCGGCGGCCGCCGCGGCGCCGGCCGGGCAGCTCCGGCTCTCGGACCAGGAGCAGGACGAGGTGGAGAACCTGTTCCTGTCCATCTCCAGCGCCTACCTGCAGCCGGTCAAGGACTTCATCTCGGAGCTGCAGGGCGGCGCGGTCAGCAAGAGCTGGGTGGACATCTGCCTCGGCTCCATCCGGATGATCGGGGACGCCGGCACCAAGATGAGCTACGAAAAGATCAACCACATCGTCGACCGCTTCAAGCAGCTCATGGAGCGGGCCAAGGTGTCCGACAGCCCGTACATCTCGCGCGAGATCCGGCTGCAGCTGCTCAAGGAATACGCCAACCTGACCACCCTGCTGCCGGAGGCCTTCGCCACCTCGGATTCCCACGCCACCCGCGGCACCGTCCGCGACACGGTCATCATCAACGCCATCCTGCGCAAGACGCCCGGCATCGGCCCGGTGAGCCGCAACAAGCTGATCGCTGCCGGCATGAACACGCTGGACAAGTACTTCGTGGCCAACCGCAAGGACCTGGCCGCCGTGAGCGGCCTCACCGACGCCCAGGCCGAGTCCATCTGCCGGGCCTTCGCCGCATACAAAGCCACGTTGCCCGAAGAGGCGACGCCGGCCACGCGGGCCCAGGCGGTCATCACCAAGCTCTTCAAGCACCTGAAGGAGCTGAAGGCGCTGCACGAGTCCTACAAGGAGCTGACCCGCCGCGCGCTGTACGAGCCGGCCGTCGAGGGCGAGCGCAACCAGGTGCGCCTGTCGCGGCAGCGGGCCATGTGGGAGGTGAACATCCTGCTGGCCGAGCTCGACGCCGTGGCCATGATCGAGGACTTCCGGAAGATGATATTCGACCGCCGCATCCAGCGCCTCGACGAGTTCATCAAGGCCGAGGCCTCCCGCCTGTTCTGATCCATCGACCACCGCCGCCCATCATTTCAAATTTGAAATTTGAAATCTTCAAACAAAGGATGATGCGTACCAGGCTCCGTCACAATCCGTCACAATCGAACAGGTGAATCGAACAGGTGCCAGGCTCCGTCACAAAAGGACAGGTGCTAGGCTCCGTCACAAACATCCCCAAGACCGCTGCCCTCGGACGCGGGACAGATCAGAGGGTTATCAAGAGTCGTCAGGGGTGGCCGACCGCCATGACGAATATCTGGCGGAAGGCCTGCTCGAATGAACACCTTCCTTGACACGTCCGGTATTTTCGCCCTGCTGGTGCGGACCGACGACCGCCACGCCGGGGCGGCGCGCGCCTGGAAAAACATCGAGAAGCAGGGCGACTCCCGGTACACCACCAACTACGGGGTCCTGGAAACCTGCGCGCTGCTGCACCAACAGGTGGGCAAGCACGCGGTGACGGCCTTCTGCCGGCACTTTCTCCCCGCGGTGGCCATCGTCTGGGTGGATGAGGAATTGCACGCCCAGGCGCTGGCGGGCTACCTGGATGCCGGCTGGCAGAACCCCAGCCTGGCGGACCACGTGAGCTTCCAATCGATCCGCTCCACCCCCTGCCAATCGGCGCTGGCGTTCGGCCAGCACTTCAAGGATAAAGGCATCTCGCTCCGGCAGGATCTGCCAGCTGCGTAGTCCATCCCTTCGCTTGTATCTCCCGCAGGTCGCTGAACAAGACACCGGGCTCCGTCACAATTCCAGAATTTCCAATTAACAATTGGGATCTTCGATCAAGGATGAGTGCCAGGCTCCGTCACAATGAAACGGTTGACACGTTGGAACGTTGAAACGTCCAGCTTGTCAACTGTGCAAGGGAGGGGGGCCGGCTGATCAAACGTCGTCTTGAGTTTCGGGGAGTTCTGATTGCGCGTCGAGCAGTCGGGCCAGGATTTCGCGGGCTTCGGCGGGGGAGGCGGCGCGGGCGGCGCCGGGGCTGAACTCGGCGTCGTCCCCGAAACCCCACGTGCAGGCCAGGAAGCCCAGGCCCCTCTCTCGGGCGGCGGTTTCGTCGCGGCCGCGGTCGCCGAGGTAGACCGCTTCGGAGGGAAGCACTTCCTGGTGCTCCAGCGCCATCCCCAGCAGGTCGGCTTTGTCGCCGGAGGGGCAGTCGTCGTTGCACAGGGCGATGGCGAAGGCGTCCGCCAGGTCGAAATGGTCGAGGAATTCCAGCAGGTAGGGGCGGCCGCAGTTGCTGGCCACGGCGAGCCGGACGCCCCGGTCCGCCAGCCAGTCGACCAGCTCCGGGATGCCGGCGTGGGGCGCGCCGTGCCCGGCCCGGATCAGCTCCACCTCGGCCTCTCCCACCAGCGCGCCGAAGCGCCGGTGCTGCCCCTCGGTCAGCTCCAGGCCGAGGCCGCGGGCGTACTCCCGGTTGGGCGTGCCCATGAGGGCGAAGATCCGCTCCCGGGGCGGCGTCGGCAGCGGCAGGCCCGTCTCGGCGCGCAGCCGCTCCACCGCCAGGGCGACGGACTCCACCACCAGCTCGCCCGAATCGAACAGCACCCCGTCCAAATCGAACACGACAAATTCCATATCCGGCTCCTCAAGCAATTCTCACCGCAAAGGCGCAAAGGACACAAAGGCAATCCCAGATCAGGCATGGAATCCAATCTACCGGATCTGGCCTGATCTGGAATCCAGGATGTACTTTGACAGGGTTTGGCATCAATTGCCTGGATTGGCTTTGCGTCCTTTGCGCCTTTGCGGTGGATGTTACGGATGGTGGGCGATGCGGATGCGCTCCATGGCTCGCTGAAGGGAACTCATGGCCCGCGCGTAGTCCACTTCCGTCGACCCGGAGAAGAGCCGCTTCTCGGCACGCTGTTTTGCCTTCTCGGCCCGTTCCTCGTCGATGTCCCCCTCCCGCTCGGCCACGCTGGCCAGGATGCTGACGTCGCGGCCCATGACCTCGGCGAAGCCGCCCGAGCAGAACATGTGCACCACGTCGCCGTCCTCCTCGATGCAGGTGATGGTGCCCACGCCCAGCCGGGTCAGCAGCGGGGCGTGCCCCGGCAGGACGCCCAGGTAGCCGTTCTCCCCCGGGAAGTACACGGCCTTGACGAAGCCGGAAAAGTGGGTCTTGTCCGGCGTCAGCACTTCAACGAAAAGGGTGGTTCCCGCCATGGTCTATCCTCGCCCGCGGCCGCTCAGGATTCGGCCTTCATCTTCTCGGCCTTCTCCAGCACATCTTCGATTCCGCCGGTCATGTAGAACGCCTGCTCGGGGATGTGGTCGTACTGGCCCTCGGCCAGCGCCTTGAAGCCGGCGACGGTGTCCTTCAGCGGCACGTACTTGCCCGCCAGGCCGGTGAACTGCTCGCCAACGAAGAAGGGCTGGGAGAGGAACTTCTGAATCTTGCGGGCGCGGCTGACGGTCAGCTTGTCGTCGTCGGACAGCTCGTCGATGCCCAGGATGGCGATGATGTCCTGCAGGTCCTTGTAGCGCTGCAGGATCTTCTGGACAGTGCGCGCCGTCTGGTAGTGCTCCTCGCCGATCACGCGCGGGTCGAGGATCCGGGACGTGGAGGCCAGCGGGTCGACCGCCGGGTAGATGCCCATCTCGGTGAGGGCGCGCTCCAGGTTGGTGGTGGCGTCGAGGTGGGCGAAGGTGGTCGCCGGCGCCGGGTCGGTGTAGTCGTCGGCCGGCACGTAGATGGCCTGGATCGAGGTGATGGAGCCCTTGCTGGTGGTGGTGATGCGCTCCTGCAATTCGCCCATCTCCGTGGCCAGGTTGGGCTGGTAGCCCACCGCCGACGGCATGCGGCCGAGCAGCGCGGACACCTCGGAGCCGGCCTGGGTGAAACGGAAGATGTTATCGATGAAGAGCAGCACGTTCTGGCCTTCCTCGTCGCGGAAGTACTCCGCCACGGTCAGGCCGGTGAGGGCCACCCGCAGGCGCGCCCCCGGCGGCTCGGTCATCTGGCCGTACACCAGGGCGGCCTTGTCGATGACGCCCGACTCCTTCATCTCGAGCCACAGGTCGTTGCCCTCGCGGGTGCGCTCGCCCACGCCCGCGAACACCGAGAAGCCGCCGTGCTGCTTGGCGATGCGGTGGATCAGCTCCATGATGATGACGGTCTTGCCCACGCCGGCGCCGCCGAAGAGGCCGATCTTGCCGCCCCGAGGGAAGGGCTCGATCAGGTCGATGACCTTGATGCCGGTCTCGAGCATCTCCGTGGCGACGCTCTGCTCCGCGAACTCGGGCGGGTGGCGGTGGATGGGGTAGCGCGTGGCCGACTCGATCGGCCCCTGCTGGTCCACCGACTTGCCGATGACGTTCATCACGCGGCCCAGGGTGCTGCGGCCGACCGGGATGGTGATGGGGCCGCCCTGGTCTACGGCCTTCATGCCGCGGACCATGCCGTCGGTGGGCTCCAGGGCGACGGTGCGCACCCGCCCCTCGCCCAGGTGCTGCTGCACTTCCAGGGTCACGTCGATCGGCTCGGGCACGTCGAATCCCTCGCTGGTGACCTGCACTGCGGTGTAGATGGGCGGAATGCTCGCCTCCGGAAACAGGCAGTCCACCACGGGTCCGATGACCTGCACCACTTTGCCTTCGTTCATTATCAAGCTCCTGTTCGGACTTCGGACATGGGAAATCGGGGCTCGGGTCCCGGGGCTCGGATGCCGGCAGAAGTCAACGCTTGGTTTCGAGAAACCCCATTTCCATAGGCTCTATGGCGGCGCGCTACCCGAGGGCGGCCGCGCCGCTCACGATCTCGATCAACTCCTTGGTGATGGCCGCCTGGCGGACGCGGTTGCGGAACAGGGTCAGGCGCTCGATCATCTCGCCGGCGTTCTTCGTGGCCGACTCCATGGCGGCCATCCGCGCGCCCTGCTCGCTGGCCGTCGACTCCACCAGGGCCCGGTAGACCTGCACCAGCACGTGCTGTGGAAAGAGGTCCTGGTAGATGGCCTCCCGCGGCTGCTCGTAAATGTAGTCGACCCCCAGCGGAGCGACGGCTTCCTCCTCCTCCACCTCGACGGCCGCGATGGGGAGGAGCTGTTCCACCGTGATCTGCTGCTGCATGACCGACTTGAATTGGTTGTACAGGACGAAGACCCGGTCGTAGCTCTTCCCGAGGAACCCCTCCGTCAGGGGCTCGCTGACCTGCTCGGCCAGGCGGAGGTCCACCTTTCCGAGCCGGTCGACAAAGGACTGGGCGATGGTGAACTGCCGGCGGTGGAAGTGCTCGTAGGCCTTCTTGCCCACCACTTCCAGGGTGATCTCCGCACCGCGGCGCTCCTCCATGAACTGGTAGGCCGCCTTGATCAGATTGGAGTTGTAGGCGCCGCAGAGGCCCTTGTCGCCGGACACCAGCACCAGCAGGATCCGGTGGTCGCCCCGGTCCTCCAGCAGGGGGTGGGAGCGGTCGGGCACCCGCATGGCCAGGTGGTGGATCACCTGGAACATGCGCCGGGCGTACGGCCGGACGGCGAAAGTCTGGGCCTGCGCCTTGCGGAGCTTGGCCGCGGCGACGAACTTCATCGCCCGCGTGATCTGCTGGGTGCTCTTCACGCTGCGGATGCGCCGCCGGATGTCGATCAGGTTCGCCATGCCGTGCCGCCTCAGGAAACCTGCTGGGGCAGGTTCTGCTCCACGAACTGCTTCTTGAACTCCAACAGGATCTCATGCAGCTGCGCCCGCAGCTCATCGTCCAACGCCTTCTTCTCGACGACCTTGGCCATCACAGCGGCGTACCGGGCGTCGACATAGGCGAGGAGCTCGCTCTCGAACTGCTTGACCTTCTCCACCGGCAGGTCGTCCAGGGAACCGGACGTGCCGCACAGGATGACCAGGATCTGTTTCTCCACTGGCATGGGCTGGTAGAGGTCCTGCTTGAGGATCTCCATGAGCCGCGCGCCGCGGTTGAGCTGGGCCTTGGTCGCCTTGTCGAGGTCGCTGCCGAACTGGGCGAAGGCCTGCAGCTCGCGGTACTGGGCCAGCTCCAGGCGCAGGGTGCCGGCGACCTGCTTCATCGCCTTGATCTGCGCCGAGCCGCCCACGCGCGAGACCGAGATGCCGGCGTTGATGGCCGGCCGGAAGCCGCTGTGGAACAGGTCCGTCTCGAGGAAGATCTGGCCGTCGGTGATGGAGATGACGTTCGTCGGGATGTAGGCCGAGACGTCGCCCGCCTGGGTCTCGATGATCGGCAGCGCCGTGAGCGAGCCGTTGCCCATCTTGTCGCTGAGCTTGGCCGCGCGCTCCAGCAGCCGGGAGTGCAGGTAGAAGACGTCGCCGGGGTAGGCTTCGCGCCCCGGCGGCCGGCGCAGCAGCAGCGAGATCTCGCGGTAGGCGGCGGCGTGCTTGGAGAGGTCGTCGTAGATCACCAGGGCGTGGCGGCCGCGGTCGCGGAAGTATTCGCCCATGGCGCAGCCGGCGTAGGGGGCGATGTACTGCATCGGGGCGGGGTCGCTGGCGCTGGCCACCACCAGGATGGCGCGCTCGAGCATGCCGTACTCCTGGAGCCGCGCCGCCACCCGGGCCACCGTGGACTGTTTCTGGCCGACGGCCACGTAGATGGGCACCACGTCCGTGTTCTTCTGGTTGAGGATCGTGTCCACCACGATGGAGGTCTTGCCGGTCTGGCGGTCCCCGATGATCAGCTCGCGCTGGCCGCGGCCGATCGGGATCATGGAGTCGATGGCCTTGATGCCCGTCTGGAGGGGCTCCTTGACCGGCCGGCGGTCGACCACGCCGGGGGCCAGTCGCTCGATGGGATTATAGGTGTCGGAGACGATCGGCCCCTTTTCGTCGATGGGCTGGCCGAGGGCGTTGACCACCCGGCCCACCAGCGCCTCGCCCACGGGGACCTGCATGATCCGGCGCGTCCGCTTGACCGGGTCGCCTTCCTTGATCTCGAAGTATTCGCCCAGGATCACCACGCCGACGTTGTCCTCCTCCAGGTTGAGGGCCATGCCGTAGACGTTGTGGGTGAACTCGAGGAGCTCGCCGGCCATGACCTTCTCCAGGCCATACACGCGGGCGATGCCGTCGCCGATGCTGATGACGCTGCCCACCTCGCTGACGTCGACTTCCGCCTCGTACCCCTTGATCCATTCCTTGATGAACCGGGTGATTTCGTCGGCTTTAAACTCCATGGATTCACTCTCCTAGATTCTCATCCATCCCATCAAGAGGACATCGGAAATCGGACTTCGGAAATCGGGCCAGGAACCTGGGCAACACGTTGTATTTCGATCGTAACCGGGACGAACTCTGAAGACCGATGTCCGCTGTCCGTCAGGAGGAGGCCAGCCCCTCCCGCAGCCGCTCGAGCTGGTGCCGGACGCTGCCGTCGAAGATCACGCCCGCCACTTCCAGGCGCAGGCCGCCGATGAGCCCCGGGTCCTCGCGCAGGTCCAGGACCACCTCCCGGCGGAGCACCCGCTTGAGGCTGGCCAGCAGGCGGTCCTGGTGCACGGGATCGAGGCGCCGGCTGGTCACCACGCGCGGCCGGGCCACGCCCTTCAGGCGGTCGACTTCCTGCCGGTACAGGTCGTGGATGTCGGCCAGGTACGGCATCCGGTGGTGCTTCACCAGGAGGCGCAGGAACTCGCCGAAGAACGGATGGAAGCCGAAGCGCTGCGCCACCCCCTTCACGATGGAGTCCTTCACCGACAGCGGCACCACCGGGTTGCGCATGACCGCCATGAAATCCGGAACGGCGCCGGTCAGGGCCAGCAGGCCGGCGAAATCATCGCCCACCTTGGGCTCGACGCCGGCTTCCATGGCCACCTCGGCGAGGGAGCGGGCGTACCGCATCAGCACCGCTTTCCGGATCACTTCTTCTCTCCTATGCCGGCCAGGAATTGTTCGAACAGGCGCTCCTGGTCGGCGGGGGTGATCTCCTTGCGGATCATCTCCTCGGCCAGGGCGACCGCTTTCTCGGCCACGAACTTCTTCAGCTCGGCCAGGGCCTGGGCCTTGCCGGCCTCGATCTCCAGGCGGCCGCGGGCGTGGATGCGTCCCGCCTCTTCCTCGGCCTGCGCCAGGATCCGGCGCTGCTCCGCCTCGGCGTCGGCCTGGGCCTGCCGGCGGAGGGTTTCCACCTCCTCGTCCAGCTTCTGCAGGCGTTCCTCCATCAGGGAGAGCTTGCGCAGGGCCTCGTGGCGGGCCTGATCGGCCTCCTCCAGCTTTTTCTGGATCTCCGCCGTCCGGTTGTGGAAGAACTGCCGCAGCGGCTTGCGCAGCAGATAGGCCAGGCCGCCCAGCAGCACGACCACATTGAAGATGCGACCGGCCCAGATCAGCCCGGAGCTCCAGCTGCTCTCGATCTCGGCGGCGAACAGGGGGGACGCCTGCAGGCCGACGAGGATCAGCAGGGCGGCCGGGCCGAGTATGCGGCGGCTCGGCGGAGTCATCGCGGGGTCTCCCGGTGGAGGACCTGGGTGAGGATCATGCCGGCGTACGTGTCGATCTCCGTCTGCAGCGAGTCTTTCATTGACGCGGCGGAGCGGAGGATGTCGCCCTTGACGCCGTCCACTTCCCGGCGCATCTCCTCCTGGACGTGTTTCAGCCGGTCGGCCTGCCGGGCCTGGGCTTCGCGGCGCAGCCGGTCGACGACCGCGTACCCCTCCTGGCGCGCGCCCTTGATGGCCAACTCGTAGCGCTCCAGCATGGCCAGGTATTCTTCCTCGGTCTTGCCGGCAAACTCCATCGTCCCCGCCGTGCGCTCGTCCCGCTCGTGCAGGGTCTTCAGCAGGGGGCGGTAGAGCAGCCGGTTCATGATGAAGTGGAAGACGACGAACACCGCCATCACCACGAAGACGGACAGGTTCAACTGCAGGGCCTCGGGCGTTCCGCTCAGGAAGTACATCGGCTAACGGTCCTCGGTCGACTGGTTATGGATCTCAAAGGCACGCAGGCTGAATCTTCTTATCATCGGAAACACTTCCCTGTCAAGTGAATTCGGGTCTTCGGACCGCGCGCAACACCGGCGCGCAAGGGATGCGGAGAGGCCGGAGCCCGATTCGGAAAATTATCATCCGGCTGTACGAGCGAGGGGGACGGGAGGGTTGGTTGAACCGGTGAATCGGTGAATCGGCGGAGGGGGGAATCGGGAGTCGCACAGCCGGTACCGGGGCCGGTACCCGCCGGGTCAGTTTCCCCCCGCCGCCCAGGCGGCGATCCGGTCCCGGGCGGGGTGGCCGGGATTCAGCCGGAGGACCGCCCGAAAACACCCGGCGGCCTCGCCGGGGCGGCCGAGTTCCCGCAGCACCAGGCCCAGACGGTACCAGCCCTCGGCGTGGCCCGGCCGGACGGCCAGAAAACGCCGGTAGTACTCCTCCGCCTCGGCGTAGTGGCGGCTGCTGGCCAGTGCGTTGCCCGTCTCGAAATCCACGTCGGCGAAGCGCGGATTCGCCTGGCGCGCCGCCTCCAGCTCCGTCAGGGACTCCGCTACCCGCCCCTCCTCCAGGTACAGGCTTCCCAGGTTGTAATGGGCCAGGTAGTACCCGGGCTCGATGGACAAGGCCTTCCGGTAGCAACCTTCCGCCGCCAGCGGGTCCCCGCTCCGCCGGCACAGGTTGCCCAGGTTCGTCCAAGCCACGGCGTTGTGCGGGTCGAGCCGGAGGATGTACCGGTACGTCGAAAGCGCCTGCTCCAGCTGGCCGGTGCGGGAGAAGTAGATGGCGTAATTCAGGTAATAGTTGACGTCCTTGGAAGCGTCCGGCACACGGGCCAGCTGCTCAAAGGCCTGCTCGTACTGGCCATCCTGGATCCACAGGTAGCAGATCTTGTTGAGGATCATGTGGGACCGCGGCTTGATCCGCTGCGCCCGGAGGTACATCTCCATGGCCGCCTGGTACTCGCCCTCGTCCCGGTGGATGTCCCCCAGCTGGCAGAGGGCGTCGACGTTGCCCGGCTCCAGGCGCAGGACCTCCTGGAAGCCGGCGACCGCCTCGGGGAGCCGCCCGAGGCGGAAGTGGACCACCGCCAGGTTGTAGACCGGCCGCGGCTTGCGAGGGGACTTGCGGACGGTGTCCGACCAGAAGGCCTCCGCCGACCGGTAGACCGACAGGCGCTCCCCGAGCCAGACGGAATCGGCGACGAGCAGCGCCGCCAGCAGCACGGCCGCGAGGGCGGGCGCCCAGCGCCGGGCCGCCGCCCGCGACCGGAGCCATTCCACCGCCGATCCGAGCAAGGCGGCCAAGATGACGGCCAGGAAGATGGCAGGGACGTAAACCCTGTATTCCATCAGGGGATCGGCGATCGGGATCACGCTGGAGGTCGGGGCGCTGGCCAGCAGGTACATCGGCCCGGCGAAAAGCACCGCCTCCCAGCGCTTCCGCCAGGCCAGCCGCAACCCCGCGGCCGCCGCCAGCCAGCAGGCGGCGCCCACGAGAAGCCGCAGATCGAAGAGGGAGCGCACCGCCGGGTAGTCCCAGTCGGCGTTCAGCCAGGAAGGCAGCGGCAGCAGGAACACCCCGACGAAGCGGGCCAGGATGGTCACCTGGGTCAGGAGGTACTCCCACCGGGTGAACGGGAGGTGGCTGCCGCCAACGGTTTCCCCCCAGGGGTGCTGCAGCACCTTGGCCAGCAGCGCCAGGGTGACGACTCCCAGCAGGGCGTAGAGCTTCCAGTTTTCCCGCAGCGACACCCGGAGGTCCTCCCGGCGCCGGAGCCAGTGCAGGACCAGGCAGGCCAGGGGAAAGGTGATCGCCATCTCCTTGGAGAGGATCCCGCCCAGGTAAGCCGCGCCCACCGCCAGCCAGCCGAACCGGCTCGGCCGCTCCAGGTGCCGCAGGAACAGCACGAGACCCAGCAGGTAGAAGAAGGCGCAGAGCAGTTCCGATCGGGCCGACACCAGCACGACCGCCATGGACAGGAGCGGGCTGGCCAGGAAAAGCCCGCCGGCGGCCACTCCCAGCCAGACCGCCGTCCCGCGGCCGCGGGGCCGCGGCGGCGGGGAGAGGAGCATGGACGCCAGGAGGAACACCAGGAAGGCATTCGCGCCGTGCAGCGCCACCTGGAAGATGTGGTAGCCCAGCGGGCGGTACCCGTCCCAGGCGTAGTTCAGGGCGTAGGTGAGGATGACCAGCGGCCGGTTGTGGCGCAGCATCTCCGGCCAGTGGCCCAGCGCCGTGATCGGCCTGTTCAGGAAGACCAGGTACAGGTCGTCGAACAGGAAAGGCGCCTGCAGGGACGGCCAGTACAGGATGAACGCCCCCATCAGAAAAATGGCCGCGGCGGTCAGGCCGGCGGGGACGCCCAGGCGATCGGCCGGAATCGTGTTCTCGTTCGCCTCCACGCTCATTGGCGCAGTATAGGGCAAGCACCCCCCTGAACCCAACGGAAATCACGTCCCCGGCCGCCGGCGGAAAAAGTTGGGCCGGGCCGGCGACGTCCTGTATAATGCCCCCGCTGGAACCCCGATATCGGGCCTCACTCCACACGCCGGACCGGACATGGTGCGATTGCGGGACGGATTCAAGCCGGTGCACGAAGGGCGCATCCTGAGCGCCCTGGACCCCGCGTCGCTTTCGCCGGAAGAACGAATGGAAATCGACTACTACCGGAAGATCCGGGAAGACAAGGGAGCGGCCGGCTTCTTCGAGCTGCTCGTCGACAAGTCCGATTTCATCCGGGTCTTCCAGATCCTGGCCGGGCGGCTGGAGGTCGGGCCGGGGATGGAGGTGCTGGAGCTGGGGGCCGGCCAGGGCTGGGCCAGCTGCCTGGTGAAACGCCTCTGCCCTGACGCCCGCGTCACGGCGGCGGACATTTCCCGCGAGGCGCTGCTGTACGGCGAGCGGTACGAGCAGCTGCTCGGCGTCACGCTGGACGAGATCTGGGAGTGCTCCGTCGGGGACCTGCCCTTCGCCGGCGGCCAGTTCGACCGCGTGTTCGCCTTCGCCTCCCTGCACCACTTCGGGCGGGACCGGGACTACTCCGGCATCCTCGGGGAGGTGGCCCGGCTGCTCCGACCCGGCGGGCGGGCCGTCTTCCTCTATGAGAACGCCTCGCCCGGCTGGATCCTGCCGCTGGCGCGCTGGCGCGCCCGGCGCGAGATGCGCGGCCGCGTGGAGGAAGACGTGCTCAACGTCCGGCACCTCCGGTCCCTCTGCCGGAAGCTCGGCTGCCGGATGGAGGCGGAGTACTGGCCCCACCCGCGCTTCCGCGTGACCGCCCCCGCCACCCTCTACATGTCCGGCCTGAGCCGTCTCCGGTTCCTCGCCCCGCTCCTGCCCTGCACCGTCAACCTGACGGTCTTCAAAGAGCGGGAAATCGATTATAATGGCGGTTCGGATCCACTCATCGGGCACGGGAGAAAGGCATGAAGCGAATCCTGGTCACCGGCGGCGCGGGTTTCATCGGTTCGCACCTCTGCGACCGCCTGCTGGCGCGGGGCGACGAAGTCATCTGCCTCGACAACCTGTTCACCGGCCAGAAGCGGAACGTCCTGCACCTGCAGGGGCACCCCCGCTTCGAGTTCGTCCGCCACGACATCGTCCAGCCGCTCCTGCTGGAGGTGGACCAGATCTACAACCTGGCCTGCCCGGCCTCGCCCATCCACTACCAGTACAACCCGGTCAAGACGGTGAAGACCAGCGTCATGGGGGTCATCCACATGCTCGGGCTGGCCAAGCGGGTGCGCGCGCGGATCCTGCAGGCCTCCACCAGCGAGGTCTACGGCGACCCCGTCGAGCATCCCCAGAAGGAGACCTACTGGGGCCATGTGAACCCCATCGGGCGGCGCTCCTGCTACGACGAGGGCAAGCGCGTCGCCGAGACCCTCATGATGGATTACCACCGGCAAAACCACGTCGACATCCGCATCGTGCGCATCTTCAACACCTACGGACCGCGGATGCACGTGCACGACGGCCGGGTGGTCAGCAACTTCATCGTGCAGGCGCTGCGCGGCGAGCCGGTGACCCTCTACGGCGACGGGAGCCAGACGCGCTCCTTCTGCTACGTGGACGACCTGGTCGAGGGCATGATCCGGATGATGGACAACGAGGCGGGATTCATCGGCCCGGTCAATCTCGGAAACCCCGAGGAATTCTCCATCCGCCAGCTGGCCGACGCCGTGATCCGGCTGGCCGGCGGCCAGGCCGGCCTCGATTTCCAGCCCCTGCCCGAGGACGATCCGGTCCGTCGCCGGCCGGACATCTCGCTGGCGGAGGAGCGGCTGGGCTGGATCCCGCTGACGCCCCTGGAGAAAGGGCTGCCGCCGACCATCGCCTACTTCCGGGACCTCCTGGCGGAGAGCGGGGCCGCCCGATGAGGATCCTGGTCTCCGGCGGCGCCGGCTACATCGGCAGCCACACCGTCCGGCTGCTGCGCTCGCGCAGCGAGGACGTCCACGTCGTGGACGACCTGTCCGCCGGCCACGCCGAGGCGGTGGCCGGGGTGCCGCTCCATGTCCTGGACCTCCGGGAACGGCCGGCGGTGCGGGCCCTATTGGACTCCCTGCGCCCCGACGCGGTGATCCATTTCGCGGCCCACTGCTACGTCGGCGAATCGGTGGAGAATCCGCGCAAGTACTTCGAGGACAACCTCGGCGCGGCCCTCAACGTCCTGGGGGCCATGGTGGACACCGGCTGCCGGCACTTTATCTTCTCCTCCACCTGCGCCACCTACGGAGAGCCCCGCACCGTGCCGATCCCGGAAGATCACCCCCAGGACCCGGTCAATCCCTACGGCGAGAGCAAGCTGTTCATCGAGCGGGTCCTGCGGCGGTACGACGCGGCCTACGGACTGAAGTCGGTGTCCCTCCGGTATTTCAACGCCGCCGGGGCCGACGCGTCCGGGGAGATCGGCGAGAGCCACGCGCCGGAGACGCATCTGGTCCCGCTGATGATCCGGGCCGTCCTCGACCCCGCTTTCACCCTGACCGTTTTCGGCGACGACTACCCGACCCCGGACGGCACCTGCATCCGCGATTACATCCACGTCACCGACCTGGCCGAGGCCCACGCCCGGGCGCTGGAGCACCTTCGCCGGACCGGCCGCAGCGACGCGTTCAACCTGGGGACCGGCGCGGGCCACTCGGTGCGGGAGATGATCACCCGGCTGGAGGCCCTGGCCGGCCGGCCCGTCAAGCGGCGGACCGGCCCCCGCCGCGGGGGCGACCCGCCCGCCCTGGTGGCCGACGCGCAGAAGGCCGCCGGCGAGATGGGCTGGCGGTGCCGCCATTCGGACATCGAGACCATCCTGGCCACGGCTTGGAAATGGCACAGTCATCCGGGATTTTGAGGATCGCCCCGGGAAAGCCCGCCGCCCCCGACCGGCGGTTGCGAGGAGGAAGGATGAAACGGCTTTGCACTCTGGCGTTGCTGGGAGCGGTCCTGGCGGCCTCGCTGGCCGCGCAGGTCCAGATCGGCGGACAGGACCAGGACAAGGACAAGGAAAAGAAGCTCCAGCTCCCGAAAGTCCCCCGCATCGTCGAGACGGTGGACCTCGCCACCATGACCGACGCCGCCCACTTCAACACGTTCATGCAGCAGCACAGCTTCCCGCTGCCCGAATTCCCCCTGGGGCGGTTCTCCACCAAGACGGCCGCCGGCCGCTACTACATCAACGCCGTGTTCCGGACCGTCGAGCCCGACGCCCTGGAACGCATTTTCCTGGATTTCTCCGAGGCGCTGGCGGTGAACGAGAACCTTTCCCCTTCCCTCGACAACCGGTGGACCGCCTACAAGGTGACGCCCCAGCGCACCAACCGTTCCGGCAACGGCGTCCTGCTGTACCACAATCCCGACGCCGGCTACACCCTGCAGTACAACTTCTCGGCCGACTTCGACCGGAGCATGGGCACCATCACCATCGTCCTCCGCACCTACGCCTCGGCGCAATGAGACGGCGGCCGGCCCCCCGCCGGGGCCGCGTCGCCCGCCGGAACACCGGAACGACGTCCTACTTCCTGGAAATCAGCCGCCGCACGACGGCAAGGATGTCCTTTGACTGGAAGGGTTTGGGCAGGAATTCCACGCCGGCCTTCGGCCGGATCTCCTGGTCCCACTCCTCGCTGGAGTAGCCGCTCGTATTGACCACCGGCACGTCCGTCCACTGTTGCCGGAGAGCGTCGAAGTCCTCCCGGCCGGAGGCCTCCGCCAGCGGAATATCCGCCACGACCAGGTCCACCGGTTCGGGGGCCTCGTCGTACGCCGCGCGCGCTTCCGCCAGCGACCGGAACGAGAGCACCCGGTAGCCGTGGCTGTGGAGCAGCTTGACCAGGAAGAGCGTCACCAGTTGCTCGGGTTCGATCACCAGGACGGTGCCCGTGCGCGGCCCCGCGTCCTCGGCCGGTCGGGCCGGCTCGTCGGGGACGGCCGAAAGCAGGGGCAGCAGGATCCGGAAGATCGAGCCGCGGCCGGCTTCCGTCTCCACGGCGATGCTGCCGCCGTGGTTCTGGACCGTGCCGTACACCATGGAAAGCCCAAGCCCCGCCGACTGCCCCTGGGGCTTGGTGGTGAAGAACGGCTCGAAAATGTGCGGCAGGAGCTTGGCGTCGATGCCGGTGCCGGTGTCAGAAACGGCGAGGCAGAAATAGGTGCCCGGCTTGGGCAAGCGGTGGGTCCGGTAGGCGTCTTCGCCCAGGAACTGCACCGTGGTGGCGAAGGACAGTCGGCCCCCGTCGGGCATGGCGTCGCGGGCGTTCAGGGCCAGATTCATCAGCGCCTGGTAGATCTGGTTGCGATCGCCGCGGATCACCGCCGGCTGCGCCTTGAGATCCTGGATCACCGTGATGTTGCGGGGGAACGTCAGCACGACCAGGCTGTTGAGCTCGCGGATCAGGTCGTGGAGGTCGAAGCAGGTCACCCGGAACTTGCCCTTGCGGGCGAAGGCCAGCAGCTTGGAGGTCAGGTCCACCGCCCCCTGGGCGGCTTCGATGACCGACTGGGCCTGCTCGGCCCAAGGCTTGTCGCGGCCCTCGGCCAGGATGAGTTCGGCGTTGCCGGTGATCCCCGTCAGCAGGTTGTTGAACTCGTGGGCGATCCCGCCGGCCAGGTGCCCGACCGCCATCATCTTCTGCGACTGGACCAGCTGCTCCTGGAGCTGCTCGCGGTCCTTCTGCAGCGCCTTGAGCCGGGTCACGTCCTTGGCCACGAGCACCATCGCCCGGCGGCCCTTCCATTCGACCGTCCGGATGCGGAACTGGACCTGCAGGCTCTTGCCGTCCACCCGCTGCCAGACCGAGTCGATCAGGGATTCGGATCGCGAATCCAGCGGGCCGCCTTCCCCGCCGGGCCCAGCCGGCGCCTTCAGGCCGGGCAGCTCCGGCGCATCCCCGCCCCCCAGCAGGAACAGGTCGCTGAAGGGCCGCCCGATGGCCTGCGCAGCGTCCCGGAAATCGAGGAGCTCCAGCGCCTTCTGGTTGACGAAGGAGATGGCGCCCTGGTCCAGGACGAACACCGCGTCCGGCAGCTCGTGGAGAATCCCCTGAAAGTGGGCCGCGGTCCGCTCCGCCTCGACGCGCGCCGCCTGCTGCCGGTGGGTCCGCAGCAGCATGCCCGCCAGCGCCCCGGCCAGCAGCAGGACCGCAATCCCGAGGGCCCAGGCGGCTTCCACCGGCAATTCCGCCAGGAGGAATCCGTGATGGCCGGGGAACTGCGCCGACAGCAAGAATCCGCCATGCGGCGGAGCGAAGCATGGTATGATCATGGCGGCTCCGATTATATCATATGGCGGGTATGGCGCCTGTTTCCAAACCTCTTCGCGGCGGCGGCGTATACGGAACAATGAAGCAACGAGTGTCGGCCTGGGACCTGTTCACCGCCGCGATCCGGCAAATGCTGGAGCACCGCCTCCGCTCCTTCCTCACCCTGCTCGGGCTGACCATCGGAGTCACCTCCCTGATCACCGTCATGACCATCATCCAGGGCGCCAACGATTACGTGGCCGACCAGATCGCCAACCTGGGCAGCAACGTCTTCCAGGTCACGAAACTGGCCAACATCTCCGAGGGCATCGACGCGTTCGTCCGCTCGTTCCGCCGCAAGGACATCACCTGGGACAATTATCTCTACCTCCGCGGCAACCTCCAGCACGCCTGGCGGGTCGGCGCCCAGGCGACCGCCAGCACGACGGTCCGATTCGGCAACCTGGAGGTCCAGGACACCACCGTCGAGGGCGTCACGGCCAACATGGCCGACATTCGCAACCGGGAGCTGGTGGACGGCCGCTTCTTCCACGAGCAGGAGTTCCATTTCGCCCGCCCGGTCTGCGTCATCGGGTGGGACCTCCGCGACAAGCTGTTCGCCGGCCGGGACCCCGTCGGCAAGACCGTCCGGATCGGCGCCGCCCCTTACCAGGTCCTCGGGTACTGCAAGAAACTCGGCGGCATCCCCGGCTTCAGCCAGGACAATTTCGTCATCATTCCCCTGACCCTCTTCTTCAAGCGCTTCGGCGCGCGGCGCTCGCTGGACCTGTACGTCCAGACCCGCACTCCGGAGGACTTCGAGCCGGCCATGGACGAGGTGCGGATCTACCTGCGGGGGATCCGGGGCCGCTCCTACAACCAGGAGGACGACTTCACCCTCGTGACCTCCGACACCACCATCAGCCTCTTCCACAGCATCACGGACAACTTCTTCCTGGTCTTCCTCCTGCTCTCCGCCGTGGCGGCGGTGGTCGGCGGCATCGTCATCATGAACATCATGCTGGTGTCGGTGACCGACCGGGTCATGGAAATCGGCGTTCGCCGGGCGGTGGGCGCCCGGCAGCGGGACATCCTGGTCCAGTTCCTGATGGAGTCCCTGGCCATCTGCGTCGTGGGCGGGGCGGCCGGCGTCACCCTGGGTTTCGCGACGGCCGCCCTCTTCACCCGGCTCGCCGGGGTACCCGCCGGCATCAAACTCTGGGTGGCGGCGTTCGGCGTGGCCCTGTCGAGCCTGATCGGCCTGTTTTTCGGCATCTATCCCGCATGGAAGGCCGCCCGGCTCGATCCGGTGGAGGCCCTGCGGGCGGAGAAATGAGACGGAGGCGGACATGAAGGCCGAGCTCAAACAGGTGGCCTGGATCGGCCTGGCCGAACTGCTGAGCCACAAGTTCCGGTCCTTCCTGACGGTCCTGGGCGTGACCATCGGCGTGATGTCCGTCATCGCCATCGCGGCCATCATCCACGGCCTCAACACCAGCGTCATGGACCGCGTGGCGGCCCTGGGGAGCAAGGGCTTCTACGCCACCAAGCACGACATCGGGGCCCGGATGGGCCGCCCGAGCGCCGCCGAGCGCCAGCGCAAGGACATCACCTACGACGACGTCTCCGCCCTGCGCCGGCAGCTGCGCCTCGTCGAGCAGGTCTCGCCCTTCCTGACCGCCCGGTCCGTGTTCGGCGACCGCTACATCATCAAGTACCGGGACCAGCGGGCGGAAAATCCCATCCTCCGCGGTGTGGAGGGGAACTTCGCCGACACCATGGGCACCGTCATCGTCCGCACGGGCCGGTTTTTTTCCCCGGCCGACTCCGAACGCGCCCTCCGGGTGACCGTGCTCGGCGACTCCATCACCCGCTCCCTGTTCCCGGCGGAGGACCCGCTGGGCCGCCAGATCCGGATCAACGGCATCCCCTTCACCGTCGTCGGCACGCTGGAGCACCAGGAGGGGCTGTTCGGGGGCTTCTCGGAGGACAACTACGTCCTGATCCCCTACGGCACCTTCCGGAAGCTCTATCCCGAGGTGAAGGACGTCTCCATCGCCTTCTCCGTCGACGACCCGGCGCGCATGTCGGCGGCGATGGAGGAGGTGGAGTACCACCTGCGCCGACTCCGCAAGGTCCCGCCGGACAAGCCCAACGACTTCTCCCTCTTCACCGCCAATTTCCTCACCGACCTGTGGAACCAGCTGACCCAGGTCCTGTTCGTCATCACCATCGTCATCGCCTCCATCGGCCTGATGGTGGGAGGGATCGGGGTGATGAACATCATGCTGGTCTCGGTGAAGGAGCGCACCCGCGAGATCGGCGTCCGCAAGGCGGTGGGCGCCCGGCAGGGCAACGTCCTGTTCCAGTTCCTGGTGGAGGCCATGACCCTGACGACCCTGGGCGGCGTGTTGGGGGTGCTGCTGGCGGGCGCGATCACCCTGGCCATCAATCTGTTCGTGCCGGAGCTGCCGGCGCGGATGTCGCTGTTCTGGATCGCCCTGGGAGTGCTGGTGTCGTCGTCGGTGGGGGTGGTCTTCGGCATCTGGCCGGCCTACAAGGCCTCCCGTCTCGATCCCATCGAGTGCCTGCGGTACGAGTAGGGTCTATTTCGGATTGCGGATTGCGGATT
>CAYPNP010000027.1:0-23107 GCA_964412195.1 uncultured Acidobacteriota bacterium | reverse complement strand
TTTCAGGTTGCGGATTGTGGTTTTCAATTCGCAATTCGCAATTCCCAATCCGCAATCTCAACGTCCGGCGTTGCGCTCCCACAGCAGCCGCAGGCCGTGCAGCGACAGGAACGGGTCGTAGTGCTGGAAGACCGAAGTCACCTTGGCGATCAGGTTCAGCAATCCGCCGGTGGCCACCACGGTGGGCGCCGTTCCGCCGCCCGCCTGCGCCAGCTCCCGGGACATTTCGCCCACCAGCCGCTCCGCCAGGCCGGCGAAGCCGAACACCACGCCCGCCCGCATCGCCTCGATGGTGTTGCGCCCCAGCGCGGTCTGCGGCGTGGCCAGGTCGATCTGGGGGAGCTTGGCCGCGTTGCTGGACAGGGACCCCGCCGCCGAGAGGATGCCGGGCGCGATGGCCACTCCGGCCAGCTCGGGCGCGGCCGAGACCGCCAGCAGCGCCGTGGCCGTCCCGAACGAGCAGACGATGACCGGCAGGGGATACCGGCCGGCGGCCCCCACCGCCAGGCAGATCAAGTCGGCGCCCACTTCGTCCGGATTGTCCACGCGCACGCGGATGCCGGTGTCCAGGCCGGCGGCCACCTCCAGGCACGGCCGGCCCAGCACCTTCGACACCGCCCGCACCAGCAGGGGCTGCACCGGCGGCACCACCGACGCCAGGACGGCCCCGTCGAATTTGCGCGGAGCGAGCCCCTCGTCCGTCAGCAGGGCGCGGAGCAGGATGGCGTACTCATCGGAAGTCTTGTGCGGGTCCGTGGCCAGGCGGAAATTGGCCGTGAGCTCCGCCCCCCGGAACACGCCCAGCTTGATCTGGGTGTTGCCGCAGTCCGCCACCAGGATTTGCCGCTCATTGGCCATGGTGCGCCTCCTTCCGATTGTCCTGATTGTAAAGGACCCGGCCGGGAAGTCAAGCTCGGCACCAACGCAGGCAGACCACGGACGATGGACGATGGACGACGGACCATGAATGATGCGTATGGATATCGTCCATGGTCTATGGTCTATGGTCCATGGTCCATGGTCCATCGTCTCTCGGCCGTTCTTTCCGGTTGCATGCAAACGTAACTCTTTGATAAGATAGATTCGCTTTCTCCACGGACCGAGGCGCGAGATGGATTACAAAAAGTACCTGCCCTACTGGAAGGCTGCGCTGGTCGCCAACAAGATCATGTCCGAGGGAGCCTTTTCCCCGTCCGAGGAGGAGTTCTTCGCCCTGTGCACCGAGCATCTGCAACGGCTGGACCCCTCGCTGCAGGGAGTTCTGGCCGAGACGGCGGGACGGGACGACTTCAAGAAACCCCTCGTGGAGATCGCCGGCCAGCTCCTGGAGTGCTTCGCCGTCATCTCCAAGGACCCCGAGCAGGAAGCCCGGTTCCACGAAGTGCTGGCCGAGCTGCGGCAGTGCGCCACCCCCGACGATTACGACGAATTCAAGATCTCCCTGAACATCTTCCTGAACTTCTACCGCAAGACCCTGGAGGAGATGGAGCAGGACCGCCTCGAACTGCGCCGGTTCCTCGAGGACATGGGCGACTCGATCCAGGTCCTGCAGGGGACCGGCAAGGATTTCCTCGAGCTGCTGGAAGATTTCAAGCTGAAACTGGAATCCATCGACAGCACCCAGAAGATGGAGGTGCTGCTCGGCCTCTTCATCGCCCACTGCGACCGGATCAAGGCCCAGGGCGGGGAACTCTACGAGCAGCTGTTCCGGACCCACCGCCGGCTCGTGCGGCTGCGGGCCCAGCTGGAGAAGATCCAGCTCAAGGCCGGCGGACCGCCGCCGAAGCAGCTGGTGGAGTCCCGGGTCTTCCGCGAGAAGTTCCGCAACATCCTCCAGAACACCCGGCTGCAGCGGGAAAATGTCACCCTGATCCTGTGCCGGATCCAAAACCTCGGCGAGCTGGAGGAGCGGCTGGGCGGTGAGATGCTTCTCCGCATCCTCAAGCACGTCATCGCGTCCTTCTGCGGCCTCCTGCGCAAAAACGACCTGATCGCGCGCCTGGACCGGGACGTGGTGGCGATCCTGCTCACCAACGTGCCGATCGCCGGCGCGCGGCCGCTGGCCGAGCGCCTCCTGGCCACGGTGCAGGGCCTCCGATTCCGCTACCAGGACCAGCCGTACCGGGTGAACGGCCAGTTCGGCATCGCCGGCTGCCGGATGCACGACACCATCGAGACCACCATCCGGAAAGCGCTGCTGGCCATCGACATGGCCCCCGCCCCGGACCAGTCCGTCGTGCTCACCGAGGCGGAGATCCCCCCCGACCTCCTCGACACCATTTACTCCATCTGAACAAACCAGCGAGAGGCGAGAAGTGGCGGCCCATCCATTTGCCATTGGTCATTTGCCAATTCTCATTGCAGGCATTCTTGCTGGAAGGAGAATGGGCGGTTTGGAAAATGGCAAATGAAAAATGGCAATTGACTAATGGCAAATGGATTGCCTTGCGTCTTTGCGGTGAGGCTACCTGTGCAACTCGATGACGTCGCCGTCGGCGAGCTCGTAGTCGCGGTTGACCCGCTGCCCCTCGAACTCCGCCTTGCCCCAGACCCGGGCGAACTTCAGCCCCTCGACGAAATCGTGGTGGACCAGGCCGCAGAGGTCCATGACGGTGCTGCCGGTTTTCAGGACGTAGGGCCGGCCCATCTCCGCCGGCTTGCCGGGCTGCTTGGTGTACACCCGGACCCGGTCCAGCTTCCGGAACAGGTGCTCCTTCAGCTCCGCGATCCCCTGCCCCCCCTCGGCCGACACGGCGAAGTACGCGTAGCGGCCGCCGAAGAACTCCTGGACCGCGGCGGCGTTGTCCCCGGCACCCGGCAGGTCCAGCTTGTTCAGGACCACCAGCGCCGGCAGGACCACCCCGCCCCGGGGCAGCTCCCCTTCCGTCGGGCGCAGGTAGACCTTGTGCTCGTTCAGGATCGCCTCGGACTCCTCCAGCTCCTCCAGGACGGCGGGGTCCGAAGGGTCCACCACCAGCAGGAGCAGGTCGGCGCTTCGGACCAAGTTCATGACCCACGGCTCCATGTGCTGCCGGCTCAGGGCGGGCAGGTCGATGAGCTGAATCTGGACGTCCTCCCACTCCACCATGCCCTGCTCCGGCTCGCGGGTGGTGAAGGCGTACGGGGCGACCTCGGGCTCGGCGTTGGTGGTGGCCTTCAGCAGCGCCGACTTGCCGCCGTTGGGCGGGCCGACCAGCGCCAACCGGCCCGCGCCCTCCCGCGGGATGTTGGACGGATCGAGCCGCTTGGGCCCCTTCTTCTGCTGCAGCTCCTTGCGGGCCTGGGAGATCTTCTTCTTGATCTCGGCCTGGAGCTTTTCCGTCCCCTTGTGCTTGGGGATGAGCGCAAACATCTCCTCCAGCGCCGCAAGCTTGTCCGACGCCGTGGTGGCGGACTTGTAGCGCTGCTCCGCGTCGAGATACTGGGGGGTGAGATTTGCCGGCACGGGGTGTTGTCTCCGGGTCGGTCGGGTGATGCCTGGAGTCATTATACCAGCTTCGGCGGCAGGACGGTAGAGCGGTTCGGGGCTAGAGGCTAGAGGTTGGAGGCTCGGGGCTCGGGGTTAGGGGCTCGATGTTCGGGGCTCGACTCCGGATTCCCGAGTCCCGAGTCCCGATTACGAGCACGATGGAATGGAGAGAATCGCGATTTGCCAATCCGCAATCCGCAATTCGCAATCCGCAATCTCAGTAGACCATTTCCCCCCGTACGAACGCCGCCGTCCGCGGGTCCTTGGGGGATGAGAAAAAGGCCGCCGTGTCCGCCAGCTCCACCAGCCGGCCGCCCAGCATCAGGCCGGTCCGGTGGGCCAGCCGGCGGGCCTGGAAGACGTGGTGGGTCACCAGCACCACGGTGGTGCCGTCCCGCGCGTTGGCCTCCCGGATGAGCTGCTCGGCCTGGTCCACATGATAGGGGTCCAAGTTGGCCGTGGGCTCGTCCAGCAGCAGCACCCGCGGCCGCAGGATCAGCGCCCGCGCCAGCGCCACCCGCTGCATCTCCCCGCCCGACAGGGACCGGGCCCGCCGGCGGACCAGCCCTTTCAGCCCCACCCGGTCCAGGATCGCCTCCGCCTGCCCGTCGGGCGGGATCCCCCGCAGCTTGAGACCGTACACGACGTTGGCCCGCACGGAGAACCGCTGGAGCAGCGGGCGCTGGAAGACCATCGTCACCTGGCGGCGGATCTCCAGGGGGACGTTGCCGTTGCAAGCCCGGCCGTCGTATCGGAGCGTGCCGGCCGCCGGCGTCTCCAGGAAATTCAGCAGTCGAAGGAGGGTGGACTTGCCGGCGCCGCTCGGGCCCACCAAGGAGAGGATCTCGCCGGCCCGAACGTCCAGGCGATCGATGTCCAGCACCGGCTGGTCGCCGTAGCCGTGCCGCAATCCCTCCACGTTGTAGATCGGCGTCCCGTTCACTGATTTCCGTCCATCCGAACGCTCGATTCCAGTCCATCCCGGAGTTCTCGGACTCCTCCCATCCCCCGCGCCTCAGTGCCTCTCGATGTTGCCCTGCAGCCGGAGCAGCACCAGGTTGACCAGGAAGGTGATGGCCAGCAGGAGCCCGCCCAGGGCCAGGGCCAAGGTGAAGTTGCCCTGCCGGGTCTCCAGGACGATGGCCGTGGTGAACACCCGCGTCCGCCCGGCGATGTTGCCGCCCACCATCATCACCGCCCCGACCTCGGAGATGATGGCGCCGAAGGCCGCCAGGATGGCCGCCACCAGCCCGAGGCGCGCCTCCGCCAGAACCGCCAGCGTCTCCTGTAGCCGGGTGGCGCCCAGCGAGCGCACCTGCAGCCGGAGCGCCGGGTCCACGGCCTGCACGGCCGCCTCGGTCAGGCCGGCCACCACCGGGAAGGCGATGACGATCTGGGCCAGTACCATGGCGCTGGGGGTGAAGAGCCGGCCCAGCGCCCCCAGCGGACCGCTGCGGGACAGCAGCAGGTAGATCGCCAGGCCCACCACCACCGGCGGGAGGCCCATGCCCGTATAGAGCAGCGCCGTGACCAGGCGACGGCGCCGCAGCCGGGACAGGCCCAGGGCCGCCCCCAGCGGCACGCCCAGCGCGGTGCTGATCAGCAAGGCCAGCCCGCTGACCTCCAGCGACAGCAGGATGATGCCCCAGAGCTCCGCGTCGCCGCCGAAGAGCAGCCGCCCCGCCTGGATCACACTCTCGGTGAATTGGTTCATCCGCGGCAATCCGAACATCGAACATCGGACATTGAACATGGAACGCTGAACGAAATCCGCCGCAAATCAAGGCTGATCCGGGTTCCGGATTGACTTCGATGTTCGATGTTCAGTGTTCGATGTTCGATGTTCAAGCTTTATTTTACTTCGATTTTGTCCACCCAGTGGCTGAACCGCCCGGCGCCCTGGTCGCCGGCGACCACGAGCTGCAGGAGCCCGTGCCGCCCGGTGATGGGCCGGCCGTCCCGCTCCACCGCCAGGATGATCTGCCGCCGGTCCTTGGGAACGGCGTAGTCGCCCGACGGCTTCTTCGGGTCGGCGAACCAGGCCAGCATCTGGGCCAGCTCCGCATCGCTCAGCTGGTCGGGGGTATAGGGCAGGACGCCGGCGTGGGCGTCCCCGCCCGTCCGCAGGAAGTTCCGCGTCGTCTCCTCCGGCCACTTCTGCCCAGCCAGCGCCGGCGCGGGCCGCTTCCCCGCCGGGGCCGTGCCCTCGGCGTCGACGCCGTGGCACTCGTTGCAGCCCTTCACCCGGTAAACCGCCTCGCCGCCCTTCACCTCGCCGAAAATCTCGGCCCACGCCAGGGTGGCTGTCCAGCCGTCGGTGCTGGTGAAGACAATCCGCCGGGAGAAGTTCTTCTTGTCGGCCAGACCCGGATCCACCTGGAGGAGCAGGGCCTTCGCGGACACGCCGGACCAGGAGTGCTTGTCGAGCACGCCCTTGGTGGCCCCGATCGCCTGGTAGCCGGCCACGGTCTCGCGGGGCATCTTCTTGAGCTGTCCCAGGGTGAACACCTTCGAGTGCGCGCCGCTGGTCACGGTCAGCGACTTGGAAGTCTTGAGCTCCTCGGAATCCGGATAGAACAGCGGCTGGCCGAACTTCTCCTGGCCATACCGGCCGATCCTCTCCTGCACCGGCGCCGAGACGATCCAGTCCACGAAGGCGCCGGCCAGGGCCGCCTGGACGCCCGGGTGCTTGTCCGGATTCACCGCTATCACGCCGTAGTTGTTTCGCAGCTGCTTGTCGGCGTTCTCCGACAGGTTGCGGCCGCCGACCAGCAGCTTCAGGTCGGGCAGCTTGGATTGCAGGGCCAGCCAGGTGCCGCGGTCGGTCAGCGCATAGGCCCGCTTCTCCTCCGCGAAGAGCAGCGTCTCGCCCATGCCCTGGCCCACGGAGCTGTACCACGGCCACTCCGGGCCCGGCTTCAGGCCGAGGGATTTCCACAGGCTCAGCTCCTTGGCGTGGGTGCCCGACTGGTCGCCGCGGCTGGCGAACGGGGCGCCGGCCTTCCGGATCGCCTGGAACGCGTCGGCGGCGCGGGTCATCCCGGCGACGCGGGCCGGGTCGCCCTGGGGACCGACCAGGACGAAGTCGTTGTACATCACCCAGAAGCGCTCCTTGGCATGGCCCTCGGCGACGAACTTCTCCTCTTCCTTGGGATTATGGACCAGCAGGACGTCGGCGTCCCCGCGGCGCCCGATTTCCAGGGCCTGTCCCGTGCCCACCGCGATGACGTCGACCTTGCACCCGTGGGCCTTCTCGAAGTCCGGCAGCAAGTAGTCCAGCAGGCCGGTGTCATACGTGCTGGTGGTGGTGGCCAGACGCAGGACCGGCCGGTCGGCCGCCAGGACCACCGCCACGGATAGGACCGCTGCGGCGAACGCCAGCAGGGTGCCCCACGCCGCCCGCCGGGAGCGGAATCCGGATTTCTTCAAGCGAAGCAGGGAATTGGCATTGACCATGGGTTGACTCCCGCATACGAGGATGGAATGAATGCATAAGGTAACAGCGGGGCGCGCGGCTGTCAATCGGGGCGGCGGCCGCGGCCGCCCCCCCCTTCAACCGTCCCGGACGGAGAGCGGATCACTCGGTGAACCGCTGGACGATGGGCAGGCGGCGGCCGACGCCGAAGGCCTTGCCGGTGATCTTGAGTCCGGGCGGGGCCTGGCGGCGCTTGTATTCGTTGCGGTCCACCATGCCGACGATCCGCCCGACCAGCGTTTCGTCAAAGCCACGCGCGATGATCTCCGCCATGGAGCGCTGCTCCTCGATGTAGAGCCGCAGGATGGCGTCCAACGTGTCATAAGGCGGCAGGTCGTCCTGGTCCCGCTGCCCGGGGCGCAGCTCGGCCGAGGGCGCCTTCTCCAGCGTGGAGCGGGGGATGACCTCGCACTGCCGGTTGATCCAGCGCGCCACCTCGTAGACATGGGTCTTCAGCAGGTCGGAAATCACCGCCAGGCCGCCGCACATGTCGCCGTAGAGGGTGCTGTAGCCCACGGCCAGTTCGGACTTGTTGCCGGTGGACAGCACCATGCAGCCGAACTTGTTGGAGAGGGCCATCAGGATGTTGCCGCGGATGCGGGCCTGGAGGTTCTCCTCGGTGGTGTCGAAAGGCCGCTCGCCGAAGACCGGCTGCAGCCCCTTCAGGAAGCAGCCGTAGATGTCGGAGATGGGTACCGACTCCAGCCGGATGCCCAGGTTGCGGGCCAGCGCCTCCGCGTCGGTGACGGAGGACGGGGAGCTGTACATCGACGGCATGGCCACGCCCCGGACGTTCTCCGCCCCCAGGGCCTCCACGGCGATGCACGCCACCAGGGCCGAGTCGATGCCGCCGGACAGCCCGATGACCACCTGGCGGAAGCCGCACTTGCGGGTGTAGTCGCGGGTGCCCAGCACCAGCGCGCGGTACGACTGCTCCGACGGGCCGTCCGAGACGGGGTGAATGTCGCCGGCGCGGGCGTCCAGGTCGACCATCACCAGGTCCTCCTCGAAGTCCCGCGCCCGGGCGATGACCCGCCCGGCGTCGTCGGCCGCCAGGCTGTTGCCGTCGAAGATGATGTCGTCGTAGCCGCCCACCTGGTTGACCATGAGTACGGGGACGCCGTACTTGGCGGCCGCGTGGGTGACGATGCTCCGGCGCAGGGCCGGCTTTTCCACTGTGAAGGGCGAGGCGTTGATGTTGATGAACGCCTCGGCCCCCTGGCCGGCCAGGTCCTCGGCGGGATCGTAGCGGTAGAGCCGGTGCGGGAAGAGGTCGGCGTCGTTCCAGAAGTCCTCGCAGATGGTCAGGGCGATCCGGCGGTCCCGCCACTCGAACAGGCCGTGGGCTTTCGAACAGGGCTCGAAGTGGCGCGCCTCGTCGAAGACGTCGTAGGTGGGCAGCAGGCACTTGCGGGTGGAGTGGACGATCCGGCCGTCGGCCACGAACGCCGCCGCGTTGAAGAGCGGCTTGCCGGTGTCGGCGTCGTTGCGGCTGATGAAGCCCACCACCGCGGCGATGCCCTTCAGCTCCTTGCGGAAGCGGTGCAGCGTCTCGAGGTTCTTCTCGATGTAGCTGCGCTTTTCCAGGAGGTCCTTGGGCGGGTAGCCGGAGAAGGTCAGCTCGGGGAAGGCGACGACGTCGGCGCCGGCGGCCCGGGCCGCTTCCGCCCGCGCCAGGGCGATCTTCCGGTTGGCGTCGAAATCCCCCACCACGGTGTTGATCTGGGCCAGGGCGATTTTCATAACTTCCCATCCCTCAGGCGATTGACCTGCCGGCATCATAGTCCAAAATCCCCGCCGGGCCAAGGATATTGCTAATTTCGAATTGCGGATTGCGGATTGCGGAATCTCAAAATTGTGACGGAGCCTGGCACTCGCCTGCTTTGGCACTCGCCGGCTTTGGTTGTCGCCGGCTTGACACCTGACGGCTTCGAGGGAACGCTGGCGATCGCCGGACCGGAGTGATATGTTGTACCCTCAAGGAAACGTATCGGCAGGAGGTGGGCACGTGATGATCTTCACTGAAGGCTTCGGAAAACCCGGGTTGCCTCCTCCAGTGCTTCATCGTCGGATTGCCTTGATCCTCATCGCCGGCTTGCTTTTCGGCGGCCGCGTCTGCGCGGCGGAGCCCTGGCGGCCGGTGGACCTCCCCTCGGGCCAGGTCCTCCTGGATCCGCCCGCCGGGGAGTTCCTGGGCGACCTGAACGCCTTCCCCATCAACTCCGCCGTCAGCCCGGACGGGCGGTTTGTCGCCTTCCTGAACAACGGCTACGGCACGGCCACCTCCGGCTTCCGGCGGTCCATCGCCGTCCTGGACCGGCACACGATGCAGCTGGCCGACTACGCCGACCCGGAGACTGGCCTCCGGTTCGACGGGCCGGTCCACATCCACACTCCCTTCTACGGACTCGCCTTCGGCACCGCCGGGAACCGCCTGTACCTGTCGTTGGCCTCCACCAAGAGCGACCCCCGCCTGGGGGACCGGACGCAGAACGGGATCCGGATCTACCACCTTCGCGACGACCGCCTGGAGCCGCTGGGCGCCATCCCCATCACGCCCAAGGATGTCCCCCTGCCCGCCGGCCTCAACCTCACCAACCCATCCCCGACGCCGGCGGGCCTGGCCGTGCGGTCGGACCCCGACGCTCCCGGAGAGGACTTGATCTACGCGGCCCTCACCCTGGCCGACGCGGCGGTGGAGGTCAGCACCAAGAGCCGGTCCGTGAAGCGGGTGTTCAACCTGCACACCAATCCCGCCCACCCGGCCCTGCCGGCGGAGTACCCCTACGCCTGCGCCGTCAGCCCCGACGGGCGGACCCTCTACGTCAGCCTGTACAACGGCGCGGCGGTGGCGGCGGTGGACCTGGCCACCGGTGCGGTCACCCGCCTGCCGGTGGGCGTCCAGCCGGCGGAGGCCGCCGCGCCCAGCAGCCACCCGTGCCACCTGGCCGTACACCCCTCCGGCCGGGCCGTGTACGTGGCCGTGGAGAACAGCGACCAGGTCGCCGTCATCGACAACGACCCGGCCTCCCCGAGCTTCCGCACGGTGGTCGAGACCCTCGACGTCCGGCCGCCGGAAATGGCAGGCCGGGACTGGTGGGGCGCCGGGCCGAACCACCTGGCCTTCACCCCCGACGGGCGGCGGCTGCTGGTCAGCCTGGGCCTGCTCAACGCCGTCGCCGTGGTGGACCTGCCGCCGGCCGGCGCCGCCGGGGGCCGCCCCGCCGTGGCCGGGTACCTGCCCACCCTGTGGTACCCCCACACCCTGGAGGTCAGCCGCGACGGGAAGACCCTGTACCTCACCAGCGGCAAGGGCCGCGGGACCGGCTCCAACAAGCCCAACCGCCCCGCGATTCCGGGGACCAAGCAGGGCATCTACGCGCCCACGCTGCTCAAGGGCAGCCTGCATCAACTCCCCATGGAGCAGTTGGATTCCCAACTGGCGGCGTTCACCGAGTCGGTCCGGCGCAACAATCAGCTCGACGCCGGATCCCTGGACGCCGCGCGGGAAACCCTGGCGTTCAATCCCATCCGGCACGTCATCTACATCATCAAGGAGAACCGGACCTACGACCAGCTCTTCGGCGACCTGGCCGAATCCAACGCCGACCCGGCCTGCCTGTACTTCGGCGAGGCCATCACGCCGAACCACCACCGGCTGGCCCGCGAGTTCGGCATCTACGACAACTTCTACTGCAGCGCCGAGGTCAGTTTCAGCGGCCACACCTGGAGCACCGCCGGCGTCAACAGCGGCTGGAACGAGCAGCAGTGGCAGATCAACTACGCCACGGGGAACTTCACCTACGACAGCGAGGGCAAGAACAACGACGACTTCCCCATCGCCCACAACCAGAGCGACGTCGACTCACCCCAGGGCGGCTACCTCTGGGACGGCGTGCTCCGCGCCGGCAAGACCCTGGGGATGTACGGCGAGTACATGGACAACCCCGCCCGGCCCCTGGCCACAATCCGGGCCGGCGACCCCCTGCCGGCGTTCCTGGCCCACCCCCGCCTGGGGACGGCGAGCCGCTTCCCGTGGCCCATCCCGCTGTACGGACGCCTGGACACAGCCGGCGCGGTGGAGGGCGGGGCCATTCTCACCAAGCCGGCCTTCCGGGGGGCTTGCCAACCCCTGTTTCCCACCTTTGACCTGCTCTTCCCGGACGTACTTCGGTTCCAGATCTGGAAGCGCGATTTTGACCGGATCGCCCGCCTCCGCCGGGAAACCGGCGAGGACACGCTGCCGGCGCTGAGCATCGTCCGCTTCGGCAACGATCACACCCGCGGGGTGACCCCCGGCGGCCCGTCCCCTGACGCCTGCGTCGCCGACAACGACCTGGCCCTGGGGTGGCTGGTGGAGACCGTCTCGAGCGATCCCTACTACTGGGGCAACACGGCCATCCTCGTGCTGGAGGACGACGCCCAGGCCGGCTGCGACCACGTGGATTCCCACCGCAGCCCCGTGCTCTTCATCAGCCGGTACAACCGCCGCCCGGCGGCCGGCCCCGCCGTCGACTCGCGCTTCCTAACCACCGCCGGCGCCGTCCGCACCATCGAAGCCCTGCTGGGCCTGCCGCCGACGCACCGGATGACCGCCACCGCGCCGCTGCTCCTGCGCGAGCTGGAGGCGGACCCCACCCGGTGGCACGGAGCGTACGCCGCCGACTTCTCCAACCTGGACAACGGCCTGATCTTCCAGGAGGCCGCCGGCGCCCTCCGCGACGCGCCCAAGCGCCACGAGCTGGTGCGCCTGACGCGGTCCATCGACCTGGACGAAGCCGACGAGGCCGACGCCGACACGTTTAACTACATCCTGGACCAGTGGGTGGTCGCCCGAGGCCGTCTGCCGGAGGCGGGCGGTGGGCGGTGACGCGTCCGCCGTCAGAATTTCCCAAAGAAAGACGTGATGTCGAAATAGATTTCCCGCCCCCCGTCCGGCGTGGAGACCGTGAGTATTGTGACAGAGCCTGGCACCTTATCCGGCGTGCACCGCGTCGCCCCGACGCGGGACGATTCTGCCACCGCCACGCACATCACTGTCCGGCGGCCCGTCGCTCCGTCCCGCGGCCGGGGGCCGCGGTGTACGAAGCGTGGCGGTCGTTGTTTGAAGATATCAGGGCGATTGCGATTCCAGCGAGGCGATCAACTCCTCGGCGGTGGTCAGGAGGGCGCCGCGGGAGCGCATCTCGGCCAGGGCGGACTCCCCTGCGGCGGCGTCGACGGGCAGGATGGCGTCGGTCAGCAGGGTGACCGGCAGGCCGCGGTCCAGCAGGTCCAGCACGTTGGCGCGCACGCAGTACTCGGTGGCTACGCCGTAGACCACGTACTGTGCTGCGGCGGCGGGGCCCCGCAGCAGCCGCTTGGCGCCGGAGTTGTCGAACAGGCTGAAGGCTTGCTTTTCGAGCAGCCACTGGGGGGCCTCCGGCAGCTCACCGGCGGGGGGGTCGACGGGGATCAGGGCGTGGCCAGGCAGCACGGTCTCCGGGATCTTGGCGTAGCCGGGCGTGTCCTTGACGCAATGCGGGGGGAACCGGGCGAATTCCGGGTCGTCCGGCTCGTGGGCGTCCATGGTGGAGACGAGCGGGATGCCGTTGTCGACGGCGAACCGCGTCAGCCGCTCCAGCACCGGCCGCAGGGTCTCGGCCCGGGGCACGTACAGCGCCCCCCCGGGCCGCATGAAGTCATGCTGGGTGTCCACGTCGATGAAGCAAACCGGACGGCTCATGCCGACCTCCCCCGTGATATCTGCTTGGATGCGCCCTGAACGCAAGCGGGTTGCAGGGAAAACCGGGCCCGGCCGGATCGCAAGGGATGGCCCCCCGCCCGCGCCTCACGCCATCGGGATCGGCCGGTGGTGGTCGTCCTGCACCGACCGGGCCAGCCGTTCGAGCGCCGGGCTGCGGCCCACGGGGAACTCGAAGGCCTGGTGGATATTCCGGCAGGCCGGGGGCAGCCGCCGGATGTTGTCCAGGGCCCGCTCCCGGATCGCGGGAAGGGGCTCCGGCGGTACCAGCCGGCGGCCGCCGCGCATCACCGGCGCCAGCACCGGGACGTGGCCGGGCGGCGGCGGCTCGTCGCGCAGGCCCAGCACGTCCCGGCGGAACTCCCCGTCCTGGAGGCGCCGCCAGATCTGCTTGCGGCCGGGCAGGGTGGCCTTGCCGGCGCTGAACTTGGCCACCGGGCGGACGCTCCCGTCGGGGCCGGCCATCTCCACCAGCTTGTAGACGCCGCCGATGGAGGGCGCGTCGGCGGAGGTGACCATCTCGGTGCCGACGCCGAAGGAATCGATGGGCGCCCCGCGGCGGAGCAGGTCCTCGATGATGAACTCGTTGAGGTCGGAGCTGGCGATGATCCGCGCCGCCGGCAGGCCATGGGCGTCCAGGATGGCCCGCACCTGGCGGCTGCCCTCGAAGAGGTTGCCGGAGTCGATCCGGACCCCGCGGCAGGCGGCGCCCAGCCGGGCGGCGGCCTCGGCCCCGGCAGCCAGGTCGTAGGTGTCGATGAGAAAGGTCGAGGAATCGGGAAAGACCTCGGCGTACCGCCGGAAGCTCTCCGCCTCGTCGTCGAAGGCCATGACCCAAGAGTGGGCGATGGTACCGAAGGTGGGGATGCCGGCGGCCAGGCCGGCCATCACGTTGGAGGTGCCGACGCAGCCGCCGACGTAGCAGGCGCGCGCGGCCAGGACGCCGGCCTCCGGGCCGTGGGCGCGGCGGGTGCCGAAGTCGATGACGTGCCGGTCGCGGGCCGCCTGGACCACCCGGGCGGCCTTGGTGGCGATCATGGTCTGGAAGTTGACCATGGACAGCAGGTAGGTCTCGACGATCTGGGCCTCGATCATGGGCGCGGTCACCTGGAGGAACGGCTCGTCGGAAAAGATCAGGCTGCCCTCCGGCGCCGCCCAGACGTCGCCGGTGAACCGGAAATTCCGGAGGTAATCGTAGAACGCCGGGGAAGCGTGGACGAAGGAGGGGTGCTCCCGGAGGTAACGGATCTCGTCTTCTTCGAAGTGCAGGTCTTCCAGGTAGGCCAGCGCCTGCGCCAAGCCGGCGCAGACCAGGTAGTTGCGCCGCGGGGTGATCCGCCGCACGAACAACTCGAAGGTCGCCGGCCGGGTCAGGCCGTGGGCGAAGTAGCCGGCGGCCATGGTCAGCTGGTAGAGGTCGGTCATCAGGGCGCGGTGGTGCGCCGGGAAATAATCCGGGGCGGAGGTGGCGTTCGGTTCCATAGTCCCTTCGCGCGGGAATTCGCCGGGATCGCGGGCGGCGGTTGGGGCCAAGATATACCGTGATCCGATAAAAATCAATCGCATGGCACCCTGGCTTCCATTCGTGCTCGTGCTCGTCATCGTGCTCGTCATCGTACTCGTCATCGTAATCGATTTAAAACCAAAGAATTATATGCAGAGACGCAGAGAACGCAGAGAAAGCCGGATCGAGACGGAGTCACGGCAAGAGGCCGGGAGTCGATCACGATTTCGATGTCGATTACGAGCATGATTCCGATCGATGAGTACGATCGGCAAGGCTCTACGTTCGAGCCAGTACGATCGAGACTGCACTCCGCATTCCGCATTCCGCATTCCGCACTCCGCATTGTGCTACAATTTTCCGACCGCTCACGGAGAGGATCGTCGTGCAGTCCATCGAACAGTACTTCTCGCCGGAGGCCGCGGAGATCCTGCGGCGCCTGATCGCCGAAAACGGCGGACACGAGATTTTTTGCCTAGCGACCCTCGACGAGGCGTTGCGGGCGGTCACCATCCGGGCGGTGGCCCGGGGCAACGAGAACTGCGTGCCGGCCGTCCTCGAGGCCGCCGAGTTCGGCATGGTGGCCATCCACAACCACCCCTCCGGCCACCTGGTCCCCTCCGAGAACGACGTGGTGCTGGGCGGCGAGCTGGGCGCCCTGGGCGTCGGCTCCTACATCGTCGACAACGCGGTGGAGCGCCTGCACGTCCTGGTGGAGCCCTTCCGCGCCCGCGAGGTCCAGCCCCTGCAGGAGGAGGCGCTGCTGGCGCTCTTCACCCCGGCGGGCAAGCTGGCGGCCGCATTCCCCGGTTACGAGTGGCGGCCCCAGCAGGTGCAGATGATCCGCCACGTCTGCCGGGTCTTCAACGAGCGCCTCGTCGGGCTGATCGAGGCGGGCACCGGCGTCGGCAAATCGCTGGCATACCTGGTGCCGGCGGTGCACTGGGCCGTGGCCAACAAGCAGAAGATCGTCGTCTCCACCAACACCATCAACCTGCAGGAGCAGCTCATCCACAAGGACCTGCCGGCGCTCCGTCAGGCGCTCGGCCTCGACTTCACGGCGGTCCTCATGAAGGGCCGCAGCAACTACGTCTGCAAGCGCAAGGCGCGGGATCTGCGGCGCGACGCCTCCCTGCTCGGGGCCGAGGACCGGCTGGCGGAGATCCGGCAGTTGCTGGAGTGGATCGGCCAGACCCGCGACGGTTCCCGCAGCGACCTGAACTTCGTCCCCGACAGCGACACCTGGGAGCTGCTCTGCTGCGAGGCCGACAGCTGCAACCGCGCCCGCTGCCCCTTCTTCAGCGAGTGCTTCTTCTACCAGGCCCGCCGCGACGCGGCCAAGGCCCACCTGATCGTGACCAACCACCACCTGCTCATGGCCGACCTCGCCCTCAAGGCCAGCGGCGCCGGGCGGACCGCCGGCGTCCTGCCGGCCTTCCACAAGCTGATCATCGACGAGGCCCACCACCTCGAGGACGTCGCCACCGCCTATCTCGGCGTGGAGGTCACTCCCTGGTCGTTCTACCGGAACCTCGGCCGGCTCCAGAGCCACCGCGCCGACGACAAGGGCCTGGTGCCGTTCCTCGGCCAGCGGATCCACAGCCTCCAGACCGAGGCCACCCAGCGGGAGGCGGCGCGGATCCAGAAGTTCATCGCCGGCCCCTTCACCGACGCCCGCCGGGAGTGCCGCGACCGCATTGAGTCGATCTTCCACGACATGGTGAAGAACGTCCTGGCCCAGGAGGACAAAACCCTGGCCGCCGGCGGCGAATACAAGCGGCGCATCTCCCCCGCCGTCGAGGATTCCCCCCTGTGGCGGGAGGCGATCCAGCCGGGCGCCGGCGCCGTGGCCGAGGCGGGCCAGAGGTTCGTCGGCGTCTGCCAGGAGCTGCTGAAGAAGATCTACCGGCTGGACCAGGAAACGCTGGAAAAGCTGCAGAGCCCCCTGCTGGACCTCGAGGCCGTGGTGCTGCGCCTCCGCTCCCTGCTGGACGACCTCGCCGACTACCAGAAGCCGGGCTCGGAGGAGTGCCGCTGGCTGGAGATCAAGCGCCGGCGCCACGCCTACCACCCGGCCCTGTGCCGGGCGCCGCTGGACGTGGCCGAGCGGCTCAAGGAGATGGTCTTCAACTCCTTCGAGGCGGTCCTGCTGACTTCGGCCACCCTGGCCATCGGCCAGTCCTTCGACTTCATCAAGGGCCGGACCGGCCTGGCGCTGCTGCCGCCGGACCGCCTCCTGGAGAGCATCCTCGACTCGCCTTTCGACTACCCCGGCCGCGTCCTGCTGGCCATCCCCACCGACCTGCCCGACCCCGGCCAGCGCGAGTTCCCGGAGGCGCTGGGGAAGCTGGTGCGGGACACCGTCTCCCTCACCGGCGGCGGGGCCTTCGTCCTGTTCACCGCGTACGGTCTGCTGATGGAGGTCTGGCAGGCGCTGGAGGAGCCCCTCCGGCTGGATGGATTCACCGTCCTGCGCCAGGGGCAGATGAACCGCCACCAGCTGCTGGAGGAGTTCCGGGAGCGCAAGCAAGCGGTGCTCTTCGCCACCGACAGCTTCTGGGAAGGCGTCGACGTCAAGGGCGAGGCCCTCCAGTGCGTCATCCTCACCAAGCTGCCTTTCCAGGTGCCCACCGAGCCGCTGGTGGAGGCCCGGCTGGAGAAAATCCAGCAGGAGGGGGGCAATCCCTTCCGGGACTACTCCGTCCCCCACGCCGTCATCAAGCTGAAGCAGGGTTTCGGCCGCCTGATCCGTTCGCACGACGACTGGGGCCTGGTGGTGATCGCCGACGGCCGGGTGCTCACCAAGTTCTACGGGCGCCAGTTCCTCCAGTCCCTCCCGCCCTGCCGGCAGCGTGCCATGGCCGCGCCGCGCCTGCTCGAGGAGATGGCGCGCTTCCGCTCCCGGTTCGTGGGGGGAAACTCACCACAAAGGCACAAAGGACACGAAGAGGATTGAGGACCTGTCGTTTTCCACAATCCCAACTATCAGCTTTGGACTCATCTATTGGGGAGTTGATCTAACTTCGATGTTCGATGTTCAGTGTTCGATGTTCGATTGCTGAGGTTCGATGTTCGATTGCCCCCCTCAATTCTCTCTTCGCGGACCAAGCACTGCCCGCACGGTGGTCAGCAACAGGTCCACCTCAAACGGCTTCTGGAGGAATCCCCGCACGCCTTCCACCATCATCTTCTGCGCCTGGCCGTCCTGGCTGTAGCCCGACGACAGCAGGGCCCGCACGCCGGGATCGATCTCCCGGAGCCGCCGGAAGGTCTCCCGCCCGTCCATCCTGGGCATGACCATGTCGAGGATGACCAGGTCGATCCCGCCGGGGCGGGAGCGGTACATCTCGATCGCCTCCGGACCGTTGGAGGCAGTCAGCACCTGGTAGCCGTACTCGGTGAAGATGTCCCGGATGAAGTCCCGGATGTCCGCCTCGTCGTCCACCACCAGCAGTGTTTCGGAGCCGAGGGGGTGGGTCTTCTCATCCTTCAGCGCAGCGATCGGCTCAGGCTCCCCGCTGACGGGCAGGTACACCCGGAAGGTGCTCCCCACCCCGACTTCGCTGTACACCCGGACAAAACCGCGGTGGTTCTTGACCACCCCGTAGACCATGGCCAGGCCGAGGCCGGTGCCCTTCCCCTTCTCCTTGGTCGTGAAGAAGGGCTCGAAGACCCGCTCCAGGTTCTCCTTATCGATCCCCACCCCGGTGTCCGACACCGCCACCACCAGGTACTCACCGGGCTCCGCGTCGGTCCGGACCCGCAAATCCTTGCTCGAGATCGTTTCCCGCATGGTTTCCACCAGAAGCTCCCCACCTTCCGGCATGGCGTCGCGGGCGTTGTTGAACAGGTTCATGAAGACCTGCTGGATCTGGGCGGCGTCGGCCTGAACCGTCGGCAGTCCGGGGGTGAGGCGGCTCCGGACCTCGATGTTTTTGTCGATGGTCCGGGCGATCAACTGCACCGTCTCGGTCGCGATGGCGTTGATGTTGACCGGCTTGGTGTCCATCCGCCCGCCCCGGGCGAACGCCAGCAGCTGGAGGGTCAGGTCGGCGGCCCGCTGGGCGCCGCGCTCGATGGAGTCCACGTAGTTATAGAACGGGTGGTCCGGCGCGAGCTTGGTCTTCATGAAGGAGGAGTAACCCAGGATCACTCCCAGGATATTGTTGAAGTCGTGGGCGATGCCGCCGGCCATGGCGCCGATGCTCTCCATTTTCTGCACCTGGAACAGTTGCTGTTCCAGACGGCGGCGCTCGGTGATGTCCCGGATGATCCCGCGGTACGCCGCGATCTCGCCGGCCGGGTCCCGGATGGCGTCGGCGGTCAGGAGCACCGTGATCGGCCGGCCGTCCTTGCACTTGAGCGGCAGCTCGAAGTCCTTCACGAAGCCGTCCCGGGCGATGGCCGCGGAGAATCGCCGCCGGTCGGCCGGATGTTGATAGCAGCCGAGCACTCCCGCTTGGCAGAACTCCTCCTTGGAGGAAAACCCCAGCAGCGTCACGCCCGCCTGGTTGACGTCCAGCAGGCGCCCGTCCAGGGTGGATATGTAAATCATGTCCTTGGAGCCTTCGAACAGGAGCCGATACTTCTCCTCCGACTGCCGGAGAGCTTCCTCGGCCAGCTTCCGGTCCGTGATCTCCCGGACGATTACCAGGACCTCATCCTCGCCGCAGGGGGTGAGGCGGGCCTCGAAGTACCGCTTGTCGCCGCCCAGCTCCATGGAGTACTCGAAGGACTTCAGGGACCCGGCCTGGAGGACCTCCGCCAGGACATCCATGGTCTGATCCGCAACCTGGGGCGGCAGGATCTCCCGGACGGTTTTCCCCAGGAACTGCTCCGGGGGGACATAGAAGGTCTGCGCCGGGATGCCCTCCCGCTTGGTCTCCCGGAAATGCCCTTCCCGGTCGATGCGGAACATCAGGTCGGGGACGGCGTCCAGCAGGGCCTTGTTGAGAGCCAGCGTGCGGCGGAGTTCGTCTTCGGCCCGCTTGCGCTCGGTGATGTCGAGGAGGATGGTCACCACGGCCGGCTGCCCGTCGAACTTGATCGGGGCGGCGCGGACGATGCAGTGCCGGCGCTCCCCTGATTTGGTCATCGCCTCGACTTCGTAGTCGCCGAGATTCTCTCCCTGGGCGCGGCGGGTCATCATCTCCGCGGCGCGGCCGCGGTACTCGAGGCCAAGGAATTCCAGGGGGGAGCGGCCCGCCAACTCCTCGAGCGTGTATCCCGAGACGCCCAGCAAGGCCGGATTGGCATAGATGAGCTTCCCGTCCCGGTACACGATCACCGGATTCGGCATGTTATCGACCAGCATCCGATAGCGTTCCTCGCTTTCCGCCAAGGCTTCCCGGTCCCGAATGCGGCTGGTGATGTCCCGGCCGCAGCCCACCGTACCGATCATCTCGCCCCGGGTGTCGTAGAAGGGCGCCTTGTGGACCTCGAGCCAGGTGAACTCCCCTTGGATGTGCCCGTACTCATCAAACTTGGCCGGCTTCCGCGTGTCGTAGATCACCTGGTCGGTGCCGATGCACATCTCCCCGAAATCGTGGCGGTGACCGCGCGCCCGCACCCGCTCGGCGAAGAAGAGGTCTGTCTTGCCCACGGCCTCGTCCGGGCTGTTGCACTTCAGCAGGACGTCGCACATGGCCTGGTTGACGAACAGGTATTTACCGTCCGCGCCCTTCGCCCAGATCAGGTCGGGGATGTTGTCGCTGAGAGTCCGCAGGAAATCCCGCTGCTGCTTGAGGGCGGCCAGGAGCGTCCGCTGCTCGTCCGTCTTCTCGCGCAGCGCTTCCTCCGCGCGCTTCCGCTCGATGGCCATGGCCACCTGGTGGGACACGAAAATCAGGAGCTGCTTGTCCTTCTCCGAGTAGCGGACTCCCTCGCGGTAGGACTGCACCACCAGCACGCCGATGAGGCCGGCCGCCGTGATCAGCGGCACGCCCAGCCAGTCGATGCTGGGCGTGCCGATCGATTCGACTTCCCCCCTCGACACCAATTCCGCGAACACCTCGGGCGAGGCCAGCACCGGCTGGCCCGTGCGCAGGACGTATTCGGTCATCCCGCCCTGGAGATCACCGGCGCTGGGCTGGGGATCGTACTCGTCCACGAAGTAGGGCGCCTCCAGCCGGCCCGTCGCCGGGTCGACCAGGGCGATATAGAAATTGCGCGCCTCCATCAGCCCGCTGATGATGCGGTGGATCTCCCGGAACAGCTCGTCCAGGTTCTGCGTGAAGAAAGCCGCTTCGGCGATCTGGAAGATGGCGGACTGGACATTGTCAGGCGCCTCCGGCTGTCGCTTTTTGGGCTGTCTCGGCATGGTTCCCCCTCGGAATCGGTGTCGCCTTCGTATGCTCACCGCCTTCCAGGCGGCGGTTGAATCTGTCTCAAGCGTAATGTTGCTTTCAGTATACAACAGATTGCCGGATTTGGAGTGTCTCCAAACCGGTCCGGTCCGCCCTCACCGGCGTGAGCCGTCCGAACTTTATCCTGTTGCCAATGGTTTCCCACCTGTGAGAGGATGGAGTCACATTCTTTCCTTATAAGACGAGGCTCTATGAACACACGTCGCGTTTCCACCGTTCTGTGCTGTCTCTTCCTCTCCGCCATGGTTGGATCGCTCCTGGCCGCCGCCCCCGAGCGGGTCAAGCTCCAGGTCAATGACCCCGCCCTGGCCGAGCGCCTGCGGACCGAGTTCGGCGGCCGCCTGGTGGCCGACTACGGCTCCTACCAGCTCCTGGAAGTGGACTGGCAGGCCGCCGCGGACGTGGCCGGCGAACGGGGCCAGCTCCGTTGCGACGAGTACGACCACATCGCCCTCAACACCGGCTGGCTGCCCACCGCCCCCGGCCTGGCCCCGGTGCGGCCGAAGACCGTGGAGGTGTTCTCCGGCCGGCGGCTGCACCTGGTGCAGTTCGCCGGACCGATCCAGCCCCAGTGGTTTGCGGATCTGCAGGCCACCGGCGCCCAAGTGGTCACCTACATCCCCTACAACGCCTACCTGGTGTACGGGGACGCGGCGGCCCTCGGCCGAATCCGGGCCATGGCCGACGCCAAGTCCCACGTCCAGTGGGAGGGCGACTACCTGGTGGATTACCGGATCCAGCCCGGCGCCCGACCCGAGGACATCGGCAAGGACGAGCAGCCGCCCGACGCTTACACCTTCCAACTGGTCCAGGACGCCAAGGCCAACGACGCCACGGTGGCCCTGATCCGGAAATACGGTTTGGGCAAGGTGCTCCAGGATTACTCGAACTTGAGCTACCGCAACGTGACCGTGCTGGTGCCGGAGGAACGGCTTCCCGAACTGGCCGCCCGGCCGGACGTGGTCTCCGTCCAGCCCTGGTACGTGCCGGAGTTGAACGACGAGCGGCAAGGCCAGATCATGCGGAACTACCTCACCGGCAACGTGCCCACCGGCCCGGGCTACCTGAGCTGGCTGCTCGGCCTGGGCTTCACCCAACAGCAGTTCACCTCGTCCGGGTTCGCCGTGGACGTGACCGACAGCGGCCTCGACAACGCCACCACGTCACCCAACCACTTCGCCCTGTACGTGGAGGGCGTCAAGCCGGGCACCAGCCGGGTGAGCTACAACCGGACCTACGGATCGGCGGGCAGCAGCGGCGGCAAGGGCTGCGACGGCCACGGTAACCTGAATGCCCACATCGTCGCCGGCTACAACACCCTGACCACCACCTACCACCAGGATGCCAGCGGCTACCACTACGGCCTGGGCATCTGCCCCTGGGTCAAGGTGGGCTCGTCGGTCATCTTCGACCCGGACTACACCTATCCCAACTTCACCACCCTGCAAAGCGACGCGTACGCCAGCGGCGCCCGGATCAGCACCAACAGCTGGGGCGCGGCGGTGGGCGGCGCTTACAACAGCGACTCCCAAGCCTATGACACGGCCGTCCGCGACGCCCAGTCCGGGACCGGCGGCAACCAGGAGATGGTGATCCTGTTCTCCGCCGGCAATTCCGGCTCCAGCGCCAACACCATCGGCTCCCCCGGCACCGGCAAGAACGTGTTCACCATCGGCGCGGCCGAGAATGTTCACCCCTTCGGCGCGGCCGACCAGTGCGGCTACGGCGACTCCGCCGCCAACAGCGCCAACGACGTGGCCACCTACTCCAGCCGCGGCCCCTGCGACGACGGCCGCATCAAACCCGACATCCAGGCCCCCGGCACCCACGTCAGCGGCGGCGTGTTCCCGATCGCCAGCCCGCCGGCGCAGGGTCAGGCCGACGCTTGCTTCGACGCCACCGGCGTCTGCGCCGGGCCCGGGACGTCCGACTTCTGGCCCACCACCGGCCAGTGGACCACGTCCTCCACCGGCACCAGCCACTCCACCCCGGGCATGGCCGGCGCCTCGGCGCTGCTCCGGCAATGGTTCCTCAACCACAGCAAGGCCGCGCCCAGCCCGGCCATGAACAAGGCCTACCTGATGAACTCCACCCGCTACATGAACGGCGCCGGCGCCAATGACAACCTCTACTCCAACAGCCAGGGCATGGGCGAGGTGGACCTGACCCGGGCCTTCGACGGCGTCGCCCGGGTGATGATCGACCAGACCCAGGTCTTCACCGCCTCCGGGCAGAACCGCCTCATCACCGGCAACGTCCAGGACGCGGGTCAGCCCTTCCGCGTGACCCTGGCCTGGACCGACCCGCCGGGACCCACCAGCGGCAACGCCTACATCAACAACCTGGACCTGACCGTGACCGTGGGCGGACAGACCTTCTACGGCAACGTCTTCAGCGGCGCCAACTCGGCCACCGGCGGCGCCGCCGACCTGAAGAACAACGTGGAGAGCGTCTTCGTGCCGGCCGGCGTGTCCGGCGCCTACACCGTGACCGTCGCCGCCACCAACATCGCCGGCGACGGCGTGCCGGGCAACGGGACCCCCCTGGACCA
>CAYPNP010000026.1:0-61592 GCA_964412195.1 uncultured Acidobacteriota bacterium | reverse complement strand
GGTTCTTCCATTTGAAATATGCCTCGCTTGTGACAGAGCCTGACACCATTGCATTGTGACAGAGCCTGACACCATTGCATTCCTGGCTGGGGAAAGCCGCAGACGACGATCGTCCGCGGCTTCAGCACGACCTCAAGGGGCTGCAGGAGCAGATCCGCGCCCTCCACCTCCGCAGCTGGAAGCTCGAGGTCGAACGCTACAGCATGCTGCTCCTGCCCATGTGCCAGATCATCTACTGATGGCCCATTCACTCCGACCGCGCTCGCGGTCCGGTGCCCATCGATCAGCTGAATGATCCGTAAATCTGCACTGTCCGTCCCGGGAATCCAATCTCATTCAAGCAGAACGGGCAATCGGGGCGGGCCGCCGCTCCCGGTGTGCGCCTCCCCACCCGCCGATCATGCCACCGGGACGCCATAGAAAGATCAAATCGGAAAATGAGGTTCTTCCATTTGAAATATGCCTCGCTTGTGACAGAGCCTGACACCATTGCATTGTGACAGAGCCTGACACCATTGCATTCCTGACACCATTGCATTCACCATTGCATTCATTTCCATGGGCGCTCCAGGCGAGATGAATCGTGACCGAGCCTGATACCATGGCAATCTGATACCATGGCAATCCCGATTGCACCGAACGCCCCGGGTGGAATACAATCTCCTCCATCGAACCCGTTCAGGAGGAGCCATGATCCGCCACCACCGAGTTTTCTTGAGCCTGGTCTTCGCCGCCGGACTGGCGCTGGCCGCCGCCGCCCAATCCCCGGCGCCGGAGCGCATCACCGACAAGGAGATGAAGCCGCTCCTGAAAGACCTGGAGGAAAGCATCAAGGACTTTCAGGACGCCGCCAAGGACAAGCTGAAGAATACGTCCCTGGACACCGGCGCCGGCGACGCCTCCGTCCAGCAGTACGTGAAGGACCTGCGCGACGCGGCCAAGCGGCTGAAGGACGGCTACGGGGACCGCTCCACGGCCGCCGACGCGGAGAGCGTGTTCCTGCGGGCGGGTTACATCGACCGCTTCATGCATGCCAACCCCCTGGTCACCGGCGCCGACCGGCAGTGGGCGGCCGTGAAGAGCCATCTGGACCGCCTGGGCAAGGCGTACGGCGTGACCTGGAGCGGCGAAGGCGCGTCCGGCCGCCCGAACCGGCTCGACGACAAGCAGCTCAAGAAGCAGCTCGACCAGCTCAAAAAGGCGGGGGAACAGTATCGGGACACCCTCGACAAGGCCCTGTCGAAGGACCTCACGGTGGACAAGAAGATGCGGGAAAACGCCCGTGAGTCGCTGAAGAGCATGACCGATTCCGTCGGGAAGCTGAAGGACAAGCTGGCCGATCCGCTCGCCCGGGAAGAAGCGAACAAGCTGGTGGGTGATATCCTGCGCACCGGCGACGCGGTCGGAAAATTCATGGACAGCCGCACCCTGCCCGGTTCGGTGAAGATCGGCTGGGCCAAGCTCCGCGGCCAGCTCGGCGCCGTCGCGGCCGCCTACAATGTCCCCTGGAAGGAGGAGAAGGAGGCGGCCCCGGCGGAATAGCTCCCGCGGCCGGACCCCTCGCCGCTCCACGGAAACGACAACGCCCTCCCGCGGGGGAGGGCGTCCGTATGAATGGTGGAGCTAAGGGGACTTGAACCCCTGACCCCTTGACTGCCAGTCAAGTGCTCTTCCAACTGAGCTATAGCCCCTGAAAAGACCGTGGACAGAAGCAGCATTTTTTACCCCAGCGGCCCCTGCTTGTCAAGTTTTTTTTCCTGAGCGGACGGGTTCTTCGGCGGATTCCGCAAAAAAAATCGGAACAGAACGAAACTCATCCGTTTGATAGATTGCGCACGAAGGCCGGGATAACGGCGGCGGATGTGATATAATGCCGGACTGATTTTTCCGCGTGGGGAATTCATGGGCAGATACGCCATCATTGGCTTGGGAACGTTCGGCTCCAGCGTGGCCAACTCGCTGTTCCAGAAGGGGCACGAGGTGATCGCCATCGACATCTCCGAGGAGCTGGTCCAGCGGGCGCGCGACGTGGCGACCCAGTGCATCACCGCGGACGCCACCGACCGGGAGACGCTGGAAGCCCTTGGCCTCACCGACGTCGACTACGCCGTGATCAGCGTGGGCGACAAGATCGACGCCTCGATCCTCATCACCCTGCACCTGACCGAGCTGGGAGTTAAGAACATCGTGGTCAAGGCCATCAACGACACCCACGGCAAGATCCTCAAGAAGATCGGCGCCACCGAGGTGGTCTACCCCGAGAAGCAGATGGCGGTGCGGATCGCCGACCGGATCGGCCACAAGCGCGTGCTGGACCAGATCCAGCTGGGGGACGGGATCTCCATCCTGGAGGTGGCGACGCCCGACTCGCTGGCAGGCAAGACCATCCGGGAGGCCAACATGCGGCGGGAGTACTCGCTCAACATCATCGCCCTGAAGGAAGTGATCTCCCAGGACGAGGAGCACACCTACATCCTGCCGGGGCCGGACGACGTGCTCAAGGCCGGCCACGTCCTGATCGTGATCGGCCCCGACGACAAGATCGAGGAGTTCAAGTCCCGGCAGTCGTCCTGACCGGGCGGACCGCGGCCCCGCGCCGCCGGACACATTTCAGAGGAGGGACCCGATGGCCATTCAAACGTTCGCCGTGATCGGAGCCGGGACCATGGGCAACGGCATCGCCCAGGTCGCCGCCACAGCCGGGTTGCAGGTCTGCCTGATCGACGCCCAGCCTTCCCAGTTGGACCGGGCGAAAGCCGCCATCACCAAGAGCCTGGCGAAATTCGTGGAGAAGGGCGTGATCCCCGCCGAGCAGAGGGACCAGGCCCTGGCTCGCATCGCCACCGCCACGGAGCTGGAGGCGGCCGGCGCGGCCGACTTCGCCGTGGAGGCCGTGTTCGAGGATTTCGGCGTGAAGGCTGAAATCTTCGGCCGCCTGGACAAGATCTGCCGGCCCGAGGTGATCCTGGCCAGCAACACCTCCTCCATCGCCATCACCCGCCTGGCCGCGGCGACGACCCGGCCCGACCGGGTCATCGGCATGCACTTCATGAACCCGGTGCCGCTGATGAAGCTGGTGGAGATCATCCGCGGCATTGCCACCTCCGACGACACCTATCGCGTCACCCGGGAGCTGAGCGAGCAGTTCGGCAAGGTGCCGGTCGAGGTCAACGACTTCCCCGGCTTCATCTCCAACCGGGTCCTGATGCCCATGATCAACGAGGCCATCTTCGCCCTGATGGAGGGCGTGGCCAACCGCGAGGCCATCGACACCGTCATGAAGCTGGGCATGAACCACCCCATGGGCCCGCTGACCCTGGCCGACTTCATCGGCCTGGACGTCTGCCTAAACATCCTGGAGGTCCTCTACGAGGGCTTCCGCGACCCGAAGTACCGACCCTGCCCGCTGCTGCGCAAAATGGTCGACGCCGGCTGGCTCGGCCGCAAGAGCGGGCGCGGCTTCTACGAATACCAGAGCTGAACGGAGCCCCCCGGTCCATGAACATCTGCCAGAAATGCCATACCCTGAACCCGGACCTGGCGACGCGCTGCCGCCGCTGCCAGGCCGAGCTCATGCCGCCGCTGGTGCCCCAGCACCTCAAGGAGGAAGTCAGCTTCATGCTGGACGACGAGGAGCTGGGCCGGATCTCCTCGTTGGAGCTGAACCTACGCAGCTCGGAGAAGAACCTCGAAGAGCTGACGGACTACCTCGGCAAACAGTCCTTCAACAACCTCCACCTCCTCATGACGGTGGAGCAGTTGCTGGAGGCGCTCGACAAGGCCGGCGTGGTCAACCGCAAGAACCTGGAGCGGAAGGTGCGGCTGGAGCTGCAGGCGCAGATCTTCGGCTACGAGCAGCGCCAGGAGCTGCAGGAGCGCACGGCGGCGATCCTGGACCACTTCCAGGGCCCGGAGGCCCGCAAGTTCAAGCATTGTCTGCGGCTGGCCATCCCGCTGCTCTACACCCCGGCCCACCACAAGGGGCTGCGGCACCTGCACCGGGCCCTGCGCCTGGACCCGGAGAACCCCCGCCTGCTCCAGGTGCTGGCGGAGATCCACTTCATAGTGGGCGAATACTCCGCCGCCGAGCGGATGCTGGACCGCCTGGCGGCGCTGCGCCCCGGCTACGTCGCGGCCGGGCTGATGCGGGCGCTGATCCAGCTCAAGCGGGGGGACTACCCCGCCGCCCGGGAGAGCCTCGCGAAGGCCTGCCGGCAGGCGCCGGCGTCGTTCGCCGCGCACTTCCTGCTGGGCGCCGCCCACTTCCTCAACCAGGAGTTCGACCGGGCCGGCGCAACCTTCCGGAAGGCGTACCGCTGCCGGGCGCTGCCGGAGGTTTCATTGCTCAGCTCCATGGCCTTTTGCCTGGGCCGCCACCCGGAGCGGGCGGCCACATGGTCGCGGGAGACGGCCCGGAACGAGCGGGCCGGCGGGTTCCAGCACTTCCTGAGCGGGATGATCCACCTCCGCCAGAACCAGGCGAAGGAAGCCGCGGCCCACTTCCGGCAGGCCATCCAGCGCAACGCCCGCTGGGAGGGCGTGATCCGGCAGCTGCAGGACGGCGCGCCGGAGCAGGCCGCGGAGGCCCCCTCCCGCATCTTCACCTCCCGGCTGCACCGGGAGATGGAGAACCTGATGGGTCTGCTCATGTCGGAAATCCAGGATTTCGAACCCTAACTACCCGGAGGATACCCATGTCCAACAACGAGAAAGACCAGAAGAACCGCGCCATCGAGATGGCCCTGACCCAGATCGAACGGCAGTTCGGCAAGGGTTCGATCATGAAGCTCGGCCAGCGGCCGCGCGACTTGGACATCCCGGTCATCCCGACGGGGGTGCTCTCCATCGACGCGGCCCTGGGCGTGGGCGGCTGGCCGAAGGGCCGCATCATCGAGATCTACGGCCCGGAGTCCAGCGGCAAGACCACCCTGGCTCTGCACGCCATCGCTGCCGCCCAGCGGCAGGGCGGCGCGGCGGCCTTCATCGACGCCGAGCACGCCCTCGACCCGATCTACGCCAAGAAGCTGGGCGTGGACACCGAGGAGCTGCTGGTGAGCCAGCCCGACCACGGCGAGCAGGCCCTGGAAATCGCCGAGTTGCTGGTCCGCAGCGGCGCCGTCGACATCATCGTCATCGACTCGGTGGCGGCCCTCGTTCCCAAGGCCGAACTGGACGGCGAGATGGGCGACTCCTTTATGGGCCTGCAGGCGCGGCTGATGAGCCAGGCGCTGCGCAAGCTCACCGCCATCGTGTCCAAGTCCAAGACCTGCCTGATCTTCATCAACCAGGTACGGGAGAAGATCGGCATCATGTTCGGCAATCCCGAGGTGACCACCGGCGGCCGGGCGCTCAAGTTCTACGCCAGCATCCGGGTGGACATCCGCCGGATCGGCTCCATCAAGGTCGGCGAGGCGGTCATCGGCAACCGCACCAAGCTGAAGGTGGTCAAGAACAAGATCGCCCCGCCCTTCCGCGAGACCGAGTTTGACATCATCTACAGCGAGGGCATCTCCCGCGAGGGCGACACGCTCGACCTGGCCACCAACCTGAAGGTCATCGACAAGAGCGGATCGTGGTTCTCCTTCGAGAACACCAAGCTCGGCCAGGGGCGCGAGAACGTCAAGCAGTTCCTCAAGGAGAACGCCGACATCGCCGAGAAGCTCGAGGCGGCCGTGCGCGAGAAGATGGGCGTGAGCCTGCCCCTGATATCCCCCGCCGCCGAGGCCCCCGCCGAAGCGGAGGAGTAGGAGGCTGCGGTGGCCGCCCCCCCGGGCATCCAGGCCGAGATCGAGCGGCTGCGGGCCGAGATCCGGCACCACGAGCACCGCTACTACGTGCTGGACAGCCCGGAGATCTCCGACTACGAATTCGACCGGCTCATGCGGCGGCTGCGGGAGCTGGAGGAGGCGCACCCCGAGCTGGTCACCGCCGACTCGCCCACCCAGCGCGTGGGCGGCGAGCCGGCGGAGGGCTTCCCGGTCCACGTCCACTCCGCCCCGATGCTCAGCCTGGACAACGCCTACTCATTCGAGGAAGTGAAGGAGTTCGACGCCCGCGCCCGCCGGCTGGTGCCGGGGACCGACTTCGCCTACTCGGCCGAGCTGAAGTTCGACGGCCTCAGCATGGCCCTCCTGTACCAGGGCGGCCGGCTCGAGCGGGCCGTCACCCGCGGCGACGGCGTGCGCGGCGAGGTCGTCACCCCCAACGTCCGCACCATCCGAACGATCCCGCTGGCGCTGGAGGACCGCACCTCCCGGCTCTCAAATCCGCTGGACCCCCGGTCCGTCCCGATCGAGGTCCGCGGCGAGGTGATCATGCCGCTGGCCCGCTTCGAGGCGCTGAACCGCGCCCGCCAGGAGCGCGGCGAGCCGACCTTCGCCAATCCGCGCAACGCTGCCGCCGGCACCATCCGCACCCTGGACCCGCAGGTGGTGGCGGGGCGCAAGCTGGACTTCTACGCCTGGGGCCTGCTGGTGAACGGCGAGCCGCCCTTCCCCACCCACTCCGCCTGCCTCGCGTGGCTCTCCCGGTTCGGCTTCCGGACCAGCGAGCCGCCGCGGATCTGCACCGGCCTGAAAGAGGTCCGCCGGGTCATCGACGAGGTGGACGCCCTGCGCCACGGCCTGCCGGTGGAGATCGACGGCCTCGTGTTCAAGGTCGACGACACCGCCCTGCAGAAGATGATGGGCGCCACGGCCAAGATCCCCCGCTGGGCCATCGCCTACAAGTACCCCGCCAAGCAGGCCACGACGCAGGTCCGCGCCATCGCCGTCCAGGTGGGCCGGACCGGCGCGCTGACTCCCGTCGCGGAATTCGACCCGGTCTTCCTCGACGGCTCCACGGTGCAGCGGGCGACCCTGCACAACGAGGACGAGGTCCGTCGCCTGGACGTCCGGGTGGGCGACTGGGTGCTCATCGAGAAGGGCGGCGAGGTCATCCCCAAGGTGGTCCAGGTGATCACGAGCCGCCGCGAGGGTGAGCTGCCGGAATTCCGCATGCCCGGCCGCTGCCCGGTCTGCGGCGGCGACGTCTACCGGCCGGAGGGCGAGGCCATCGCCCGCTGCGTCACCGCCGACTGCCCGGCCAAGCTCAAGGGCTCGCTGCTGCACTTCGCCTCCCGCCGGGCCATGGACATCGAGGGGCTGGGCGAGGCGCTGGTGGACCAGCTGGTGGACACGGGCCTGGTGAAGGACCTGGCCGGCCTCTACGGCCTGGACTTCGAGGCCGTGGTCGCCCTCGAGCGGATGGGCCGCAAGTCCGCCGAAAACCTCTTCCGCGAGATCGGGGCCAGCAAGGCCCATCCGCTGCACCGGCTGCTGTTCGGGCTGGGCATCCGCTTCGTGGGCGAGCGGACGGCGCAGCTGCTGGCGGCGCGCTTCGGCACGCTCGACCGGCTGATGGCCGCGTCGCGCGAGGAGCTGCAGACCACGGAGGAGGTCGGCGAGGTGGTGGCCGGCAGCGTGGCCGCCTTCTTCGCCGAAGAGGCCAACCGGGCGCTGGTGGAGCGGCTGCGCGTCGCCGGCCTGCGCCTGGACGAGCCCGAGGTGGTGGCGCCCCCGCCGGAGTCCGCCGCGGCGGCGTTCTTCCGGGGCAAGACCTTCGTCCTAACCGGGACGCTGGAGAGCCTGACCCGGGAGGAGGCCGCCGAGAAGATCCGCGCCCTGGGCGGCGCCGTCACCAACTCGGTCAGCAAGAAGACGCACTACGTGGTGGTGGGCGCCGAAGCCGGCTCCAAACTGACGAAGGCGCAGTCCCTTGGCGTCGCTGTGCTGACCGAGTCTGATTTCCTCGCCCGCTTGGCCGAGAGCTGATTCACATCGTCCCGAACGAACATCGAACATTGAACATCCAACATCGAACATCGAAGTAAAACCAGTTTTTCCAACAAATTGAACCGTTTCCAGCTCCGGATTGACTTCGACGTTCGATGTTCAGCGTTCGATGTTCGATGTTCGTTTTGAATTTCTGCCTTTGCCTTCTTCCCGCCTTTGCGGTAAAAGGGCGCTATGGTGAATCCCATCACCGACCCCGAGATCCTCGACGGGTACAACACCGACGCCCTGGGCTACCGCGGCGCCCCGGAGGGCCTCTTCCGCCCGCGCGACGAGGCCGAGGTGCGCGAGATCCTGCAGTGGGCCACGGCCAACCGGCATCCCCTGACCCCGGTCGGGCTGCGGTCCGCCACCACCGGCAGCTGCGTCGGACCGCGGGGATACCTATTGAGCCTGGAACGGATGGACGCGCTCGCGGACGTCCAGCCCGACGCCCTGACCACGGTCTGCCAGCCCGGCGCGAACCTGGGCGAGCTGAAGCGGGAGCTGGAGCGGCAGGGCCTTTTCTTCCCGGTGGATCCCACCAGCGAGAACGACTGCACGGTGGGCGGCGCCGTGGCCACCAACGCCTCCGGCGCCCGCACCCTGAAGTATGGGGCCATCCGGCGATGGATCCGCCGGCTGCGGGTGGTCCTGGCCACCGGTGAAACCCTGGACTTGAAGGCGGCCGCCGTCGACAAGAACGCCACCGGCTTCTTCGGCTTCCAGGACCCGGTCCAGTTCTTCATCGGCTCGGAGGGCACCCTCGGCGTCATCACGGAGATCGAGCTGCAGTGCCTGCCGCTGCCGCCCGACTACCTGGCGCTCTACGCCTTCTTCCCCGACGAGGCCTCCGCCCTCGCCGCCGCGACAGCCATCCGCTTCCGCGGCGTGGGGGTGCGCTGCCTGGAGTACTTCGACAACGCCTGCCTGGATCTGCTCCGCGACACCCAATCGTTCGTCGTGCCGGCGGACGCGGGCGGCGTGCTCTTCATCGAGCAGGAGGCGCCCGAGGGCGGCCTGCACCTGCTGCTGGAGGAGTGGGCCGATCGGCTGGAGGCCCTGGGCGCGCTGGTGGACGCCACCATGGTGGGCGACACCGCCGCCCGGCGCCAGGAAATGCGCGACTGGCGGCACGCCATCCCGGCCACCCTGAACGAGCAGGGGGTGCTGGCCAAGGCATCCGGCGGGGGCAAGCTCTCCACGGACTGGGCGGTGGACTGGCGGCGCATCGGCGCGGTGCTGCCCCAGGCCCGGGCGCTGTGCCGCCGCGAGGGGGCCGAAGCGATCTACTGCTTCGGCCACATCGGCAACGGCCACCCCCACGTCAACCTGCTGGCAGCCGACGCGGAGGACCGCGAGCGGGCCCACCGGGCCGCCCACGCCATGTGCCGGCTGGTGCAGGCCGAGGGCGGCACCATCAGCGCCGAGCACGGCGTGGGGAAGGTCAAGAAGGAATACCTGCCCTACTCTCTGCCGCCGCAGGCCATCGAGTGGATGAAGGCGTTCAAGCGCCAGCTCGACCCCGCCCTGATCCTCGCCCCCGGCAACATCTTCGATTTCGACTGATCCCCCTCCCCCTTCGTGCTCGTAATCGACCGATGACGGATGACCGATGACGGATGACCGGAAGCCGATCATTTAATTCCTATAATCGGATCAATTATTTGCACACGAAAAAGCGGCGCAACCTCTAGCCGCAATCCATTGATCCATTCAGCCCGGGGGTGCAACCTTTCGTGTGGTTCGTGTGGTTCGTGGTTCGGATTGCGGATTCCGGATTGCGGATTGATCCCTTTCGGGTGTTTCGTGTATTTCGTGGTGGGATCTAACGCTTGCCGCCCCAGGCATACTGGTAGGCCACGCCCAGGGTCAGGAAATTCCCCCCGACGCTCTGCGTGATGCTCTCGCTGACGTTGAACTTGATCGAATTGTGCCGGTCCACCGGCACCGCCAGCGTCACGCCCGCCCGGGAGTTCTGCAGCCGGTCGAATTTCCGGACCTCGTCGATGGTGGACTGCCCGCCCCAGAAAAAGTTGGCGTCGCCGGCCAGCCAGAGGCGGGGCTTGAAGTTGTACCCCACATGCATCTGCACGCTCCCCACGGCGTCCTGCTTGCGCGTGCGCCCCTGGAAGTCGTCGTTGGCGGTGTAGAACCGCACCCCGCCGTAAACGTCGACGAAGTACTTTCCGAAAGTCCGGGACAGGCCGACCTCCGGCTTAATGGTCCAGCGGTTCCCGCCCAGGTTGATGACCTTGGCGGGATCGTACTGGCCGAGCGGGGCCGACACCGTCACGCTGGCCCCGATGATCGTCTTCTTGGTGAAGGTGGAGAATTCCTTCATGTCCATGGCCGGGGCGCCGTAGAGGTTCACCGCGAAGCGGAAAAAGGGGTCGCTCAGCCCGGAGCGGCGGATCTTGGTGTACTCGCCGAAGTAATCCCCGTCGATGGTGCCCCACGTGTAGGGCACGAGCACGGAGACATTGGCCGACCGGCCGAAGAAATCGATGGAGCGGAAGTAGCCGAAGGCCAGGTTCTGGATGTGCGCGTGGGCATTCTCGACGGGCACCGAGGGGTCGAAGTTGATGTCGCCGGTGGAACGCGTGAACGCCACGACGGCGAAGTTCATCCCCACCGGCGAGATCGAGTACGCCCGGGGCTCCAGCTCCTGTCCGCGCACCGGGCGGCCGGCCAGCAGGAGGATCGCGATGGCGAGGGACAGACCGATCGACGGGATCGGCAGCAGTCGGAAGAATGGTCGGATTGACATCATCCCCTTTCCGGCGGACAGAATCGCAATGCCCAGGCTCGGCGGATTTTATCATCGATGGATCTCCGTTTCCACAGATCCATACGCGACTTTCCGGAAGGATCCAGGAAGCTTGCGCCACGCGGCGGAGAGTTCCGACCGGATCGGGAGCGGTGATGGTGATGGCCAAGGTTGACTTCCAGGGCCGGACTCCGTATCCTCTGGTTCTGCGACCATCTCCATGCGGGCCGGCAGCGGCGCCGACCAGGGAGGAATCATGGAAAAGCTTGAACCGGAAGCCCCTTCCAACACCCGGCCGGATCCGGCGGCGACCGCCCGGCTACTCTACGACCGGGGCTTCAACTGCGCCGAGTCGGTGCTGCTGGCCCTGGCCGGGGACGACCACGGCGAGGCGCCCCCCTGGCAGCGGGCGGCGGCGACGTTCGGCGGCGGCATCGCCCGGCAGGGCCTGCTGTGCGGCTGCCTCACCGGCTGCGCCATGGCCGTGGGACTGCGCATCGGCCGCCTGCGCCCGGATGACAAGGAGACTCGGGACCGCTCCTACCGCGTCACCGAGGTCATCTTCCGCCGCTTCCGGCAGCGCTTCGGCGCGCTGGACTGCCGGCTGCTGAGCGGGATGGACTTCAACCAGCCGAACCCGCCGGAAGCCCTGCGCCGGCTGCACGCCGAGACCTGCGGCCCCATGGTCGAGGAGATCGTCCGCATCGCCCTCGACGAACTCTCTAAAGCCGATTGAACCGCAAAGGCGCCAAGTCCGCAAAGGCAAACGGAATCCAACATCGAACGTTGAACGCCGAACGCTGAACATCGAACGGGGAACTCAGGTTCTTCAGTAGGAGGTTGATTCCCCGTTCAGCGTTCAGAGTTCGAAGTTCGACGTTCAGCGTTCAGCTTGCCTTCGCGTCCTTGGCGCCTTTGCGGTTGAATGACTCCCCTTCCCCGACCCGCAGCAGCAGCAGCGCCGCGGCGGCCGCCAGCGCCGCGCCCGTGGCGAAGGCGGCCAGGGATCCCCACTTGTCCCAGATCAGCCCGAACACCAGGCTCGCCGGCAGGGCCGCCAGGCCCACCGCGGCGTGGTACCAGCCGAAGGCGGAGCCGCGGCGGTCCGCGGGGACGAGGTCGGCCACCCACGCCTTCTCCGCCGGCTCGGTCAGGCCGAAGTAGATGCCGTAGACCATGAACACCGTGACCAGGGCCCAGCGTTGCTCCACCACGCCGAAGGCCAGGTAAACCGCGGCGTAGACCGCCCAGCCGGCCAGGATCGGCCGGCGGCGGCCCCAGCGGTCGGACATCTTGCCGCCGATGGCGGTGGCGGCCATCTTCACCACGTGGTGCAGCGACCACAGGACCGCCACCATCGCCGGGGCGATGCCGGCCTTCGTCAGGCGCAGCAGCAGGAAAGCGTCGGCCGAGTTGCCCAGGGTGAACACGCCCACCGCCAGCAGGAAGCGGTGGAAGTCCGGGCCCAGCTCGTTCCAGTGGCCCAATAGCGGCCGCGCGCCGTCGAAGGCGGGGATCTCCCGCGGTTTCTCCTTGATCCCGAGCAGGATGGTCAGCAGGACAAAGACGCCGGGGACGGCCGCCAGCAGGAACACCTGGCGCAGCGGCAGGCCGGCCCAGGTCAGCAGGAGGGCCGCCGCCAGCGGGCCCAGCACGGCGCCGGCGTGGTCCATGGACCGGTGGAAGCCGTAGGCGGCGCCGCGCCGGTCGGCGGGGGTCACGTCGGCGATGAGGGCGTCGCGCGGCGAGGTGCGCAGGCCCTTGCCGATCCGGTCGGCGAAGCGCATGGCCAGGACGAACGGCCAGGCGCGGGCCAGCCCGATGAGCGGGCGCACGACGCTGGCCAGCCCGTAGCCGGCCAGGATCAGCGGCTTGCGGCGCGAGAGCCGGTCCGCCCAGATGCCGGAGGCCAGCTTCAGCACGGCGGCCGTCGACTCGGCCACCCCTTCGATCACCCCCAGCGCCAGCGCCCCGGCGCCCAGCACGGCGGTCAGGAACACCGGCAGCAGCGGGTAGATCATCTCGCTGGACAGGTCGGTGAACAGGCTCACCAGCCCCAGCGCCAGCACCGTGGCCGGCAGGGCGCGGAGCCCCATGGGCCGAGATGAGGACTGCTCCGTCATTTCCTTCAATCAGGGCCTCCCGATCGAAAATGAGTTGACCATGCGGTCTATCAATACTTGTTGGATGCGGACGAATGAAACGAAGTGCGGGAATTTCCGGAAACCAGTCGGAGGGCTAATCCGCGGAAATCCGCGTCGATCGCGGACCAGGGACCAGATGGAATCAGACGCGGATCCACGCGGATGGGCGCGGAGGGATCCGCCTCCAAAATTTGTTACCGAGCCCGGCACTATGAAATTTCGAGCCCCGAGTCCCGAACCCCGCTTTCGTGACCGAGCCTGACACCAGATCTTCTCGCGAGATCTTGGATTCTCCTCAATACAGGCACGCGTCCAGGATGGAGAGGACCTCGTCCAGCACGTCCGCCGAGGCGTGGCCGATCCGCTTGGCCTGGCGGGCTTGGTAGTCGATGGATTTGACTTGCTCGGCCATCACGAAGCCGGCGACTTCCGGGTTGTCCCGGACGGGCACGTGGAAGGGATAGCCGCGGTCGGTGGTGGTGAGGGGGCAGACGATCGCCAGTCCGGTCTTCTCGTTGAAGAGGGTGTTGCTGACGACCAGGGCCGGCCGGCGTCCCTTCTGCTCGTGGCCGGATTGGGGATCGAAGCTCACCGCGATGAAGTCGCCTTTCCGGGGGAGGTAGCGTTTCATCTACCATGCCTCTTTCCCGGCGGGCGGGCCCCAGTCCATTTCCGCCGCCTTCTGTTTAGATGGTATGCGGGAGACCAGTTCCTCCAGGCTATGCCGGCCACGGACCCGGCGGGATGGGGCGATGACGATCTGGCCGTCCCGGACCGTCACCTCGACCTCGTCCCCGACGCCGATCCGCGCATCCTCCAGGATCTGCCGGGCCAGGCGCAATCCCTGGCTGTTCCCCCACCGTTGCACTCGAGTGACCATGGTTCACCTCCATTGGCTATACAAAGTATAGCCACCCAGGCTTTCCCCGTCAACGGATATTCGCGGAGTCGACGGAGTTGACGCCGTTTACCCGTAGTCCGGGTCGGCCCGCCCCGGAACTCCGCTTTCAGTCTCTGAGACTTGCGCTCTGGATGGTGATGTTTCGGTTTTCCCGGTCCGGCGGACCGGGAGTACCCGATCTTTGTTCCCGGGCCGGCGGACCGGGACTACGATCCCCTAGCCCCGAGTCCCGAGCCCCTCGTCCTTCCCCTCGCCGTTTCGCCGTTTCGCCGCTTCGCCGTTTCCCTCCTCCGCCTCCACCCGGTTGCGGCCCTGCGCCTTGGCGCGGTAGAGGGCCGCGTCAGCCCGGGCCACCAGCCCGCGCCACGGCGTGCCCGCCTCCGGCACGCCGGCGGCGACGCCCAGGCTGACCGTCGCCACGCGGCGGCCGTGCGGGGCGCGCTCGTGCGGGATGGCCAGCGCCTCGACGCGGCTCCGGAGCGCCTCAGCCAGCCGGACGGCGCCCGTCAGGTTGGAGCCCGCCAGCACCAGCACGAACTCCTCGCCGCCGTACCGGGCGGCCAGGTCACCCGCGCGCTGCGCCGCCCCGGCCAGCACCCCGGCCACCTGCACCAGGCAGGCATCTCCCTGCGGATGGCCGTACAGGTCGTTGTACTCCTTGAACCCGTCCAGGTCGACCATGACCAGCGCCAGGGACGTGCCGGCCCGCGCGTGCTGCCGCCACAGCCCGTCCAGGTGCTCGTCGAAGCGCCGCCGGTTGGCCAGGCCGGTGAGGGCGTCCTCGGTGGACAGCCGCTCCAGCCGCTCGTTGGCGACCCGCAGCTGCAGCGTCCGCTCGTCCACCAGCTGCTCCAGCTCCCGCTGCCGGGCCCGCAGGCGCCGCTCCCGGAACAGCCCTGCGCCGGCCACCGCCACCACGAACAGACCCGCCGCCAGGAAGGGGAACCAGGCGGTCTGGTAGAAGTAGGGCCGCTGAGTCACCGCCAATGAGGCGCCGATGCGGTTCCAGACGCCATCGTTGTTGCAGGCGATCACCCGGAAGGTGAACTCGCCGGGCGGGATGTTGGTGTAGTAGGCGGTCCGGCGTGCGCCGGCATCCTTCCAGCCGCGGTCGAAGCCGTCCAGGCGGTAGAGAAAGCGTACCTTTTCCGGCGCCACCAGCGACAGGCCGGTGTAGCGGATTTCCAGGTCGTGGCGGCCCGGCGGCAGGACCAGCCGGCCGCGCGGCTCCACGGGAGCGCCGTTCACCATGACCACCTCGACCCGCACGGGCGGCGGCTCCTTGTTGACCCGGATCCGGCGCGGGTCGATCACCGCCACGCCGTCGGAGGTGGGGAACCAGAGGCGCCCGTCGCGGGTGCGGATGCCGGAGGGCTGGAAGCCGCCGTTGCACTCGGCGGTCTTCATGCCGTCGGTGCTGCCGTAGGCGACCGACTGGACCTGCCGGATCCGCCCGGCGGCGAAGTCCTCCAGCTCCGACTTCCGGGCGCGGTAGACGCCGCGGTTGCAGCTCATCCACATGTTGCCGAGCCCGTCCTCCAGGATCTCGTAGGCGATGTCGTCGAAGAGGCCGTCCTTGCGGGTGATCCGGGAGACGCGGCCGCCCTCCAGGCGGAAGAGCCCGAAGCCGATGGTCCCCAGCCAGATGACGCCCCGGTCGTCCTCGTACACATGGGTGACGATGGCGTCGCCGACCTGGTCCTGGCCGGGGAAGGTCACGAACCGCCCGTCGCGGAACTGCCACAGCCCGCCGTAGGTGCCGACCCAGAGGTTGCCCGCGCGGTCCTCGTGGACCACGTTGACCAGGTCGGCCAGCCGGCCGGCCCGCCGCGAGTAGCTGGTGATCCGCCCGCCCTCGATGCGGTTGAGCCCGGCGCCGTTGGTGCCGGCCCAGACCACGCCGCGGCGGTCGACGCAGACGCTGATGACGCGGTCGCCGGAGAGGCCTTCCCGCGTGGTGTAGCGGGTGAGGCGGCCGCCTTGGAGCCGCACCAGCCCACCGCCGTCGGTGCCCACCCAGAGGGCGCCGGCGGGGTCCTCGAACATGCAGCGGATCAGGTCGTGGGGGAAGCCGTGGCGGGTGTCCAGGTGCTCGATGCGCCCGCCGCTCATCCGGTTGAGCCCGCCGCCGTTGGTGGCCACCCAGAGATCGCCGGCGCGGGTCTCCAATATGCCGATGGCGTAGGGGTTGGACAGGCCTTCCTGGACGCTGGTGGTGGTGAAACTGCCGTCGGCCAGCCGGACCAGGCCGCCGCCGTCGGTGCCCACCCAAAGGTTTCCCTCGCGGTCCTCGCAGAAGGAGCGGGACACTTCGTAGGGCAGCCCCTCGGCCCGCGAGAAGGTCGCCCAGCGGCCGCGGGCCCGGCGGCACACGCCGCCGCCGAAAGTGCCCGCCCAGAGGTTGCCGTCGCGGTCCTCAAACACCGACAGCACCCGGTCGCCGGACAGGCCGTCCCGGGTTGTGACCGCCTCGAACCGGTCCCCCCGCAGCGCCGCCAGGCCTCCGCCGTAGGTGCCGGCCCAGAGCGTGCCCTCGCGGTCGCGCAGGAGCGCGTAGACGATGGGATTCGGCAGGCCCTGCCGCTCGTCCAGCCGGTCGAAAGCGCCGCCCCGCCGGCGGCAGACACCCGCGCCGTTGGTGCCGAGCCAGACGGTGCCGTCGGGATCCACCAGGACGGAAAGCAGGCTGTTGTGGGCCAGGCCGTCCCGGGTGGTCCAGGTGGTGAAGCGCCCGTCGAGCAGGCGCGACAGCCCGCCGCCATAGGTGGCGATCCAGACGGCGCCGTCGGGCCCCTCGGCCAAGGCGGTGACGATGTCGTAGGCCAGGCCGTCCTTCGTGGTGTAGGCGCGAAACTGGCCATCTCGGTAGCTCACCAGGCCGCCGTTGGTGCCGATCCAGAGCGTGCCGTCCCGGCCGACCAGCAGCGCCCGCACGTTGTTGTTGGTGATGGCCGGCGTGTTGAGCTTATCGTAGACCGTGAAGCTCGCGCCGTCGAAGCGCGCCAGCCCCTCCTGGGTGCAGAGCCAGAGGTAGCCCTGGCGGTCCTGGACGATGCCGTTGACCGAGTTCTGGGGCAGCCCCTGCTCGATCTGCCAGATGCGGCGCGAGTACTGCGTGACGGCCTTGTCGGGATCGAGGCCCCACGCGGCGCCTGCGCACAGGGCGAGCAGGGCGGCGGCAATGCGGAAACGCCGCCAAACCGGACCCATCGGCGCATTCTGCGTCGCTTGGCTGCAATCCATTCGAAAGCTCATCAAACGGTCTTTCACTCCCCTCCTCGCACCGTTTGCAGAGTCAAATCCACGAAACCTTCAATGGTTGCATTCTACCATGCACGCACCCCACGGACGAGTCAATCCACAATTCCCGATCGAAACCACGAAATACACTAAATACACGAAAAGGCAAGTTCCGCACCCCGATGTCCGCGGTCCGAAGTCCGCGGATTCCCAATCCGCCATCCGCAATTCGCAATATTTGTTTTCCGGCGGCTTCTCCCGTACAATGGCCTTTGCCCAACGCGGGGGGAACGGCTCGATGACCCGGACGAAATTCCAGCGTGGCTTGAAGCCAATCATTCTGGCGGGGTGGATCCTCATCCAGTTGGCCGCCTTCACCGCCGCCGGCACCGGCCGTCCCGAGCTGGACCGGGCGTACGCGGAGAACCGCTGGCCGGACGCGCTCCGCGAGGTCGGGCAGATCCAGGCCGACACTCCGCAGGACTACGCCGCCGGCCGCTACTACCTGCTGCACGCCTGGCTGCTGGAGCAGCTCGGCCGCCCCGCCGAGGCGGCCGCCGTCTACGCCGCCTGGCAGGACAAGGACGCCCTCTTCCGCGACTACATCCTCTGGTCGCGCGCCCAGGCACTGGCGGCCGCGGACGTCGACGCTGGCGCGCGGCAGTGCCTCTACGAGCTGGTCCGCGCCCTGCCCGACAGCCCCTGGGCGCCGGAAGCCCACTTCCAGCTGGCCGCCAGCTACGCCGACGCCGGCAAGCTGGACCTGGCCCTGCAGACCTTCGAGAGCTACATCCTGAAACAGAAGAAGCGCCGGCAGGAGGCCCGCCTGCGCGTCGCCCGGATCCACCTCGCCCGGCAGGACTGGGCGGCCGCCGGCTCGCTGCTCCAGGAGCTGCTCGGTTGCGGCGAGAGCCGCACCGAGGCCGCCGCCGCGGTGGCCATCGCCGACCAGCCCATGCTGCTGTCGACCGTGCGGGTCTCCGAGCCCAGGCTCGCGGCACTGGTCCGGGTGCTGATTGAGAACCGGGAGATCACCCGCGCCCAGCCGCTGGTGGCGGAGCTGCAGCAGCGCTTCCCCGCCTCGGCCAGCCAGCCGCTGTACCAGTACTGGCGCGGCCGCTGCTTCTTCCTGAAGGGCGACTACCCCTCCGCCCTGACCTGGTTCCAGCAGGCCGCCGCCGGAGTCGACAAGGGAGTCGCCACCCAGAGCCGCTACGCCATGGCCCGGGCGCTCACCCTGGCCGGGCGGGAGGCCGAAGCCGTCCCGCTCTACACCGCGTTGCTGGCGGAAGCCGACACCGACCGGGGCCGGGCCGACGTGCTGCGGGCACTCTACAACATCGCCCGCCTGACCGGCCCCAGCGACGCCGCCCTCGGCTGGCTGGACCAGGGCGTCCGCACCCTCCACGGGGTGCCCCGCCTGGAGTTCTCCTTCCGCCTGGCCCTGCTGGACCTGCAGCTGGGCCTGCCACAGCAGGCCGCGCCGGCGCTGGCGGAGCTGGCGGCCAAGCTGCCGCCCGCCGCCGACGGCGACCGGCCCGACCAGTCCGAGGCGACCTTCTTCCTCGGCCTGGCCCACGCCGCCGCGGGCGACGACGCGCAGGCCCTGGAGGCCTGGACCTCCGACGTCTACCGCTGGGGCAACTACTACAGTTTCCTCTCCATGGATCGGGCCCGCCAGATCCTGGACCGGCAGCCGCCGCTGGGCGGGCGTCTGGCCGCCGCGGCGCGGCAGCGCTTCACCGAGCGTTCCGGCGCCGGGGACGAGGCCGCCGCCTACCGTGAACTCTGCCGGCTGCACTTCCTCACCGGTGACCTGGCCGCCTGGCGGGAGGGCGCGGCCAAGCTGCCCAAGCTCTCGGCGCGCCTGGCCGAGCTGGCGGCGGTGGCGCCCCTGCCGGACGGCGCGCTGCCGGAGCCGGCCAAACCGTCCCTCAAGGCGGCCGCCGCAATCCTGTACCGCGCGCGGACGTTCCAGCGCCTGGGCCTGGCGGCGCCCGCCGCCCTGGAGTACGACCGCTGCCGCCTGGCCGACATCGCCAAGGCGGACGGCGCCTCGCCGTCGGACCTGGCCGAGTGCCGGCTCTACACCCAGGCGCGGCTCTTCGACCGCAGCGGCAACATCCACCGGGCCTTCACCTACGGCCACGCCCTGCTGCGGCGCTACCCGGCCGGCACCCCCTTCGCCGCCATCCACCCCGAGGTGATGGCCTGGTGCTACCCGGCGCCCTTCCGGGACGACGTCCTGGCCGCCTGCCGGGAGGCGGCCGTCGAGCCTTTCCTCGTCTACGGGATCATGCTGCAGGAGAGCCGCTGCAACCCGCGGGCCCACTCGCCCGTGGCCGCCCGCGGGCTGATGCAGCTCATGCCGGAGACGGCCAAGGAGGTGGCCGCCCGGCGGAACATCGCGCTGCCGTCCGACCCGGCCGCGCTCTACGACGAGGCGCTCAACGTCCGGCTCGGTGTCTGGTACGTCCGGCAGCTGCTGGACCGGCTGCAGCACGCCGCGCCGGTGGCCGCCGCTTACAATGCCGGCCAGAGCCAGTCGGTGTACTGGAGCCGGCTGTCGGGCAAACCGGTGGACTACTACTTCATCCCCGAAGTCCACTTCTCCCAAACCCGGGAGTACGTGAACCTCGTTCTGGCCAACCGCTCGATGTACGCGTGGCTGTATCCCGACCTGGCCGCCGCCGCCGCGCCCCCACCCGCCACCGGAGCCTCCCCCGGTCGGTAAATCCCCCCCAGCCGTGCTCGTGCTCGTAATCGGGACTCGGGACTAGAGGCTCGAGGCTCGAGGCTCGGGGCTCGGGATCGGGAACTCAGAATTGAGAAGTAGGAATCGGGCTTCGAAACCGGTATCCTGGAATTGGGGTCTTCTCTTACCAGACAACGGGCGGCGGATCCTGATTCTCGGATTCCAGCTTTCGAGCCTCAAGCCTCTAGTCCCGAGTCTCAATTACGAACACGAGCAAGATTCCGAGCACGAGCACGATGGGGAGGGTTGTCAAGCGGAGGGATTTCCGGTATCATGCTGCAATTTGCGAAGGCTCCGGCCAAGGAGGCAACCATGCAGCACATCGCCATCTCCGACGCGGCCCGGCACGAAGGCCACGAAGTCACCCTCAAGGGCTGGCTTTACAACCTGCGCTCGAGCGGCAAGATCCTGTTCCTGCTGGTGCGCGACGGCACCGGCGTCATGCAGTGCATCGTGGCCAAGAACGCCGTCGACGAGGCAACCTTCGCCGAGGCCCAGCGGGTGGGACAGGAGTCCAGCGTGATCGTGACCGGCAAGATCCGCAAGGAGGCGCGGGCGGTGGGCGGCTACGAGCTGGACGTCACCGGCTTCCGGATCGTCCAGCTGGTGGAGGACTACCCCATCACCAAGAAGGAACACGGCACCGCCTTCCTGATGGAGAACCGGCACCTCTGGCTTCGCTCGCGGCGCCAGCACGCCATCATGAAGGTGCGGCACGAGATCATCAAGGCCTGCCGGGACTGCCTCGACGGCATGGGCTTCACCCTGGTCGACACGCCCATCTTCACCCCCAACGCCTGCGAGGGAACCACCACCCTCTTCGAGACCCAGTACTTCGACGAGGGCAAGGCGTACCTGACCCAGAGCGGCCAGCTCTACAACGAGGCCACCGCCATGGCCTTCGGCAAGGTGTACTGCTTCGGCCCCACCTTCCGGGCGGAAAAGTCCAAGACCCGGCGCCACCTGACCGAGTTCTGGATGATCGAGCCGGAGATGGCCTGGGCGCAGCTCGAGGACGTCATGGCGCTGGCCGAGAGCTTCATCTCCTTCATCGTCCGGCGGGTGCTGGAGAACCGCCGGGAGGAGTTGAAGGTCCTGGAGCGCGACGCCGCGAAGCTGGAGACGATCCAGCCGCCCTTCCCGCGGCTGTCCTACGACGAGGCGGCCAAAATCCTGCAGGAGGCCGGCACCGGCTTCGTGTACGGCGGCGACCTGGGCGGCACCGACGAGACCATCCTCAGCGAGCGCTACGACCGGCCGGTGATGGTCCACCGCTACCCGGCCGCGGTGAAGGCCTTCTACATGGCCACCGACCCTCAGGACCCAACCAAGGCCCTGTGCGTGGACGTCCTGGCGCCGGAGGGCTACGGCGAGGTCATCGGCGGCGGCGAGCGCCTGGCCGACCACACCCAGCTCCTGGCCAAGATCCACGAGCACGGCCTGCCCGAGGAGGCCTTCCAGTGGTACCTGGACCTGCGCAAGTACGGCACCTGCCCCCACGGCGGATTCGGCATGGGCATCGAGCGGTGCGTCTCGTGGGTCTGCGGGCTGGAGCACGTGCGGGAGACCATCGCCTTCCCGCGGATGCTGTACAAGATCTATCCCTGACCCATCGTGCTCGTGCTCGGAATCGTGCTCGGAATCGACGGGTGACCGGTGACGGATGACCGGTGTCCGATAACCGATCGAACTCGTTGATCGTAATCGTACTCGTAATCGTAATCGGATCAAGAAGTTCGCGCAGAGACGCGGAGAGCACAGAGCCAATCCCGGACCCGGCTGAACGCGGATTCCCGCGAAACCAACCGGCAAACCGAGCCCTGCGTCTACTGACCCGGGCACCGAATCACTAATCCCCAGCACCGAGCCCCCCGCCCCCAGCACCGATCATCCCCACTGCCGTATTAGATTTCGGGATTGGATTCCACAACTGAATCCGATAAGATTCGGCCTGCGAGCCGTTTTCACTTCAACGTTGAGGAGGACCCGATGCGCGCTTCCCCGGCCACCCGATCCCTGAAGACACCCTGTCTCCTGCTCCTCCTGGGAATCATCGCCGGTTCCGCCTCCGCGCAATCCCTGATGGGCTACGTGCACACCGGCACCGAGGACTACGGCTACTACAACAACGTCGCCTTCGTCCCCGACGGCACCCTCGGGCTGATCGCCGACCCGAACACCGCCCGGGTGATCGCCTTCGACCCCCGGCGGTACGACGACAACATCGAGGCGACCGTCAACCTGCCCACCGGCGCCGAAACCGGCGGGATCTACATCACGCCGGACGGCACCCACGCCTGCGTGCTGCAGTTCGACCCCAATTTAAACAATCCGAACCTCAGCCTCAGCCGCGTCGTGATCATCCGGCTCTCCGACTTCCACATGATCACCTACACGCCGCCCGTCAACACCCTCTTCCACCAGCACTGCAACATCGCCTTCACGCCCGACAGCCAGTACGGCCTGGTCTGCAACAACCTGGTGAACGCCAACCAGCTCCACATATTCAAGGTGCGGACCGATCTGAATCCCGGCAGCCTGCACCAAGCCACACTCCCCGTCGGGACCGGCCCCGTCCGCAGCTACGTGTCGCCCGACGGCGCCCGCGCCTTCGTCCTCTGCACGGGGGCGACCAACAGCGACCAGATCACCGTGGTCCGGACGTCCAACCTGTCTGTGGACACCACCTTCACCCTGACGGGTTCCCGGTTCGATACATACGGCTCGCAAGGGATCTGCCTGAACAACATCGCCTTCACCCCCGACGGCCAGTGGGGTTTCATCGGCGACCCCTGGTACAACGACATCCTGGCCTTCAACATCCCCAACTACAACACCCAGCCCTATTACAACATCCCGGAATCCGACAGCGACTCCAGCATCAGCCGGGTGGCCGTCTCGCCGGACGGCTCGCGGGTTCTGGTCTCGTCCATCGTCACCAATAACGTCTACGTGTTCCCCATCAACTACACTGCCAGTGCCCTGCAATTCAGCCTCCCCGGCACAATCTACGACTCCGCCGGCTACGCCGACTGGGACGGCTACAACAACATCGAGGTGCTCGACGACAACACCGCTTTCATCGGCTCGGTGGGCAGCAACGAGCTGGCCCAACTGAACTACCGGTTCGCCTCCATCGCCTCCTTTTACGACACCGCCGACAGCCCCGAGCAGATCACGCTGACGCCGGACGGCCGATTCCTGGCCGTCGCCTGCGTCAGCCCCGGCAACGAGGTGGACCTCTTCGCCACCGATCCCATGGCCATCAACGTACCCTTCCTGCGTTCCAGCACCACCGAGTTCACCGGCTACGGGATCAGCAATCCCACGCCGGAGCCGGCCACCATCGTCGCGTTCGCCACCGACCGGGACGGGCACACCCTCACGGGGACCAACAACCCGGCCATCGCCGTGCTGGATCCCTACGAGCAGATTTCCTTCATCGGCGAGCAGTTCTTCGGCCTGGAGGCCGGGGCGCACTTCGGCTGGATCCAGATCCTGTCCAACTCCGACTGGACCCGGAGCTTCTTCCTCAACAGCGCCACCTCCTCCGAGTACATGGATGGCACGGCCGCCGACGAGTGGCGCTACGCCGACTTCCACATCCCCTCCGTCGCGGAGGATTATTTCCAGGGCGTGTCGACGGTCCAGACCGAGCTGTTCTTCGTCAATCCCAACGCGGTCAAAGTCACCCTGCAGCTGCAGCTTCGGGACGCGGACGGCAATGTTGTGCAGTCGCTGGAACAGGTCATCGACCCCGGGGCCATGCTCTCCGGCACAATCCGCGACCTATTCTACCGGGACTCCACCATCGTGGACATCTCCTCCGGCTACCTGACCGGGTCCTCGACCACGCTCTTCGGCGTGGCCGGCTTCGCCATGACCCGCTACTTCGACCTCACCGGCGCGGTGAAGACCATCCGCACCCTGCCGCTGGTATTCCCCGAGGGCGTCTCCACGCTGTACTGCCCCCACATCGCCAGCGGCGGCGAGGCGCCGGGGTTCCCCGTGCCCTACGACACGGTGTTCCACCTCGTCAACACCAACGTCGAGGCGGCGCACGTCACCCTGACCCTCTACAACGACGCGGGCGCGGTGGTCCAGACGGCGTCCGCCGACATCGCCTCCCGCGCCCAGCTCACCGCCCACGCCTGGGAGCTGTTCGGCCTGGGCGACCCGGCGACCCGGCCGGCCTACACCACCGGCAACGTGGTCGTCACCTCCGACAAGGTCGGGCTGATCGGCGACGTCGTGTTCGGCGACGGGCTGGACGCCCCGCCGCAGCTGGCCTCCAGCATGCCGCTGGAGCAGTACGACTACTACGCCGCCGTGTTCAGCCACGTGGCCAACGGCCCGGTGGGAGATGGCGCCCTGACCTACTACAACGGCCTGGCGGTGGCCAATCCCAACGACTCCGCCATCCAGGTGGTGGTGCGGGTGTTCCGGCAGAACGGCACCCAGACGGGCATGGCGACGGTGGACCTGGCCCCGAAGGCGCGGCTGCTGCGGCTGCTGAACGATCCCCTGCTGGTGCCGGACAGCTGGGGCCAGCTGGGCGGCTACGTCACCCTGGACAGCACCCAGCCCTTCATTGCCTTCGAGCTGTTCACCGACAACAACGGCAAGCTGCTCTCGGCGGTGCCGAAGAACTGAACTCACCACAAAGGCACAACGAGCACAAAGGCAATCCTGAGTTTAACGTCGAACGTCGAACTTTGAACGCTGAACGGGAATCCCAGGGAAATTCCAGGATTGCCGTTCAGAGTTCAGCGTTCGGCGTTCAACGTTCAGCGTTCAGATTCCGGCTTTGCGGTTTTTGCGGTTAAGCTTTCAGGAGGGAGAGAGCCTGGGCCGGATGGTCGGTGACGATCCCCCAGGCGCCCAGCCCGGCCAGGCGTTTCATCTCCGCCGGATCGTTGACGGTCCAGGGGATCAGCGCCAGGCCATTTCGTCGGCACAGCCCTGCCAGGCGGGGATCCACAAGGGAGTGGTGAGGGATCAGGCAAGATGGCGGAACCAGGACGCCGGCAGCCAGGCCTGGGAGCAGCCGGCGGATCCGCGCCCGCTGCCACCACCAGGCCGGCCGGTCGCCCACGATCCAGCCGCGGCGCACGGACGGTGCCAGCGCAGTCGCCGCCTCCAGCACGGACAGGTCGAAGGACGAGACGAACCAGGAATCGGGCGGAAGGATCCGGGCGGCCGCCGCCAGGACGTCGCGCTCACAGCCGGGCGCCTTGATTTCGATGTCCACGAGCAGCCGGCCGGACAGCGCCGCCAGGGCGTCCTCCAGGGCGGGGATCTCGCCCCCCTGCCCCGCCGCCAGCCGCTGCGCCTCCGCCAGCGTCAGGTCCGCCAGCCGCCGGCCGCCCACCTCCGGATCGTGGCAGACGGCCAGCCGCCCGTCGGCGGCGCGGCGCACGTCCAGCTCCGCGAAGTCGCAGCCCAGTGCCGCGGCCCGCTCGAAGGCGGCCAGGGAATTCTCCGGCGCGCCGGCGTCGTGGGCGCCCCGATGCGCCCCCACCCTCACCCGACTGGAAGAATAAGGATTCACCACAGAGGCACAGAGAACACAAAGAAAATATTCAGGTTATGACAGATCATGGTTCAGATAAACATCATATCCAGATAGTCATTGGCTTGACCAAATCAAAATCATCTCTGTGCTCTCTGTGCCTCTGTGGTGAATTCCCCTTCGATGGGGGTGAGGGCGAGGCCGTCGGCGACGTGCGCCCCGGCCAGGTCCTCCGCCCCGACGGCCACCGCCGCGACCGCCATCGTCCGGTGCAACGACATCCCCGGCGGGACCGCCACGCCCGGCCCGACGATGCACTCCGACAGCGACGCCCCTTCGCCCACGCGGTTGTCCCCCAACAGGATCGACCGCGTCACGGAGGCGCCGGCGCCGACCTCCACCTGCGGTTCGAAGATGGCTTCGTTCAGGCGGGCCGTCGGATCCAGCTCCAGGCGGGGGCTGGACCAGTTGGACAGGCCCTGCCCCCGGAGCATCTCCAGGCTGTGCCGCAGGTAGCGCTCCGGCGTGGAGAACTCCCGCCACGACCCGTCGCAGAGGAAGGCCCGGACCGCCCCGCCCCGCTCCCGGACCAGTGGGTAGAGGTGCTGGACCGTGTCGAAGGGCTGCCCGTCCGGGATGAGGTCGAGGATCTTCGGTTCCAGGATGTGGATCCCGGTGAAGACCCGCAGCTCTTCGATCTCCCCGGCCTGCCGGAACGCTACGTAGCCGGTGATGGTCCCGTCGTCGTCCGTCACCACGTGGGTGAACTCGTCCCGCTCCCGGTTGGGCGCCAGCAGGAGGGTCGCCAGGTTGCCGCGGCTCCGGTGGAACTCCAGGGCGGGCTCCAGATCCACGTCCGTCACCACCTTGCCGTTGACCAGGAGGAAGGGGCCCCCGTCCCGGAAGAGGTACCGCAACGGGGCCAGGGCGCCGGCGGTGAGGAGGATGTGGCCGGACTCGTCGGAAAAGTGGACAGCGATCGGTGGCCCGTCATAGTGTGCGACGGCCTGGCGGACAGCCTCCGGCCGGTGGCACAGGTTCACCCCGGCTTCCTTGACGCCGAACCGGCTGAGCCAATCCATCACGTGGTGCAGCAGGGGCCGGCCCAGGACCGGCAGGCAGGGCTTGGGGATCTGCCCGCTCAGCGGCCGCAGCCGGGTGGAGTAACCCGCCGCGAGGATCATCGCGCGTTCAATCATGGCAGGGCTATTTAAGCACGGATGGGGGAGGAATGCACCGGTGAATCGGGGAATGGGTGAATCGGCGGTAAATCGTCCTTACCCCAACACAGCGTGTGGTTCCCATCGGTATCGGTATCGGGGTTGGTCAACGCAATCGATCCGGACATCGAATCCCGACTGCGATACCGATCCCGATACTGATCCCGAGCTGTTCAACCCGAGCCGGAGAGGCCGCTGCACCCGTCACCGCGCCGAGCGGGACCCGGGATGCGGGCAGCCCCCGAGGACGGGATCCTGGCGTAGAGGCCTTGTGGTATAATGCGTCTCAAGGACTCCAGGGGTTTTTTAGGCAAGACTGATAGCCGCAACTTGATTCTCTGCGTCCCGAGAGCGCCCTCCCGTGTGGGGGAACCTGAATCGGATTCATCGTGCCGGCCGCCCCGACCGCCGACGAGGAGTGGCACGCTGTGACGAGAAAACAATCAAAAAATTATATTGCTGACGATAGATTTTAATTGACAGTGAAGCACCACTATTTATAATCCTGTATTTGCAGATCAAGATTGTGAAAGGTGTATGAGCGCGTTCCTGACGCATCCGCATACCGGCCACTCCAAACGGATCCTTATCCAGACCGGATTTTATCGTCATTTCATCCAACGCTGTCTATCGCCGGCAAGGGTGAGGCGTTGTCCATCATCCGTCCCACCGGCCTACCGGCTAGAATCTGGCCGCACCCCAACATCGGGGATTTATGGAAACCATGTGCAAACTCATTCTGAAGGAGGTCATATGAGACGAACTCTTCTTTGTCTCCTCGTGGCGTGCTGCCTGTTGGGCGGCGTGTCCGTCCTGGCAAAGGACCGCAGCGGCATCGACGTCGTAGCGGCCCACCAAACCCAGATCGAACTGATCGCCCAGCTGCGCAGCCACCTGATTTCCATCGTGGGCAACGACACCGCCATGATGGAGTCGAGCTACATCGGCACGGAGTATTGCCGGGCCTGCCACGGCATGTCCGGCTACCCGGGGACCAAGCATTACTTCGCCCTCCGGAAGCCCATGGCCATGTGGTCCCTGCAGGGCGGCAAGGGCGTGATGGCTGATTTCGACGGCAACGGCGTCGATGATTTCATCCAAGGCATCGATTTCAATACGATCAGCACGGCCCTCGACGCCGCCAAACCCAACGCTCCCATTCTTTCCTACGACGCCGCGACCGACAGCTACTACATCCAGCTCGGCCCCGGCGGCCTGAAGGTCCAGGTCGTCGCCACCTGGGCAGGCAACGAAGTGGGCAACGGCCAGCGGTACATGGTCCGCATCCCGGTGTCCGACACCGAGACGGGCTGGAGCCATGCCATCTACTTCGGCCCCTTCGCCTGGAACGGCACCGCCTACTCGAGCAACCTGAGCAACTGGTACAACGGCAACACCCCGAAGTACGCACCGGGGCTTGCCAGCACGGCCCTCGCCGGGTTGCAGGGCCAGAACTACCTGCAGAACTGCTCCGGCTGCCACATCACCGGCGTCCGCCGGGCCTACATCACCCCGCAGGGTGAGTATGTGGTGAATCCGTTCCCGGCCTCCCTGGTGCCCGAGAACAGCCCCAACTACCCTGACCTGGATGGCGACGGCCTGCCCGACATGGCCAACATCGGCTGCGAGAGCTGCCACGGCCCGGGCGCCGGCCACGTCCTGGGCGGCGGCGACATCGAAAAGATCGTCAATCCTTCCAACATCGAGGCCAGCCCCGGCTATGCCGCGGCCAACCAGGCGCAGTCGGCCATCTGCCTGCAGTGCCACGTGCAGACCGGCTCCGCCCCCACCAAGAAGTGGGGCTTCACCTACGACGAAACCAACGACCATGGATTCTCGGTCGCCATCCCGATGCCCGACCTGGCCCAGTATCAAGTCTCCAAGGCCGTGAAGTGGCCCGACGGCGTGGCCTACAGCACGGAGCGCATCGACAGCTACAAGTCCAGCGACCACTACCTCGGCCAATTCGGCCACGGCATCCCCTGCTTCGAATGCCACAATGTCCACAGCAAGCGCGCCGAGTACCAGCTCCGGACATCCATCCGGGACGAGGCAACCGGCCTCCGCATCACGACCTCGGTGGAAAACAACACCCTGTGCCTCGCCTGCCACGCCACTCACGGCCCGTTCGCCGGCATCACCAAGGAGCAGGTGGCGGCCTTTGACGAGAACTTCGAGGTCATCCGGAATACCGTCGAAGCCCACACCCATCATCCCTGGGGTGCCGAGCGCATCCTGGGCCTGAGCAACTGCGTTGGTTGCCACATGGCCAACAACCACACCTTCTGGGTCTCGAAACCCGAGGACACCATCGCGTACCAGGCAGTGGAGACCTCCGCCACGGTGAAGGGCAACATCAACTCCTGTTCCGCCGACTGTCACCGCGGCAGGGCCATCATCTGGACCGACGTACCGGCCAACCTCAACTACACCAACAAGCTCTACAACACCACCGACGAGATCAACCTGGCCAACCACCTGGTGGAGTACTTTGGCCCCGGCGGCATGTGGTGGGACACCGCTCCGGCGAAGGCCCACTAGTCCGGACCGACCGGTTTTGTTTCCCCCAGGGCTGCCCTCACGGGCAGCCCTTTTTCTTTCCTCCGCGGCTCCGGAGGGGTGTGGCAGTCTTGCCAGGTTGCAAAACCGCCTCAATCCATTCCGCCCCCCACCCTTGTCGAGCAGCTTCGCATATCTCAGAAATAAAACGGATTAACACATCACGGGATCCCAATTGGCATTGGCACACCGAGTGCATTGAAGGCCCTGAAAACTCTTGGAGGTAAAACCATGAAGAAATTGTTCCTGATCCTGACAGCGGTCTCGCTCTTCGCCGGTCTGACCGCCCTGGCCGCCACCCCGACGACGGCCCCTGTAAAAACCGCCGCCACCCCGCAGACCCTCCGCTACGAAGGGGACGTCACTGCCGTCAACGCCGCCGCCAAGACCTTTTCCGTCAAGGAAGGCGAGAAAATCACCGAATTCGCCTGGAACGATTCAACCCGCGTCACCGAGGCGCACCACGCCGTCGCGGAGACCGCCATCGTCGCCGGCGCCAAAGTGATGGTCCATTACGCAATAGACAACGGCAAGAATGTCGCCCACTCCATCATCATCATGACCCCCCACAATCCGCAAGCCACCCCCCACACCAAGACCGCCACGGCCCTGCCCACCACTTCCAACCCCTCCTCCCACAAGTAAGACATTCTCGCCGCGATCCTGGGGCCCGGCCATGGATTGCCGGGCCCTCTCTTTTTATCTATAATCCAACCAACGCCGGCAGGAGCACGTCCATGCCTATACGTTTCCCACGACTCTCGTTGCAAGCCTGGATCCTTCTCCTGACGGTGGTCATTTCCGCGTCCGTCCTCACGGTCGCGGACATCGTCGGCACCACCAGCTCCATCCGGAGCGTCGAGCGCCAGCTCGGCCAGGAAACGGCCAACACCGCCCGCAGCATGGCCGAGGAACTGCAGCTACTGGCCCCGCGCTCCTTCCCCGCCCGATTTCCGGCCATGGTCCGGGAGGTCATGGAGCGCGAGCCCCTGGTGGTCCGGATCGACGTGTACGCGGACTTCGGACAGGACCTCCGGCTGCTGGCTTCCAGCTCCGATAAAGGCGACCGCCCGCTGGAGGGCAAGGAGATCGCCGCCTACTACAAGGGCAAGGCCGACACATTCATCATCGCCGACAGCCCGATCCGAAAGATCTTCGCCATCCACCCCATCCGGCTGCCGGACGGGACGCCCGGATTCCTGACGGTGGTAAGTTCGCTGCGGACGGTGGACGAGATCTGGAACACCCATTCCCGCATCCGCCTCTATTCCATTCTGATCAGCACCGCCCTGCTGGTGGTGGGAATCACGGTGCTCTTCCGGAGTTTTGTCTACCGGCGCATCCACCACCTGGTCCAGGTGATGCACCGCTTCCAGGGGGGCGAGGCGGGCGCCCGCGCCCACGAGGGCCTCGGCGGCGAGTTCGCCGACCTGGTGGCAAACTTCAACGGCATGCTCACCCAGATCGAACGGCTCAACAGCCACATGCAGGAGCAGATCCAGGAGGCCACCGGCGAGCTGGCCTCCCGGAACGAGGAGCTGCGGGGGCTGAACCGCCAGCTCTTCGATCTCCAGCAGCGGCTGGCCCAGTCGGAGCGCCTGGCCCTGGTGGGCCAGCTCACCGCCACCTTCGCCCACGAAATCGGCTCGCCGCTCAGCGCGGTGTCCACCCACCTGCAGCTGCTGCTGGAAGACCGGCGGCTGGACGAGAAGACCCGTGGCCGGGTCCGGCTGGCCCTGGATCAGGTCGACCGCGTCTGCGGCACGGTGGAGGGCCTGCTGGCCAAGACCCGCCGCCGGAGGCCCTGGCAGCGCCTGGAGCTGGCGGTCGTCGTCCGCCAGGTCACCCATCTCCTGGGGCCGGTCCTCGACGCGCGCCGGGTCGAGCTGGGTTTCACGGCCCCGGAGGAATCCTACGCGGTGGAGGGCGATCTGGAGGAGCTGCAGCAGCTCTTCCTGAACCTCTTCCGAAACGCCCTCGACGCCATGGACGGGCCCGGGCGGCTGGACGTGATCCTGCGGCGGTCCGGACGGGCGTTCCCGGACGGCCGGGCCTGGATTGAGGCGGATGTCGGCGATACGGGCGCCGGCATCCCCGACGAGCTGCAAGAGCGGATCTTCGAGCCGTTCTTCACCAGCAAGGACTTCGGCAAGGGCACCGGTCTGGGACTGCCTGTCTGCCGGGAGATCGCGCAGCGCCACGGCGGGACCATCCAGGTGAGCAGTGCGCCCGGCCGGGGATCGGTCTTCACGGTCCGCCTGCCGGAGGCCCCCGCGTCCGAATCCATCGGCCCCATCCCGCAGCCGGCCAAGGAGGCTTTCCCATGAATCCGGCCCAGATCCTTGTCGTGGACGACGAACCCTCCGCCCGGGAGACGCTGGCGGAGCTGCTCGAACTGGAAGGCTACCGCGTGCTCCGCGCCGCCGGCGGCGGCGAAGCGCTGCGCCTGATCGAGGAGCAGCCGCTGAGCCTGGTACTGACCGACCTCCGCATGCGCGATGTGGACGGGCTGAAGGTGCTCGAGCGCAGCCGCACGGTCCGGCCCGACGTCCCGGTGATCGTCATGACCGCCTTCGCCTCCATGGAGACGGCCATCGACGCCATCCGCAAGGGCGCCTACGATTACATCAGCAAGCCCTTCAAGGTGGACCACGTGCGGGTCGTGATCCGCCGCGCCCTCGAGCAGGCCCAGCTGGTCCGGGAGAACCGCGAACTGCGCGTCGCCGCCTCCGACCGGCGGGCCGAAAAGCGCATGATCGGCCAGAGTCCCGAGATGGTCGAGATCTACAAGCTGGTGGCCAAGGTGGCGCCGCTGCCGACCACCGTGCTGATCCAGGGGGAGAGCGGCACGGGCAAGGAGATGGTCGCCCGGCTGATCCACCAGACCAGCGAACGCCGCGGCCGCCCCTTCGTTGCGGTCAACTGCGGCGCCTTGACCGAAACCCTCCTGGAGAGCGAACTCTTCGGCTACCTCAAGGGCTCCTTCACCGGTGCCGTCGCCAACAAGGCCGGCCTGTTCGAGGCCGCACACGGCGGCACGATCTTTCTGGACGAGATCTCCTCGACCACGCCGGCCCTGCAGACCAAGCTTCTGCGCGTCCTGGAGGAACGGGAGGTGCTGCGCGTCGGCGCCACCGAGCCGGTCCGGGTGGACGTCCGCGTCATCGCCGCCACCAACCTGGACTTGGATGGCCTGGTCAAGGAGGGCAAGTTCCGGGAGGACCTGTTTTACCGCCTCAAGGTGGTCACCCTCGATCTGCCGCCCCTCCGGCGGAGGCGCGGGGACATCCCGCTGCTGACCGAGCACTTCGTCCAGCAGTGCGCTGCGGCCACGGGAAAGACCTTCGGCGTCCACGAGTCGGTCTACCCGATGCTGACCCGGTACGGCTGGCCGGGCAACGTCCGGGAGCTGGAAAACGTCCTGGAGCGGGCCACCGCCCTGAATTCCAGCGGCATCCTGGTGCCCGAGGACTTCCCGGAGGAGCTTCGCCGGACCGGCGGGGCGCCGCCCGCTGCGGAGCCGGCGGGGCCGCCCCGGGTTTTCCAGACGCTGGCGGAGCGGGAGCGGGACTACATCCTGGAAGTCCTGGCCGCCACCGGCGACAACGCCTCGCGGGCGGCCGAGATCCTGGACATCGACCGGCGCACCCTGTACCGCATCCTCGAGCGGCACGGCATCCACCGCGGCCAGGCGTAGCCGCACGAGCCGTCCCACTGTGGCATTTTTGCAAGCTGGCAAATGCGCCCCGGTCCCAAGCGAACCAAGCCAAAATAATTCCTTTATTTATCAATAAATTACAATATTTGCTCCCCATCAGGAATTTGGCATTCTGATTGCCGTCCTCCCAGTTGATGTTCGAGAGTGGAAGGAGGAACACTGATGAAATCCAACGCGACGCAACCCAATCCGCCAGAGGAGCCATCCCGGATTCTTACCCGACTCAGGAGCACAGGACATTCGGCTCTGCGGCTCCTCGGAGGCGATTGGCGGCGGCCCCTGATTTACACCATCTTGATGCTGGCGGCGGTGGCCGCCGGTTCCCTGCTCGGGACTCCCGGCGCCCACGCCCAGCCGGTCCCCGCCGCCGCGGCGCCGGCGCCCGTCGCCGCGTCGGCCGCCGTGGAAGCAGGCCGGCCGGGACTCCAGCTGAGTTATGCCCCCATCATCAAGCCTGCGCTCCAGTCCGTCGTCAACATCGCCTCGTCCAAGAAAGTAAGCAACCAGGAGGTGGCGGGCAACCCGCTGTTCAACGACCCTTTTTTCCGGCGCTTCTTCGGCGACGATTTCGGCTGGAACCAGGTCCCGCGGGAACGGCGGGAGCAGAGCCTGGGCTCTGGAGTGATCGTCGATCCGAAGGGGTACATCCTGACGAACAACCACGTGGTGGACGGAGCGACCACGATCAAGGTGTACCTGCCGGACAAGCGGGAGCTCGAGGCCAAGCTGGTCGGGGCGGACCCCAAGACGGACGTCGCGGTGCTGAAGGTGGAAGCCTCTGGCCTGCCGGCGTTGCCGCTCGGCGACTCCTCCCGGGTGGAAACGGGTGACGTGGTCTTCGCCATCGGCAATCCGTTCGGCGTGGGTGAAACCGTGACCATGGGCATCGTCAGCGCCACCGGGCGCGGCAACCTGGGGATCGAGGACTACGAAGATTTCATCCAGACCGACGCGGCGATCAATCCCGGCAATTCGGGCGGCGCCCTGGTCGACGCCCGCGGGACGCTGATCGGGCTCAACACCGCCATCCTGTCCAACGGCGTCGAAGGCAACCAGGGAGTTGGCTTCGCCGTCCCGGTCAACATGGCCCGCCAGGTCATGGACCAGATCATCCAGCACGGCAAGGTCGTCCGGGGCTGGCTGGGGGTGGTCATCCAGCCGATGACCCCCGCCATGGCCAAGGCTTTCGGGATGGCGGAGCCCAAGGGCGCGCTCGTGGGCGACGTGATGCCGGACAGCCCGGCGTCCCAGGCCGGCCTGGTCAAGGGCGACGTGATCGTGTCCATGAACGGGCAGCCGGTCTCGGACAGCCGGTCGCTGCAGTTGACAATCGCCCAGATGGCGCCGGGCACCAGCGTCCGGCTGGGATTGATCCGCGACGGCAAGGACCGGACGCTGGACGTGACGCTGGGCACCCAGCCCGGCAACGGACCGGAGGAGAAGTCCGCCCAGGAGCATGGGGGGATCCTGGAGGGGCTGAGCGTGGACGAGCTGACGCCCCAGATCGCCCGGCAGCTGAACCTGCCGCGGGAAACCCACGGCGTGGTGGTCTCCCAGGTCGATCCCGACAGCGCGGCCGGGATGGCCGGGCTGCACCGCGGCGACGTGATCCAGGAAGTCAACCGGAAGCCGGTCTACAACGTCAGGGATTTCGAGGATGCGGTGCGGCAGGGCGGCGGCCAGCCGGTGCTGCTCCTGGTCAACCGGGGCGGCAACACGTTCTTCGTCGCGTTGGAGCAGCAGCAATGACCAGCCGGCGGGCGCTGGCCGGCGTTCCCGCCGATTCCATAGAGGACGGCCACGGGATTTTCCGAATCCCGTGGCCTTTTCTTATTGGCTCGACTGTCTTGGTGCGTGGCGGGCCCGCCTGTCGCGCCTCTCAGAGCGGCAGCTTCATCCGCCGCAGGAGGTCGGCGAACCGGGGATCCTGGCGAAGGCTGGCGAGCTCGACGTTTTCCTTCATGTTGATCAATCTGGGCGAGTGCTGCCGGAAAGCTGCCTCCAGGCAGCGGAACGCATCGTCGGCCTGCCCCAGCCGGGCATAGGCCTCCGCGAACCCGGCCGGGTACATGGTTTCCTTAGGGTCCTCCCGGTGAGCGTGCGCCAAATAGATGCGATAGAATTCCTTCAGACCGCCCTGACGAAAACCCCGGCGTAACTCCGCGATACCGCCCGCGCTCTCCTCCCCCGAAAGGGTGAACGCCCTCAGGTACTCCTCCACTGCCTCCACGGAGCGGCCGGTGTCCTCCAGGGTTTGCCCCAGCTGGATGTGGCCCCGGTAGTAATTGGGATCCATGGCCAGGGCTTTCCGGTTCCATTTTTCCGCCAGGTCCAACTGTCCCGCGGACAGGTAGTGGTACCCCATGTGGAGTGTTGCCGCCGGAGAGACCGGATCCAGGCTCAGGTTCCTTCGGCTCTCGGCGAGGGACTCCTCCACTCTCCCCATGGACAGAAGGAAATGGGAATAGTGGTGATGGGCGGCGGGGAGGTTCGCGTTCAATTCGATGGCCCGGCGGAATTCTGCTTCGGCCCGGGGGAAGTCCCACTCGCAATAGAGCACGTACCCCATCGCCGCGTGGGCTTCGGCCAGCTCCGGATCCAGGGCGAGGGCCTGTTTCGCCAGATCCCGCGCTTTCGGCAAACCCTCCTGGATCGGCAGGGGGAGGCTGGGACCTTCCAGATAGCAGTCCGCGAGTCCTGCGTATGCCCGCGCGAAGGAGGGATCCCGCTCCAGGGCCCGGTGGAAATACTCGACGGCGCGGGTGCTCCCGTCCGCGCTCCACTTCTCGAAGTAGTACCGGCCCTTGAGATATAGCTGGAAGGCCACGGTATCTACAGGGCGGGCATCCGCGAGGCGGGCCCGCTCCTGCGGCGTGACCGCGATCCGGATCTCCCCGGCCAGCGCCTGGGCGACATCGCTCTGCAGCTTCAGAACGTCACTGGAGTGCCGTTCATAAGCGTCCGACCAGAGGGTGCGTTCCTCCGGCCCCGTCACGAGCCGCGCCGTGACCCGAGCCCGGTCTCCAGCCCGTCGGACCGTCCCCTCCACCACCGCATCCACGCCCAGCTCCCGGCAGATCTGCCGGATCGGCTTGCGGGTTCCGCGGTACGGCAGCACGGAGGATCGCGAGACCACCCGCAGGGCGCTGATCTTGGACAGGCTGGCGATCAGCTCCTCGGTCACCGCGTCGGCGAACAGGTCCGGCGGGGAGACGCCGGACAGGTCCTCCATCGGCAGCACTGCGACCGCCTCGATGGACGGCCGGCCCGCCGGCCGGAGCATCCAGACCCCCACGATCCCCAGGGCGGCCAGCAGAACCGCCCCCGCCAGCCAGGCCACGCGCCGGGAGCGCGCAGGCTTACCGGCCGATACCGGCGCCGCCGGAGGCTGCCCGTCCAGGCGCACAGCCTGCAGGTCCGCCAGAAAATCCTCGGCCTGCTGGTACCGTTTCTCCGGGTCCTTCGCCAGGGCTTTTTGCAGGATACCTTCCAGCCCCGGCGTGAGATCCCGGCGAAGGGTGGACAAGGGCGCCGGCTCTTCGTGGAGGATCGAATACACCACCGCGGGCGCGTACTCCGCCTGGAAAGGCGGTCGGCCCGATAGCATCTCATACAGGAGGACACCCGTGGCCCAGAGGTCCGTCCGGCGGTCGATCGTTTCCCCCCGCGCCTGCTCCGGCGACATGCAGGCGACCGTGCCCATGGCCTGGCCGGTCTGGGTGAGGGCGCCGGCCCCCGGCATCCGCGCCAGCCCGAAGTCCATGATCTTGACCGCCCCCGAATCCGTCAGCATGACATTGCCGCTGGACAGGTCGCGGTGCACGATACCGAGCCGGTGCGCCGCGGCCAGCCCCAGGAGCACCTGCATCGTTGTGTCCAGCGCATCCGCCACCGGGAGAGGCCCCCCCGCCAGGCGCTTCCGGAGGGTTCGGCCCTCGTACCGCGCCATCACCAGGAAGAGCCGGCCGTCGGACGTCTCCTCCACCGTGTGCAGGCTGCAAATATTGGCATGGTCCAGCGCGGAGACGGCCTTCGCCTCCCGGAGCAGGCGCTGCCGCTCCGCCCCGTCCCCCTCGAGGCGAAGGGGCAGGAACTTCAGGGCCACGCGGCGGTCCAGGCGGAGGTCCACCGCGTCATAGACCACGCCCATGCCGCCCTCCCCCAGCTTGCCGACGATCCGGTAGTTGGATAGGGTCTGGCCGATCATACCCTGGTCTTCCCCCATCACCGGGCCCTCCTGAATCGCGCCGGCCGCGCCGGCGCCTGATTGGTGGATTGGATGCGTGCCGGTGCCAAGCGTTCCGCAACCGCCTGCCCTGCACCCCAAGCGTCCGAAAACAATCACCGCGGTGGGGCACTTCCCCAACCGGCGATCCCCGGTGCGGGATCCCGGGCATCCCCACTCGCCGGTTGAAAAACGCAGCCGGTGCCGCTACCCTTATCATGTTGGGGGAGCCGCCATGGACTGGCAGGAATCGCTCGCCGAAAAACTTTCCGCCGTGCCGGCCGCGCCCGGGGTGTACCTGTACCGGGACGCCGCGGGGACGGTCATCTACGTCGGCAAGGCCAAGAGCCTGCGGTCGCGGGTGCGCCAGTACTTCCAGGAGTCCCGCGGCCGCGACCCCAAGACGGAGGCGCTGGTGCAGGAGATCCGCGACCTCGAGTTCATCGTCACCGCCAGCGAGTACGAGGCCTTCCTGCTGGAGAGCAACCTGGTCCACGAGCACTGGCCCCGGTACAACATTTTCCTCAAGGACGACAAGTCGTTCCCCTTCATCCGGCTGACCGTCCAGGACCCCTTCCCGCGGATCAGCCTGACCCGGCGCCCGGTGCGCGACGGGTCGCGCTACTTCGGCCCGTACATCCCCGCCTCCCGTGCGCGGCTGCTCATCGACGCGGTCCGGCGCGCCTTCGGCGTCCGCCACTGCAAGAAGGAGATCGACGGCCGCGCGCCGCGCCCCTGCTGCCTGGACTACCACATCCACCGGTGCCTGGGGCCCTGCGTCGCCGAGATCTGCCCGCCGGAGCTGTACCGCGAGGCGGTGGACGCCGCCGCGCTGTTCCTGGATGGGAAGAACCGCGAGCTGACGGCCCGCCTGCAGGAGCAGATGGCGGCGGCCTCGGCGGCCGAGCACTTCGAGCGCGCGGCCATCCTGCGCGACCAGATCGCCGCCGTGCGGGCCCTCACCGAGCAGCAGCAGGTGGTCCTGACCCAGGAGGACGACGCCGACATATTCCACTACCACCACTCCGGCCGGCGCCTGGCCGTCCAGGTCTTCCTCATGCGCGGCAGCAAAGTGGTGGACCGGCGCCAGTATTTCTGGGAGGACCTGGAGGCCTTTGAGCCGGCCGGGTTCCTGCGCGATTTCCTGCAGCAGTTCTACTTTCAGGAGATCCGGGTGCCGCCGCGGGTGCTGGTGCCGGGGCCGGTGGCCGAGCGCGAGCTGCTGGCCCAGTGGCTGTCCGAAAAGCGCGGCAGCCGGGTGGAGATTCTCCAGCCGCGGCGCGGCCCGCGGGTCCGGTTGCTGGAACTGGTCGCCCTCAACGCCCGCCACGCCTTCTTCACCCGCTTTCCGGCGGTGGACCTCGCCGCCGAGGCGCTCGCCGGGCTGCAGGAGGCGCTGGGCCTGCCGGCGCCGCCCCGCCGGATCGAGGCCTTCGACATCTCCACCACCCAGGGGCGCGAAGTGGTGGCATCGCTGGTGGTGGCCGAGGACGGCCGGATGGCCCCCGCGGAGTACCGCCGCTTCAAGATCCGCCTGGCCGAGGGCGCCGGCGACGACTTCGCCGCCATGCGCGAGGTGGTCTACCGCCGCTACGCCCGGCGGCTCCGCGAGGAGGCCGCGCTGCCGCCGCTGGTCCTGGTGGACGGCGGCGCCGGGCAGGTCTCGGCCGCCGCCGCCAGCCTCGCCGCCCTGGAGCTGGAGGGGCGGGTCGCCCTCTGCGGGCTGGCCAAGCGGGAGGAGGAGATCCACCGCCCCGGGGAGCCGGAGCCGCTGCGCCTGCCCCGGACCTCGCCGGCGCTGCGGCTGCTGCAGCAGATCCGCGACGAGGCCCACCGGTTCGCGGTGACCTACCACCGGAAGCGCCGGTCGGCGGCCTCCTTCGCCTCGCGCCTGGAGGGGCTGCCCGGCCTGGGGCCCGCCCGCCGGAAACTCCTGTTGCAATCCTTCGGCTCCTGGCAGAAAATTCAAACGGCCCCGCCCGAAGCGCTGCGGCGGGTGCTCGGGCCCCGGTTGGGCGAGCGCCTCCACCGGCAATTACATCCCGATAAGGATCCATCCGATGCGTAACCAGTGTGTCCCCAAGGCGATTGTCCTCGCCCTGCTGCTGTTGGCCTTCGCCGTGCCCATTTCCGCCGGGACGGCCGCGCGGGCTCCGAAGGCCGGCGACACCCTCTCCGTCGCCCTCGTCCAGACCACCGACGTCCACGCCCGCATCCTTCCGTGGGACTACCTCGGCAACGCGCCGGCCAACGTCGGCCTGGCCAAGGTGGCTACCTACGTCCGGGGCGTCCGCGCCGGGAATCCCAACGTGATCCTCATCGACAACGGCGACACCCTCCAGGGCACACCGCTCGGCTACTACTTCGCCCTCGAGAAGACGGACGTCGTCCACCCGATGATCGCCGTCATGAACGCCATGGGGTACGACTCCATGACGGTGGGCAACCACGAGTACAACTTCGGGCTGGGCGTCCTGGAGCGGTGTGAGCGGGACGCCCGGTTCCCGTTCCTGTCGGCCAACACCTACCGGACCGGCCAGGCCGAACCCCGGTTCAAACCTTATATCATCAAGGAGTTCATGGGCGCCCGGATCGGCATCCTGGGGCTCACCACGCCCGCCATCCCCGGGTGGGAACTGCCGGAGAACTACGCCGGGCTGGAGTTCCGCTCCACGGTGGAGGAGGCCAAAAAGTGGGTCCGCATCCTCCGGGAGCAGGAGCATGTGGACGCGGTCGTCGTGAGCACCCACGAGGGCTACGAAGCCGACCTGGACACGGGCAAAATCAACGACTCCGCCTTCGAGAACCAGGCGTACAAGATGCTGCAGGAGGTGGACGGGATCGACGTCCTGCTCACCGGCCACGCCCACCGGCACGTCGAGCCGCGGCGGGTTCGCGCCGCCGACGGCAGCCTCCGGCCGGCGCTCACCGCCCAGGGTTTCCGCTGGGCGGAGTACGCGACGCGGATCGACCTGGAGTTCCGGCGCGAGAAGAAAGGCTGGAAGCTGGTCCGGACCGACGGCCGGAGCGTGGCCATGGACGACAGCGTGCCGCCCGACCCCGGGATCGTAGCGCTGGCCCAGCCGGCCCATGACGAGGTGATCCGCTGGCTCGACTCCCGGATCGGCGAGGCGGGCGGCGACTTCACCACCGACACGATCTACGTCGAGGACAACCCCCTCCTCGACCTGGTCCACGCCGCGGTGCGGGAGGCCACCGGCGCCCAGATGAGCCTCCTGTCCTACCTGCCGGGCCGCTACATCGAATTGCCCCGCGGGCCGCTGACCATCCGGGACATCTACAAGTTTTACTTCTACGAGAACACCGCGGTGAAGCTGGTGGTGAAGGGCCGGGACATCCAGGCGGCCCTGGAGCACGCCGCCGCATTTTACGACCCGCCGCGGTGGGACGAGGCGGCGCAGCACTTCGTCCTGGCGCCCACGCCGAACTTCCGCCTCTACAACTTCAGCACGCTGTCCGGCGCCAACTACGCCATCGACCCGTCCCGCCCGCCCGGCCAGCGGATCACCCACCTCACCGTCGAGGGCCGGCCGATCGATCCGGACACCGAGTACACCCTGGCCGTCAGCAACTACACGGCGGCCGGCGGCGGCGGCTACGGCATGCTGAAGCAATGCCCGTGGGAGCCGATCCCCGCCCGCGACATCCGGGCCCTGGTCATCGACTACGTGCGGAAGCGCGGAACGGTCTACCCGGCGTGCGACTACAACTGGTACCTGGCGGTCCCGTGCCGCCTGGAACTCCCCAACCGCCGGTAGCGGAACAGGAAGAAATTGAACCGCAAAGGCACAAAGGGCGCAAAGAAATCCGTTCTGATGTAATAGAACTGATGTGGCAGATCATCTTGGCAAGTAATCTTTGTGTCTGGGCGGTTTGGAAAATATAGAGTGCCTTTGCGTCCTTTGCGCCTTTGCGGTGAGATCCTATGCGCCTTTGCGGTGAGATTCTTCTATGGTCGCAGGATTCAAGTGGGTGTTTGACACGGGCGGGAGCGGGCGCGGCGCCTGGGCCGGCGGCTTCGGCTACCGCCTGGCCACGCTCCTCCGGCCCCTCGGCCGGTACCCCGAGGCGCTGGCCGGCAGCTCCATCGGCGCCTTCACCGCCATGGACCTGGCCACGGGCGACCCGGAGGTGCTCCACAAGAGCTGGTCCAACTGGCACCCGGACATCCCGGTGAAAGTCACGATCGGCCCGAAGGAGCGCGGCTTCTACGGCCTGTTCCCGTTCCGGAAGACGGTCAAGAAATCCATCCACTTCACCCTGGACCCGGCCACGGAGGACAAGCTCTTCGAACCCGCCAACCGGATCCGCCTCTTCATGACCACCTCCACGCTGCGCCTCCCCGGCGGGGGCGGTGCGACCAACCGGCAGCTCTGGCAGATGTTCCTCATGGTGATCACCCGGGAGCGGCGCCGCAAGTACATCCCGCGCGGCATCGCCTTCGACCCCCGCGTCTTCGTCCGGGGCATTTCCGAGGACGCCGGGCCGCTCGCCCGGCCGCTCACCCGGGGCAACGTGCGGGACGTCCTCATGGCCACCTGCCTGCTGCCGCTGATCATGGGCCATCCGGTGCCGCTGGACGGCGGGCACCTGGTGGACGGCGGCTTCACGCGCAAGGTCCCGCTCTCCTTCGCTGCCTGGGACGGCGGCGAGGCTCTCGACCGGGCGGCGGCGGCCGGGAAGACCCTGGTCATCGCCAACAACGCCGAGGGGCGGCTGTGGAAGACCTCCATGCGGCTGGAGGCGTGGAACGACGAGGCCTGGTTCAGTGAGGCTGTGGCGGAGGGACGCCTGCTTGTGGCCCACCCCGCGGCGAAGCTGAAGATCTCCACCGTCACCCGGGACCCGGTCCGCACCATGGACTACTTCAACCAGGGGCAGGAATCCGCCGAGGCCTTCCTGCGGGAGGAAAGCACCCGCCGCTTTTTCGAGCTATGAGAAATCGAACATTGAACATCGAACATCCAACATCGAACACTATCGGCGAATGGAACCGCCAAGGCGCAAAGGACACAAACCAGAATTCAACGCAGATTCACGCGGATCGGTTATGATTTCTTATGATCAAGCAATGGATCGGATTATGGCGAATCATAAATTGATCAGCGTCAATCTGCGTTGAGGATTGGTTGGATTGAGGTTTGATCTGTTTCGTGTGGTTCGTGTGGTTCGTGGTTCGATCCGGTTTGCGGATCGAGTTCGATGTTCGATGTTCAATGTTCGATGTTCGATGTTCGTTCGGAAACAGCACGATGAGCAACACCGCACCCGACCTGAAGCAGCTTCTCAAGCGCGATCTCCACTGCCACACCGCCTACTGCGGCCACGCCAAGGGCGCCATGGAGGACTACGTGGAGGCCGCCCTCGCCGCCGGCCTCGAGGAGCTGGGCTTCCTCGAGCACGTCGAGGCTGGCATCCGCTACGGGAAACGATCCTGGCTCTCGCCGGAGGACCTCGACCGCTACTGGGCGGAGGGCCGGGCGCTGAAGGCGAAGTATGCCGGCCGGATCGAGGTGAGCGTGGGCATCGAGCTGGGCGCCAATCCCGAGGCCGTGGACGAGCTGCGGGCCCTGGCCGCGCGCCACCCCTGGGAGCGGATCGGCCTGTCCTACCACTTCATCCCCGACGAGGCGACCGGCCTGCACCTGAACATCAGCTCGTCCAAGGACCCCAACCTGGCCCGGCTGCTGGAACGCGACCCGCTGGAGATCCACTTCCGCTACTACGAAACCCTGGCGGCCATGGTCCCGGTGTTCCGGCCGGCCATGGTCTGCCACCTGGATGTGGTCCGGCGCAACCTGCCGGACCTCGGCATCCATCCCGGAGTCCGGCGCCGGATCCGCCGCGTCCTGGAGGCCATGCGGGAGGCGGGCGCGGCCCTGGAGGTCAGCACCGCCGGCTACGCCTTCACCGGCTCCCTCTACCCCGCCCTCCCCGTCCTGGCGGAGGCCGTCTGCATGGGCCTCTCCCTGGTGCTGAACGCCGACGCCCACGATCCCGCCCACGTCGCCCGCTTCTACGACCGGGCCGAGTGCGACCTCTCCACCGTCCTGAGCTCATTTTGACCGCCACCGCGCAACGGCCGCCAAGTCAATCCGAACAATGGCAATCTGAAAAAGCGCGATCTGAACGCTGAACGTTGAACATCGAACTCTGAACGTTGAACGCTGAAAGAGGACAGAACTGCCGCGGTGGTGCTGGATCCCCGTTCAGCGTTCGGCGTTCGACGTTGGACGTTCAGCGTTCAGATTGGATTTCTGAGGTGCCAGGCTCCGTCACAGATTTGGACGGGCGCCTCATCCGATTCGACCGGATTCGACCCACTCTGGGGTCGATCCGATGCCGACCCCAATCAAGGTGTCTCGTCGCCCTTCCCCCGGCTCCACCCGGGGCTGATCAACCAGTGGACGTCGCCGCCGCCGGCGGCGACTGCTGCGGAAATCAAAGTCAGCTCCGAGCCGGATGGCCCGGCCCGCCCCCGACCCGGTTATGTCTCTCTCCATGTTGCGGCGTCAGTCCGGCCCGGCGGACCGGACGTCCGGCGGACGTCGCCGCCGCCGGCGGCGACTGATGCGGGATTCCACATCAGATCCGAGCCGGACGGTCCAGCCCGCCCCTGACCCGTTCGGGGCTCCCTCCAGTTGCGGCGTCAGTCCGTCCCGGCGGAACGGACGTCCAGCAGACGGCGCTGACTGGAGCGCGGGCAATCGTACGGGGCGACTGGAGCGCAGGCGTCCCGCCCGCACGATCGCTTCCCGGAGGGATGGGAAGGATCTCCCGGAGTGAAGGTGCTAGGCCCCGTCACAATCCGTCTCAACCCGTTCATCGAAATCCCTTTGTTCCGCTCCCCGAGTGTGATATGTTGCGGCCCAAATTCCACCGGTGTTGGGGAGTGCGATGCGGAAACCAACCGTTTTCGGGTTCTGGCTGATCCTTGTCTGGATCGGACTGGGAGTAACCATCCCGGGACAGGCTCCCGGCGGCGAGATCGCCCGCTACGAATACTATCCCGACGGCCTGACCAAGACCCTGACGTATGCCAACGGCGTCGTCTCCCGCTACGAATACTACGCCAACGCCTGGCTGCGCAGCCTGGAGTCCCGCACCACGTCGGGGGAGCTGGTCAGCCGCTACGAGTACGACTACGATTCCAACGGCAACCGCACCGAAATGCGGGAGTGGAACGGCACTCCCGCCCGGCGCGCTGCCGATCCCATGTGGGCGGCCGCCCCGTCGGTCACAAAGTACGGCTACGACCGGCTCGACCGCCTGGTCTGGGTCGAGTACCGTCCGGTGGACGCCGCCGCCCCCTACCGCCGGGTGGAGTACACCCATGACCTGGCGGGCAACAGGCTGCGGGAGGTCGCCCGGGAGCTTGCGCCGGACGGGACCGCCCTGCGAACCTTGAAGGACCGCGGCTTCCGCTACAGCCGCCTGAACAGATTGGAGGCGGTGACAGACGCGCTGGCGCCGGAGCGCGGCACCCGCTACCTCTATGACGCCGCCGGTCACACGGTGGCCCGGATCACAGGCGTGATTGGCCCTGACGGTTGGCTCGTCCCCGGCACGGAGCAGTCCCGCCTGGTCTTCGACTGGGACGCTGCCAGCCGGTTGCGCCAGGTGCGGCAGCTCACACCCGCACCCGACGGGGGGACGACCGAGGAGCTCCTGGCCGAGTTCCGCTACGACTACCGCGGCCGCCGGATCGCTGCCGACAGCCGCTTCGTCGCCCTTGGCAGCGACACAGTTCCGACAGAGACTCGCCTCTACGTCTACGACGAGGAGGCGGTACTGGCCGAGTATGGCTTCGGCCCCGACGGGCGAACTCCCTACAAGTCCCGCCAGTACCTGTACGGCAACGAGCTGCTGGCGGTGGAGCTGTACGCGCCGCCGGAAGCCGGCAAGACGACCGATGACGGGCGACCGGCGACCGGCTTGGAGCCGTCTTCGGCATACCAACCGTCGACAGCCACAGGCAATCTGGCGCCGGGTGGGAGTGTCTTCCCCACTCGAGTCCCTTCCACGAAGCCGCGCGGGCAGCTCCTCCCCGGCTCGCGGGACGCCCGGATGATCACGGAAGAGGATCGATTCTACGGCAGCTCGTCTCATCCGGCGGACACTGCCGCCTACTTCCCGCCACCCTTTCCTCCTCCGTCCGTCCCGTCCTCTCGTCCTCCCGATTCCCGACTCCCGTCTCCCGTCTCCCGTTCAGCGTTCAACGTTCAACGTTCGACGTTCGACGTTCGGCCCGCCTCCTCCGACACCGGTCTCCGGTCATCCGTCACCGGTCTGCTCTTCTACCACCTCGACGCCCTCGGTTCCACGGTCAACCTCACCGCCGCCGACGGCGCCGTGGCCGAGGCGTACCTCTACGACGCCTGGGGCAATTACCGCGAACTGGACGTGCCGGCGGGTAGTCCGGGTCCGCCGGCCCCGGAACCGGTTCTGAAAGCCACTTGGCCCGGGGCTGGCAGTCCCGGACTACCCGCTGGCGGACCCGGGCTACGGGCTGCGGCGGATACTCTGATCATCGATCCCGACCTGGACGAGAACGGCCTCTACTGCTGGGCCACTTACCTGGCGTACATCCAAGGCGCCTTTTCCCCGAGCCCCGAGTCCCCAGTCTCCAGCCTCGCTGATTCCAACCGTCTCACCTACACCGGCCACGAGTTCGATCCCGCCACCGGCCTGTACTACTTCAAGGCGCGCTTCTACGATCCCGAGATCGGCCGCTTCCTGTCCGAGGATCCCTACCTCGGCGACGCCGCCACCCCGCCCAGTCTCCACCGGTTCCTGTATGCTTATAACAATCCATTGAAATACATTGATTTGACCGGTTACGCGGCAGAGTCTCAGAATCCATCAGGCAAGCAAGAAGCAAAAATCGTTGCTGAGAAGAATCCATCTGTTCGGGATTACAGGAATCAAGGCAAGCGAATTCAGTACGACAGTGTTGTTTCGAACGAAGCCCTTGGCAATCCCAACTCCAGAGATGGCTACGATCTCCAGGAAATGGCCCGCATCGCAAAAGATCCGAACGCAATGGAGCAGGTCTACTACGATGCGGCGCATGGAAATCGGAAGGCGCAATGGCTGGTTACGCAATACGAGGGCGTTGCGACAGGACTTGGAGCCCAAATCGCCCGAGAGTTGAACTCGTTGGAAAGTCTGGTCATTTCGAAGGAGGTCAATCCGGAAAAAATTCCATTTTCCACCGAAACCGCCTCGGGCAAGAAGTTGCTTGGATTGATGGCCACAGGTTACGAGAAGGAGGCCCGGCGGTTGCACTTCCGGAATGAAGTGATTGGCTACACGTTTATGCTTCTTATGGCGGGGGGCGTCGCAAAATCCGCTTTATCAGGAGAAGCGGCTTTAACAAGCAAGACTGCATTGCCGGGACCTTCAAAGCAAGCAGGCAATCTAAAAATACCATGGGGAGAAGGAATTGGAAGACAAGGTTACACCTGGGAAGAGTATCTGGCATCAAAGAGGCCCCCAAGCTCAAGATTGCCAGCCAATTTTAAGACTTTTGATTTTTTCGATGAAGAAACCGGATTAGCAACAAGTGGAAAAACTCTAAATACACGCACACCTGCAAAGATCAATGATCCCAAGCAGATATATTTCTCGCTAAAGAGCAACATTGATGCTGCTGCAGGATTTTCGGGTTATCAGCTTGGTAACACTAGATTAACACCAGATATGATATCTTCGAGAGAAGTGCAGATTGCAATCCCTGCCGATACAACCGCGGCTCAATGGAAAGAAATCCAAAGGGCCGTGCAATATGGCAAGGGTCTTGGTGTGAACGTCGTAGTGACCCCGGTGAGGTAACATGGTGGACGACAATATTGAAAGATCTTGGGCGGATGCACTTTGGAATGGAGAACTTCTTTACATCAGCACGTTTTCCGGCAGACGTCGGACCGCGCGGGATCCCAAGGGCAAAGAATTCTTCCTTCAACCGGATGCCGATGACCAGACCATCGGGGAAGCCGTGTTACATGCGCTTGAATCCAGTCGCGTTCTGACGATGGAGGAGGCGAATGCTTTTTTCGATTTTGAGAATTCGAAAAGACTCTATGAGGATTGGGTCGTGAGGATGATCGACCGTTACGGCTATAAGAGCCGCAGAGGACTCTTCAAGGATATGAAGGATTGTTGGATTGAGCACCAAGGTGACAAGATCATCTTCAAGCCAACGCACCACGACAAATTGGAAGGATGGAGCGGTGAGGGTATTCATGAATCGGACTATGTAGTCCTTCCAGCCAGCAGCACCTCAATGGAAATAGGCGCCGCTTTGCGTTTGGCACTCAGCCGATGTTCCTGATATGCCTGCGTTCATTGACAGGTTTCTTCGAGATCAGGGCTGGTTGTGAGACTGATATCAGGCGGTGACGGGCTTTGTCCCAATCCATGAAATCGACGCTCGATTTCAAGCTGCCTTTTTCATATGGCCAGTTCATGGTCTATGACGATTCCGTCACACTTCCTGGCTGCGTTTGGCAAGATCATCATGTCAGACAAGGGTTTGCCCGCCGGGAATCAGTGGTCTGTTTCGGCACGATTCTCGACTTTGGAAAAGCAAATGTGCACGTCTGGCTGCTGCCGTTCACGAAACGGAACGAGCATCAGCGCGTGATCGCGGTTCCTTTCTTTTCCCCGCAAGGGAAAGTGTTTGTATAGGGCCCGGATGAGACCGTCACGAATCGGTATCTAGAGATCGAGGTTGGTCATTATCTTGTGACCGCGGCTCAGTATGTTCTGAACGATCAAGAAGAGGAGATTGACCTTTTCTTCGAGCGAGTATTGTCGCCCGCGGTTCACAGCCGGATCCTGCTTGCGGATGAGCAACTCAATCCTCCCGAGGAATTGGTGGAGGATGCTGAGATCGCGGAAGTCTAAACGAAGCTGCGCTTCGATTCTTCACAGTCAAGGTAACTGGACAGACACTCTTCCATGAGTGAGGAAAATTCTCAGGTGAACGAGGAACTTCAACGTAAAGAAACAATTATCGATCAGGAAATAGTGAACGAGTTGATTGATCTCACACCAGAGTGGTGGAATGAAGTTACTCTGACCGTGACCTATGATTTGGAGAGCGGCGTCGAGAAGTATTCGCATGTGATTACAAGCCCGGAGCGGAACTCGGAGGCGATTACACCTTCAGAAAAGCTTTTCGAGGCCACCTACAAACTTGGTCAACTCTTTCGCGATCACGGCAGGCATTGGCAACGAGTCATCTTTACGGTGAAACGGGTGGATCAAGAAGAGTGGAATTATACCGCTGACTTCAGCTATTGAGCATCGCTGCTCCTAGGATGGTGTCAGGCTCTGTCACATTGTGGACGTCGCTGCCGCCGGCGAGAATGCCATGGGGTCAGGCTCTGTCACAGTCCTTTCACAACATCTCCTCACCGCGCGGAGGGGGCCGGCGGGGTGGGGAACCGGGCCTGCCACTTGGCGGACAGGGCGGGGTCGGCCAGCATCCTGATGAGGACGCCGCCCACCACCGAGCGGGCCTGGAAGCCGGCCTTCCTCGCCGTCCGGGCGTCGTACCAGTCGGTGAGCGGAACCCGGTCCGGAGTCTCGCGGCAGAAGGCGAGCACCGGTGCAGGAAGCGGTCGAACTCGGCCGGGGTGTCGGCCAGGGCGGCGGTCCAGAGGATCCAGTCCAGCTTGGTCCAGTCCCTGCGGTTGTCCAGGGGCAGCCCGTACGGCGCCGCCACCTTCCGGTAATAGTCCATCTCCTTCCGGACGGCCTCCCGGGGGAAGAGCCCGTAGCCCAGAAATTGATCCCAGACCAGGTTGTATTTCTGGCTCCAGGTGCCCGGCGAAGTCGTCGGTGCAGAGCTGATTCTCGGGATCGAAACCCTTCTCCCGAATGCAAGGGTGTCAGGCTCAGTCACATTTTTACCGCAAAGGCGCAAAGGCCGCCAAGCGGAATCCGAACGCTGAACGTCCAACGTCGAACGCCGAACGTTGAACGGGGAGCTGAGTCTTTCAAGGCTGTGCGGATTTCGTTCAGCGTTCGGAATCCGACGCTTGACGTCCAGCGTTCGGACTGGAGTTCAATGGGACCAGACTTCGTCACGGCTTCATGTAGCTGCCGGTGTCAGGGTTTGTCACAGATTCCGTCCGGTTTCTAGCCCTTCGTGTGGTTCGTGTGGTTCGTGGTTTGAATGATGCAATGGGGTCAGGCTCCGTCACGATTCCTTGTCCTCCCGGCCGGATTCCGTGCCGGCGTGGCCCAGCCGGTATTGCCGGCGCTCCAGCGCTTCCCGGTACCGCCGCTCCTGCTCCTCCGAATCCGGGATGACCGGGAACGTCGGGACGGGTTTCCCGTCTCCGTCCACGCTGACGAAGGTGAGATAGGCGCTGTTGGTGTGCTTGGACGACGCGTCGCTGCTGAACCGCTCCGCCGTCACCCGGACGCCCACTTCCATCGAGGTGCGGAACGCCCGGTTCACGATGGCCACCAGCGTCACCACTTCGCCGAGCTTGATGGGTTTATGGAAATCCAGCCGGTCGAGCGAGGCCGTCACGCAGATCCGGCCGGAGTGCCGGGAGGCCGACAGGGCGGCGCAGATGTCGATCCAATGCATCAGCTGGCCTCCCAGGAGATTGCCGAGCTGGTTGGTGTGGTGGGGCAGGACCAGCTCGGTCATGGTGACGACCGACTCGCTGGCCTTTTTCCCCATTCGCCCGTCCGACATTCCGCACCTCCATCAGGTCAAGATAATGCAACGGCGTCAGGCTCTGTCACAATTGAACCGCCAAGGCGCAAAGGCCGCCAAGAGCAATCCGAACGCTGAACGTTGAACATCGAACGCTGAACGGGGATCTGCAATGCCATGGTGCCAAGCTCTGTCACAAATTGGCTTGGATCATATCACGTCTCTTTCCATCGCCCCATCGGGGAAATTCAGCACGGATGAACACGGATTCTAAAACCGATAGACACGGATCAAAGCGTTGGTTGAGCAAACCGAACAGATTGTGACAGAGCCTGACCCCGCTTCAATCAGCAAAGGCCGCCATCCGATCGAGCGCTGAACGTCCAAAGTCGAACGTTAGAAGGGGAGCCAGCAACACCACGGAGGTGCCGTTCCCCTTCCGCGTTCAGCGTTCAGAGTTCGACGTTGGACGTTCGGCGTTCAGATTGCTCAAGTGTTCCTCAGCTCCGTGAGCTAGTGATTCTCCCCGCCAGCAGATCATCCGGCGAGAGTCCGGCCAGGCTGGGCAGGAGCCAGTCCGCGCCGGCCAGGTCGGTGACGGCGGTGGTGGTGGCCAGCGCCAGCACCCGCAGGCCGGCGGCCCGCGCGCTCTCCACGCCGCAGGCGGTGTCCTCGATGGCCAGGCAGGCCGAGGGGATAATGACGCGGACCGGGAAGGCCGCCGCCAGGCGCTCCACTGCCAGCCGGTAGGTGGCGGGATCGGGCTTGGACGCCGCCACCTGGTCGGCGGAAACGATGGCCGCGAAGCACTCCAGCAGGCCGAGCCGCCCCAGCACCAGCCCGATCTCCTCCTCCAGCGCCCCGCTGGCCACCGCCAGCGGCACCCCGCGGTTGTGCAGGGCGCGGATCAGCTCCGCCGCGCCGGGAATCTGCGGGATCCCACCGTCCAGCACCCGGCGGAAGGCGGCGGCCTTCAGCCGGCACAGCGCCTCAACCCGATCTTCATCGGTCGGCTGCCCGGCAGCGCGGAGCGCTTCCCGGAAGGCGTCCCGGTCGTCGAAGCCGACGTAGCGCCGAAGGTATTCATCGTAGGAAAAGGAGATGCCCAGGGGTGCCAGCGCGGCCTGGATGGCCCGGTAGTGCAGCCGCTCGGAGTCGACGATCACCCCGTCGAAATCGAAGATCACCGCCTGGAACAAGGTCGCCTCCCGGACCGCCGCGCTCCCCGCCGCCGGTGTCAAGCCTTCGGCAGGTGCTTGACCATCGTCACCACATTGCCGGCGTAGGTGTCCGGCTCGTACCGGACCTCGTCCATGTACTGGCGGACGAGGAACAGGCCGATCCCACCCTCGGGCATGTCCTCGGTGGCGTGCCCGTCGTAAATCCGGCTTTTCGCTTCGAAATTGAACGGCGGGCCGTAGTCGGTCACCGTGACGGCCAGGCCGTCGGAGCGGGGGATCAGATCCAGTTCGAGGGTTTCCGTGGTCCCAGGGCCGTAGGAGTAGGCGATCACGTTGGTGACGACCTCATCGACGGCCAGGACGATCCGCTGGATCTCGGCCTCGGGGAAGCCGATGTCGCGGGCGACCCGGGCGGTCATCTCGGCCACCTTGGCCAGCACGGCCGTCCGCGCCGGAAGAGTCAGGTGGATCGTCTCTTCCGGATGCTCCGCGGGCGACGGGGCGGCCGCCGCCGCGCCGGCCGGCCGGGCCAGCGTCAGCAGGGTGATGTCGTCCGGCTGCCCGGCCCCGCCGGCGAAGGCGTCCACCGAGGCGAGAATGGAGTCCGCCATCAGCCGGGCGTCGCCGCCCGGGGCCCCGGTCACCGCCGCTTCCAGCCGCGCCATCCCGAACTCCTCTTCCTTTTCGTTCTGCGCGTCGGTGACGCCGTCGCTGTACAGCACCAGCGCCTCTCCCGGCGCCAGAGTCAGCTCCGTGACCACGTAGTGGGTTGCGGGCAGCACGGCCAGCGGCACGCCATGGGTCAGCGCGATCACCTCGGTGCGTCCGTCGGCGAAGCGGCGCACCGGCGGGTTGTGGCCGGCGCAGACAAACCGGACCCGGCCGGTGGCCAGGTCGAAGTCGCCGTAGAGCATGGTCACGAACATGCCGGCTTCGTTGTCCTGCGCCAGCATGTGGTTGGTCCGCCGGGCGATCTCCGCCGGCGGGTAGCCCCGCGTCGCCATGGTGCGCACCAGCAACCGGGTCATGGCCATGAACAGCGCGGCGCCGGCGCCCTTGCCGGACACGTCCGCCACCACCACGCCCACGCCGCCGTCCGGCAGCCGGATGAAATCGAAATAGTCGCCGCCCACTTCCCGGGCCGGACGGTTCATGCCGTAGAGGCCCACCCGGCCCTCCAGTTCGGGAAACGGAGGGAACTGCCGCGGCAGGATCCCCTTCTGGATCTCGGAGGCGATCATCAGCTCCTTGTGGTAGCTCTCCGTCCGGGCGGTGGTGCTCTTCACCTCCTCGATCCGGGCCACGATGGCCGAACCGAGCCGATTGAAGCCCCGGGCAAGCCCCCGCAGCTCCGCGGGCCCCTTGTCTTCCGGCAGGCGCGCGGAGTAGTTCCCCCGGGAGAATTCGTCCACCTGGGCCACGAACCGCTTGATGGGCGAGGTGATCGAATTCGAGACCCACAGGATGATGAGCACGATCAGGCCCACGATCACCGCGGACACCTGGAGGACGGTGGACCGCAGCTGGATCAGCGGGCTCAGGACCACTTCCCGCGGGGCGATCACGGCCAGGGTCCAGTGGATGGATTCGATCCGGGCGTCGATCACCAGGGACGGCCGCCCGCTGTACGGATCGGTCATGTCCACGAAATCCGGCTCCGGGTCCCGGATCAGCGCTGCCAGCCGCTTCATCTCGGGATCCGGCGAACGATCGGCGTAGTCCCAGAGGGTCTCCGCCGTCAACGGCTCGCGTCTGCCGGCGATCGAGCGGGCGATGATGTGCCCCTCCGCCGTCACGATGAAGGCCCGCCCACCGCGCTGCAAGGCGAGCCGGCTGAGGCGGTCGACCAGGTTCTCGAGCGAGATGTCCACCGTGGCCACGCCGATGACCTCGCCGCGCCGGCGGATCGGGGTGGCGTAGGTGGTCATCAGGATGTTGCCGCCGCCGAGGTCGTTATAGGGCTCCACCCAGAATCCCCGCCCGGAGGCGAGAGGCTTCCGGAACCAGTCCCAACGCTGGTAATTGTAAGTGGTGTCCGCCAGGGAGGAGAACCGCAGCCCCTCGGGGCTGCGGCAGTAGTACGGCGCGTATTCGCCCAACTGGCTCTTGCCGGGGATGAACGCCGCCGTGCTGCCGTAGACGCCCGGATTCCGGGAGAGGGTGTTCTGCAGCAGCTCGTCGACGCCCTCGGCCGTGAGTTGGTCCATCACGCCCAGCGAGATCGCCAGCCCTTCCGCGATCTCCCGGGACGACTCGAACAGGATGTCGAACTCGCGGGCGTTGGAGCGTGCCAGCTCAAAGGATTCCTTGTTGATCTGGGTCAGGACGGTGGACTCGCTGTTCTTGAAGCTGATGATCATCAGGGCGCCGAACGTGACCAGGATGGCCGGGATCAGCGCCAGCAGGAGGCGGCTCTTCAGGTTCATGTCAGGCCAGGTCGGAGATGCTGCCCACCACGGTGAAGATGTTCAGGAAACCGGAGATCTCCAACACCTCCCGGACGCCGGGCTGGGGCCGCACCAGCGACAGGCCGCCGCCCTGGGCCTTGACCGCCTTCAGGGTGGCCAGCAGCACCCGCAGGCCGGCGCTGCTCATGTAGGGGACCTCGCCGAGGTCCAGGGCCAGCCAGTGCGCCCCCCGGGCGACCTGGGTCTGGCAGGCGGTCTCGAAGTCGGGGGCGGTGTGGCCGTCGACGCGGCCCTGGGGCGCCACTACGATCCACTTGCCGGGGGTGGGGGTGATGTCTACTTGCATGGCTTCGTCTCCATGGATTGAAGTGCCTGTTCCGTCTCCGCCCGGGGATTGGCCGGCGGGCGCATCGGGAGCGGCCACTCGCCGCCGCTGCATCGGACGAACGGGATACCAACGGGATTATAGCTTTTTTCAACGGTGGAAAGGAAGGGAGAGGTGCAGAAATCTGACCCGCCGGCGCTTCCCGGGATCGAACCGGCTGGGGCGATCCGCCCCTTTTCGTTTGAGTTCCGGCCGCCTTTGTGGTGAAATCGGGCGCTTGGATCAAATCATCCCTTGGAGAGAACTCATGAAGATCATCGTGCTGGGAGCCGGGCGGGTGGGCAGCGCCATGGTGCGCGACCTCGCCCGCGGCGGCGAATTCGAGCTGACCGTGGTGGACGCCTCCCCGGCGGCGCTGGACCGCCTGACCGGCCTGCCCGGCGTGCAGCGGCGGCAGTCGGCCCTCGACCCGGCGGCCATCCGCCGGGCGGTGGCGGACTTCGACCTGGTGGTGGGCGCCCTGCCCGGCCACATGGGCTTCGCCTGCCTGGAAGCGGTCCTGCAGGCGGGCAAGGACGTGGTGGACATCTCCTTCTTCGCCGAGGACCCCTTCCGCCTCGACGCCCTGGCCAAGGAGAAGGGCTGCGTCGCCATCATGGACTGCGGCATCGCCCCCGGCTGCAGCAACATGATCATCGGCCGGCTCCGTGCCGCCCTGGACGAGGTCAACAGCTTCGTCTGCATGGTGGGCGGCCTGCCGGTCATTCGCACCTGGCCCTTCGAGTACAAGGCGCCGTTCTCGCCGGCCGATGTCATCGAGGAGTACGTCCGCCCGGCGCGTTACGTCATGCACAACCTGGAGGTCACCATGCCGGCCCTGTCCGAGCCGGAGCTGGTGGAGTTCGCGGGCGTCGGCACGCTGGAGGCCTTCAACACCGACGGACTGCGGTCGCTGATCACCACCGAGCGAGTGCCCTACATGAAGGAACTGACCCTGCGCTACCCCGGCCACATCGAGCGGATGCGGATGTTGCGCGAGTCGGGCTTCTTCAGCCAAGAGCCGGTGGAGGTGGGCGGCGCGACGGTCCGGCCGCTGGACTTCACCTCCCGCCTGCTCTTCCCCCTGTGGCAGTTCCACGAGGGCGAGGAGGACTTCACCGTCATGCGGGTCTGCGTGGAGGGGAAGGAGAAGGGCCGGCCGGTGCGCTACCAGTACGAGCTGCTCGACCGTTACGACCGCGCCACCGGGACCATGTCCATGGCCCGCACCACCGGCTACACCTGCACGGCGGCGGTGCGCCTGGTCGCTCGCGGGCTCTACCGGCAGAAGGGCATCTCCCCGCCGGAGTTCATCGGCCGCGACGAGCAATGCTACCGGTTCATGATGGAGCAGCTGGCCGAGCGGGGGGTGGTGTTCCGCGAGACCGTGACCCGATAGGGAAATTCCGGAATATTCTCACCGAGGGATGCAATCTGAACATCGAACATTGAACATCGAACGGGGAAACCGCGGTTTTTAATACGCCGTTTCCCCGTTCTCTTTCTGACTTCGATGTTCGATGTTCAGCGTTCGATGTTCGGTGTTCGATCTACTTCTTCAGGCCGAAGGTATTGGGCCCCACGCGTTCGAACAGCACGCCCTTCTTGACCTTCTTGGCCACCGCCGAGACGACCGATTCGCGGTCCAGCGCCACGGCGTATTGCTCGGCGGCCCGCTGGATGATCTCAGAGATGTGCAGCGGATGGCCCCCGGCCGCCAGAATGTCCCGGATCAGGTGGATCTGCGACTTCCGCTTATCCCGCGCCTCCCGGCTGCCGCCGCGCTCGGCCAGGTATTTCCGCAGCACGGCCAGCTGCGCCGAGAGCAGCCGCTCCTGCAGCCGGGCCCACTCGTAGACCGAGAAGCCCGCCTCGGCGTGGGCGGGCGGCGGGACCGCTTCCTCCGCCCGCGCGGGGCGGGCCCTCTGGACCGCTGCCGGGTGCGGGGCGCGGGTCCTCCGGGCTGCTGTCGGGATGTCGCGTTTGCGCAAGGTCATGGGTCCTCCGATGATCAGTTGTTTTCCGCCAGGAGAGCCATCATCCCCATCCGATCCGCGGCGGACGGCCCCCCCGAGCCGTCGAAATCCACAGCCAGCGGGTAGGCGCAGGGCGGGACGCCCGGGGCGAACCGGCCCTCCGCCGCGCTCAGCAAGAGCATCAGGTCGCGGGCGGTGGCTGCGCCGTCCCCGTCGAGGTCCCCGTCGGCGACGGGCACGCCGGTAGCGAACTTGAGGTTCCCGAAGGCCAGGTAGGCCACCCGAGGCACGTTCCAGGCGTCCACCGCCACGGCCTCGTAGGACGGGTAAGGTCCCACGTGGTCAATTTTGGAGAGCCTCCACCGCCCCGCGCCGTCGCGGAAGGCATACATGAGATCCTGGGTCCGCTCGTCGGTGAAGGTCACGTGCGGGTGCCCCAGCCCGTCCAGGGCGATCGCCACGAAGCGACGGATGGTGTACGCGCCCACCGGAGAGATGGTCTCCTCCGCCTGGGCAGCCAGGTAATTCACGGTCTGCTGGGTCTCGTCCGTGTAGACCACGTGCGGTTGATTGCCCCCGTCGAGGGCGATCGCGTTATACCGGCCGACCGCCCCGGCCGTGGCGAGCGGGACCGGCGCGCCGGGCTGGTCGGTGGCCCAGTAGAGCAGGTCCTGGGCACCCTCGTCGAAGAATATCCCGCGGAGCATCCCGTCCCCGCCCAGCGCCATGCTGCCGTTGATCCCCTGGATCTGATCCGTCAAGCTGTCGGCGAGCACGTGGACGGTCCAGGGATGCAGGGCCGCGTCCTCCACCCGGATCGCCCAGGCGATCTGGTATTCGGCGGGGTCCTGGGTCTGCCGCCAGGTGTAGAGGATGACGGGGATGTTCGTCCCGGGATCCACCACCACGTCCCACCCCGTCATCTCGATGCCGGCGGGGTTCGCCTGCCAGACCCAGTCGATGGGGTGCTCCAGCTGCCAGCCGGACGCGGTCCGGTGGCCGAGCGTCAGCTGCCAGGTGTTCAGGTCGGAATAGAGCACGTAGGGCTGCCCCTGGTTGTCCAGGGCGATCCGGCCCCCGAACGGCGCATCGTTGTGCTCGACGATGTCGAAATGCCAGCCGGTGGCGTCTTGCCAGCGGTACTGCAGGTTGCCGTAGAAGCGGTTCTGGGAACAAATGTGCGGCCAGCCGCCGGAGTCCAGCACCATGTCCACCCAGGCGTCCACGTCGCCGGCGGCATCGAGGGTCTCGATCTGCCAGCTCTGCGCCCGGACCGGGCCGGCCATGCAGGCGATCCATAGCATCGCGACGATCAACTCCTCCCAAATACGACCTATCGGACGAAACCGCATCATCCACCCCCCTATCCGAGTTTCCCCCCGACTCGCAAAAATGATGACCGCAACCCGCCAGAGGATTCATGTCTCCCGATTTTACGTGCCTCCGCGACCGGCACGGCGCACCGGATTTTCTCACGAGCAGGGAGGCCGCCACCAACCTCTGCAACCGCAATTTCAGGAAAAGTCAGAGGGGGATACAGGCCGGGGCGAGGACTGATGGGACCACCAGTCCCCGCCTCGCCATTGTCAGGGGAAGGACGCAGCCGGGCTTCTCAGTGCAGCTGCTCGGTGAGGAAGTTCTGGACGCCGATCTGCGCGATCTGGTCCTTCTGGGCCTCCAGCAGGTCGATGTGGGCCTCCTCGTCCTTGAGGATGGCTTCGAGGATCTCGCGGGTCCCGTTGTCGCCCAACTCGACGGCCAGCTTGATCCCGGCGTTGTAATTCTTGATGGCGCCGGCCTCGGCGGTCCAGTCGTTGTCGATCTGCTTCTCGACCACCGGGCCGATCACGATGGGATTCAGCTTGGAGACGATGGGCTTGCCCTCCAGGAACAGGATGCGGGCGATGAGCTTCTCGGCGTGCTTCATCTCGTCGATGGCCCGCTTCTCCACCACGTCGTGCAGCTTGGCGTAGCCCCAGTTGTCGCACATCTCGGAGTGGACCATGTACTGGCTGATGGCGGTCAGTTCGTCAGCCAGCAATGCGTTGAGGGTGTCGATGATCTTCTTCTGTCCCTTCATGAGTCAACCTCCTTGGGATTATGTCGCACCGAAGCGCTTTCACTCATTGACCGGTGACGGTTGACCGGCGACCGGTGCCAGTCTCGGAATCGTAATTTCGCCGACTTCCTCCCCCCCATGCTCTGGATTCGCCTGAATGCTCCGCCGATTCACCCATTCACCGGTGGTTCTGGATCCTTCTGGACAGCTCGCTCAGGATGTTGAAGTTGAGCTGCAGGATGATGTTCTTCAGGTCGCGCTTGAACTTGGTGACGTAGCGGGCGAAGCGGCTTTCGTCATTGAACCGGAGGACACTCTCGAACTCGGAGACCTCCTCCACCAGTTCCAGCAGGAGGTGGATGATGCCGCGGTAGCACCCTTTGATGCGGATCAGCTCCTCCAGCCGCCAGCGGGTCGGGTTGAAGTGGCTGGGGATCGTATCCAGCACCCGGATGACCTCGGACACCACCTCCTGCATCAGCTCCTGGATCTCCTGAAGATAGGAACTCTCGTATTTCTCGGGCTCGTTGAGCAGGTTCCGGCGGCCGATCAGGATCTCGTACTGGTCCATGAGCGAGAGCACGTAGAGGTTCAGACCGCGGTAGGGCAACGCCTTGTTCTCCAGGTTCAGGAAGCAGCGACCGATGTAAATCTTGTCGGAGTAGTTCTGCACCAGGTCCTTGAACGTGGAGGTATAGAGCTTGATTTCCAGCAGCTTCTCGACTTCCTTGAAGTATTTCAGGCGGGCCAGGAGCAGGCAGTTGTTCTGCTCGATGAAGTAGGACGTGCCCTCGAGGATGGCGGTGTCCACGACCAGGGCCCGCATGAGCCGGTTCTTCGCGTAGTCGAGGATCTCGGACTTGGATGTGACCAGCCGCGCCAGCCGCTCCTCGAAGTTGTTGGCCACCGGGCTGAGGGTGGGCGAGATCAGGGCCAGGCTGCCGTCGGTCTGCGGCAGCTCCAGGTAGAGATTGTTCCGGACCTTCTGCTGGAGGTCGTCGAGGTGGAAACGGCCCAGCGGCGGCAGCTGGTGGAGATTCAGGCTGGCAAGGTACTGAACGATGGCCATGGCCGGCCTCCTTCTTCCTTCGGTCGAAAATTCTGGCTTCAGTATAGTCGGTCGCGCCGGGGAATGCAACGATCGACAACGAGACTCGAGACTAGGGGCTCGTGTCCTGGAACCCCGGGCTGGAGCGCCGAGTCCGGAGCCTCCCGCACCGAGCCCCAAATCTGAGGTACCGAGCCTCTAGCCCCGAGTCTCTAGCCCCGCTTCAATAAAATGGAACTGCCCTTCATGCTCCCTACGTATACTCTCCCGCACTGATTGGATACTAAGGAGCACCGCCATGAAAATCTACCAGGTCGATTCGTTCACCGACCGGATCTTCGCCGGCAATCCCGCCGGCGTCTGCCTCCTGCCAGCGCCCCGGGACGAGCGCTGGATGCAGCACGTGGCCGCGGAGATGAACCTGTCCGAGACCGCGTTCCTGGTCCGGCGGCCGGACGGGTTCGACCTCCGCTGGTTCACGCCGGCCCTCGAGGTGGACCTCTGCGGCCACGCCACCCTGGCGAGCGCCCACATCCTCTGGGAAACGGGCGAAGCCGAGGGCCCCATCCGCTTCCACACCAAGAGCGGCTGGCTGGCCGCCACGGGGCGGGAGGGCCACATCGAGCTGGACTTCCCCGCCGAGCCGGACCACCCGGCCGAGGCGCCGGCCGACCTGCGGGAGGGCCTGGGCGTGCCGCTGCTCTACGTCGGGCAAAACCGCTTCGATTACCTGGCGGAGGTCGAATCGGAGGCCGCCGTGCGCGCGCTGCGGCCGGACTTCGGGCGGCTGGGGCGGCTGGAGCGCAACCGCGGCGTCATGGTCACCGCCCGTGCGACGACGCCGGGCTACGACTTCGTGTCGCGGTTCTTCGCCCCGGCCTGCGGCATCGACGAGGACCCCGTCACCGGCTCGGCCCACTGCTGCCTGGGCCCGTACTGGAAGCGGAAGCTGGGCAAGGACGAGTTCGTTGCCTACCAAGCCTCGGCGCGCGGGGGCGAGGTGCGCGTCACCGTCGCCGGCGACCGGGTCCGCCTGGGCGGCCGCGCGGTGACGGTCTTCGTGGCCGAGCTGCGGGGGGAAGGGCATCAATGACCATGGACGATGGACCATGGACGATGGACCATGGACGATGGACCATGGACGATGGGCCATGGACATTGGTCTATTGTCGATGGTCTATGGTCTATGGTCTATGGTCTATTGATCAGCGAGGCCCGCGCCGCCCTGGCCACCCTGCCGCTGGTGCGCGAGGGCCTGATCGACTTCGAGCTGGTCCCCCTGGCCCCCTACCCCGGCTTCGCCCGATTGTTCGGCCCAATCGCGTGACCGATCAGGAAAACGAAATAGAGAATCTGCACTTTCTTGACCTGATTATCGAAGCAAGGTACAGTTGGAAATTCTGTTGGTTTGTTTACGACAAGCGGTCCGATTCGAAAGTGGATTTGCGGAGATGAAACACCCCACCCAGCATCCGGTCGACCGATCGAAAGTAATAAGCGCAGGCCCCATGCTGATCGAGGCCTGCGTGGATTCGGTCTCCTCCGCCATCGAAGCGCAGCGGGGCGGGGCCGGCCGGGTGGAACTCTGCGCGAACCTTTATGAGGGCGGGACCACGCCGAGCCTCGGGGCCATCCAGGCTGCCCGCCGGCATCTCGAGATCCGACTCCATGTCATCATCCGCCCGAGGGGCGGTGATTTTCTTTACTCGGATGTGGAATTGGACATCATGCGCTCAGACGTGCTCCGGGCTGGAGAAGCGGGCGCCGACGGCGTCGTCTTCGGGATCCTCCGGCCGGACGGCACGATCGACCTGGAACACACGGGGCAGTTGGTCGAACTGGCCGGCCCCATGAGCACCACCTTCCATCGCGCCTTTGACATGACCGCCGACCCGTACGCCGCGCTCGAGAACCTCGTGGAACTCGGCGTCGACCGGGTCCTCACGTCGGGCCAGCGGCCGTCGGCTATGGAGGGCGCCGATCTCCTGGCCCGCCTCGTGAAGCGGGCGGGCGATCGTCTCGTCGTGATGCCCGGTGTGGGCATCGACGCCGCCAACATCGCCGAGCTGATCCAAAGAACCGGCGCCCTGGAATACCACGTACTGGCGCGAAAGCGCGTTTCGAGCCTCATGGCGTATCGGAATCCGGCAGTGTTCATGGGCACGGATCCGGATTCTTCCGAATATGTGACCTCTCTGACCGATGTGGAGGGCCTTCGGGCAATCTGCGCGGCGGCGGCAGCTCGCGGGGCCTCTGGACGCGCTGTTCCTGCAGATGCTGCAGATGCCAGCCACCTGGAACGCAGACGTCAGGGGCGGCGTCGGAAGTGATCTGATCGCTGCCCTCATCGCGGCCTTCCGGGATGCGGTTGGCAAGGGGACCCGGCGCCCGGCCAGCGAAGACCCGCACGGGAATGTATTCCTCCCCCCAATTATTTCCCTCCGAATCACGAGAATGTATTTCCGTCCGAATGACGTGGTCGGCGAGGGGCGGCCGCTCTCGGCCAGCAGCCAGTGGCGGGGCCAGACTTTGTCACAAACCAGTAGCAGGGTCAGACTTTGTCACAGACCAGAAGAGATGGGTCAGTGGCGGGCCACACTGTGTCACAAATCAGAAGCTATAGGTCAGGTGCTGTCACGAACGAGGATTTCTGGGCCACTCTTCGTCACATCGCCCGACTCTTCCTCGGGTGGGTACAACATCTCAGGACATTGATTCACGAATTAGTGGGAACCGAATTTCGTACCGTAAAGAATTGGTCAAAGTTCCCCCTTTTTGTACCGTGAGGAGTGCGGGACCACGATGCATCCAGGCGGGGCATGCTCAAAGACAATACGGGTGGGTACAAACACACGCCAGTATCCAGGGAGGGCGAATCCCTGGAGCGGACAGGCGCCCAGTGTCCCCGGTGGCCTGCGGTTCCGCGGCTGGCGGTGGGGGCGACGGTCAGAGGATGAGGCAGGCCGGGGGGAGAAGGACCATGGAGTGGCGTTCGACCTCC
>CAYPNP010000025.1:69688-73847 GCA_964412195.1 uncultured Acidobacteriota bacterium | reverse complement strand
CGACCATCCATGCAAACAGCTGAAATTATTCGACTTTTAGTGGGACAGTACTGATCAATCATAAGAAATCTGCGTCCATACGCATTGAATCCCCCTCTGCGTGCTCTGCGTCTCTGCGTGTAAATTTCTGATCCGATTACGATTACGATTACGAGCACGATTACGAATACGAGCACGAGCACGAACAGTCATCGGTCACCGGTCACCCGTCACCGGTCATTCCGCAATTCGCAATCCGCAATCCGCAATCGGCCGACTCCTCACAATAACTCCCGGAGCTGACTCCAGGCGGCGGCGTCGGCCGGCGCCAAGTCCAGGCCGGGGATCTCGTCGGGGACGAACCAGCCCACCTCGGCGCACTCCAGGGGCCGGGGCTCGCCCGACACCAGCCGGCAGCGGAAGAAGAGCAGCAGGATCCGCTTCTCCGGGTAGTCCCAGTGGACGAAGGTCAGGGGGGACTCCACCGCCGCCGCCACGCCCAGCTCCTCGGCCAGCTCCCGCGCCAGCGCCTCCGCCGGCGCCTCGCCCGCGTGGAGCTTGCCGCCGGGGAACTCCCACCGGCCGCCCATGTGGTCGCCGTCCCGCCGCCGGGCCAGCAACACTCGCCCTTCCCGCAGGACCACCGCCGCCGTGACAATCAGGATTTGCCGATCCTTCACTTCGTCCTTCCAACCGAACATCGAACATCGAACATTGAACATCGAACGTTGAAGTCAATCCAGTGAGACCTGAAGATTATCGCCTCAAGAGCCTTGCTTCTGGCCGAACCCCCGCCCCACCTCGTTCGACTTCGATGTTCGATGTTGGATGTTCGATGTTCGATGTTCAGATCCTCTCTTTGCCGATTCACCCATTCACCGATTCACCCATTCACCGATCCTCAAACCGGTACGTCAAAACAAAGTCCTCCTGCTCCGGCGTCTCGATGGCGCCGGGGCGCCGCTCCCGCACGTAGCGGACGGCGGCGGCGCCGTCCATGCCCCGCGACCGCAGGTAGAGCGCCGCCATGGTGCCGGACCGCCCCCGGCCGGCGATGCAGTGGGCCAGGACCTTGCGCCCCGCGCTCGCCGCCACCGCCTGCAGGAAGGCCCGGACGTCAACCTGGGACGGGACGTCGAAATCCGCCACCGGGATGTGGTGGAACTCCAACCCCAGCCCGCGGTAGGCGGCTTCCAGGAACTCGACCTCCCGGAGCGAGATCACCACCTCGACCCCGTCCCGGAGCCACTCCAGGATGCGGGCCTCGCAGCGGGGCCCGGCGCTGAAGTCCGGCGCCGCGTCGATGTACAGGTTGTCGGCAATGTGGATCATGGATTCTCGACTACTTTGTTCCCTGCCGATGTCGGGGAATTGACGATGGACCATGGACGATGGACCATGGACGATAGACAATGGACGATAGACAATGGACGATGGACCACTGTCTATGGTCTATGGTCTATGGTCTATAGTCTATGGTCCATGGTCTATGGTCCATGGTCATTCCCTCTTCACCCTGGTCCCGCCCCTCTGTTCACTGTTTCCCGTTTTTTCCCCCCGGCAAATCGTCCACTGGGATCGGCGGCGGCACCGCCGGCAGGCTCCCGTCGGTGGGCAGGTTGAGGCTGACCAGCTGGATGCGCTCCAGGTAGCGGAAGCCGAAGAAGCCGGACCGGGTGAGGATGTCCACCTGGCCGCCGTTGACGGTGCCGTTGTAGATGGCCTCGTCGACGTCCAGGCGCTTCAGGGAGAAGCCCTCCACCTCGATGTGGTAGGTGGCGTGGCTGCCCGAGCCGATCTGGTAGCGGTTGACCACCTGCACGAAGTTGTGCTTCGCCGGCGCGTGGTCGAGGGGCCGGTTCAGCGCCAGGACCAGGCCGATGGCCAGGGCCGCTCCGCTGAAGGCCGTCACGCCGACGACGAAGCCGGCGGACTCGAACGGCTTCCACCGGTGCGCGGCCCAGCCGAGGAAGGCCCCCGCCACGGCGCCGATGGCCAGCGGCCAGATGACGAAGGTCTCGTCCATCGGCGTCACCGAGCGGGAGAACGCCACCAGGGCGAAGACGATGCTGCCGATGAACACTCCCGCCACCGCCAGGTCCTGGGCCGTGAGGGCGTTGCGCGACGGCGCCTTGCTCTTGCCCTTGCTGCGGGCGCTCTTGGTTTTCTGGGTCAGTCGGGCCATGCGGAATCTCCTTGCGAAGTTGAGACGCCATTATACACGATGCCGGCCCCGTCGTGCTCGTGCTCGTAATCGAGGCTGGAGGCTAGAGGCTGGAGGCTGGAGGCTAGAGACTAGAGGCTAGAGGCTGGAGGCTCGGGAAACGGGACGGGGGCTGGAGGCGGGAGGCTGGAAGCCAGAGGCTAGAGACTAGAGGCTAGAGTCTAGGGATGAGAGACTCGAAAGCTGGATCCGGAGTACCGAACCTCGAGTCTCCAGTCCCGAGCCTCCAGTCCCGAGCCTCTAGCCTCGATTACGAGCACGAGCACGAGCACGAACGGTCACCCGTCACCGGTCACCGGTCGATTCCACGTACTCCCGGTACGTGCGCGCGATGCCGTCGCGCAGCGGGATCCGCGGCGCCCAGCCCAGCGCCCGGATGCGCGACACGTCCAGCAGCTTCCGCGGCGTGCCGTCCGGCTTGGACGGGTCGTAGCGGACCTCCCCCGCATAGCCCACCTCCGCCCGGACCATCTCCGCCAGCTCGCGGATGGGCAGGTCTTCGCCGCAGCCCACGTTGACGAAGTCGCCCACGTCCTTCCAGGAGTGCTCCTCCATCAGCAGGACCGCCGCCGCGGCCAGGTCGTCGACGTGCAGGAACTCCCGCCGCGGCGTGCCCGTCCCCCACAGCGTCACCGCCTCCGCGGTGATGCCGAACGCCGCGCACGCCGCCGCGAGCTCGTCCAATTGCGAATTGGGGGAACCGAGACTCGAGGCTCGGGGCTCGAGGCTCGCAGAAGATTGCGGATTGCGGATTGCGTTCGATGTTCGATGTTCGATGTTCGATGTTCGATGTTCGATCCCCTGCCCCCCGTCTCCCCGTCCCCCCGTCCCCCCGTCAAAGAACCGCGCCACGCTCAAAGGTCTCCGCCCCAGGTCCCGCCGCAGCCCCGCCAGGTCGCCGTCCCGCAGCAGCCGGGCCAGGTGGAACTTCCGCAGCAGCGCCGGCAGCACGTGGGACGTCGCCAGGTCGTAGTTGTCGCCGGGGCCGTAGAGGTTGGTCGGCATCAGCGAGAAGAAGTCGGTGCCGTACTGGGCGTTGTAGTGGCGGCAGAGCTTCAGCGCCGCGATCTTGGCCACGGCGTAGGCCTCGTTGGTGGGCTCCAGCGCGCCGCTCAGCAGGCAGTCCTCCCGCAGCGGCTGGGGCGCCAGCCGCGGGTAGATGCAGGAGGAGCCGAAATTGATCAGCTTGGCCGAGCCGCTGCGCCAGGCGGCGTGGATGACGTTGGCAGCGATGAGCAGGTTGTCGTAGAGGAACTCGGCCGGGGCCGAGGCGTTGGCCAGGATGCCGCCCACCCGCGCGGCCGCCAGGAAGACCACCTCCGGCCGCTCGGCCTCGAAGAGCGCCTCCACCTCCGCCTGCCTCCGCAGGTCGAGTCTCTCCAGCGGAACCGTCAGCAAATTTTGAAAGCCGCGCGCCTGCAGGGCTCGGCAAACCGCAGAACCCACCATCCCCGCATGCCCCGCCACATAGATCTTCGCGTCGATGTTCATATCAACTCCATACGAGTGAGGAGTAAGGAGTGAGGAGTGAGGAGTGCAGCGAGCAAATCCTCAGCATGACAATCAGCCTTCACGATGATCGGCCTGCACGGGAGGCTTGTTTGCGCCGGAGGTAATTGCGCAATCCCACCAGCATGCGATCTATTTCAGCGATCCGCTGATCCAACTCATGCCAAACCTTCTCATCCAGAAATCCCAATTCGCAACTTATCTCCAAAAGAGCATCCACCTCGCTGCAGGACCCCATAGCGGTGTGGACGAATTGAATGAATTCCGCCGTCCCCTGCCGCGCCGCTCCTTCCGAGAGATTGGCCAGAATGGAAACCGCCGCCCGTCGGATCTGGCTGGTCAGGCCGTACTTTTCTGTCCCGGGAAAATCCTGCGTCGCCCGATAGATTTCTTTCACCAATTCCCTGGTTCTCTGCCACACGATCAACCGCTTATGAGGCTTCTCCA
>CAYPNP010000025.1:1711-69588 GCA_964412195.1 uncultured Acidobacteriota bacterium | reverse complement strand
TCTCCTATCTCCTATCTCCTATCTCCTATCTCCTATCTCCTATCTCCTATCTCCTATCTCCTCTCTCCTATCTCCTCACTCCCCCGTCCGGACGCGGAAGCCGCCCTGCATCAGGTGGATGTCCTTCACCGCCTCGGACAGGTCGTGCCGGACCATCTCCCGGACCAGCTCCGGGAAGCGCACCGTCGGCGTCCAGCCCAGCACCTCGCGGGCCTTCGACGCGTCGCCCAGCAGCTGGTCGACCTCCGCCGGGCGGTAGTACTTCGGATCGATCCGGACCACCACGGCGCCGGGCTTCAACAATTGCGAATTGCGGATTGCGAATTGTTCCGATTGCGGATTTCGGATTTCGGATTGCGGATTGGAAACCCCTTCGCGTGGTTCGTGTGGTTCGTGGTTTTGATTGCGGATTGCGGATTGCGGATTGGGGGAATCGAGACTCGGGGCTCGAGACTCGGGGCTCGGGCTTGACTTCGATGTTCGATGTTCAATGTTCGATGTTCGATGTTCAGGTTCCGGATTGCCCAGTGCCTCTGTGGCAAGTCCTCGGTTTGCGGCCACTACGCCGACCTCCTCCCGCCCGGCGCCCCGCCACTCCAGCACCACGCCCAGCTCCGCGAACGCCGCCTCGGCGAACTCCCGCACTGAGTGGCTCTCGCCGGTGGCGACGATGTAGTCGTCCGGCGCCGCCGGCTGCAGCATCCGCCACATGGCGTCGACGTAGTCCCGGGCGTGGCCCCAGTCGCGCCGCGCGTCCAGGTTGCCGAGGTAGAGGGCCGGCTGCAGGCCCAGGGCGATCCGCGCCACCGCCCGCGTGATCTTGCGGCTGACAAAGGTCTCGCCGCGGCGGGGCGACTCGTGGTTGAACAGGATCCCGTTGCAGGCATACATGCCGTAGGCCTCGCGGTAGTTCACGGTGATCCAGTAGGCGTAGACCTTGGCGGCGCCGTAGGGGCTGCGCGGGTGGAACGGGGTGGTCTCGCGCTGGGGGATCTCCCGCACCGCGCCGAACATCTCGCTGGTGGAGGCCTGGTAGATCCGCACCCGTTCCGCCCGGCCCAGCAGCCGCACGGCCTCCAGCAGGCGCAGGGTGCCCAGGCCGTCGGCGTTGCCGGTGTACTCGGCCGTCTCGAAGGAGACCTTGACGTGGCTCTGGGCGGCCAGGTTGTAGATCTCGTCGGGCTGCACCTCCTGCACGAGCCGGATCAGGTTGGTGCTGTCGGTGAGGTCGCCGTAGTGGAGGTAGAAGTTGGTGCGCCGGGTCAGGGGGTCGACGTAGAGGTGGTCCACCCGCTCGGTGTTGAAGGACGACGCCCGCCGCTTGATGCCGTGGACCTCGTAGCCCTTCTCCAGCAGCAGCTCGGCGAGGTAGGACCCGTCCTGCCCCGTCACGCCCGTGATCATCGCTTTTTTCATGTGATTCCCTCAGTATTGGCAACGGCTGACGATGGACGATGGACGATGGACGATGGACCATAGACGATGGACCATGAACCATGGACCATGGTCTATCGTCTATCGTCCATAGTCTATCGTCCATGGTCTATTGTCTATGGTCTATTGTCTATGGTCCATCGTCCATGGTCTATTGTCTATGGTCTATTGTCTATGGTCCATCGTCTATGGTCTATCGTCTACAATCCTATCCTCAAGTTCAAGTTGATAATCCTCCTGCTCCTCTCTAACACGCTCCCCTTGTCCCTGCATCGATCTCCGCATGGATTGTATCCTGCGGGCCAGGAGAGAAGCGTCTTCGTAGAGTTTATTCAATTTCGTCTCATCGCGGATATACCGACGACGGCGAAGAAGCTGGATGCAGGCAACGGTCTCAACCAGCGAACGGAGAGCCATGCCCAGAAATCGGGATTGCTCCGCATCGGATTGGCCGGTGGATCCTTCGGCGATATTCAGGCTGATCGAGGTGGCGGCACGGCGAATTTGAGACTTGAGATTGTATTCTTCATCTTTCGGTAATGCGGACGAAACCGCATAAACCTCGTCGATATAGGCCAGCGCTTGGTTCCAGATCTCCAGTCTCTCGAATTTGAACACGCAGCCTCCTCAGGAGACGATAGACGATAGACGACAGACGATAGACGACAGACGACAGACGATAGACGATAGACGATAGACGACAGACGACAGACGACAGACGACAGACGATAGACGACAGACGATAGACGATAGACGATAGACGATAGATGACAGACGATAGACCATTGTCTATTTTCCATGGTCTATGGTCCATCGTCCATGGTCTATGGTCCATCGTCCATGGTCTATGGTCCATCGTTCATGGTCTATGGTCCATGGTCTGTGGTCCATGGTCTATGGTCATAAACTCGATAACTTCTCAATTGTCGGAGCAGTAGAACCGGCGTAGAACGGCACATGCTCGCGCAGGAAGGCGCGGATGGCCTCGTCCCCCTCCATCGCCGCGGCGCGCATCGCCGCCAGCACGGTCTCCAGCTCGGCGGCCTCGAACTTGGAGTTGTTCCGGGCGACGAACACCTGGGCGTGGCTGGTGGACGTGGTCCCCTCCTCGGCGGTGAGCAGCTCCTCGAACAGCTTCTCCCCCGGCCGCAGCCCGGTGATGATGATGGGGATGTCGTCGTAGGGCTCCATCCCGTTGAGGCGCACCAGGTCCTCGGCCAGCTTCAGGATCCGCACCGGCTCGCCCATGTCCAGGACGAACACCTCGCCGCCCTCCCCCATGGCGGCGGCCTGGAACACGAGGTGCACCGACTCCGGGATGGTCATGAAGTAGCGCTGCATGTCCGGGTGGGTCACGGTCAGCGGCCCGCCCTGGCGGATCTGGTCCAGGAAGGTGGGCACGACGCTGCCGCGGCTGCCCAGCACGTTGCCGAAGCGCACCGACACGAAGCGGGTGCCGTTGAGGCGGTTGAAGGTGGTGCTGATCATCTCGGCCAGGCGCTTGGAGGCGCCCATGACCGAGGTCGGGTTCACGGCCTTGTCGGTGGAGATGTTGACGAAGCGCTCGGCCTCGTGGGCCAGGGCCACCCCGGCCAGCGTGTAGGTGCCGAAGACGTTGGTCTCGAGGGCCTCGGCGGGGAACGACTCCATCATCGGCACGTGCTTGTAGGCGGCGGCGTGGAAGACCACCTGCGGCCGGTGGGCGGCGAAGAGGCGTTCCAGGGTCAGCGGGTTGCGGACGTCGCCGACGTAGGGGACCACCTCGGTGCCGGGGCCCTGCTGGCGCCGCAGCTCGGCCTCGATGCCGTGGACGCCGGTCTCGTCGATGTCGAAGGCCACCAGCGCCGCCGGCCCGTGGCGCAGCGCCTGGCGGGCGATCTCCGAGCCGATGGAGCCGGCCGCCCCGGTGACCAGCACCCGCTTGCCGGCCAGCAGGCCGTGGATCCGCGCCGCGTCGGTGGCGACGGGCTCGCGGTAGAGCAGGTCCTCGATCCGGAGGTCGTGGATGTCCTTGACCGAGACCGACTGCTCCGGCAGCTGGGTGATGTGGGGCACCACCTTGACGGACTTCACTCCGGCCGCGCGCAGCCGCTGGAACCACTCCTGGACCTGGACGTGCTTGGCAGCGGTGATGGCGATGATGGCCGTCTGGACCCGGTAGTCCGATACCACGGCGGGCAGGTCGGCGGTGGTGCCGGCCACCGGCACGCCGTGGATGCGGGTGCCCCGCTTGGTGGGGTCGTCGTCGACGAAGGCCACCGGCCGGTAGTCCCGGCCCATGGAGCGGAGGAACTCGCGCACCAGCCGCTCGCCGGTGCGGCCGGCGCCCACCAGCAGGGTGCGGCTGCCCATCTTCTCCTCGCGGATGACCTCGCGGTAGATCCGCTTGGAGATCCGCAGCGCCCCGACGAGGCCCATGGCGATGACGGCCTGGAGGATGATCACCGACCGGGGCAGGAAGTGGTCCGGCTCGAAGCGGTAGAGCAGCGCATTGAGCAGGAAGATCCCGGCCGCCGAGGCCAGGAAGGCCTTGACCGTCGCCGCCAGCTCGCGCAGGCCGACGAAGACCCAGGCGATGAAATAGAGCCGGAAGGCGAACAGCATGGCCACCTGGACCAGCACCAGCACCGGCAGCCAGAAGCGGAGGATCGGCCACTCATAGTCGGGGATGTGAAACTCGAAACGCAGGTAGAACGCCACGAAAAGGGCCAGCGAGATGAGTACGACATCACCGGCCAGGAAGAAGGCCAGGCGCTTGGCGCGGGTGGGTTTCAGCAGGTCTTGCCAGTTCATTCGGGACTTCGGGGCCGTTTTCCGGGCCACCCCCCTTTCCTCCCTGGTATAGGGTCGCCACGACGGGATTCCGGGGGCATTGTACCACCTCGCCTCCGCCCCAAAAACAAAAACCCCGCCGGGCAACCGGCGGGGAGAACATCTACCGCAAAGGCGCAAAGCCCGCGAAGCGGGATTCAACGCAGATTCACGCAGATCGATTATGATGGATTATGATAAACCCTTTATTTTTTTAATCATACAAGATCCATCATACAGAATCATAACCCATCAGCGTCCATCTGCGTTGAATTCCTCTTAGCGCCCTTTGCGCCTTTACGGTAAGGTTCCGGTTTGCGGCTTGCAGCTTGAAATTTCTTTCGTGTATTTCGTGTATTTCGTGGTTCGCTTCCGGTTCCCGGCTTGGAATCCTCATTCCTGAGTTCCTGAGCTCCAGATTGGTCATAGATTGCGGATTGCGGTTCGGAAACCCTTTCGTGTGGTTCGTGTGGTTCGTGGTTCCGATTGCGGCTTGACTTCGATGTTCGATGTTCAATGTTCGATGTTCGATGTTCAGATTGGGGATTGCTTCGCGTCCTTTGCGCCTTTGCGGTGAAATTACTGCTTCACCAGCAGGTCCACGATCCTCCCGGCCGCGTGCCCGTCCCACAGCGCCGGCACCCGCCCGCGCTTGACCTCCCCCCGCCGGAACGCCCGGTAGGCCGCCCGCAGCTTGCCCGCCGAGGCGCCCACCAGCACGTTGGTGCCCTCGTCCACCGTGACCGGCCGCTCGGTGGAGTCCCGCAGGGTGAAGCACGGCACCCCCAGGGCCGTCGTCTCCTCCTGGATCCCGCCGCTGTCGGTCACCACCAGCGCCGCGCCGCGCCACAGCCTCAGGAAGCTCAGGTAGGACATCGGCTCGGCCAGCCGGAGGTCCGTCCCGGCGAGGCGCTCCTCCAGCCCGAACGCGGCCAGGTTCTTGCGCGTCCGCGGGTGGATGGGGAAGAAGACCGGCATGTCGGCGGCGATCTCCAGCAGCGCCCCCAGGAGGTCCGCCAGCTGGCCCGGCTCGTCCACGTTGGTGGGCCGGTGCAGGGTGACCACGGCGTAGGGCGGCGCCGGGGCGTCCGGCGGCGCCGGCTGCCGCGCCAGCTTGGCCAGGCCGAAGTGCAGGGTGTCGATCATGACGTTGCCCACGTGGTGGACGCCTGCTATTTTGCCTTCGGTGGCGAGGTTGGCCAGGCCGCTGGGCTCGCTCACCAGCAGGAGGTCGGCCACGGCGTCGGTGACGAGGCGGTTGATCTCCTCGGGCATGGCGCGGTCGAAGCTGCGCAGGCCGGCCTCCACGTGGGCCACCGGGACGTGCCGCTTGACGGCGGTCAGGGCGCAGGCCAGGGTGGAGTTCACGTCGCCCACCACCACGACCCGGTCGGGCCGCTCGGCCTCGCAGACCTTTTCGAATTCCACCATGACCTTGGCCGTCTGCTCGGCGTGGCTGCCCGAGCCCACCCCGAGGAAGGCGTCGGGCGGGGGGATCTCCAGCTCCTCGAAGAAGACCTTGGACATGTCGTAGTCGTAGTGCTGCCCGGTGTGCACCAGCCGATACTCCACGCCATGGCCCGGCGCTTTATGGATCGCCGGCATCCTGCCGGCCTCGGTGGTTTGGACCGCCGGCATCCTGCCGTCATCCGGGTACCGCTCCGCCAGGACGCGCAGGATCGGCGCGACTTTCATGAAATTCGGCCTCGCCCCGGCGACCAGCATCAGCTTCATTGCCTCACCTCAAGACGAAGTGGATCTGGGACCTGGGGACTGGGACTGGGTCCGATTCCCAGGCGTTCGAACCGAAACTTCAAGCGAGGTTTGGTTGCCATGCTTATTTCGTGTGGTTCGTGTGATTTGTGGTTCATTTTCTTAAGCACCAAAACATAATGCAATCAAGAATAATTCAGCCGCGCCCCGGGCACCCCGCCGCCCCGTGGTCGCGGGTAGGAAGCCCTGTCGTGATCATGGCCTGTCGTCGTGGTATAATGCCCTGCAATAACAATTTCACAGACAGGAGGATAGGCGATGAGCGCTCTCCGGAAAGTGCAGGTAGTTTTCCTGGTTGCCGCCGCTCTTGTATTTTTTGTCGCTGTTTTGATGTGGCTCCATGTCGTGCCGAGCCATCTGGTCAAAATCACCGTTGGGGGACTGCATCGGATCGCCGATACGTTTATCCTATCCTCCATCGCCTTGGGACTGATCTGGTTGGTGTTCAAAAAGGAATAGTGCGATTTCACGTTGCTAGTTGACCTGTTCCCTGCCCGCTCATCCCTCCTGGATTCGAACAACCATGGAGAAAGGGGCGATTTTTCAAGTCCTTCCCCTACAATTTGATCGTAGAAAGCAGCCTGCGAATCCCTTTTCTCCACCAGGTTTCTTATAGATTGGTGATCACGAATCGGTTCCTGATCAGGAATGGCCCGATTTCTTGGTAACGTAGTAATGACCGATGGCGAGTGCATCCAAGCCGGAGTTCAGAAACGTCTCCACAGCATCCTTGGGTGTACGGACGATGGCCTCGCCGTGAAGATTGAACGAAGTGTTGAGCACCCCTCCGACTCCACCGGATACCTCTTCAAAGGTCTTCAACACCTCGTGGTATTCGGGATTCCATTCCTGCCTCACCATCTGCGGCCGACCGGTGAAATCGTATGGGTGCAATCCGCCCCGAAGGTGCTCCCGAGCCAGTTCGGTGGACGGGAATGCCATGACCATGTAAGGCCCGTAAAATCTCTTCGGATTGATGAAGTAGTCGTCGGCCCGCTCGTACAGGACACTTGGGGCGAAGGGCATCCAGAAATCCCGATTCTTGATGGCTTCGTTGATGCGCATGACCACGTCCTTACGCCGCCCGTCCGCTATGATGCTGCGGTTCCCGAGCGCCCGAGCGCCCCACTCCATCCGGCCAAAGAACCGGGCGATAATTTGACCTTGTTGGAGCATACGCCCCACATGCCGGTGAATGTCGGCCCGGTGTTCGACCTTGATACGATCCGCCCATCCATCCAGCTCCTTCCCAATCTCCTCATCCGTGAAGGAATCGCCGAGGTAAAGCGTCCCCAGCGGGGTCGTCTTTGTCACTCCCCCCTCTACCTGTAACTGGAGTGCCGCGCCCATCGCCAGTGATTCGTCACCACCGCTCGGGAACACAAATAGCTGCTCGATTTCCGGTAGTGAAAGGAGGCAATGATTGGCCTTGACGTTAAGGAAGACGCCGCCAGATAGCAGCACTCGGCGGATGCCAGTCTTCTCTACCACTCGCCGAACCCATTCAGTCTGCAATTCTTCCACCAGTTGCTGTGCAGCCCAAGCAATGTTGTCAAATCGGTGGCGGGTGTCAAACATCCGTTGGAAAGCCTTCACATATTGCCAACGCCAATAGCCGCTGTGGTTCTCGAACACCAATGGATTTTCATCCGGCACGCGAAACCAGTCCTTCACCAGTTCGTACGTCTTCATCCCGTAGGACGCCTTGGCATAAGGAGCCAATCCCATCACCTTGTACTCGTGCGACATGGGTTTCATCCCCAGGTACTGGGTGATGCGGGTGTAGAACTCGCCGATGGAATTGTAGTTCGAGATCGTAGCCAAGCGCTCGATTCGATTTCCCCGCCCGAGGGCTACCGTCGCCGCCACGGCGTCGCCCGAGCCGTCGTTGGTGAGAATCAGGTTTTCGTCCGTTCCCCATGGACACATGTAATGGGCCGTGACCGCATGCAGGAGATGGTGTTCGAAATACTTGGCGGGGGCCTGGATCCTCAACTGCTCCAGGCTCTGCAGGTGCTCGGTTTTCCTCCGGCTCCGATGGGACAATCGTTGTGCCACACTCACCCACTTGTCGGAGCGAAGATAGGACTTCGGCAAGACATAAGTGCCAAGAGCGAACAACCGCTTGTGCATCGTCGGTTGATCGTAGTATTCATGCAGAGTCGGCTCGCCCAATCCTACGAAGCCGACACTCTCGATTTGTCCCGGCTCCAAGCCGGAGATCTCCAGGCACCGCCGGATGGCTTCCTTCGGAAATCCCCCAAACTCCTTCTGTCGCACCATCCGCTCTTCGGAGATGCAGGCGATGATCTCGCCGTCCCGGGCGATGGCGGCTGTGGCGGTGTGCCCGTCGTGAATTCCTAGGGTGATCAACGATTCGCTCCTTTTCTCTCGTCTTGATTCAACAATGCAGGTCTCGGCAGGCCTTTCAATCTAACGCTGTTCCTGTTCAGTCATTCCAGCCCGTTGTCCATAGATCTTCTCTTTCAACACCAGGCCGGCGAAGATGGGCAGGGCCTTGAACCGAGGGATCCGGAATGGCTGGCGGAACATCCGGAACACCCATTCCAGATGGTGCCGGCTCATCCATTCGGGAGGTTTCGGTTGCCGGCCGGCCAGCAGATCGATGCTGCCGCCCACGCCTTGGAAAACTGCGCTGGAGTAAACTACCCGCAAACGGGAAATCACCTTTTCCTGTAAATATTCGCCCATAGCCACGAATACGTAGTCGGGCTGCAGCCGGGCGATCAGCTCGAACAACGCTGCTTCTTCCTCAGAATGGAAGAAGCCGTTGTGCATGCCGCAGATCTTCAAGTGTGGGTGCTTCTCCAAAATGCATCGCCGCCCGATTTCCAACACTTCGTCGGTGGTCCCGAGCAAATAGACCGATTGTCCTCGGGCCTCCGCCTGGGCCAAGAGGGCGAACATTAGGACATACCCCGGCGTGAGGACAATCTCCCGACGGTGGAGGAGCCGAGCGGCCCACTTCAGGCCGTACGCGTCCGGGAACACCCAATCCGCCCGGTCGATGATCTCCTGAAAATCCTTTCTCTCCCTGGCCTTAATCACTTTGATAGGATTCATCGGGATGAGGAAGGCCCCTTCTCCGCGGCCTCTCTTCTCCTGACAGAAGGTGAGGATGTCGGCCATTGGGCGAACGTCCAGATTCCGGACATTCAGAATCGAGAGAATGTGGGGACCAGAAGAGGATCCGGGGTGATTCATGGTGCAGCGTGCTCCGACTCTGGATTGCGCCATGCATTGTCGGGGCCGCTCTTCATCCGATCGCTGGCGTGGAGGAGATACGACGTCAGGGCATGCCACATCCAGGCCTGCCCCCAGCGAATGTAGGGGATCCGGTTGGTGTACCGCGGATGTTTCTGGAAGTAGAAGTAACCGCCGGCATCCAGCATGTTCTCCAAGGTCCAATCCAGTACCAGATCGGCCAGCTGTCGCAGCGGCCCCGGCTGGCCGGCGAAGAACATGATCGCCTGCGCCGAGGAGTGGATGTCGATGGGGTAGACCCGGTCATGGTAATACTTCGGGGTACCATCCGGCAGGAAGAAGTTATCTGCGTAAAACCGAACACCCGTTTCGAATCGCCCCGCTTCCTCCGGTGCCAAGCCCTCATTCAGAAAACAGCGGAGGCACTGCAGGTTGAAGCCGGTATGAAACGAGTCGATCCACCCCTGGTAGTCTGTGTCGGCATAAAACCAGGAACCGTCCGGCCGCTGGCGCCGCATGGAGTACCGCAGGCTGGCCAGCGCCGCATCCCGCAGCGACTCGTCCCCCGTGATCCGGCAGAGGCGCGCCAGCAGCGACGCCCCCAGCAGGTTGGCGTTGTGCACGGCGAGCCGGTCCAGCGGAGTGTAGCTGAAGCAGAACGCGTCTCCGTCCACCGTTCGGTACAGGTCCTTCAGGATGAATTCCCGGATCGGCACGGCCAGATCCAGTGCTTCCTGTGAGCCGGCGTGCCGCCAGGTGTCCAGCAACGCATGGCCGATGAATGAGGAATTGACGATGGTGGGCGTGCCGGCCGGCACAAAAAAAGCCCGGGACTGCCAGGGGAAGTTGTACCCCCACGCATTGCCGGAAGCATGCGGGCTTCGCAGACTGGCCAGCAAGCCGAGCAATTCCCGGATGCGCTCCAGGCAGGCCGGATCCCGGGTCATGGCGAAGAGTTTGGCATACCCCCCCAGGAACAGCCCCAAGCCCTTGGGATTGTATCCTTTGCGGATGCCCAGTCCGGGCCGGAGGTTGACGGGGCATCGCTTCAACGCCTGGATGGCGGCGATTCGCGGGTACTTCCGTCCCAGTGAAAGCGCCCGCAGGAGCGGGCTGTTCAGGGCGTCGTATGGATCGTAGCCCCTGAATCCCTGGGCTTCGACATGGGCCCGCAGCGCCTCGATGTGCGGACGGACATCCATGTCAGTCGGCTGGATGCCCCGGGTCTTTCGCCGGATGGTCGGCTGAATGGGAATCCGCGGACGGCACCGCGACCGCTACCACCGTCCGGGTGCGGACTGATTCCAGGATCCGGAAGGTGGCACGGGTGACGGCGAACAACTCCGCCGCCGGAATGGGCGCCGGCTGGCCTTCCTTCACCGCGTCCAGGAATGCCCGGATCATCGGCCGCTGGCCCTTATCCTGGGAGACGAGCTTGGCCCGCTTCACCCGGCGGCCGCCGTACAGCTCCAAACGCTTGAAATCGGTCAGTACGACGGAGGTGCCGTGCTGATGCACTTCCACGTACTCCTTGAACAACGCCTTGGAACCATTGGCCAGGTAGGCGATGGTGCCGATCGAGCCATTGGCGAATTCCAATTGAATGGTCAGCGTGTCGGCCAGGCCGGCCGGCTCGGACAGGGCCGCCGCCTGGACCCGCACCGGCACGGCGCCGCAGAGAAACGTCAGGAAATCCACGAAATGGCACACCTCGCCGACGACCCGCCCGCCGCCCACCGCCGGGTCCTGGATCCAGTGGTCGGCGGGGATCGCCCCGGCGTTGACCCGGTAGAGCATGGCCAGGGGTCCGGGCCGTAGGCTGTCTTTGAGCTGTTGCGCCAGCGGCGCGAACCGGCGGTTGTAACCCACCATCAGCAGGGGACGGGTGGTCCGGGCATCGGTGACCAGAGGCCCACCTGATTGCGGATTGCGGATTGCGGATTGCGGATTGGGGGATTCGGGGCTCGAGGCTTGGGACTCGTCCAATTGCGAATTGCGGATTGCGGATTGCGGATTGCGACCTGTTTCGTGTGTTTCGTGGATTTCGTGGTTTTGTTCGCGGATTGCGGATTGCGTATTGGATACCGGTTGGTGTGGTTCGTGTGGTTCGTGGTTCTGATTGAGGTTTGCGGATTGCGGTTTTTCGTTTGATGTTCGATGTTCAATGTTCGATGTTCGATGTTCGGTCGGTTCCCCCAGATATAGCGCCTCGATCGCCTCCAACTCCCTCTCATTCAGCGCCAGCGGTTTTTCCACAAACACGTTCTTCCCCGCCCGCAGCGCCTTCAGCACGTACGCCGCGTGGGAGTCGTGCCGGGTGGCAACGAAAACCGTATTGACGGCCGGATTGTCCAGGATGTCGGCCTCGGCGGCGGCGCAGAATGAGAAGCCGAACCGTTCTGCCACCCGGCGTGCGGTCGGGCCGGACATGTCGAACACGCCCTGCCGGGTCACCGCCGGATCGCCGGACACCAGGTTCGGCAGCAGGTTGCCCTGGGCGTAATTGCCGGCGCCGACGAAGGCCAGGTTCACCTGCCCCGGTGCCGGCGGCGGTGCCACTTCGATGGGCCTTCGCTCGATTGTCCGGGCGGTGTCGTAGCGCAGCACCACGCCCAGGAACGGCTCTTCGCGCCGGAGGATCAGGTCGTAGGCCGCCGGGGCCTGTTCCAGCGGGAATTCGTGCGTGGTCAGGTAATCCAGGTCGATCTTGCCCGAGTGGGCCAGTTCCTGGAACGCCTCCATGTTGCGCTTTTCGGTCCAGCGCACGTAGGCAGCGGGGTAGTCGAGGCCCTGCTCCTCGTAGCGCGGGTCGTAGCGCCCCGGCCCGTACGAGCAGCTCATCCGCAGGTCCAGCTCCTTGCGGTAGTAATGCGGGTCCCGGTCGAAGCCGGTGGGCACCGCGCCCACCACCACCACCCGTCCCTTCTTGCGGCAGATGGCCCCAGCGAAGTTCACCGGATCGAGGCTGTCGGTGCCGGCGGTGATGATCACCGCGTCCACGCCCAGCCCCCCGGTGAATTCCAGGATCTGCCCCTCGATCCCGTCGGTGTTCCGGACCATGGCCAGACCGGCACAGTGCGCCGAGGCCACGGCCACTGCTGCAGGATCCACGTCCACCCCCGCCACCCGGACGCCGGCGGCCCGCAGCATCAGGCCGGTCAACTGCCCGATCAGCCCTAGGCCGATGACGGCGCAGGACTCCCCCAGCCGCAGGTCCGCCTGCCGGATGCCTTGCAGGGCGATGGCGCCCAGGGTGTTATAGGCTGCCTTCTTCAAATCGGCATCCACGGGTAATTTCACGCACAGGTTGACCGGCACGGCCACGATTTCGGCGTGATTCGCATATTCCCCACCCGCGCAGGCGACCCGGTCTCCGACCGCAAATCCGTTTACACCGTCCCCAACAGAAATGACCACGCCGGCGCAGCTATAGCCGAGAGGGGAGTAAGCATCGAGTTTCTTCATCACGGCCCGGTACGCCTGTACCAGCCCCTGCTGCCGCAGCACGTCCAGCACCTGCTTCACCTGCTGCGGCCGCTCCATGGCCTTCCCGAGCAACCCCTTCCGTGCCGCCCGCACCGTCCCGCCTTCGGTCCCGGCACTGATCAGGGAATAGTAGGTTCGAACCAACAGGCACGCGGGGGGCATTGTCGGCTCAGGCAATTCCAGCACCTGGACTTCTCCCGATTTAAGTTGATGAACTAGCTGTTTCATAGATCACCGCTGTGACAACTTCAAGAGTCGACCCATTGCATCAACTCTCCCAACCCAACCATCAGCCAAATGATGAAATCTTATGATTTTCCAGCCCAAACGAATTGGTAAAACCCCAGATACTTTGCAAGCCTCCGCTCGATCGCGGGTAATATCCCACCGATTGGGAAATGCGTCTTTTCCATGCGAATGATCCGAAATCCCTTGTCCTGCAACAGCGCGGTAATCTCACTGCGGTTGTAAATATTAGCGACATCGCAATTGGGACCATCCGTGCAATGATGCGGCCACTGGCTCCAAGAAAAATAATGCCATCCGCGCTCATGGAAATTGGCCAAGTGATGACTCCACGGGTAGTTTCTTGAAATACCAACCGAGGCTAGCACCAATTCCCAAATAAAACGGATTCGAAACAGGAACTGAATCCTAATCCAATAATTGAATGAATCCTTGGAATAGAGCATCAGGATGAATTGCCCGTCATCTTTTAACACGCGTCGGATCTCACCCAGCGCCTTTGCGATATCACGCACATGATGAAGAACTCCATGGGAATACACAATGTCAAATACTTGATCAGAGAAGCAAAGGTTCTCAGCGTTTGCCTTTATCGACGTTCCACGTAAATTGAGTACCCGTAAATGCTTCGCTGTCGCCACAGTCGCGCTATCTGTCAAGTCGATTCCAATATATGATTTCGCTTTCGCCGCCCACCGTGTAGCATCCGCTCCAACACCAGTCCCGATCTCCAGAACAACCTTCCCTTGTGCTCCAGCCCAATCGATGAAACTGTTTAAGTGATGCTCTTTATGATATCGAAATTCCCGATATTGTGCAAAGAACTCCGGCGATGGATAATTCGCGGTGATGAAATGCTTTCCGCACAAGTTTTCATTCCAGAATGCCTCAATTTGCTGAGTTGAGCCATACCCTACCTCTCTCGAATTATGAGGGTCGACTCTGTTACGGCCCGCTTTTTGGCTCTCTTGCTCGCCTTTAGCACTCAACATAGAGAATGACTTGACGGCACACTGAACGACGGAATAATCATTGAATATTCATCCCTTGATATATGTTTGATGCCATAATTCCAAGGTGATCAGTTGCCAGAGCTGGTTTGCGTTGTACTCCATACCCTTTAGATGGTCGTCAATTAAACGCCTTACCGCGATCGGATGGAAATATCCTCTTCTCTTCAGTGTCTCTTCGGAAAGGAGATCCAGCATCATTTCACGCACCTGCCCCTTGAGCCATGCACCGACAGGGGCACCAAACCCCACTTTTTTCCGCCACACGATTTCGGGTGGCAGGAACTCTTCCGCTACCTGTTTCAAGATGTATTTGCGGGTCCCTCTGTGGATTTTCAGCCTCCCTGGGATGGTTGACACCTTTTCAATGAAACGGTGATCCAGAAACGGTACTCGGATCTCCACAGCGGCGGCGCTGCTCATCTTGTCGGTATACATGAGATTAAGGTTTGGCAGGAATGTCTTCAAATCCAGGTTCATCATCGATTGTAGAAGATCCGGACTGCGACTCTCCTCGAAAATTCGGTCGTGGTGTTGGAAAATGCCCTCGAAATCAAAATCCCTCCGGAGCAGTTTTCGAAGCTCATCCTGCGAGTAGTAGGTCAGGAAGCCGAAGTACCGCTTCTTGAACGGAAGATTGGAGCTCTTGATGAATTTTTTTGCATTCCGGAATAATGACTTCTGGCCGCTAGGAATTCCGTTGATCCAAGATTCTACGAGCCATCTTCGCAGAATTCGCGGAATGGTATTATATCGTTCCGCCACGAGTGCAGCCCAGTAGCGGGGATAGCCCCCGAAAATCTCGTCACCTCCCACGCCGGAAAGCATGACCGTGCATTGTTCCTTGGCGGCCTGGCAGATCAGGAAGGTATTGATGGCCGCTGGATCGGCCACCGGCTCATCCATGTGCCATACGAGTTTCGGTAGGAGTCGGACAACATCCGGATTGAGGATGATCTCTCGATAGTCAACCACCAGATGCCGAGCCGCCATCCGGGCGTGTAACAGATCCGAGCGGATGACGTCCCGCTCCAGATCGGCTTCAAGGAATCCGGTAGTGTAGGTGGTCACGGGTTGGGGATCGACTTGATTCATCAGAGCAACGATCAAGGACGAATCAACTCCGCCCGACAATAAAGCTCCGAGTGGCACATCGCTGATCAACTGCTCTCGAACCGCTCGCTGGAGTTCGTGACGGATGATCTCCCGCCACTCTGCCTCCGTCAGATGATCATCAGTCTGCCGGAGGTCCGGATTCCAATACCGCGTTTTCACTAAACCCTTTTCAGAAACCTCCAGCGTGTGCCCGGGTTCCAGCATGAAGATGCCCTCGAACAGGGTTTCCGGAGCGGGCACCCAGAGGAAACTCATATAACTTGGCAGAGCCTTGATGTTGGCCCGAGCGATAATGCCGGGAAACCGCAGCAGGGCCTTGATCTCTGAAGCGAACAGGAAGGCACTGCCACTCTCACAATAGTAGAGAGGCTTTATCCCCGTGTGGTCCCGAGCAAGGAATATCCTGTTCTTGCCTGGATCGTGGATGGCAAATGCAAACATCCCCCTCAGCTTGTGTACGATCTCGGGGCCCCAGTTCTCATAACCGGCAGCGATGACTTCAGTGTCGCTGTTTGTCTGAAAGAGGACTCCATGATTTTCCAATTCCCGACGGAGATCAGGGAAGTTATAGACCTCCCCATTAAACACGATGGTGACTTGCCTCGCTGGTCCTTGCATGGGCTGATGGCCACTCTGGAGATCAATAACCGCCAGACGCCTAAACGCCATCCCGCAATGCCCATCCAGGTACTGGCCTTGGTCGTCCGGACCACGATGGGCCATGACTTCCGACATCGCCCCCAAGATGCCGGCCGTCTCTGGGCCCAGAATCCTTGCGGGATCAAAGACGCCGGCTATTCCGCACATGACCGCCCCAGCAACGTGTTAAAGACGCAGGCCAGCCGCTGAACCATCTTTTCTTCTGTGAAATGCTCCAGATAAAACCTCCGGCTGGCTTCTCCCATACGGACGCGCAACTCAGGGTCCCGGGCCAACAATAATATCTTCTCTGCGATCTGATCGTCTCGACTAACCCCAATGATGAAGCCGTTGACTCCATCGATGACCGATTCCGTGATGGCTCCCTGGTCGGTGCTGATGATGGGCAATCCCGCCGCCATCGCCTCGATGATCACCCAAGGGTGCCCCTCCGGTTCGCGGGGAGTAAAAAGTAAAACATCCGCATTCACAAGATGCTCGAACTTTTCCGGGCCATCGACCGGTGGGTGAAAACGGACTGGCAATGATTCGCGGAGGCACTGCTCTGTCAATGCCGTCCGTTGCATGTCATCTCGCCAAGATCCAACCACATCCAAGGTGATCCTGCTCGAATCCGACTCTCCTACTACGCGGGCCATTCCCCTGAGCACGTCCTCAATGCCCTTGGAAGGCTGAAGATTGCTCAAGTATAGCAGCTTGAGCGTAGAATCATTCTTCTGGGCGGGTGGAGGCAGATTGATGTCACATCCATTGGGCACAATAAAGATGCGGCCAGGTGGATAAAAACCAGCGAACAGGTAGCGGAGTTTATTCCCTAAGACGATCACCGCCTGGGTTCGAGTCAAAGTGCTTGTGACGAACCGTTGCATAGCACGGGAACAGGAACGGTACCAATTTTTAAAATTGCTCCCCCGGAGTTGTATGACTGTCGGTCGACCTAGAATTCTGCTTGTCCAGAGGAAGACGGAGTCTTTTAAGAATCCGGGTGTCGTCTGACTGATGGGCACCAGCACCAGATCTGGCGTCCGCTGCAGGACTAGCCATAGCATCTTGATATAAAGATGAAAGTTCTCAAGTAGACGGGAAAGACGAAACTTCCCTAGAGATGACAACTCCTGATGGGTATTTGTATCAAGATGAACCAGATTGAATGCCCGATTCAGGCTCGAGTTCAAGAGGATTCGGGTGGCGATCGCGGGACCAAACAGAGGTGGAGGGAGTGGTCCCAAAATCAATACAGTCGGCTTCCGTTCGCTGCACGGAACACGAGACTCATTATCTAAGGCAGAAAACTCCATCAGCCTGTAACTCGTTCAGTTGAAGGGTCTTGGTCGAAAACCAGGGCCGACCGGATTCTCGCACACCAGTTCTCGATTGCGAGTTGCTGCGCTTCTTGAAAGGCGTGGCGGCACATCGCATTGTAGCGATGGGGATCTTGCAACAAGGTAGCAATTCGCTCGCAATCCCTCTCGAGGTCTCCGGTCAGTAGCAAACCGTTCACGTCATCATGCACATAATCTATTTCCGGTCCGTGTTGTTGATGGAAAGCCATGGTGATGTAAGGCTTGCCATAGGCGAAGGCATGGACAATGGACAATCCGCTGTCACCCGGGACAAACACCGCATGGATGTCTTTCATCACCCGAGCGATCGCCAACTCATCGACCAAGAGTCCTCTCCACGTGATCGACGGATTGTCCGACGCCGCCTGCTGGACGATCGGCGCCTCTGGGCCATCACCAATAATCAACAACTCGGCACTCGGGAGTCGGATCTGAATCTCTCGGAAATATTCCAACAACAGATTCAATCGCTTGCGTCGCGTCAAGCGACCGATGAACAAGAGTCGCTTGGGGGACGATATGTTTACTTCAAATGTATAGTTTTCCCAGATGGATTTCGTATCCAAAGTATTGTTCGAGAAAAAAGCCTTACCGGGTTGTATCAGACAGCGTGCAGTCGACTCTAGCATTCCCTGTTCTGTATAAAATATGATCCGATCGAAGAGTCCGTACAGACCTTTGATGAACAGATCAGTCCATGCGGAATTCACCGTTCTGTGCAGAGGATGATTATAGCTGACCAACCGGTACCCGTATCTCCATCTTATGAGTGAAAGGAAAAGGATCAAAGGAAAATGCTTCCGCTCCAACGGCATGAGAACAGTATCGTAATGCTGTTTCTCTAAGATCCGGAGGAGGCTGCAATAGGTCTTCGGATTTCGATGGAAGCTTTTCTTGGAGATGTCCAGCTGAATTTGCTGAGACGAATCAAGTGCTGGATCCGCCTCGTGACCACTATTTTCCAAGAGGCGGCCTGACACAACGGTTATCGCCAGGCCTCCAGCCGCGGCAAGTCGGTTCAAACAACGCGCTTTGTAGTGGTTGAGATGAGGCGCAATCCACAAGACGTGGATCATGGTAAGCCAACACCTGGAGACTCTAACGCCAGCATGAGCTGGGAAAGCGAAAAAAGGCATTCAATTTCAAACTGACGCCCCACATTACCTGCCTCGAATTCCGTCCACGCAAGATCGACTTTCGTAAAATCGATATACTCGCCCAAAATATTCCGGGCGTTCCTTATCACAGATATGACATGGGCTCTGTACCGTTCGTCACGCCGATACATCTCATGCAATAACAACCAAGATCCGGACGTGCTGAGAACCAGCGATGGGGACTGCAACCGTTTGATGGATCTTCGAATCCTGCCCAATACAGGTCGGACCGCCCTTAGCGGCCGCTTCATCCAAAGCGGGAAAACCGGCGGAACAAAGTAGTTCGAATCAGGTATCCACCGCAACGCCGGTGAAAGCGATTGGAGAGTCCACTGATGGAGTTGCCCAGCACCCCGGATTGATGAAGGGATAGAGAGCGACAATTCGTCAAGATTGTTATCGAGTCGGATGTTCCGTTCGGGAGCGATCGCTCGAATGCATGTGATCATGTTGAATGTGTATGTGGAGGTGACGTCCGTCCACCTTAGCAACTCGTTGAAACAATCCAACGGATCGGAGGAGACTTCGCGGACTCGGGCGATGTGTTCTCTGACAGCCTCCCGATATGCTTCTCTTGCTCGTTCGCGGACTCCGGGTTGCAAATACAAGCCGACGCGTGTGGAGTCCTTCACCGTCGAGGGGATGTATTTCGACAGCTCGTCCGATACGAAATCGGCGTCGAAAGATGGATGCAGACCATCCGGGAATTGGAAATAGTGCTTATTGAAATTCTCCAGCAGATCACCCAGGAAAAACTCCGCCTCCGGCTGCTTGGCGGTGATCATCCCTACCGGTGCAAGAAAATGGCAGTGATGGTTCAGGTGGCTACCAGCGCTTATCCAGGTGGCCGCCTGTGTCGTATCAAGATACCAATAGGGGGAGCGGATTATAGTTTCATGTTCCAATCCCAAAGCTTCCGCCACTTTGGATGCAATCCGGCTCTCTGCATTAGGTGCAGTGCACAGCGTGACGGTATGCGTTCCCTCCCTTAACGCGGATGCAGCAATCCGGGAGTCAAGTCCTCCGCTCAGGAATAGGGTTGGACGCCGACAGATTGCCCGATACCTGGATGCGCTGTCTTCCAACGCTGAGGCAAGACGGTTTCCCCATTCCCGGAGAGGAATTCTATGGTCCGGCTGATAGCACCGTTGGTACCAGTCAAAGGTCGCACCATTTCCTTCCTTGGATACCACCAGCCCTTGGCCAGCCAGGAGGTGATGGATTCCCTGGAAAAGCGTGCGATTCGCGACCCTCCGCCCCAGATGCAGGTAGGACCATAATCCAGCCAGATCCAACTCTCGGGCGGTCTGCCGGAGAAATGTGAGCACACTCGGTGTGTCGCCTATGATCCACCCCGATTCCTCGCGGCAGACACAAATCGACCTAGAGGCAAAACGGTCGGTGTAAAGATGGATGGAGTCGGATGTCTGCTCATGCACGAATAGAGAAAACGACCCATTGATGCGATGGACCATCTCCCCGCGGCGCTCCCGCCATAGCTGAAGGATCCGACGCGCGGCCTGCTCTCTGTCATCTACCGGCAGCGGTGCCCCTTCGATCTCCGTGACAACGCCTTGGATGGCAACGAAGACATCATCCCTAGTGCAGGTCGTGCAATCCGGGATCTGGTGTGGATTCCAAGCCCAGCCCCAATACGACAGGTTCTGACTAGACAGCATACGTTCCATCCGCAAGGGAGGAACACCAGGCAATTGCAAGAGCCCTTTCAAACGATCTACCCGTTCCTGTACAGAGACCGAATCTCTTCTCCATAAGGCAAACCAAGCCAATTCAGCACCATCCCTTGGGCATCTTGAATCCAAAATTCGGCAGTTGCACAGTAGGGAAGGTTAGATCAGTCTCCTCGGCTCGAAGCAACGGCCAGCGATGAATGCCCTTGGCTCGTGCGATTTGAGGGATCCTGCGGTAGTCGATTCCCATCAATTTCGCGGCAAACGCATCAACAAGTACCGGATTCCAACCGCCCAGTAACACGCCGGCTTTCACCGGTTTCCCCGCCATAGGTCCTTCGCCTTCCTGCCCCACGATCCCATCGATAAGGCAGATCATCCGGCGCTGGCGAGTGTCGCGCATGATCCCATCCTTGTCGGCATACAGGGCAATCCGGTTTAGATCTAAGATTGTCCGCCAGATAGTGTCGTTCCCGAACCAATTGCCGTGCTCGATATGCTGCCCGATTAGAATTTTCTGCTGTTGCATGCGATCCCGGAGGCGTCGGAATCCCGGCAGTTTATGGATAGCCAGTCGTTCTCTCAGCCATCGATACCCTTTACGGGCCGCTACATAGTATGCGGCCGGATATTGGGGGAAAGCGTCACCGGTTGGCGGGGGACCTGGCCGGTGATGGGGCATGCATTCCTTCAAATAGACCATGCCGATCATATTCTTCAAACACAAGGACACTCCCGCCTTGCAGTGAGTTTTTAGCTTGGCCACATTGACGATGAGGTCCGCATTCAGAATTGTCCGCGAGACCAGATAGGCATGTCGATCGGAACAATGAAACCGATCGGTTCGGCTCTCTCCGGAGAAGCGCGGATCGAAATGATCAATGCTGGAATCCGCGAGGGTGTAGTAATGGTTTCCAGGGATGGAATCCAGTTCTGTCAGCATGCTGTCCCGGCCCAGATCAATTTCCACATAGCCGAGGGGATCACCAGATTGAGTATAGTGCTGAAACTTGCCAGCCGAATCCTCTCTCATCACCTGCGGCCGCAAGTCGATTACCTGCACATTCGAATAACCGGCAGATGCCAAGTCGGATATGATTCGCCCAAGTCCCGTGTATTCCAAGATCCCGGAGAAATCGGCCCCCTCGACAGGATTATCAGCAACGGTGATTGGAACTGCCGATCCAGTCCTGACCAGAAAACACTCGATCAGTGGCCCCAACACGGCTCCCGAGATCACACTTCCAGCCAGGAACTCGCCGCCCATGTAATGTCGATGAGTGACCAGGTTCGGCTTGATTACAATCCGGGTCAGCCCGGCAGCAAAGTCCCGACCGAAACAACCGATCTGTTCCAGCATCCAGTTAACATTTTGATGAATTCGCTGCAGATTAGAATATCCCGTGAGTTCTTTGTCTTGGATACACACAAGTTGAGGCCCGGCCTGGATAAGATTAGCTGATACCATCGCGTCTTTCCGTGATTATCGTGTCTAAGTCTTGGCCCTGTAACCCGTACAGACTTCTGAGTAGAGAGCGAAATATCGAGACGCTGTTTTGGATATGTGAAACGCACTGGCGCGTTCCCTGACTCTGTTCCGAACCTGTGCACTCAGAGCCGGGTCACTCCTCAATCGGCTCGCCACGTCTGCCAATTCTTCACATGTGGAGACAACGAATCCACTCGAACCGATGATGTCCACAGCCGCACCACTGTCGCTGAATACCGCACAAGGTACTCCCAGCGCCATGGCCTCAAGCAATGACAACCCAAATGGTTCCCCAACACTTGACAACACAAACAAATCCATATTGGCGAGAACATCAAGTACATCTTGTCGAAATCCTAAAAATTGCACTTGATTATCGAGCTTTAGATCCCGGGCAAGAGATTTCAGAGAATTCTCATAACGTGGGTCGCCGGAACCGGCAATGGCTGCTAAATAGTTATCGTTGTTTAAAATATCAATTGTCCGGATTAATAGTTCTATACGCTTTACAGGATCAAAACGCGCAGCGCATCCAATGACAAAACGGTGATTCCAACCTAATTCGTTCCTAGTTTGGAAGGATTGATTTTTTACTGGCAAATCACCGATGGGTAGACCATTCGCAATCTCGCCAGATCGATCGGCGTGAATTGTGTAATTAAAACACTTAGCGAAACGTTCTTTTGCCGATTGGCTGACAAATATTGTTCGCTCACACCAGTGAGACAGAATATATGTGAAAAAACGCCGTCGGATTCCGTCTAGCCACTCACCACGCAAACCGCTAGAGCCATGAAATGTTGTAATGATTTTCCTACGCCGGAGCCTGGCAGCAATAAATGCCCATGGGGACAAAGTGTGAAAGTGGATTACATCATAATCACGGAATATCCGCCAAAAATACCACCCCAGAAGAGGGGATTTCGCCGATCTCGCTTTTAATTGGTGAACAGAGATGCCCAAAGTACGAAATGCCTCTTCCCGTTCTCCCACAGTCTGGAAAGCAGCTCCCACTTTCAATTGGCTTTGCCTCAGGCACTGTTCTTTAATTAATGTCAGTAAAAACGTACCTATTCCAAATCGCTCCGCCTGATGAGAGACATGACACACTCGAATAGGCTGAGCGCTCGTTTGAGAATCCATATTCATGATCATCATCAAAGGCTTGTAGTCAGGGCCATGAAATGGGGAAATCGCGCCTTGTGGACTTCCCTCATATCCCTATAGAACCTGTCCGCTTCAAGAATTTCAGACGGGATGTCGGATATCCAAGCAGGGAATTGGAACTCGAAGCTGTTGACTCGATGTTGCATTTTGATGTACATCCCATGACCATTAAATAGCCGCGGTAGAATCCAGCCGTGATGTTCTGCAACGAACGCGACCCCAGATCGGACAGTAATATTTCGAGCTATCCGTCGTTTTCCTCCGGATAGGAACAACTGCCGAACCTTGAACATCTCTTTCACGAACCGATCATACTCCAACCGGAATTCATGGATCCAGCTACAGAGCTTCGGTCGGTCTATTTCATGATCGAACCAGCCAGAACGCCACTCCATGACCATCATTAGTAGTTCGACAATTTTCCCAGAGTCTACTCCAAGGTACTTAAGATCCTTCATCAGCGCCTTAGCCTGAAGCAGCAAACCCCTAACTTTTACAACATCCAAGATTCTCTCAATGTATTGAATGATGTACATTTTAGCCAAGTATTCCAGGGCGACTTGGACCTGCAATTCGTCCCGACTGGCACCGGGGGGATCTTCCACCTGCGTGGCTAAGATATCCTGGCCCCAGAGATGCGTGAACTCATAAAAGAAGCAGAATCTCCGGACGCCGGATTTGTGAGCTTCGCTTAGGCCGTAGAGATCGTGGGCGAACAGATACCGATTATCGGGTGAAAGAGACTTCCTCACATCTGCCTGATAGGTGCTCCCCTCCCTAAACACGACCAGCAGGTCGATGTCCGAGATGCCCGGCGCACTGATTGAACCGACCTGATAGACAGAAATTACACCTTCGATCTTCTCTAATGACCGGACCATTCTCTCGATGGCCCGGCGGTACTGGTCGGGGGTAAAACGACGTGGCAAGTCAATCAATCGCGGGGTCATGCCAGCTGTTGTTCCATTTTCTCAGCCAGTCCAGCCAGCCGTTGGTAGAAACCTGAATCCAGGCGTGCCTGCAAAGTTTTTGGGATCGCGGGACTGAATCGCTTGGCGAAGGCATAGTGCCAAGGAGCTCGCCTCGTCAGCATCCATCTCTGGAAGGAGCCGATGGAATACATCCACCGGCGTCGGATCTCCGACACCGTGTCCATGATTGACCAAACAGCTTCAGCAAAGTCCACTCGGGCGACTTGGAAACTTTTTTCCTTGAACACCGCCTGCCCGTCCCGCACCTGCAGGTATGCGGCCGGCAGCAGCATGAACTGGCTCAGCAATCCCTTCAGTTGATACATGTTCTTCGGGTGAATACCAGATCGCGCCGGGCGCCGGACGCTGGCGCAGAGCGACCCAAAATTATTTCGAATCTTATCACGGTCAATCCAGGACTGAACTCTCAGAGTGATCTTCTGCTCCGGCCAAAGGACCCGACCGTGGTTCAGAACCTCGCTCGGCAGGTAGTGCTCCGGATAACGCGCCAACTCCGACTCCCGAAGACGAAACCACCCATGATGTTGCAGCGGATCATAGCGAAACATCTCTCGTTCAGTCCGCCGAAGCAATGCGGATTCCGGAACCTTGGTTGAACCACAATCCACTGACTCATCCTTCAGGATAACCAATCCATCGAAGTCGCTATAAGGGATTTCGTCCCCGCAGGCGACACTGCCGTGCACAAGGGCACAGAGCACTCCAGAGGGGGACGCCTTTCGAAATGAAATTCTGATCCGTTCAGCGCATTCATTCGTGCCGTCATATTTCGGAATATGAATAATCGATCCAATGCTCACTATGGGCCTTTGGCGGCGTAGATAAGGTTCCTCATGCGGATCGGAGTCTGGAGAGGTGTCTTTACACTCTTCAAATCACTATTGGCGGCGATTCCTGTCCATGCCCAAAGCACCCATTGTGTGGAGATCTGTCCGACGAAGAAATTTCCAAGTCCTGCAAACCAGTAACTGCAGACCACGACGGAAATGAATAAGAGAATCAGATTGGATTGAACTGAATTGTCTCTCGGGATTCTTTTTATCTGCAGGAGTAACCGGATTGAAAGGAAGATAAATAGAGCCAGCAGCGTGATCAAACCGATGAAACCGAACCAGGTCAGGAAGCCAAGAAATTGATTCTCAGGATTCACATATCCATACGAACCAACAAGTTGAGACAGCAGGTCCCGCCTCCAGAAATCATCCCAGACAATGGGCCAGATATTCCCACGTCCATATCCAACCTTGCCCAAGCTTGATTCCCCGAGCAAGAAACCCAACTCATCTTCAAAGCGATATTGTATGACCGGCACTAAGAAGTACAATAAGAGAGACGCTGCACTAAGTAAAGCTGCTGTAGCAAATCGTCTCGCTAGTAGCAAAAAAAGCAGTAGACTGGAAATGCATAGTACCCACGCGGATCGTGAATAAGTATTGTACAGGAAGTAAATTCCGGCAAAAAACATGGGATACCACCACACCGGGAATCGGAATTTTGAAATTCTGAAAATGATAATGATCAGGACAACAAATAAGCCCATGAAAGCCAGTTCATAAACACCCTCATATACACCTGATATCCGCTCCAGTTGGTGCCTTCCGCCGATATAGAACGCCGACGCATCTCCTTTTCCCATGTACATAGGTTCTGCTATCGGGAGCATCTCTCCAAGCTGCAAAATAGTAACCACAAACGGAATGATCGTGCTGAACATTATCGCCTTACTCAATTTATCTGAGTTCTCTACCCCGGCAAAATAGTATTTCCCGATAAAATAGAACAACGTAGTGAATAAAATTCTAGAAAATGTTTCTATTGAATTGTATGTATAATTAGGAGTATTGATCACTTTAGTAATTGTCAACAAAAAGAGAATGATCAGATATCCAGTTACTATTTTGTCAGTAGTGTTGAAGTTCTTTCCTTTTGAATACTTCTGAATGTGCAGGAGGGCGAGGATCGGTACAGTGATAGCGGTAATATAGAGTGGTGAGATATAGCCTTCCGACTTTGAGTACCAAAAAATATCAATGATCGGCTTAGAGAAAAAGCTGAAAAGCAAAGCTTTTTGAGGCGAGACAAAGAACAGTACAATTATTGAGGCCAGCAGAATGTATCCAATAATAATCATATGAGTTTAAGTAGTTTAAAGTAACTTGCGAGATATCTTACTATTGGCCAGTATAAACTCCAGGATTACTTCAGTTCTCTTCTGATATGAGTTCTGGGACATTTTCATCTTGGCATTGCGGGAGATGAGAGTCGTATCATATTGTCCCTCTATAATTTGTTTTAAAACAGCGGCCAATTCTGAAGGCCGTTCTGGCTCCACAAAAATTGCTCCATCCTCTCCGAGCATGTATTCGATCGCGGGGTATCGAGCCGAAACGATCACTCTCTCCGCACGGGCATATTGGGCGATCTTATTTGGGATCATGTATCTCAAGGTTGGAACTGATTTCGGATAGTAGCTAACAAGCACGTCGGCGGCTCTCATAAATAGCAGCGGCTTTTCCAAAGACTCGAAAAAACCAGTAAAATGAACGTTTTGAAGGTTCATGGAATGCGCCAGATCTCGAAAGTACTGGATCGCTTCCGGCTTCCCACCCGTGAAGAAAAACTCGGCAAAAGGCGATAACTGTGCTGCTTGGAGGAGGAGAGTGATCTCCGAATCAGTGCCGGAATAGATCTTACCGGAATATAGCACAACGAAATCATTGGCCGGCAGTTGTAAAATGCGCCTCGCTTCTTCCCGGGATTTTTTCAAAGTTTCCTCGAAGGAACTATCCACACCTCCCAATGGGGGTATCAAAATCCTATCGGGATCAAAGGACAGCACATCGACCAGGTCGTCCTTCAGCACCGGATTGATCGCAACGATGTAGTCGAAGCGATTCAGGATCCACTTCTCCCAATAGCCTCCAGAATAGGATGCGGCCTCGAACACAGTCAGGATTCGCTCTCCCCGAATCAATCGCCGCATCATCAGCATGGGAAGTGACGAGATCAGGCATTTTGAGTAAAAGATCAACCGTTCGAACCGGGCGTGCTCCCTCCTGACAACAAGTAGCCGGAAAAAATACCAGCTAAAATGCAAGAGCTTCTGAAGTCGCACAATCATTGGACTCGAATCATCCACCAGTTTGGTCGGGAGATGAGTGACCTGGAACCGTGAATCCGAGGTTACTTCATACAATGAATTGATTCGGTCCTCCGGAATATTCTCCGGCCTGGAGTAGTACGGTGCTACTAATTCCACATCCAATCCAGCTTTCGCAAACGCCTTGCAGGATGCCATGATGTGGATAGGATCGGACCGAGCCTTCAGGAGATCCCTGGGTGACAAGTAGACGAGTTTGATATTCTTTCGTTCGTTTGCCATAATCCGGCTATGGTTGACTGCCCGCTCTGGTGGCGAGGACGGGACGAATTCGGGCGATTACATAGACATACGACGACACAGTCGCGATTGAAACTGCAACCGCCGTCCCCGATGCCTGAAACAGGATTGTCAGAATCGGTACGAGGAGTACAATCCCCACAAGATTGATGATACTGCCATACAGGATCAATCGGCTTCTACCGATCGTCATAACAAATTGATAGATCAGGAAAAAACCCGACGTGAACAGCACTCCCGGGAAAAACAACCACAGGAGTATGCCAATCCGGGAGTAGCCTGAACCGAAAAGAAGGGGGACAAACCAATTTGCCGTGCTGGCAACAACCAGATACAAGGCTACGCATCCCAACACAGAATAGTACGTCGTCTGCTTAAAGATCCGGATCACCTGATGGATTTTGCCTTCAGCCCACCGGCACGTCATTTCAGGGTAAATCACGATCGGAACGGGATCTGTCAGGTAGGCGAACAGGTTCCCGATCTTCCTGGCCAACGAATACGATCCCACCATGCTGACGGGTGCCAGCTTGCCCAAAACCAGGACATCCAGGTTTCGGGCGATGTAACGGAACGTGGCGGATACGTTGATATCAAAAGAGAATAGAAAGATCCTCTTCCAATCGACACCGTAGGATTTCCAGTGCCAGATCATATGCCCGGTTTGACGTGGCTTGATTGCGGGTCTAAGCACAGCCAGACACAGGATCGTTTTCGCTAATCCGCCCATCACCCCCACGACCGCATACGCCCAGACCAGGCTGTGCAGGGATCTCGTCGTGTAAACAACCGCGGTGGTCCCAAGAAAAAAAACCGCCCCATAAACCAGATCATAAACAGCGATTGTCTTGAACCACCCCCCCAATCTCAAGTAGGCGGTCAGGGTGGGATTGAGCATGGCGAAGAGATTGCCGATCGCCAGAATTGACATGGTGCCGAAAAGGATTGGTTCTTTATAAAAATATCGAGCGATGAAATAACCACTCACGACAATAACGAGAAAAGCCAACAGCCCCTTGATACCCTCGGTAGCCAGGAAAAAAAAAGTGGCGACCCGCGCCGCCCCTTCGGATTGTTTCTGTTCCAGTTCGGGAATGAACTTGATGACGGATTCTGCGATCTTGAAATCGAAAAAGCCAAACACCAAAGAGATGAAGGATGAGGCGATGGAAAAGAAACCGAACGCTGTGGCGCCCAGAAATCTCGCTACCAATAATCCCTGGGCCAGTATGCAGGCGGATCGAAAGATGCTAGAGACACTGGTGATGGCCAGGTTTCTCTTCAGCTCGCTAAATTTAAAGATATTCCTAAACAGCTGGGACGCCTTTGACTATCGATTGGCTGGAAACATCGCGAATGACGACAGCACCGGCGGCTACCACCGCCTTCCGCCCGATCTTGATCCGTTGGATGATCACAGATCCTGCACCGACAAAGGCTTCATCTTCAACGATTACACCGCCGCTCAACACAGTTCCGGAGGCTATATGCACATGGTTGCCGATCTGGCAGTCATGCCCGATCACGACGGCCGTATTGATGATAGTATTCACTCCCACCGATGCATGGGTTTCAACTATTGCCCGAACCAGGATCTGTGCCCCCCGCGCCAGTTTCACCTCTGAGGAGATCCAAGCGGACGGATGGCATAGTACGGGAATTGAGTATCCAATGGATTCCAGACGATGGAAAATTCGCTGTCGAAGAGAGTTGTCCTTCACGCTGCCCACACCCACTGCCCCGTATCGAACCCCCTGCGCGTACAGATCAGTCAGCATGGCGTCATCCCCCAACACCGGAACGCCTGAGACGACCGTCCCGACCGGCAGGTCCGGATCGGTGAGGCCGACGATGTCGAACTGACCGGCAGCCCGGATCAGGTCGATCAGGACCCGCGCGTGGCCACCTCCGCCGACGATGACGATCTTATTCTTCATGGGCGAGGCTCTCTTTGATGCAACCGGTTATATAATCAATCTGTTCCCGCCGAAGGTGGACGCTGCACGGCAAATTCAGGCAATCGCGATAGACTCCATCAACGTGCTCCGTCCGGTATGAAACGCAGGATTGGTACATCGGGAGTGAATGGATCGGCTTCCACAGGGGACGCGTTTCGACACCTTTTGCCTGCAGTCTGCTGCACAGAGATTGTCGTTGCCCCCCTTTGATTCTGATCGTGTAGAACCAGAAATTACTCCTGGCCCATGGTTGTTCCCACATCATTTCCACCGAATTGATCCCTTCGAGTAAATGTCGATACGTCCCGGCGTTGTTCCGCTTGATGGCGATGAACTCGTCCAAACGTTCCATCTGCGCCAATCCAACCGCGGCCTGGATGTTGGTCAAGCGGTAGTTGTACCCGATCATGTCGTGGTCGTATTCGAGTGGATGAGTTCTCGCCTGGGTGCTCAAATGGCGGATCTTGTAAGCCGCTGCCTCGTCGCTGGTGACCACCATGCCGCCGCCGCCGGTGGTGATGATCTTGTTCCCGTTGAACGAGAAACAGCCGATGCGGGCCAGGGAGCCAGTTTTCGCTCCACGGTACTCCGACCCCAGGCTCTCGGTGGCATCTTCGATCACTTCAAAATGAAATTCTTTCGCGAGTTCCAGGAGCGGTGTCATATCAGCCGGGTGGCCGAACACATGGACGGGTAAGGCGGCTTTGATTCGCTTTCCCGTGGCGATATTGATCGCCTCTCCAGATCGTCCACGGCGGCATTCCGAACGAAGAAATTCTTTCACCTTGTTGACATCCAGGCACAGCGTCTCGGGATCACAATCCATGAAAACCGGGGATGCGCCGCAGTAACGGATGCAATTCACCGGGGCGATGAACGTCAGCGAGGGAACGATCACCTCATCTTCCGGGCCGACTCCCAGAGCGAGCAGGCTCAAGTGAATCGCGGCTGTCCCGTTCACCGTGGCGATGGCAAAATCGGTACCGACGTAACTCTTGAGACAATCCTCGAACCGGGTGACATAGCTCCCCACCGAGGAAACCCATCCCGAATCCAGGCACTCTTTCACGTAGGTCCATTCATTGCCGGATATCTCGGGCACGGAAAGAGGTATCCGGCCGTGAGGAAATTGGCTTTCAGACATTGTAATTGGAGGCCTTGTATTTCTGGAGATTTTGAGAGTCAGAAAACCATGCGATTGTTCGTCGAATCCCTTCCTCCAGTGAGACCCTGGATTCCCAACCACACAATTTCCACAATAGAGAGTTGTCGGACAGCAGCCGATCCACTTCACTGTTTTCAGGGCGTTGACGGGACTCGTCTACATTGATGTCAGCAGTAATACCAAGTTGAGCCATGATCAATTCAGCAATCGAAAGCACGGTCGCCTCGGAACCGGACCCGATGTTGACGACCTGCCCCACTGCATCATCGCATTCGGCGAGCGCAATAAAACCCGCTGCGGTATCGCTGACATAATTAAAATCTCGAGTCGGGTGGACTGAGCCCAAGAGTAGCTGATTCTGTCCACTTAATAGCTGGGTGATAATGGTGGGGATGACCGCCCGGGCAGACTGCCGCGGCCCATAAGTATTGAAAGGCCTGGCGATGATGACCGGAAGACCGTAAGTGTGATAATAGCTTTCCGCCAGACTGTCCGCTGCGATCTTGGTTGCCGAATAGGGAGATTGGGGTTGAAGTGGATGCTGCTCATTAATGGGGACATACCTTGCCGTACCATACACCTCGGAGGTTGATGTCACAATCAGCCGGCCGACCCGTCCTATTTTGGCAGCCTCCAACACATTCAGTGTACCCTTTACATTGGTCTCTACATACGAAGACGGTGCGATGTAGGAATAGGGAATTCCAATTAAAGCAGCCAAGTGAAAAACGAAATCCATGCCACGGATTGCCTGCTCGACAGTCCCCGCGTCCCGGAGATCCCCAGGAAACACCTCAATCTCGCGTAGAGTATCGGCGGGGAGATGCTCCAGCCAGCCCCAGTCATTCTTGGAATTATACCTAACAAAAGCCCGGACCTTTGCGCCCTGTTGGTAAAGGGCTTCCACGAGGTGGCTCCCAATAAAGCCAGCGGCCCCGGTGACAAGAGCTTTACTGTTTTGTAGTTTCATGATTAAAATGCCTGTTGTAGAAATCGACCGCCTCGGAATAATCATCCACCTGCCCGATATCGATCCAGTAATCTTTCAAGATCAGCTTATGAATTCGCGCCCCATTCTTCAGCATGAGCTTGATCAACTGATCCATTCCGAAATAAGTGTCGTCTGGGACGAACTGGAAAATGCCAGGTTTCATTATGTAGATCCCGGCGAGGATTTCAAATCGGAGGTCTGGCTTTTCTTCGATTCCCGTCACGTAGTGGCCGTCAGAGATCACGTTGCCGAATCGGAAAGGCGTCAGAATGATCTTTGTGACGATGGACAGGAAGGACTCATTTTCCTTCAGGGCTTCTTGAAAGATGGTATGGAAATCCGCATTAGTCAAGATATCGCCGTTTACCAAAAGAAATGGCTCGGTCAATTCTTCTTTCAACAGGGTGATAGGCCCGCAGGTTCCAAGAGGTTTCGACTCCTCGCTGTAGTGAAGCTGGACTCCGTACTTCTGACCGTCTCCAAGATAAGCCTTGAAGTAATCGGATTTATAATTCGTCGCCAAGTAAATCCTATCAAATCCATTCTGCCTCAAGTGCTCGATCTGGATTTCCAAGAGAGCTTTATCCCCCAAGGGCAATAAGGGTTTTGGAATGATCTGCGTAAAGGGGCGGAGGCGTTCCCCTAAACCACCAGCAAGTATGACTGCTTTCATCTCTTACAACCTCTTTGGGACATATGATTTTAATTACCAAATTTCAAGGTGCTAACCAATTGAAGATATTCCGACAGAACATTTTGTGGGAATGAAGCCAGCCGAGCCGGGAAGTGGGCGGAAAAGGTTTCCAGAAGCGAGGCCGTCTGGAAGAGCACCCGCTCCCGCTCCAGCCGACGCACCAGATAGATGAAGCCCAAGTGGGTGTCTTCCGGACCCACCAGGGGGATCCGCAGGCGCCAACTCTTGCCGGAATCGACCGAGGAAGTGGGATCAGAACCCCAAGACCAAACCAATTGCGGATTATTCAATTGCGAATTTTGGATTGCGGATTGCGGATTGGAACCCTGGAAATCCCTTTGTGTACTTTGTGCCTTTGTGGTGAAAGGCTGGGGAGTGGACCAGAACTCGAGGTGGCAGGCGTCGAAGCCGGTTTCGTACAGAAACTGCTCCAGCAGAGCGAACAAGTTCGCTGGGGTGGCTGCGGTGCGCATTTCTTGCACGAAGCGGCGGATCCGCACCTGGTTGGCGATCACGTGGCGCTGGAAGCGGGCGGCCTTGCGCACCATGTCCCACAGTTCGTCGAACTCCTCGTAACCCAGACGCCGCACCACCAGAACAGCCAGAAGGCCTATGCCGAGGGGGATCACCAAGGCCATCCTTTGAGGACCGGCCAACATTCCCAGCATGGCCAGGCCGGCCAGCGCCACCGTCAGGCCGTAGAGCATCAGCACCGCCACGCGCTGGCGCAGCCCGAAGCGGAGCAGGCGGTGGTGGATGTGCTCTCCGTCCGACTCGAACAGAGGCTGTCCCCTGAGGAACCGGCGCGCCACGGCCAGCGTCGTGTCCATCAAGGGGATCCCCAACAAGGCGATGGGCACGGCGACAGACAGCAGGGTTGAAGACTTGGTTGAACTCATGATGGCGAGCGCGCTCAGCACGAAGCCGAGGAAGTAGCTTCCGCCGTCGCCCAGGAAGATCCGGGCCGGATGCCAATTGAACGGCAGGAAGCCCGCCAGCGCCCCGGCCAGCGGCACCGCAAGCACAAGCACCTCGGTGGTGCCCGTCACCGCCGCCATGGCCAGGACCGAGAGCGACACGAACAGCGCGATCCCGGACGCCAACCCGTCCATCCCGTCGATGAAGTTGAACGCGTTGGTGACCGCCACCACCCAGAACACGGTCACCAGCAACGCACCGGCGACACCGAGGTGCACCAGGCCCAGCAGCGGAAGGTGGACCGCCTCGATCCGGAAGCCCAGTCCCACCAGAACGCAGGCGGCCAGGATCTGCACAAGGAACTTGGTGCGGGCCCGAATGCCACACAGGTCGTCGGCCACCCCCAGGGCCGCAACGATCAGGGCCGGGCCCAGGATGCGCACCACTTTCGGGACGATTTCGAGAAAGACGCGCGTGACGGCGTTGTCGTAGAGGAACATCACAACCAGCGTGCCCACAAATGCCGCCACCACGGCCACGCCGCCCATGCGGGGCACCGCCTGCAGGTGCAGCTTTCGGCCGCCGGGCCGGTCCTCCCATCCGAAACGCCGGCAGACGCGGATCATGACCGGCGTCAGCACGAGGCTGGCGACCGAGGCCAGGGCGAAGAGAGCGAGATACGTCTTCATACAGCGGCCATCCTCACTGAATGATCCATCTTCTCCCTTCTCTCGCATTTTGCTCGGGCGAGCCTCACCAGGCAGTAGCATTTATACCCCAGCCAGGGCAGCGCCCGTTTCCAGCCTCCAATCAGAAGAAGTCGAAGAAATTCCTGAGCCAGCCGTGGCATGGACTTCGATCGCAGGTGCCATTTTTCGGACACCCGCCAGTGCATACTCCGCACATCTGGATCCCGACCCGGCCCAGTCAGCCAACCAATTTCCGTCGCGGGAAAAAAGCGACCTCGAAAGCGAAGAAGAACATCGAGCGCCGGATACATCCTCTCTTGACGCACCCGTTGGAGGAAATTGGACCGAGCCGCGGGAGGAAGCAGGCTCAAGCACTCCAGGGATTCGACGCAACCCCGAAGGTTCGGCGTCCCCACGTCGCGGGCGTAATTCAAGAGGACAAACCACGCGAAATCCTCCGGAGCAAACTGCAGGTGAGGAATGCCGTCGGTCTCGCTCCGATGTGCTGCCGCCCAGATTGCCGTCGTGTCCTGCCAACGAGATGCCCAAGGTGGAAGCAGCGCCCAGTGGATATCCAAGTTGTCGGCCGGATCACCCGGGCGGATCCAGCAGGCCTCCCCATGACGCTGCGCCCCGAGCCAGCTTTGGCAGGCAAACCCCTCGTGTGCCAGCAAGGAGTTCACTCGTCGAATATCCTGACGACGAATGAAATAATCGAAATCGCAAGAAAGGCGACGATGGAGATCTCCGTATATGTGTTTCGATAGGGTGAATCCCTTCAGGGGGATGACAGGCACATCGGCTTCGGCAAGGGCAGCGAGCAACTTCTTCCAAGTCTCGAGACGGGCCTCTTGATTGTGACGGAAGATCTCCTGCCAGGCGACGATCCGGGCGCGGGTGTCGAACGGGGTCGTTTCCCACAAGGCCGGCGCATGCTCCCAGGCGTGAAAGGCGTGGGGAGCCACCCGGGTTTCCGCCACGAACCGGCGGAAGGCCGCGGGATCGACCGCGCCCCAGCCTTCGGGCCATGGCATGTCCCCGCGGAAATGCACCGGCAGCAACCGGCAGAGCAAGTCAAATTCAGGGGAGATTGAATTCACCACAAAGGCACAAAGGACACAAAGAAATCTCTTGGGTTTTCAATCCGCAATCCGCAATCCGAAATCAGAATATGGAACTCAGGAACTCAGGCCAGAAGGTTCCAAGCCGCAAGCCGGAATCCAGGAATTCACCACAGAGGCACAGAGAACACAGAGAGGGGACATGGGATCTGGGGACTGGGACTTGGTCCAAGCCGCAAGCAGAACCACGAAATACACGGATCACACGAAAGGGATTCATTTCGCAATCAATCCAATCATTCAACGCAGATGAACGCAGATTGTTTATGATTGATTATGATTAAATCTTTTGTTTTCATCATAATAGATCATAATCAATCAGCGTTCATCTGCGTTGAAAGATCGAATTCCTGGTTTGCTTTGCGCCTTGGGCGCCTTGGCGGTGAAGATCGGTTCGGCTCACGCCTTCACGACATTGGGCAGCGGCTGGCGGTAGATGCCGCGGGTGTCGACGATGAGCGGGGCGTGGGCGGCCACCAGCTCGTAGTCCACCACGCGGTGGTCGGTGACGATCAGCACCGCGTCGTGGGCGGCCAGGGTCGCGGCCGTCAGCGGCAGGCTCCGCAGCGGCGGCAGGTTGGGCCAGGTGCGCATCCGCGGCGCGGCGGGGATGTGCGGGTCGTGGTAGGCCACCTCCGCGCCTCGCCGGAGCAGGAGGTCGAGGATCTCGAAGGCCGGGCTCTCGCGCGGGTCGTCGATGTCGCGCTTGTACGCCAGGCCCAGCACCAGGACCTTCGCCCCCTTCACCGCCCGGCCGCGGTCGTTGAGCGCCGCCTGGAGCTTGTCCACCACGTAGTGGGGCATGCGCACGTTGATGTCGCCGGCCAGCTCGATGAACTTGGGCGCCTCGCCGTACTCCCGGGCCTTCCACGAGAGGTAGAAGGGGTCGAGCGGAATACAATTATGGACAACGATCCCCGTGCTGGCCGTAAATGTATGCACATTTCCAACTTCCAGTGAAAATACCGGCTCCCTCATCTCAATTTTCTCGACGCTATGGACGGTGGTCAGGAACAAGTCAGGAGTCAGCCTTTCTTCATCACCTATTGCTTGAACCTGCCTCACCCGGGCCGATGACAGATTCACGAGCTTCTTTCGCTTTGAATCCGCAAAGAACGGCTCCAGTCGTTCCAGAGTCTTTGCGCCCCGCAACTGGATATGGGTCTTTCCTCGTTTGATTCGTGGCCGAAATCCCAGATCTTGCAGCAGGTGGACAACCTGCTCCAGCAATTGTGGACTGGAGGAAAAAAATCCCACCGTCCCCGTTGCGTTCCGATGGCGATACGTTCGATCATTTTTCCGGTATTGGTGGGTTCCTTGTCGCACCCAAACATCACCGTCTCCCCGCAGCAAACCGGCAAGCAGCTGTGTTTTATGGTCCAGCGTCAAATCAAACAATACGGAAGGGATTCGCATCTCCTTCGAGTTCGCACCAGCCTGCCAATAGTCCTTTAACAACCAGCCCAGCAACAGGCTGGAGGCCTTGATCGTGGCGCTGTGCCATGTTTTATCGTAATAAATTGACGTATCAAATCCATGACGGACGAGAATCGACCGGACGTCTTCGATAGATTCTGTCTCATCACGGTTGAAGGTCAGTCGGACACGGATCGCATTCCGATCCCGGGTGATGCACCCTTCGGCGAGGAAATACCCGATGAATCGGGCAAAATCGGGTGAGATTCGCAGCATGGCCGAGTGAGAGCGTCGGGCTTGCCCCATGCCCGTGAGCAACAGCAATTCGCTCCGCCGGGTGCCCACCTCGCTCTCGACCTCCAAATAGTGATCCAGCCGCAAGGCATCACTCCGGATCGCGTCCCGGATTTGCCAGCCAAAACGGGCTTTCAGTTGGGTGGCCCATGTCGTGAGGGGACGCCCCGGCACACGTACGAACACCCGATTTCGCTCGCTGGGCGGCACGACATCCACTAAATCCACAAACAACTCGTCGCGGCATTCAGCCGGCTCGCTACAGACGGGCAACTGCTGACCGGCTTGAAGATCCCGGGCGGAAACGATTTCAAACCCATCTGGATTTCGAACCAGCATGGGGTGGCCATCGGTCAGGCACAGGCGGCGGTTGTCCTCCGTGGTGAGGCAAACTCCCGATCCTTCGTAGAATCCCCGGTACAGAACCTCCACCGGGAAGTAGGCGACATCGCCGGACCGGGGATCCAGAGTGAGGGCCTCAAGACCTCGGGGGCGTAGGTACAGCCCTTTGGGCGTGATGGCGGCGGGATGATCCTGCTTCAACGCGTCGAAGAGATCCTCAAGCTGTACCGGTCCGTTCAATCCCAGGCCCCTGACGCGAACCCATTCGCCGCCCCGGAGGCAGTGGCCGCCCCAGCCCGGGCCGGGGTTGAAGCGCATGAAGCCGAAGGGCTTGGACTCGGCGGCGTCCAGCACCTCCCAGACGTCGATGCCCATGCGGTCGTAGACCACCTTCAGCTCGTTGACCAGGGCGATGTTGACCGCCCGGAAGATGTTCTCGGTGAGCTTGGAGGCCTCGGCGGCCCGCGCCGACGACACCCGCACCGTGCGGGCGATCACCAGGTCGTAGAGCGCCTGGGCCAGGTCGCCGGAGACCGCGTCCACGCCGCCCACCACCTTGGGGGTGGTGGTGGTGGTGAAGTCCTCCCGGCCGGGGTCCTCCCGCTCCGGCGAGAAGGCCAGGAAGAAGTCCCGCCCGCAGGCCAGGCCGGTCTCCTGCAGGATGCCCCGGACCAGCTCGTCGGTGGTGCCGGGGTAGGTGGTGGACTCGAGCACCACCAGCTGGCCGGGGCGCAGGCGGTCCCGGATCTGCCGGGCCGAGGCGACCACGTAGGCCATGTCGGGCTCGCGCTGGGGGGTCAGCGGCGTGGGCACGCAGATCAGGACGGCGTCGGGCTCGCCCAGCCGGCCGAAGTCGGTGGTCGCGTCGAAGCGCCCGGAGCGGGCCATGGCGGTGACCCGGTCGGCGCCGAGGTGGCGGATGTAGCTCTCGCCGCGCAGCAGGCGGGCGGGCTTGTCAGGGTCCACGTCGAAGCCGGTGACGCGGATGCCCTTCTCGACGAAGGCCATGGCCAGCGGCAGGCCGACGTAGCCCAGGCCGATGATGCCCACGGTGACGGAGTGGTCGGCGATGCGCTGCTGGAGCTGCCGGGCCAGGGAGTCGGTGGGGGAGGACGATGGTGTCACGGGCGGTTCCTTTCGAGGAGTGGAATCAATAACTCACCACAAAGGCACAAAGGGCACAAAGACTGATCCGGGTTCCAATCCGCAATCCGCAATCGGAATCCTTCACCACAGAGGCACAGAGGACACAGAGCGATCATCAATCTGAACATCGAACGTCGAAGTCAATCCGCAATCGGAACCACGAACCACACGAACCACACAAACAGGTCTTCAATCCGCAATCCGCAATCGGAATGTGGAACTCAGGTACTCAGGCAGAGGATTCCGAGCCGAAATCCGATGTCCGATATCCGAAGTCCGATGTCCGCGGATCCCAATTCGCAATTCACAATTCGCAATTGATAGAGCTCCGCCATGATGAGCAGCGGGGGCTCATGAGAGGGGGCCGCAGGAGTGGTGCGCACGCCGTCACAAAAATCTTAGGCCGGACCCCGCGTCCGGGGGAAGCGGGGTCCGGGTCGATCGCGGGCTACGCGGGGCGCCCAGGAAGGGGTAGCCGGCCAGCGTCAGCGGCATGGGAGGTTGCGAAGTTGTCGGATGGAAGAATGAGGATTCGAGATCGTGAACCCGCCACCCCTCGCCCGACGGGTTCCCTTCGCTCCAAGATGTGGGTTTCGCTGCCTTTCATCCAAGTCCCGGCGCCAGTAAACGAAGTTGTCATTTTGAGGCCAGAAGGCTCGAAAAGTCAAGGAGTTCAAGGGGGAAATGTGACCGGCGCCACTTTTCTCAATTGCGGATTGCGGATTGCGAATTGGGGAAGCGGGGCTCGATGTTCGGGGCTCGGGGCTAATACGATTGCGAATTGCAGATTGCGGATTGCGGATTGCGGATTGGAACCTAGATCAGTCTTGGTGCCCTTCGTGCCTTTGTGGTGAATTTTCGGATTGCGGATTGCGGATTGGGAAACGCAAACCTGAACACGGATCAACACGGATGGGAACGGATTGACACGGATTCCAAGCATGGTTTCAGGATCGGAATCCGTGTAGATCCGCGTGAATCCGCGTTCATCCGTGTCCTGGATTGGCTCGGCGGACCTTGCCAATCGGCTTGTAGATGTTTGATTCGATTACGAGTACGATTACGATCACGATTACGATTACGATTACGAGCACGAGCACGATGACGAGCACGCCCAGTCACCCGTCATCGGTCATCCGTCATCGGTCACCGGTCTTCTTCGCGTCCTCTGTGTCTTTGTGGTGAGCTTCCTTCGCCGCCGCCTGCGCGGCGCGGCGTTTCGCGGCCCAGCCCAGGATGTTGCGCTGGCGGGCGCGGCCCAGGGCGAGGCTGTCGGGCGGGACCGGCTCGGTGACGGTGGAGCCGGCGCCGGTGTACGCCCCCGCCCCCACCTCCACCGGCGCCACCAGGATGGTGTCGCTGCCGATGAAGGCGCCGTCGCCGATCACCGTCGGGTGCTTGGCGACGCCGTCGTAGTTGCAGGTGATGGTGCCGGCCCCCACGTTCACGTGGGCGCCGATGGTGGCGTCGCCCAGGTAGGCCAGATGGGACGCCTTGGTGCCGGGGCCGGTGGTGGACTTCTTCACCTCGACGAAGTTGCCGATGCGGTTGTCGGAGCCGATGCGGGCGCCGCCGCGGAGGTGGGCGAAGGGGCCGACGGTGGTGCCGGACGCCACCTCGGCGTCGCGGACCACCGAGTACTCCACCCGCACCCGCTCGCCGAGGCGCGCGTTCTCCAGGAGCGTCCCCGGCCGCAGGTCGCAGCCGGCGCCGACGACGGTGTCGCCCAGCAGCGCCACGTCCCACCACACGGTGACGGGCGGGCAGAGGCGCACCCGCGGGCCGATCCAGGCGCGGCCGGGCGCGCGCAGGGTTGCGCCGGCGGCCAGCCAGTGGGTGCGGATGCGCTCCTGCAGCTCGTCCTCCGCCTCGGCGCGGGTGAGGGCGTCGCGCACCGCCAGCAGCTCGACCGGATCGGGCAGGTCGGTGACTGCCTCGACCTGCACGGCGGCGGACGGCGGGACGGCGAAGCGGCGGAGCGGAGAATCCAATTGCGGATTGCGGATTGCGAATTGCGGATTGAAATCCTCGGACATCGGACCTTGGATATCGGGGCTTGGGATTCGGGGCTCGGGGCTCGGGGGAAATTGCGGATTGCGGATTGCGGATTGCGGATTGGAATCCTCGGGACTCGGGGCTGGAGACTCGGGGCTCGGGTGCGCCGGTTCGCCGTTTCGCCGTTTCGCCGTTTCATGATCGGGAACACCTGGCTTCCCCTCGATACGCAGCCAGACGGCGGTGGGATCTTCGGGCTCGCCCAGGACGGCCAGGGCGGCGCCCCGGCCGAGACAGCGTTCGGCGAAGTCGCGCAGGGTCTCGCCGGTCAGGAGGGGGCGGTCGGACGAGAGGAGAAGAAGAAATTGCGAAGTTGGGGACTCGATGCTCGGGGCTCGAGGTTCGAGGTTCGAGGCACGAGTCTCGAGTCTCGAGTCTCGAGTCTCGGATCGGAGGGTGAACAGGGCCAGGAGGTCGGCGAGTTCCAGACCTTCCGGTGGCCAATTCGCAATTCGCAATTCGCAATTCGCAATGCTTTCGGCGGCGAGGCGGACCCACTCGACGGGCGGCAGCTCGCAGAGCAGCGCCTGCTGTTCCGGGGAATCATCAGCCAGGATGACGACGCGGAGGGGAAGTTCCATTCAGCCTCCTACTCAGGAACAGCCGGAAAGAGACGATGGACAATGGACGATGGACGATGGACGATGGAAATCGACTATGACCATGGTCTATCGTCCATGGTCTATTGTCTATCGTCTTTGGTCTTTGTCCAACCGATATTTTCAGAGCAGTTTCTTGAAGCCTTCCAGCGCGTGGAGCGGCTCGAAGTCGGGGTCGTGCCGGGCGGTGTGCTTCGCGGACGGGTCGGCCGCCAGCGCCTGGCCGAGCGCGTCCACGGCCTTGGCGGCATCGCCCCGCTTGCACAGCAGCACCGCCTCGAGGTAGTGCAACTGGCCCGGGTCCCCCTTGCTCCGCTTGGCCTGGCCGAGGAAGGCCGCGGCCTGGTCCAGCTCGTCGCGGTTGAGGCAGAAGGTGGCGGCGTCGACGCACTCCTGGAACCCCTTCGGCGACAGCGCCGGCGGGTTCAGGCGTGTCTGGCAGGCGTGGTGGCGGACGACGGCGGCCTGCACGAGCTGGGCGGCCACGCCCTTCTTGCGGCTCAGCGCCTGAAAGGCGGCGGCGGCCTCCGTGTATTTCTTGTGGTTCATCAGCTTGATCGCGGCTTCGTATTCCTTGAGATCGGGAGCTTCAATGTCAGCCATGGGGGGCCTCCTTGCAGAATAGAGCGCCTATTATGGGCAAAAGGGGAGCGTATGTCAAGAAATCGACCGGTGACCGGAGGCGGGGGACGGGTGACCGGTCGTGCTCGTGCTCGTGCTCGTGCTCGTAATCGTAATCGGACTTCGGACTTCGGAAATCGGATCTCGGCCCTGAAACCTGGGGACCGGGGGTGGTCTGAGACCCTTGGACACGGATTCCCCCGGATCGAAACGTATGCACACGGATTTCAACCCGGAGGCAGGATTGATCCGCGTTGATCCGACCGGATCCGTGTTCATCCGTGTTCAGGATTTTTAATCCAGCCCCAGTTTCCAGGTCCCAGGGCCGAAATCCGAAGTCCGAAGTCCGATTACGATTACGAGCACAAGTACGATTACGAGTACGATTACGATGACGAGCACGAGCACCGAGAGCTTGACATGGACAGGAATTTGGATATTGGTTATATCCGAGCATTTTCGACCGACTCGAATTTAAATCGGTCCCTCCCGGATATATCAAATAGAATATAATCAATAATCATTAGCCAATTGGTTTTGGCTTCCATGATCCGAAACCCGATGTCCGAAGTCCGATATCCGAGGATCCCATGAGTGACACCCGCCCCGATGAACCGACAGTCCTGCCGCTGGGCGATCCCAGGCTGCGCCAGGTGTCCGCGCCGGTGGCCGAGCCGGGGGACCCCGCGATCCGGGCCGCCGCCGCGCGCCTGACGGAGGTCCTCGAAGCGTTCCGCGCCCGCCACGGCTTCGGCCGCGGCATCGCCGCCCCGCAGATCGGCGTCCCGCTGCGGATGATCGGGCTGCACATGCCCGGCATGCCGCCGGTGGCCCTGAATCCGGAAATCACCTGGCGCTCCCCCGAGACCTTCACCCTCTGGGACGACTGCATGTGCTTCCCCGACCTGCTGGTGCGGGTGCGCCGGCACCGGTCCATCTCGTTGCGGTGGCTGGGGCCGGACGGCTTGACGCAATCGCGGGAACGGCTCTCCCCGGCGGAGTCGGAGCTGCTGCAGCACGAGATCGACCACCTGGACGGCGTGCTGGCGGTGGACCGGGCGGAGGGGCCGAACGCCATCGTGCGGCGGGCCGCCTTCTCCGCCGACCCAGAGCGCTTCCGTTCCCAAGTCGACGGGCTGTAAATCATTCACAAATATAGACACAAAGGGCACAGAGCAATCCATTTGACATTTGCCATTGGCCATTTGTCATTTTTCATTTTCCAAACCGCTTTCGCCTTTCGGTTTCGGATTCTGAAAATGACTAATGACAAATGGCCAATGGCAAATGACAAATGGATTGATCTTCCGGCTGAGAAGGGACGTTCACTCCAGCGGAAGAATTTGAATATTCCCCACGAGATAATGGCCCAGCGCGGTGAGGTCCGTCACCGTGGCCGCGCCGTCGCCGTTGAGGTCGGCCCCGCCGGCGGGGGCGGAGAACGGCGCCGCCCCCTGGCCGATGTTGCCGGCCAGGTACTGGGCCAGGATGCCGGCGTCGGCCGCGTCCGTGGCCCCGTCGGCGTCGAGGTCCCCGCAGGGGTTGTAGCCGAGCGCGATCACCTCGAAGTCGCTCGCGTGGATGGCGGCGAAGGCCGGGTTCAGCACGTCGTTGTCCCAGCGCGGGTCGTAGGTGCCGGACACGTACAGGTCGCTGCCGTTGTCGGCCATGATCAGGCCGTACTTCTTCATGGCCCGGAAGATCTTCTGTACCTCGGGGGCGAAGCCGGAGATGTCCGTGCCGGCCTTCAACCGCAGCCGCGCCCCCATGGGCAGAGCCGAGGAGTTGCTCCCGGCAGTGTGGGAGGCCGGCCAGACGTGCCCGTTGGAGTCGCGCAGCGTCACCCGGAAGGCGTGCTCGATCTCGCCCTCGCCGAAGACCTCGTCGTACCGCACCAGCCCGGGCAGGATGGCCAGTCCGGCGGCGTCGGCGGAGGTCCAGCCCTCGGGCCGGCGGTGGTTCTTCGTCAGGTCGAAAAAGGCGCCCGAGCCGGCGGTCCACCGGGTGCCGTCCCACCAGACGTGGTACAGCTCGTAGAGCCAGAGGTTGTCCTTGTCCACGATGTACATGTGACGGTCGGCGTCCACGTGGACGTTGCCCGGCGGGCCGCCCTCGATCCAGCGCGGCTGGGTGATGGCCTCGGCCGGGATGGGGTAGAACGGGAAGCCGTGACCCGTGTCGTAATCGACGCCGTCGCTCTCGTCCCAGTACTCGAACTCCACGGCCAGCTCCGGCTGGTCCGCGTCCACCACGATGTAGGGCATGCCGTAGATCTCGTCGCCCCCGGCATCGCCGCCGAAGTCGGGGTGCATCCCCTTCGACGGCCCGATGAAGGTGATGAACGCCGCGGAATGGGGGTCCATCGGCGCCGCGCTGATGTCCTGGTTCCACCAGTTGTTGGGCGGGAACAGGGGCGGCAGGGGGCCGTTCCGCTGCGGCGGCCCGGCCAGGGCGGCGGCCGCCGCCAGGACCGCCAGTGCCGCCGTCACGCACACTCGATGGGATCGCTTCATACCCGTTCTCCCCGTGCGGCGCCTCCCGGGATGATTGACATTTTCCGCCGGGGAGCTGCCGCGAAATGATATCGTGACATAATCGACAACAATATACAACGTTTGGCCAAACCCGGAGATCCCTTTATCGGCGGGGATCACCGAATGGAAGTGGACGGAGGTCTTCCGGGTGACCTGGATGGAAGTTGCAATCAGCGTGCCAAGCGCACCGCGGTACACAGTCAGCCCCAGGAGCGTCAGAAGCTGTGTCGCAACCGTCATCCACGAGTGGATTGAAAGGAAGGCTTCAGCCCGGAGGACGCTTTAAAATAATCCCATGCGTGAGCATGGGGTGCGGCGCAGAGTAAGTTGAATTTCCTGATTTCCTTCCCCGAGCCCGCTTGGGGGCGGCATAAAAAATCGGAACAAAACTCGACCTCCCCGTTTGAGAGGATAAATTCTCACTCAGGAGGTTGCCATGTCCCCTTCCTTCGCCACAGTCTGGCTCCACCTCGTCTTCGGCACAAAGAACCGCCTGCCGTTCCTCCACGACTCCATCCGTCCCGAACTCCATGCTTACATCGCCACCGTGCTGAAGAACTTGGACTGTCCCGCCCTCCTCATTAATTCGGTGGACGATCATCTCCACGCCCTGGCCCGATTGTCCCGCCGCCACTCTATCGAGCGGTTGATCGAGGGAGTGAAGGCCAACAGCTCCCGCTGGCGTAAGACGAAAGGCGGAGCGTTGCGGTTGTTCCAGTGGCAAGCGGGGTATGGAGCCTTTGCCGTCAGTCCGTCGCAGGTGGAGAAGGTCCGGCGCTCCATCGCCCGGCAGGCGGAGCACCACCGGCGAGTGACATTTCAGGAGGAATATGAGGAACTCCTGCGGCGGCATGGGATCCCGTTTGATCCCGAGTCCTGATGGCGGGTTGAAGCGGAGTGAGCGTCTTATGCCGCCCCCAAGCGGGCTCGGGTGAGAAAAACCCAGAAATTCTTTCACAGCGCGCCGGGCCCCATGCTCACGCATGGGGTTACTTTAGGGCGCCCTCCGGGCTGGAAAGGGCTCATTCTCCTCGTCTCCCCGTCTCCCCGTCTCCCCGTCTCCCCGTCTCCCTGTCTCCTTGTCTCCCCGTCGCCGATTCGCCGCTTCGCCGATTCGCCGTTTCGCCCTCTCCCCGTCCCCCTGTCCCCCCCGTCTCCCCGTCCTTCCCTCGCGCACCGGGATCAAATTCGAAAGAGATGGGAGCCCCACGCCGGCAGGTCGACGTACAGACCCGGATCCAGCAGCTCGGCGCCGCTCCGACCGTACGCCTGCCCGTCGAGGAGGTCCTCCAGCTGCCACTCCTCGCCGGCCAGCTCCGGCCAGGGCAGCCGGACGCGGGCCTGGGCGGGCCGTCCGGACAGGTTCACGACCACGAGGTGCAACCACTCCTCGGACCGCCAGCCCCAGGCCAGCAGGTTCCGGAAGCTCGGGTTGTCCGGCCAGCCGGTCGGCTCGCAGAGCTGCCACGCCCCGCCCCGCAGCTCCCGCCGCGCGGCCAGCAACCGGAGATGAAACGCGCGCAGGGCCCCGTCGGGCGATTCCTCCGGCCGGCGCGCCAGGAACACCGGCAGCTTGACCCGGCGCCCCTCCAGCTGCCCCTCGTGCAGCAGCAGCGCCCCTGGCAGGGTGAGCGCCGCCACGGCCGCGGCCCGCAGGCGGCCCGGCGGGAACTCGGCCGCCGCCCGGGGCTCGTCGTGGTTCTCGAGGAAGCGGACCAGCCGGTCCTGGTAATCCAGCCCGGCGCCGAGGTGCCCGCCCACGCTCGCGGCGCCCTCGTGGAGCAGCCGATCGTAGAGGCGCTTGTCGTAGCAATAATCAAAGCCGAGCTGCTGCAGGTCCCACTCCAGGTCCCAGTAGGCCTCGGCGACGAACAGCATCCGCGGGAACTCCTTCCGGACGGCCCCGATCACGTCGGTCCAGTACTCCGTCGCCGGGCGGTCCCCGGCGCCCGGCCAGGTGCGGGCGAAGATGTCGTTCAGCAGGAGCATGGCCATGTCGCAACGGACGCCGTCGCACTGCGCGCCGATGTCCAGCAGCGTCCGCGCCGCCGCCCCGCGGAGCCCGGCGGAGAACGCGTTCAGCTGCAGCACGTCCGGCCAGGCGGGGAAGTAGGGGTCGCGGCCCCGCGCCACGATGCCCTGCTCGGTGCTGAGGTAGGTTTGGGGGTCCCGCACCAGGTCGCCGTAATGCCCGCGCACGAAGAAGTCGGGGGACTCGGCGAGCCAGGGGTGGTCGGGGGCGACATGGTTGGGCACGAAGTCCAGCAGCAGCCGCAGCCCGCGGCGCGCCAGCTCCTGCCGGGCAGCGGCCAGGCCGGCGGGGCCGCCCAGGGCCTCGTCCACCACGTAGCGCCGGACGCAGTACGGGGAGCCGGCCACGTCGGCGGGGGTCCAGCCGGGCAGGACCCGGTCCCACTCCGCCTGGAAGCCGGCGTTGGCGAGAGCGATGTCCCGCCCCTCCGGGCTGCGCTCCCACACGCCCATCAGCCAGACGGCGTCGACGCCGAGGGCGGCGACGGCGTCCCACTCGGACGGGGGCACGTCGCCGAGCGCCACCGGCCGGTCGAGCCGGCGTCCCAGTTCCCGGAGCCACGGCCAGGTGTTGATTTCGAACATGACGGGGCGGGCCGGCCAAATTTTGTCCATAACCACCTTCTGAAACTTCAGCCAATCTAAAACCAATTTGTTATTGATTATTGATTAATAGTTATTGGTTATATCAATCCGAGAAGCGCCCACTCTGATATAACAAATAACATATATATAATTACCAATAACCAATCGGATCCCGGCTTTTTCTCCTCACTCCTCACTCCTCACCCCTCACTCTTCCAGGGGATGTGTCATCGTCGCGGGATCGACCCACCGGTCGAATTCCTCGTCGGTGACGTAGCCGAGCCGCAGGGCCGCCGCGCGCAGGGACAGCCCCTCGTGATGCGCCAGCAGGGCGATCTCGGCCGCCTTCTCGTAGCCGATGTGGGGTGTCAGCGCCGTCCCCAGCATCAGCGAGTGGTCCAGGTGCGTGCGGATCCGCGGCAGGTTCGGCTGGATCCCCACCGCGCAGCGCTCGTGGAACGACCGGCACGCCTGGGCCAGCAGCTGGATCGAGGTCAGCACGTTCTCGAGGATGACCGGCTTGAAGACGTTGAGCTGGAAGTTGCCCTGAGAGCCGGCGAAGGCCACGGCGTGGTCGGCGCCGAAGACGTGCACCGCCACCTGGGTGAGGGCCTCGGGCTGGGTGGGGTTGATCTTGCCGGGCATGATGGAGGAGCCCGGCTCGTTCTCCGGGATGAGGAGCTCGCCCAGGCCGGCCCGCGGCCCGCTGGCGTACCAGCGCACGTCGTTGGCGATCTTCATCAGCGCGCCGGCCAGCGTGCGCAGGGTGCCGCTGGCGTGGACCATGGCGTCGTGGGCCGAGAGCCCGGCGAACAGGTTCCGCGCCTGGATGAACGGACGGCCGGTTTCGGCGGCGATCTTCTCGATGGCCAGCGTGCCGAAGCGCGGCGGCGCGTTGAGCCCCGTGCCCACCGCGGTGCCCCCCAGGGCCAGCTCGCAGAGCCAGGGCAGCGCCCCCCGCACGGCCTGCAGGGCCTCCTGGAGCTGGGCCGACCAGCCGGAGATCACCTGCCCCAGCGTCACCGGCGTGGCGTCCTGGAGGTGGGTCCGGCCCAGCATGACCACGCCGGAGAACTCGTGCGCCTTCTCCTCCAGCGTGTCCCGCAGCGCGTTCACCGCGGGGAGCAGGCCGTCCGTCAGCTCCAGCACCGTGGCGATGTGCATCACCGCCGGGAACACGTCGTTGGACGACTGGCTGCAATTCACGTCGTCGTTGGGGTGGACCGGCAGCTTGGACCCCAGGGGCTGGCCCGCCAGCTCGTTGGCCCGGTTGGCGATGACCTCGTTGGCGTTCATGTTGGTTTGGGTCCCGGAGCCGGTCTGGAACACCACCAGGGGGAAGTGGGTGTCGAATCGTCCGGCGGTGACCTCGTCGGCGGCGCGGACGATGAGGGCCACCTTCTCGAGCGACAGGTGGCGCAGCTCCCCGTTGGCCTTGGCCGCGCACTTCTTCAGGACGCCGAAGGCCTTGATCACCGGCCGGCCCCACTGGAAGCGCCCGCGGCCGATGGGGAAGTTGTCCAGGGAGCGCTGGGTCTGGGCGCCCCAATACTTGTCGGCGGGCACCTTCACCTCGCCGAGGGAGTCCTTCTCGATGCGGTAGACGGCAGGCGATGGCTCAGTCATTCCTCGGTCCTCCATTCAAGAATCTCACCGCAAAGGCGCAAAGGCCGCCAAGCGATCCTCAATCCGAACATCGAACACCGAACCCAATCCGCAATCAGAACCACGAACCACACGAACCACACGAAAGGTATTCCAATCCGCAATCGGAATCCTTTACCACAAAGGCACAGAGGACACAGAGAGAATCTTTGGTTTCCAATCCGCAATCCGCAACCCGCAATCCGCAATTTCTCCCGAGCCCCGAGTCCCGAGCCCCGATGTCCGATGTCCGCGGATCCCAATTCACAATTCCCCGCTCAGTCGGACATCAAGTAGATGTACGGTCGGACGTCCTCCTCGCGGGTGGTCTCCCAGTAGCGCAGCAAGATCTTGTAAACCATCAGGCCGGTCTCGCCCTCGCCGAGCAGGATGAAACGCAGCGCCTGCTGCATGAGGTTCTGCCGGGTCAGGCCGAGGAAGATGCCGATGGGGTCGGCCAGCTCGCTGAGGTAGGCGATGGTGTTGGCGATGGCCGTGGCCCCCCACACGTTCATGGTGTAGTCGCCGCCCTCCCGGCGGATCTGCACTTCCAGCGTTTCGAGGAACTCGCTGCGGTTGTCCATCAGGTTCACGTGGATGAACAGCAGCGGTCCCTCCACCTGGTAGTGGGTCCGGATCTCCCGGGCCTTGGCGGCCCGCGCTTCGGGGGTGTTGACCTTGATCGGCACCATGTTGATCCGCTTATCGAGCAGCTCCGGCGCCAGGTCGTACGACTCCCGGTCGACGTGGTAGGCCTTGAGCACCCGCAGCTCGGTGGCCCGGCTCCAGCGGCTGATGGAGCTCACCGTCAGCACCAGGAAGATGAAGATGCCGCCGATGATCAGGCCGTCGGGCCGGCCGATGCAGTTGTCCACGAGGGTGTAGGCGAACACGAGGGTGAGCGCCCCGCAGTACAGCCCGGTCACCCGCTGGCCCTCCTTCCACAGCGCCAGCGTGGCGGCGAACGCCGCCGACAGGATCAGGACCAGCACCCCGGTGGCGTAGGCGCCGCTCTGGGCCTCGACGCTGGCCTGGAAGACCCAGGTGACGATCATGCAGATCACCAGGAGGACCAGCACCAGCGGCCGGGACATGGACGCCCAGACCGGGGCCATGCCGTAGCGGGGCAGGTAGCGCGGCACCAGGTGCAGCAGGCCGGCCATGGCGGAAGCCCCCGCCATCCACAGGATCAGGATGGTGGAGAAATCGTAGACCGTCCCGAAGCCGTGCCCGAGGTACTTGTGGGCCAGGTAGGCGATGGCGCGGCCGCTGGCCGGGCCGCCGATCTGGTAGTCCGCCTCGGGGATGAGCAGGGTGGTGGCGAAACTCGACGCCATCAGCATGACGCTCATGATCAGCGCCGCGGTGACGAGCAGCTTGCGCGTGTTGCGGATCCGTCCCAGGGGGGCGGGGGCGCCGCGCCGGCGCCGGCGCTCGTCCCAGCGCCCGCCGTGCACCAGCGGCATGACCGCCACGCCGGTTTCGAAGCCGCTCAGGCCGAGGGCCAGCTTGGGAAAGATCAGCCCGGCCGCCACCAGCACCATCGTCCAGTCGCCGTGCGCGAAGAGAGCCGCCCGCCAGCTGGGGATCACCGTGGGGTGGTGGAACACTTCCATGAGGGCCCGGATCAGTACCACGCCGTTGAGCAGGAGGTAGGGCACACAGATGGCCGTGGCCAGACCGATCGCCTCCTTGAAGCCGACCAGGAACACGACCGCCAGCAGCGCCAGCAGCGTCAAGGTGAGGAGGACCTGGGCGTCGCCGAGCACGGGGTGCAGGAACGGGTTCTCGATGGCGTGCTTGGCCGCGTCGGCGGCCGACAGGGTCATGGTGATGACGAAATCGGTGGCGGCGAAGCCCAGCAGGACCAGCACCAGAGCCTTCCCGAACCAGCCGGGCAGGAGGTGCTCCAGCATGGCGATGGAGCCCTGGCCGGCATAGGAGCGGCGCGCCACCTGGGCGTAGATGGGGAGCGCGCCGAGGAGGGTCACCAGCACCAGGATGCCGGTGGCCAGGGGCGCCACCGCGCCGGCCGCCAGGAGGGCGATGCCGGGCTGGTAGCCGAGGGTGGAGAAGTAGTCGACGCCGGTCAGCCAGATGACGCGCCACCAGGGGTGTGTCGCCGGAGCGTGCTCCAAGTGGGCCTCATCGAGGTGCGCGCCCCGCTCCAGCCAGCGGCCGAAGGCCGACCGGAAGGGGGATTCCGGCGGGGGGATGCTGCGCCGGAAGGGGATCCAGTCCTCGGGGCTGCCCGGCGGCGCCTCGGCCTCGCCGGGTGGAAACGGCGGCGGTTTCGGGGGTGCCTTGTCCATCCCACCTCCGATCTCCCGGAAGGGCGGATCGCCACGCGGGCGGCGTCCGTGCCGGCGGCCTACAACCGGCCGGGTATCATGGTGCGAATATCAAACCACAGAGGCGGGTGCGGGTCAAGAGGCGGGTGGGCGGCCCCGGAACAAAACCGGACGGCCAGGCCGGCCCCGCTCGCCGGCGGCGGGTGGGGCCGGGGGGGGAGGGGAACTACTTCTTGGGCGGGAAATTCTTCCACATTTTGTCCATCATCTTCTGGAACCGCTTGATCATCTCGTCCCGGTCCTGGACGATGGTCTCGGTCGCCGACCCCCGCCAGACCATCTGCTTGGACTGCGTGTCCACGATGTCTACAACCACCGTGCCCTTCCGGTAGGTGTCGTAGGACGGGGTGGCCGCGCCGGGCATGCCGCGCCAGTACCAGTCCCCCGCCCCGTACCCGTAGGAATCGGTGACGACCTGGGTGCTGGCGTTCTGGGACACGTAATACACTACCCGGGCATCGGGATGCTCCTGCACCAGCTTCCATCCCCGGTCGGCCAGGATCACGTCGATGGCCGCCTGGATATACTTGTCGACCTCGGGCTGGATGGCCGGCATGCCCACGTCCCAGCTGTAGGTCTTGTACCGGGTGAAGTCCGCCTTCTTGTCGTAGTTCACCTTGACTTTCTGGGCCTGGACGGCCGCGGCGAGCATGAGCAACGTCAGTGTGCCGGCCATGAGCAGCTTCTTCATGTCACTCCTCCGGGGGGACGGGATGGCAGTCTGGCGGGATTGGGCCCGCGTGGCGGCGGGAGATCTCTCGGCAGATGCGGTCCGCCCGCCGCCGCGCCCATGATACCTCAAGCGTCGCGGCCGTACAAACAGGAAGCGCCTGAGATGGACGATGCCCCACCTGCCTGGAGCGAGCATTCCGCTGATTTCCATGCCTGGAGCCGAGGGCTGGCCGGTCGTCCTAATCCTCTACAACGACGCCGAAATGGTCCGCTCCGGTCAGGTCGGAACTCATCCCGCTCGACTTGCCGCCCGCTTCCAGCGACCCGGTGTCGGGGTGACCCGCCGGCACCGAAGTCTGGGAAAACGCCCTTTGGGGATGGTCTTCGATGACGACGCCGAGCTGGTCCGCCCCGGTCAGGTCGGAGCTCATTCCGCTCGACTTGCCGCCCGCTTCCAGCGATCCGGGGCCGGGGTGCCCCGCCGGCACCGAGGTCGGGGAAAACACCCGTTGGGGGTGATCTTCGATGACGATGCCGAACTGGTTCGCCCCGGTCAGGTCAGACATCATCCCACTCGTCTTGCCGCCCGCTTCCAGCGACCCGGTGTCGGGGTGTGGCGGAGGTTCAGGCGCCGGGTGGTAGAGCCCTCCCTGCTCCGGCAGGTCGACGTGGACGTCGGGGCGCAGCGGCGAGCGCGCCGCAGAGGCGGCGGCGCCCTGGGCCGTTTCGGCGGCCGGCCGGGTCTTCGGGCCGACGGGCGGTTCCGGCTTCGGCTGGTAGAGGCGGTGGGCGTCTTCAATCTCATGCCCCCCCGCGTCCCCCTCCGGCCCCCCCGGCAGCGGTTTGAGCCCGCCGGGATGCGGGACCGCTTCGGGCAGTTTCGCCGACAGCTGTTGGTGGAGCAGCCCCTTGACCAGGTCCCCGGCCGCTTTGGTCTCTGAGAAGCCGCGGATCCGGGCGTCATCCGGCGGAGGCGGCGCCGGCTTCTCGTCGCCCACGTCGGTGACGGCGGGTGCCGGCATCCGGGACTGGTCCGGATGGTGCCGGCTCAGGTTCACTCCGGCCAGCAGTGAGGAGGCGGTCATATGCGAAGCTCCTCCCAGCCGGGACGGGTCTTCCGGCGGCGGGTCCGTGGGCGGCGGGTCACTGGGCGGCATCGGCTGCGTGGGTGGGCTGGCGGCCCCGGCGAAGTCGGGGTGAACCGGCCCGAGATCCAGGCCCGCCAGGGCGGACTGCCCGAGGGACAGTGCCTTCCCCTCCATAATGCGGTCCGGCGGCAGGTCGGGGGTCTTCCCCAAGTCCGCAAGTTCTCTTCCCACGGCGGGCTTGGGAGGGGTGGACACGGCGGAATCCTCCGCCAGAGGGGGTGGGGACGGTTGTAACTTGCCGATATCCATGGTGGCAACCCCCTATGTCTAATTTTGTAATATTTATCGGCTGGAGGGTGGATTTAGTTGCGCCGCAAAAGAAGTTGACAGGTCCGCCCCGATACCTTACAAGGAGGGGAACCGGACGCGCCCCCCTCAACGGGGCGGACGCGGATTCTGTCGCGGAGCGTGTCATGACGCCGGATTCCCGCCGGGCGGGCCATTTCGGGCCGGACGGACTGACCGGGCTGGTGCTGGCCGGAGGGCGCAGCTCGCGCTTCGGCCGGGACAAGTCCCGCCTGCGGCTGGACGGCGTCCCGCTGGCCCGGCGGGTTGCCGACGCGCTGACCCCTTGCTGCGCCGAGGTCCTGCTCAGCACCGGCCGGCCCGCCGCGGATGCCGGGGCCGGGTGGACCGCCGTCCCCGACAACTTTCCGGACGCCGGCCCGCTGGCGGGCATCGAAGCCGGCCTGGCCCGGGCCCGCACCGCCCACCTGCTGGCGGCCCCCTGCGACATGCCGCTCCTGACGACGGCCGCCCTGCAGGAGCTGCTGGCCCAAGCCCGGCCGGGGGAGATCACCCTGGCCGGAGACGGCGCCAACCGCTTTCCGACGCTGGGAATCTATCCCCGTTCGATCCATCCCGCGCTGGCGGAATTCCTCGGCGGCGGCGGGCGGAAGGCGTGGGATTTCCTGGACGCGGCGCCGGTCCCCTGGACGGTGGTGCACCTGCCGGAGCGCGCCGGGGAGCTGCGCAACCTCAACACCCCCGCCGACTGGGAGAGCATCCACCGCAAAGACGCAAAGTGCGCAAAGGGGAAGAACTTTGAACGTTGAACTTCGAACTCTGAACGCTGAACGAAAACCGCTCGATGATGGAATGTTCCTGGTTCTCGTTCGATGTTCAGCGTTCGGCGTTCGACGTTCGACATTCGGATTGCCTTGGCGTCCTTTGCGCCTTCGCGGTTCAATTCTGGAGGAGCGATGATACCGATCCTTTCCATCGTCGGGCGGAGCGACAGTGGGAAGACCACCCTGATCGAGAAGCTCGTCCCCGAGCTGGTGCGCCGCGGCTGGCGGGTGGCCACGGTCAAACACGACGTCCACGGCTTCGACGTCGACCGCGAGGGCAAGGACAGCTGGCGCCACAAGCAGGCGGGCGCGCACACGGTGATCCTGTCGTCGCCCACGCGGCTGGCGCTGATCCGGGACGTCCCGGCCGACCTGCCGCTGGACGACATCCGCGCCCGCTTCGTCCAGGACGTGGACCTGATTCTTTCGGAGGGCTACAAGCGCGAGACCCAGCCCAAGATCGAGGTCTACCGGCGCGCCGCCCACCCGGAGCCGCTCTGCGTCAAGTCCGACGTCCTGGTGGCCGTGGCCAGCGACGACCCGGTGGACCTGGGCGTGCCGGTCTTCGGCCTGGACGACGCGGCCGGCCTGGCCACCCTCATCGAGGAGCGCTTCCTGGAAAAGCCCGGCCGCCGCGCCGTGACGGTCCGGAGCAACGGACGCACCGTCCCCATGAAGCAGTTCGTCCGGGACTTCGTCGAGGGGACGGTCCGGGGGCTGCTCGGCTCCCTGCACGACTGCGATGCCCGCGGCGCCGTCGACATCCACCTGGATCCGCTCCCGGAGGCGGAAGGAAACGGCGAAACGGCGAAACGGCGAAACGGCGAGTGAACCCGATCCTCGCAGGTCAGGGTGAAGTGAGAGGCGACATGGTCCGTCATTCAACCATTAATCACCTGGCACTGCCCCGTCTGAATTCATCGAAACAGCATGGAGAGTCTCCAATCGCCGTTTCGCCCCACCGCCGTTTCGCCGTATCCGTCAGTCTGCGCCGAAGTTTGATCGGTAGGTTCGTTTCATGAAGGTATATACGACGGCCTGCCCGAGAAACTGTTACTCCACCTGCGGCCTGCGCGTGGAGGTGGAGGACGGGCGGATCCGCCGCATCGAGCCGCACCCCGGCAACCGCGCCACCGGCGAGGGCGTCTGCCTCAAGGGGCTGAGCTACCTGGAGCGGGTGTATTCCCCCGACCGGATCCTGACCCCGCTGCGGCGGCAGGCCGGCGGCGGCTTCGTCCCCGTCTCTTGGGACGAGGCCCTCGACGAGATCGCCGCGCGGATCGACCGCTACCGGAAAACCGACGGCCCGCAGAGCATCTTCTACTACGCCGGCAGCGGCACCAAGGGCCTGCTCAACGGCGTGGGGCTGGAGTTCTGGCGGCTCTGCGGCGGCTGCACCACCACCTATGGCGACCTGTGCTGGCCGGCGGGGCTGGAGGCCACCCGCCTGACCCTCGGCGACAACCTCCACAACGCGCCGTGGGACCTCGCCAACGCCCGCCTGATCGTGCTCTGGGGTAAGAACGCCGCCGAGACCAACGTCCACCAGATGGCCCACGTCGACGAGGCGCTGGCGCGCGGCGGGCGGCTGGTCGTCGTCGATCCGCGCCGCACCGAGACCGCCGAGCGGGCCGACCTGGTGGTCCAGCCGCGGCCCGGCACCGATGGCGCCCTGGCGCTGGGTGTGGCGCGGATCCTGATCGAGCGGGGCTGGATCGACCGGGGATTCATCGACCGGCACGTCCTGGGCTTCGAGGCCTTCCGCGACCACGTGCAGGCCTGGGACCTGGAGCGGACCGCAGGCGTCACCGACGTGCCCGCCCGATACATCGAGGCGCTCGCCGAGGCCGTCGGGACGGAGCACCCCCTCACCATCTGCCCCGGCTTCGGCATGCAGCGCTACACCAACTCGGGCCAGGCCCTGCGGGCGATGTTGGCCCTGCTGGCGCTGACCGGCCAGATCGGCCGGCCGGGGGCGGGCTGGATGTACGCGAACCTTCAGACGGCCTTGTTCCATCCACTCAAGGAGCCGCTGAACCTGTACCCGCCGGAGCGGCCCGACGGAGTGGTGCGCGCCAGCGTCGCGACCGCCCGGCTCGGCCGGGACATGGCGGCGCAGGCCGACCCGCCGCTGCGGATGGCCTGGGTGGAGCGCGGCAATCCCATCCCGCAGAACCCCGACACCCACGCCGTCCGGGAAGCCTTCCGCCGCCTGGAGTTCCGCGTCGTGGTGGAAGAGTTCCTGACCGACACGGCCCGCGAGGCCGACCTCCTCTTGCCGGCCAAGAGCCTGTTCGAGCAGACCGACGTCATCGGCGCCTACTGGCACCCCTATATCCAGCTCAAGCAGAAGCTGGTCGAGCCCCCCGGCCAGGTCAAGCCGGAGAGCGAGATCTACTGGCACCTGGCCCGCCGGCTGGGCTTCTCCGAGGCGGACCAGGCCGGGCGGATCCCCGCGCCGTCCGACGAGGCCGTGGAGGCGTGGCTGGCCGCCCGGCTGGCCCCCTTCCCCGGCCTGACCCTGGAGCGGCTGCGCGAGGGGCCGGTGCTGGCGCCTGGCGCGGTCGAGGTCGCGTTCGCCGACGGCCGCTTCCCGACCCCTTCGGGCCGGATCGAGCTCTATTCCGAGGAGGCGGCCCGCCGCTGGGGCGTCTCTCCCCTGCCCGATTTCAACGAGCCGGCCGAGTCGCCCCGCCGGCCCTCGCCGGAGTCCGCCCGGTACCCGCTCCAGCTCCTGACCCCGAACACCAAGAACCGGATCCACTCCCAATTCAACAACCTGGCGGTGATCCGGCAGTTCAGCCCCGCGCCCTTCCTGGCCCTCCACCCGGCCGACGCCGCCGCCCGCGGCATCGGCGAGGGCGACCCGGTGCGCGTCTTCAACGGCCGCGGCGAGTTGCGCCTGCCGGCCCGGCTGGACTTCGGGCTGAAGGCGGGTTGCGTCACCCTGACCAACGGCTGGTGGCTGACGGACGGCGGCGCGGCCAACCTGCTGTCGGCCGGCCGCGAAACGGACCTCGGCCACGGCGCCGCCTTCCACGACAACCTGGTGGAGGTGGAGCGCGCATGACCGTCCAGCGCGGATTCCGCTTCGATTTCAACCGCTGCACGGGCTGCCACGCCTGCGTGGTGGCGTGCATCAACGAGAACCATCCCGAACGGCTGCCGGGAAATGAAACGGCGAAACGGCGAAACGGCGAAACGGCGCCCGACCCAGCCGAACATCGAACATCGAACGCCGAGCCGAAATCCGGAAACAAAACCACGAACCACACGAACCACACGAATAGGCTGGAAACTCAATCCGCAATCCGCAATCCGCAATTCCTCCCGAGCCCCGAGTCCCGAGTCCCGAGCCCCGCTCCCCCCAATCCGCAATCCGCAATCCGCATTCCGCAATTCGATCCATCGCTGAACTGGCGGCGCGTGCACGACTTCAACGAGCGCCGCCATCCCGGCCTGCCGGCCTTTCACCTCTCCATGGCCTGCAACCACTGCGGCGACCCGGCCTGCCTCGCCCACTGCCCGGCCGATGCCTACCGGAAGGACTCGGCCACCGGCGCCGTCACCATCGACCCCGAGCGCTGCATCGGCTGCAAGTACTGCAGCTGGGCCTGCCCCTATGACGCCCCCCGCTTCAATCCGGACCTCGGCATCATGCAGAAATGCACCCTCTGCGACCACCGCCTCGCCCAGGGCCTTCCGCCGGCCTGCGTCGCCAACTGCCCGACCGGGGCGCTGGGCCTCGCCGAAATGGACCCCGACGCCGAAGTGCCCACCGCGCCCGGCTTCACCCGGACGGAGATCCACCCGGCCGTCCAGTTCGTGCCTCCCCGCCGGGGCGACCGCCCGCCGGAGCTGACCGCCCCCGCGAGCCGCGCCGAGGTGGACGCGGTGTTCGACCGGACTTTCCCCCGCCTCCCGGCCAAGATCACCCTGGGCGCGGAGTGGCCCCTGCTGGTGTTCACCTCGGTGGCGGCCCTGCTGGTGGCCTGGTTCTCCGCCGCCCTGCTCGGCGGCCCGCCGCTCGTGCCGGCCGTCTTCCTGGGGGCCGGCGCCGCCGCACTGCTCCTCAGCGCCGCGCACCTGGGCCGGAAGGAGCGGGCCTGGCGGTCCATCCTCAACCTGCGGCGGTCCTGGCTCAGCCTGGAGGTCCTCTCCTTCCCCCTGTTCCTGGGATTGGGCGCGCTGCAAACGCTCCTGTTCCCCGACCGCCCGGTCCTGGGCGCTCTGGCAGCGGCGGTGGGGCTCACCTCCCTGTTCGTCATCGACCGGGTGTACCAGGTGGCGCTCCAGGGCGGACGGCCGAACTTCCACAGCGCCCAGGCGTTCTTCACGGGGCTGTTCCTCGCCGGGGTGCTGTCCGGCCGGGTGTGGCTCTACCTGCCGCTCGGGGCCGCCAAGCTGCTGCTGTACCTCTGGCGGAAGGAGCGCGCCCTGAATGCGCCGCCCGGCGGCGCGAGGCCCGGACCGGCCGGCGGGATGCGTCTCGCCGCGAGCGCCCTCCGGACCGGGCTGGGACTCGGCCTGCCCCTCGGCGTCGTCCTCGCCCCGGGCGCCCCGTCCCACGCCGCCGTCCTGGTCGCGGTCGCGGCTGCCCTGGCGGGCGAGTGGATCGACCGCGCCGAGTTCTACGGCGAGCTGGACGGGATCACGCCCCACCGGCAGATCCAGGAGGACCTGGAGGCCGCCTGGCGGGCACTCCCCCGCTGATCCTGGACGGGACAGGCAGTCAGTACCGGCAAGCGTGAGCTGCCGGCGCGAGATTTCACTCAACTATCTGGTTTTCTTGAAGATGCAGATCATCGTCGCCAGCTGAGTCCAGTTACCCGCCGGCAGCTCACGCTTGCCGGTACTGACTGCCTGCCGGTGTCTGGACTGTGACAGAGCCTGGCACCATGCCATCTGGCACCATGCCATCCTCTATGCCATCCGAACGGCGCGCCCCGCGCGTGTTTCACTTGAGACGCTTCTCCACGGCCCGCGGCAGCCAGCGCAACAGGGAGGACGCCAGCATGAGGATCTCCCGCGGCCGGGCCCGATCGGTTTGCAGGCACTTCCAGAAGAAGCGGCGGGCGGTGGACCAATCCCGGTCCCGCAGCGCCAGCGTCCCCACCCGGGCGGAGAGGTCGGCAAGGCGACGCCGGCGCAGCCGCGCCAGTTCGCTGGCGGAAAATTCCCCCGTTACGGCCTGGTTGCCGAAGGCGCGGTCGATGGCGCACAAGCGCTCGGCGAACCCGGCGTCCCCGCGCCCCAGCGAATGGGTGGCGCTGGTTTGCCGGAGGCGATACTCCAGCACGGGTGGTCCCTGGAGATACAGGATTTCTCCCTGGGCGGCCATCCGGCACAGAAACTCCCAGTCCTGGCTCAGGCGGAGGGACTCGTCGAAGCCTCCCGACCGGCGGAATCCCTCCGCCCTCATCAGGGCCATCCCCGTCACCATGAAGCCGCCGGCCAGCAGGGCGGGCAGGATGCGCCCCGAGGGCCGCGGCCCAAAAACGGGACGCCCGCCATGCCGGAGGCGGCCATCTTCGCTGATTGTCGCGAGCTCCCCGTATGCCACGTCTGCATCCGGGTGGGCCGCGAGGTGCGCTCCCAGACGCTCCAGGGCGTCCGGCCGCAGATGGTCGTCGGAATCCAGGAACAGGAAAAACTCGCCCTGGGCGGCAGCGGCCCCCCGGTTGCGGGCCGCGGACACGCCTTGGTTGGCTTGGCGGATCAGTCGAACCCGCGGATCATCAACGCCCTCCGCGACGGCGGCGGTGCCGTCGGTCGAGCCATCGTCCACCACCACCAGCTCCCAATCCGGCACGGTTTGGCACCGCACGCTCTCGATCGTCCCGCCGACATACGCGGCGGTGTTGAACGCAGGGATGATGACTGAAAAGCGCGGCGGCTGACTCACCCTGTCCTCACCGTGCTGATCGATGATGGCATCATGCCATAAGCCGGGCCACGTGAGAAGCCCTTCCCTGCGCGGTCCTGGATCCGTCGCCGGGGACAGTCCGTTCCCAAACATTGAAAATTGAAAAATTGTAAAATTGGGGTCGGACCACGCTATCTCACACAAAAATAAGGAACTACGAACGATAATAGCCACTTTTTGCCGCTTATTTGCATGTTTTTGGTGTCAAAAAGACCTGTCTGGGCGTCTGAATTCCGCCATCGATCCGCTTAACCCCTAATTGGGGGGGTGAAAAAGCCCTTTTCAGCCTGAAAATCGCCCCATATTTCGAATTATTTATTTATATATCTGATGATTAGCTTGGTCCGACCCCATTTCCGGAGCAGCCATCCTGGCGTCAGTGCCGGGAGCGCTACGCGCCGTTTGATCCACGCCGTGGATTCCCTTATAATTCGAAGCGATGGAAATCCCGCGCGTCACCTACCGCCCCTTGGAGGAGTCCGACCTGCCCGCCGCCGCCCGGATCCTCACCGAGTCGTACCGGGCCCAGGGCGTCGCCGCCGAATTCAGCGCGTACACCCTCCGCACCGTAATCCTGCCCCAGTACGGCATCGACCTGGCGGACTGCGTCGTCGCCGAGTTGGAGAGCGAGGTCGCCGGCGTGCTTCTGTTGGCCGTGGACCGGGAGGCCCGGGATTCCTACGTCTTCGGCTGGAACGTCCGCCCGGCGCTCTGGCGCGCCCGGATCGGGCTGGGCCTGGAGAAGCGCTACACGGAAAAACACCGGGAGCTGGGACTCCGGACGGGCTGGGCCTGCATTGGTGCGTTCCGCAACGTGGAGCGCTACCGCGCCATCGGCTTCCGGCCGGTCCGGACGCTCTCAAGCTTCGAGGCGCCCCCCGGCGCCCCCCCGCCCCCCGCCGGCTGGGAGATCCGCGCGGCCGACCTCGAGGCGGTCGCCGCCGCCTGGCCCCGGCTGCCGGCGGCGCCGCCGCACTGGCCGGCGCAGTGGCGGCAGGTCCGTCATTACGCCGCCCACCCCCCCTGGCAGATGCTCCTGGCACGGTCCGGAGGGACCACGGGCGCCGCCGCGGTCTGGCGGAAGGAGTTGCTCGTCGGGGAAGTCGGGGCGCTGGCCTTCAACGACCGGCATGCCGCGGGCGCCCTGCTGGGCCACCTCCGCCGTCTTGCCGGCATCTCCCTGCGCTTCAGCTTGGTGCCGGTGGACGACCCCCTCCACGGCCTCCTGGAGGAATCCGGATTCCCGCGAACGGCCGAGTATACCGAGATCCGCCGGGACCGCTTCTGATCCCCATCGCACCCCCCGCTTCCTCCGATGGTAATCCGTGGTGATCCATTCCGGTTCATTCACCGCGGAAGCGTGGAGACGCCGAGAAGCCAGGAATGAAAGGTTGCCTGAAAAATCCCAGAGATCCCCTCAGCGTCTCCGCGACTCTGCGGTGAAACGATTCCCGGGCGATTTCGAAGGGAGCATCCCGGTTCTCCACCTTGAGTCGGGAGGACCACTTCGAACATCCAATCTGCCGTCACGGAGGCAGAAATATGAAATGGATGCTGATCACCACTTTGATATCGATGGGATTCGCGGCCGGTTCCGCTGCGTTCGCCCTGGCCGCCGGCCGGCCCCGCGAGGAGACGGTCGACCTGGCGGGCGGCTGCTTCTGGGGCATGGAGGAGATCCTGCGCAAGATCCCCGGCGTGATCCGCACCGAGGTCGGGTACGAGGGAGGCACCACCCCCCATCCCACCTATGAGGACGTGCATGCCGGCACGACGGGGGACGCCGAAGTGGTCCGGGTGGTGTTCGACCCGGGCAAGCTGCCTTTTGAGGAGCTGCTGCGCTGGTTTTTCCGGATGCACGACCCCACGACTCCGGACCGGCAGGGCAACGACGTCGGCCCCTCCTATCGCTCTGTCATCTTCTACCACACCGAGGCCCAGCGGCAGACCGCCGAGGCCGTGAAGGCGAAGGTGGACAAGTACGGCCAATGGGGCGCCCCGGTCGTGACCCAGATCGTGAAGGCGGGCCGGTTCCAGCGGGCGGAGGCGGAGCACCAGGACTACCTGCAGCGGTACCCCTACGGCTACACCTGCCACTTCCTGCGGCCGGAGTCGATCCTCGGCACCTGGCCCAAGAAATAGCTCACCACAAAGGCACAAAGGGCACAAAGCGATCCGCAGATTATTTGTTAATGGTTAATGTGTAATAGTTATTTGTTATATCAGAGAAGGCGATCCTCGAGGGCTCAGCCGAAGAATCGCTTTGCGGCGGTCCCGGTTTGATATAACAAATAACGATTCATCATTATCCAATAATAAATAATCGGCGGATTGCTTTGTGCCCTTTGTGCCTTTGTGGTGAAGCGAATTAGGAGTCAGGGCTTGGCGGGGGCGCGGCCGCGGACGGTGAACTCCCCCAGCATGATCGGCACGGCCACCTTGAGCATCAGTGTGAACACCAGGAAGCCCACGGCGAAGATCCCCGCGGCCACGAAGATCTCCGTGGCCGAGAGACGGTACTCGTAGATCTCCCCCAGCGTGTCCGGCGTCAGCCCCGGGATGATCAGCCCCACGCCCTTCTCGATGTACACGCTGGCGTAGATCAGCACGCAGCCGGCGTTCAGGGTGATCCAGTTCTTGCGGGTCCGCGGCACGAGAAACAGGAGGAACGCCACCAGGCCGCACGCCACCGACGCCCACGCGAACGGCACCAGGAAGCGGTGGTCTCCAATCCCCAGGTACAGGTAGCGGATGTAGACGATGTGTTCGGTGTTGGAGTAGAACTCCTTGAACGCCTCCGCCGCGGTCAGGAAGAGGTTGAAGCCCATGGTGTAGGCCATCAGCTCGGCGATCTTGTGGATGGCCTCGTCCTTGATCTCCAGCCGCGTCGTTTTCCGCAGGATCTGGAGCAGGATCAGCAGGATCGCCGGACCCGAGCAGAACGCCGAGGCCAGGAAGCGGGGCGCCAGGATAGCCGAGTTCCAGAACGGCCGCGCCGCCAGGCCGTTGTACAGGTAGGCCGTCACGGTGTGGATGCTCACCGCCATGGGGATGGAGAGCAGCACCAGCGGGTACACGAGGTTCTTGACGTAGCGCTTCTCGGTGTAGCTGCACCACAACAGGTACGTGACGACGAACCAATTCAGGAGCAGGTAGCCGTTGAGGGCCAGCACGTCCCAGGCCAGGAGGGAGTGCGGGAAATTCAGCCGGCCGACGAACGGGACGATGTGCCAGAAGCGGTCCGGCCGCCCGATGTCCACCAGCACGAAGCCCAGGCACATCACCAGGGCGCTGATGGCCAGCAGCTCGCCCAGCAGGGTGATCTCCTTGATGGGTTTCCACTCGTACACGTACGCCGGGATCACCAGCATGATGGCCGCCGCCGCCAGCCCCACCAGGAAGGTGAAGTTGCCGATATAGAAGCCCCAGGAGACCTGGTCCCGCATGCTGGTGGCGGCGAGCCCCTGGTGGAGCTGGCCCAGGTAGGCCACGGTCCCCGCGGCGATGAGCGCGCCCAGGAAGGCCAGCCACCCGTAATAGGCCCGGTTGCCCTGCACCATCAGCCGCAGGCTGTCGAGGATAAAGCGCCCGAATGTCCGGATGGTCTTCATGCCTCAGACTCCGTAGAAATAGTAGAACTTCGGCTGGGTGTTGAGGTCCTCCTTGAACAGGAAAACCCGCTTGTTTTCCAGGATGTAGCGGATTTCGCTGGCGGGATCCAGCAGGTTGCCGAACTTCCGCGAGCCGGTGGGGCAGATCTCGACGCAGGCGGGATAGCGGCCGTTGCGCACCCGCTGGATGCAGAAGGTGCACTTCTCCACCACGCCCTTGGAGCGGGGCCGGTTGCCCAGATAATGGGTCTCGGGATTGAGCTCGTCCTTCGGCAGGCCGGGCTCGCCCCAGTTGAAGTGGCGGGCGCCGTACGGGCACGCGGCCATGCAGTAGCGGCAGCCGATGCACCAGTTGTAGTCCACCACGGTGATGCCGTCGGGCTCCTGCCAGGTGGCTCCCACCGGGCACACTTTCACGCAAGGGGGGTTCTTGCACTGGTGGCACTGGACGGGCATGTAGAAGTGCCCCTCTTCCGGGACCGTCTCGGGGTTGTAGTAGGGGGTGGCGTGGTGGATGTTCACGCCTTCGTCCTTGTCCATCTGCAGGACCCGGATCCAGTGGATCTGGGGGTCGCGCGACTGGTTGTTCTCCTTCACGCAGGCATACACGCAGCGCCGACAACCGACGCAGCGCGACAGGTCCAGGGCGTAGCCGAAAAGCACGTGCGGCAGCGGCGGTTCGAGGCCGACCTGGACCTTGCGGCCAAATTTGGCGGCATACTCCTTCTCCAGCCGGGCGACGATGGCCTCGACCTCCTCCTTGGACAGCTCGCGGAAGTTCCGCTGGAGGAACTCCTCGGTGCTGACGCTGCCGCAGCCGGACAGCGCGGCGGCCACGGCGGCGCAGCCCGCGGCGGCCAGGAAGCGGCGGCGGGATTCCGAGGCGGGCTGGTCCGCCGGCGCGGCGTCGCCGGCTTGGCGCCTGTCCTCGCTCATGGGCGGCCTCCTTTCGGCGGGTGGATCTCCGGCGGGCGCACCGGCGGCGGCAGCGGTTTCAGGGGGGCGAACCGCGGCGAGTGGGGATTGTGGCAGTGGACGCAGAGCAGGTACTCCTTGCGCCCGTTCCACTGGCCGGTGCGCTTCCCGTGCACGCCCGCCTTCCAGTCGCGGTACTTGTCCCCGTGGCACTGGGCGCAGAGTTCGTAGGAGCGGGAGAACTCGACCAGCTCGCCGCTGGCCAGCCGGAGCTTGTCCCGGTCGTCAGGGTCGTGGCAGTCGAAGCACCAGCGGCTGGCCGGCCCGTGCTTCAGGACGATGTCGTCGTGGGCGTCGACGAGCGGGCGCCGCTGGCGGTTCACCGGCATGTCCTTGTGGCACTCGCTGCAGGGGTAGATCCCCTCCGAGAAAGGTGGGGGCGGCACCTGGATATCCTGTACGGACGCGCCGCTCTGGGCTCGCGGCGATCCCGCCGTGGCGGCCGCGGCGAGCACGGCCAGCACCACGAATCCGCCCCGGAAGAGCGAAGTCCGGAAAAGTTGGGAGCGGGCTCTCACCGGGATCCTCCTTTCCTAGGCCTTCTCGACGCCGGATTCCTTGGGCCACGGCGGCAGCAGCTTGACCAGGACCCACAGGATGACGAAGGGCAGGATGAGCAGCAGGATCGTGGGCAGGAGGCCCTCCCGCGTGGCGAACTCCATCTTGTATGTGGTGTAGCCCAGGAAGCTCTTGGAGAACAGCTGCCCGCCGATGACCACGTTCCACCGCATGGCGAAGATGCCGATGAGGGTGAGGCCGGCCGCGAGGACGTAGAGGCCTTTGCGCGCCTTCTCGCTCAGCCGCACCAGCTGGACGAATGCCAGCAGGGCGATGGGCACCACCGTCCCCAAAACGATCTGGATCAGCACCTGCGAGGTGTACAGGCGGGTGTGGACCATGAAGTCCAGGCTCTGGAACGACTCGTCGGCCTCGTAGATGCGGTGGATCAGGTCCAGCATCTCCAGCGAGAAGTCGATCAGGAAGGCGTAGAGCAGGTAGCGGGCGATGGTGTCCACGCAGTCCATGTCGATTTTCAGGTTCTGGAACCACGAGACCAGCATGTAGACCAGCAGCACCAGGGCGATGCCCGAGACCATGGCCGAGAACAGGAACACGATGGGCATCACCGGTGTGGACCACCACGGATTGGCCTTGACCGAGCCGAAGATGAAGCCGACGTACCCGTGGAGCAAGAACGCCGAGGGGATACCGATCACGGTGATGAATTTGCCCACTTTGTTGTCGATCTCCAGCGAGCGCTCGCTGATGTTGTCCGAGCCGAGAGTCAGCGCCTTGTAGATCCAGCGCCGGACGCCGGTGCTCGACTGCGCCATGAGCACGATCTCTTTCCGGTAGTCGAGCCAGATTTCCAGCAGGAGGACCGCCATGAGGTACCAGAGGTAGATGAATCCGAACATGGCCATGGCGGAGCTGGTGTTGGGGGTCAGGTACATTTCGAACGAGCGCTCTGGATGGCCCAGGTGGAGCTGAAGGGAGAGGGGCGAGACCAGCAGGAACGCCAGGGCGGTCAGGAGGGACAGCCGGTAAGTCGGCTTGACCGCCTCCACGTTGAAGACCCGCTCCAGCGAGGCCAGGATGAAGGCGCCGGCCACCAGGCCGGTGAGGAACGGGTAGAGCACGATCAGGATGCTCCACTGGAGCTCCATCTCGTTGGGATACATGAAACCCTGCACGCCGTGGATGATGGTGTCCATGTCGCCCTCCTACCGCACCGAGCCGTCGAGGCCGTGGTAGAACATCTTGGACCCCGTCGCCATCTGCGGCTTCAGCACCTGGATGGTGTGGGTGCGCAGGAACTCGTGGACGGGATCGTCGGGATTCTTCAGGTCCGCCAGCCGGCGGGCGCCGGTGGGGCAGGCCTCGCAGCAGGCGGTGGTGAGGCCCTTGGTGATGCGGTGGTAGCAAAGGCTGCACTTGTCCACCACGTGCGTCACCGGGTGGATGTAGCGGCAGCCGTACGGGCAGGCCTGGACGCAGTAGCGGCAGCCCATGCAGTATTTCGTATCCACCAGCACCGTGCCGTCGGGGCTTTCGAATGTGGCGCCGACGGGGCACACCTGAACGCAGGGGGAGTGGGCGCAGTGGTTGCACAGCTTGGGGACGAAGAAATTCTTGGAGCCGTCCCCCCGCCGGTAGTCCTCGTGAAAGCCGTCGTACCCGCCGTTGGGAGAGTCCACCACGGGCTGGACCTCCGCCTCGGGGTGCTGCAGGCTGATCGGGGGGATGTGGTACCGCTCCACCCAGGTGCGGAAGTAGTACGGCTGCCGGGGCACGTCGTTTTCGGCCTTGTCGGCCCGGACGCAGGCGCCGCAGCCGATGCACTTCTCGATGTCGATGATCATGCCCCACCAGTGGTCGTTCAGCTTGTAATTGGAGGCCTCCTCCGGGCGGCCGGCCAGGATCTGGTCGAAGGCCAGGGCGGCGGCGCCCGTCAGGAACAGGAACTTGCCGGACTGGGCGAGGAACTCGCGGCGGGTCGGGCTCATTGCTTCACCTCCTGGGCGGGCTGGGCGGGGGATCCCGCGTGCGGGTCGGCCGCCGTTCCGGCAGCGGGGGCCGGCTCCTCGATTTCCGGGTGGTGGGGCTTGTGACAGGCGGTGCACGGCCCGGCGTCGCCGTGTTCCTTCGGGTCCACCTGGGGGAAACCGGCCGGCCGGGCCACGTTCTCGTGGTGGCAACCCAGGCAGAGGTCGCGTTTGTCCGGGCGCTCGGGCGTGAGGGCCGACGGATCCGCGGCGTGCTTCGCCAGCGGACCGTGGCAGGTCTCGCAGCCAATGGCGGTGTGCCTGCTCCCCTGGCGGGCCTTCACGATGTCCTCGTGGCAGTCCGCGCAAGCCTGGCGCCCGGCGAAAACCAGGGGGCGGGTCCGGTTGTCATCGAGGGCCCCCGCCCGGAAATGGCCGTAGACACCGAAGCCGGCCGGCACAAACAGCGCCTTGGCCAGGAGAAACACCAGGAATCCAGCCACGGCCAAGGCCGCCACCCGGACCAGATGCTCCTTGTCCTTGAACAATTCCCGCATGACGTCCCCTCCAAGTCAGATTCGCCTATTGTAAACGGATCGTTCCATTTTCAATAAAATTTTTTTCCGCTCTTTGTGGAACGACCGTACACCGCGGCCCCCGGCCGCGGGACGGCAGAGGGAATCTCCGTTGTCGGCACCGGCTGCATCCGCCCGCGTCGGGGCGCCGCGGGATACGGGAAAACTGCGGGGCGAGTCAAATCTGTGAACGGATTAATGACGCGTGCATCTAAGGACTCTTGGAGGATCTTCATTCATGCGCAGATCACTCGTGATCCTCGGGGTGATGCTGGCGGCCGCGGCGGTCTCCCGTTCGCAGGAGGATTCCGGGACTGTCATCAAGCAGGACGTCCGGGTCGTCCACATCCTGGCCAGCGTGAAAGACAAGAACGGCCGGCCGGTCACCGGCCTCACCGCCGATGACTTCATCCTCCAGGAAGACGGCCGCCCGCAGAAGATCACGAACTTCTCCCGCAGCGACACCCTGCCGCTCTCCCTGGGCCTGCTCGTCGACACCAGCCGGAGCCAGCGCCGGCTCATCGAGCAGGAGAAGACCGCCAGCCGCCAGTTCTTCGAGCAGGTGCTGCGGCCGGACACCGACCGGGCCTGCCTGCTGCGGTTCGATTTCGAGGCGGCCCTGATGAAGGACCTGACCCACTCGCTACCGGAGCTGGAAGCGGCCCTCCAGCGCGTCCGCCTGGCGGAGGAACGGCTGAACCTCCCGCCGGATACCGGCGGCACCGTCCTCTACGACGCCGTCTACCTGGCGGCGAACGAAATCCTGGCCGCCCCCACCGGCCAGAAGGCCATGGTGGTCATCTCGGACGGCGTGGATTTCGGCAGCATGGTCCCCCTGGCCGACGCGGTGTCGGCCGCCCAGCGCGCCGAGACCGCCGTGTATTGCATCCGCTACGCCGATCCCGAGGCCTACCAGCGGCAGGACCGAGGCGGCCACGGCGGGGGCCGGGGGACGGGGGGCGTCTCCATCGGGATCCCTTTCCCCATCCCCATCCCGGGCGGCCCGTCCAGCGGCCCCTCCGGCCGGCCCGGCGGCGGCCCCGGCGGAAGGCCGGGCCAGGAACCGGCGGACGGCAAGCGGGTTCTGCAGCAGCTCGCGGATGAGACCGGCGGGGCGGCGTTCGACATCTCCGACGGGAAGGACCTCGAAGGGATCTACCGGCAGATCGGGGAGGAGTTGCGCAACCGGTACGTCATCGGCTACACCCCCGACACGGAATCCACCGACGGCGGGTTCCGCCAGATCCATCTGGAAACGAA
>CAYPNP010000025.1:0-1611 GCA_964412195.1 uncultured Acidobacteriota bacterium | reverse complement strand
GGCCCCACCGGCCGCTGGGCCGCGGTCTGGATCTGGGTGTCCACGCCGCCCTCCCGCCGTGCCATGGCCACGAGGTGGAGGTCGATCACGTCGCCCCGGTGGTGGAACAACCGCAGCAGCGTCACGTCGCGCCCCTCCGCGGTGGCCGCCAGCGCCGGCATGATCCGGAGGCCCTCCGCCGCCAGCTTGTCCCAGTTGAAGATGTGGACCACGGCCACGCCGCCGGGCCGGAGCACCGCGGCCATCTCGCCGAGCGCCCGGGCCACGTCCGCGTCGGTGGGCGCCAGGGTCAGGGAATTGCCCAGGCAGACCACGGCGTCGAAGCGGCCCGGCCCCCAGGCGGCGGCCAGATCGGTGAAGGAAGTCACCTTGAAGGGCACCGCCGCGCCCACCTGCCGGGCGCGGGCCTCGGCTGCCGCGACCATGTTCGGCGCCAGGTCGGAGCCGGCGGCGGCCAGCCCCCAGCGGGCGAATTCGAGGGCGTGCCGCCCCGGCCCGCAGGCGCAGTCGAGGACCGACCGAGCGCCGCGGGCCTCGAACAGCTGCTGGAAGAAGGGGCCCTCCCGCCGCAGCCGGGCCTCCCACGGGAACATCTGGTCGTACAGCGCGGTGAAATCATTGAATACGGTCATGTCTGGCCTCTCCTGAGCCGGCATCGCGGATCGAAGACAGGATACCACCATTTCGCCGGTACGCGTACCTCGCGGCTTCCGGACGCGTGTCCGAATGGTAGCAACAAATAGAATTTTCGGAACAAACCCGCAGCTTTCCGTTTGAGGTACTGAATCAGTCGGGTCCGACCCCATAAGTGCCCCGGCAGGTTCTCATTCCTTGACTGGAGGTGACCTGTGGATGCCCCTGTACGAACCACTGCGATCTATCGGAAAAATCTGCCCCACTGGGAGATGGAAAACGGATTGTACTTTACGACCATCAGTCTGCATGGCGCCATTCCCGCATCAGCCGCCGCAGAGATTCACGAGATGAGCCGCCGTCTTGAAAAAGAAGCTCGTCTCCCAGCCTATGAGCGTTCACGGATCGTTTTTCGGGAAATGGAACGCTGGCTGGATCGAAATTATGGGCACCGTTGGCTGGAGATCCCGGCGGTGGCGACCACCATGATGGAGATCATCGAACACAACCAAGCCCTCCAAATTTGGGATATGCATGAATACGTGCTCATGCCGACGCACGCCCACTTCCTGTTTCAGTTCCTCCCTGACGCGGAGCAATTTCGTTCTCCTGAGGGAAGAATATTGGATGGATTTCTGCCTCAGTACAAAAAGTACTCCGGCCGGCGGGCCAATGCGATATTGGACCGGATTGGCGAGAGGTTTTGGCAACGGGAATGGTTCGATCATTGGATCCGAAACGAAGCCGAGGCACAACGAACTGTTCAATACATTCGGAATAATCCGGTGAAAGCGGGATTGGTTCGAGATTACCTCGACTGGCCATACGGATCGTGGGCCAAACGCTGAGACAACGCGTACCTCGCGGCCTCCGGACGCGTGTCCGGCCAACCGGCCGTCGTCTGCACGCGCTGAGGACAGCGCGAGGTACGGGGGGCGCGGCGTACCTCGCGGCCTCCGGACGCGTGTCCGGCCAACC
>CAYPNP010000024.1:0-73997 GCA_964412195.1 uncultured Acidobacteriota bacterium | reverse complement strand
GATGGACCATGGACGATGGACCATGGACGATGGACCATGGACGATGGACCATGGATGAGGGGCCATGGTCTAAGGTCTATGGTCTATGGTCTATGGTCTATGGTCTGTCTCCGTCACCGGTCAGGTCCGGAGAACCACGCCTCGCAGGCCGCCAGCATCTCGTCCAGGCGGGCGGCGGGGATGCCGCCCAGCTGGGCGAAGTCCGGCTTGCCTCCTCCCTTGACCTGGAAATCGGCGCGCAGGCGGGCGGTCAGCTCCAGGACGTCGACCGCCAGGTCCGGGCTGCGGCCCAGCAGGAGGGTACCGTCGGCCCGCGACGCCACCGCGACCAGGGCGGGGGTGCCTCCGGCGATGAGCTTCTGGCAGAGGGTGCGCACGATGGGGGAGGGCTCGTTCAGTGCCTGGACCACGACGCTCCGGCCGTCACGCCGGCGGTTGCTCTGGAGCAGGCCGGGGACCTGGAGTTCCAGCATCTCCCCCTTCAGCCGCTGGCAATCGCGCTCCAGGTTCCTGGTGGCCTGGAGAAGCTTCTCCACCCGGTCGGGCAGTTCGGGGAATCCGGATGTGGTCAAGGCCGAGAGGCGGCCCAGGATGGCGAGGTGTTCGTCGAACGCACGCAAGGCCCGTCCGCCGCAAAGGAAGTACAGCCGGGTCTTGTCCTTCATCTTCTCGGTGCGGGTGACCACGATGTTGCCGATCTGGCCGGTTCGGGACACGTGGGTCCCGCCGCAGGCGGAGCGGTCGAAGCCCTCGACCTGCACCACCCGGATGTCTTCGGTGCGCTGGGTGGGCTTGCGCAGCCCCATCGCCTCGACCTGCGCCCGGTCGAAGAAACCGGTCCGGACCGGCCGGTCCTCCCAGACGACCCGGTTGGCCAGCTGCACGGCGGAGCGGAGCCGGGCCTCGTCGAGCCGCTCCGTCCCGATGTCCACTGTGCTGAAGTCGGCGCTCATGTGGAAGCCGACGGTGGCCAGGTTGTGCAGCGCCACGAAAGCCGCCGACAGGAGGTGCTGGCCGGTGTGCTGCTGCATGTGGTCGAAGCGGACCGCGGTGTCCACCGCACCCCGGACGGAGGCGGCGGCGGGGGCTTCGCCCAGCAGGTGGTACACGTCGCCGGCCTCGTCCTCCTGCACGTCGTGCACCGGGATGCCGGCCAGCGTGCCTGAATCGGCAATTTGTCCACCTGATTCAGGGTAAAAGGCCGTCCGGTCGAGGTACACCCGGAAGCCGCCCTCGACGGGCTCCACCCGCCGGATCGTCGCCTCGAACTCCACCAGACCCGCCTCGCCGTAATACAACCTCTCCGTCATACTCGCTCCTAATAATCATTCACCACAAAGGCACAAAGTACACAAAGACCGGGTTTGATGCAAACTCAATCCATGCGTTGTGGTCTTTGTGCCTTTGTGGTGAGCTCTTTCTGCCGGGCGGCGTGGTGGTGGGCCAGCCGCTGCGGCTCCGGCAGCCGGAACCGCCGGGCGCAGGCCAGCACCAGCCGGACGGCGTCCTCCAGGTTCACCCGGTGGCCCACCGAGATGTAGAGGGGCTTCACGTTCGCCCGGGACCGCAGGACGCAACCCACCCGCTGCCCGTGGTAGAGCAGAACGGCCCGGCCGCCCCGCTCCGGCGGCGGCTCGTCGTGGTCGCCGACCAGCCGGCTCTTGGCGCAGCCGACGCTGGGGACGTCCAGCACCAGGCCGAGGTGCGAGGCGAGGCCGACGCCCCGCGGGTGGGCGATCCCCTGGCCGTCGCACAGGATCACGTCGGGCGGTTCCGCGATCTGTTCGAAGCAGGCCAGCAGCGCCGGGATCTCACGGAAGGAGAGCAGGCCGGGGATGTACGGGAAGGTGGTGGGCGCGGTCGCGCCGGCGGATTCCACGACCGCCAGGGTGTCGGCGTCCACCATCACCACCGCCGCGTGGGTCAGGCCGGACGCCTTGTCGAAGGCCACGTCCGTCCCGGCGATCCGGCGGATCCCCGCCCGCAGGGGCTCGGCCCGCACCCGGCCGGCCAGCTCCTTCTGCCAGGCGATGGCTTCGGACGCGTTCCGGGGCAGGGGAAATGGAGGCACCCGCATGGCCGGCGCCTCAGCCCAGCATGGTCTTCATGATCTTCTTGTAGTGCTCGACGCCGGGCTGGTCGAAGGCGTTCACGTCCAGCAGCTCGCCCTCGAAGGCCGTGGTCAGCTCGAAGAACATGAACAGCTGCCCCAGCGTGTAGGGCGAAAGGCGCGGGACGGTCAGGCAGCAGCTGGGCCGGCCGTCGGAGGCCAGTGCTTCCTCGTTGGCGCGGCGGGCGGCGTCCAGCAGGGTGGAGAACCGCTTGCCGGCGACGAACTTCAGCTCGCCGCTCCAGGGGCCGTCGACGGCCAGGTCGATGTCGAAAGCCCCGAAGTCGGCCACGGCGACGGTGGTCACCAGCTTGTTCCTCTTGCCCTCCCGGTGCTGCTGGGTCTGGGCGTGCATGTCGGACGTGCCCACGGCGGCGATGGGCGTGCGCCCCTCGTGGACGATCTCGCCCCGCCGGTTCTTCTCCTTGCCGAGGCTCTCGGCGAGAAGCTGCACGTACCACAGGGCGAGGGAGCGGAGCCGGTCGCTGTACGGCATCAGCACCGACTCGTGGATGGCCGACTTGCGGTAGAGGCCCACGCACAGGGCGGCGTACAGGTAGGCCGGGTTGTTCCAGAGCACGCGGGACTGGCAGGCCTGGTCCATGGACCGGGCGCCGGCCAGCAGGTCGTGGATGGAAATGCCCCCGGCCGCCGCCAGCAGCAGCCCCAGGTCGGAGAGGACCGACCACCGGCCTCCGATGCCCGGCGGCACTTCGAACAGGGGGAACCCGCCCTGCCGGGCGATCTGGCGGAGGATGCCCCGCTCGGGATCGGTCACGGCGGTGAAGTGGCCGGCCGGGTCGGATCCCCGGGTGGCGTAGAGACGGTAGAAGTGTAGGAACGCAGCCATGGTCTCCGTGGTGGTGCCGCTCTTGGAGATGACGACGAACATTGTCCGCTCCAGGTCCAGGATCTTCTCCAGGTCGCGGACAGACTGCGGGTCGGTGTTGTTGCCGGAAAAGTAGATCTTCGGCTGGTGCGCCGCGCCGGGCAGGCAGTTCCAGAGGGGCGACAGCAGGGCGTCGGCCAGCACCTGGTTGCCGAGGTAGGAACCGCCGATGCCGAGCGAGACCACGGCGTCAAAGCGCGCGCGGACATCAGCGCCCCAGGCCTCGATGCGGGCCAGCTGGGCGGCGTTGTTCTCCTCCTGGTAGGCCAGGCGGGGGAAGTAGACCTTCTCGTCATGCCCGCGCACGTCGCCGGTGAGGCGCATCTTCTCCATGGCGTCCATGGCGGCGTCCAGGCCCGGCAGGCCGGCCAGCTCGGGGCCGGTCAGGCCGCGGGGGCCGATCTTCTCGGCCAGGGTGTTGGCGTAGTCGAGGCGGAATCCGTCGGCGAGATTCACTTGGCTGGACATGGGCACCTCCGGAGCATGGCAATCTGAACATCGAACGTTGAACGTCGAACGTCGAACATTGAACATCGAAGTCGATCCGCGTTCTTCAATCTGAAATCTAAAATTTGAAATTTCAAATCCGCAATCCGCAATCCACAATCCGCAATTCACAATCCGCAATTCGCAATCGCCCCAAGCGCCGGGACCTGGAAAATACTGAATGAAATATGGCACAAGGGCCGGGATTCTTCAAGTTGAATCCCGCCGGTCGAACCAGGGGTACAGCACCGGCAGCACGAGCAAGGTAGCCAGGGTTGAGGTGAGCAGGCCGCCCACCACCACCGCGGCCAGCGGGCGCTGGACCTCGGAGCCCGGCCCCGTGGCGAACAGCAGCGGTACCAGGCTGAAGATGGTGATCGACGCCGTCATCAGGATCGGCCGGAGCCGGTTCTCGCAGGCGCCGCGAACCGCCTCGGCCGCCGGCAGGCCCTCGTCCCGGAGCTGCGACACGCGCGCGACCAGCACCAGCGAGTTGAGCACGGCGACGCCGAACAGGACGATGAAGCCCACCGAAGCCGGCACGGACATGTACATACCGGCGATCATCAGCGCGAACACCCCGCCCGCCAGGGCGAAGGGCAGCACCGCAACCACCAGCAGCGCCTGCCGCAGCGAGTGGAAGGTCAGGAACAGCAGCAGCAGGATCATGCCGATCACCAGGGGCGTGATGATCATCAGACGGTCCATGGCCTGCCGCTGGTTCTCGAACTGTCCGCCCCAGGTGAGGTAGGTCCCCGTGGGCAGCGTCAGCTCCCGGCGGATGTGCCGCTGGGCCTCGGCGACGAATCCGCCGATGTCCCGTCCGGTCACGTTCAGCTCGACGCCGATCCGGCGCTGGCCGTTCTCCCGGCTGATCTGGACCGGCCCCTCGGCCACCCGGATGTCTGCCAGTTCGCCCAGCGGGATGGGCGCCGAGGAATCCGACTGGATCGGGATGTTCCCCATGGCTTCCACGGAGCTCCGGCGATCTTCCGGGAACCGGACGACCAGTTCGAACGCCCGGTTGCCCTCGTAGATCTCGGTGGCGGCCTTTCCTCCGATGGCGGTCTCCACCACGCCCAGGACGTCGGCCACGTTCAGGCCGTAGCGTGCGATCTTCTCCCGGTCCACCTGGATGTTGATGTAGGGCTGGCCGGAGATCTTCTCCACCACGAGGTCCGTGCACCCGGGGACTTCCGAGAGGACGTGCGCCAGGCGGTCCGCGGTGTGCCGCAAGGCGTCCAGGTCCTCCCCGAAGAGCTTGACGATCACCTGCGCCCGGGTGCCGGCGACCAGTTCGTCGATCCGGCACTGGATCGGCTGGCTGAAGCTGTAGGCGATGCCGGGGATGTCCGCCAGGGCGGTGCGCATCCGGTCGATCAGCGCCTCCTTGGTCAGGTCCCTCCGCCACTTCTCGCGGGGCAGGAAATTCCCCTGGAAGGCGGAGCGGTCCAGGCCGCGGGCCTCCAGCGAGATGCCGGTCTGGCCGGTCTTGGAGACGGCGTGCTGCAGCTCCGGGAACTTCATCAGCCGGTCCTGGACCTGCCCGGTGATGGCCGCCGCCTCGGTGAGGGAAACCCCCGGCAGCATCTGGATGTCCATGTCGAAGGCTCCCTCGTCCATCACCGGCATGAACTCGGAGCCCAGCCGCGGGACGAGCGCCACCGCGCCCAGCACGACGGCCATCGACACGGCGAGTATCACGAGCCGGCTCCGCAGGCGGGAGGACAGCAGCGGCAGGTAGGCCTTCTTCATCCGCCGCAGGATCGGGTTCTCCTTTTCGGGATGCGGCTTCAGGAGCAGGCCGCACAGCCCCGGGATCACTAGGATGGACAAGAACAGGGAGGAGAACAGCGCGATCGCCACCGTGTAGGCCAGCGGCGTGAACATCTTCCCCTCCATGCCCTGGAGGGTCAGGATGGGGAGGAAGGTCAGGGCGATGATCAGCTCGCCAAAGATGCTGGGCTTGCGCACCTCCATCACCGCCCGGAGCACCCGCTGGATCTTCGGCCGGGTGTCGTCGGCCTGGGCCAGGTAGCGCTGGACGTTCTCCACCTGGATGATCGTCGCGTCGATGATCATGCCGATGGAGATGGCCAGCCCGCCGAGGGACATCAGGTTGGCGTCCAGGCCCGCCCAGCGCATCACGATGAAGGTCAGGAGCATGGACAGGGGCAGGGCCAGCACCACCACCACGGCGGCGCGGAAGCTCCGCAGGAAGACGTACAGGATGGCCAGGACCAGCAGCGCCCCGATCAGCAGCGCGTGGGAGACGGTCTCGATGCTGCGACCGACGATTTCCGAGCGGTCGTAGAAAGGGACGAGCTTCACGCCGGGGGGCAGGACGTTCCCGGAGTTGATCTCCGCCACCTTCTCCCGGACCCGCTCGACGACCTGCAGGCTGCTCTCGCCCTTGAGCATCATGACGATTCCGCCCACGGCCTCGCTCCGGCCGTCTTTCTGGGCGAGTCCTTGCCGGGTGGCGACGCCGGTGCCGATTTCGGCCACGTCCCGCAGGTAGACGGGCACGCCATGGTGTGATTTGACGACGATCCGGCCGATGTCCGCGTCGGAGCGGATCAGGCCGATCCCCCGGACGATGAACTGCTCGGAGGCCCGGTCGATGATGTTGCCGCCCACGTTCTGGTTGTTGTTCCGGATGGCCGTGTGCACGTCGGCCAGGGAGAGGTCGTATTTCAGCAGGCGGTCGGGATCCACCACCACGTGGTACTGCTTGATGTAGCCGCCGAAGGAGTTCACCTCGTTGACGCCCGGCACGCTCTTGAGCAGCGGCGACACCACCCAGTCCTGCAGGGTGCGCAGCTCGGTCAGGCGGCGGACCTGCTCGGCCTCGCCGGCCGGGTCCGGACCCTCGAGCGTGTACTGGTAGATCTCGCCCATGGCCGTGGTCACGGGGCCCATCTCCGCCTCCACGCCCTCCGGCAGTCTCCCTGACGCGCCGGAGAGCCGCTCGAACACCTGCTGGCGGGCGAAGTAGATGTCCACCTCGTCCCGGAAGATGAGGGTCAGCACCGACAGGCCGTACTTGGTGACGGAGCGCATCGTGTCCAGCCCGGGCAGGCCCTTGAGGGACGATTCGATCGGGTAGGTGACGAACTTCTCGATCTCCAGCGGGGACATTCCCGGCGCGTCGCAGACGATCTCCACCTGGTTGCTGGTGACGTCGGGGAAGGCGTCCATGGGCAGCCGGGCGACCGACACGGCGCCGACTCCCACGATCAACGCCACCAGCGCCACGGCCAGCAGCCGGTTCTCCAACGCGGTGCGCATCAATGTTTCGATCATGCTCCTCGAACTCCTTTCGCGGGCCGGGCGCTACTCTTCCGCCTCGGGCTTGTCCAGCTCGGCCTTGAGGGTGAACACTCCGGCGGCTGCGTACACCTCGCCCGGGGCCAGCCCCGACGTGATCTCCACCTGCCGGCCGTCGGTGCGGCCCGGCGTGACCGGGCGGGGCAGGAAGCCTTCCGGCCCCTTCACGAAAATGGTCGTTTGCCCGTCCACCAGGATGACCGCGTCCTTGGGCACCGCCACCGGCGCCTCCCGGTCGCTCACCGATACCCTGCCGGTCACGAACTGGCCCGGCCGCCATCGCCCGTCCGGATTCGGCAGGACCACCCGGACCGGGGTGGTGCGAGTCTGGTCCCCCATGGTCACGCTGATGAACGAAATCACCCCGCCCGCATCCGGGGTGCCGGGACCGCCGGAGACGCGCACCACCTGCCCCCTGCGGATCCCGGGCAGGTCCTGTTGGGAGACGTTCAGGACGATCCAGACCGTCCGGAGGTCGGCGATCAGGAAGACGGAGGTATCGTCCCGGATCACCTCCCCCAGGGTGATGTGCTTGTCGATGATGGTAGCGTCGAAGGGGGCCACGATTTCGTAGCGGGTGAGGACGGCCTGGGGGTGCTGCGCCATGTCGGCGAGGTAATCGTCCGAAAAGCCCAGGGAATGGAGCTTCTGTTCGGCGGCTTCCTGCTCGATCCGGGCTTCCGCAAGGGCGTTTTTCGCCTGGAGGTACTCCTGCTCGGCGGAGACCTTCTTCTGCCAGAGCTGTTCCTCCCGGCTGTAATTGGCCTGGGCCAGCAGGACACGCTCCCGGGCGGCCAGGTAGGCGGACTTGGCGTCGGCCAGCTCCCGGCTGTCCAGGACGGCCATGGTTTCGCCGGCGCGGACCGGATCGCCGAGATTCTTGAACACCTCGCGGACGACGCCCGGCACGCGCGGGACGATGTGCGCCATCCGGTCGGAGTTCACCTCCACTTCGCCGGGCAGGCTCAGGGTGGCATCCAGCCGCCCGGGGCCGGCGGTCTGGAGGCGGATGCCGCTCCGGCGGATCTGGTCGTCGGTGAGACGGACGATCCGGTCCTGGCCGGGCGCTTCCTCCTTCTCGTCCGGCTTGGCGGCCTCTTCGGCGCCGGCGGGAGCAGCGGGCTTGGAGCAGGACAGGAACAGGCCGGCCGCGGCCGCAGCCATCAGGATAAAAGACATACAAATTCGTTTTGCAATCATGGGGTCCTCCCGGGTGGATTCAATGGGCCGGAGTCTCGCCGGCGGCCGGCAGTTCCAGGATTCCGCCGGTCAGCCGCTGGATGTCCACGGCGGCCAGGAGCCCGGCGGCGACGGCCTCGATCTGGCTGCCTCTCAGCTCGAACCAGGTCCGCTGGGCATCGAGCACGTCGAGGTAATCGATCTTTCCCTGACGGTAGCCTTCCTGGACGGTCTCGAAGGCGCTCCAGGCGGCCGGCAGGATATCCCGTTCCAGGGTGAGGGCCGTCTGCCGGGCGTCTTCGTAGGCCTGGTGCGACTGGCTCAGGGCGGCGCGCAACCGGTTCTCCTCGGCTTGCCGGAGCGCCCGGGTCTGGTCCAGCCGCACCCGGGCTTCGGCAATGACCCCCTGGCGCTTGTCATTCCAGGTTAAAGGGATGGAAAGCCCCGCCACGAGGGCGCCGTCATGGTACTCGTTGAGCCAGCGGAAGCCACCGCTTAGAGTCAGGTCAGACTTTCGCTCAGCGATTTCCCGGTCGAGGGCGGTCTGGCGCGTGCGCGCCTCGGCTTCCAGCCGGAGCAGGTCCGGGCTGCGGCCCGGATCAGGGACCGGCAGGTTTGACAGGGGCGGCAGATCGGGCATGCGAAAGAGGCCGTCCACGCGTTGGAAGCCGGCGGAGGGGCTCCCCCAGAGGGCAGCCAGCCGGTCGCGCGCGGCCGCCAGGTCCCGCCGGGTCTTGTCCACTTCCAGGCGCGCGGAAGCCGCTGCCACGGCGGCCCGCGTCTCCTCCACCGGCGCCACTTTGCCGGCCGAGACCCGGTCGGACACCGTGGCGTGGATCTTTTTCGCCAGCGCCGCCAACTCCTCCCGGTTCGCCAGACGTTGCTGGGCGGACAGGACTTCATAGAAGCTTCGGGCGGCTCCCGCCAGCACATCGGCCTGGCGGACCTGCTGCTCCCGTTCGGCTTCCTGTCGTTCGGCCTCCGCGGCTTCAACCCGACGGAGCCGCTTGCCGCCCAGCTCGAAGCGCTGGGCCAGTTGCACGGTCAGCTCCAGGCTGTGGACCGCCCCCACCGAGCCGGTGCCCGCGAAGTTTTCGAACTCCGTCGACAATTCCGGATTGGGCTTCAGCCCGGCCTGGAGAACCCGGCCCTCGATGGCTTTGGTGTCCAAAGCCGCAGCCGCCAGATCCGGATTGTGCCGGATCACCAGGGCGAGGGCCTGGGCCAGCGGCAACGGATCGGGGGCCGGCCCGGTTGCGCCGGTGCCGGAATCCGGCGGATTCGGTCCGGCGGGGGGCGCGCCCGGAGCCGCCGCGGCGAGCAGGGCGATCAGGATGCAGCATAGGATTTTCATACGCTTGCCTCTTCGATGGATCACAATCAGGATGTCCGCTCACCCGGTTTCTCCGGCGAACGGGCGGAGGTTGCAGGTCATCTGCAGCGGCAGATGGAGAAGTGTCAGGAGAGGGCAGGGGAGCTAGATTCTGAGTGGTCGGAGCAGGGCGGGGACCGGGAACGCCGGATCCGGGAGGCCGGCAGAAGCCGCTGCTGCCGCATGCCATTCGGAGACAGGCAGGCCTTCCGGCGGGCAGGGGCAGGCCGGCGGAGACGAAGGAGCGCCGGGCGACCCGTCCGAATGGCCGCGCTCGGTGGCCGCCAGCGTCAGGCTGAAATCGGTGCAGTCGCCGCAATTGTCCGGATGATGGGATTCCTGGGAGAATCTCGGCGGGTCGGCAGGATCGGCCGGGGCGGCATCCGAGTGGTGCACGCAGCCGGAGCAGGTGGTGGGCTCGACCTCCCGGTGGCCCGAGGCGCCGACGCAGTAGACGAACAGCGGGCTCACGGCCAGGCCGTACAGGATCGCCACGGCGAGGGAAACCGCCGTCAAGCGCCCGATCGTTCGAGAAACACCCGGCATCCGCGTCCCTCCGGACTGCGAGATCAAGGCGGACAAGATACCAACACCATGGGGAATCGGCAAGGGAAATTATCCGGGATACAGATTGCGAATTGCGGATTGCGGATTGCGAATTGCGGATTGTCGCAGAAGTGGAGGGTGGAACACGGCTTGGGATTGCAGATTGCAGATTACGGATTGCGGATCGAAATCCGCAATCCGCAATTCGCAATCCGCAATCCGCAATTGGTTAATTGACCTTGAACCGCGCGTCGCCCTTCTCGAAGAAGGCCACGATCTGTCGGGCGGCGGCCAGGCCGGCGTTGATGTTGGCCTCCTCGGTCTGGGCGCCCAGCTTCTTCTGGGTGAAGAAGAACCGGCCGGCGTACTTCTCGGCGATCTCGGCCTTGCAGGCGGGCTCGACGTCGGCGCCGTACATGAAATCGGGCCGCTCGGCGAACATCTTGAGCAGGGACGGCTCGTCGATGACCTCGGCGCGGGCGGTGTTGATCAGCGTGCCGCCCTTGGGCAGCTTCGACATCAGGGCGAAATTGATGGAGCCGGCCGTCTCCTTGGTCTTGGGCATGTGCAGCGAGACGTAGTCGCAGGCCGCGTACATCTCCTCCGGGCTGTTGCAGGCGTGGATGCCCTCGGCGGTCATGGCGGCCTTGTCGACGAACGGATCCACGGCATGGATTTCCATGCCGAAGCCCCGGGCGATGGCGGCCACGCAGCGGCCGACGTTGCCGTAGCCGTGCAGGCCGAGCTTCTTCCCGCGCAGTTCGGTGCCGGACTTGCCGGTGTACCCGCGGCGGGCCAGCTGCAGCATCAGGCCGAACACCAGCTCTGCCACGGCGTTGGAATTCTGGCCGGGGGTGTTCATGGCCACGACGCCCTTGGCCGTGGCGGCCTTGAGGTCGATGTTGTCGTAGCCCGCGCCGGCGCGCACGACCAGCTTCAGCTTCTGGCCGGCGTCGATCACCGCGGGGGTGACGAGGTCGCTGCGGACGATCACGGCGTCCGCGTCGGCCACGGCCTTGATGAAATCGGCCGGGTCCTTGTAACTTTCCAGCAGGACCATTTCGTAGCCGGCCTGCTTCAGGATCTCCCCAATGCCCGTCACCGCCACCTTGGCAAAGGGCTTTTCCGTCGCCACGAGTACTTTTCTGGACATGGCATCCTCCGGTAGGTGAAGTTTTGTAAAATCATTGTAATCTGGTTTGAAGAGTGTGTCAATTCTCGCCGGCTGAACTTTTCCACGTGCGTGGGCACCGGCGGGGATCCGGGCGCCTTGCGTGTGATCGTCGCCTCGCTGCAGAAGAGCCTGTCGGACCTGAAGCTGGTCGACCGGCCGGAAGGAGCTGGCGGGTCTTTGCGCTCACCGCGGCAGGGCCTTGATCACGATGAGGGTCATGTCGTCGGTCTGGGGGCAGTCGGCCAGGTGGGCGTTGATGCAGTGCAGGAGGGCGTCCACGATTCCGTCCGCATCCCGGTCCCGGTGGGATTCCACGAACTGGCGAAGCTTCTCCTCCCCGAACTCCTCCCCGCAATGGCTCATCGCCTCCGGCAGACCGTCGGAGAAAATCACCAGCACGTCGCCGGGTTCCAGCGGCACGGTCTCTTCATCGTAGTGCACGCTCTCGAAGGCGCCCAGCACCATGCCGCCGACGGTCAGGCGCCGGAGCTCCCCGCGGCCGCCGAAGAGCAGCGGAAAATTGTGGCCGGCGTTGCAGTAGTTGAATCGGCCCGCCGGGGGATCCAGGATGCCGAAGAAGAAGGTGGCGAACTTCTCCGGCGAGGTGCTCTGGTAGAGCAGGGCGTTGGCGCGGGCGACGCACTCGCGGGCGGAAGCGCTGAGCAGGGCCTGGCCGCGCACCGTTGCCTGCAGGTTGGCCATGAGCAGCGCGGCCGGCAGCCCCTTGCCGGTGATGTCCCCCAAGCAGAAGCCCATCCGCTCGTCCTCGAGCCGGATGAAATCGAAGTAGTCGCCGCCCACCTCCTTGGCGGGGATGCTCCGGCCCGCGATGTCGAAGCCCTGGATCCGGGGGGGCGTGGCGGGCAAGAGGCCGACCTGGATCTCGTAGGCCAGCCGCAGCTCCTCCTGCATGAGCAGCAGTTTCTTCTCCTCCTCGAGCAGCCGGGCGGTCTCGATGACCTGGGCCGACTGACTGCCGATGATGGCCAGCAACCGTTGCTCGTCCTCGGTGAACCCGCCCTGCTTCTTGTTGAACACCGAGAGGATGCCGATCATGCGGCCCTTGACCAGCAGGGGCACGCTGAGGAGCGAGCGGATGGGGACCGGCTCGTGGGGGGAGAGGCGGATGGGCGAGTCCTGGGCGAGATTGTTGATCAGCAGCGGCTTCTGGTTCTTGATCATCCAGCCCGAGAGCTGGGTGTCCAGGCGGAAGGGCAGGGCGCTGGCGTGCGAGTCGCCCCGCCGCACCATGGTCTTGAAGGGATTCTCCGTGTCGGGGCGGTTCAGGAGCATGACCGCGCCCTGCTCGAGATCCATGGCCTTGAGGCATTTCTGGAGGGTCAGGTCCAGGATCCTGTCCACGCTCATGGTGGAGTTGATCGCGGTGGCGATGTCGTTGAGGATCGACAGCTCGCGGACGGCCTTCCGCAGCCGGTCGTTTTCCTCCCTCAGCCGGGCGGTCTCGTCTTCGGGACGTCCTGCACCCCTCATTCCAAGCACCTCCTGGATGATGTGCCTCGGAGACAGCTGCCTTCACGCCGGATGGAAATCTGGGGATATTGTAGCACAAGCGAGCGGCGGGCTGGGAGGCCACCGGCCCCCCCCGCGACCGCCGGGGCGTCCGGAGGGGCTGGCTTTTCCGCCGCGCCCATACTATCATCGCAGCCTGATGACGAGAGATCTGCCTGCCCATGCACCCTTTCCGGAAGCCGGGACGCCCGAGGCTCTCGGCCGGCCCGTCGCCTCCGCCTGGTTCGCCGCCATCTTCTTTGTATCGGGGGCCGCGGCGCTGGTCTTCGAAACGCTCTGGTTCCGCCTCGCCTCCCTGACCTTCGGCAACGGCGTCGAGGCGGCCGCCATCGTGCTTTCCAGTTTCATGGCCGGATTGGCGTTGGGAAACGGCCTCGCCATGCGATTCGGCGGACGGCCGGCCCGGCCGCTGCGCGCCTACGCCGCGATCGAAGCCGTCACCGCGGGGAGCGGGATCGGCCTCGTCCTGCTTTTCCCGCACATCACACCATTCCTCGCCCCCATGTTCCGGCGGTTTGCCGGCCAGCCCGACGTGGTGAACTGGATCCGACTGCTGGTCGCCGGAGGCTTGATGCTGGTGCCGGCGACGGCCATGGGGCTGACCCTGCCGGTGCTGGCAGGCGGGATCAGCCGGGCGGAGAAGAACTTCGGCCGCGCCCTGGGGATGCTGTATGGCTGGAACACCCTCGGCGCCGTGGCCGGCGCGCTGGCAGGAGAGGTGGCGCTCCTGGCCTGGTGCGGCGTCACGGGCTCCGGTCTCGTGGCCGCCGGCATGAACCTCGCGGCCGCGGCCGCGGCGCTGTGGCTGTCGGGACGGCTGCCGGGGGCCCCGGCTGGGGCGCCGGCGTCCGGAACGGCCCAGCGGGGCGGCCCGCCGGTTTCCGGCCGGCATGCCGGAGCGCCCATCCGGCTGGCCGCGCTGGCCGCCGCCGCGGGCTTGGCCGGCGCGGCGTTCCTCGCCCTGGAAGTGGTCTGGTTCCGCTTCCTCCTCCTGTCCTTCAACGCCTACGGCTGGAACTTCACCGTCATGCTGGCGGTGATCCTGGCCGGCATCGGCGCCGGCGGCCTGGCCGCCTCCCGCTGGTTCCGCCGGCGGCCGGAAGCCCACCTTCATGCCGCGGCCGCCGCCGCCGCCGGCGGGACCCTGGTTGTGCTCGGCTACGCGCTGTTCGGGAAGTGGGCCGGCCAGTTCGCCGCCCTGCCGGAGCATCACCGGATCATCCCGGCCGCGCCCTTCCTGATGTTCCCCCTCTCCCTTCTATCCGGGATCCTGTTCACCCAGCTGGGACAGGCGATCCGGACCCAGCTGGACTCGCCTGTCCGGGCCGCGGGGCTGCTGACCCTGGCCAACACTCTGGGCGCGGCCGTCGGGCCTCTGGCGGCCGGTTTCTGGCTGATCCCCGTGCTTGGCGTGGAGCGGTCCTTCCTGATCCTGGCGGTCGTTTACGGGACAGCCGGCCTTCTGGTGCTGGCCGGGCAGGGGATCCCGGCCGCCGTCCCGGCGCGTCTGGCGGCGGCCGGCGCGGCGCTCTCGCTGGCCGTCGCCCTGGCCGCCTTCCCCCACGGTCTGATGCGGTCGGCATACCTGCCGGCGCCGGCAGCCGCGTTCCTGGACTGGGACGAGAAGCCGGTGGCTGTCCGGGAGGGGCAGACGGAGACCATCCAGGTCCTGCGCCGCGACCTGGCCGGCGAACCCTATTACTACCGTCTGGTGACCAACAACCACTCCATGTCGGCCAACGGCATGCGCGACCGCCGGTACATGGAGCTGTTCGCCCTCTGGCCCGGGATCGTCCATCCCGCGCCCCGGAAGGCCCTGCTGATCTGCTACGGCATCGGCACCACGGCCCGGGCGCTGGTCCGGGACCCGCGGCTGGAGTCCATCGACGTTGTCGACATCTCGCGGGACATCCTGGCGATGAGCCGGGTCATCTTCCCCGACCCGCGGCGGAATCCCACCCTCGATCCGCGCGTCCGCCTGCACGTGGAGGACGGGCGATTTTTTCTGCAGGCCGCGGCCGTCCGGTACGACATCATCACTGCCGAGCCGCCTCCGCCCCTCTTCGCGGGTGTGGACAGACTATACTCCCGCGAGTACTTCCGGCTGATGGCGGACCGGCTCGCCGAAGGCGGTGTGGCCACCTACTGGCTGCCGGTCTACCAGCTGCCGGCCCGCGACGCCCGCACCATCGTCCGGGCCTTCCTGGAGGCGTTCCCGCAGGCCTCCCTCTGGACGGGCGCCGGGCTGGACTGGATGCTCGTGGGCGTGAAGGGGCCCGGACGGCCGGCTTCCCCCGCGGCATTCCTCCGCCCGTGGGGGGAGGCCGGGTTCGCCGGGGAACTCGCGGCGATCGGCCTGGAGCGGCCGGAGTGTTTGGGGGCGACGTTCATCGCCGACGGGGAGCGGCTGCGCGCCTGGGTGGGGGGCGCCGCCCCGCTGGCCGACAATTTCCCCCGGCGGCTGTCCGACCGGGAGGCGGATTTGCGGACCGACCTGGACGCGTACCGGCAGTTCATGAATGCGCCGGAAGCCGCGGCCAATTTCGCCGGCAGCCCCCTCATCCGTCGCCTCTGGCCGGACGACCTCCGGCGGGACACGGTGGCATGGTTCCCGCGCCAGCGGATCCTCAACGAGATCATGTCCGTTCAATTCCTGCTGAACCTGTTTCCCCGGCTCCAAGCCGGGATGTCCGATCCCGCCGTGGTGAACGCGGTGTTCTGGCAGCTCCGGAGCGACGGCTACCTGGCGCCCGCCATCCTGGCCCGGCATCCCGGCGCCCCGCCCACCGAGGAAGGGGTCTGCCTCTGCCTGGCCCAGCAGGCGATCCTCCGGGGGAACTTTCGGGCCGCCGAGGCCCTGTTCGGCCTGGCGGACCGGGCCCGCCCGGCCTCTGTGTACACCGCGATGCGCATCTACCTGCGGCTCCGGCTCGGGGACCAGGCCGGCGCGGCCGCCCTCGTGCCGGATTTCCGCGCCCGGCTGGGCCCGGCGGAGCGCCCGGGGGGCGAGGCCTACCTGGAGTGGGTGCACCGCGCCTTCCCGCCGGGGGGGGCGGGCGGCCCCCGCCCGTGATGGCCGGTCGGTCAGCGAGCGGCGTTTCTCCGATTCAGCGGACCGGCGGGTCCGCGAGAATCAGGATTCAGAGGGGTTCTCCCAGCAGCGGACGGCGGTGAAGGGGCCCTCGGCGGCCAGCGCGGCGCAATAGCCCTCGCCGGCGGCCAGGTCCCGGATCGACCAATCCGCCAGCGGGGCAGCCCCTGGCCCGGGGCTCCGAAGCGCCGGCTGCCCGTCCGAGCCGGTGAAGATCTCCACCGAGGCCACGCCGGCGGTGATGCCCCGGCCGATGGCCTTCAGGTAGGCCTCCTTGCGGGTCCAGCAGGCGTAGAAGGCCGCGGGCCGTCCGGCGGGGGGGAGGGCAAGGATCGATTCGGACTCCGCCGGCGTGAAGAAGCGGCGGGCGATCCCCGCCAGATCCGGCCCGAGGCGGAGCTGCTCCACATCTACCCCGAGTTCCCGGTGCAGGCGGAAGGCCAGCAGGGCGACGCCGCCGGAATGCGACACGTTGAAACGGAGCGGCGGGACCGCGGCGGGTCCGGCCAGGAACGGTTTGCCGTGGGTCGCATAGCCGAGCGCGACCGATTGAGGCGGGATGCCGAGGTACCACCCGAGGAGGCGCCGCAGGGCCCCGCGCGCGCAGACGAACGCGGCGCCGCGGTCCGGGAGGAGGATCCGATCGGCCCGCTCCCGCTCGTCCACCGACAGGATCGGGCGCAGGGCGGCCAGGCGCGCTGGATCGGGCGCGAGAGAAATCCGCCAGACGTGGATCTCAGAACCGGGAAGGCCGGGCCATTCAGGCGGCGGGGCCCAGGATTCCAGCAGGATTGGGTGGCGTGGGGTCATACGGTGGTCTCCGGGGCCGGCCGGCCTGCAATCAGCCGGAGCCGAGTCTCCGCGGAGGATACCACATCCTGCCTGCCCCTGGCGAAGAATCACCTGTCTTCATCGTCGGGAGCGCGGACGTTCCCGTCCGCACGCATTTGCCACCCGCCGGAGCGCGGACGTCCCCGTCCGCACGGTCTTGCCTCTCCATATCTCATTGACCTGTAATTGATTTCCTGAAATTTGCCTTTATTCGGAGCACTTCTGGCCTCTTCCGTTTGAATGAATATACGTTCTAGGAGGGATTCATGAAAACACTGCATCTCCATCCGCCGCTTGGACGCCACAGCCGCGGCTATTTGCCCCATCAGGAAATCGGCGCTGGGATCCAAGGCATCACTTTCCACTTGTGTGGCTCCCTCCCGGCTGTGAAAATCCACGAATGGGCGGAACAGTTGGCCCGCCTGCCGGAAGACGAATCGAGCCTCCGGATTCGCAAGCTGATTCATGATTACCTGGACCAAGCCCATGGAAAGTGCCACCACGCCCGACCAGAGATCGCCCGGATGGTTGAAAACGCCCGCGGGTTTTTCAACGAGCAACGCTATCTTCCCAGAATGTAGAGATCAACCCGGTGAAAGCCGGCTTGTGCCAGAAACCGGAAGATTGGCCCTCAGCAGCGCGTGGAGACGCAAGAGCGGGATGATGCCCAAAGTGCTATTGCGATGATGGTAAATCATGTGAGCCAGACCGTGCAGAAGGGAACCTCCGCGCTCCGGCAGAAAACCTCAGCTCTGCCGATTCACCATTCTCCACTCGGGCGTTGCAAACGGCTTGTTCCGGAAAGAGAAAGGCCTCCTCTGTCCGCCTGGTCACAAATTGTTACCAACCGCCGGGCCCAATTCGCGCGAGAGGTCAATCAACCGGTTTGGAATGAATGAGATAATCATTTTGAAAGACCGGCATTTGAATTGCATATAGAAATATGTAATTTGGATATATTAATAACTGTAAGGTCCAGCGCGAGGTGGTGAAATGAAGAAAAAGCGTCTCATGCGGTGCAACCGGCGGGGCGTGTCCCTGCTCACCGCACTGGTGGCCATGGTCCTGATGGCGTTCGCCGTCCTGGGCGTGGCCAAGGTGTTCCTGCAGGCCATGCGGAACAACGGCTCGGCCGGGGCGGTGCAGGGGGTCATGAACGTGGCCCAGCTGGTGACGGAACGGGTGATGCTGCTGGCCGACACCGATCCGCTGGTGGATGGTTCCAGTCCCACGGACACGCAGCTGGGGATCACTCCGGGGGTGGATTACGACGACACCCGGTTCTCGTACACCTGCACCATCGACGCGGGCGACATTCCGGCGGGGATGATCCGGATGGCCAAGGTGACGGTGGTGGCCCGGTACACCGCCACCTACGCCCAACTGATGGGCACCGATCCTGCCGGCAGCGAGGTGCGCGTCGTGACCTACCGCTACCGGGACGACAACTAAGGAGGACGAGAACATGAAAACCACTTTTCTCCGTCCCCGCGGCTTCTCCCTCATTGAGGCCATGATCACGCTGGTGGTCATGCTCCTGATCATCGGCGGCGCCACCGCCATCTTCGTCCAGAACCAGCGCGCCACCACGGCCCACATCACACTGGCCATGCTCCGGGCCAACCTCCGCTTCGCCATGGAGACCATCTCGGCCGACCTCCGGCCCATCGGCGCCTTCAGCAAGCCGTTCACCCCCAACGTGTTGAGCAACGTTCCGTTCCCCATCCTGAACCTGGCGAACTCCGGCTCCTACACCGCCGGCCTCGGCGCCTACAGTGCCTATGACAGCACCCAGCCGGACCGCATGCGGATCGTGTATCCGGACATCGTCAACGATGCCTCCCTGGCGATCGATTACGCATCGGGAACCACTCTCCAGAGCGTGCAGGTCCTGGGCACGCCGTTCCAGCCCTGCGACATGGCCCTGGTCACCAACGCCAACCTGCTGATGAATCCCTTCGAGGCCGGCGCGGTGGCCAATGCGGACCTGTGTCAGATCTGCGCCGTCACCGGGCCAACCGGCAACAACCTCTACAACCTGACGTTCACCCAGTCCTGCAACGCGAGCATCAACCCGACCAGCGGATTCGCGAACCCTTACGCGATCGGGAGCCTGCTCACCAAGGTCCGGGTCTGGGAGTACTACATCGACCAGACGGATCCCATCATCCCCCGGCTGATGCGGAAAGAGGTCGGCGGCTCCCTTTCCGGCACCTCCGCCTGCGCCACCCCCCGGACTCCCGAGGTCGTCGCCGAGTATGTGGAGGACATGCAGGTGGCCGTGGGGCTGGATTCCAGCGGCGACGGCGCCATCCAGGCGGGCGAATGGGTCAACACCAACCTCCAGGGCCTCACCGTCGCCCAGATGGCCACCCTGCGGGCTATCCGCATCACCCTGATCGGCCGCACGGTCATGGTGCCCGAGGTGATGGCCGGCCGGCAGGTCGGCACCCAGGACATTTATTACCGCCGGCCGGCCGTCGAGGATCATGCCGCCGGGACCCCCGGAACCACACCGCAGTACCGCGAGGTGATCACCGAAGTCATCCAGCTTCGCAACCTCCGCCCGTTCCCCCTGCAGTGACGGGACTTAGGAAAGGAGAAACACGATGGGCAATAAACCGACTCCTGTCAATAACCGAGGCGTGGCCATGATCGTGACGCTCCTGGTGGTGCTGGCGCTGTCCATGCTGGCCACCGGCGTCGTGTTAATCACCACGTCGGAGGTGTTCGTGACCCGCAACGAGGCTTACGGCAAGGAGGCGTTCTACGCCGCCGAAGCCGGCCTCCGGCACGCGGAGCGCGTGCTGCGCGGCCTGAACTCCCGGGACCGGATCAGTGAAATGTACCAGATGAGCGGGGGCGCCCAGGACTTTACCAACGCCCCTCCCGGCAGCAGCATCTGGAAACGGATGCTGGATCCGCAGAACGGCAACACCTGGGTCTCGGCGGTGATCGATCCCAACACGAACCGCCGGTACAGCGTCTATGTCGTGAACAACAACTGGGCCGGCGAGGTGGATTCCGGCAACCTGCATATCGAGGCGGATGGCCGGTTCCTCATCCGCTCGGTGGGCGAGAGCTACATGGGCAGTCGCAAGATCCTGGAGGAGGAGATCTTCCTGAACGCGCCGACCATGGACGCGTCCCAGGATTCCTTCGGCGGCGGCCCCGGCAATATCAACATCCAAGCGACGCAATGATCGGGAGGACATCATGAGAATAAGACTTTTCGCCCTGGTCGTCCTGGCGGCCCTCAGCCTGACCGCGGCGGTGGCCCAGCAGGGCCAGAGCGTGCCGCTCTACGACCCGAACGACCCCATCGGCCGGATCCTGCCGCCGAACCTGCACTTCATGATCGACGTCTCGGGCAGCATGTCCTGCCAGCCCAACGGCCCCGACGGCGGCCAGTGCAGCAACTACGACTATGCCGGCCTGCGCACCGACTCCAAGATCTACATCACCAAAACGGCCATCACCTCCCTCATGAGCCGGGACAGCCTGCGGGTGCGCTGGTCGTTCTGGTCCTACACCAACAACAGCGACTACGCAACCGCCAGCAGCATCGCCGGGTCCTATTATTACTTCCCCTCCGGCCTCTACCGGACGACCTATCCGACCTACAACACGTACTTCTGGTCCGGCTCCGGCTGCTCGGGCTCCCGGGACCGCCTGCTGACGCCCATCTACCACGCCGCCCTGACCGACGACGACCAGTGGTTCAAATCCAGCGTGGACGCGGGCTACGACAACCGGCCCGGCATCCGGATCTGGGTGGACCGCAACTTCAACCGGAGCACCGGCTGCGTCAACGTGCCCGGCCTGAGCTCGCCGTTCATGACCGAGCTGGGCGGCCGGGGCAGCACTCCCATCAGCTACTCCCTGGAGTCGATCCTGCAATACAGCGTCGGTAAAAACCGCAGCGGGAGCAACTCGAATGCCTACTATTTTGACCTGACCACGGGTACCGACAAGTACTGGACACAGGTGGAGAATTCCATCGATCCCTATTATGCCTGCCGGTACAATGCCGTGCTCCTGCTGACGGACGGCCGGGACACCTGCGAGGGTGTCACAACCGCCCAGAACGCCGCCGGAACGCTGCATAACACATACAAGATCGACACCTTCGTGGTGGGATTCGGCCTGCAGAGCGCCTCGGACAAGGCTGGCCTGGACGGAATCGCCAGCCGGGGCGGGACCACCCAGGCCTATTTCGCCGACAACGAGGCCAGCCTGCTGGCCGCGCTGGACAAGATCCTGGGCCAGCTCGGCACCGAGATCAGCGGTGACACCGAGCCCGTTCTCGGGTACATCAAGCCGGACGCCATCTCCTGGCCGGTGGCCATGCCGGCGAAGGTGGAGCTGCAGAACGTCGTGCTCAAGGCCTCCTGCACCTACAGCCCCGTGTTCAAGGGGCACCTCCGCGCCTTCCAGGCCCTGACCACCTCCAGCCAGGCGGACAAGGTCGACTTCCTCACCGACTTCACCAAGACCTCCCCTTACCTGCTCTGGGATTTCGGCGAATACCTGGACAACGTCGACCCCGCCACCCGCACCATCTATTACCTGGACGGGACCTCACTCCGGAGCTTCACCACCAGCAACCGCAGCAGCATCCGGTCCCTCGCCGGATTGAGCCTCACCGATGCCCAGATGGACGCGTTCATCAACTGGATCCGTTCCCAACCCATGGGTTCCGTCACCTACAGCACTCCCGCTTTCATCGGGCCGCCCAATCCGAAACTCTACAACACCGCCGAGTACATCAATTGGGCCAAGAACCTGTCCGACCGGACCCCCATGACCCTGATCGGCACGAACGACGGCATGCTGCACTGCGTCAACCTCCTGACAGGCGAGGAGCTGTGGGCCCTCATCATGCCGCCGGCCATCGAAGGCACCACCACCAAACCGGCCCGCCTCTATACCGAGATGTACGCCTCGGGCAACGCCTCCAGCCAGGGCCAGCCGGACGTGTACGGAGATCGGATTTACGGCCGGCGCCCCCACTACTACTATATGGCTTCCTCTCCCAAAACCATGGATGTCCGGATGGCCAGCGGCGACTGGCGGACCGTGTGCGTCTTCGGCCTCGGCGCGGGGGGGCGGGAGTATTTCTGCCTGAACATCACGGATCCCAACGCACCTTCGTACATGTGGCGGTTTGGCGGGGTGTCCAGCCATCCGCTGGGTGAAACCTGGTCCGTGCCGGGCCTGGGCCGCTTCGCGCCGAGCACCACCAATTACCCGTTCGGCTATTTCGGCGCCGTGATCGGATCCGGATTCAATCTGAATCCCAGCAATCCCTATCCCACGGCCATGGGCAAATCGGTGTATATCCTGAATGTCGCCTCATCCACCACCACCCCCGAAATCCTGTACCAGTATCACATGACCGACACGACCCAGACCGGTTTTGGGGCCACCCCGACGTCCAACCTCAGCGCCGTGGGCAACTGCTTCTTCGCCCCGCCGGTGCTTTATGACAAACCATCCGACTACGACAGTTACATCGACAAGGTGTTCATCGGGGATTACGCCGGCTACCTGTACCGCCTCACCCTGGACGGCACCAACATCGCCAACTCCACCATGACCAAGTATTTCCAGACCAAGAACCTGACGCCGGTCTACTCGGTGCCCTTCGTGGCCGAGGTTTACCTGACCGGCTCGGGCAAGAAAACCCTGATCGCGTTCACGGAGTATGGTTCCCCCACGGACACCGCCGTCGGCGGCGTCCGCAAGCCCGGCGTGGCCTACTGCCTGGTGGAAGAGAACCTCGGCGACGGCCTCAACACCACCGCTTCCCTGGTCGCGTCCACCGGGACCGCCTCCACGTTCAATCCCGCCTCCTCCGGCGGTTTCTACTTCGAGATGCCCAGCCCCGGGGAGGGAGAATCCAGCCCGTTCCGGCCCACCCTGTTCTGGCAGGACGACACGGTCTGGATGGGCTTCACCTCCTACCTTTTCTTCCCCAACGCCAGCGGCGGGCTGACCTGCGACCCCATCACCCATACCGTCAACGCCGGCCGCTCCAAGGCCTACCTGTTCGACATGACCACCGGCCGATACCTCAGCGCGCAGGCGCCCGTCGACCTCGGCTCCGGCAGCACGTTCTACGGCCGGGCCTCGGCGTTCCACAAGGGCGCCCGGGGCGAGGGCTGGACCGACATCGGCACGGGCGAATTGTGGGGGTGGGGCTTCAGCCAGAGCACCCACAAGTTCGAGAAGTTCGACACCAGCAAGGGCAACGTGACCTACGACATGAATCCCACCGCGGGGGTGGAGGTCCACAACAACTACTGGCGCGAGTTCAAGTAAACCGAGAACGGGGCCGGCCGCGGGGCCGGCCTCTTTTTTTCCTCTCGTTCTCCCCCAAAGTGTTTTAAAATTGCGACGGTTTCGAACCGAAACGGGATGGGAATCTCATGAAAGCAACATGGTTCGTCAAGCCCCTCGTGACCGGCTTCTGCGCCGGCAGTCTGGCCCTGGCGGCGGCGGGCGCGGCGGCGGCTCAGGCCTCCGGCCAGTCCAAGCCGGCCGAGACGCCGGCCAAGAAGCGCACCTTCACCGACACCGACCTGGAGAAGTACAAGGGCAAGGGCAACATCAGCCAGTCGACCCTCGGCGCCCCAAAGGGCAAGGACACGGCCGGCGCCAAGGCCAAGTCGCCCGTGGATGACTGGTTCAAGCCGAACCTGGACCTTGCCGGGAACAAACTGAAAGCCGATACCGCGGCGGCGTACCAGGAGAACGAGAAATGCCAGGCCGGCGCCATGAACCTGCAGAACCGGTGGGCGGAACTCCACCAGCAGCAGGCCAAGGCCACGTCGGACGCCGGCCGCAAGCGGATCCAGGGACAGATCCAGGCGTTGGATAAGGATCTGAAGACGGCCATCGATGCCGCCCGGGAATCCGAGCAGCGGCTGGATGCCTGCCTGCAGAAGTCCCTCGAGGCGGGCGTGCTGGCGCCCAAGGTGGCCGAGCAGTACAAGCGGATGGCCGACCAGCGACAGGCCGCTCAGGACAACGGCCGCTGACGGCGGGAAGCCGCTGTGGCGCCGGCTTCCAGCCGGCGTTGGTTTGGGATGGACGGATTCGCCGCACGTCCCGGCAGGCCGGATTGGTCCGGACCGCCAGAAGGCCTGGACGCCAGCGGAATCGCCCGAGACACGAGATAACACCGCTCTGGAGGATTCATGGTTCGAAACGCAATCCTGTCGCTGGCGCTGGCCGCGCTGTGTACCCTTTCCGTGCCGGCCGCCAACATCCTGGTCCTGAACCTGGACCGCAACCAGACCAATACCGGGCCCAATCCCTACAGCTCGACGGACACGATCAAACCGCTGCTGACCAGCCTGGGGTACCAATACGACTTTCTGGAGGTGGATCTGAACGATCACACCACCCTGGCCACCATGAATTTCAACCAGTACCAGCTGCTGGTGATCTGCGTCGGCACAAACTGCGTCTTCAACACGGCGCACCGATTTGAAAGCAACGAGGGCAACCACCTGGTGGCCTACCTCAACGCCGGCGGGAAGATCTACATGGAGGGCAACGACGTCTGGTACCAGGACCCGCATGCCTACGGCGCGTTCAATTTCTCGACGGCCTTCCAAGTGAATCCCAGCTCCGACGGCGGCGTGGCCGACATGTGGCGGGTGCGGGGAATCACCGGTTCTCCGGTCTCCGGCCGGACCCTGTACTTCGACCTGACGCAGGACAATTGTTTCATCGACATTATCGACAAGATCGCCGGCGTCGGTACCAAATGGTTCGAAAACGAGAAAAATGACCCGCCGAACTACACGCGGCAAAGCGTCTGGATTTCGTATTCCTCCACCAGCCCCGCCTACAAGACAATCGCCAGCTCCTTCGAGTTCGGCGGCCTGATTGACGGCACCGGCAATGACACGAAGGCGTACGTGTGGGGCAAGGTGATGGATTTCTTCGGCGTGCCGGCCAACCCCGGCTACGGCGATGTGGACAACGACGGCGACGTGGACGCCGACGACCTGGCCCTGCTGGCGGACTACCTGGCCGACAACGCCACCGTCCTGCCGGGCGGGACCGCCCGGGCCGACGTGAACGCCTCCGGCACGGTCAACGTGACGGACCTGGCCATTCTGCAGAATTACCTGGTGGGGCACATCACCACCCTGCCGTTCACCGGTTGAGCCGTCTGCGGCAGGGTTGACCCATGTGACATGTTTGACATATAATGCAGCAAGGAAAACGATTCCCGGGAGACACCCTATGAAACGCATCGCATTCTGGCTGATCTTGGCGCTGTTCACCCTGCCGCTCGCGGCCCAGAGCCTGACCGACCTGTCCGACAAGGGCAAGCAGGATCGGGAGAAGAACAAGCCCGCCAAGGTCTACACCAACCAGGACCTGAAGTCGTCCAAGGGCAACGTCTCGCAGTCGACCCTGCCCAAGCCCAAGGAGACGGCGGAAGGGGAAGCGGCCGCGGGCGCCGGGACCGCCGAGAAGACCGACCCCAACAAGGAATACAAGGACAAGCTGGTCCAGAAGTTCCGCGAGGTCCAGGACGCGCAGCGGCAGCGGGACGTCGCCTACCTGGAGCTGAACCAGGCCAAGAACGACTACTTCCGGAACACCAGCGGCGTCGAGCAGGACCGGATCTACAAGCCGCGGATGACCGCGGCGAACCAGAAGCTCAACGACGCGGAGGTCAGCCTGACCAAGGCCAAGGAAGAGCTGAACGCCCTGAAGGATGAAGCCCGCAAGAAGGGCGTCCCCGCCGGCGTGATCCGCGAGGCGGAAAAGGAAGGCATGTCCCAGCCTCCCCTGGAAGAAGAAAAGCAGTAGTTGGACAGGAAACCGCCCAAAATCCCTGCCGACCCGGCTGCGGCCTCCGGAGGCCTGGGCGACAGCCATCTCCTGGTCGTGGAAGACCGCGTTTCCCACCGCCAGATGCTCGCCGAGTTCCTTCAGGAGAACGGGTTCCGGGTGGATGCCGCCGCCACCTTGAACGAGGGCTTGGAGCGGTTCCGCTCCGCCCATTACCACCTCATCCTGCTGGACCTGCGGCTGCCCGAAGGCTCGGGCATGGAGCTGCTCCGGGCCGTCCGCGCGCAGCAGCCGACGCTGCCGGTGGTGGTCATGACCGCCTACGGCACCATCGAGGATTCCGTCCAGGCGATGAAGCTGGGCGCGGTGGACTTCATCCAGAAGCCCGTCCAGCTCGAGCAACTGCTCCAGCTGATCCGGCGCAGCATCGAGGTGGACCGGCTTCGCAGCGAGGTGCTGATCTACCGCGAGGAGTTCCAGAAGCACCGCAAGCTGCCGCTGCTCCTGAGCCGCAACGAGGCGATGGCCGGTGTCGCCCGGCAGGTCCAGCGCATGGCGGCCACCGACGCTACCATCCTGCTGCTGGGGGAGAGCGGCACGGGCAAGGAGCTGTTCGCCCGGACCATCCACCTGCTGTCCCCCCGCGCCGGCGGCCCGTTCGTCGAGGTCAACTGCGCCGCCATTCCCGAGACGCTGATGGAGAACGAGCTGTTCGGCCACGTGCGCGGCGCCTACACGGGCGCGGAGTCCGCCGTGAAGGGCAAGTTCGAGCTGGCCTCGGGCGGCACCCTCTTCCTGGACGAGATCGGGGAGATGCCCGTCGGGGTGCAGGCCAAGCTCCTCAAGGCGCTCGAGGAGAAGCGGATCACCCCCATCGGCGGCCACTTCCCCATCGGTGTCGACGTCCGGATCGTGGTGGCGACCAACCGCGACCTGGAGGCGGCCATGGCCCAGGAGCGGTTCCGGAAGGACTTGTACTTCCGCGTGGCCCAGTTCCCCGTCCACATCCCCCCCCTGCGCGAGCGCCCGGAGGACATCGCCCCGCTGGCCGATTTCTTCCTCCGGGAGGCGGCCGCCCGGTTCGGCAAGCCGGCGCCCGCGCTCGGCGACGACGCCCTGGCGGCCATGGCCGCCTACGCGTGGCCCGGCAACGTGCGGGAGCTGAAGAACCTGGTGGAGCGCGCCGTGATCGTGGACGACGACGGCCGGCTCTCCGTGAGCGACCTGTTCCCGAGCGCCGCGCCGGAGGCGAGGGCGGGGGAGTCGGTGCCGCTGGAGATGATCCGGCAGAGCGGGCTGGAAGCCTGGCTGAAGGCCGAGGCGGAGCGGCTCGAGGCCGCGGCCCTGCGCCGCGCCTGGGAGGATGCCGGCGGCGACCGGCGCCGCGCGGCCGATCTGCTGGGGCTGCCGGAGAAGGCGCTGTCCGCCCGGCGGAAGAAATTCGGGTTGGAGTGACAGGGCCCGATGCGCCTCAAGGACGCTTTCACCGAGTGCGACTATCGCGGCCTCCTTCCGGTGATCCCGTTCTTCCCGTTCCCGCGCCGGGACCGGACGCATGCGATGGAATTCCTGGCCCGCCTGCTGGAAAACCTGCCCTATGGAATCATCGGACTGGCCAGGCCGGGCATGCCGACCTTTCCCGACATCGCAGACGCCGCACAGGCGGCTGATGAAGACATCTCCGAGTGGGACGTGTTCCAGTTCATCTATGCCCTGAAGCACCGCACCGGCGCGCCGGTGGTGCTGGCCCTCCATTACAGGGACCTGCTGCAGTTCGGCATCATCCCCTACGGTCAGGAAGGCCACAAGGTGGGGCTCGACGCCCTGCTGGTCCGCGACCCGCTGCCGGATGAGCTGGACTATTTCTCGGCCGAGCTGTCCGCCCACGGGGTCGGGCTGGCGGCCTGGCTGCGCGCCGGGATGCCGGCGGTCGAGGCCCGGGCCCTGTGCGGGTACGCCACGGCTTTCGCCTTCGACGAAGGGGATCTGGATCCGGGGGTGGCGACCGCAGGGGAGGTCCTCCCGCGGGTGTTTCGGGAGGCGCAGGGAACGCCAAACCCGGACGCGGGGGCATCGCGGAAAGGACGCAGCGGCTGGATCCTGCCGGTGACGATATCGGGACCGGGAGTCTGGGCGGAAGTGGATCCGGCAGCGCTGGCGGGGATCATCGACGCCTGGATGCGGACTCCGCGGGGCTGATGGCAGTTTCTGGAGAGCCCCTTCCGAAATAATTCAACGCAGATTTGCGCAGATTGACTTATGATTGCTTATGATCAAATCTGGATAGATCAGCGTCAATCATATAGAATCTGCGTCGATCTGCGTTGAGTTGCTCCGATTGGGATCTCCTTTGCCAGGCCACGGAGAGCCTCATCGAACCTGGGTGTCAAGGAGAGCTTGAGGATCCATGATGGCAGAGAGTAAGCGAGTTTCGGCGGTAATCATCGCCCGGGACGAGGAGCGGGACCTCCCCCGGGCCATCCGCTCGGTGGCGTGGGCCGACGAGGTGGTGGTGGTGGACTCCGGCAGCGCCGACGGCACGGTGGCGGCGGCCCGGGAACTTGGGGCCCGGGTGCTGGAGCGGGCCTGGACTGGCTTCGTCGACCAGAAGAATTTCGGCGCGGGGCAGGCCCTCCACGACTGGGTCTTCTCCCTCGACGCCGACGAGGCCTGCTCGCCGGAGCTGGCAGCGGAGATCGCCCGCTGGCGGGGAACCGACCGGCCGGAGCGCGGATTCCGAATCCCCCGGCTGGCCTTCTTCGCGGGTCGCTGGATCCGGCACACCGACTGGCATCCCGACCACCAGCTCCGCCTCTACCACCGCGCCGCGGGCCGCTGGGCGCCGCGGCGGGTCCACGAGTCGGTGCGCGTGGACGGTCCGGTGGGCACGTTCATCCACCCGCTGCATCACTATCCGTATGCCGACATGGGCGAGTATGTCCGGAAGCTAGGCGCCTACGCCGAACTGGCGGCGCGCGACCTGTGGGAGCGGGGCCGCCGGGCGTCGGCGCTCCAGGTGGCGTCCCGCCCGGTCGCGGCGTTCGTCAAGAGCTACGTGCTGAAGCGCGGCTTTCTGGACGGCGGGGCGGGGCTGCTGGTGGCGGGGATGTCCGCCGTCTCGACCTTCTGCCGGTACGCGCGGCTGTACGAGCTGGGAGTGAGGAGTGAGGAGATTACAGAATGCGGATCATCCGATCGTAATCGTCGATCGTAATCGTAATCGTTCTCGTAATCGTGTAGACACCACGGTACACATGTCACCAAGGGGCACCTTGAATCCATCATGCGTTATTCGATGAAGCGGAGTAATTTTCAAACGGTCTCGATGACGATTACGATTACGATCGACGATTACGATCGGTTGAATCCGACTTTGAATTAGATACAAGAGCCTGGGAACCGATGAAACTCCTGATAGTAGACGACGAAAAGGTCTGGCGCGGAGGGCAGGATTCCGTTTTCACGCTCCTGCAGGGCCTGGCCGCCCGCGGGGTCCCCTTCACCCTGGCGGCGGCCGCCGGCGGGGAACTGGCCCGCCGCGCGGCGGCGCAGGGCTGGCCCTGCCGCCCCTGGGAGGCGGGCGGGGAGATGTCCGCGGGGACGGCGCGCTTCCTGGCCGGCCTGTTTGCGGAGCTGCGGCCGGACGGCGTCCTCTTCAACACGCCCCATCCCGTCACCGCAGGGATCTACGCCTCGGCGCATTCCGGACTCCGGCCGGCCCGGGTGGTGGCCCGGCGGGTGGATTTCCCGCTGCGGGACAACGCCTTCTCCCGCTGGAAATACCGGCGGGGCGCCGACCACTTCCTGGCCATTTCCAGGGCGGTGGCGAAGACGCTGGAGCGCGGAGGAATCCCGCCCGGGAAAATCACCGTGGTCCACGAGGGCATCCGGCCGGAGGAGGTGGAATCGGTCCCGGCCGCCGTCGAGGTCCGGCCGGACGTCCCCGGTGCCGTGTTTGCCTGCGTCGCCGCCCTGACCCCGGAGAAGGGGGTGGACGTCCTGCTGCGGGCGCTGGCCCGACATCGCAAGGCACATCCCGGCTCCGGGCTCGTGGTGGCCGGCGACGGCGCCGAGGCGGAGAACCTGCGCCGGCTGGGCTCCAGCCTGGGCTGCGCCGGGGCGGTGCGCTTCCTCGGCTTCCGGAAGGACTTCATCGCCGTGATCAAGGCCTGCGACGCGCTGGTCGTGCCCTCCCGGTCGGAGGGCTTCGGCCGGGTGGCCCTCTACGCCATGGCGGCGGGGCTGCCCGTCGCCGGCAGCCGGGCTGGCGGCATCCCCGACGTGGTGGCCGACGGCGAGACCGGGGTGCTGGCGCCGCCGGGGAATGAGGCGGCCCTGGCGGAGGCCCTCGACCGGTTGGCAGCGGATCCCGGAACGGCCAGGCTGTGGGGGGAGCAGGGGAAAGCGCGGATGCGCGCGGAATTCACCGTGGAGCACATGGTGGCGGGCACCCTGGCGGTGTTCGAAAAAGTCCTTGCCAACCGGTCCGAAAGTTGCGAAGATTCCGCTTCCCATCCCCCGTCGTGAGGAGGTAGCAGCCCCATGAGAGACCCAGCGTCGGCCGCCCCACTGCTCAACCTGGAATTGCCGGGACTGGCCAAGGTCAGCAGCGGCAAGGTCCGGGAGATCTTCGCCCTGGAAGACCAGCTGCTGATCGTCACCACCGACCGGATCTCCGCATTCGATTGCGTCCTGCCGGTCGGAATCCCCTACAAAGGCATTGTGCTGAACCAGATCTCGATGCACTGGTTCCGGCGGTTTGCCGGCCGGATCCCCGGCCACGTGGTCACCGCCTCCCTGCGGGAGATGCCGGCGGTCCTGCAGCCTCTCGAGCCGCAGCTGCGGGGCCGTGCCATGCTGGTGCGCCGGGCCAAGGTGCTGCCGGTGGAGTGCATCGTCCGCGGCTACCTGGCCGGCTCGGGCTGGAACGAGTACCGGAAGAGCGGGACGGTCTGCGGGATCCCCCTGCCGGCAGGCCTTGTCGAGAGCAGCCGGCTGCCGGAGCCGATCTTCACCCCCTCCACCAAAGCGGTGGTGGGGCACGACGAGAACATTTCCTTCGAGCGGATGAGCGAGCTGGTCGGGGCCGAGCTGGCCGGCCGGGTGCGGGAGGCTTCGCTGGGGCTCTACCTCCAGGCAGCCGAGGAAGCCGCCGCCCGGGGGATCATCATCGCCGACACCAAGTTCGAGTTCGGCCTGATCGACGGGCAGCTGACCCTGGTGGACGAGGTGCTGTCGCCCGACTCCAGCCGGTTCTGGCCGGCGGACCGGTACCAGCCGGGCGGCGCCCAGCCATCGTTCGACAAGCAATACGTGCGGGACTACCTGCTGGGCCTGGACTGGGACCGTCAGCCGCCGGCGCCGCCGCTGCCGGAGGAGGTGGTCCGGCACACCTCGAGGAAGTACCTGGAGGCCTACCAGCGCCTCACCGGCGAGGACCTCCTCGCCCGTCTCGACACCCTCTGATCGAACCGCAAAGGCGCAAAGGGCGCAAAGAGAATTGCGGACTGCGGATTGCGGATTGCGGATTGAAAACCCGGATTTGCATTTTCGTGTGGTACGTGTGGTTCGTGGTTGGAATTCTCCCCTGTTTCCGTGAGGAGTATTCGGGTGACCTGGCTGGATGCGGGCGTCATCATCCTGCTGGCGGGCTCGGCGGCGCTGGGCCTGGTGCGGGGCTTCCTCAAGGAGGTCATCTCCATTGCTGCGCTGGCGGTGGGGCTGGTCCTGGCCGGACAGCTCTACCCGCAGGCCGCCGGACTCTTCTCGCGATGGGTGGAGGCGCCGGAGGTGCGGTCCTGGATGGGCTTCGTGGCCGTGTTTCTGGCCGTGCTGGTCGTGGCAGGCATCGGCATCTGGGTGGCCGACCGGATCCTGAAATTCGCCGCGCTGAAATGGGTGGACCGGCTGCTGGGCGGACTGTTCGGCCTCGTCCGCGCCTGGCTGGTGGCCACCGTCCTCGTCCTGGCCATGGGGGCCTTCTCCTTCGGCGGACGGACCTTGCAGCGGTCCACCTTCGCGCCCTACCTGCTGACCAGCGCCCGGCTCGCCGCATACGCCGTCCCGGCGGACATGCGCCGGGATTTCCAGCGGAAGTACGCCGAGATCTACCGCCACTGGCTGGACCTGCTGCGCTCCTACAAGCCCGAAGGGGAGGCCCCGCCGGCTCCGGCCCCGGGTAGATGAAACCGCCGTTGCCGGCCGATTCGGGGGCCGTGGGAAAGCGGCGGGGCGCGTCGGAAATTTCTTTGCAACCCGAACAGAGCTGTGCTACACTCGCGAAGTTTCCTGGTAAAGAGCTGAAGGGGGTCGTTTCAAGCCATGTTGGAACTGAAGAATTCTCTGCGCCAAAACCTGGAATCGTACGTGCGGGACTGCGTCAAATCCGGCATCCACTACAAGGACGCCGTCCAGCAGCTGGAGATGGAATACGTGATGCACGTGCTGGGCCAGACCGCGTACAACGTGTCCAAGGCGGCCCACGTGCTCGGCATCAACCGGAACACCCTCAGCAAGAAAATCCTGGAATTCCGCAGCTTTGAAAAATTCCGCAACCACCAGAAGCTTCACAACGCCCGGTAGCTGGCCCCCCGAGATCTTCCCTCCCGCCAACCGCGCCGCGCTCCGGACGGAAGCCGTGGCCGCCGGGTTCTCGGCCGGGCGCCTCTTCGTCCGGATCCGCGACTACCGGGGGACGGTGATCCGAGCGTCCCGCCGGCACGCCGAGCTCCGCCTGAGCCTCCACACCGCCCTGGCCGCCGCGCCGGCCGGGATCTTCGCCGCCGCGGTGCGCTGCGTCCTGCAGCGGTTGCGGCGTCGCGCTCCGGCGGCCGTGGACCGGAACCTGCTGGCCGCCTTCTGTCGGCAATTGACGGAGAGCGCCGCGGCGGAGGCCGCCGCCCGGCCGCGGACGGCGGCGGAACCCCGCGGCCGGTACCATGACCTGGCGGAGATCTTCGGACGGGTGAACGCGGAGCACTTCCAGGGACAAATCGAAGTACGGGCCATCGGGTGGACGCGCGGCGCGGCGCGGCGCCGTCTCGCCTACTGCCGGCCGGAGTGCGGCGAGATCCGGGTCAGCCGGCTGCTGGACCGGCCGGACGTACCCGGCTGGTTCCTGGAATACCTGTTATACCACGAGGCGCTGCACCTGCTGCTGCCGCCGCCAACTCGGCGGGTCCGGAGCCAGTGGCACCACCGCCAGTTCCGCGCCATGGAGCAGGCCTTCCCGCATTACGCGGCCGCCCTGCGGTTCAAGGCGACCCTCCCCCGCCTCCTCTCCAGACCGCCCAAGCGCAAACCATAACCACGAAATACACAAAATACACGAAACAGACCAAAACCACGAACCACACGAACCACACGAAAGTTATTCAATCAGCAGCCAATCCAAGCATCCAACGCAGATGAACGCTGATTTCTTATGATGCGATATGATCCAATACAATGATTGATCATACGAAATCATCAGCAATCAGCGTTCATCTGCGTTGAATTCGGAGCTATGAATTTGGATTCTGTTCGTGCATTTCGTGTGGTTCGTGGTTAGCTGCCAGATGCTGGAGGTAGGCGACGATTTCGGCGGGGTCCTTCATGTGGAAGACCTGCTGGCGGTGCAGGGCGGCGCCGGGGAAGCCCTGGATCCACCAGCTGGAGATCTTCTTGAGCTCCCCGGCGGCAGCCTTGGCCACGGAATGCCGGGCCACCTCCGCCGCCGTTCGGGCGAGGAGCTCGAGGAGCACGCGGGCGGAGACCGGCTCGTACCCGCCGCGGTCCAGCAGGTCGAAGCTCTGGCGGATCAGCCAGGGGTTCTTCATCAGGCCGCGCCCGATCATGACGGCGTCGCAGCCGGTGGCGGCGAACATGGTCGGGGTGTCCTCCGGCGCCACCACGTCGCCGTTGCCGACGACCGGGATCCGGAGGGACTCCTTCAGCCGGCGGATGTGGTCCCAGTTGGAGCGTCCGGTGAACATCTGCGCCCGGGTCCGGGGGTGCAGGGTGATGGCGTCCACGCCGCAATCCTCGGCCATCCGGCCGATTTCCAGGAAATTCAACGCGGGCTCGGCGTAACCGGAGCGGATCTTCACGGTGACCGGGACATCCACGGCGCGCCGCACCGCCCGCAGGATCCTCTCCAGCAGCGGCGGGTCCTTGAGCAGGTAGGAGCCGCCGAAGCTGCGGGTGACCTTTCGGGCGGGGCAGCCGCAGTTGATGTCCACGAGGTCGGCGCCGGCCTCCACGGCGACCCGGGCGGCGGCGGCCATGGCCTCCGGCCGGGCGCCGTAGAGCTGGATGGCGAACGGTCGTTCGACGGGATCGGGGGCCATCATCGCCACGGTGCGCTTCTGGCCCCGGACGATCCCCTCGATGCTGAGCAGCTCCGAGTAGGTGAGCCCGCAACCGCCGAACCCCTTGACGGTGGCCCGGAACAGCCGGTCGGCGACGCCCGCCATGGGCGCCAGGAGCAGGTTGGGATAGATTTCCAACCGGCCGATCTTCAGAGGGTGCAGCATGCTCGTTCCGGACATAGGCGCGCATTATAGCCCAGGATCGGGCCGCCGGGAAGGGGCCGTTCCGCCGGTCCGGCCGGCAATCCAGCGGCACCGCGCCGCGGGGCTTTTCAATTCGGGGCATCTGGGGTATACTGCGCCTTCAATCCACGGCCGACGGGTGACTGCCCGCCGGCCGATTCGTACCATCCAGTGATGCGCACGGAGGCCAAGCGGCGATGCCCGAGACGGCGAAGGGAATACTGGTCCTGATCGGCGGCGACGAGGACAAGCGGGATGCGAAGACCATCCTGCGGCGCGTCGTGGAAGAAGCCAGCGGCGGCGAAATCGCCGTGGTCACCACCGCCAGCTCCATCCCCCAGGAGCTCGGCCAGCAGTACCGGCAAGCCTTCGGAGACCTGGGCGCCCGACGAGTCCACGTGCTGGACATTCGCCGCCGCGAAGAGGCTGACCGGCCGGAGCACCTGGAGGTGGTTCGATCAGCCGCGGCGGTGTTTTTCTCGGGCGGCGACCAGCAGCAGCTGGTGACCGTCCTCGAGGGCACCGCGCTGCTCGGACAGATCCGGCAGAATTTCGACGCCGGGGCCGTTGTCGCCGGCACCAGTGCCGGCGCCGCGGCCGCGGGCGAGGTCACCATCTACAACGGCGACCACCAGGGGCTGGTGCGCGGGGCGGTCCGCCACAGCCCGGGCTTCGGCTTCCTGCCGGGAGTCATCGTGGATACGCACTTCGTGGAACGCGGCCGGATCTACCGGCTGGCCCAGGCGCTGGCCGCGGGACTCTGCCCGCGGGGCATCGGGCTGGCGGAGGACACCGCCCTGGTGGTCCGGTCCGGCGGTGCGGGCGAGGTGATCGGCCGTGGCTTGGCCACCGTGCTGGACGCCGGTCCGCTGGCCCGCAGCAACGCCGCCGCGGTGCCCGCCGGAGAGGCGGTCTCGCTGGAGGGCCTGCGCCTCGGCTTCCTGAGCGCCGGCACGCGCTTCGACCTGGCCGCCTGGACCGCGCTCGAGGGAGGCAGCGGGGCCGCCGTTCCGGCCGCAGCGTCCCCGGCGGCCAAGCGCGGCGTGGTCCAGCAGATGCGCGCCCTGTTCGGCAAATCCAAGGATCCCCGCGGCACCCATACCATTCGGAGGTAATGCATGAACGAGTTCGAAATCCGCGACCTCATCTCCTACGAAGGCTCCAACGGCTATCTGCCCGGACCGGCGCTGGCCTTCCGGCTGCAGGCCGGCTCCGGCATCCCGATGCCCGCGGTGGCGGCCGGGATCGTCAAGCAGTTCCCGAAGCTGGGCGGCCAGGCTTGGTCCACTCCGGCCGAGGCGTATGTGGCGGCGTTGGGCGAGCTGTTGAGGCTGGACCTGGACCTGTGCATCGGGCCGGCGGTCATCCTGCCGGCGGAGGAGGGCGAGGCCCGGATCGCCGCGGAGTACCTGGATGAGAAGGTCGCCCGGGCGGCGGTCTACCTCGCCGCCGAGTGGCTCTCCGCGCTGAGCCGCGGCCGCGAGTTCGACATCGACCGCAAGTTCCGCGACCTGCAGGCGGATTTCGACAAGACCCTCTACGGCGGCCCGACCCTCTACTCGCTCATCGAGGCGGGGCTCAAGCGGGGCATCCCGGTGCACTACCTGTACGAGGAGAACCAGTTCCAGTGGGGTTACGGGCGCAAGCAGGTCCGGGGGCGCTCCACCACCTTCCACACAGACAGCATCAAGGACACCGAGTTCACCACCTTCAAGGACATGTGCAAGGACTTCCTGCAGATGTGCGGCTTTCCCACCCCCGTGGGCCGCAACTGTTTCACCGAGCGGGAGATCGAGGCAGAGGCGGCGCGGGTCGGCTTCCCCGTGGTGGTCAAGCCGGTAGCCGGGCACAAGGGGCAGGGCGTGACCACCGGGATCCAGTCCGCGACCGAGGCGCGCAAGGCGTTCCGGGCCATCGTGGACGCCGCCGCGCAGGCGGGCGCCAAGTTCGACGGCGCCATCGTCGAGAAGCAGATCTACGGCACCGACCACCGCCTGCTGGCGGTCAAGGGAAAATTCGTCGCCGCCCTGCAGCGGATCCCGGCTTACGTGGACGGGAACGGGGCCGACACCATCGAGACCCTGATCGAGAAGGAGAACAGCACCCCGGCGCGCATCGACAACGCGCGCTCGCCGCTGTGCCGGATCAAGGCCGACGACAACCTGTTGGACTTCCTGAAGCTGCAGAGCCGGACGCTCCACTCGGTGCCGAAGGCCGGAGAACGGGTGTTCCTGCGCCGGGTGGCCAACATCTCCGCCGGCGGGGTGTCCATCAACGTCACCGACCGGATCCACCCCCGCAACGTCCAGCTGGTGGAGGACATCGCCGGCTTCTTCCAGCTGACCTGCCTTGGCATCGACGTGCTGGCCGAGGACATCGCCAAGCCCTGGGACGAGGGCAACTTCGGCATCATCGAGATCAACGCCGCGCCGGGCGTCTTCATGCACCTGGCGCCGGCCATCGGCGGGTCCATTGACGTGCCCGGCCGGATCATGGAGTCCCACTTCCCCCGCGAGGGCTCGGCGCGGATCCCCATCATCGCGGCCAACAAACTGTCGGCGGCGTTCTGCCGGATGCTGGGCGAGCGGCTCGAGGAACTGCACGCCGGGATTGGCGTCGGCTGCCTGACCGCGGAGGGCGTCACCTTCCACGGGCGGCCGTTCTACAAGCACCCCCGCCACGACCAGAACGTGCGGATCATCCTGCGCAACCCGCGCGTCGACTTCGCCGTGTTCACCCACAGCCGGGAGGAGATCCTGGCGACCGGCATGTTCCACCGCGGTGCCGACGTGGTGATCCTCGATGCCCCGGAAGGCGAGGAGAAGGTCCTGGCGCGCGACCTGCTGCCCGGCGGCTGCCTGATCGAGGTGAAGGCGAAGCAGGTGATCGTCCACCGGCCCGGGCAGGCGGACACTGTCTATCCCGTGGAGAGCCGGAAGGACAAGGACAAGGTCCTGCTGGCCGCGCTGGCGCCGCTGCTGCCCGGACTCGTTGCCAAGTACCAGTGAGCAGGGAACAGTGAACAGACAGGAGTGAGGAGTCGGGAGTTAGGAGTCAGCGGCGAAGACGGTAGGATTTTCTGCCGATTCACCCATTCACCGATTCACCGTTTGATCGCTCCACCGGCGCTTTGATCCGGAGAGAAAGAAAGGAGATGCCGAAGCTATGATCCTCTTCAAGGAATGCGATGTCTACACGCCCGAGCACCTCGGGCGGCGGGACGTGCTGGTGGGCGGCGGCAGGGTTGTCGCCATCGGGGAGAAGATCCCGGAGCCCAAGGGCGTCGGATGCGAAGTGATCTCCGCCGGCGGGTTGCGGATGATCCCGGGCCTGATCGACGCCCACATCCACATCGCCGGCGCCGGCGGCGAGGGCGGGCCGGCCACCCGCACGCCGGAGCTGCGCCTGAGCCAGATGCTCGAGGGCGGCGTGACCACGGTGATCGGCTCGCTGGGCACCGACGGCTTCACCCGGTCGGTCGAGAGCGTCCTGATGAAGGCCAAGTCGCTCCGCAAGGAGGGCGTGTCGGCCTGGATCCTGACCGGCGCCTACCAGGTGCCGACGCCGACCATCCTCGGGGACGTGGGCCGCGACATCGCCCTGATCGAAGAGGTGATCGGGGCAGGGGAGGTGGCCATCTCCGACCACCGCTCCTCCTGCCCGACCGTGACGGAACTGGTCCGCCTGGCCGGCCACGCCCGCGTAGGCGGGATGCTGGGCGGCAAGGCCGGCATCGTCCTGTTGCACATGGGCGACCTGCAGGAGCCGTTCCGGATCCTCTACGAGTGCGTCAACGCCAGCATGCTGCCCATCAAGCAGTTCTACCCCACCCACTGCAACCGCAATACATGGATCTACGAGGACGCCAAGATCTACGGGAAGACCGGCTGGCTGGACCTGACGGCCAGCGCGTGGCCCTACTTCCCGGACGACGAGGTGAAGCCGTCCAAGGCCATCGCCGGCCTGCTGGAGGCCGGCGTGCCGCTGCCGCACATCACCCTCTCCTCGGACGGCTGCGGCTCGCTGCCCGCGTTCGATGTGGCCGGCAACCTGGTCAAGCTGGAGGTGGGCGAGCCGAAGTCCATCCTGCGCGAGATCCTGGATTGCGTCCACCAGGAGCGCCTGCCACTGGAGACCGCCCTGGCGGTGGCTACCTCCAGCCCGGCCGCCATCCTGAAACTGCTTCGCAAGGGGCGTGTGGCCGTCGGCGGCGACGCCGACCTGGTCCTGCTGGACAAGGAGGACCGGGTGTACCACCTGGCCGCCAACGGCGTCCTGCTGGTGCGCGACGCGGTGATGCTGCGGAAGGGGTCGTTCGAATAACCAATTCCATAATTTTGAAGGTGGGAGTCGAGGCTAGAGGCTAGAGACTAGAGACTAGGGCATCAAGATCAGATGTAGGGATCTGTTTCCGAGCCTCTAGCCTCTAGTCTCTAGCCTCGTTGTCAAAGATTCGGGTCAAATCGTGTATAATCAGTCCCATTAGACACCGCTGGAGCCGGATTGGACATGCGGAACGCCCTCAGCCGATACCTCGAGTACGAATTTGCGCCGGGGCCGCTGACCGTGCAGGACATCAAAGCCATGCACGGGGCCAACTACTTCAGCGGCGGGCCGGTCGTCGTGATGCGCCTGGACCTCGGGCGGTACGACGAGGTGTTCTCCAGCCAGATCGAGGGGTTTCCTGAGCGGCTGGCCGGCGCGGTGCCCTCCCTGGAAGAGCACCACTGCTCCGAGGGCATGCCCGGCGGCTTTCTGCTGCGGGTGCGTGAGGGCACGCTCCTGGGCCACGTCACCGAGCACGTGGCCATCGAGCTGCAGACGCTGGCCGGGATGGACGTGTCCTACGGCAAGACGCGGCGCACCACCACGCCGGGCGTCTACAACGTTGTTTTCCGCTTCCTGGACGAGGTGGCGGGGATCTACGCCGGCAAGGCCGCCGTCAACCTGATCAACGCCCTGCTGGAGGACCGGCCGTTCGACGTACGCCAGATCATCGCCGACCTGGTGGACATCCGGGAGAAGCGCCTGCTGGGTCCCAGCACCCAGGCCATCGCGGACGCGGCCCGCGCCCGGGGCATCCCCTGCCTGCGGCTCGACGAGTACAACCTTGTTCAGCTGGGCACCGGCCGGCACCAGAAGCGCATCCGCGCCACCATCACCTCCGACACGGGATTCCTCGGTGTCGAGACGGCCGACAGCAAGCGGCTGTCCACGCTGATGCTGCGGGCCGCCGGCGTGCCGGTCCCCGAAACCCTGGCCACCGACAAGCTCTCCGAAGCGCTGGAGTTCTTCCACCACCGGGGCCGGCCCGTCGTGGTCAAGCCCGGCGAGGGCCAGCTCGGCCGGGGGGTCAGCCTCGACCTGCAGGACGACGGGCAGGTCCGGGACGCCTTCGCCTGGGCGACCCGGTTCGACGACCAGGTTCTGGTGCAGGAGTACGTGCCGGGGCACACCTATCGTCTCCTCGTGGTGAACTACCGCTTCGTGGCGGCCGCGGAGCTGGCCCCGCCCACGGTGACCGGGGACGGCCGCCGGACGCTCCGCGAGCTGGTGGAGCACCTCAACCGCCAGCCGGACCGGGGCGTGGGAGACAAAGCCCGGCTCAGCCGCGTGGAAATCGACGAGCTGACCCTCCGCCTGCTGGCGGGCCGGGGCTACACGCCCGAGTCGGTGCCGCATGCGGGCGAGGCCGTGCCGTTGAAGGTCTCCGGCAGCCTGCGTGGCGGCGGTTCCGCCCGGGACGTGACCGGCGAAGTTCACCCCTTCAACCGCTTCCTGGCGGAGCGGGCGGCCCACGTGATCGGCCTCAACATCGCCGGCCTGGACGTGGTGGCGCCCACCCTCAAGGAGTCGCTGCTGGACACCGGCGGCGTGTTCATCGAAGCCAACGCCGCGCCCGACTTCCGGATGCACCTCCGGCCGACCAAGGGTTCGGCGCGCCCGGTGGCCAAACCGGTGGTGGACATGCTCTTCCCGGCCGGCTCCCAGACGCGCATCCCCGTCTTCTCCGTCACCGGCACGCTGGGGAAGACCACCACCGTCCACCTGCTGGCGCACTGCCTGCGGCTGGCGCGGCGGCAGGTGGGCTTCACCTGCACGGAGGGCCTTTGCATCGGCGACAAATGGCTGATGCGGGGGGACATGACCTATCCCGAGCACGTGGCCACGGTGCTCAACGACCCGACCATCGACAGCGCCGTGCTCGAAACGGCGCGGGAGGGCATCCTGCGCCGCGGCCTGGGTTACGAATACGCCGACTACGGCATCGTGCTGAACATGCACGACGACCACGTCGGCAGTGACGACATCACCTACCTCGAGGACCTGGCCTACGCCAAGTCGGTGGTGGCCGAGCAAGTCTACCCGGAGGGCTGCGCGGTGCTCAACGCCGACATCGAGCTGGTGCTCGAGATGAAAAGCCGGGTCTCCAGCCGGCTGGCGCTGTTCTCCCGGTCGGCCGGCAGCGCCGCGGTGCGGGAGCACGCCGCCGCGGGCGGACTGGCGGTGGTGCTGGACGGCGGGGACATCGTGGTCCGGCGGGACGACGAAGCGGTCCGGGTGATGGCCCTGGCCGACGCGCCGCTGACCCACGGGGGCCGCGCGCTGCAGAACACCGACAACATCCTGGCCGCCGTGGCAGCGCTGCATGCCTTCGGGATGCCCGTGGAATCGATCCGCTACGGCCTGAAGAGTTTCTACCCGGATCCGGAGCGGCTGGCGGGCCGCCTGAACCTGATGCCGGTCCGCGATTTCCAGGTGCTGCTGGACTACGCCCACAACCCGGTGGGGTACGAAGGTCTGCGAGACTTCCTGCGCCACTTCAAGGAGAAGAAGATCGGCGTGATCGACGCCGCGGGCGACCGGCCCGACGAGGCGATCCAGACCATGGGCGCGCTGGCGGCCCGCACCTACGACGAGCTGTATCTCTACGAGGGGATCGACCGGCGGGGCCGGAAGGAAGGGGAAATCGTCGGGCTGCTGGAAAAGGGGGCCCGCGGGGCAGGGATGCGCGCCCGGAAAATCCACCGCCTCCTCGATCCGGAGGAAGCCTGGCGGGCGGGGCTCACCCGCGGCGCCGCCGGCACGCTGGTGGTGATCCTGAGCGGCCGCCCCGAGAAGACCTTGGCCGTCATCCGCGACTTCGCCTCCGCCCAGTAGGGCATTCACCACAAAGGCACAAAGATCACAAAGAGCAATCCAACGTCGAACTTTGAACGCCGAATGCTGAACGAAAACCGGGAATTGGAATGTTGGAAGGGTTCCCTTTCAAAGTTCAGCGTTCGATGATCAACGTTCAGCGTTCCGATTGCTTTGTGTTCTTTGTGACTTTGTGGTGAGTATTAAATTCCGTCGGCGTCGGCGCGGGGGACCGACAGCGGGTCCTTCTTCTCCTTGTACGCGTAGATGAAATGGATGGCCTTGCGGACGCGGCCCGTCATGTAGACGATCAGGTCGCCCGGACGGCCGCGGTCCAGCGCCGCGGAAATGGCCTCCCACTCGTCCATGATGGTCGTCAGGCGGTCCTTCGGGAAGCCGGCCTTGGCGAAGCCCTGCTCCAGCACGGCGACGATCGCGCCCTTCTTCCGGCCGCGCAGGTCCGTGTCCTCGTACAGGATCACCTCGTCGGCCCCGCGCGCCGCGATGGCGGCCAGTTCCTCGATGTCCTGGTCCCGCCGGTCGCCCACCGCGTCCAGCACCAGCAGGCGCCGCTTGTAGTCCAGCCGCCCGACCAGGTCGAAGAGGTTGGCGAAGGCCTTCGGGTTGTGGCCGTAGTCCACCATCACGTCGAAGTGGCGGATCGGGATGATGTTCATGCGGCCGGGCATCTGGGTGGGGGAGGGGAAGAACGACGACAGCCCCACCCGGATGTCCTCGACCCGCACCTTGTTGGCGTAACAGGCGGCGGTGGCGGCCAGGGCGTTCTGGATGTTGAAGAAGGCCTTGCCCTCCATGGTGATGGGCACCTCGTAGGCGCGCGCCACCGGGATGACCAGCTCCCCGTCCAGGATGGTGATGTAACCGTTCTGGTAGACCACCGCCAGGCCGCCGTTCTCCACGTGTTCGCGGACGACCGGGTTTTCGGGGTTCAGGCTGAACCAGGCGATGTTCTCCTTGCACGCCGCGGCCATGGAGCGGCACCACCGGTCGTCGGCGTTGAGCACCGAGCAGCCGCCAGGCCGGACCGTGGACGGGACGATGGACTTGAGCTTGGTGAGGTCTTCGATCGTCTCGATGTAGCCGAGGCCGATGTGGTCCTCGGTGACGTTGAGGCAGACGCCCACGTCGGCGGTGCCGTAACCGAGTCCGCTGCGCAGCAGGCCGCCCCGCGCGGTCTCGAACACGGCGCAGTCCACCGTCGGGTCCTGGAGCACCATCCGGGCCGAGCGCGGGCCGCTCGTGTCGCCTTCCAGGACCAGCCGGTCGCGGATGTAGATGCCGTCGGTGGTGGTCATGCCCACGTTGTGGCCCATCCCCTTCATGATGTGGTTGATCAGGCGCACCGTGGTGGTCTTGCCGTTGGTGCCGGTGACGCTGAAGATGTGGATGTCGGAATTGGACCCGGGCGGGAAGAGCATATCCACGATGGGTGCGGCCACGTTGCGCGGCTTGCCCACCGACGGGCTGATGTGCATCCGCAGGCCCGGCGCCGCGTTGACCTCGATGACGGCGCCGCCGTTGGTGGTGAGGGGCGTCTCCAGCGTCGGGGCGATGACGTCGATGCCGCAGATGTCCAGCCCGATGATGCGCGCCACCCGCTCCACCAGGAACTTATTGTTGGTGTGGACGTTGTGGGTCACGTCGATGGCCGTGCCGCCGGTGGACAGGTTGGCGGTCCGCTCGAGCTGGAACACCTCGCCGGCGGGCAGGACGGTCTCCAGGGTGTAGCCCTTCTCCAGAAGCAGGCCCTCGGTGACCGCCGAGACGTTGAGCAGGGTCATGACATTTTCGTGGCCGTGCCCGCGCCGGGGGTTCTTGTTCTCGAGGGCGATGAGGTCCTGGATGGAGTGGGCGCCGTCGCCCGTCACGCCGGCCGGCACCCGCTGGGCGGCGGCGATGAACTTGCCGTTGACCACCAGGACGCGGTAGTCGTTGCCGACCTTCATCTCCTCCACCACCACTTTCTTGGACAGCTGGCGGGCCCGGTCGAAGGCGGCCTGCAGCTCCGCCTCGTTCTTCACCCCGACGGTGACGCCCTTGCCGTGGTGCCCGTCGAAGGGCTTGATCACCACGGGCCAGCCGATGTACTCGGCGTCTTCGCGGACCGACTCGAACTGGGTGGCGATGGTGCCCCGGGGGACCGGGATGCCGTTGTCCTCCAGGATCATCTTGGTCAGCTTCTTGTTGCCGGCCGTCTCGGCGGCGATGAGGCCGGTGCCGGAGGTCAGGCTGGCCTGGATCTTCTTCTGGTAGCGGCCCTCCCCGAGCTGCACCAGGTTGTAGTCGTCCAGGCGGATCACGGTGATGCCGCGCTTGCGGGCCTCGTCGACGATGGCCATGGTGGAGGGGCCCAGGTAGTGTTCGTCGCGGATGTTCTTGATCTCGGTGATGACGGCGTCGACGTCGATGTCGGCGGCCGGCTCGGCGGCCAGGACGCCCTCGACGATCCGCACCGCCTGCTTGCCGGCGTAGATGCCGGCCTCTTCCACCCAGTACTCGAAGACCACCTGGTAGACGCCCGGGTCCTTGGTCGGGTAGCTCTGGCAGAAGAAGGCGTCCATGTAAGCCAGCCACTGCAGCTCCAGGGCGACATGCTCGGCGACGTGGCACAGGCGGGTGCCCTGGCGGACCATCTCGAGGAAGCCGCCGGGCACGCCCGGCGCGCACTTGTGCTCGGCGAGGCTCGGCAGCAGCTCGATGAGGCGGTCGGCGAAGCCGGGGATCTGGCTGGTGAGGGTGTCACGCTGCTCCTCGAGGTCGAGGACCATGCGGACGACGGGCTTCTGGCTCCAGAAATTGGCTCCCGGCAGAGCGCGGATCTCGATGATCTTCATGGGCGTCCACCTTTGCGGCGAGGTTGGAATTGACAAAAAAAGTGTAAATCAGTCTGCCGGGCGAAATCAACGTGAATCATCCCCAGTCGTGCTTACTCGGAAATGGCGTGCCATTCTCATCGGGGTCGGTATCGGGATCGGTATCGCTATCGATTCTGGAGTCGACCCCGATTCCGATACCGATACCGACCCCGATTTGGAACATGTTCACTCGTGCCCGTACGCGTATGCGTGCTCGTCATCGTCATCGTACTCGTAATCGCTCGATCGGATTTCGCCACGGAGACACGGATCGCATGGAGTCTCGATCAAACTCTGCGTCCTCTGCGCCTCTGCGCGAACTTCTTCAATCGATTACGAGTACGATGACGAGCACGATTACGAGCACGAGCAAGAGGGAGAACGAGGAACAACCTCCTCACCATTCTCGTATATCTAACTGCACCGGCGCCGGGGACAAGGTTTGCTTGCGCTTGGTCCGCGGCTGCCGGTCGTTTGTTGATCTGAATCGGTAATGTCACCAATCCAATCCAGGAGGATATCCATGAAAGTGTGCACCCTGCTCGCGGCCGCTCTGGTCGCCGGCGTCCTGCTGTCTTCGGCCGCCTCCGCGGCGCCGCCGGAACTGATCCCCCGCCAGATCCTGTTCGGCAATCCCGAACGGTCCTCCCCGCAGCTGTCCCCCGACGGCAAGATGCTGGCCTACCTGGCGCCCGACCAGGGCGTCATGAACGTCTGGGTCCGCACCATCGGCCAGAGTGACGACCGGGTGGTCACCCAGGACCGCAAGCGCGGCATCCGCGGCTACGGCTGGTCGTGGGACAGCGCCTGGCTCTTCTACATCCAGGACAAGGATGGCGACGAGAACTGGCACTTGTACCGCGTCGACTGGCGGAAGGCGGGCTCCGAGGCCAAGGACCTGACGCCTTTCCCGGGCGTGCAGGCGCAGATCATCAAGACGTCGAAGCAGGTCCCGGGCAAGGCGCTGGTGGGGCTTAACAAGGACAACCCCCGGGCCCACGACGTGTACGTACTGGACCTTCAGTCCGGCGAGCTGGCCCTGGACACCAAGAATCCCGGCAACGTGGTCAGCTGGGAGGCCGACGAGCAGCTCCGGGTCCTCGGGTGCCAGGTCATGAATCCCGACGGCGGTGCCACCCTGAAGGTCCGGGACAACCCCCAGGCCGAGTGGCGCGACCTCCTGACCCACGGCCCGGAAGACGAGGCCAACATCGTGAACTTCACCCCGGACGACAAGGCGGTGTACCTGATCCACAACATCGGCACCGACCTGGCGTGCCTCTACCGGCGGGACCTGGCCACCGGCAAGGACACGCTGCTCTACAAGCCGGAGAAGGCCGACGTGGGCGGCGTCTTCGTGAACCTCGACACGCGGCAGCCGCTGGCCGTGAGCGTGGACTACCTGCGGAATGAGTACCACGTGCTGGACGATTCCATCCGGGCCGACTTCGAGGCGCTGCCGAAGGTCCGGCGGGGCGATTTCTTCATCGCCAGCCGCGACCGGACGGACAACACCTGGCTGGTGGGCTACGACACCGACGACGGCCCGGTCAGCTACTACTCCTACGACCGGACCACCAAGAAGGCCACGTTCCTCTTCACCAACCAGCCGGCCCTGGAGAAGGTAACTTTGGCGAAGGTCAAGCCGGTGGTGATCAAGTCCCGCGACGGCCTGGACCTGGTCAGCTACCTGACCCTGCCGGTGGGCGTCGAGCCGAAAAACCTGCCCATGGTGCTCTTCGTCCACGGCGGCCCGTGGGGTCGGGATTCCTGGGGCTATGACCCGTACGCCCAATGGCTGTCCAACCGCGGCTACGCGGTTCTGCAGGTCAACTTCCGCGCCTCCACCGGTTTCGGCAAGGCCTTTCTCAACGCCGGCAACCACCAGTGGGGCGCCAAGATGCAGGATGACCTGACCGATGCCGTGAACTGGGCCGTCCAGGAGGGCATCGCCGACAAGGCCAAGGTGGCCATCATGGGCGGCTCCTACGGTGGCTACGCCACCCTGGCGGGCGCGGCCTTCACCCCGGACGTCTACTGCTGCGGCGTGGACATCGTCGGTCCGTCCAACATCGACACCCTGATCAAGTCCATCCCGCCGTACTGGGCGCCGCTCCTGAACCTGTTCCGCGTCCGCATCGGCGACTGGGACAAGGACCCCGCCTACATCAAGTCGATCTCGCCGCTCTTCAAGGCGGACCAGATCAAGATCCCGCTGCTGATCGGGCAGGGGAAGAACGACCCGCGGGTCAACGTGAAGGAGTCGCTTCAGATCGTGGAGGCGATCCAGAAGAACGGCAAGCCGGTCACCTACATCGAGTTCCCGGACGAGGGCCACGGCTTCGCCCGGCCGGAGAACCGGATGGCGTTCAACGCGGCCGCCGAGAAGTTCCTCGCCGAACACCTGGGGGGCCGCTGCGAGCCGCCGTCCGCAGAGGAAAAGGCGCTTCTGGACCAGGTGACGAAGAACTAAGAACTCAGATGTCCGCCGACCGATCGTGCTCGTGCTCGTTCTCATGATCGGTCTCGGATACTAGACTATAGACCCGGGGACTGGTACATGGATGCCGGTCCCCGGGTTCTCCATTGTCGCCGTTCGACGATTGGCGTAATCCGTTAAACTCATCTGCCGTTCTGCCGATTCACCGATTCACCCACTCACCGATTCACCGTTCGACCGTGCGGACGGGGACGTCCGCGCTCCGGATCTCTCTACGACTCTGCCTCTCGGCGGGCTTTGCGCGAACTTCTCCCCCTGATTTCAACCACGGCGATTGCTTGCGGTCACCGGTCATCCGTCACCGGTCAGAGGTCATTCGTCGATTACGAGCACGATTACGATAACGATGACGAAGACGAGCACGAGCAAATGGTTGAGAAAGGAGCCGGAATGATCTATCATCTGCAATCACCATTTTTCCGGAGGGCATCATGGACCCTGTGTTTCTGGCCCGCCTGCAATTCGCGTTGACGGTGGGGTTCCACTTCCTGTTCCCGCCCATCTCCATCGGGTTGGCTTGGCTCCTCGTGGTCGCTGAAACGCTGGGCTGGCGCCGCCAGGACGAGACCTGGACCCGCGTGGGGCAGTTCTTCGGCAAGCTGCTCGGCCTCACCTTCGCCGTGGGCGTCGCCACCGGCATCGTCATGGAGTTCCAGTTCGGCACCAACTGGGCCCAGTACTCCAAGTTCGTGGGCGACATCTTCGGCGCCCCGCTGGCGGCCGAAGGCGTCTTCGCCTTCTTCCTGGAATCGGGCTTCCTGGGCCTGTACCTGTTCGGGCGCGGCCGGGTGTCCAAGGGCGTCCACTGGTTCTCGGCGCTGATGGTCGCGGTGGGCGCCACCATCTCCGCCTTCTGGATCATCGTGGCGAACTCCTGGCAACAGACGCCGGCCGGCTTCGTCGTCCGGAACGGCCGCGCCGAGCTGACCGACTTCGCCGCGGCGGTCTTCAACCCCTCGACGGTCTGGCGTTACTGGCACGTGATCGCCGCCGCGCTGGTCTGCGGCGCGTTCTTCATGGCCGGGATCGCCGCCTGGATGCTGCGGAAGGGGAAGGGGGCCGACGTCGCCAGGAAGGCGCTGGCGCTGGGCCTGGTGGCCGCGCTGGTGGGGTCTCTGATGACCCTCTTCCCGACCGGCCACGAGCACGCCAGGCAGGTCGCGCGCACGCAGCCGGAAAAATTCGCCGCCATCGAGGGGCTGTACGAAACCCAGAAGGGAGCCCCCCTCGTGATGTTTGCGGTGCCCTTCGAAAAGCCTCCCGAGCTGAAGGCCGCGGTGGAGCTGCCCGGCATGCTCAGTTGGCTCGCCTTCGGCGACATCAACGCCCCGATCAAGGGCATCGAGCAATTCCCGGCGGACGAAATCCCGCCGCTGGCGCCGACGTTTATCTCCTTCCACACCATGGTCGGCCTGGGGATGCTCTTCATCCTGCTGTCCGTCATCGGCGTGTACCTGTTGTACCGGGGCAAGCTCTGGGACGCCGGCTGGTTCCTCAAGATCCTGCCGTGGGCCATCCCGCTGCCGCTGCTGGCGTGCCAGATCGGCTGGTTCACCGCCGAAGTGGGCCGCCAGCCGTGGATCGTCTACCACCTGCTCAAAACGAAAGACGCCGCCTCGATCACCGTGTCGGCCGGCGAGATCCTGTTCTCCATCATCCTGTTCAGCCTGGTCTACATTGCCCTGGGCAGCCTGTACGTGTTCCTGCTGGTTCGGAAAATCCAGCACGGGCCCGAACCGGCGCAGTCCCCGAAGGAGGCGTGACATGGACCTCAACACCATTTGGTTTCTGCTCTTCGGCGTCCTTCTGATCGGTTACGCCATCCTCGACGGCTTCGACCTCGGCGTGGGCATCCTGCACCTGTTCACCCGCGGCGAGCGGGAACGGCGCATCAACCTCAACGCCATCGGGCCGGTCTGGGACGGCAACGAGGTGTGGCTCCTGACGGGCGGCGGGGCCCTGTTCGCGGCCTTCCCCGTCGTGTATGCCACCGTCTTCAGCGGCTTCTACCTGGCGCTGATGCTGCTGCTGGTGTTCCTTATCCTGCGGGCCGTCTCGCTGGAGTTCCGAAGCAAGGTGGAGGCCCCCGGCTGGCGCGCCGCCTGGGACTGGTGCTTCGGCCTGGGCAGCCTGGTGCCGGCGCTCCTCTTCGGCGTCGCCCTGGGCAACATCCTGCGGGGCATCCCGGTGGACCAGGCCGGCAACTTCACCGGCACGTTTCTGGGGCTGCTGAACCCGTATTCCCTCCTGGTGGGCCTGCTTAGCGTGGCCATGCTGACCATGCAGGGAGCGGCCTACCTGGCGATGAAGACCGACGGCGACCAGCAGGCGTTCGTGAAGGCCTGGCTCAGCCGCGCCTGGATGGCCTTCGTGGTGCTGTACCTGGCGGCCACCGTGGCCACCTTCTTCGTCAACCCCGCCCTGTTTGCCGGCATCCTGGGGAATCCGATCTTCTGGGTGCTGCTGGTCCTGCTGCTGGGCGGCCTGGTCTACGTGCCCATCGGGGCCAAGGGGGGGAAGGAGCTGGGGACCTTCCTGGCCACGTCGGCCGTGGTGGCCTGCGTGGTGGGCTTCTGCGGCCTGAGCCTGTATCCCAGGCTGGTGCCGTCGAGTCTCAACCCCGAGTGGAGCCTGACGATCTACAACGCCGCATCGACGCCCAGGACCCAGACCGTGATGCTGGTGATCGCCCTGATCGGCATGCCGCTGGTCATCGCGTACACCGCGTTCATCTACCACGCCTTCAAGGGCAAGGTGGTGCTGGGCAAAGACAGCTACTGACCAGTGCGGAGTGCGGAATGCGGAGTGCGGAGTTTCAATCCGTGCTCGTGCTTGTGCTCGGCGGATGACCGTTGACCGGTGACCGATGACCGGCGACCGATCGTAATCGTCGATCGTAATCGTGCTCGTAATCGTCATCGTAATCGACGATCATCGAGCCGTCGAGATAGCGGCTCCATGTACGGAGCGGAGCTGATTTGGAGAAAATGGAGCATGTATAAAAACCTTATTTTAACGAAGGTTGAACCAGATCACTTGATATGATTGATAAAGAAAAAATCATCTGCGCAAATAATAACAAATTTGCGAATATCTGTGTTGAACCCTGTCCTGTCTTTTACGCGGGCTTTGCGCCTTTGCGGTGAAAATCATGGCTTATCCCAGCGTTTTCTCCATCCTGAAAGTCGGCATCGGGCCGAGTTCCTCCCACACCCTGGGCCCGCTCCTGGCCGCCCGCGACTTTCGCGAACGCCTCGAGCGCGAGCAGCCGGACGGCGAGCGCCTCCAAGTCACCCTGCTGGGCAGCCTGGCCCGGACGGGCAAGGGGCACCTGACCGACTTGGCGGTCACGGCGGGGCTGGCCGGCCAGGCGGTGGACGGCGAGGAGCGGCCCGACCTCCGGGCGGTCATGCAGGCGGTGAAGGCCGCTGACAAGATCCGCGTCGGCAAGCGCGAGTACGCCTTCGCTCCGGAGCGCGACATCGTGTTCGACACTGCGGCCGCGTGCTCCCGCCACCCCAACACCCTGCGCTGCGCCCTGCTGGACGGGGCGGGGCAACGCGTCCTCGAGGAGGAGTACCTGTCCGTCGGCGGAGGCGTCGTGGCCGGAGGGAGCTTCCCGCCTCCGCCCGAGTCCCTGCCGGATGAAGCCAAGCCCCGCCTGACGGCGCTGGTGGACCGCTGCCTCGAGGACAGCGACGACCTGGTGGACCTGGTGCTCGAAACCGAGGAGAAGGCGCACGGGCTGGACCACGACGAGGTTTACCGCCGGCTGGGCCGGTTGTGGCAGCTGATGCAGGCCTCCATTGACGCCGGCCTCGGGGCGAGCGGGTTGCTGCCAGGGCGGCTGCGGCTGCAACGGCGGGCCAACGACATGTACATCAACCTTCTGAGGAACCTCCGGCAGTGGCGGATGCTGTCGCAGGAGGTCACCCTGGCGGCCGTCTATGCCATCGCCGTGGCGGAGGAAAACGCTTCCGGCGAGCGGATCGTCACGGCGCCGACCTGCGGCTCGTCCGGCGTCGTGCCGGCGGCGCTCAAGGTGTTGCAGGAACGCTTCCGGCTGCCCGACGAGAAGATCCTGGAGGGCCTGGTGGTGGCCGGGCTGGTGGGGACGGTGGTGGCCGCCCACGCCTCGGTGTCCGGCGCGGAGCACGGCTGCCAGGCCGAGGTGGGCACGGCCAGCGCCATGGCCGCCGCGGCGGCCTGCCGGATTATGGGCGGCACGGTGATGCAGGTGGAGTTCGCCGCCGAGATGGCCCTGGAGCACCACCTGGGCCTGACCTGCGACCCGGTCTACGGCCTGGTGCAGATCCCGTGCATCGAGCGCAACGCCGTGGGCGCGGTGACGGCGCTCAACGCCGCCAACCTGGCGCTGCTGTCAGACGGCACCCACCGCGTCGCCTTCGACACCGCCGTGATCACCCTTCGAGACGTCGGCGCCGACATGAGCGCGAAGTACAAGGAGACGGCCCTCGGCGGTCTAGCGACGGAAGTGCCGTGAATTACGATTCCTCCGTTGAGAAAGGGAAACGGCGAAACGGCGGTGGGGCGAAACGGCGAGCGCAAACGGGTTGCCACGCAGTCAGTACCAGGAGCGTCAGCGACTGGCGCGATACGCAACAAATTGATCATCCTCGCTGGTAGATGGGACAAGCACACGAGCTTGGGCAGAGTCTCGCGCTTCTCGCTCACGGCCGCGGTGCCAACTCCATCTTAATCCGATCTCAAATCTCCGTTTCGCCCCACCGCCGTTTCGCCGGTTCGTTCTCTCCCATCGAGGCTGACACGAGCTACAATCGCTCCACCGCTGTTTCGCCGTTTAGGCTTCCCCCCGTCTCCCCGTCTCCCCGTCCCCGATTCCGTTGATATCTACTCAGCGTAAATCATCGCGACGATGGGTTCCAACTCCTCGCGGTCGACCTCGCTAAAGGAGTTCAGCTTATCGCTGTCCACGTCCAGAACGGCCACCACGGCGCCGGAGGCGTCCCGCAGTGGAATCACGATCTCGGACTGCGACCGCGCGTCGCAGGCGATGTGGCCGGGAAACTGGTGCACGTCCGGCACGACCACGGACGCGCCGCGGTCGACGCCCGCCCAGCAGACGCCGGAGTGGGCCTTGAGCACCTGGCAGGCGAGGGGGCCCTGGTAGGGTCCCACGGTCAGGACGCCGTCCACCAGGCGGTAGAAGCCGGTCCAGAAGTAGTGGGGCATCTTGTGATGCAGCAGCGCCGCCGCGGTGGCCATCCGGGCGATGGGATCTCGGGTCTTCGCGAACTGCTCCCGGAGCTGCTCCCGGATGCGGCCGTAACGTTCGCGCTTCTGCTTTTCGGTCATGCGCCCTCCTGGCGTGCCGGCGGTGTACCGGATAGATGCCGCCAGGCCGAACGGGATGGCCGGCGGGTCCCCTATTTCAACACAACCGGCGGACGGAAGCCAGCAAATCAAGTGGGGCGGGAGCCTCCACTTGCCCGATAACAGGGGGATCCGCCCCGCGGAAGTCCGGATCGATCCGCCAAATGCGGCATCCAATACACTTCTGCGGCGATCCGGCGATGCCGGTGGGGAACCGGCCTGAATTTCCCCGTCCGGATTTGGCAACGCTTCGTTTATAATTGCGTCATGTCGTGAACCACCGGACGGACATACCCAAATCCGACAGGTTTAAGGGATATTCTAATGAAAAAACACGAAATACTGGAAATCCTTGAGAAAATCATCGAGGAATCCAAGACGGGCATCCTGGCCACTGTCGACGGGGAAGGCCGGCCGCACATGCGCTGGATGATGCCGGCGATTCTGCGGGGCCGTCCCGGGGCGATCTACACCGTCTCCGGGCCGGGCACCCCCAAGATCCGGCACCTGGAGTCCCGGCCGCAGGTGGAGTGGATGCTGCAGTCCCGCTCCCTCGACCGGATCGTCACGGTGCGGGGGAGGGCGCAAGTGGTGGACGAACCCTCCATCAAGCGGGAGGTCCTTGAGGCGGTGGGCCGGCGACTCGCCGCATTCTGGAAGTACAACGACGACCCGTCGCAGCTGGTGGTGGTGGAAACCGTCGCCGAGGCCGTCTGCTGCTACCTGCCCATGAAGGGCGCCTACCATTGGGCAAACATGGAGTGAGGGAAAGAATCCATGAGTGAGCGCGATTTGAAGGGTTACGACGACAAACTGCTGAAAGAGTTCCTGCGCATGATGCTCCTGATCCGGCGCTTTGAGGAGAAGGCCGGCCAGATGTACGGCCTGCAGAAAATTGGCGGCTTCTGCCACCTCTACATCGGGCAGGAGGCGGTGGCCGCCGGCGCCATCACCGCCATCGACCTGGCGAAGGATTACGTGGTGGCGGCCTACCGGGACCACGGCCACGCCCTGGCGTGCGGCATGGATCCGCGCGGCGTCATGGCCGAGCTGTTCGGGAAGGCCACCGGCTGCTCCAAAGGGAAGGGCGGCTCCATGCACATGTTTGACGCGGAGCGCCACTTCTTCGGCGGCAACGGCATCGTGGGCGGGCAGATCCCGGTGGCCACCGGCGTCGGGCTCAAGATCCGCTACAACCGGGAGGACGGCGTGGTCCTCTGCTTCTTCGGCGACGGCGCCATCCACCAGGGCGCCTTCCACGAGAGCATGAACATGGCGCGGATCTGGAACCTGCCCGTGATCTACATCTGCGAGAATAATCAGTACGGCATGGGCACCGACTGGCGGCGGGTGTCCGCCGTCCACGACCTGGCGAAGATGGGCGCGGCCTACGACATCCCGGGGCGCCAGGTCAACGGCATGGATGTGGTGGAAGTGTATGAGGCCGTCAAGGAAGTCGCCGCGGCCGCCCGGAAGGAGGGGCGGCCGTCCTTCCTGGAGATCCGGACCTACCGCTACCGGGGGCACTCCATGAGCGACCCGGCCAAGTACCGGACGAAGGAGGAGCTCCAGAGCTACAAGGAGCAGGACCCCATCCTGGTGATGAGGGCGCAGCTGGAGGCGGCCGGGCGCCTGACGGAGGCCGAGTACCAGGCCATCGATGCAGCATGCAAACAGGCCGCCGACGACTCTGTCCGCTTCGCCGAAGAGAGCCCCGAGCCGGCCCTGGAAGCCCGGTTCGAAGACGTCCTGGTCTGAGGAGGCCGCCATGCCCATCATCACGTTCCGCGAAGCGCTGCGCCAGGCCATGGACGAGGAGATGGCCCGCGACGAGCGGGTTTTCCTGATCGGCGAGGAGGTGGCCCAGTACGACGGCGCCTACAAGGTCAGCCAGGGCCTTTGGGCCAAGTACGGGGACCGGCGGGTGATCGACACGCCCATCGCCGAGGAGGGCTTCACCGGCGTCGGCATCGGCGCGGCCATGGCCGGCCTGCGCCCCGTCGTCGAGTGGATGACTTTCAATTTCGCCCTCATGGCCATGGATCAGGTGGTCAACAACGCCGCCAAGACGCGTTACATGTCCGGCGGCCAGTTCAAGCTGCCCATCGTCTTCCGCGGCCCCAACGGGCCGGCCGAGTACCTGGCCGCTCAGCACTCCCAGGCGCTGCAGTCGTATTTCGCCCACGTGCCCGGCCTCAAGGTGGTGGCGCCTGCGACCCCGTCCGACGCCAAGGGCCTGCTCAAGTCGGCCATCCGGGACGACAACCCGGTGGTGTTCCTCGAGGCCGAGCTGATGTACGGCTGGAAGGGCGAGGTGCCCGAGGGCGAGTACCTGCTGCCCCTGGACAAGGCCGAGGTGAAGCGGCCGGGCAAGGACGTGACCCTGATCGGATATTCCAAACCCCTCAAGGTCGTCCTGGAGGCCGCCGACCGGCTGGCGGCGGAAGGGATCGAGGCCGAGGTGATCGACCTGCGGTCGCTGCGGCCCATCGACGAGGCGCCGCTCTACGCCTCGGTCCGCAAGACCAACCGCTGTGTGGTTGTGGACGAGTCCTGGCCGGTGGCCAGCGTCGGCTCCCACGTGGCGCACCTGGTCGCGCACCACTGCTTCGACGACCTGGATGCGCCGGTGGAATTCGTGTCATCCGACGACGTGCCCATGCCGTACAACCACCGGCTGGAGCTGGCGGTGCAGCCGTCGGTCGACAAAGTCGTCCGGGCGGCCAAGAAAGTCATGTACCTGGACTGAGCGAAAGGGAGAAGAACCATGGCTGAACGCGTGCTGATGCTGGCCCTGTCCCCCACCATGGAGAAGGGAGCCATCGTCCGGTGGCTCAAGAAGGAAGGCGACCGGGTGAACTCCGGCGACATCCTGTGCGAGGTGGAGACCGACAAGGCCACCATGGAATACGAGTCCGTCCAGGAAGGAACCCTCCTGAAGATCGTGGTCCCCGAGGGGAAGGAGGCCCGGGTGGGCGAGCTGATCGCCGTCCTGGGGCAGCCGGGCGAGGACGTCCAGGCCGTCGTGGGCGAAGCGCCGGCCCCGAAGGCGGCGGAAGCGGCCCCGCCGGCAGAGGCGGTTTCGGCCCCGCCGCCGACGGCCGCGGAGCCGGCCCCGCCCGCCGAAGCCCCCGCCGGCCACGTCCGCACCTCGCCGCTGGCGCGCCGGCTGGCCGATGAACACGGGCTGGACCTCAAGACCATCGAGGGCAGCGGACCGGGGGGCCGGATCGTCAAGCGGGACATCGAGCTGGCGGTTGCGGCGAAGGCGGCCGCGCCGGGACGCGCAGCCGGCAGGGAAGTACCGGCGGCAGTCCGCCCCGGCGGGACGGACGTCCGGCTGCCCGGCGGAGGGGGCGATGAGGAGATCCCGGTTTCCCAGAAGCGGCGGATCATCGCCCAGCGACTGGCGGAGTCCATGTACTCGGCGCCGCACTTCTACCTGACCGTCTCCGTGGACATGGGCCGGCTGCTGGAGGCCCGCGAGCGCCTCAACGCCCGGCGGGCCGACAAGGTCTCGCTGAACGCCTTCCTGGTCAAGTTCGCCGCGGAAGCCCTGAAACGCCACCCCATGGTGAACTCCAGCTGGGCCGGCGAGACGATCCGCGTGCACGCGGCGGCCGACATCGGCCTGGCGGTGGCCCAGCCCGACGGCCTGATCGCCCCCGTGGCGCGCGACTGCGGACGGAAGGGGATCGTCGAGATCGACGGCGAGTTGCGCACCCTGATCGACAAAACCAAGGCCAACCGCCTTACGCCGGAGGACTACGCCGGCGCCACCTTCACCATCAGCAACCTCGGCTCTTTCGGAATCGAGGAGTTCACCGCCATCATCAACCCGCCGGGCTCGGCCATCCTGGCCGTCGGCGAGATCCGGAAGCAGCCCGTGGTCGGGCCCGGCGACTCGCTGGTCGTCCGGCCGCTGATGCGCATGACCCTGTCCTGCGACCACCGCATCGTCGACGGCGCCGTGGGCGCAGCCTTCCTGAAGGACCTGAAGGACATGATGGAGGACCCGGTCCGCACGCTGTACTGACTTTTTCCCTCGACCCCGCATCCTACCCGCAAAAAGGAACCGCTCATGGAAAGCCGATTGCAGGAACTCGCCAAGAAGAACATCCAATCGCTGGTGGACGAGATCCAGAACTTCCAGGACATCGCTCACAACCTCAAGCCCGAGCCGGGCGAGATCCCCGTGCTGCCCGGCGTGGACATCCACGGCGAAGTGATCCCCATGACCGGCCTGATCGGCGGAGACCACATCATCTACGTGGATTTCAACAAGCGCTTCGACCTGGACGCCCGGATCCGCGCCGCCCGGAAGGCCGGCCGGGAAGCGGTGGCCGTCGAGCTGGAGCGCACCCGCCACCACGCCGGGATCCTGCTCGCCGACGTGTCGGGCCACCGCATCACCGACGCGCTGATCACGGCCATGCTGCACCAGGCCTTTCTGCTGGGCGTGCAGTACGAGCTGGAGATGTCCGGCACGGTGACCCTGCGCCTGTTCGAAAACCTCAACGCCCGCTTCTACCAGTCGTCCATCATCGGCAAGTTCCTGACCATGGTCTACGGGGAGATCACCGACGACGGCACGTTCCGGTTCCTCTCGGCTGGCCATCCGCCCCCGATCGTCTTTTCCAACGAATTCAACCACATCGTGGACATCGAGGAAGACCGCCTGACCACGTTTCCGCCCATCGGCACCATGCCGAACCGGGGCGACGTGGACCGGCGCCGCTTCCAGAGCCCCCTCGGGCACAAGGACGGCTACGCCATCAACGTGATCAGCCTCATGAACTGGGGCGACATCATGATTCTGTACAGCGACGGTCTGTCCGACCACCACTCCGATGCCGGAGAGTGCTTCTTCCCCCACCGGCTGGAGGAGTTCCTGCGGGAGCACAAGGGCGCCCCCGCCGCCGAGATCTGCCACACCCTGCGCGAGCAGCTCCTGGATTTCGCCCCGCTGACCGACGACATCAGCTTCGTCGTCATCAAGCGCGCGTAGAGCATTCACCACAGAGGCACAGAGGGCACAGAGTCGATTCAGGTTCCCGATCTGCAATCCCCATCGCAATCCAAAGAGGAACCACGAACCCCACGAAGGGCCAGGCAACGAATCCCTGCCATGGAAGGGCATATACCTGCGTGGATGAAATCCAAGGACTGATCAGCGGAAATCAAACTGAATCGGCTTGCAATTGCGTTGAATTGAAGCGCGGAGGGCAAAGGGGAATCTAAGGTGGGGAAGGCGCCCTTCCAGGCGCCCATCCCCCTCCAGGAGAAGAGACCCTATGGATCAGAATCGCCCCCTGACCGGGCAGAGCGCGCCGGACTTCCGCCTGCCCGACGCCACCGGACAACAGGTCGGCCTGAAGGATTTCCTGGGCCGCTGGCTTGTGCTCTATTTCTATCCCAAAGACAACACTCCCGGCTGTACCCGCGAGGCGATCGATTTTACCGGCATCGCCGGGGAGTTCGAGGAGGCGGGAGCCGCCGTGGTGGGAATCAGTCCCGACTCTCCCGGGAGCCACGACCGGTTCTCCTCCACGCATAACCTGAAGGTCAAGCTCCTCAGCGACGACCGGCACAGCGTTCTGTCGATGTACGGCGCGTGGGGGATCAAGAAGATGTATGGCAAGGAGCACGAGGGGGTGATCCGGAGCACCGTCCTGATTGATCCCCGGGGCACCATCGTCCGACACTGGCCCAGCGTCAAGGTGGACGGCCACGCCTCCGATGTGTTGTCGGCGCTGAAAGACCTCACGGGCCGGAAATAGAACGAACATCGAACGCTGAACGTTGAAGTCAATCCGGGAATTGAGACTGTTGGTTTGTTTCCATCCTTAACAAGTTGCTACCAGCCGGTTTGACTTCAAAGTTCGATGTTCGATTGGAACGATTAAGGTGAAGAGATGGCTGAGAGAACCACCAACCGTTTGATCAACGAGAAGAGTCCGTATCTCCTCCAGCACGCCCACAACCCCGTCGACTGGTACCCGTGGGGCGAGGAGGCGTTTGCGAAGGCCCGGGCCGAGAACAAGCCGGTCTTCCTGTCCATCGGCTACTCCACCTGCCACTGGTGCCACGTCATGGAGCGGGAGTCGTTCGAGGACCCCGAGGTGGCCCGTCTCATGAACGAGGCTTTCGTGAACGTCAAGGTCGACCGGGAGGAGCGGCCGGATATCGACCACGTCTACATGGCCGCCTGCCAGCTGGCCACCGGCGGCGGAGGCTGGCCGTTGACGGCCGTCCTGACGCCCGAGAAGCAGCCGTTTTTCGTGGGCACGTACTTCCCCCGCGAGAGCCGCGCCGGGATGCCGGGCATGCTGGAGCTGGTGCCCCGCCTCCGCGAGATCTGGGCCGGGCGCATGGACGACGTGATGCACACGGCGTCGCAGATTGCCCTCGCGCTGGCCGACCAGGAGCCTCCGCCTTCAGACCGGGTCCCGGATGCGGCCGACCTGGACCGGGCGGCGCGGGAGCTGCGCCGCCGCTACGATCCATCGCACGGCGGCTTCGGCGATGCGCCCAAGTTCCCGACGCCCCACCACCTCTTCTTCCTGCTGCGGGAGTGGCGGCGGACCGGCGACGCCGAAGCGCTGGCCATGGTGGAGCACACCCTGCGCCGGATGCGGCTGGGAGGCATCTGGGACCACGTCGGCTTCGGTTTCCACCGCTACAGCACCGACGCCGCCTGGCGCGTCCCGCACTTCGAGAAGATGCTCTACGATCAGGCCCTGCTGGTCCTCGCCTACACCGAGGCGTTTCAAGCCACCGGCAAGCCGTTCTACGCGCAGGTGGTCCGGGAGATCATCGAGTACGCCGGCCGGGATCTCCGCCATCCGGACGGCGCCTTCTTCGCCGCCGAGGACGCCGACAGCGAAGGGGCGGAAGGCACGTTCTACCTGTGGCGCCTGGCTGAGTTCGAGAAGCTCTTCCCGCCGGCGGACGTCGAGTGGCTGCGGGTGCTGCTGTCGGTCCGCCCGGAAGGGAACTTCGGCGCCGCCCACGGCGGGGCGGCGGGAGCCAACATCCTGTACCTGCACGAGGATTTCCCCGAAGCCGCGGCCCGGCTGGAGATGCCGGAGGCCGACCTGCGCCGGCGATGGGCGGACGCGCGGCGGGCACTCTTCGAAGCCAGGCAGCACCGCCGGCGGCCCCACCGGGACGACAAGATCCTGGCCGACTGGAACGGCCTGATGATCGCTGCCCTGGCCAAGGCCGGCGCGGCGCTGGATGAACCAAATTGGATCGCCGCGGCGTCGCGGGCCGCGCAATTCATCCTGGATCGGCTCGGGGACGGCAGCGGGCGGCTGCGGCACAGCTGGCGGGATGGCGCGTCCGCAGCGCCGGGACTCGCGTCGGACTACGCGGCCATGGCCTGGGGGCTGATCGAGCTGTATGAGGCGGGCGGCGACGCGAGGCACCTCCGGCGGGCGCTCGAGCTGACGGAGGTCCTGCGGGCGCATTTCCAGGACTCCGATTCCGGCGGATTCTTCTTCACGCCGGACGACGGGGAGAGGCTGCTGGTCCGATCCAGGGAGCTGTACGACGGGGCAATTCCCTCCGGCAACTCCATCGCGTTCGCGAACCTGATCCGGCTGGCGAGGCTCCTCGGCCGGCCCGACCTCGAGGAGGCGGCCTGGCGGATGGCCCGGATCTACGGCGACGCCCTGGAGCGGTCTCCGTCCGCCTTCACTCACTTCCTGTCGGCCCTATCCAGCGGCCTGGCGCCCTCCAGCGAGGTGGTCGTCACCGGCCCGCCGGACGCGCCGGGAATGGCGGCGCTCCTGCAGGTGGTCCGCCGCGCCTTCCTGCCCGAAACCAGCCTGCTGTACGCACCCGACGGCACAGACGGGGGGGCACTGGCGGAACTGGTGCCGTTCGTGCGGGAACTGCCCCGCCGCGACGGCCCCGCCGCCTATGTCTGCCGGCGGTTCGCCTGCCAGGCGCCGGTTCTCGATCCGGCCTCTCTCCGGAAGGCGCTCGGACTTCCAGGGTAAGCTGCCACGGAGGCACGGAGAACACGGAGCATTCCATTTGAAATCTGAAATTTCAAATCTGTATGCTGCCATTTGACATTGGCCATTTGAGATTTGTCATTTGCCTTCTGAAGCCAAGCTGACGCTTTGCACTTGGATCTGAAATGGAAAATGACAGGTGTCAAATGGTCAATGTCAAATGGCTTGCCCTCTGTCCCCCCGCACGGATTGTCCCTGCTCCCCATCTGGATTGCTCCGTGTTCTCCGTGCCTCCGTGGCGAACGATGAGTATTCCGTCCGCGATCGACGTATAATCCCGCTTACTGGAAGCGATGCCCGATCCCCGACTCCGAGGATTCCCGGCCATGGTCAAGCGGCGCGACATTTTTGTTTTTATCATCCTGTTCGTGACCTTCGTGATCTGGTCGAACTCGTTCATCGCCATCGGCCTGCTGAAGGCCAAGATGACCGCCTTCCAGCTGGTGCAGCTCCGCTTCATCCCCGTGGGAGTGGTCAGCCTGATCATCATCCTGTGGGGATACCGACGACAGGCGGCAGCCATGCTGCGCAGCCACCCGTGGCACCTCCTCGCCATCGCCGCTCTGTCGGTGCCGGCCTACAACCTGCTGCTGAACTCGGCCATGGGCTACATCAAACCCAGCGCCGGCTCGCTCCTGGTTTGCCTCAATCCGCTGTTCACCATGTTCCTGGCGCAAAAATACCTTGGGGAGTCCTACAGCCTCCGGCGGGCCGCGGGCACGGTGCTGAGCTTCCTGGGCCTCGGCATTGTAGTGATCTATGGGAAGGTCGGACTGGAAGAAAGCATGATCATCCCGCTCGACAAGGTGCCGTACGCGCTCATGGTGGTGATGGCTTCCCTCAGCTGGGTGGTCAGCGTGATCATCTCCAAGCGCCTGATGGAAAGATACTCCGCGGTGGCCATCACCTATGTCAGCCTGGCGTTGGGGTCCCTGCCGCTCGTTTTCATGGTCGACCGCCCGTTCGCCGATCTTTTCCTCGGCCTGGCGCCCCTGGACCACCTGTCGTGGGTTTTCCTGTCGCTGGGCTGCACCATCGTCGGCTTCGTCCTGTGGAGCATCGGCGTGAAATATTGGCGGGCCTCCAACGCCGCCCTGTTCGTGTACCTGAATCCGCCGCTGACCATCTTCTTCGCCTGGCTGTTCCTGGGGCAGGGGATCAGTCCCTGGTTCCTCGTCGGCGGTGTGGTCATGCTGGCCGGCGTGATCCTGGCCACAGCGCCCGCGAGATTCACGACGCGACGCCGGGATGATCCCGCCGGGAGGGGACCGTTTCGCGAGGACAGCCTTCGGACCGGTTGGAACGCCGAATGAATGCCGGAAGGCGGCCTTGATCGATGAAGGGGTCCGGCCTATAATTTCCCCGGGCACCCTGTGCCGATCCCACCGATCGGATTCGGAGGGGCCATGCGCACCATTCTTTTGAACGCCTGCCTGCTGATTCTGGCGTCAACGGCCCTGGCCGGCGATTCCAAGCCCTACACCGAGTGGACCGCGGCGGACGCGGCGAAGCTTCTCAAGAAGTCCCCCTGGATCGAAGAGGTGGTCTGGACCCGCCTCGTGGACGAGCGGAGCGACGAGCGGATCGAAGACGCGGGCGGCTGCCAGACGCTGAAGATCCGGGTCATGCTCTTTTCTTCCCATCCCATCCGCCAGGCGCTGGCGGTGTCGGCGGCCAAGGGCGAACCGGGCCCGTTGGCCCGTTGGCGGGAATTCGCCACCCGGGATTATGGCGACGAGATCGTCGTCGCCTGGCTGGTGGACGCCGATCCGAAGGGCTGCCCCATCCTTCAGGTGTTTCAGGAGCAGCTCCGCAACCTGACCACGGCCCAGCTCTCCGCCGAGACGTTCCTCGCCACCAGCTCCGGCCGCCGGGCGTATCTCAAGGAGTACGTCCCGCCGACCCCCGACGGGACCGGGGCCAAGTTCGTCTTTCCCCGCCGCCTCCCCGACGGGACCGCCCTGGTGACGCCCGCAGACACCGCTTTTTCCTTTCAGGCAACCCGGATCCCAGTGGTGAGCGAGTACGAGCTTCGGACGCGGCGGCCGGGTTGCAGGATGCGCTTGCCCCAGGACACCCTCCGCGAATCGATCAAGGACAGCCGGTCCGCGGAAGCCAACGACCTTCAGGTCTCGGTCGCTTTCCGGCTGCGCAAACTGCTGGTGAACGACCGGCCGGACTATTGATCCATGAAAGACTACTTTGCCCGGTTGTGGCGGGACTCGAGGCTGCTTGCCGGCGGATTGCTCGGGGTGGCTCTCGGACTGGCCGCCCTGGCCCCGCTGTCCCCTGGGGCGCATGCGCTGCTGGGCATGGCGTGCTTCCTGGTCCTCTTCGCGTTTTTTGACGCGATCGGGTGGGGCACCGGCGTGCACTGGCCGCGGCGCTGGCACGACCGGGTGAGCGTGGTTCCCTACCGCATCCTCCAGCATCTGTTCATGGCCAGCCTGGCGCTGAACGTCGGACTGCTCTTCGGCTGGCGGGCGGCTGTCGCCGGACTGGTCGCCTGGTGGTTCGGCGCCTGCGACCTGCTGTTCTACCCGCTGCTGCGCCTGTCCCCGCCGGCCCGCAACGCCGACGGGAAGCCCTTCCACTACAGTTGGATGGAGCAGTGGTCGGTCCACGCGCCGGTCCGCCTCCTGCTGCGTGCCGCAGGCGTTCCGTATGCCTGCCACCGGGCGCATTTCGTGACGGCCGCCCTGCTGGGCCTCCTGGCCGGCGCTGCCCTCTGCCTCTGGCCGATCTAGGAGACCGGGCGAATCTCCTCCATTCTCCCGCATCCAATCTATTTTCGAACGGGATTGATTTTCAGTCGGCGGCCGGTGAATAATGGCCTCCACTTTTCATACCGGGTTGGAGGAGCGCGCGAGATGGTCGAATGGTTCAAGGACGTGCATCCAGTGGTCCAGGCCCTGCTGGCCACGACGTTCACCTGGGGGATGACGGCGCTGGGAGCGGCCGCGGTCTTCCTCCGGCAGCAGATCGAGAAGAAGGTGCTGGACCTGATGCTCGGATTCGCCGCCGGAGTGATGATCGCCGCCAGCTACTGGTCCCTGCTGGCGCCGGCCTTGGAGCTTTCCGCGGACCTGGGCGGCCTGGTCTGGCTGCCCGCGGTGATCGGCTTCCTGGCGGGCGGCGCGTTCCTCCGCCTGGTGGACCTGGTCCTGCCGCACCTGCACCTGTTCCAGCCGGAGAGCGGCGCGGAGGGCATCCACACCACCTGGCGGCGGACCACCCTGCTCATCCTGGCCATCACCCTGCACAATTTTCCGGAGGGGCTGGCGGTGGGCGTGGCCTTCGGCGCCGTGGCGGCGGGTTTCCCCGAGGCATCGCTGGCCTCGGCCGTGGCGCTGGGGCTCGGCATCGGCATCCAGAACTTCCCCGAGGGGATGGCGGTCTCCATGCCGCTGCGCCGGGAGGGGATCTCCCGCTTCAAGAGCTTCTGGTACGGCCAGCTGTCGGCGGTGGTCGAGCCCGTCGCCGGGGTGCTGGGCGCCGCGGTCGTGTTCCTGGCCCGCCCGGTCCTGCCGTACGCCCTCGCTTTCGCCGCCGGGGCCATGATCTACGTGGTGGTGGAAGAGGTGATCCCCGAGTCCCAGAGCAGCGGCAACTCCGATCTGGCCACCATGGGCGTGATGACGGGCTTCGCCATCATGATGACCCTGGACGTGGCGCTGGGCTGAACGTCCGCAGTTCCGTACAGGCTGATTACCGATGTCCGATATCCGATGTCTGAAGTCCGAATCCGGTGAGGCGCGCCTCCCGTGAAGAACCAGACCAAGGCCTACCTGTTCGCGCTGGCGGCCGTGGGGTGCTGGTCCACGGTGGCCACGGCTTTCAAGATCACCCTGCGCCACCTGGACGTCTGGCAGATGCTGCTGGCGTCGTCGGTATCGGCCGTGGCAATTCTGGCACTCATCCTCGCCTTCCAGGGCAAAATCCGCCTCCTCAAGGAGTTCCATGGCGGCGATTACCTCCGGTCCGCGGTGGCGGGTCTGCTGAATCCGTTCCTGTACTATTCCGTCCTGCTCACGGCCTACCAGCTCCTGCCGGCCCAGGAGGCCCAGTCCCTCAATTACACCTGGTCCATCGTGCTGGTGCTGATGTCGGCGGTGTTCCTCCGGCAGCACATCCGGCCGGCCAGCTACGCGGCGGTACTGCTGAGTTACTTCGGCGTGCTGGTCATCGCCACCCACGGTCGCCCCTGGGACCTGCATTTCGAGGACTGGCCGGGCGTCCTGCTGGCGGTGGGCAGCGCCTTCATCTGGGGCGGCTACTGGATCCTCAACGTCCGGGACCGCCGCGACGAGGTCGCGAGGCTGTTCCTGAACTTTGCCTTCGGGGCGGCCTACAGCCTCGCCGCCGCGCTGCTGTTCTCGGATCCCCTCCGGCTTCCCTTGGCCGGGCTGGCCGGCGGGACGTACATTGGACTCTTCGAGATGGCCATCCCGTTCGCGGTCTGGCTCCGGGCGCTGAACCTGTCGGAAAACGCCGCGCGGGTTTCGAACCTGGTGTACCTCAGCCCGTTCCTGTCGCTGGTCTTCATCAACTTCATCCTGCGGGAGACCGTGCACCCTTACACCCTGGTGGGCCTGGGCTTCATCATCACCGGCATCTTCCTCCAGCAGTGGCTGTCCCGCCGGAACTGAGCTTGCCACTCTCGCCTCCGTCGTGCTCGTACTCATAGTTGACCGGTGACCGATGACCGGTAACCGGTCTTGATTCCGCCGTCATCAGTCACCCGTCACCGGTCATTCGTCGAGCACGGGCACGGGCAGGCGGATCTCAAGAGGCCGGGCCGCATCCAAAACCAGTGAGACCGTGGCCGAAGGGGGAAGAGATGGCCACTATGGCGGAAGACCTGGCGCGGTTCGTCCACCGGACCCGCCTGGCGGACATTTCGGAAGCCGCCGTGCTCCAGCTGAAGATCCGGGTACTGGACGCCATCGGTTGCGCCCTCGGCGCCATGGAAGGCGAACCGGTTCAACGACTCCGCAAATACGTCGATCGCATGGACGGCGCGCCATACTGCACCCTGATCGGAGGCGGCCGCACCTCCCCCGACCGGGCCGCCTTCCTCAACGGCGCCCTCGTGCGCTACCTCGACTTCAACGACAGCTTCCTGGCCCCGGGGGAGACCTGCCACCCCAGCGACAACCTCGGCGCGGTGCTGGCCGCGGCCGAGTACGCGGACCGGAGCGGCGCCGAGTTCCTGGCCGCTTTGGCCGCCGCCTACCAGGTCCAGTGCCGACTCAGCGAAGTCGCTCCGGTCCGGCACAAGGGATTCGACCACACCACCCAAGGCGCCTTCGCCGCCGCGGCCGGCGCGGCCCGGGCGCTCGGGCTGGACGAGGCCCGGACGGCGCATGCCGTGGCCATCAGCGGGACGGCCCTGCCGGCGCTGCGGGTGACCCGCACCGGGGCGCTGTCCCACTGGAAGGGCCTGGCCTATCCTCACACTGGGTCGGGCGCCCTGCAGGCCACCCTGCTGGCGGCGGAGGGCATCACCGGGCCGCTCGAGGTGTTTGAGGGCAACAAGGGTTTCATGGATGCCATCGCCGGGCACTTCGAGCTGGACTGGAGTCGGGAGGGCCTGGAGGCGGTCACCCGGACCATCGTCAAGAAGTACAACGCCGAGATCCACTCCCAGTCGGTGCTGGAGGGGGTGCTGGAACTGCGGGCTCTCCACCGCTTTCGCGTGTCGGAAGTGGATTCCGTGGAGCTGGAAGTGTTCGACGTGGCCTACCACATCATCGGCGGCGGCGAGGAGGGGGACAAGACCCGGATCTGCACCAAGGAGGAGGCCGACCACAGCCTGCCGTACCTGGTGGCGGTGGCCCTTCTGGACGGCCAGGTCCTGCCGGCCCAGTATCATCCGGAGCGCATCCTGGGGGAGGATGTGCAGGACCTGCTGCGGCGGGTCCGGGTGCGCCCGTCCCCCGCCTATTCCGCCCGCTTTCCGGCGGAGATGCCCTGCCGCATCACGGTGCGGTTGAAGGACGGCCGCCGGCTGGAGACGGAGAAGCGCGATTACGAAGGCTTCTTCACGCGGCCGGTGACGTGGGAAGGCATCCAGGGGAAGTTCCTGCGGTTAATCCCGGAGGCCGCCTCGGCTGAATTGAGCCAGGCCATCGTCGCCGCCGTGGAGCGCCTGGAGCGGATCCCGGTGCGCCACCTGACCGCCCTGCTGGGAAAGGCGGGACAGCAATGAATTCTCCATCCAAGATGCCGGCCCCTCCGGCCGGTTTTCCATAAAGGAGCATCCCATGCCAAAGAAAATATCCAGCCCGGACAAACCGTTCGGGTTTCTCAAGACCAATCCCCGCGGTACCAAGCCGCGCCGCGCCGGGATCACCGAGATCCGCGGTCCCTACTACAGCGTGATGGGGCGGCGCTATCTCGAGGACGTCCTCGAGACGTCCGGCGAGTACGTGGACTCGCTGAAGTTCGCCGGCGGCTCCTTTACGCTGCTGCCGGGCCGGGCCGTGCGGGAACTGATCGACCTGGCGCACCGGCACCAGGTGGAGGTGTCCACCGGCGGGTTCGTCGAATTCGTGCTGACCCAGGGCCCGGCGGCGGTCCGGCGCTACATCGCCACCTGCCGTGACGTGGGCTTCGACGTCATCGAGTTGTCGGCCGGCTTTATCACCCTGGCCACCGACGACTGGCTGCGGCTGGTGGAGGAGGTCCGGCGGGCCGGGCTCAAGGCCAAGCCGGAGGTCGGCATCCAGTTCGGCGCCGGCGGAGCGACGTCCGAAGCCGAGCTGGCGACGGAGGGCACCCGCGACCCCAACTGGGCCATCCAGCAGGCGCGGCGCTTCCTCGACGCCGGCGCGTCCATGATCATGATCGAGTCGGAGGGCATCACGGAGAACGTGACCACCTGGCGCACGGACGTGGCGGCGAAGATCATCGACCAGCTCGGCCTGGAGCACGTCATGTTCGAGGCGGCCGATCCGCCGGTGTTTCAGTGGTACATCAAGAACTACGGCCCGGGGGTGAACCTGTTCGTCGACCACAGCCAGATCATCCAGCTGGAGACGCTGCGGCAGGGGATCTGGGGGACGCAGAGCCTGTGGGGCAGGGTGGTGTCATTCCCGGAAGAAAAGTAAGAAGGCAAACCAAACATCGAACATCGAACGCTGAACATCGAACATCGAAGTCAAACCGTGATCAATCAGTGGGCCCGATTGTAATCGTCGATCGTAATCGTGCTCGTAATCGTCCTCGTAATCGTCCTCGTAATCGCCCTCCCTCGGATCCTGCCTTCCAGGCACGGAGTCACGAAGCCCTCATGAGGCTCTGCGCCCTCGGTGCCGGTTCGCGAAATGGATTGATTTGATTGGGAATGTGAGAATATTGAGTGTAGCACCCCAGATTGCCCGCCGGTCATCCGTCTTCGGTCACCTGTCACCGGTCACCCGTCGATTCCGAGCACGATTACGATCGACGATTACGATTGGTCTCGGGGGCGAGGAGCTACTCGACCACCAGCATCTCCGGCAGGTCGGGGAAGGAGCGGTACAGCGCGGCGCCGTCGCCGGCCTTCATGGAGACACGGAGCTGCGTGTGTGCGGCGGGCGTGAACCCGAAGATTTCCTTCAGGTCCTCCAGGCGTTCCTGCAGCGGGGAGATCTCCTTCACCGCGTATGGGATCGGCCCTTCCAGCTGGACCTCCACCGTCAGCCCTTCCTTGAAATTGATCCGGTACACCGGCGGGACGGGGATGATCTCCTCCAGCGTCGGCGGGATCACGCCGGCGACCTCCGGGGTGGGTCGGGTGCTCTCGTCGCCCGGGATGATCTGGATCCGCTGGATCTGACGCTCCGGCGCCAGGGTGGCGTCGGTCCAGACCGCGTGCAGCCAGGGCTTGGCGGTGTGGCGCTGGAACAGCCAGATGCGGGGATTGCCGATCTCCAGCTTCTGGTACGGGTAGCGCTTCAGGCTGACGCCGGAGTGGCACAGGTGGATGGCTTGGTCGGACAGGCGCAGCTCCAGGTAGAAGAAACCCGACGCGGCCATCTGGGCCCGCATCTCGGAGATCCGGGCCTGCACCTCGGGTGGGGGCGCGGGGAAGGCGGTCGGCTCCGGCGCCTTCTTGCAGCCGGACACCACCAGCATCAGTGAGACAGCCATCAGGGCGACTAGTAGCATCCTAAACTGTGACACATGGTCTGTCATTCCGATTCTTGAGCGGATCCGCCCCGCCCGCCTCAGCGGGCTTGCTGCCCCAGCCCGCCGCTTCAGCGGCGGGTGGTAAGCGCGTAAATTCGAGAATTCAGGCCCATTCATGGGCCTTACCCTCCCCAGTGGCTTTAGCCGGGATTCAAACTCTCTATCCACCCCTGAAGGGGCGGGGAAATCTAGTAAAGAAGGCCGATTTCCCGCCGCTGAAGCGGCGGGCTGGTGGGGGCAGCCTCCTGAAGGAGGCTGCAATCGTCCTATCCAAGTGAATGATCGCCGGTTACAGCATTGCCGCTTCCTTGGCAGATCAGCATCCTTCCACGACGTTCGGATATTCATCGGTTTCTCCCCGTTTCCACCGTACGCGGTCAATAGATGAAGACCGGCGTGCCCACCGGCGCGTTTTTCCAGACCACTCGCAGGTCGTCCCGGCCCACGCGGACGCAGCCGTGGCTGACGTTGCGTCCCAGCAGGCGGCTGTACAGCGTGCCGTGGATCATGTAGCCGCGGGCGTTCAGGTCCAGCGCGTACTCGCCCAGCATCCCGTCCTGGACCCGCTCGGAATAGCGCTTGGGCAGCGGCTCGTTGGCTTCGATGTATTCCCAGTCCGGCGCGGTCCAGAGGGGGCTCTCCCGCTTGTTGATCACCCGGAAGCGGCCGATGGGCGTGTCAAACACCCAGGTGCGCTTGGATTTGGGATCCTCCAGGATCGAGCCGGCCCCGCAGGAGATCTCCGCGTGCAGCATCACCTCGTCCCCCTTGCGGAGCTCGAGCGTGTTGTGCACCCGGTCGATGACGATGAACACCTTGCGCGGCGCCACCTTCTTCAGGGCCTTGTCCGCCTGCTTCTGCACCTTCTCGGCCGCGGCCGGGTCGCCGGCGTACGGCGAGGGCAGGGCGTAGGCCTCGGCGACCGAGGGCGCGACGGGCTGATAGTCATAGTGGGTGTTGACCGTCAGGTAGAGCGCCGCCAGGATGGCCAGGCCGAGCGCGTCCAGGAACACGATCAATGCCGCGGCCAGGCGCGACTGCCAGAAGCCCCGCTTAGGAGGCTTGCCTGCCGGGTTCGGTGCCGTTGGGATCATGGCTGTTTTCCTTGATGGAAGTGCGGATCGGGCCATCGGTGCCGTCGCTGCCGACGATGACGACGGGTGCGCCGGGGGGGACCTGCTGGAAGAGCCAGCGCATGTCGTCGTCCGAGGGCGCAACGCAGCCGTCGGTCCAGTCGTAGCCGCGGCCGCCGCGGCCGTGGATCTCGATCAGCCCGCCGATCGAGGCGCCGGCGGGGATATCACCCCGCTTCCGGGCCTCGCGGAATCGCTGCCAGTCGCTGGCGTTGGGGTAGTCGATGAGCAGCGCCAGCCCGAAAATGCTCGCTCCGTAGCCTTTCTTCTTCGTCACGCGGTAGCGGCCTTCGGGCGTGGAGCGGTCGCCCTCGCGCATCTTCTGGTAGAGGGAGCCGGCGCCCAGGTCCACCGGCATGGAGCGGACCAGCGCGCCGGACCTGTAGAAGTCCAGGCGGTGCTGCTCCTTGATCACCACGACAGCCACGCCGCCCCGCCGGCTGGCCCTGACGGCCTGGTCGATCCAGTCCTTCCACTGCGCCAGCATCGCCTCGTCGTTGTAGCGGGCCAGCACCGCCAGGCTCCGGTCCTTCACCGCGGCCAGAGCGTCGAGGCTCTGCCGGCCGGCCAGCAGGGCCGCGGAATACCGCTCCTGATCGAAAAGGTCCCGGGCAGCCTGGTATTTCATCTCCGCCAGCGCAAGATGGTGCCGGATGGCGCTTTCCGAGGCAGCGTGCCGGAAAAGGGCGCGGACACGGCCCAGTTCTTCCTCCAGCAGGCGATTGATGCCGGCGGCGGACTCCCGGTCGGCCTCCCAGCGGGACCGCACCTCGCGGTACATCCGCAGCGTTTCCGCCTCCGCCATCGTGAGGCAGAACCGGGCGGTGCGGTAGTCCCGCCGGATCCAGAGAAGGGAGCGCTGGCGGTTGAGTTCCTGCAGGGCGCTGTCCAAGTGGAGCTGGCACAGCCGCCGCAGGCCGGGCGCGTACTCCCGGGCATCCAGGCCGTCGCTGGCGAGCAGGACCGCCCGGATCCCCGCGCCCTCCGGGTCGGGCGGTGCGGAGAGGCGGCCGTCGAAGCGGGGCAGCACGGCCAGCACGAGGGCTCCCGCCAGCCCGTAGAGCAGGAGCCGGATCGCTGTTTTCCAGGATAGTGTCGGGAGTGTCGTCATCCAGACAGGTCCGGTGGATCGGCATAAAAACGGGGGCGCCGTCGGCGCCCCCGTTGGAACATTATTACCGATCAGATGCGCGGGGCTTACTTCTTGCCCTTCTTCAGGTCGATGGCAGCCTGGACGTCCGCGGTCACCTTCTCAGCCTGGGCCTTGGCGGCCTCGGCCTTGGTCTTGGCATCCAGGTACTTCTCGGCGGTCACGTCGGCCTTGGCATCCTCGATGGTCTTGGCGGCGGCGTCCACGTCACCGGTCATGGCCGCCAGGTCGGCGGCGGAACCCTTGCCCTTCGGGGCCTTGGTCAGGGCTTCGCGGGCGGCGGTCACGGCGGCTTCGGCGGCGATCACGGCGTCGTTGGCCTCGGTCATGGCCTTTTCCTTGCCGGCCACGGCGTCAGACTCGGCCTTGGTCGCCAGGTCCAGCATCTCCTGCGCCAGCTTGGCGGTCAGGTCGTAGCTCTTGAACAGGCTGCCTTCCTGGTTGGCCAGCTCGGCGTTCAGGGCGGCTTCCTTGTCGGTCACGGCCTTCAGGGATTCGGGAGCGTACATCTCGGCGCCGGCGGCCTTGGCCTTGTCCATGGCGGCCTTGGCGGCGTTGATCTGTTCCTGGGGCACGCTGGCGCAGGCGGCCAGCAGGATCAGGGACAGGGCGGCAACGATCACAAGTACTTTTCTCATCGCTCACTTCTCCTTGGTGAAATTGAGGTTATGAAACTTTGTCTGGCGGCGGATTCCGTCCGCTCTGGCTGGACGAATGCCTCCAGCATTTCAATCATGCCGATGCGGTCGCCGGTCTCTCGTTCTGGACGGGGGATCGGAGTGGCACCGGGGATTCCAGTACACCTCCAGGAAATTGCCAATCAAAATGAAAGGATCAGCAAAAGAAGCCACACAGTAATCCCGCCCGGATCGGTTGTCAAGGGGGAGAGATGTAATTTCTTGTCACAGATTGTATTGATTGCCGGGCCTCCGCCGGCGGAACGCAGGCCGGCCTGTCCCGGTGGATTTTCCCTGAAACCGGCGATGAAAAAGAGTATCTAAGCGACCGGCGGTGCATGGGCGCCGCCGGGGTTTTCGATATCCATCCCATCCAACATTTCCTGGAGGCATTCGCATGAACAAGAAGTTCTGGCTGAGCAGCGTACTCGTCGGCCTGCTCGTGGCAGGCGCATCTGCCGCCGACACGTACAAATTCGACCTGGCCCACTCGTCCGTGGCCTTCGTCGTCCGCCACATGGTGATCGCCAACGTGCGGGGGAATTTCAAAGATTTCGAGGGGACCATCCAGTACGATCCCGCCGACGTCACCAAGTCCTCGGCGGACGTGACCATCAAGACCGCCTCGATCGATACCGACAACGCCCAGCGGGACAGCCACCTGCGCTCACCGGACTTCTTCGACGCCGAGAAGTTCCCCGCCATCACCTTCCAGAGCAAGAGCGTGGAGAAGAAGGGCGACGGTTTCGTCATGAACGGCACGCTGACCATCCGCGGTGTCTCCAGGGATGTGGCGATCCCGTTCGAAATCCTCGGCGTGGTCAAGGACCCCTGGGGCGGCACCCGGCTGGGCGCCCACGGCGAGCTGACCATCAACCGGATGGACTACGGCGTCTCCTGGAGCAAGTCCCTGGACGCCGGCGGCCTGGTGGTCAGCGAGGAGGTCAAGATCCTGCTGGACATTGAGGCGGTCAAAGCCAAGCAGGATTGATCGTATTTCCTATAAAGCGTTTCAAGCGAACATCGAACATCGAAGTCAATCAGCATGGTAGAGTCGAGCTGGGTGGAGGTGTTTGACCGTCTCCAAATCCCGGATTGAGTTCGAAGTTCAGCGTTCGATGTTCAATGTTCGATGTTCGATTTTGTCTTCTGTTCGGGCCGCCCTTGTGGTAAGTCTTTCTGGACGCCTCCGGCGTCACGGAGACGAATTTTACTCTGCGAGGATCCCATGAAAACTTGGTTCACCCTGCTGGCCGCCCTGGCGCTGGCCGGCGGGCTCGGCGCGGCCGACCGCGTGACCGGCCGGATGTTCGCCACCCGGTCCGAGGTGATCGCCACCCGCGGCATGGTGGCCACCAGCCAGCCCCTGGCGGCCCAGATCGGTCTGGACGTCTTGAAAAAAGGCGGCTCGGCCGTGGACGCCGCCGTGGCCGTGGACGCCGCCCTCGGCCTGATGGAGCCCACAGGGGCCGGGATTGGAGGCGACCTGTTCGCCATTGTCTGGGACAGCAAGACGAAGAAGTTGTACGGATTGAATTCCAGCGGCCCGGCCCCGAAGGCACTGACGCTGAAGATGTTCCAGGACAAGGGCCTGACCCAGGTGCCGGCCACGGGCGTGCTGCCCTGGACCGTGCCGGGGTGCGTTGACGGCTGGTTCGAGCTGCACGGGCGCTTCGGGAAGCTGCCCATGGATCAGGTGCTGGCGCCGGCCATCGATTATGCCGAGAAGGGATTCCCGCTGTCGGAGTTGATCGCCTACTACTGGGGCCGCGGCGTGCGGGCGTTCAAGGACTACGAGAACTTCCAGAAATTGTACGCCCCGGGCGGCAGGGCGCCGGCCAAGGGCGAGATCTTCCGGAACCCCGAGCTGGCGGCCACCCTCCGGCTGCTGGCCGCGAAGGGACGGGATGCCTACTACAAGGGGCCCATCGCCGACGCCATCGTGGCCTACTCGCAGCAGGTCGGCGGGTACTTCGCCAAGGAGGACTTCGCCGACTACCACGCCGAGTGGATCGAGCCCCTGTCGGCCGACTACCGCGGCTACCAGGTCTGGGAGCTGCCGCCCAACGGGCAGGGCCTCGCCGTGCTGCAGATGCTGCGGATGCTGGAGAAGTTCGACCTGAAGGCCATGGGGCACAACTCGGCCGACTACCTCCACACCCTGGTGGAGATCAAGAAGATCGTCTACGAGGACCGGGCCGACTTCTACGCCGACCCGCGCTTCGCCGACGTGCCGGTCCAGCAGTTGCTGTCGGACGAGTACCTGATGGGGCGCCTCAAGCTGTTCAATCCCAAGGCCGCCAACCGCAAGTTCGAAGAGCGCACCGACAAGCTGAAGAAAGGCGACACCGTCTACATGACGGTCGTGGACGGCGACGGCAACGCCGTGTCGCTGATCCAGAGCAACTACATGGGCTTCGGCTCCGGCATGGTCCCGCCGGGCCTGGGCTTCTGCCTCCAGGACCGCGGCGCCCTGTTCAGCCTCACCCCGGGCCACCCCAACGTGGTCGCGCCGGGCAAGCGGCCGTTCCACACCATCATCCCGGGTTTCGTCACGAAGGACGGGGAGCCGGTGTTCTCCTTCGGCGTCATGGGCGGCGACATGCAGCCCCAGGGGCACGTCCAGGTGCTGAGCAACATCATCGACTTCGGCATGGGCATCCAGGAGGCCGGCGACGCGCCGCGCTTCCGCCACGAGGGCGTGTCCGAGCCCACCGGCACGAAGACGCCCGACGGCGGCACGCTCTACCTCGAGAACGGCATCGACCCGGAGGTCGTCCGGGCCCTGGTGTTGCGCGGCCACAAGGTAGCGGCCGGCGTCGGCGGCTACGGCGGCTACCAGGGCATCTGGATCGACCGGAAGACCGGGGTGCTGCGGGGCGGCAGCGAGTCGAGGAGCGACGGCTGCGCGGTAGGATACTGAACTGAACCGCAAAGGCGCAAAGTCCGCAAAGGCAAGCCGCAATCTGAACTTTGAACGTAGAACGCCGAACTCTGAACGCTGAACGAAAACCAGAACTGGAAACAGGATGGGGATTTAGTTCACCGTTCTGCGTTCGAAGTTCACCGTTCAGTGTT
>CAYPNP010000023.1:0-75569 GCA_964412195.1 uncultured Acidobacteriota bacterium | reverse complement strand
TGGCAGACCGTGCCGGCCAGGACGAAGAGGTGCCAGACGAAATGGCTGAACCGCCAGCGCCGGGCGGTGTAGAAGGCCACGCCGGCGGTGTAGGCCAGCCCGCCGGCCACCAGCCAGAGCAGACCCGGCAGGGGGAGCCGCTCCACGAGCGGCTTGATGGCGATTACCACCAGCCAGCCCATGGCCAGGTAGAGCGCCAGCGAGGTCTTGGGGTAGCGGGTGCCGCCCACCGCCGTGAGGACCAGGCCGGCGGCGGCGATGCCCCAGACCAGACCCAGCAGCGTCCAGCCCCAGGCGCCGCGCATCACTCCCAGGGTGAAGGGCGTGTAGGTGCCGGCGATGAGCAGGAAAATGGCGCTGTGGTCCAGCACCTGGAAGACGCCCTTGGCCCGGCTGCGCGGCAAGGCGTGGTAGAGGGTCGACGACAGGTAGAGCAGCGCGGCGGTGGCGGCGAACACGGAGAAGCCGGCGACCAGGCCGGCCCCGCCGTGGCGCAGCGCCTCGGCGACGAGGAAGGGCGCCGCGACCAGCGCGGCGACGAAGCCGACGCCGTGGCTGATGGCGTTGGCGATCTCCTCGCCGGTGGATTGCGGCCGCTTCGCGGGTTTGTCGGATTCGGTCATGCTGGCCATCCCTCTGCCCGATCGCCCATTGTTCGCCAAATTGTTCGGATGCACAACCGAAAAAACGTCTGGCGGGTGATGTTGACGAATTTATGCAGAAAAGGAAGCCTGGGCCGTTTCGCGCAGAGCCCGTCTGGATTGCGAAGGGATTTGGAATCCGCGAAAGGCTGTTTCCCGGGATCTAGATGATGATTTCACAGAAGAGGCTGGAGCCGGCCACCGTTTCGAGGGTCACCTCGCGGCCCAGGCCGCGGGTAAGGGTAAAGAAATCGTTCGGCCCCACAGTGGCGGCAGTGAACCCGTCCCGGCAGACGATCACACCGCCTCCCGTAGCCGCCTCGTCGATCTCGCCCACCAGCCCTTCGGCGGCCTGGAGCCGGAACCACGCCAGGCGGTCGTCCCAGAACTCCTCGGCGTAACTGGAGAAAAGGACAGTCCCGCCGGGCCGGGTCACGGCCATCGCCTGCTCCAGGAGTGTACGAGGGTCGGCGTGGAATGCGGAGATCCCGTTCTGCACGCACACAACAAGATCGAAGGAGGCAGGCGCGAATCCCAGCCGGGCGGCGTCCATGCGGGCCAGGGCGGTGTTGTTCAGGCCGCCGAGATGCTCCCGGGCCAGGCGCAGGCTCTCGCCGGAGATGTCGATGCCCACAGCCAGCCGGGCAGCCGGGGCGATCTCGCGCAGCACCCGGCCGTAGCCGCAGCCCAGCTCCAGCACCCGGTCGCCCGGCCGGATGCGGGCCCGCACGTGTGCGATTTCGGCTTCCAGGTAGCGCCGCACGGCCGGAGTCGCCAGTTCGTAGCAGTGCCTCAGCCGCTCCGCTGCCAGCTTTTGCCCGTAGTAGGAGTCCATCCGGCTTTGCGTCCTTTGCTCGTTTGCGGTGGAATGCCGCGGCGGGAGGCTACTCCCCGATGGGGCCGAGCCAGAAGGTTTCCAGCCGGCCGCTGGCGATCTCCTCGCCGGTACGGGGGTTGGTACGCCGGTAGTCCACCACCAAACCGACGGGCGTGCCCTCGGGAGTTTGCCGGTCGGCGGCCACGTAGTAGTACTGCCCCTCGATGGGTGAATAGGTGGGCGGGCCGAGCAGGGCCTCCACCTCGGCCCGGGTCATGCCGAGGCGGATGTGGCCCAGCAGCCGGCTGAGGCTCTCGAAGTCATGCCGCTGCCGGTACGAAGCGCTCGCGGCGGACGGCTCCGCGGGCGCCTGCCGGCAGGCGGCGCCGGCGGCGAGCCCCAGGGCCAGGCATACGGTCAGGGTCCAGCATGTCAGATTGGATTGGCGCATGGGGACACTGTAATGCGAAGCGGGGAGCGAATCAAGGGGACGGTGAATCGGCGGATGGGTGAATCGGTGAATCGGCGGATGACCGGTGACCGGTGACAGATGTCCAGGGACCGGTGACGGATGACGGATGAACGGGGAAATCCACTCTCCCCCCGTCTCCCCGTCGCCCCCTCCTTCGCCACGCGTCCGGAGGCCGCGAGGTACGGCACGCGTCCGGAGGCCGCGAGGTACGGAGCGAGATACGGAGCGGGCTACGGCGCGCGGCGGCGGAGGGCGTCGAGGAAGGCGGCCGGATCAGGCACGCTGACCATCACCAGGTACTTGTCCCGCGTGGGGATCATCGCCACCCGCCGCCGGTCGGTCACGAAGGCCAGCGCCTTCTGGCCGTTCCGCAGCTTGAACCAGCCGGCGCTGTAGCCGGGCAGGCCGATGCCGTTGGTGCGCAGCACGGGTGCGTACTCCTTCTCCTTAACCAGGTCGAGGGGGCGGGCGGCTTCGATCAGGAGGCTGGTGAAGGGGATCTCCCGGCCGTAGAAGAGCGCCTGGATGCGCAGGCCCGCGTCCGACACCTCCACGGAGGAGTGGCGCGAGCCGTAGGCGATGAGGGCGAAGAAGGCCACGCCCGCGAGCATCAGGACGCCGATCACCAGCAGGACCCACAGGGCGCCGCTGCCGGCCGGGAGGATGGGGAACACGTCCTTCATGGCGACTCCTTGTCCGATTCCGGCGGGCCGGTCTACCCGGCCGGTGGGCCGGTTTTCAGCGAACGAAAGCTCACCAGCCGCCGGCGCGGCTCGTCATACAGGTTCAGCCGCAGGCACCGCCGGCTCTGCCACAGGGAGATCGGCGGGACCGCCCGCAGCTCCGGCGTCTCGTCGTGGCACTGCTGCAGGCGGTAGTTGGGGATCCGCGGCCGGACGTGGTGGATGTGGTGCAGGCCGATGTTGCCGGTGAACCACCGCAGCACGGCCGGCAGCTTGTAGTAGGAGCTGCCCTGCAGGGCCGCCCGGATCGGGTCCCAGGTGGCGTGGCGGGCCCAGTACACGCCCGGGAACTGGTGCTGTACGTAGAAGAGCCAGACGCCGGCGGCTCCCGCGACCACGGTGACGGGCAGCTGGATCATCAGGAACGTCCGGAGGCCGAAGGCCCAGATCAGCGCGCCCGCCATCACAGCGATCCCCAGGTTCGTGAGCCAGACATTGAGATGCTCCCGCCTTTTCGCCCCCGGGTAGGGGAACCGCTGAATGACCAGGAACACGATGGCCGGCCCCACCAGGCACATCAGGAAAGGGTCGCGGACGATGCGGTAGGCCAGCTTCCTCCAGCGGGAGGCGGTGCGGTATTCCTCCACGGTCAGGGTCCAGATGTCGCCCGTCCCGCGACGGTCCAGGTCCCCGGCGGCGGTGTGGTGGATGCCGTGCAGCCGCCGCCACTCGGCGAACGGGGTGAAGGTCAGGACACCCAGCAGGTTGCCCGTGATCGTGTTGGCCCGGCGCGAGTCGAACAGGGCGCCATGGCAGCAGTCGTGGAACAGGATGAACAGGCGGACCAGCAGGCCGCCCGCCAGGACGGCCACGGCCAGGGTGATCCAGTAGGAGGCCCCGCGCTGGACGAGAAGGATCATCAGGGCCCACAAGGCTACGTAGGGCACGAGCGTGTCGGCCAGCTGCCAGGACGCCTTGGCCGCGTCGGAGCAGCCGTACTTGGCGGTGGCGGAATACCAGCCCGGTTTGGGAGCGGGCCCCGGGGCGGCAGCGAAGTCGGCAGACATGGTTTTCCTCGCAAGGTTCGACGCTCCGGATACGGTGTCAATTATAAACGATGTGGGAGCCAATGCGGGCCGGGAATTGCGGGGGCGATGCCTGCGGGCCCAGGGGTAGGGAACACCCCGCCCTCGGATGACACCCGCCGGCACGCCTCAGGTTCCGGCGGTTTCCCGGGACAGCGCCTCCAGGGCGGCCAGCGCCCGTCGCCGTTCGGCCCAGGGCACGAACAGGTGGTCGTGGTGGAAGGCCGCCACGGCGTTGGCGCTGATGCCCGCCGCCGCCAGCGTGCGGGTTACGGCGGCCAGGAAGCCCACCGCTTCCAGAGCGGAGTGCACGGTCAGGGTGATGAGCGCCCACGCGGGCCCGTCAGGCAAGCCGTTCGCCCGGGCCTCCTCCCGCGGCAGGATGAGGGTGACGCCTTCCGCCTCGCGAACGATGACCAGGGCGCTGTGCTCGAGCGGCCCGGCTGCGGACGGCGCCAGCGAGCAGAAGACGAATTCGCCGTCCGCCAGCGCCGGCAGCATGGTGCGGAGCAGGATGTCGAGATCGGTTTCACCGGGCACAGAGCAATCCTAATTGCGGATTTCGAATTGCGAATTGCGAATTGGGAACCCAAAGCCTATGTCCTGAATCCCGGATTCGGATTGCGGATTGAAATTCGCAATCCGCAATCCGCAATCCGCAATTGTCTACTTCTTCTCCGTCGACACCGCCAGGTGGCATTTGGCCAGGCCCTCTTTCCCCTCGGCCTCGTCCAGCAGCACCAGCTTGTTGCGCGCTTTCCACATGCCCATCTTGATCTTCTGCTGGAGGTAGTAGGTCTTGCCGGCCTCCACCTTGAGCAGGAGCAGGCTGCGGTTCTCGGCCTGGGAACAGCAGTAGTGCTCGCCCGGGTCCAGGGTGAAGAAGAAGTAGTTGTTGCCGCGGTTGGCGGCGATCCACTTGCCGTCCACGGCCAGCTTTGTCTGGATCTTGCCGCCCATGCCGGTGGGCCGGATCACGTACACCATGGCCTTGTCGGCCGGCGCGGCGGGCGTGGGGTGCTGCTTCTTGTCGGTCTCGACCTTGAAGTCCATCTCCGTGCCGCCGCAGGCCTTCTTCTCGAACTCGGCCGGGTTGGCGATGGCGGCGTTCTCGTCCTCTTCCTTCTCCTTCGGGTCCTCCGCCTTGACCGGCTTGGGCTCCTCCGGCCCGGCGGCTTGGACGAAGGCCGGCGCCAGGGCGAGCGAGGCGAGCAACAGCAGAATCCACAGGATGGAGCTTCTCATGGGGTCCTCCCGGGAGGAGCGGACGGAGCCGCGGCCTTCGCCGCCGGGATCCGGGCTTCCTCCAAATTGATGGAATTGAAAACCGGGTTGCACTCTACCGCCGGACGCGGGCCGAAGTCAAGACAGGAAGACGGGGCGGGGTGTGCGCCGAGAGCCGCTCCCGGACTAGGATCTGCGGCCGCGCTGGTTCCGGAGGATTTTCCGCACCCGCACCTTGCCGCCGTCCGGGTTGCCGGCGACCGTGAATCCGGCCTTCTCGAAGAGCGACCGGGTGCCGGTCCAGGAGAACGCGTCGATGTAGCGGCCGTCCGGGCCCGGCCGGGAGGGGTAGCCCTCGGCGATTTCGGCGCCCCGCGCGGCCATGGCGCGCAGGGCGTGGGCCAGCAGGGCCGTGGCGACTCCCTGACCTCGGCGGCCGCGGGCCACGTAGAAGCAGGGGATCGACCAGACCCGCGCGGCGTCGTCGCACCGCAGGCTGGGGGCCCGGTCGAGCTTGGGGAAGGACGTCCGGGGGCCGAACGTGCACCAGCCGACCGGCGTCTGGCCGTCGAAGGCGAGGACGGCGTGGACGCTGCCGTCGAGCACGCCCGCGCGGAGGCGCTCCCGGGCCACCGCTCCCTGCACGTCCTTCCACCGTTCGCCCTTCTCCGTCCGCCAGGCCTGGCACCAGCAGCCGCCGCAGGCGCCCTTGGATCCGAACAGTTCCTCCACCGCCGGCCACAGCTCCGGCGTCAGCACGCGGGTCGTAGCACGCATGTGGGATGCCTCCTGTTTCAGGCTCCGCCGAGCCGCCGTCGTAGCAGGTCGAGGACGGCCGCCGGCTCGGGGAAGACGGGCGGGAGGGGGCGATCCGGCGCGTACTCGGCGCGGGCCCAGGTGAAGAGGCGCGCGCCGTCGACGGGCTCCCCGGCGCCGGGGTGGGCCTGCCGCCAGGCCTCGGCCAGCCAGCGGGCGCGGGGGAAGAGGTGGAAGTGCAGGTGCGGGTCCAGCTCGCAGAACGACAGGACGTAGACCCGCTCGGCGCCGGTGGCCGCCTCGATGGCCGCCGCCACGCGCGCCAGCACCGCGCCCAGCCGCCGGGCCGCCTCCGGCGCGAGCCGGCCGAGCGACGCGGCCGGCCCCTTCACACGCAGAACCAGGTAGCCCGGCACGGTGCACTCCGAGTTGGCCTCCAGGCGGAACCACTCGTCTTCCCACAGCGGGGCGATGTATTTATGTTCCCGGTTCATCGGTGTGACCGGAGCCATTCTACCCCGGCGCCGCCGAATGTCAATTCCTGATCTGCCACAGTCTTCCCTTTCCCCTCGCCCCGTCTCCCCGTCCCCCCGTCCCCGCGTCAACCGAACCGCGGCGGGCCGCGGCGGAGTACGTCACGGCTTCGCCCGCAGGTACTGCACCGGCCAGGGGGCATCGGCGCCGAGGGCGCGGGCGGCGTGCAGCGGCCAGTAGGGATCGCGCAGCATCGCCCGGGCCAGGCACACCGCGTCGGCCTTGCCGTCGGCCACGATTTGCTCGGCTTGGGCGGGCTCGGTGATCAGGCCCACCGCCGCCGTGGGGATGCCCGCTTCCCGCCGCACGGCCTCGGCGAAGGGGACCTGGTAGCCCGGCCCGACCTTGACCTTGGCGTCGGCCACCAGCCCGCCGCTGGAGCAGTCCACCAGGTCGATGCCGATCTCCTGGAACCGCCGGGACAGGGCCACGGACTGGGGCAGGTCCCAACCGCCCTCCGCCCAGTCGGTGGCGGAGATCCGGACGAACACCGGCTTGTCCCTCGGGAAGACCTCGCGCACGGCCCGGGCGACCTGCAGGGGGAAGCGGCTCCGCCCCTCGAAGTCCCCGCCGAACTCGTCGTCACGGCGGTTGGACAACGGCGACAGGAACTCGTGCAGGAGATAGCCGTGGGCCATGTGGATCTCGACCACCTGGAAGCCGGCCGCGTCCGCCCGCCGGGCCGCCGCGGCGAACTGCTCGACCAGTCCGGCGATCTCCTCCCGGTCCAGAGCGCGGGGGGCGGGGAAGTCGCCGAAGGGGACCGCGCTGGGCGCCACCGTCGGCCACGCGCCCGCGCCCGGGGCCAGCGGCCGGCCGCCCTCCCAGGGCGCGGCCGTGGAGGCCTTGCGGCCGGCGTGGGCCAGCTGGAGCCCGGCGGCGGCGCCGTGGGCGCGGACGAAGGCGGCGATGGGGGCGAACGCCTCCGCGTGGGCGTCCGACCAGAGGCCGCTGTCGCCCGGCGAGATGCGCCCGTCCGGGGTGACGGCGGTGGCTTCCACCATGACCAGGCCGGCGCCGCCCACCGCCCGGCTGCCCAGGTGCACCAGGTGCCAGGGCGTGGGGAGGCCTTCGTCGCTGGAGTACTGGCACATGGGCGAGACGAAGATCCGGTTGCGGAACTCCATGCCGCGGAGTTTGAGGGGGGTGAACAAGATGCTCATGCAATTCGGCTCCTGAGCGGGATGCTGTTTTGGATGCGTGGGATCAGGATTGGTCACCGGTTGTTTTGTTCCTGATCTGAAGGAATGCCCCAAGCTCCGTCACTAACAATCGGGAAGGGAGGCCCGCAGGGCCGTCCGTTGAAAGCCCAGGGCGACGCGCAGCGAGCCCTGGGACAGGCGCGCCAGCTCCGAATCATCTCTGTATGGATTCCAGGGAGCCCTGCATGGGCGACCGAATCAATACCGGAACAACCGTCTCCATCCCCGTCTGAGTGGCAGCGCCGTCTGACGAATGGCCTCTCTGGAATTGGGGCAGCTTCGATCGCCCCGGCAGGGCTCTCGGGGGATAATCGGAAACGATGATGAATCACCCTTGACCCAGGGCTCGCTGCGCGTCGCCCTGGGCTTTCAACGGCCGGCCCGGCGGGCCTTCCGATGGGGTGACCAGGGTGATCTTCCCGCCGAAGAAACGACCGGCCGGCGGGCCTCCCGCGACTCTGAATCCTGGCCGCCCGCGGGGCATCCATACACCCCGAATCCGGGACAGAATAGTTTGCTCGACAATCTGAATTGGAGAGATCCCCATCGATGAAAAAGACGCTGCTCCTGAGCCTGATCTGCCTGTCCGCGGCGGTTTCGACCGCCCGGGCGGAGACATTCGACCTGGTCAACTACACCCCGCCGGCGGGGTGGAAAAAGGAGATCAAGGACGGTTATTTCACCAGCTTCACCACCACCGACCCGCAGAAAAACAGCTTCTGCCAGATCTACATCATGCAAAGCGTCGCCAGCCAGGGCGGCCTCAAGGCGGATTTTGACAGCGAGTGGAGGCGGCTGGTCGTCGACATGTTCAAGGCGACCAACCCGCCGCAGGTGACCGAGCCGGAGACGGACGGCGGCTGGAAAGCCATGGGCGGCGTCACCACCTTCCAGCTCGAAAACGCCACCACCCTGGTCATGCTCACCACGATGAGCGGCCACGGCCGGGCCGCCAGCATCGTCGCCCTCACGAACAACCAGGATTTCGCCGGGGCGATCGAGAACTTCCTGGGGTCCGTCAAGATGAATCCCGCGCCCGTCGCGGCCGTCGCCCCCCCGAAGGGGACGGCGGAGAAGCCGACGCCGCCCGGGCCGGCAGCGCCCCGGCCGCCCGACCCGGCGCCGGCCCGAAAGGGCTTCCAGTTCACGAGCTGCAACTTCGACGACGGCTGGATCAGCACGGAGCAGGAGGACTGGGTCCACGTGCGGAAAGGCAACGCCGTCGTCCTGATCCACTATGCCCTGCCGGACACCCGGAATTTTAACAATCTGGACGAAAGCACCGCTTTCGTCTGGAACACACTGGTGGCGCCCCGTTACAAGGACAAGGCCAACCTCTGGGTGCGCCGGAGCTGGTGGGAGGACGGCGGGCCGATGGACGGCAAGTACTACGCCGAGGCGGACCTGACGTCGCTGAAGACCGGGCAGCGGGTGCACGTCGTGCTGTTCAAGAACGGCAACTACGGCCGGTGGCTCGAGTTCACCACGCCGGACAAGGCCACGTTCGAGCGGATGTTCTCCCCCGTCTACGAGCAGAACGGGACCGATTGGGGCAAGCTGGCCGCCATGGGCAACTACAACAAGTTCGCGGTGGCGGCGAGCGATCTGCCCGGCACCTGGTACTCGGCCGACGGCGCGGGGGTTCAGTACTACAACGCATACACCGGCAACAGCGCCGGCATGGGCTTCGCTTCCTCCAACACGGAGATCACGTTCCAGCAGAACGGGACGTACAAGAGCGTCTACAAAGGCGTGGACAACACCCTCAACGGTGCCGGCAACCGGTACTACGGCGCGACGTACCAGGGGCAGTACCTGGTCACCAACTGGGAAATCAAGCTCACCAACCGGTTCAAGGGCGCCACGGAGACATTTTCCGCCCAGTTCGAGGCGGTGAAGGGGGGCCGGATCCTCCACCTGAGGCGCGGTGAGATCGAGGACCTGCACCTGGCCAAGGTGAAGTGAGCCGCCGAGGGAGACCCAGCAACATCGCAAAATTGCCATGACCCGGTCGTGGGCCGGTCGGCGGCGCATTCCCCGGACTGTCCGCCGGCGTCAGAGCCTGTCGCCCCCCGGCGCGGGCAGGATGTTCCAGTTCTGCCGGAAGAGGTTCTCGGGGTCGTACCGGGCCTTGACCGCCGCCAGCCGGTCGTAGTTGCCCCGGTAGGTGGCCCGCACCCGGTCCTGCCCCTCCTCCATCATGAAGTTCACATAAGCCCCGCCGGCGGAGTAGGGATGCAGCGCCTGCCAGTACTCCCGGGCCCAGGCGGTGAGGTCGCCGGCCCGGGTCGGGTCCGGGTCGATCCCGGCGATGACCATGGACCAGCGGACGTCCCGGTAACTGAAGGCGGTGTCGCCGGACCCCACCTTGTGCACGGCGCCGTCCACCGGATAGAGGTGCATGGTAGAGAGGAGGGACGGCAGGCGCGACCCGAAGTCCACGTGCTTGCGGATGGCGTCATCGTCCAGCTTCCGCACGAAGTCGCCCTTCCAGTACCACTGCAGGCCTGGCGGCATGAGCGGGTCAAAGAGGCTCTGCAGCGCGGGGAACGGCACCGTGTGGAGCAGGGTGAACGCCGGCGGGCCGAAGGCCTTCACCGGCCGGAACGCCGCTTCCGCGGTCTTCTCCGGGCCCGTCCAGCACCAGATGACGCCGCACATGGTCCGGCGGTGCAAGGGTTCCGGAAACGGCGGCCCCGGCGGGACGTTGAGGAAGGCGAAGAAGCCGTACAGGTCCGAGGGCGCGGAAGGCAGGAAGTCCCGGTACCAGGCCATCACCTCGGCGGCCTGCTCGATAGGCCAGAGGGTGGGACCGGCCACCACGTTCCGGACCTTCTGCGCCCGGAAGAGGAACGAGGTCACGACGCCGAAGTTGCCGCCTCCGCCGCGGAGGGCCCAGAACAGGTCCGGATTCTTGCGGGCGCTGGCGGTGACCAGGCGGCCGTCGGCCAGGACGACGTCCGCCTCCAGCAGGTGGTCCACCGTGAGGCCGAACTTCCGCGCGAGGTAGCCGTGGCCCCCGCCGAGGGTCAACCCCGCCACGCCGGTGGTGGAGATGATGCCCGTCGGTACGGCCAGGCCGAAGGGGTGGGTGGCGTGGTCCACGTCGCCCCAGCGGGCGCCGCCCTCCACGCGGACCTCGCGGCGGGCGGGGTCCACCCGCACGCTGCGCATGCGGGACAGGTCCACCACCAGTCCGCCGTCGCAGACCGCGAGGCCGGCGCCGTTGTGGCCGCCGCCGCGCACGGCCAGGGGCAGGCCGCGCTCCCGGGCGTGGCGCACGGCGGCGATGACGTCGGCGGCGTCGAGGCATCGGGCGATCAGCGCCGGGCGGCGGTCGATCATGGCGTTGTACACCCGGCGGGCATCGTCGTAGTCCGGATCGCCCGGCCGGATCAGCTCGCCGCGGAATTCGGCCCGCAGGCCGTTGAAATCTGCAGATGACATGTTCTCCTCCTCGTGGATGGAATCGGGCGCGGCGGAGGCGTGCGCGGGCACGCACTCCCCGGGAGTCTCGGCTCTCTGCGGCTGGAGGGACGCGGGCAAACGGCATGGACAATCACTGAAACAGGCATCCGCCGGATGGACCGGCGTTCGATCTATCTTCAGGTTCAGGTTATCTGCAACACATTCCAGGGCAAAGCGCCTGAGTTTTCCTCTGCTGCTGAGATTCGGCGCACATCCGCCGGATTCAATTTTCTCTCGCCCGCGGGGGACCCGTGCCGGCGGGGTGGAAACGAACCGCCGGGGACGATGGCTCATCCAACGATTTTTAGATTCCACCTCGGAGGATTGCAGCCATGCCCTGGCCCGTGCGGATGACCCTGGTCGTGTCCGCCCTGCTCGTTCTCGGCCACGTGTACGTCTGGCGGCGCCTGGCGTCCGCCCTGATCGAACTCGGGGCGTGCCCGGCCCGGGAGGCGCGCCTCGCCTCCTGGCTGCTTACGGCCTTCCTGAACCTGCTGCCATTGGTGCTGTTGGTCGCCTACCGGACGGGCTTCGGGGAGCGGCTGTTCCTGAACGCCCCGGAACGGCACTGGCTGGATTACCTGCTGACGTTCCCGTTCTGGTGGGGCCTGCTGGTGGTTCTGGAGCTGCTGCCCTACTTCCTCGCCCTGGACCTCGCCGGCGGGGCCCTGCGCCTGGCTGGTGTCACCTCCGGAGGGCCCGGCGGCGCGGGGCTGGCGGCGGTGCCCTGGTTGCGTGTGCTGGCGGGGCTGAAGGTGGCGCTGGCGGCGGTGCTGATGGTCTATGTCGGCGTGGCCGCTTACCTGGACACGAACCGGGTGCGTCTTTCGGCGGCGGCCATCACGGTGCCGGGCCTGCCGCCGGAGCTGCGCGGGCTGCGGCTGGTCCTGCTGGGCGACGTCCAGGTGGACCGGGAGACCGGCCCGGGCAAGCTCGCCCGGATGCACGCGCGGGTGGCCGAAGCCCGCGGCGACCTGCTCCTGTTCGCCGGCGACCTGGTCACCGACGGGCCGGACTTCGTCGAGGCGGGGCTGCGCTCGCTGTGCGGCCTGGAGGCGCCGCTGGGCCGGGTGGCCTGCATGGGCGACCACGACTACTGGTCCGCGCCGGCCCTGATCGCGGAGGGTCTGGACCGGTGCGGCTGGGCGTTCTTGGACAACCGGCACCGTGTGATCGAGGTGCCGGGCCGACCGGTGACGGGCGACCGGGGACCGATCCAGCCCAGAAAGATCCTGGTGACGGGCGTGCGCTACATCTACAGCGACAAGCCGTCGCCCGAGGAGCTGGAGGCGCTCTTGGACGCCGCGCCGCCGGCCGACCTGAAGATCCTGCTGGTCCACCAGCCGGCCCTCCCGGTGGTGCAGGCGGCCGCCCGGCACAGCTACCGGTTGCTGCTGGCCGGCCACACCCACGGCGGGCAATTCGTCTTCCACCCCTTCGGCTTCACCCTGAGCCCCACGCAGGTGGAGAACCGCTTCTACAGTGGGCACTACCGGTTCGGCGATCTCCACGTGGTGGTCACCAACGGCGTCGGCCTGACCCTGGCGCCGCTGCGCTTCGGCGCCCCGGCCGAGGTCAGCCTCGTCACCCTGCAGTAGGATCCGCCACGGAGACACGGAGAACCCAGGGCAAACCGAACATTGAACATCGAACATTGAACATCGAACATCGAAGTAATACCGGCAACCGAGACAAATCAAGGTGTAGAGAGAACTGAAGGACTCCCTTCCCGGATTGACTTCAACGTTCGATGTTCAATGTTCGATGTTCGACGTTCGGTTTGATCCGACGGTGCCGTCTATGGGAGTGAGGCTCCTCGAGGGGCCTGAAAGCGGAACGAGGAGGATGCCATGAACACCACCGTGAGAACGGCCGCCCTTGCCGGGATGCTGCTCCTGATGCCGGCCTGCCTGGTCAAGGACACGCGCCATACCCTCTACCTGGACCCCGACGGCCAGCTGGAGTGGACGGCATTGGAGACCGACGTGCACTCCGACTCGAGCGATCCCGCCGTACTGGCTGCGGAAGAGGAGATCTATCTGACGGAAGTGCGCTCGGGAGAGTCCGGGATCTACCAGGCCTTCCGCTCCCTGGGGGCGACCCAGGCGGACTGCCGGGTCCTGCGCGACCGCCGGCCGTACGCCGTCTGGACGGAGGCCCGGTTCGGTGCCCTGGATGCCGTGGGCCAGGCCTTCCTGGACCGGTTCCTGATCCCCGGCCAGGCCACGCTGCGGACCGAGAACGGCGAGACCCGCTTCGAGCTGGTTTGCTACCCGGAGGCGGCCGGCGACGCCGGTGAAAGCGCCAAGCCCCTGGAGGCCCTGGTGGAGGACCTCGACCATTACCGGGTGGTTCTCACGCGCGGCCGGTTCACCGGGGCCACCGGATTCCGGCTGGAGGACAACGGCCGGACGGCCGTGCCCGTGGCCCCGGGCGAGGAGGCGGTCCGGGAAGCCGGGGGCGTGGCCCGCTTCGAACTGCGCTGGCAGGACGCGGAGCGGTAGCGTCCGGCGCGCCGCCGTGGTAGACTGACCGCCGAATGACACCGAAAAGCACCGCCGGGACCGAGATCATGGAAGAACCCATCACCATCACCCTGCAGCAGGCCAGGGCCGGCTCCGAGGCGGCCCTGGATGCTCTTTTCGCCCGGGTTGCCGGCCGGCTGCTGGGGCTCATCCGGCTGCGCCTGGGCCGGTCGCTCCGCGCCCGCCTGGAGTCGCGGGACATCCTGCAGGCCGCGCTGCTGCGGGCGTTCCAGCACCTGGACCAGCTGCAGGGCGAAGACTCCGCCGCCCTGATGGCCTGGCTGGCGCGGATCGCCGCGAACGAGATCCGCGACCAGGCCGACTTTCACGGCCGGCAGCGCCGCGACGCCGCCCAGGATGTCCCGCTGGAGGACCCCGCGCTGGGCGGGCTGGCGGAGCGGATCCGCTCCCAGGCCAGCCGGCTGATCCTGGACGAGGAGGCGGAGCGCCTGGAGCGGGCGCTGGAGACCCTGGACGAGCCCCACCGGGAGGTCATCCTGCTGCGCAAGTACGAGGAGCTGTCCTTCGAGGAGATCGGCCGGCGGATGGGCCGCAGCTCGGACGCCTGCCGGATGCTGCTGGCCCGGGCCCTGACCGCCCTGACCCTGGCCCTGGAGAAACGCCCGTGAACCAGCGGGCCGAAGAACTGCTGCAACGCTACGTGGAGCACCACCTGCTGCACGGCGAGCGCCTGTCCCCCGAGGAGCTGGCGGCGGCCGAGCCCGCGCTGCTGGAGCCGCTGCGGGCCCTGATCCAGCGTTACGAGGAACTGGAGAAAACCCTGGCGCCGACTCCCCCGGAGGCCAACGCGGCCGGGGATGCCCTGCCCAGTTTCGAGGGATTCCGGACCATCGAGCGGCTCGGGCGGGGCGGCGGCGGCAGCGTCTACAAGGTGGAGGATCTGGCGCTCGGCCGCGTCGTGGCTGCCAAGGTCCTCCGACCCGACAGCGCCCTGCCGTCCACCGTGGCGGACTTCCTGCGCGAGGCCCGCTCGCTGGCGCTGTTCGACGATCCGCGGATCGTCCGCCTCTACGAGCTGCGCGCCCAGTCCGACCCGCCGGTGCTGATCATGGAGCATGTCGACGGCTTCGAGCTGGGGGAGATCGGCGCCTCGCTCGAGTTCGGCCAGCGCGCGCGGATCGTGGCCGAAGTGGCCGACGCCATCCACCGCGCCCACCAGCTCGGCATCCAGCACCGGGATCTGAAGCCGGCCAACATCCTGCTGGACGCGCACCTGCACCCGAAGATCCTCGACTTCGGCCTGAGCCGGGGCGACCGGTCCGCCGGCCACGGCGTCGGCACACTGGCCTACATGGCGCCGGAGCAGCTGGACCCGAGCCGGCCCATCGACGCCCGCACGGACGTCTACGCGCTGGGCGTGGTCCTCTACGAGCTGCTCTGCGGCACGGTGCCGTACACGGCCGAGACCGACGCGGCGCAGATCGCCGCCATCCGCCGCGGCGAGTCCCGGCTGCCGGTGGAGGTGGCACCGGGCGTGCCGGAACCGCTCCAGGCCATCGCCCTGAAGGCCATGGAGGCCGACCCGGTCCACCGCTACGCCACCGCCCAGGAGCTGGCCCAGGACCTGCGGCGCTACCTGGAGGGCCGCCCCGTGCTGGCTCGCCCCACGCTCTACCAGTCGGCGCTGGGCCGGCGGCTGCTGCCCCACCTGGAGCAGATCCGCGAGTGGCTGCGGCTCAAGCTGATCTACCCCCACGAGGCGGAGGACCTCCTCTCGGCCTACCGGCGGCTGGAGGCGCGGGAGGACGACTGGATCGTCCACAGCCGGGTGCTCTCCTTCTCGCAGATCTTCCTCTACCTGGGCGCCTTCCTGATGGTCTGCGGCAGCCTGCTCTTCTTCAACGCCTATCTGATGAAGGCCTTCAGCGGGCTGCTGCGGCCGATCCTGGTGCTGGGGCTGCCATTGGCGGGCGTCAACGCCTGGGCCATGATGCTGTTCCGCCGCGAGCGCAAGGCCGTGGCGGTGGCCTTCTTCCTGGCCGCGGCGGTGCTGCTGCCGCTGTTCCTGCTGATCGTCTTCCGGGAGGTGGGCCTGTGGCCGGCCCTGGCCGGCTCCAAGACCGACTTCTTCGCGGAGGGCGGCATCTCCAACCGGCAGCTGCAGATCGCCGGCGTCTTCGCCTGCGCCTGGGCCTTCTGGCTGGTCCGGACCACGCGAACCGTGGCGCTGTCGGCGGTGTTCACCACCTTCGCCACGCTGTTCCACCTGACCGTGCTGGCCGACCTGGGCCTGCGGCGATGGCTGGAGGACGGCGTCTGGGACCAGCTCTCGCTCCACCTGGTGCCGCTGCTGGCGGTGTTCGCGGCGGCCGGTTGGCTCATCGAGCGCCGGGAGCAGCCCTGGCTGGCCCGGTGCCTGGACTACGCCGCCATCGGCCTGTTCGTGGCGGTCATTGAGCTGCTCAGCCTGAACGGCAAGACGTTCCAGTACCTCGGCATCACCATGGCGCCCTACCAGCCCCCCAAGGTGAGCGACCCGCTGCTGCTGGACACCCTGGCCGCCATGTGCCTCAACGGCCTGGCCATCTACTCCGTCGGCTGGCTGCTGGACCGGCGCGGGACGGCGCTGCTGAAGGAATCGGCGCAGCTCCTGTTCATCATCTCCCCCTTCAGCATCCTGGAGCCCATCGCCTACCTCTGCGAGACCGGCGAGTACTCCCACCGCTTCGACTGGTTCTTCCTGGGGCTGGCGCTGACCATCACCCTGCTGAGCCGCTTCCGCCAGCGCAAGAGCTTCTATTACGCCGGTCTGCTCAACTCGGCCATCGCCCTCTGGTTCATCACCGACCACAACCAGTGGCTGGACAAGCCGCTCTGGGCCATGACGGTGGTGGGGGTGGGGCTGCTGGTGCTGGTGGCGGGCTTCGGGCTGGACGCCGGGGAGCGCCGCCGCCGCGCGCAATAAGTCATTCACCACAAAGGCACAAAGAACACAAAGCCGATCCCAATCCAATTTGTATTGGTTAATGATAATTGGTTATTGGTTATATCTGAGAAAGTCATTTGCGAATCCCCAAAAGGGGCAGGGGGCTTGATATCACAAATAACCATGAATAAATAACCATTAACAAATCGGTTTTGGATTCCCTTTGTGTTCTTTGTGCCTTTGTGGTGAATCTTCCGGTCGACGCTATTTGGCGGCGGCGGCGAGCTTCCGCCGCTCCTCCTCCGACGCGGCGCTGGCGACGATCCGGTTCACCATGGCCTTGTCGTCGGCGGAGTACACGCCGCTCTTCAGCACCTCGATCATCCGCAGCTTGTCGTCGGCGGAGGCGTACCGCAGGTCCGACTCCTTGATGTTGTCCCGGATCCAGTCGTCGTCGCCGGTGGCCAGGATGCCGGTGCCCTTGTTCCGCGCCTCCTCCAGGTGCCTCCGCGCCGCGGCCTCCGCATCGGACGCGGGGACCAGCTTGGACTGGTTCTTCTTGACCCCGTCGGCGATCCGGTCCTCGGCGCCGCCCCAGCCGGTGCGCGGATCGGGATTGATCTCCGCGTGCCTGTACGCCGCATCGCCCGTGTCCTTGTCCTTCCAGTCCACGGACAGGTGCGGCGGCTTGCTGGTGAGCGCCACCTCGCCGCGCATCTTCGGGTCGGACGGGTGGGTCGGCACGTCGGCCGGCGTCCCGTTAGCGATCTGCGCCTTGTCGCGGAAGCCGGTGTCGACGTGGGTGCCGTTGACCGTGGCGGTCCAGTGGTTGCCGGACGCGCCCCCGACGCCGGTGTCGTTGCGGTTCATGTGGAAGGTGACGTCGGCACCCTCGTAGGCGCCCTTGGACTTCAGCGCCCCGTTCAGCGCGGCCATGGTGGGCGGGTTGAGCTGCTGGCTGTCCCCCTGCATCTCGTGGCCCAGCCGGTTGGTGGCCTGCTGGAGGTGGGCGACGTCCTCGGGGGTCATCTTGCCGCTCTTGAAATTGTCCAGCGCCGCCTGCTCCCGCTCGCTCACGGGCACGTTCCGCTCCCGCAGGGTGCTCTCCAGCGCCCGGGCGTTGTTGCCGCCCTGGTCGGTCAGGATCAGGGCGTCCACGGTGGAGGCCGGCCCGCAGATGTCGTTGCCGTTGCCGGCCTGGTCGCTGACGGGGTTGAGCTGGCCGGCGCCGGCCACGAGGCGTTCCCGGCCTTCGGGGGAGTTGAGGTCGACCGGCTCGTTCCAGCCGGCCGGCGGCACGTCCCGGACTGTGCCGGGCGGCGCGGCGTCGACGGCCGCCTCTCCCGCGGCGGCGGCTGCCGCGCTGCCGCCGGGCGCGCCGGCGATCACCCCGCCGTCGGAGGGCTCCGTATCTTCGACGCCGGCGTCGGCGCCGCCCACGTCCATGCGGCTGTTTTCCAGCAGGGATCGGCGGATGGAACCGGTCAGGTTGTAATCCCCCCGGGCCGCGGCGGAAGCCCCGCTTTCCGGTGGCCCGGCCGCGGTGCCGGCGTCCGTCCCGTCGGCGGTGGATCCGAAGCCGCCCGGTTCCACCTCGCTCTGCACCGCTCCGGCTTCGGCGGCGCCCGCCGCGGCTCCCGCGGCCCCGGCGCTGTCGACCCCGGCGTCCATCGCATAATCGGATCCCGCGGCTCCGCCCAGCCCGTCGATCTCGCTCATGGCGACCTCCGAATCAAATTGGTTGCAATGACATACTTATCGGCCCGCGTGCCGCCTTGTTGCCGGAAATCCTCCCCCAAAGGATAGCCGGGATCCTTCCACCAGAATCGGCAAGCCGAACATCGAACATCGAACACTGAACATCGAACATCGAAGTAAACCAGGAGCTGAGTAAAACTGGGTCCTGGGAGATCTGCGGTCCTAAGAAAACCGCGGTCCGGAGAAAACAGAGGGACTCCGGGTTCGGTTTGAGTTCAGCGTTCGATGTTCAATGTTCGATGTTCGACGTTCAGATTGCCTTCAGGACGTCCGGGCTGGCAGAATTTTACTCCCATTCGATGGTGCCGGGCGGCTTGGAGGTAACATCGATAGCGACGCCGCTCACCCCGGGCAGGGCGCCCACGGACCGGCGCAGCTCTTCCAGCAGCGCCGCCGGCAGCTCGCCCGGCATGGCGGTCATGGCCCGCTCCGACAGCACCGGCCGGACCACCACCCACTCGTCGCCGCCGCCGTCGAAAGCCAGCGGCACCAGCACCGTCGGGCACTGCCAGATGACATCGTAGAGGCCGTGGCGGCGCAGGCCGTCCATGACCAGGGCGTCGGCCTCGCGCAGCAGGTCCAGCCGCGCCCGGGTCACCGAGGCGGCCCGGACCTCCACCCGTGCGGGCGGCGCGGGGGCCAGGTTCCAGACGCAGCGGTTCACGCCGGGCACCTCGCGGAAGATCTGCCCGGCCGCCTCCACCACCCGGTCCCACGGCGCCGCGCCGGTCAGCAGCAGCGGGTGCTCGTAGCAGCGCAGGTCGGCCTTGACGCCCACCGAGCGGATCGGCAGCGGCGTGGCCGCCAGGCCGTAGGGAGAGGCGATGGCCGACGCGGCGGGGCCGATGCGCTCCAGCTCGGCGGTGTCCGGCTTCCCGTCGGAGCAGAGCAGGCGGATGCCCAGGCCCGGCCCGGGGAAGGGGTGGCGCCAGACCATCTCCCGCGGCAGGCCCAGCTGTTCGCCGAGGCGCCGCACTTCGACCTTGTAGAGGTCGGCCAGCGGCTCCACCACGCGGCCGGCGGCGATCATCTCCTCGATGACCGGGACGCGGTTGTGGTGGGTCTTGATGACGTCGGCGCGCTTGGTGCCGCCGGTCTCGATGGTGTCGGGGTAGATGGTGCCCTGGCCGAGGAGGTGGTCGGCGATGCCCAGCCGGCGGGCCTCCCGCTCGAACACCGTGACGAAGGTCTCGCCGATGATCCGGCGCTTCCGCTCGGGGTCGACCACGCCGGCCAGCGCGGAGAGGAACTCGCCGGACGCGTCCACGAAGTGGATCCGGCCGCCCAGGCCCATGCGGCCCAGGCTGTCGAGCACCTTGCGGCTCTCGTCCTTGCGCATCAGGCCGTTGTCCACGTGGAGGAGGCGCAGGCGCTCCGGCCCGAGGGCCCGCGCCAGCAGCACCGCCGCCACCGTCGAATCGACCCCGCCGGAGGCCAGCAGGAAGACCGGCCGCCCGCCCGCCTGGGCGCGCAGCTGGTCCAGCTTCTCCTGGAGAAAATTCTCGGTGGTCCAGGTGGGCCGGCAGCCGCAGATGCCGAGGACGAAGTTGGCGATCATCTCGTCGCCGTGGACGGTGTCGTCCACCTCGGGGTGGAACTGGAAGCCGTAGCGCTTGAGCTTGTCGGAGCCGATGGCCGCGTAGCCGTGGCGCTGGCCGTCCCGGCCGAGCAGGCTCCAGCCCAGCTCTTCAAAATCGGGACCCACGGCGGTCACCGAGTCGAAGTGGCTCATCCAGACCCGCTCCACCGGGCCGAGGCCGCGGAAGATCGGGTGCTCCCGGGTCAGGTGCAGCTCGGCCGGCCCCCACTCGCGCCCGCCGTGGACGACCTCGCCGCCGTAATGCTTGGCGATCTCCTGGTGGCCGAAGCAGAAGCCGACGATGGGGGTGGGCAGGTCGTAGATCGCCTTGGTGTAGGCCGAGTCCTCGCCGTGGGACGACAGGCTGGGGCTGCCGGAGATGATGATGCCCCGGTAACGGCGGAAGGCCTCGAGGGGGTCCTCGGGCTGGCGGATCTCCGCCAGGACGCCGAGGGCGCGGACCTTGGTGGCGATGAGGTGGGCGTACTGGCCGCCGAAATCGATCACGGCGATGGCATCGTGTTCCATGCGTCTCTCCCGGAGGGGGTTCGTCGTATTCCGTCCGCTCGTACTCCGCCTGCGCCGCACGCGGAACACCGGCCAGGCGTCCCAATCATGTTCCGGGGCCGGCGGACCCGGGCTACCAGCGGGGGGACCCGGGGTACGAGTGGCTTATCTTACCTCAGAACCTATCCCATTGCCACGCCGGAGAGGGACGGGCGCCTGGCCGGCGCCGGTTTTTTTCGTCCACGTGAAGCGGGGAGGCGGATTGCGCGTCTAAGCGGAGGATCCGACCAAGGAGCGATATCATGCGCAAAGTGGTGTGGCTGGGCTTGCTGCTGGCGGGATTCGGCGGCGTGGCGACCGCCGGGACGGAGGGGAGCGCCGCCGCAGCGGCGCACCGGCTGGTCGGGCAGCCGTTTCCCGCGGTTCGCGGCGAGTCGCTGGCAGGCCGGAAGGTGGCCCTGCCCGACGACGCCCGGGGCCGGGTGACCGTGGTCATCGCCGCCTTCCAGCGGCAGGCGCAGGGGCGGATCGACACCTGGGCGCGGCCGCTGCTGGAACGCTACGGCGACGAGGGGGCAGTGCGCTACTACGAACTCCCCATGATCAGCGGCTGGTACTCCTGGATGTCGGGTTTCATCGACGGCGGCATGCGGCGGGGCGTGCCCAAGCCGCTCCACGACAACGTGGTGACCTACTACGGACCTCTGGATGCGTACTTCCAGGCCTTCGATGTCACGGACAAGGGGGACTGCTACCTGTTCGTGCTGGACACGGCGGGGATCGTCCGCCACGCGGCCCGAGGTCCGGCCGACCTGGCCGGTTTGGAAGCCCTCTACCGCGCCATCGACTCCCTGCTCGGTGCAGGCGCCTGAGCCGACCGTCCCTCTTGCTTCGCAATTCGCGGATGAGCTGCCTCTGGCCGGCCCGATCAATGGTAGAATCAGCCTTCCGGTAAGGAGGCCATCATGAAACATTCCAGAACAATACCGTTCCTGATCCTGCTGGGCCTGCTGATCGCCGGCAGTCTGCCGGCGGCGGAGGTGTTCTCGCCGGCGGACCTGATCCGGCTCCAGTCCGCCGCCGAGGCGAAGATCAGCCCCGACGGGAAGTGGATCGCCGGCGTGGTCAGCCGGCAGCGCCCGGCCGGCGACGAGCCCGGCGGCAGCTACGCCGAGTTGCACGTCTGGAACGCGGCCACCGGGGAGAGCCGGCCCTTCGTCACCGGCAGCGTGGCCGTGCGCGCCGTCCAGTGGAGCCCCGAAGGCAAGCGGATCGCCTTCCTGCAGAAGCGCGGCGACAAGGACAAGGTCCAGGTCTGGGCGATCGCGCTGGATGGCGGCGAGGCCGTGGCCCTGACCAACTCCGCCACCGACGTCCAGGACTTCCGTTGGCATCCCGGCGGCGGCCGGCTCGCCTACATCGCCACGGCCGCGCCCTCAGCCCGGGAGAAGGAGCTGGACAAGAAAGGGTACGGCTTCGTCTTCTACGAGGAGAACCTCAAGCCGCGCATCCTGTACCTCCAGGAGGCGCCCGGCGGCGGGACCATCCCCGACCCGCAAGCACTGACATCGGATCTGTCCGTCTGGCGCGCCGAGTGGCGCCCCGACGGCAAAACCTTGGCCGTGGGCACCACCCCGAAGAACCTCGTCGACCAGGAGTACATGGCCCAGGTGATCCAACTGCTGGATCCCGAGACCAAGACGCTCAAAATAATGGTTGATCCGCAGGGCAAGCTGGGCAACTTCGCCTGGAGCCCTGACGGCGCCCGGATCGCGTACGTGGCCGCCCGGGAGCGCAAGGATCATGCCGCCAGCCAGCTCTTCGTGGTGGACGCCGCCGGCGGCGCGCCGCGCAACCTGACCCCGCCTGGATTCCGCGGGCACGTGAGCTGGGCGGGCTGGCGGGGCGCTGGCACGGTGGCGTACCTCTCGGAAGAGGGGGTCTGGAACACCCTGGCCGTCGACAGCCCGCAGGGCGGCCAGCGGCGCATCCTCCTGTCCGGGCGGGATTGCGGGCTGGTGTTCGACACCCTGTCGGCCGGCACGGACGGAAAGCGGTGGGCGCTGCTCGGGCAGACCGCCGGCAGCCCGCCGGACGTCTACGCGTGGGATGGTGCCGCCGCTCCGCGCCGCCTGTCGGGGCTGAATCCCTGGCTGGCGCAGCGGACCCTCGGCCGGCAGGAGGTGATCCGCTACAAGGCCCGCGACGGGTGGGAGATCGAGGGGGTCCTGGTCCACCCGGTCCCGGAGCCGGCCGGTCAGAAATCCCCCCTGATCGTCATCGTGCACGGCGGGCCGGAGGGCCGCTACGCCGACGGCTGGGTGACCCGCTACTCCGAGCCGGCGCAGGCGCTGGCCGGCAAGGGCTACCTCGTCTTCCTGCCCAACTACCGGGCCAGCACCGGCTACGGCCTCGAGTTCGCCTGGGCCGGCTACGGCGACCCGGCGGGCAAGGAGTTCGACGACGTCGCCGACGGCATCGATTTCCTCGTGAAGCAGGGCCTGGCGGACCCGGACCGGGTCGGCCTGACCGGCGGCTCGTACGGCGGCTACGCGGCGGCCTGGTTCGCCACGTGGTACACCCGCTACGTCCGGGCGGTCTGCATGTTCGTCGGCATCAGCGACCTGGTGAGCAAGCGCGGCACGACCGACATCCCGTACGAGGAGCTGTACGTCCACTCCGGCCGGGACCTGGCGGATATGTGGGACCTGTCGCGCGAGCGCAGCCCCATCACGTACGCCGAGCGGAGCAGGACCGCGGTCCTGATCGCCGGCGGCACCGACGACCCCCGCGTCCACCCCAGCCAGAGCCTGGAGTTCTACCGGCGGCTCAAGATGACCGGCCACCCGGCGGTGCGACTGGTGCAGTACCCCGGCGAGGGCCACGGCAACCGCAAGCAGCCCGGCCGGATCGACATTCTCTATCGCCAGCTGGAGTGGTTCGACTGGTACGTCCGGGCCCGCAAGCCGCTGGACGGCCCGATGCCGAGACTTGACATCAGTGATTGCTACGGACTCACTTTGAAGGACTGACGTTTCATTGGAGATTGCGAATTGCGAATTGCGGATTGCGAATTGGCAATCCAATGCCCTGAGTTCCACATTCGATCTCGGATTCCGGATTGCGGATTGATGACCCTTTCGTGTGGTTGGTGTGGTTCGTGGTTTGATTTCGGATTGCGGATTGAAAACCATTTCGTGTGTTTCGTGTATTTCGTGGTCACTTTCCGGCTGCGGATTGGAACTGTTTCTTAGGATCCGTGGTTCGATGGAGGTTGAAACCAATCGGTCGGACCCGGAATCTAAACAGCCGGTCGGGATGGACCCCGACATCACCTTTCAACAAGGAAATCACGCCATCATTCTGATCTTGGAGGAATCATGACCCAGCGGATCGTCCCCTTCGCACTGACTCTCTTCCTCGCCGCCGTCCTGGCCGGGACGGCCGGCAACGCCCTGGCCCAGTCTTCGGACGCCTACAAGAAGGCGGCCGACACCGGCAAGAAGATGAAGGAGCTGCAGGACCAGCTGACAAAGGCCAAGGCCCAGATCCAGAAGACGGTGGCCTCCCTGAACACCGTGGTGCAGCCGGGCGGCGACTTGCCGAAGAAATACAAGAACTTCACCGACGAGCTGAAGGAGTTGGGCAAGTACTCCGACGACCTCCGCAAGCGCGCCACCGACATGCGGGCGAAAGGCGCCGAGTACTTCGACGCCTGGGCCAAGGAGCAGGGCGCCATCCAGAACCCGGCGCTCCTCAAGAAGAGCCAGGAGCGCCAGACGGCGGTCAAGGCGAAGTTCGAGGGGATCAGGCCCCTGATGCAGAAGGCGCGGGAGACCGCGGTGCCGTTCACGGCGAACCTGCAGGACGTCGCCACCTACCTCGGCACCGACCTGACCGCCGGCGGGGTGGCCGCCGTCGGGGACATGGTCAAGGAGATCCAGGGGCAGTCGGAGGCCCTGCAGAAGAGCCTGGACGCCATCCTGGCCGAGATGCAGAAGGTCTCCGCCGAGCTGGGCGCTACCCAGCAGTGAACCCCGGGTGCGGGACGCCGCCGGGAGGCGCAAAAAGAACTTGATTTTCCGTCCGGGCCGGCGTATCGTGCGCCCTTCGCCCGGGCGGTCCGGGGCCGGAGCAGGGAAACGCTGAATATTTTCAGTGGGGCGAATTTTTCTCTTGATCTCCGTGCCGGGTTGTGGTAATTTCGACCGCTCGTGACGCTGGCGTAGCTCAACCGGTAGAGCAGCTGATTTGTAATCAGCGGGTTGGGGGTTCAAGTCCTCTCGCCAGCTCCAAGGACAGAGTCGTTATTTGCACCTGCATATATCGGAGAGGTGGTCGAGCGGCTAATGGCAGCGGGCTGTAAACCCGCCGGGTGTAACGCCCTACGGAGGTTCGAATCCTCCCCTCTCCACCAGTATTTAAGGCGAGGTTAGGGCCATTGAGGGAGAGATCTCCAAGTCGTACTCGGTGACCTCATCCTTAATCGAGTCTTAGCGCCAATTCCGCGGGAGTAGCTCAGCTGGCTAGAGCATCAGCCTTCCAAGCTGAGGGTCGCGGGTTCGAATCCCGTCTCCCGCTCCATCTTGCCTTGATTGCTGAATATTTGCACGGGCCCAAGTAGCTCAGTCGGTAGAGCACTTCCTTGGTAAGGAAGGGGTCACCAGTTCAAATCTGGTCTTGGGCTCCATCTTCTCCCTCCCGGAGAATGGCATTATTAAATGAAGATATTGGAGGAAAGCTACCATGGCCAAAGAAAAGTTTGAACGGACAAAGCCTCACGTCAACATCGGCACCATCGGTCACATCGACCATGGCAAGACGACGTTGACGTCCGCCATCACCCGCGTCCTCGCGAAGAACAATCCCAAGATCACGTTCCGGAGCTTCGACTCCATCGACAACGCCCCGGAAGAGAAGGCCCGCGGCATCACGATCGCGACCGCCCACGTCGAGTACGAGACGGCCAACCGCCACTACGCGCACGTGGACTGCCCCGGCCACGCCGACTACATCAAGAACATGATCACCGGCGCGGCCCAGATGGACGGCGCCATCCTCGTGGTCAGCGCTCCCGACGGCCCGATGCCCCAAACCCGCGAGCACATCCTGCTGGCCCGCCAGGTCGGCGTGCCCTGCATCGTGGTCGCCCTGAACAAGGTGGACATGGTGGACGACCCCGAGCTGCTCGACCTGGTCGAGATGGAAGTGCGCGAGCTGCTGTCCAAGTACGAATTCCCCGGCGACGAGATTCCGATCTGCCGCGTGAGCGCCCGGAAGGCCATGGAAACCGACGACCCTGAGGCCGAGCAGGGCATCCTGAAGCTGATGGAAGCCGTCGACAGCTACGTGCCCATGCCGAAGCGCGAAGTGGAGAAGCCGTTCCTGATGCCCATCGAGGACGTGTTCAGCATCAGCGGCCGCGGCACCGTCGTGACCGGCCGCGTGGAGCGCGGTAAGGTCCACGTGCAAGACGAAATCGAGATCGTCGGCATCCGCCCGACCATGAAGCGCGTGGTCACCGGCGTCGAGATGTTCCGCAAGCTGCTGGACGAGGGCCAGGCGGGCGACAACGTCGGCCTGCTGCTCCGCGGCACCGACAAGGACGAGGTCGAGCGCGGCCAGGTTGTCTGCAAGCCCGGCTCCATCACCCCGCACACCCACTTCAAGGGCTCGGTCTACATCCTGACCAAGGAAGAGGGCGGCCGCCACACTCCGTTCTTCAACGGCTACCGGCCCCAGTTCTACTTCCGGACCACCGACGTGACCGGCACCGCCACCCTGGACAAGGGCGTGGAGATGGTCATGCCCGGTGACAACACCTCCCTCGAGATCAAGCTGATCACCCCGATCGCCATGGAAAAAGGCCTCCGCTTCGCCATCCGCGAGGGCGGCCGCACCGTCGGCGCCGGCACGGTCGTCGAGATCATCGAGTAAGACTGCGAAGCGGCAGAGCAGGATAGACCCATGCGAGAAAAAGTGCAGCTTCAGTGCGGCGAGTGCAAGAACAAGAATTACGCGACCACGCGGAACAAGAAGAAGCACCAGGAAAAGTACGAGCTGAACAAGTACTGCCCGTTCTGCCGTCGCCATACGCCGCACAAGGAAAGCAAATAGTTCGTTGAATCGGGTTCGCGCAGGCCAGTAGCTCGAATTGGTAGAGCGCCGGTCTCCAAAACCGGATGTTGGGGGTTCGAGTCCCTCCTGGCCTGCCACTTATTTCTTGTTCCCTCGAGGACGTGACGTGAGCAACATCTTTACGAAGGTCACTGATTCGTTCAAGCGGTTCGGCGCTTTCATCAGCGAGACGAAGTCCGAGCTGAAGAAGGTCTCCTGGCCCGACCGGAAGGAAGTCACCAACACCACCATCGTGGTCATCGTGACCTCCTTCTTCTTCGGCTTCTACCTCTTCGTCGTGGACTGGGCGCTGCAGCACGGCGTCAACTACCTGTTCAAGTACGTGCCGCCGCTCCTTGGGAAATGACAATGGCCGACAAGAAGTGGTACATCATTCACACGTACAGCGGCTTTGAGCGGCGCGTCGCCGAAAGCCTGATGAACCGCGTCCAGATCGCCGGGAAGGAGGACGCCATCGGGCAGATCCTCATCCCCACCGAGGACCTGGTGGAGATGAAGAGCGGCAAGAAGATGGTCACTTCCAAGATCGTCTACCCCGGCTACGTCCTGATCGAGATGGAGATGACCGACGAGTTGTGGCACCTCATCCGCTCCATCCCCCGTGTGACGGGCTTCATCAGCTCGGGCGGCAAGCCCACGGCCCTCACCGAGGAGGAGATCAACAACCTGATGAACACCCTGATCGTCTCGGCGGACAAACCGAAGCCCAAGTTCAAGTTCGAGAAGGGCGAGACGGTCAAGATCATCGACGGCCCCTTCGCCAACTTCGTCGGCGTGGTGGACGACGTCAACAACGAGAAGAACACGTTGAAGGTATCGGTCACGATTTTCGGCCGCCAGACACCGGTGGAGCTCGACTTCCTCCAGGTCGAAAAAATATAAGGAGCACCCATGGCCAAGAAAATAACCGCTTACATCAAGCTGCAGATTCCGGCCGGCCAGGCCACCCCGGCGCCCCCGGTGGGCCCCGCCCTCGGCCAGCACGGCCTGAACATCATGGACTTCTGCAAGAACTTCAATGCCAAGACGCAGAAGGACAGCGGCTTGATCATCCCCGTGGTGATCACCGTCTACAACGACAAGTCCTACTCCTTCATCACCAAGACGCCGCCGGCCGCGGTGCTGCTCAAGCAAGCCGCCAAGATCGCCAAGGGCTCCGCCGAGCCCAACAAGAACAAGGTGGCCCGGCTCTCCATGGATCAGGTGCGCGAGATCGCCAAAACCAAGTTGCCGGATCTCAACTGCTACGACGTGGACGCCGCCATTCAGATCATCCTGGGTACCGCCCGTAGCATGGGCATTGAAATCAACCAGTAGAGGTTTGTGCGATGGCCAGACATGGAAAGAAATATTTGACTGCCAGCCAGCAGGTGGAAGAACGCGAATATTTGCTGGACGAGGCGATGGGACTTATCAAGAAGATCGCCTACGCCAAGTTTGACGAGACCCTGGAGCTGTCCATGCGCCTGGGGGTGAACCCGAAGCACGCCGACCAGATGGTCCGCGGTACGGTGGTCCTGCCCCACGGCCTCGGCAAGACCAAGCGGGTCGTCGTGATCACCTCCGCCGACAAGTCCAAGGAAGCCCAGGACGCCGGCGCCGACGAGGTGGGCGGCGAGGACCTGGTGGACAAGATCTCCAAGGGCTACCTGGATTTCGACGCCGTCATCGCCACGCCCGACATGATGAAGTACGTCGGCCGGCTGGGCAAGGTGCTGGGCCCCCGCGGCCTGATGCCCAACCCGAAGACCGGCACGGTCACCACCGACGTCGGCAAGGCGGTGGGCGAGATCAAGGCCGGCAAGGTGGAGTTCCGCGTGGACAAGACCGGCATCGTGCACGCCCCGGTGGGGAAGGTATCCTTCGACGCGCAGAAGCTGACCGAGAACGCCTCGGCCCTTATCGACGCGGTCATGAAGGCGAAGCCCGCGACCAGCAAGGGCAAGTACATCCTGAGCGTCTTCGCGTCGTCCACCATGGGCCCGGGGATCATGATCTCCCTGACGTCCCTAGAAAAAACTGCGAGGAAATAGCCGTGAACAAGACCGAAAAGCAACAACTCCGCGAGGAGCTGCATCACATCTTCGCGACCCATCCCAACGCCCTGCTGGTCAGCTTCAAGGGACTGAAGGTCAACGACGCGGCCGCCCTGCGGCGCAAGCTGCGCGACGCCCGCTGCGGCTACCGCGTGGTCAAGAACACCATCGCCAAGATCGCCGCGGAAGGGACCCCGATGGCCGGCGTGCTGGACCAGTTTGACGGGACCACGGCCGTGGCCTACAACGAGGCCGACCCGATCGGCCTGGCCAAGATCTTCACCGACTTCTCGAAAGAGAACAAGTCCCTGGCCTTCAAGGTTATCCTCCTGGAGGGCAAGCCGGTCCCGGGAGACCAGCTGGAGTCGGTGGCCAACATGCCCACCAAGCCCGAGCTGCTGGCCAAGCTGCTGTTCCTGCTCAACTATCCCATCACCTCGCTGGCCCGCGTGCTGCAGGCCCCCCTGCGCGACGTCGGCCTGGTGCTCAAGGAAATCAAGAAGGAAGCCTGATCCGCGCCGCCCGCGCGTCGCATTGATCAACGAAAAAAATATCTTGGAGGTATCGAATAATGGCTATCACCAGAGAAGAAGTGCTCACCTGGATCGAGCAGGCCTCGATGCTGGAAATCTCCCAGCTGGTTAAGGACATCGAAACCAAGTTCGGCGTGTCCGCCGCCGCCGCCGCCCCCGTCATGATGGCGGCCGGCCCGGGCGCCGGCCCGGCTGCCGCCGCCGCGGAGGAGAAGACCGAGTTCGATGTCGTCCTGAAGGAAGTGGGCGCCGAGAAGATCAAGGTCATCAAGGTCGTCCGCGAGATCACCAACCTCGGCCTGAAGGAGGCCAAGGATCTGGTGGAGGGCGCCCCCAAGACCGTGAAGGAAGGCGTCTCCAAGGAAGAGGCGGAGAACATCAAGAAGAAATTCGAGGAAGTGGGCGCCAAGATCGAGGTTAAATAGCCGGACTCTTGAAACGTTCAATCCCGAAGTCATCGGTGGAATGAAAGGGAGATCTCTCCCTTTCATTCCGATTTTTTCCTTTATGTCATTTTTGCCGGCGCCTGGTGTATAATAGAGGGGCAAACTTGGGCACACCTCGTTGCGTATCAAATCACCATGGGAAAACCGGCGCCTGCGAGACCAATGATCGCTCACCAATAGTCTGCCGTACCGCGCCTTACCAACTTTAGTCTGGAGATTAGCAATGCCAGAACCTTCGAACATCTTCCGGGATAGATTCAATTTCGGCAAGATCTCCTCCTCCGTCCCGATCCCCAACCTGCTGGAGATCCAGATGGGGTCGTACAAGTCGTTCCTGCAGATGGAGCTGCTGCCCCACGAACGGGAGGACATCGGGATCCAGGCCGTCTTCAAGTCGATCTTTCCCATCGAGGACTTCCGGGGCAGCGCCTCGCTGGAGTTCGTCAACTATACCCTGGGCAACTGGGAGTGCAAGTGCGGCGCGCTGGTGGGCATCGACCACCTGCGGTCCACCTGCAAGGACTGCGGCGAGTCGATCGTGACCGATCCCCAGCACCTCGGCCACATCATCTGCCCGCACTGCGGCGCGCGCAACGAGAACCGCTACAGCCGCTGCGCCTCCTGCGGCGACCCGGTGGAGCTCAAGATCAAGTACACCATCGACGAGTGCATCGACCGGGGCATGACCTACGCGGTGCCCCTGAAGGTGACGGTCCGGCTGATCATCTACGACGTGGACGAGGAGACGCAGGCCAAGACCATCCGCGACGTGAAGGAGCAGGAGGTCTTTTTCGGCGAGATCCCGCTGATGACCCCCCGCGGCACCTTCATCATCAACGGCACCGAGCGCGTCATCGTCACCCAACTGCACCGCTCGCCGGGCGTGTTCTTCGAGACCGAGGCGGAGAAGCACTACTTCCTCGGCAAGATCATCCCCTACCGCGGCTCCTGGGTGGAGTTCGAGTTCGACGCCAAGAACATCCTCTACATCCGGATCGACCGCAAGCGCAAGTTCCTGGCGACCATCTTCCTGCGGGCGCTGGGGCGCGAAAGCGACGCCGAGATCCTGAAGCTGTTCTACAAGCCGATCCCGATCCAGTTCAAGGGCGGCAAGATCATCCGGCCGCTGGACGAGACCCTGGTGGGCAGCAAGCTGCGCCAGACCATCACCCACCCCGACGACCCGGCGGACGTGATCTACAAGAGCGGCGAGCGTTTCCACCACGGGCACCTCGAAGACCTGAAGTCGGTCGGCTACAAGAACCTGTACCTGACCGCCGAGGACTTGCAGGGCGCCATCCTGCTCGAGGACAGCGTCGACAACGAGACCGGCGAGATCCTGGGCGAGGCCAACGAGGAGGTCACCGCCGAGATGGTCAACCGGATGATCCAGGCGGGCATCAAGACGCTGGACATCTGCTACCCCGAGTTCGACGAGTCCGGCCCGGTCGTCTCCAACACCTTGCGCAAGGATCCCATCCAGACCACCGAGGAGGCGCTGATCGAGTTCTACAAGAAACTGCGCCCCGGCGATCCGCCGACCCTCGAGGTGGCCTCCAACATGTTCCAGGGCATGTTCTTCGATTCGAAGCGCTACGACCTGTCCCGGGTGGGCCGCCTGAAGGCCAACCTGAAGCTCGAGCGCGACGTGCCGCTGGACCAGCGCAGCCTCATGGAGCAGGACTTCATCGACGTCTTGGCCTACCTGCTGAAGCTGCCGGCGGGGGTCGGCACCGCCGACGACATCGACCACCTGGGCAACCGCCGCGTGCGCGCCGTCGGCGAACTGATGGAGAACCAGTTCCGGATCGGCCTGGTCCGCATGGAGCGGGCGATCAAGGAGAAGATGTCCGTCTACCAGGAACTGACCACCATCATGCCCCACGACCTGATCAACTCCAAGCCGGTCATGGCCGCGCTGAAAGAGTTCTTCGGCAGCTCCCAGCTGTCCCAGTTCATGGACCAGACCAACCCGCTGTCGGAGATCACCCACAAGCGGCGCCTCTCGGCCCTGGGCCCCGGCGGCCTGTCCCGCGAGCGGGCCGGGTTCGAGGTCCGCGACGTCCACACCAGCCACTACGGCCGGCTGTGCCCGATCGAGACCCCGGAAGGCCCGAACATCGGCCTGATCAGCTCCCTGAGCTGCTTCGCCCTGATCAACCCGTACGGCTTCATCGAATCGCCGTACCGGAAGGTCGAGGACGGCCGGGTCGTGGACTACGTCCGGATCACCGACAAGGGCGATGCCTCCTTCAAAATCTCCGAGATCGTGGAGAAGGGCAAGGTGGACCGGGAGAACGTGAAGCTGGCCAAGGCCAAGAAGAAGCAGGCCCACTACGAGGTCCATCCCTTCTACATGACTGCCTGGGAAGAGGAGAAGTACACGATCGCGCAGTCCTCGGTGCAGCTGGACGAGCACAACCGCATCATGGACGAGCACATCGACGCCCGCAAGGGCGGCAACTTCATCCTGGCCGCCCGGAGCGACATCAACTTCATCGACGTGTCGCCCAAGCAGCTGGTCAGCGTGGCCGCCTCGCTGATCCCCTTCCTGGAGCACGACGACGCCAACCGCGCCCTGATGGGCTCCAACATGCAGCGGCAGTCCGTGCCCCTGCTGGTGACCGAGGCGCCCATCGTCGGCACCGGCATGGAGGGCATCGCCGCCCGCGACTCCGGGGCGGTGGTGGCCTGCAGCCGCACCGGCATCGTGGACCGCGTCGACGCGCAGCGCATCATCATCCGCGTCACCGACCCCGAGGACAGCACCCGCCTGGCCAAGGAGGCCGGCGTCGACATCTACCTGCTGAACAAGTTCAAGCGCTCCAACCAGAACACCTGCATCAACCAGAAGCCGCTGGTCAAGGTGGGCGACATCGTCCAGAAGGGCCAGGTCATCGCCGACGGGCACTGCACCCACGAGGGCGAGCTGGCGCTGGGCCGCAACGTCCTGGTGGCGTTCATGCCGTGGGGCGGGTATAACTTTGAAGACGCGATCCTGATCAGCGAGAAGCTGGTCAAGGAGGATGTCTACACCAGCATCCACATCGAGGAGCTGGAGATCGAGGCCCGCGAGACGAAGCTGGGCTCCGAGGAGATCACCCGCGACATCCCGAACGTCAGCGAGAAGGCCCTCAAGGACCTGGACGAAAGCGGCGTGATCCGCATCGGCGCCTATGTCAAGCCGGGCAGCATCCTGGTGGGCAAGGTCACGCCCAAGAGCGAAACCCAGCTCTCCCCCGAGGAGAAGCTGCTGCGGGCCATCTTCGGCGACAAGGCCAGCGACGTGAAGGACAACTCCCTGAAGTGCCCGCCGGGCATCGAGGGGATCGTGGTGGACGTGAAGATGTTCACCCGCAAGGGCGTCACCAAGGACCTGCGCGCGGCGGCCATCGAGCAGGACGCCGTCGAAAAGATGTTCTCCGACCTCGAGGAGCAGATGCGCATCCTGAACGAGGAGCGCGACAAGCAGGTCATGCACCTGCTGGTCGGCAAGGCGCTGGCCAAGGCGTACAAGAACAAGTCCCTCGACATCAGCCTCGACAAGGGCGTCGTCCTGACCGAGGACCTGCTCCGCGGCGTGCCCTTCGGCGAGCTGAAGGGCCTGAAGGTCGAGGGCGACGCCGCCGAGATCTCCCAGGAGATCCGGTTGATTGAGGAGAAGATCACCAACAAGATCAGCGTGCTGCGCGAGATCTACGAGGAAAAGAAGGACGCCCTGGAGAAGGGCGACGAGCTGCCGCCCGGCGTGAACAAGCTGGTCAAGGTCTACGTGGCCATGAAGCGGAAGATCTCCGTGGGCGACAAGATGGCCGGCCGGCACGGCAACAAGGGCGTCATCGCCAAGATCCTGCCCGACGAGGACATGCCGTACCTGCCGGACGGCACGCCCGTCGAGATCGTGCTCAACCCGTTGGGCGTGCCCTCCCGCATGAACGTGGGACAGATCCTGGAGACCCACCTCGGCTGGGCGGGCAAGCTGCTGGGCCTCGCCTTCACGACGCCGGTCTTCGACGGCGCCAAGGAGAACGAGATCCGCGACCTGCTGACGCGGGCCGGCCTCGACCCCACCGGCAAGACCGCCCTCTATGACGGCAAGACTGGCGACGCGTTCGAGCAGAAGGTCACCGTGGGTTACATTTACATGATGAAGCTGTCCCACCTCGTCGACGACAAGATCCACGCCCGGTCCATCGGCCCCTACTCCCTGATCACCCAGCAGCCGCTGGGCGGCAAGGCGCAGTTTGGCGGCCAGCGCTTCGGCGAGATGGAAGTCTGGGCGCTGGAGGCGTACGGCGCGGCCAACATCCTCCAGGAACTGCTGACGGTCAAGTCCGACGACGTCCAGGGCCGGAACAAGATCTACGAGTCCATCGTCAAGAACAAGGCCTCGTACGTCCCCGGCATCCCCGAATCGTTCAACGTCCTGGTCCGCGAGCTGCAGAGCCTCTGTCTGGACGTCGAACTGATCAAGTTCAGCGAGAATTGAACGCTTCCTTGGAAAGACAATAGGAGGAATCACCTTGAGCCAATCGTTTTACCGCGACGACAAGCGCCGGCTGACGACCGACTTCGACTGCATCCGCCTGGGGGTGGCCTCCCCGGACAAGATCGTCAAGTGGTCCTACGGCGAGGTGAAGAAACCTGAGACCATCAACTACCGCACCTTCCGGCCGGAGCGAGACGGCCTGTTCTGCGCCAAGATTTTCGGCCCCGTCAACGACTGGGAGTGCCTCTGCGGCAAGTACAAACGGATGAAGTACAAGGGAGTGATCTGCGACAAGTGCGGCGTGGAGGTCACCCACTCCCGCGTCCGCCGCGAGCGGATGGGTCACATCACCCTGGCCTCGCCCTGCTCCCACGTCTGGTTCTTCAAGGGCCTGCCCAGCCGCATCGGCCAGCTGCTGGACATCAGCCTGAAGAACCTCGAGCGGGTGCTCTACTTCGAGTCCTACGTCGTTCTGGAAGCCGGCGCGACCGGGCTCAAGGAGCGCGACCTGCTGACCGAGGACGATTTCCGGAAGTACCGCCTGGAGTTCCCTGGCGACGACTTCCGCGTGGGCATGGGCGCCGAGGCGATCCGAGAGCTGCTGTCGGCCATCGACCTCGAGTCCCTGTCGGTGGACCTGCGGGACAAGATGCGGTCCGAATCCTCCCACATGAAGAAGATCAAGTACTCGAAGCGGCTCAAGGTGGTGGACAGCTTCCGCAAGTCCGGCAACCGCCCCGAGTGGATGATCCTGACCGTCATCCCGGTCATCCCGCCCGAGCTGCGTCCCCTGGTGCCGCTGGACGGCGGCCGATTCGCCACGTCCGACCTCAACGACCTCTACCGCCGGGTCCTCAACCGGAACAACCGGCTCAAGAAGCTGCTGGAGCTGCGGGCCCCCGAGGTCATCATCCGGAACGAGAAGCGCATGCTCCAGGAGGCGGTGGACGCCCTGTTTGACAACGGCCGGCGCGGCCGGGTCATCCGCGGCTCCAACAACCGCCCGCTCAAGTCCCTCAGCGACAACCTGAAGGGCAAGCAGGGCCGGTTCCGCCAGAACCTGCTGGGCAAGCGCGTGGACTACTCCGGCCGGTCCGTCATCGTGGTCGGCCCCGAGCTGAAGCTCCACCAGTGCGGCCTGCCCAAGAAGATGGCCCTCGAGCTGTTCAAGCCCTTCATCTACAACCGCCTCGAGGCTCTCGGCTACGCCTCCACGGTCAAGAGCGCCAAGGAGATGGTGGAGACCGAGCACACCGCGGTCTGGGACATCCTCGAGGAAGTGATCAAGGAGCACCCGGTGCTCCTCAACCGCGCCCCGACCCTGCACCGCCTCGGCATCCAGGCCTTCGAGCCGGTGCTGGTGGAGGGCAAGGCCATCCAGATCCACCCGCTGGTCTGCGCCGCCTTCAACGCCGACTTCGACGGCGACCAGATGGCCGTCCACGTGCCCCTCTCCCCCGAGGCGCAGGTGGAGGCGGCGGTGATCATGATCAGCACCCACAACATCCTGAAGCCCGCCGACGGCCGCCCCATCGCCATTCCGTCGCAGGACATCGTCCTGGGCATCTTCTACCTGACCAACGTCAAGCCCCACGCCAAAGGCGCCGGCAAGGTGTTCGGCTCCACCGAGGACGTGCTCTACGCCCTCGAGAACAAGGACGTCGAGCTGCTGTCGCCGATCCGGTACCGCTACACCGGAGAGCTGATCGACTTGACCGTCCACTACGACGACCAGGACATCCTGGGCGCGCCGTGCCAGGAGGTGGAGAACCACTACATCGACACCACCGTCGGCCGGGTCATCCTCAATGACCGCCTGCCGGCGGAGATCCCGTTCATCAACGGACGCCTCAACAAGGAGGGCCTCAAGAAGCTGGTCTACTACAGCATCCTGAACTACCCGCACGAGGTCACCATCAACCTGCTGGACGACCTCAAGAACACCGGCTTCTCCTACGCCACCCGCGCCGGCATCTCCATCGGGTTCGAGGACCTGGTGGTGCCCGAGGTGAAGGTGGACATCGTCGACCGGGCCAAGCGCGACGTCATCGCCGTCGAGAACATGTACCTCGAGGGCCGCATCTCCAACGGCGAGCGCTACAACAAGGTCGTCGAGATCTGGGGCAAGGTCACCGACCGGATCGCCGACGCCATGTTCACCGCCATGGAAAAGAAGGAGAAGGCCTCCGGCGAATTCAATCCCATCAGCATCATGGCCACCTCCGGCGCCCGCGGCAGCAAGCAGCAGATCCGCCAGCTGGCCGGCATGCGCGGCCTGATGGCCAAGCCGTCCGGCGAGATCATCGAGACGCCCATCACCTCGAACCTGCGCGAGGGCCTGACGGTGCTGCAGTACTTCATCTCCACCCACGGCGCCCGCAAGGGGTTGGCCGACACGGCGCTGAAGACGGCCGACTCCGGCTACCTGACCCGCCGGCTGGTGGACGTGGCCCAGGACGCCATCATCTCGATGGACGACTGCGGCACGCTGGACGGCGTGGAGATCCGCTCCATCGTGGAGGGTGGCGAGACCCTCGAGTCGCTGCGCGACCGCATCGTCGGCCGCGTGTCGCTGGAGGACATCCCCGACCCGATCACCGGCGAGCCGATCGTCAGCCGCAACGAGGAGATCTCCGAGGAGCTGGCGATGCAAATCCAGGCCGCCGGCATCGAGACCGTGCACATCCGCTCGGCGCTGACCTGCAAGGCCCCGCGCGGCGTGTGCATCAAGTGCTACGGCCGCAACCTCGGCACCGGCCGCTCGGTCGAGCTGGGCGAGGCGGTGGGCGTCATCGCCGCCCAGTCCATCGGCGAGCCGGGCACCCAGCTGACCATGCGGACGTTCCACATCGGCGGCACGGCCAGCAAGGTCGAGTCGCAGTCCATGATCGTCACCCGCAATCCGGGCAAGGTCCGCTTCCGCGGCATCCAGAGCATCACCAACACCCAGGGCACGCTGACGGTCATGAACCGCAACGGCAGCATCGTGGTCCAGGACGAGAAGGGCCGCGACAAGGAGAAATACGCCATCGTCTACGGCGCCACGATCAAGGTGGCGGACGGCGACATCGTCGAGCGCGGCACCAAGATCGTGGAGTGGGACCCGTTCTCCACGGTCATCCTGACGGAAATCCCCGGCAAGATCCGCTTCAAGGACATCATCCCGGACGAGACCGTCAAGGAGGAGAAGGACGAGGTCTCCATGAAGTCGACCAACGTCATCATGGATTCCGCCAACGAAAAACTCCAGCCGCAGATCGAGCTGCTCGACGAGAAGGGCAAGTTCGTCAAGTCGTACCTGCTGCCCTCCAAGTCGCACCTGCTGGTACATGACGGCCAGAGGATCCCGGCCGGCGAGGTGCTGGCCAAGATCCCGCGCGAGACCACCAAGACCAAGGACATCACCGGAGGCCTGCCCCGCGTGGTCGAGCTCTTCGAGGCCCGCAAGCCCAAGTACCCGGCCATCATCACCGAGGTGGACGGCAAGGTCAAGTTCGGCGGCATCGTCCGCGGCCAGCGCAAGATCGGCATCGTGACGCCGGCGGGCGAGGAACGCGAGTACTTCGTGCCGCGCGGCGCCCACGTGATGGTCCAGGAGGACGAGTTCATCAAGGCCGGCACGGCGCTGGTGTCGGGCCCGATCAACCCGCACGACATCCTCAAGGTGCTGGGCGAAAAGGCGCTGCAGAACTACCTGCTCAACGAAATCCAGGAAGTCTACCGGCTGCAGGGCGTCCAGATCAGCGACAAGCACATCGAGGTGATCATCCGGCAGATGATGCGCTGGATCAAGGTCGAGGACGTGGGCGACACGGACTTCTACTACGAGCAGCAAGTGGACAAGTTCCGCTTCCAGGACGAGAACGAGCGGATGATCCGCGAGGGCAAGCGCCCGGCCACCGGCCGCCCGCTGCTGCTCGGCATCACCAAGTCGTCGCTGTCCACCGACTCCTTCATCTCGGCCGCCTCGTTCCAGGAGACCACCCGGGTGCTCACCGAAGCGTCCATCGCCGGCAAGACCGACTACCTGCTCGGCCTGAAGGAGAACGTGATCATGGGCCGGCTGATCCCGGCGGGCACGGGCTTCAAGAAGTACCGCCAGTTCAAGCTCCTGACCGAGGTCCGGGCGGCGGAGGCGGAGGAGGTGCTCGAGGACGTGGAAACCCGCGACATCGACCAGCTCACCGAGCAGATCCTGCCCAAGAAGGACGCCCTGTTCGAGGACGAGGAGTAGCGCGACCTCTGCCCTTCCATCCTTTTCCGATCACTCCCCGGCCGGGCCCTGCGCCCGGCCGTTTTTTTTCGTGCTCGTGCTCGTGCTCGGCGATTGACCGGTGACCGAGGACCGGTGACCGATCGTACTCGTCGATCGTGTTCGTAATCGTAATCGTAATCGAGCCAATCCATTACGCGCAAAGCTCGCAGAGCAATCCGGATCACGGACGTCCCCGCCTGCACGGCTGGCTGTAGTCCGGGTCCGCCGGCCCCGGAACACGATCCTCTCCCAATTGTTCCCGGTCCGGCGGACCGGGACTACACAGGAAATCTCTGCTACAATCAGCCCAGCCCATCGGAGAGTGTCATCATGAACACACGAAAAATCCTTCCCTGGATTCTGGCGTCATTTCTGCTCGGACTGCCGGCATGGGCGGCCTCCCCCGATCAGGGGGTGAAACTCGCCCGGCGCTCGGCCCGGGCCTTCTTTCCCCAGCCGGACCTAATGAAGATCGGCGCGTACTACTACCCCGAGCAGTGGCCGCGGGAGCAGTGGGAGCGGGACCTCCGGAACATGGCCCGGCTCGGCTTCGAGTTCACCCACTTCGCCGAGTTCGCCTGGACCTACCTCGAGCCGGAGGAGGGCAAGTTCGACTTCACATGGCTGGACGAGGCCATCGACCTGGCCGCGAAGGCCGGCCTCAAGGTCATCCTGTGCACGCCCACCCCGGCCCCGCCGGCCTGGATGGGCGAGAAATACCCGGAGATCTACCTCGTCGGCGCCGACGGCCGCCGGTTGGAGCATGGCACGCGGGCCAACGCGTCCCTGACCAACCCTCGCTACCGCTTCTTCGTAGACCGGATCGTGGCCGCCCTGGCCGATCGCTACGGGCCGAACCCGCGGGTGTGGGGCTGGCAGCTGGACAACGAGCCGCCGGCCGCGGCCGACTACAGCCCGTCGGCGCGGGCGGCGTTCCAGGAGTGGCTCCGGCAGCGCTACGGGACGGTCGACCGGCTGAACGAGGTCTGGGACGGCAGCTTCTGGAGCACGCGCTACGATTCGTTTGAACAAGTGCGGATTCCCAATCCCAGCCTGACCGGCGAGGACAAGCTCAGCCCCCACGCCCTGCTGGATTTCAAGCGGTTCACCGCCGGCGTGACGGCGGAGTTCCTGAACCGGCAGGCGGACCGGCTGCGGCAGTCGGCCCGACCGGACCAGTGGATCACCACCAACTACGTCAACGTCAGCCTCGACGCGGACCCCCGCCGTTCGGACGGCCTGGATTTCCCCTGCTTCACCCTCTACCCCGTGCGGGGCCGGAACGAGCTGGGACCCGACGGTTTCCGCCGCGGCGCGCCCTTCCGGCTGGCCGAGGCGTGCGACTACTACCGCTCCGTCGCCGGCGCCACCGGCGTCATGGAACTCCAGCCCGGCCAGATCAACTGGGCGGCCACCAACCCCCAGGTGATGCCGGGGGCGGTGCACATGTGGCTGCTGCACGCCTTCGGCGGGGGCTGCTCCTTCGCCTGCACCTACCGCTATCGCCACCCCTTGCGTGGCAGCGAGATGTACCATGACGGCATCGTGGGCACCGACGGCGTCACCTTGAGTCCGGGCGGGCGAGAGTTCGTGCAGGCCATCGGGGAGATGAAGAAGCTGCGGCAGGCGTACGATCCCGCCGCCCGGATGCCGGACCGGGTGGCCCGCCGCCGGACCGCCGTCCTCTGGAGCCACGACGTGATGTGGGACCTGGACATCCAGCCCCAGAGCGAGTCCTGGAACACCTGGCGGCATCGCAATCTTTACACGGCGGCAGTCAAGTCCACTGGTGCACCGGTGGATTTCATCTCCGCCGCAGACGATTTCACGGCCTATCCTTTTCTGGTGGTGCCGGCGTACCAGATGGTGACGCCGGAGCTGGTGGCGAAATGGCGGGCGTACGCCGAGGCGGGCGGCCACCTGATCCTGTCGTGTCGAACAGGACAGAAGAACGAGCTTGGGCATTTCTTCGAGGCCGGCTGGGCGGCGCCCGTCGTCCCGCTGATCGGCGCCCGGCTGGACTTCTTCGACATGCTCCTGCCGGACGGCCGGGCGATGGTGCGCGCCGGCAACACGGACTATGCGTGGAATGTCTGGGGAGACGTGCTCACGCCCGACGCCGGCACCGAGGTCTTGGCGGCGTACGCCGACCAGTTCTACGCCGGCCAGGCGGCGGCCGTCACCCGGCCGCTGGGCAAGGGGACCGTGACCTGCATCGGCGTGGAATCGAAGGACGGCCTGCTGGAGCGGCGGCTGGTCCGCGAGGTCTACCGACGGGCCGGCGTGGCCATCGAGGACCTGCCCAAGGGCGTGTACCTGGAGTGGCGGGACGGCTTCTTCGTCGCCGTCAACTACTCCGGCGAGACGGTGGAGTTGCCCATCCCCGCAAGCGCCAGGGTCCTGATCGGCACCCCGCCCCTCGCCCCCGGCCAGGGCGTGGTGTGGCAGGAGCCGGCCGCCGAAGAGTAGCGGGAGTCTCCGGGCGTCAGTACCGGCAGGCGTCAGCCGCCGGCGCGAGATGTCACTCAACTATCGACTTGTCAAAAGGATAGAGCCCATTGTCTCTAGCTGAGTCAGGCTGCCCGCCGGTGGCTGACGCCTACCGGTACTGACCACTTGCCGGCGTCCGTGCTGTGACAGAGCCTGGCACCAAGCCATATCTACCGCGTGTACGGGTTTAGGGTAACGGGGTCTCCTTCGGGCCGGGGGTGCCGACCGCGCACTTGGCCGGGGCGCTGCCCACCTCGCGGGGCGCCCGTTCCGCCGCCGCGTGCAGCGCCAGGGCCACCTTCTCCGCCGTCACCGGCATGGACGTCAGGCGCACGCCCACGGCGTCCTCCACGGCGTTGGCCACCATGGGCGCCGCCGGGATCATGGTGTGCTCGCCCACGCCGCGGGCGCCGAAGGGGCCGTCCGGCTGGGGCGTCTCCACGATGATGGGAATGATCTCGCCGGGGATGTCCAGCGCCGTCGGGATCTTGTAGTCGGTGAAGTTCGGGTTGAGCAGACGCCCGTCCGGGCTGAAGCGCATGTCCTCGTACAGGACGGTGGCCAGTCCCTGGACCATCCCGCCGATGACCTGCCCGTTCACCAGTTCGGGGTTGATGGCCTTGCCGGCATCCACCGCCAGCACCGCCCGCCGCACGTCCATCTTGCCGGTCTCGCGGTCGACCTCCACTTCCACGGCGGCGGCGCCCACGGTGTAGTGGACGTTGGGGTGCCCGCCCTGGCTGGTCTCCGGGTCGCTCTTGGCCGAGGTGAACTCCGGCATGAACATGCCGCTGGCCTGCACCGGGCCACCCTTGAACGAACCGTCGGCGGTCTGGATCCCGGTGATGACGAAGTCCCGCAGCGGCAGGGCGAATTTCGGGTCGGTCCGGCAGAGCACCTTCTCGTCCTCGAGGTAGAGGTTTTCCGGCTTGAGCCCATGCACCCGCTGGACAGTGGCGAAGATCTGGGCGCGGGCGGCCAGGGCGGCCTCCTTCACGGCGTTGCCGCAGCCCCAGGTGACGTGGGAGCCGACGGTCTGCCACTCGTAGGCGTTGCGGTCGGTGTCCGGCGTCTCCACGCGGATCTTGGAGACGGGCACCGCCAGGACCTCCGCGGCGATCTGGGCCATGACCGTGAGGTAGCCCTGGCCGATCTCCATGCCGGAGACCAGGATGTTCAGGCTGCCGTCCTCGTTGAACTTCAGGAACGCCGCCGAGGCGGCATTGGGCGGCATGGCGGGGGCCTTCCAGAACAGGGAGAAGCCCTTGCCCACCGCCTTGCGCGGGTCATCGGACTTTGCCTTCTCGCCCCAGCGGATCGCTGCCGCCGCCTTGTCGATGGCCTCCAGCAGGCCCGACGGGTTCATCCCGGCGCCGTAGGCTAGGGCATCCCCCTCGCGGATGGCGTTGCGGCGGCGGAATTCGACGGGATCCAGCCCGACCATCCGGGCCATGCGGTCGACGTGGGACTCCAGGCCGAAGTGGAACTCGGAGTAGCCGAAGCCGCGGTACGGCCCGCCCGGCGGCAGGTTGGTGTAGACGCACAGCGAGTCGATCTTGATGTTCGGGATCCGGTACGGCCCGGTGGCCGACAGGCCCACGGCGTTCACCACGTTGGCGCCGTACTCCACGTACGCGCCGGCGTCCCAGTACAGCGAATGCTCCAGGGCGGCGATGGTGCCGTCCTTCTTCACGCCCATCTTGACGCGGGCCTTGACGCCCTGGCGCTGGTAGGTGTTGTAGAACTCCTGCTCCCGCGTCCAGCGCACCTTGACCGGGTAGCCCCGGACGGCCGTGGCCAGCGCCGCGCCGAGGATCTCCATGGACACTCCGGCCTTCCCGCCGAAGCCGCCGCCGATGTAGGGCGTGATGACGCGGACGTCCTTGTGGGTCAGGCCCAGCGGCGCCAGCGATTCGGCGAACAGGTTGCGCTGGGTGTAGGGCGACTGGGAGGCCGACCAGAGGGTGAGCCGCCCGGCGTGGTCGTACAGGCCGACGATGACGTGGGTCTCGATGGCGCAGTGGGCGTAGCGGGGGACGGTGTAGGTGTCCTCCAGGACGAAGTCCGCCGCGGCGAAGGCGGCTTCCGTGTCGCCGCGCCGGGTCTTGCGCCAGTGGGCGATGTTGGTGCCGCCCTGCGGGAAGAACCAGGGCACGCGGGGGTAGGCGGCCAGGTCGGGGTGGAGCCGCGGCGCCGTCTCCTCCAGGGCGGCCAGCGGCTCGAACACCGCCGGCAGGTCCTCGTACTCGATGCGCAGCAGCCGCGCCGCCCGGCGGGCCGTCCGCGGGTCCCGCGCCACCACCGCCGCCACCTGCTCGCCGACGAAGCGGACGCGGTCCTGGGCGAAGACGTGGCGGTCCTTCATGTAGAGGCCGAAGCGGTAGGGGAAGTCCTTGCCGGTGACCACCTTGACGACGCCGGGCATCTTCTCCGCCGCCGACGTGTCGATGCGGACGATCCGGGCGTGGGCCCGGGGGCTCTCCACGATCTCCGCGTGCAGCAGGTTGGGGCCGAAGTCGAGGTCGTCCACGTATTTGGCCGTGGCGGTCACCTTCTCGAGCCCGTCGATCCGCGTCACCGATTCGCCGACATAACGCATGTCCGTCCTCCCGTCCAAAAACCGCTTTCCGAAAGTCCTCAACGCTTCAGGGGCTCACTCACCGCAGAGACGCGGAGGCGCTGAGAAATCCAATCATTAGTTATCTGATAAAAAAGCATTTGCCTTCTCTCTGCGTCTCAGCGCCTCTGCGGTGAATAAGGCTCCGCCCGTCATTCCTTTTTCGGCTGCCCGGCGGCCACGACGGCGTCCAGGATGGGCACGTAGCCGGTGCACCGGCACAGGTGCCCGTCCAGCGCCTCCTGCACGGCGGCGCGGTCCGGGGCGGGCTCGCGCTCCAGCAGTTCGGCGGCGGCCACGACGATGCCCGGGGCGCAGTAGCCGCACTGGAAGCTGTTGTGCTCCACGAAGGACTGCTGGAGCCGCGACAGGCCGTTCCGGTTCAGGCCCTCCACCGTCACCATGGCGTGGCCGTCAACCTCCACTGCCAGGATCAGGCAGCTACGGACCGGCTGGCCGTCCAGCAGCACGGTGCAGGTGCCGCACTCGCCGCGCTCGCAGCCGATCTTGGGGCTCTTCGCGCCGAGGCGCTCCCGCAGGACGTCCAGCAGGATCTCCCACGGCGCCACGTCCAGCGTCCGGGCCTCGCCGTTGAGGGTAAATTCGATCGTCTTCTTCATCTTCATCCCCTCATTCAAACATCAACCACGAACCACACGAACCACACGAAAGGCATTTCAATCCTGAATCCAGTATTTGAATCGGCATCGGGGTCGGTATCGGAATCGGTATCGGGGTCGCAATCGGACTTCGATTTGCGGATCGATTCCAGCCGTCGATCCCGATTCCGATACCGATACCGACCCCGATTGAGATCCAAACCTGTTTGTGTGGTTGGTGTGGTTCGTGGTTCATATCAATCTCGTTCCGTACGATGGGCCGCGGCCTTCCAGCCGGGACTCGGCCGCCCGCAGGGCCCGCTCCAGCATGACCGCTGTGGCCAGGCTCCGGTATTCCTTCGTCGCCCGCACGTCGGTGATGGGGGTGACCTCCTGGGCGAGGAGCGCCTTGGCTTCCCCGATCAGCTCGTCGGAAAGCGGCCGCCCCGCCAGGAGCGCCTCGATCTTCGGGGCGCGCAGGGGCTTCGCCGCCAGCGCCCCGAAAGCCACGCGCCGCACGCCGCCCGGCAGCGCCAGCACGGCCACCGAGGCCTGGGCGAGGTCCTCGCCGCGATAGCGCCCCAGCTTGACGTAGGCGCCGCCGTGGGCGCCTGTCGGGATGGGAATCTGGATAGACGTCACCAGCTCGCCGGGGGCGCGGGCGGTCTGCCGCTTCTCCCGGAACCAGGCGGCGACGGGGACGCGGCGCATGCCGCCGGGGCCGGCCAGCTCCACCTCGGCGTCCAGCACCAGCAGCGGAGGCCCGCCGTCGCAGCAGGGGACCGCCGAGCAGATGTTGCCGGCGAGGGTGGCGCGGTTGCGCAGGCCGCAGGAGCCCACGCGCCCCGCCGCCTCCGCCAGGACGGGGAAGTGGCGGCAGACATCGTCATTCCGACGGATGGCGTTGAAGGGGACGGCCGCGCCGATGCGCAGGAAGCCGTCGGCGCAGGCGATCGCCTGCAGTTCCGGGATCGCCTTGATGTCCACGACGACCTTTGGCGTGACGATTTCGTCGCGCATCCACCCCACGAGGTCCGTCCCCCCCGCCAGCACCGCGGCATCGGTTCCGTTCCTGGCCAAGATCGCCACCGCCTCCGCCACCGTCCCCGGCTTCTCGTACTCAAAATCGTGCAATATGGGCATGATGTCTCTCCAGAGTTAACCACGAACCACACGAACCACACGAAAGGTGCAAGAACAGCGTGCTAAAGAATGATACGTTCGATTAGAGCTTTGGGGTAGTGGTTGAAATTAACCAACAATCCCAACCTGAACCGGGTTGCTTTCAGGTAATTGATCAACTGCGCGCGATGCTCATCTCGAATTTCTTTTACTGCTTTGAGCTCAACAATGATCTTGTCGTAACAGATCAGGTCCGCCTTGAAGGTATGCGACAGTGTCCTGTCTTTATAACAAAGCGCGAGATCTTTTTGAGCTTCGAATGGGATGTTACGTTTCGCCAGCTCGCACTCCAGGCATTCCTGATAAACCGATTCCAGGAATCCACAACCCATCACCCGGTTCACTTCGAAGATGGCGCCCTGGATCGCGAAAACCTCATCCCGATACAGCAGGCTATCCATCGATTCAACCGGTTCGCATACCTTTATCAACGCCAGCGGTTCGGCTGGCTCGGCCCATTCGTGTGGTTCGTGTGGTTCGTGGTTCATCTATGGGTATTTCGTGGTTTATCTCGGCGGCAGCAGGGCGACGATGCGGCACATGGACGACTCCAGTTCGATGCCGCGCAGCGGGAAGCAGCCGATCCAGACGCGCCGATTGCTGACCTCGTCGATGCCGCCGCCCAGGTTCTCCGCGTGCACCAGCTTCTTCGGGAAGAGCTTCAGGTGCATCACCTGGTAGTAGACGTCGGGCGGGAACATCTCGTCCCAGGCCTTGCCGTGGTCCTTCTTCAGCTTGGCCTCGGCTTCCTGGAACCGTGCCGGGTGCCAGTTCCGGATGATGGTGTTCATGGGGTGGTCGGCCGAGCCGCAGTCGACGCCGATCCACTTCAGCCGCATGTCCAGCGCCCACTCGTGGAAGCCCGGCCCCGGCCCGGGGTGCTTGACGAAGTAGCGCACCTCGTCGGCCTCCGGCTGGTCCCAGGCGTAGCGGTGGTAGCCGGTGTTGATGACCAGGATGTCGCCCTTTTTCACCTCCACCTTCTTCGTGATCATCTCGGGACTGTACAGGCTGTAGTCCTCCACCGAGTCCGAGATGTCGGCCACCGCGCCCGGGCCCACCCACTCCTCCATGGGCACGTCGCCGATGGGGCGGCCGCTAGGGTGGAAGTGCACCTCGCCGTCCATGTGGGTGCCCACGTGGTTGCTGGTGGTGATGATCTGGCCGTTGGCGCCCTGGCCCATGTGGGCCCCGGCGATGCGCTTGAAGTACTGGATCCCCAGGGGCATGTAGCTCGGCCAGGGGGGCGTGTGGACGCTCAGCCGCTGGGTCAGGTCCACCATCCGTACGCCGCTCATGAACTCCAGAAACTTTTCATTCTGCATCGTTCCTCCAGGTAATAACCACGAACCACACGAACCACACGAAGGGGATCACAAATCAGGGTGCAGATACACCGTCTCTATCGGAATGTGCTTCGCGGGTCGATCCCGACGCCTGGCCAGCATGCCGACTCCGATCCCCATTCGGATCCAAGCCAGTTGGTGTGGTTCGTGTGGTTCGTGGTTTCATTATTCCAATGTGCTCGCGAAGGCTTCGAACGCTTTGCGGAACGGTTCCATCGGGGCGGACAGGACGCCCGCGCCGACCTGCCCGACACCGGCGTCCTTGTGCGCCACGCCGGTGTCGATGAAGGGCAGGATCCCGGTGGAGACCACCTTCACCACGTCGATCCCCACCGGCGTCCCGCGGAAGTTCAGCCCGGGGATCTGCCAGGCGTTGTGCTCCGCCTCCGTGATCTCGTACATCTGCAGCGTGTAGTTGGCCGCGTCGGCGGCGCTCCCGCCCACGAACTGCACAATGGCGGGCGCGGCGGCGATGGCGAACCCGCCCAGGCTGCCCGTCTCGGTGATGGCGCTGTCGCCGATGTCCGGGTTGGCGTCCGCCTTGGAGAAGCCCGGGAAGTACAGGGCGTCGGGCACCGGCGCCGGGCCGGTGAACCACCGCCCGCCCGTGCCGGAGACCTTCACGCCGAACTCCGTGCCGTTGCGCGCCATGACCGTCGCCAGGCTGCAGCCGGGGATCCCCGCCAGCGGGTCCAGCAGGGCCTTGCACGCGGCCATGGACAGATTCAGGAAGAAGTGGTCGTTGCCGCCGATGAACTCCAGCGCCGCCGCGGCCGTGGCCGGGTCGGGCGCCGTCCGCACCACCGCCGGGGCCAGCGCCCGGTAGAGCAGCGAGGTGGCGGCGCGGTTGCGGTTGTGGACCTCGTCCCCCATGTGGAGGGCCTGGGCGATGACGGCCTTGAGGTCGATCCGGCCCAAATGCTCGATTGCCTTCTGAAGGGTTGGATAGAGGGTCTCCTCCATCCACTTCAGGCGGCGGATAACATCCTCGCCGTACGCGCCGTACCGCAGCACCTTCCCGAGCCCCTCGTTCTGGGTGGTGAAGGACAGGTTCCCGAAGGTCTCGTTCCGGACGACGAAGACCGGCATGGACCATGACACCACGCCGGCCATGGGGCCCACGGCGCCGTGCTCGTGGCAGGGGGCGAAGGAGACCGCGCCGGAGGCCGCCAGCTTCTCCGCCTCGGCGGGCGTGGAGGCCATCCCCTCGTAGACCAGGGCGCCCATCACGGCGCCGCGCACGGGGCCGCACATCCGCGCCCACTCCACCGGCGGGCCGGCGTGGAGCAGGAGATTCCGCCGCATGCCGGGGATGACCTCGCCGGCCGGGCCCATGCCCACGATGAAGGGAGCCCCGGCAAGGAACCGCTGCGCCGCCTCGGCGTTGGCCGTCCGGATGGCGTCCGCATGGGCCCGAACGCGCTCCAGTGCCGCGGGGGAGACGTCGGCCGGGGGGCGCCAGTCCACCTGGACCGCCTCGCCGCCGGCTTGCCGGATGCTCTCGGCGAAGCTCTCCAGGCCGATGTTGACCACCTTCAATCCGTCACCGAACAAGTCCCCGATCGGCATCGGCACTCCTGTTTATTGACCGCGGAGACGCGGAGACGCTGAGAACACACAGATTGTTTGATCCGAACCCGGATCCGACGGCTTTCTCTGCGCCTCCGCGCCTCTGCGGTGAATGATGTCAACGTTCAACATCGAATTCGCTCTTTTCTCTGAAGCCGGCTGCAGACAGCACCGGCCAGCCGCGCCGCGGCGGCGTTGGAGGGCATGATCCGGGCGCCGGCCGCCTCGAGGGCCTCGGCCACCCGGGACCGGTTCTGGGGGTCGCGGTCGGTCCCCGTCACCGAACAGATGACCCGGATCTGCCCGGCGGCCGCCCGGATCAGCGGGACCAATTCGCCCGCCGGATCGGGGTGGGAGCCGTAGCCCAGCACCACGTCCAGCAGGATCACCGCGGTCTCCGGATCGTGGATCTCCGCCTTCATCCGCCGCAGGCGCAAGTCGTAGTCGATCATGGGGTGCGGGCGGCCGACGGTGAACTCGTCCTCGCCCAAGTCCACCAGCGTGTTCTGCCGGCTGTGGAGGGCGTCCTCCAGCTTCTGCGCGTTGCCCGCCGGCGCGTTGGACCAGAGCCCGGACAGCGTTCCCGTCAGGACGAGTTGGGCCTCCGAGCAGAACGTGCCGCCGCTGAACAGCCCGCGGAGGTACTTCCGCCCCGAGGTCAATCCTCTCGCCAGCCCGTCGGCCTCCTCCCGGATGGACGCATTCCGGGCCTTCAGCTCGCGGCGGACGATGGCCGCTGAATCCTTCGCCGCTGCGACTCCCTCCCGGGCGATGCGGGCAGCCACGAGCGCCGCCTCTTCGAGGGTGGCCGCGGCGTGGGTGGAGAAGGCGCCCGCCGTCTCAGGAGGAGCGCCCAGGAAGATGGAGACAACGGGCTTTCTGATATTCCGGCAGGCCGCGGCGATGGGCTCCAGCGCCGCGGGGTGGGGCGGCTTGGACACCAGCAGGATCACGGCCGTCGCCGGGTCGTCCGCCAGCGCCCGCAGTGCCTCGACAAACATGAGGCCGCCCACGTCCTGTTTCACGTCGCGCCCGCCGGTGCCCAGGGCCTGCGAGATCCCCGCGCCGGCGTTGGACACGAGCACGGAGACCTCCTGCAGCCCTGTGCCCGCCGCGGCGACGATCCCGACGCTGCCCTGCGCCACGGCGTTGGCGAAGCCTAGGGGGACGCCGTTGACGATGGCCGTCCCGCAGTCGGGCCCCATGACCAGCAACCCGCGCTCCCGCGCCGCCCGCTTCAGGGCGATTTCCGATTCCAGGCTCACGTTGTCGGAGAAGAGCATGACGTGGAGGCCGCGGTCGAGGGCCTTCCAAGCCTCCGCGGCCGCGTACCGCCCGGCCACGGAGATCAGGGCCAGCCGGCTGCCGGGCTGGAGCTTGAGTGCGCCCTCCAGACTGCGGGCGGAAGCCGTTCCGGCGGGGCCGGCAGGTTTGCTCTTGCGTTCAGCCAGCCGCTTTTCGGCGGCGTCCAGGGCCCGGGCGGCCGCCGCCTCGTCGCCGGCTTTGACCGCCAGCAGGAGGTCCGTGTCGCCGGCCGCCGCGAACTCCGGGCAGAGCAGACCCGACGCCTCCAGGATGGCCAGGTTCTCGCGGGTGCCCATGACCACCGCGGCGTCGATCACCCCCGGCAGGCCGGACAGGTCCCGCCCCGCCAGCATCAGCGTCACGGAGTCGAAGTACTCGCCCGGCTTGACTTTTCCCTTGACCGCCATCGCTCAATCCTTTCCGCCGCCCGCCAGCGCCGCCGCCAGTCCCGCGGCCAGGTCGGCCCCGGACGTGGCGCCCACGGCGAACAGACTGACCGCAGATCCTTCGACTGCCTCGGGGGAGCCACCCAACAGTGCCCGGACCAAACGCTCCAGGCGTTCGAAGACCCAACCCTCGTACGCCTCGCGCAGGAACGCCGCCGAGAACGGGTTGCCGCCGCCCGCGCATTCGCCGTACGCCGCCTCGACGCGGGACCCGACGCGCTCCCCCCACCAGGCCTCGCGCAGCCGCCAGCCGTGGAGCACCCCGGCCAAGAAATCGTCCCCCGCCGGCGTGAGCCCCAGGCCGAGGCCATGCAGCAGCCGGGCGCCGGCGGCCGGATCGTTTCCCAGGAGCAGCTCCCGCCCCTGGAGGAAACGGCGCTCCAGCTCCCGGTCGAAGGCCGACGGTCGGGCTTCCCGAGGCTGGCCGTCTCCCAGCCGCGCCAGGCTCCCAACGGGAGCATGCCGCGGCAGCAGCTCCTGCAAAGATCTTAGGCCCGCCGCCAGCCGGGCCGCATCGGGGACTCCCCAGTCCGGTCGGCTGTTGTAGACATCCGCCGCCGTGAACTCGAACCGTTGGCCGGCGAGGGCCAGCCAGCCTTCGCCCACCGCCAGTCGCGGAGTCTCTCCGCCGGGGAGGGCTCCCGTTACCACGGCGTGCGGCCCGGCCCCGACCTCGGGGAGCACCACGGAGACCAGCTCCATCCCCCGCAGAAAATTGATGGACCGGGGAAAGCGGGAATGGAGATCCCAGGTTCCTTCCCCGACCCGGTCGCCGACGTGGACGCGCATCACGCCGGGTAGAAGACCATGCCGTAGAAGCTGTCATAGTCCGTGGTGCGGACCACCTCGATCTTCGCCTCCACGGCCATGCCCATGGCCGGATTGGGCGCCCGGACCTGCCCCAGCACCCGCACGCCGTTCTCCAGCTCCACCATGCCCAGCTGGAGGGTGGCGAGCATGAAGTCCGACGGCAGGTTGTAGAGCTTCGTGTGGGTCAGCAGCTTCCCCCGCTTCGGCAGGGGCACCAGCTCGAAGTCGGTGTACTCGGTCTGGCCGCACTTCCGGCAGCGCATCCGGTAGGGGTAGTGGATGTGCCCGCAGTGCCGGCATTTGTATCCGTAAATGTTCCGTTCCATGTCAGTCCTCCCGGATGAAGGTCAGGCAGACCACGTTGTTGCCGAAGCCGCCGAAGTTGCAGGTGAAGCCGACCTTGGCGTTGGGAACCTGCCGTTTCTCCGCTTCACCGCGCAGCTGCAGGACGATCTCGTGGGCCTGCCCGACGCCGGTGGCGCCCACGGGGTGCCCCTTGGCCTTGAGCCCGCCCGAGGTGTTGATGGGGAGGCGGCCGCCCAGCCGGGTTTCGCCGCGCTCCAGGGCGAGGTGGCCCTGGCCCTTGGGGAAGAAGCCGGCCTCCTCGCTCTCCACGATCTCGAGGATGGTGAAGGCGTCGTGCAGCTCGGCCACGTGGACGTCGGCGGGCTGGACGCCGGCCATCTTGAATGACTTCTGCGCCGCCAGCCGCACGGCGGTCAGCTCGGTCGGGTCCTCGCGCTCGTGCACCGCGTGGGTGTCGGTGGCCTGGCCCACGCCGGCGAGCCGCACCATGGGCTTGCCGAGCTTGCGGGCCACCTCGGCGGACGCCAGGATCACGCAGGCGCCGCCGTCGGAGACCGGGCAGCAGTCGAAGAAGCGCAGCGGCTCCGACACGTACGGGTTGTTGGTGGAGGCCTCCGGCGAGTCGAGGATGCCCTCCAGCGTGATCTTCTCGTGCAGGTGGGCGAAGAAGTTCAGCAGGGCGTGGTCGTGGTTTTTCACCGCCACCATGGCCAGGTGGCGCTCGGTGACGCCGTACTTCTGCATGTAGAGCCGGGTGAACATGGCGGCCAGCGAGGGCAGGGTCACGCCGTAGACGTGCTCGGCGATGGGGTGGGTGAGGGTGGCCACAAAATCGGTGGTCTCCAGGTTGTTGGCCTCGCGCATCCGCTCCGCGCCGATGACCATGACCACGTCGTGCACCCCGGAGGCGACGGCCATGAAGCCGGCCTTCAGGGCGCTGGCGCCGGAGGCCGGCCCGTTCTCGATGGTCTCGGCCCCGGCGGGGGTCAGGCTCAGGCTGTCCACCACGGCGCTGGCGAGGCCGCTCTGGTGGTTGAGGCGGCAGGCGCCCATGTTGGCCACGTAGACATGGTCCACCGCGGACAGGCCGGCGTCGCGCATGGCCATCATGCCGGCGTAGGCGGCGATCTCGGAGAGGGGGTATTCCAGGCGGGTGAAGCTGGTGATGCCCAGCCCGACGGCGTAGACTTTGCGCATGGTCATTTCCTCCCGCCCAGGATCCAGCCCTGGGACATGAGCGCCGTGCCGGTGGCGTCGTAGAGCGACCGCGTGGCGGCCAGCAGGTCGGCCGGCGGCTTCGGCGGGTCGGACGGCGGCAGGATGGCGCGCATGGCCCGCTCCAGCAGCTCCGGCGGCACGGGGCGCCGCCCGACGACCAGGCTGCCGCGGGCGGCTTCGAACAGCGGCCGCGTCAGGGACCAGGAGGGGCATCCGCCCAGCTCGTGGGGGATGTGGAACCGCTGCTCCAGCTTGTACTCGATCATCCAGCGGCGAAAGCCGATGGGGGATTCGGCCACGATCAGGACCTCCTTCTGGCCGAGGATGTCCATGTGGTATTCCATCTTGGCGGCGAAGGCGTGGGCGCCCACCCGCAGGCCGCGGCGCAGGGACAGGGTGTGGTAGGACATCCCGTAGTCCGCGTCCATCCGCCGGCCGTTGACCACGGCGGAGAGCTCTCCGTCGATCTGGGCGATGAGGACGTACTCGTCCACGACGCGGTGGCGGTAGTAGGACAGCAGCTCTGCGTAGACGCGGGCGGCCACGATGTCGTAGAAGTCCCGCTCCACGTGCATCAGGGCCTCCACGTGCGGCAGGATGGCCGGGATCTCCTCCCGGCCGACCTGGCGGACCACCATCGTCTCCCCGCCGGCCAGCGTCATGTGCTTGGGGGGGAAGGGAGGCAGGGGGGTGTCCGTCGGGCGAAGGATCTTTTCAACGTCGACCGGCATGGTACCTCCTGGAAAATTGCATTCCCTGGGATCGCTGGCAATCCGACGGCATCCCATGGAATTTTTCGGTATTTTCAGAATATACGCCCGCAAGTTGTTCGGATCAATGGCAAATCGTGTGATTCCGTCAATTTGCCCGGCTTCGTCCACCGAGGCCCCGGGACGTAGACCGCGGCCCCCGGACGCGGGACGAAGGGTGGTCCGGGTCGGCCCGCCCCGGAACAGAATCGTGAGAAGGCGGTGTTCCCGGGCCGGCGGACCGGTACTACGGGCGGACCGTGATTGCGCTGGAACCCGGGCGGCTTTCCCGGTGTCTGATCTTTCACCTTGGTGTGCGGATGTCTTTTGTGGTGAAATGATCCCTTGTCTGCCATTCCGCCCAGGAGGTTTCCCCGTGAATCGTTGGCGCCCGTGGTTTCTGGTCCTGCTGGTGCTGTGCGGCGTCGCGGCCGCGTTCGCAACTGCCCCGGCTGCTTCGTCCGACAAGGCAGTCCCCGCCGGTCTGGACGCCAAGCTCTGGCAGCGGGCGGTGGCCCTGACCCACCGCAGCCTGGTGATCGACACCCACTGCGACGGCCCCGGCCGGATGGAAAAGCCCGGCTTCGACTTCACCGCCTGGCACGACGACGGCCACGTGGACCTGGCCAAGATGCGCCAGGGCGGCCTGGACGCCGAGTTCATGGCCCTCTTCATCGCGCCCCGGCTCGAGGGCGCCGACGCCGAGCCCGAGGCCATCGGGCAGCTCGAGGCGGTCCTCGAACAGGTGGACAGCCACCCCGCCCAGCTGGCCCTGGCCCGCTCCAGTGCAGACCTCGTCCGCAACCACCGGGCCGGCAAGGCCTCCCTCTGCCTCGGCATGGAGGACGCCACGCCCATCCTCAAGGACCGCCTGGACCTGCTGCGCTTCTACTACCGGCTGGGCGTCCGCTACGTCACCCTCTGCCACATGAAGAGCAACTTCCTGTGCGACTCCTCCACCGACAAGGCCCAGTGGGACGGGCTCAGCCCGTGGGGCGAGACGGTGATCCGCGAGATGAACCGCCAGGGGATGATGATCGACGTGTCGCACCTCAGCGACGCAACAGTACGCGACATCCTGGCCGTCAGCTCGGCCCCGGTCTTTGCCTCCCACTCGTGCTGCCGGGCCCTGTGCGACACGCCGCGCAACCTGCCCGACGACCTGATCCGGGCCATCGCCGAGCGCGGCGGCGTCATCGACATCAATTTCTTCCCGGCCTTCCTGAGCGCCGAATACGATCGGCTGAACAACGAGCGGCGGGCGCGGCTGAAGCCGGAGCTGGACAAGATCCGGCCCAAGTTTAACAACGACCTGGAGGGCTACTTCCGCGAGGTCGAGGCGCTCAACGCCAAGAATCCCATCCCGCGGCCCCCGGTGGACGTGCTGGTGGACCACATCGCCCACGTGATCGAGGTGGCGGGCGAGGACCACGTCGGCCTCGGCTCGGATTTCGACGGCATCTCTGACCTGCCGGAGGGGATGCGCGGCTGCCAGGACCTGCCGCTGGTCACCTACCACCTGCTGAAGCGGGGATTCACCGAGGCGCAGGTGCAGAAGATCCTGGGCGGGAACTTCCTCCGGTTCTTCCAAACGGTGGAAAAGGCGTCCGGACGCCCGGCGCCGAAGCCGGAGCACTGACCGGACCGGCGGGGGAGGAGGCTCGATGCAGCGGATGCTCTGGGCCGGGTTTGGCGGCGGCCTGCTGCTGGCGGCGGTGCTGCTGGCCCTGACGGTCTTTGCCCAGGTGGACGGGCCGGACCACGGGATCTTCTGCCAGACCGCCGGGCGGGACCTCGAGGTCATCGGCGTGGTGGCCGGTTCCCGCTGGGCCGCGGCGGGCTTCCGCGAGGGCGACCGCATCCAGGCCATCGACAGCCAGCCCGACTCCCTGCTCGACCGCCTGTACGCCATCAAGATGGGCCAGCGGCCGGGCGGCCGGCATACGTTCGAAGTGCAGCGCGGCGGGCGGGTCTCGGAACTCCCGTATGATGGCGGCCCCACGACGGCGCCCGTGCTGAACCCGGTTAACGTGGCCATCTTCGCCGAGGTCCTGGTCAAGATCGTGTTCCTGGCCGCGGCGGCCTACTTCCTCTTCCTGTTCCGCCCGGAAGGCGTCCTGTCGCGGCTCAGCGCGGCGCTCTTCCTCCTGCTGGCGCTGCTGACGCCGTTCTTCCAGCTCAACCTCGCCTACCTGCTGTCGGAATTCGGCCTGGGCGCCGGCGGGGTGCTGCTGGGGATCGAGCTGCTGGTCTGCTTCCTGCCGGCCGTGGTGGCGACGCTGGGCACGCTCCTGCCGCCCACGGAGACACCCGTGATCCGCCCCCATTTCGTGCTCCGCACGCTGCTGGCTGTGCTGGGGATTCTCTACGCTTCCTACCTGTACGTCGGCGTGGATTTCCTCCAGCGGCTGGACCGCTCGCCCGACCCGTCGGCGCTGCTCCGGTTCTTCCCGGTGTTCCGGATCCTGAACGACGCCTTCATGCTCCTGCTGGTCGGCGGGGCGGTCGGCGGCCTGATGGCCATGATGACGCACCTCCAGCGCCGGCAGGCCCCCCAGCGCCTGAGCGCCTTCCAGCGGCTGCTCGGCCTGTTCACCCTGGGGCTGGCCCTGCCCCTGGTCGCCGGCATCGCCATGGCCGCGGCCGGCTGGCAATACACCCCCGCCTACGGGCTGCGGAAACTGGCCTACATCCTGTTCCCGCTGCTCTACATCCAGGCGGTGCACTACTTCACCCGGAGGCCCGACGATGCCCCGCACGACGCTCTACCTGATCCGCCACGGTGAGACCGCGATGAACGTCCGCAACATCTTCCGCGGGCGCACCGACATCCCCCTGAACGACAACGGCCTCGCGCAGGCGCGCCAGTTGGCGGCGGCGCTGGCGGACGTCCCGCTGCGCGCGGTGTACTCCAGCCCCATGATCCGCGCCCAGGAGACGGCCCGGCCGCTGGCGGAGGCCCGCGGCTTGGCGGTCCGGCCGATGGAGGAGTTCCACAACATCTGCCTGGGGGAGTGGGAAGGCCAGGCCAAGGAGGATGTCCAGACGCGCACGCCGGAGCTGTGGCAGCGGTGGGTCTACGCCCCCGAGACGCTGGCCATCCCGGGCGGGGAGTCCCTGGCGGACCTGCTGGCGCGGGCCGGCGCCGGGCTGCGGAAGCTGGCCGAGCGCCACGCCGGCGAGGCAGTGGCGGTGGTCAGCCACCGCAGCGTGGTCAAGGCGGCTCTCGCCGCGGCGGTAGGCCTGGAGCACGACTGGTTCTGGAAGTTCTACCTGGACACCGGCTCATACTCGGTGGTGGAGCACCAGCCGCGCCTGGGCTTCACGCTGACCCGAGTCAACGAGAGCTGCCACCTGACGTCGAAGACGGAGGAGCTTTTCTAAGGGGATTCGAACGAACACCGAACATCGAACATTGAACATCGAACATCGAAGTCAAACCGAGACAATCAAACCGCAAAGGCGCAAAGTCCGCGAAGCAAACCATTTGACAGATGGTTTGCCTGACGGGCTTTTCGGATCGAGGGTTATAGTTTGACTTCGATGTTCGATGTTCAGTGTTCGATGTTCAATGTTCGGTTGCGTTTTACTGGGGAAGGGTTACGTCTTTCTGCAACTCAAATTCGAACTTCGTCTCCGCCGGGAATTCCACTTCCTTCCCCTTGGTCATGAGCACGCCGGCCGTGCCGGCGCCGCCGCCGACGATCGCACCGATGGCCGCGCCCTTCTTGCCGCCGGCGATGCCGCCGATGATGGCGCCGAGGCCGGAACCGCCGCCGATGATGATGGCGTCCTTCTTGGTGGAGGGGTCGGCCTCGAAGGCCAGCCGGTTGCTCAAGATGGGCACCATCTTCCCCTTCCACTCCACGTCTTCCAGCTGGATGGCGAACCGCGCCCGGCCCTTGACCTTGCCGGACGGCACGGATTCCGTCACCCTGCCCGTGACGCGGGTATCCACTGGCAGGACCACCTCGTCCTGCACCTTGACCGCCTTCTCCAGATAGCCCTCGAAGGTGTCGCCGGTCACGTTGGTCTTGGAACTCAGGGGCCCCTGCAGGCGGAGCACGAGCCGGGTCCCCTCGGCCAGCACGATGGCGGGCTTGGCCTTGGGCGCCCGTTCCACCGGCGCGGCCGCGGGGGCTTCGGACGCCGCCGGAGCGGCGGCCTCACCCGCCGGAGCGGCGGCCGGCGCCTGGGCCGGCGCCGCCGTCTCGGGCGCCTGGCCGGCGGCCGGAGCGGCCTGCGCCTGGGCGCTCTGCTTCTTCATCTCGGCGAGCTGGCGTTTTTGGCTGTCCAGCTCGGCGCGCAGCTTGTCCACTTCCTCCTGGTCCTTGAGGCGCTGCTCCAGGTCGGCCAGCTGCTTTTCCTGCTCCTGGATTTTCTGTTCCAGGGCCTGTTGCTCGGGCGACGGCCCCGCGGGCGGCTGGGCGGCCGTCACGGGCGGCTGCTGTTGGGCCGGGGTCTGGGCGGGTTTGCTCTGGCAGCCGGCAGCCGCCAGCAGGAGAACCGCCGCCAGGAGTCCGAATGGGAGATAGATCCACCGCTGTCTGGTCATGGCTTCTCCTTTTGTTGATTCCGAATCTATGACCAAAATATCACAATCTTCGGGATAAGATGATGACAAACCGGACGGAGTTTCAGCGGCACGGGCGCTGCGGGCGTTCCAGCCGGCGGTTGAGCTCCACGGCGTAGTCCTTCAGCCGGACGTACTCCGGCCAGTCCCGGATCATGGTCAGGGTGTTGTTGTGGAGCAGCGGTTCGTCCCGCAGCGCCGGCCAGGCGGCGGCCGCCTTCTCGAAATCAGAGGTATGCGGGATGGGTGAGTAGCTCGTGAGGAACAGCTTGACGCCCAGCGAGTGGGCGAACTCCAGGTCGGCCCGGATCTCCTGGGAAGACAGATCAGGGAGGCCGTGGAGGATGTAGGCGCCCACCTCGGCGGCGGTGAAGCCGGCTTCCTTCAGCAGCCTGGCCCCGCGGACAACGGCGTCGCGGTCGACTTTGTGGGTGGACCGCACCCGCATCGACTCGCCCATCCCCTCGTAGGCGAGGCGGACAGTGCGGAAATCTGCGGCCTTCATCAGCCGGCAGGTTTCGGCGTCCAGCAGCCGGGGGTGGATGGCGTTGGGCAGGTGGAAGCGGGCCCGGATCCCGCGCCGGAGGATCTCCTCCAGCAGGGGGAGGAAGTGGTGCTCCTTGCCCACCAGGAGCGCATCGTCGTAGAAGGCGATGTCCCGCGCCCCGGTCACGGCGACCGTCCGCGCCAGCTCCTCCGCCACTGCCGCCGGGGGCCGGCGCTTCAGGTTGCCGTGCAGGTGGGGCGTGGCGCAGTAGGTGCAGCGCAGCGGGCAGCCCCGGCCGGTGAGCACGGCGGCGTGGCGCAGGCGCGTGCCGTACAGCTGCCAGGCCGGGACCAGGTCTTCGCCGGTGCGGACGGGCAGGCCGGTGAGCGCCGCCAGCCGGGCGGCCACGTCCGCCGGGTCCTTGTCCGGCACCACGTCGTCGAAGAGCCCGGAAGCCTGCGCGTGCTCCGGGCAGAGCGCCGCGTAGACGCCGCCCAGCAGGATCCGGGCGCCGGGGAAGGCCGCGCGCAGCAGGTGGGCGGCGTGAAACGCTCCGCCGTGCCAGTAGGTCATGGTGCAGGTGATGAGGACAAAATCGGGCGGCGTCCGCACGGCCAGGCGCTCCCGGAAGGCGTCCTCCGCCAGGCCGTAGCGGCGGTAGTATCGCGGCACCCAGCGCAGGGCGGCCGGCTTGGGGATCCGCACAGAGGGAAACTTGCCGGTGCCGAACGCCCGGTCCATTCCCCCGCAGAACTCCCGCGCCAGGCAGTCGAGCAGCTCCACCCGGGCGCCGGCGCGTTCCAGCATCGCCCCGGTTTCGAGCAGCCCCAGCGGGCGAAGCCACAGGTCGAACGCGCCGAACTCTTCGATCCAGGGGTTGACCAGGAGGATTCGCGTCACGGCGACTCCGCGCGCAGTTGCCGGCGGTAGAGCTCGCGCAGCTCCTCGAACCAGCGCCGGTAGCCGGGGCTGCGGAAGTCGGGGAAGGTCCAGGGATGCTCCTGCCAGGCGCCGCCCTGGAAGTGGAGGGTGACCTCGGCCCAGATCCCGTCGCGGAGGTAGATCCGGTGGGCGAAGTTCTTGGTGCTGGCCAGGACCACCTTGGCCTGCTCCAGGTAGCCGGGGTCCAGGTTGACGGGGCGGGGGACCCCGAGGCGGAACCGCGCGGCGAATTCCTCCTCCAGGGCGTTGGTGCGGATCTTCAGGCCGGCCAGCGCGGCGGGGTCGGCCAGGTCGCGGAAGGCGAGGAACCGGCGGGTGATGTCGGGGCCGGTCTCGTCGCGGTAGTATTCGGTGAAGGAGAAGGGGAACGCCTCGCTCTCGGTGTCGGCGGGCCCGAAGGCGGCCTCGAGCGCCGCGCGGACGTCGCCCCACGGCACGCCCCCGGCGGTGAGCGCGCCGCAGAAGAGTTTCACGGGCGGGGGCGGGTGGATCCGGCCCACGGGGACCTCCTCCGGACCAGCAGATCGCAGGCCATTATACTTCAAGTCGACAGATGACGGGTGACCGGTGACCGCCGATCCGACCATGGACCATGGACCATGGACCATAGACCATGGTTAATACCCGATCGTACTCATCGATCGTAATCGTAATCGTGCTCGTCATCGTAATCGGATCAAGAAGTTCACGCAGGGGCCGCAGAGGGGCAGAGGCGCAGAGAAAGCCGGAGCGCGGACGTTCCATCCGCACGATCCAACGGTGAATGGGTGAATGGGTGAATGGGTGAATCGGCGGAGATGTGGAGATCTGGAGCGGAACAGTTCATGGATTGCGCAGGGCCAAAACCTCGAATGAATGCTCAATTCAAGGCCTTTTCAGCGTATAATAAGCCAACTTCGGAGGCGGGCGAGCATGATCCGGGATCGAAAAAAGTGGGAAGAGTTCGAGCGGGAACTGATCCGCCGGGAGCCGCCGGACCTGGAGAAGAATCTCCACCTCGCCGATGCCATGTACGAAGAAGCCCGCCGGCTGGGAGTCTTCCCTCCGGCGGACCCGCTGGAAGGAATCGACGTCATCATCCACGTCGCCCGGATGGTCAACAGTGTGCCAAGCGCTCCTCGCCAGAACCGCCGCTGAACTTCGCCGGACGGGCATCCCCTACATGGTCATCGGCGGCCAGGCGGTCCTCCACCGCTTCCGGCAGGTCCTCGGCGAGTTGAATTAGAATTCTCCTTTTTGGAACATTGTGATAGCCCGGTGCGTAATCATTTCGAACATTTGCCATCCTTGGAATGTGCGCGGACGGGTGCCCGTCCCGCGATTTGAAAATCTCGTCGGGTGCGAGCGGGGACGATCCGCTCCCCCGGAAATAAAGAAGGAGTCGTCATGGCAGAAGGAACTCGTGGGTGGAAGGGTGTGCTGGCTTCGACGGGGCGCGGCCTGGACCTGTTCCGCCGCCTCATCCTGAACGCGGTGTTCTGGGGGATCGTGATCGGCCTGATCGTGGTGGCGCTCACCAGCGGCGGGCCGTCGGTGCCCGGCAAGGCGGCCCTGGTGCTGAATCCCAAGGGCGCCGTGGTGGAGCAACTCAGCGGCAATCCCCTGGACCGGATCACCGGCCGGATCACCGGGCAGGGCGAGGAGGAGGTGCTGCTCAAGGACATGCTGGACGCCATCCGCAAGGCCAAGGACGACCCGCGGATCCAGGTGCTGGTGCTGGACCTCGACGGCATGGGCGGCGTGGGCATGAGCAAGCTGCTGGACCTGAAGGCAGCCCTGATGGAATTCAAGAAGTCCGGCAAGAAGATCATCGCCTCCGGCGCCGAGTTCGACCAGAACCAGTACTTCCTGGCCGCCACGGCCGACGAGATCTACATCCACCCCATGGGCATGGTCCTGCTGGAGGGCTTCAGCCGCTTCGCGACCTTCTTCAAGCAGGGGCTGGACAAGCTGGAAGTGGAAGTGCACGTCTTCCGGGTGGGCGAGTACAAGTCGGCCGTGGAGCCGTTCCTGCGCGACGACATGTCTGAAGAGGCCAAGCAGGCGAACCTGGAGTTCCTCGGCGACCTGTGGAACACCTGGCTGAAGGAGACCGCCGCCTCCCGCAAGTTGAAGGTGGCCGACCTGCAGGGCTACATCGACGGTTTCAAGGACCGGCTGGCCGAGAACGGCGGCCAGACGGCGCAGATGGCCCTGAAGTCCAAGCTGGTGGACAAGCTGGCCAACAAGGACGAGGTCCGCGACCGGCTGGTCCAGCTGGTGGGCGAGGACGAGGAGAAGCACACTTTCAACCAGATCGGCTTCGATGACTACCTGGAATCGGTGGGCGGCGACCGGTCCGGCGCCGGCGCCAAGGGCAACCTGGTGGCGGTGGTGGTGGCCAAGGGCGAGATCCTCGACGGCTCCCAGCCGCCGGGCGCGATCGGCGGCGACTCGACGGCGGCCCTGATCCGCGACGCCCGGCTGGACAAGAACGTCAAGGCGGTGGTGCTGCGGGTGGATTCCCCCGGCGGCAGCGCCTTCGCCTCCGAGGTGATCCGGCGCGAGTGCGTCCTGACCCGGAAGGCCGGCAAGCCGGTGGTGGTCTCCATGGGCACGCTGGCGGCCTCGGGCGGGTACTGGATCTCCACCGCCTCGGACGAGATCTTCGCCAGCCCGGCCACCATCACCGGCTCCATCGGCATCTTCGGGATGTTCCCCACCTACGACAAGCCGCTGGGCAAGTTCCTGGGGATCCACGTGGACGGCGTGGGCACCACCCCGCTGGCGGGGGCGATGCGACCCGACCGGCCCTTCAATCCCATGGTGGGCGAGGTGATCCAGCAGATCATCAACCGGGGCTACGACGAGTTCCTGACCCGCGTGGCCGAGGCCCGCAAGATGGACAAGGCCGCGGTGGACAAGATCGCCCGCGGCCGGGTCTGGAGCGGCGAGGACGCCCTGCGGCTGGGCCTGGTGGACAAGCTCGGCGGGCTGCCCGACGCCATCGCCGCGGCGGCCGCGCGGGCCAAGCTGGGCAAGGACTACCAGGTGCGCTACATCCAGAAGAAGATGAACTGGAAGGAGCAGCTGGTGGCCGATATGATGAGCGGCGCGGCGCGCCTGGCCGGCGGCGAGTCGGCCCTGCCGGCCCATGTCCCGGCCTGGCTGGCGCCGGCCCGGGCGCTGGCGCGGCAGGCGGAGGTCTACGCCCGCTTCAACGACCCGAACGGGGTGTACGCCTACTGCCCGTACGCCGGGGAGTGACCGGGGAGTGGACATCGGACTTCGGACATCGGATCTCGGATCTGGGGGCTGGGACCGGGTCGGTCCTTCATGCTCGTGCTCGTCATCGTAATCGTGCTTGTAATCGGGTCTCGGGATTCGGTGCTCGGGTCTCGATCCGCTACTCTTTGTCAACGTCTGCCGAGTCCCGAGCCCCCAGTCCCGAGCCCTGAAATATTTACGCACAGAGACGCAGCGTCCGTAGAGCGGATCCTCCGTGATCGAAGGTGGCACTATTCGGCAACTGGTGGTTCCGTCCAGTTCTCCAGCCGCAGGCCTTCCACCCGGCGGAAATGCCGGACGTTGTTGGTGACCAGGGTGAGGTTGTTGGCCAGCGCCGTCGCCGCGATAGCTAGGTCGAAGTCGTCCAAGGGTGTTCCGGAAGTCTCCAGTTCGGCTTTCTGCAGACCAAAGATCTCCACGGCTTCGGGCCCCAGCGGCACGACTTCCAACGCGTTCTCCAACGCCTTGATCTTGGCCAGGTTGGCGGTGACGCGCTCCGACTTGTAGGCGCCGTAGTACAGTTCCATCAGCGTGATCACGCTGGCCTTGATTGGATCGCGTTCGTGCTGTTGCAGGTTGCGTACCACCTCCGGCTGGCCCTTCAGCAGGTAGATGAGGGTGTCGGTGTCCAGCAGGAACATCTACAGCCCCCGGTTCAGGCGGCGGGAATTCTTCCGGGCCGCCCGCAAATCGGTCACGATTTGGGGCGCGGTGCGGCGATCCTCCCAGGAACCGGCCAGCTCCAGCAGACGGACGGCGACCGGTTTCTCGGATGGCTTGCGCCCGCGGCCGCTGAGGTACTCCCGCACCAGGAAGAGCACCTGCTGGCTGACGGAGCGGTTTTCCCGGGCCGCCATACGCTTGATCTCGGCGTAGAGACTATCGTCAATTCCCTTGATTTGAAGATTCGCCATCGATCTCACCTCCAAGTCCGCCGGAATGATCATATCACCAATTCATGAAAAAGTACTCCATAATCATGAATCCTTCTCCCGGCGAATTTCTCCCAGCGGAGATTAAGGTGGATGGAATCCTCACCCCGGCCGGTGTAGAATTTGGCGGAAGCGGCCCGGTCCGGCCATTTCAATTGGATATGAATCCCTCGAGGTCCGAAATCCGAAATCCGATGTCCGCGTCCCTGTTGTCCGATCCGAAATTCTCCCAGGAGGCCCCATGCGCCTGATCACCTTCCAGACCCCCGAGGGCCCCGCCGCCGGCGTCGTGCGCGGCGAGGAGGTCGTCACCCTGCCCGGCGCCACGGTCCTGGGCCTCATCGAGCAGGGAGCCGCCGGCCGGGACCGGGTAGAGCGGGCGGTGGGCCCCGTCCGGCGCCTGGCCGAGCTGGAGCTGCTCGCGCCCATCCCCGTCCCGCGCCGCAACGTCATCTGCGTCGGGCTGAACTACCTGGAGCACGCCCGAGAGGGCTTCGCCGCGCGGGGCAAGGAGGTGCGCCTGCCGGAGCGGCCGCTCTTCTTCACCAAGGCCACCACCGCCGTGAACGGGCCCTACGCCGACGTCCCGCTGGATCCCGCCGTCACCGCCCAGCTGGACTGGGAGGCGGAGCTGGCGGTGGTCATCGGCGCCGGCGGCAAGAACATCCGGCGAGACGAGGCGATGGCGCATGTGTTCGGCTACACCGTGGTGAACGACTTGTCGGCCCGGGACGTCCAGACCGGCCACGGCGGCCAGTTCTTCAAGGGCAAGAGCCTGGACGGCTGCTGCCCCATGGGGCCGTGGATCGCCACCGCCGACGAGGTGCCTGACCCGCACCGGCTGCGGGTCGTGTCGCGTGTCAACGGGGTCGTCAAGCAGGACGCGTCCACCGCCGAGTTCATCTTTGACCTGCCCACCCTGATCGAGTGGCTCAGCCGGGGCCTGACCCTGCTGCCCGGCGACATTCTGGCCACGGGCACGCCGGCCGGCGTCGGCTTCGCCCGCACGCCGCCGGAGTTCCTGCAGCCCGGCGACGTCGTCGAGTGCGAGATCGAGGGAATCGGCACCATCCGGAACCGGATCGTCCCCGCTTGAAATTGCGAATTGCGAATTGCGAATTGCGGATTGCGAATTGGCAGAGGCGGACGGATCTTAAGATTGCGAATTGCGAATTTCCGAACGCGAATTGGCCGAGGCCGATAAGATAGAATGATCCGGTGAAGTCACAAGCGCATCCGAGAGAAACGTACCTTGTCCGGAGGTTCGGGATTTCAATTCGCAATCCGCAATTCGCAATTCGCAATGATCCGAACCTTCACTATCGCCGTCACGTATGATCGACTGACATTTCGGAAGGAGTGTGCAATGCGACGACTCATTCCCCTGATCCTGCTGCTGGCGGCGCTGGCCCTGCCGGTGGCGGCCCAGGCGGCCCAATCGCCCCCCCAGGCGCAGCCGGCCGCCGAGAAGCCGCCCGACGGGGACAGCTACTTCCAGCAGATCCTGCCCAAGCTCCGGGCGGCCCAGACGCCCGCCGAGCGGTTCGAGCTGTGCAAGGACTTCGTGACCAAGTTCCCCGAGCACCGGTACAGCATCAACCTGCTGGACGCCGCCCGGGAGGCCTGCGCGGAAATGAAGAAGCTGCCCGACTTTCTGCCCCTGGCGGAAGCCGTCCTGGCTGCCGTCAAGACCCCCGACGCGCAGCGGGGCGTGAAGTCGGTCCTGGTCGAGGCCTACGCCGACCTGGGCCAGAAGGACAAGGTCAAGGCCCTGGCCGGGGAGATCCTGGGAGCGCCCGACGCCAACTTCGGGAACTTCCAGACCCTCCTGCCCGTGCTGGCCAAGGCCGGCCTGTGGGCGGAGGTGCTCTCCGCCGCGGCCAAGGCCGAGCCCTTGGCCACCCCCGAGAGCATCCAGAAGGACGCCCCGAACCGCCAGTTCACCCCGGCCGACCTGAAGCGGCGCTCCGACAGCCGCAAGGGCTTCCTGTTCACCTACCGCGGCTGGGCGAAGGCCAACACCGGCGACGGCGCCGGGGCGCTGGCCGACTTCCAGGCCGCCGACCCGTTCGTCACCCGCAACTTCGTCGGCACGAGCTACGATCCGCTGGACCTTTACTGGGGCAAGGCCCTCCTGCTGGGCGGGCAGTATGACGCCGCCATCGAACGGCTTGCCCGGCCGGCCCTCTTCGGCGGCGACCCCGAGTACCAGACCGTCCTGAAGGAGGCCTACCTCAAGAAAGGCGGAGCCGAGGCCGGTTTCGACGCCTGGCTCGAAGGCCTGCGCCCCAAGTACGCCAAGGCGATGGTCGATTTCACCCTGCCCGACTACGCGGGCAAGGGATTCAGCTTTGCCTCCACCCAGGGCAAGGTCGTGCTCCTGTCCTTCTGGTTCCCCACCTGAGGGGGCTGCCGCGTGGAGTTGCCACGCCTGCAGCCCTTGTATGAAAAGTACAAGGACAAGGGATTCGAGATCGTCGCCGTCGAAGCCACCCGCAACACCAAGGGCGCCCAGGACTTCATCGCCCAGAACAAGCTGACCTACACCTTCCTCGAGAACAACGCCGGCGACCCGGACGTGGTCCGGAGCCAGTTCGGCGTCATGGTCTTCCCGACCTCGTTCCTGATCACCAAGGACGGGAAGGTCGTCCAGTGCCACATCGGCTTCGAGCCGGGGGACGAGGAGAAGCTCGAGAAGCAGATCCTGGGGCTGCTGTAGACCGGTCCGGCTGGCCCTTGAACAGGCGCCGGCCGAACATCGAACATCCAGCATCGAACCTCGAACGGGAACCGCCTGGCGGTTCCCGTTGTTTTTCCCCTGGAATGACGGCAAGCGTTCCGTACCGGTAGGCGTCAGCCACCGGCGGGTAGCTTGACTCAGCTGGGGGTGACGATTTGCATCATCGGGTGCAATCGGCCGTTGAGCGACATCTCGCGCCGGCAGCTCACGCTGGCCGGTACTGACTAATGAGTGGCGGGTCAATGATTGCCGCGTCGCCTCACCGCCGTTTCGCCGATTGTCCTCCCGCGTCGAGGACGACGCGGGCTACGTCGCGGGGGCGCGGGCTCCGCCGGAGGGCGACGCCCCGTGGCGGCCCGGCTCACAATTTCGAGAAAAAGGGCGATGGATTCGGTTATACTGTCCGGCGAAACCGGGGATCGAGGCGGCCGTCGCGCGGTACGCCCTGCTCCCGGCCGCACTTTGTCCGCCGGAGGCCGTTCATGGCGATGAAGCTGAAAGAGATCCTGGCCGACGCGGGGATCTCCATGGAGTTCGAGGCCTGCGGCAAGGCCCCCGGGCACATCGTCGACCGCGAGATCCGGCGGGAGCCCCACCCCCGCGTCGCGAAGCTCAAGGACGTCTTCATGCAGACGCTGTCCTCGGCCAACAACGAGTTTCCGTACTGGTACTCGCGGGAGTACTTCGCCCACGACGGCGAGATCCCGGTGGTCCGGCGCGCGATGGCGCTGAAGACGGCCTTCTCCCACCTCACCCCGGTGATCTACCCCGGCGAAAAGCTGGTGATGCACAAGGCGGCCTTCTTCCGCGGCTCCTTTCCGATGCCCTGGCTGTCCGAGGGCTACTACATGGCCAAGGAGGACGAGTTCTACCAGGAGGCGCTGAAGCGCGGCGCGGCTTCGGTGGACGAGCACTCCAAGTTCGGCGCCGGCGGCGGCAACGTCCCCCGGAGCTTCGGCAAGGTCGTGTCCATCGCCGGCAAGTTCGGCATGCGCCAGGAGGAGATCCCGGCCCTGCTGAAGCTGGCCCGGATGTGGAAGGACAAGTCGGTGGACGACCTCGGCCACAAATACGAGATGATGGTCCCCGGCTACGAGACCAAGGAGAAGATCATGCGCGCCATCGTGTGCATGTTCGACTCCGGCTTCACCCTGCCGCAGGGCCGCGAGGTCCTCAACTACTACTACCCGCTGGAGTACGGCTTCGACGGCCTGATCGCCATGGCCCGCGAGATGAAGGCGAAGGTGGCGGGCCGGGCCGACGGCGACGGACTGGTGGGCCTAAACCGGCTGTACAACTACGAGGCCGTCATCCTGGCCGTCGAGGGCGTCCAGAACTGGTGCCTCAACTACGCCAAGGAGGCCCGGCGGCTGGCGGGCATCGAGAAAGACCCGCAGCAGAGACTGGAATACGAGGAGATCGGCGGGCGGATGGAGTACCTCGCGCACGGCAAGCCACGCAACTTCCTCGAGGCGTTCCAGATGATCGAGACCGTCCACCTGGCCGTGCTGAACGAGGACGCCATCTCCGGCATGTCCCCGGGCCGGATCGGCCAGGTGCTGTACCCCTATTTCGAGCAGGACATCGCCGCCGGCCGGATCACCGAGGACGAGGTGCTGGAGCTGCTGGAGCTGGACCGGATCGTGAAGACGTCCATCGACTGCTTCGCCTCCACCGGCGTGGTGGGCGGCGTCCTGTCCGGCAACACCTTCAACACCGTCTCCATCGGCGGGCTCGCCAAGGACGGCCGCTCCGCCTGCAACCGCCTGGAGTACCTGCTCCTGGAGGCCGGCATCCGCAACGCCATGCCCCAGTCCACCATCGCGCTGCTCTACGACGAGAAGCTGCCAGAGGACTTCCTGATGCTGGCCATGGACTGCATCAAGACCGGCGCGGGCTACCCGGCCTTCATGAACAACCGGATCGCCGAGCAATTCCTGCAGAAGCAGTACGGGCCGGAGGGCATCACCATCGAAGACGTGCGGGCCTGGGGCATCGGCGGATGCCTGGAGACGTCCCCCTGCGTCTGGAAGCCGCTGCACCTGAACGGCAAGGAATACTGGATCCCCGGCGGCGCGGGCCAGCCCACCAGCGTCGGCGTGCACTTCATCTCCATGCCCAAGGTGCTGGAGCTGACTTTGTTCGACGGCCGGGACCAGCGCACCGGCGAGCAGGTCTACAAGCCCCACGGCCGAAAATTCGAGACTTTCGAGGAGCTCTGGGACCAGTTCAAGCGCTACTGGCAGGAGACCGTCGAGGTGCTGACCCTGACCAACAACATCCAGCACGACGTCTGGCGCAAGAACAACATGGCCGTGATCACGTCCCTGCTGAAGCCCGACTGCCTGGACAAGGGCCACCTGATCCACGAGCTGGGCTACCGCTTCAACGCCACCTTCAACGTGGAGAGCGCCGGCACCGTCAACTGCATCAACAGCCTGGCCGCCATCCGGAAGCTCGTGTACGAGGACCGGGCGGTCAGCCTGGACGTCTACCGGCAGGCGCTGCAGGAGAACTTCGGCTTCAAGACCGCGCGGGAGGTGGACTCCTTCTCCCTGGCCGACCAGGAGAAGCGGGACGGCGACGACGCCCGGTGGGACAAGCTCCACTTCCTGGCCCTGCAGGCGCCCAAGTACGGCAACGACGACCCGGCGGCCGACGGCCTCCTGCTGGAGTGGGAAAACTTCTTCTGCCCCGACTGCCGCCGGTACGAGTCGCTGTACGGCCACTCGCTGTACCCGTGCCAGATCTCCGTGTCGACCCACGGCGCCATGGGCTCGGCCGCCATCGCCTCCGCCGACGGCCGGCTGGCCGGTACCACGTTCGCCGACGCCTCCCTGTCGGCCTACCCGGGCACCGACCGCAACGGCCCGTACGCGCTGCTGAACTCGGCGTCGGTCTGGGACCACTCCATGTCGCAGAACTCCCAGCTCAACGTCAAGATCCACCCCACGGCTATCCAGGGGGCGGCGGGCGCCCGCAAGCTCCTGGACCTGATCCGGGCCTATATGCGCAAGGGCGGCTTCCACGTCCAGTTCAACGTCGTGGATTCGAAGGTCCTCAAGGACGCACAGAAGAACCCCGGCAACTACCGCGACCTGATGGTCCGCGTGGCCGGTTTCACGCAGTACTGGGTGGAGATCGGCAAGCCCGTCCAGGACGAGATCATCGCCCGGACCGAGTACGAGGGAGTTTAGCCATGGACCCGATCAAGCACCTGCATCGCGACTGCCGGAACTTCGCGCCCGTGGACGTGGCCAAGGGCATCTGCCACCGGACGAAGGAGATGATCCCGGCCGACGGCGAGCCGTGCCGGGAGTTCGACCGGATCCCCAAATGCCGCTGGTGCCGGAACTTCCAGGCGGACCCGGACACGGTCGAGATGGGCACGTGCGCAGCCTGCGTGGGCACGCCCGGGTTCATGGCCTACCCGGACATGGTCGCGGTCACCTGCGAGATGTACCAGAACGGCTGATGCCGGAAAAGAAGAAATTCCACCGCCAGCCCCCGCATTCCGGACCCGCCGGTCCCGAGCCGGCCGTCGGCGGTCCTCCGTCCGAGGATCCGCGGGGATTGGTGTTCGACATCCAGGGGCACTCGGTCCACGACGGGCCGGGGACGCGGACCACGGTCTTCCTGGGCGGCTGCCCCCTGCGGTGCGACTGGTGCTGCAACCCGGAGGGCCTGTTCCGGCAGCCGGTGGTGGTGCAGCGTCTGAGCAAGTGCGTCCGCTGCGGCGGCTGCGCGGGCGCCTGCCCGTGGGGGGCGGTCTCTTTCGAGCCGGACCGCCCGCCGGCGCTGGACCGCGGCCGATGCGACACATGCCAGAGCTTCGAATGCGTGCAGGCCTGCTTCCACGAGGGACTCGCGGTGGTGGGGAAGTACTACGGCGTCGACGACCTCATGCGGATCTTCCACCGCGACCGCCAGTTCTGGGGCGCCCGGGGGGGCGTCACCTTCAGCGGGGGCGAACCGCTGCTGCAGCGGGAGTTCCTCCTGGCGGTGCTGCAGCGCTGCCGGGAAGCGTCCATCCACACCTGCATCGAGACCTCCGCCTGCGTGCCGCCGGAGCAGTTCCGGGAGGTGTTGCCGTACCTGAACTGGGTGTTCGCCGACATCAAGCACATGGACCCGGAGGTCCACCGGCGGGTCACCGGCGTGGACAACCGGCAGATCCTGGAGAACATCCGGCGGCTGGCCGGCGACGCGTGGCGGGGTTTCCCGGTGGTGCGCATCCCAATCATCCCCGGCGTGAACGACGACGACACGAACATCCGCGCCACCGCCCGCTGGGTGCGCGAGGCGGGGCTGGAAGCGATCAACATCCTGCCGCTCCACCGGCTGGGGGAATCCAAGTACCGGCAGCTCGGGCGGAACTGGCGGTTCGGGGAGACGCCTCCGCCTTCCCAGGAGGCCATGTGGCGGATCCAGCGGCAGATCGAGGCCGAAGGCGTGGTCTGCTATGTCGGCTACCGGACCCCCTTCTGAAATCCGGATTCGTCCTGGATTTCAATCGTCCCAATCGAACATCGAACATCGAACACTGAACATCGAACATCGAACTCAAACCGGCAACCATTCCGGATTCCGTTCTTTACCCTAAGATTTCTTTGTGCCCTTTGTGTCTTTGTGGTGAGTCCTCACGCGGCGGTGAGGATGATCGGCTCCTTGCGGGTGACGACCAGGGTGTGCTCGAAGTGGGCCGCCAGGGCGCCGTCGCGGGTGCGCACCGTCCAGCCGTCGGGCGCCTGGACCGACTCGCCGGTGCCGCTGGTGATGAGGGGCTCGAGGGCCAGCACCAGCCCGGCGGTCAGCGGCTGCCGCGCGCGGGGCTCGAAGTAGTTGGGCACTTCGGGGTCCTCGTGGATGCGGCGCCCGACGCCGTGGCCGCACAGGGCGGGGATGATCGCGAAGCCGCGGTGGCGCACTTCGCGCTCGACGGCCCGGCCGATGTCGTGGACCCGGCCGCCGGCGCGCGCCGCCGCCGCGGCCTTCCAGAAGGCCTCCTCGGCGCAGCGGGTGAGGCGGTGGGCCAGGTCGCTGACCGGCTCCACGCCGACGGTCAGGGCGGCGTCGGTGATGTAACCGTCCAGCTCGGCGGTGACGTCCAGCTTGACCAGGTCCCCGGGGCGGATCACCCGCGCCCCCGGGATGCCGTGGACGATCTCGTCGTTGACGCTGATGCAGTTGGAGCCGGGGAAGCGGTAGTGGAAGAGCGGCGCCGACCGGGCGCCGTGGCGGGTCAGGACCTCGGCGCCGATGGCGTCCAGCTCGGCGGTGGAGACGCCGGGGCGGACGTGGCGGCGCATGGTGTCGAGGGCCAGGGCGACCACGCGCCCGCTCGCCTTCATGGCCACGAGATCGGCTTCGGAGTCGATGCACATGGGCGGCCTCCCTCCGGAGCCTATTTTAGATCGGCGGGGACTTCCACCGAGACCGTCTCCGTGAGGAGGGGCCGGGTGAGGTCCTCGCCGTACCCTTCGATGACATACCGCCGGGGGGCGCTCCCCTCGCGGATCACCACCGTCCAGGGATGTCCGGGCCGGTCCATTTCGTAGCTGGTGAAGACCGGGTCCTGGTCCGGCAGGTTGCTCAGGATGAAGATGGCGGGATTGCCACCCGTTTCCAGCTGGCTCTGGAAGGCGACTCCGGCGAGGGGGTCGGTGCCGACGCGCTCCAGGGTGCGCTTGGCGAATTTCACCCCGGCTTCGAGCTTGCCGCGACGGGCGTCACCGCAACCGGCGGCCAGCAGGATCAGGGCCAGGATCGCCGACAGGCATGCCGCAGAACAGGAATTCTTCCGCATGGGTACCTCTGTGTGAAGGCGCCTTCGGCGGCGCCCGGATCATGGACGATTGTGCCGGGGAAGAGGATAGTCCAAAGAGCCATGGCTTCGCAAGCCCGTTTGATTGCCCGATCCTGCCCCGGGGCAAGTGGTCAGTACCGGGAGCGTCAGCGACCGGCGCGAAATGTAGCCCTCGCCACCGCGTCGGTACCGGCAGGCGTCAGCCGCCGGCGCGGGACGTGACCCAATCAGTTGTCCCGGTAAGCGGCAATTTGATGAATAGCTGAGCAACAGCTCGCGCCGGTCGCTGACGCTCCCGGTACTGACCGCTCGCGGGCTGGTTAACTATACTCGCCGCGATCCCAGGATAAGCGGAAACCCAGAAAATGAGGGAAAACCGCGCCACGGCCACGTATAACACTCGCGCAGATGGAAATCCCCGGCCTTTTCCCGCATCTCACGGTCTGCGCACACGCAAAGGAGACGCCACGCCCATGAAATCCCCGTTGCCGATCCGTTCCCCCTGGTACATCCTCCTCGCCCTGGCCCTGGCCGGCGCCGCCGCCGCCCAGCCGCCCAAGCCCGATATGAACGCTGCCGAGCTGCAGCTGGCCCTGGACAAGCTCCAGGTGGTGGGCAGCGTCCTCTACATCGCCGCCCACCCCGACGACGAGAACACCGCCGCCCTGGCTTATTTTTCCAAGGGCCGCAAGCTGCGGACGGCCTATCTGGCCCTGACCCGCGGCGGCGGGGGCCAGAACCTGATCGGACCGGAGCTGGACGACTCCCTGGCCGCCATCCGCACCCAGGAGCTGCTGGCCGCACGCCGCGTCGACGGCGCCGAGCAGTACTTCACCCGGGCGGTGGACTTCGGCTATTCCAAGACTGCCGAAGAGACCCTGGCCATCTGGGGCAAGGAGGCGGTGCTGGCCGACGTCGTCTGGGTGATCCGCAAGTTCCGGCCCGACGTGATCGTGACCCGCTTCTCGCCGACAGTCAGCGGCGGGCACGGCCATCACACCGCCTCGGCGCTGCTGGCGGTGGAGGCCTTCTCCGCCGCGGCCGATCCCGCCCGCTTCCCGGAGCAGCTGCAATACGTCCAGCCGTGGCAAGCCAAGCGCATCGCCTGGAACAGCTGGCGGCCGCGGGAGGAGCGCGACAAGCTGGCCCCCGGCAGCTGGCTGAGCGTGGACCTGGGCGAGTACAGCGCCCTGCTGGGCAAGGCCTACACCGAGCTGGCCGCGGAGGGGCGCAGCATGCACCGCAGCCAGGGCTTCGGCGCGGTGGCCTCGCGCGGCAGCCGGCTGGACTACTTCGAGATCCTGGCCGGCGACCCGGCCAAGTCCGACCTGTTCGAGGGCGTCGACCTGAGCTGGCGCCGCGTTCCCGGAAGCGAAAAAGCGACGGGCCTCCTGGACCTGGCTCGCCGGGAATACGTCCCGGAGCGCCCGGCCGCGGTCCTGCCACTGCTGCTGAAAGCCCGGGCGGTGCTGGAGAAGGTGCCCGTCGATCCGTGGGTCGCCGTCAAGCAGGCCGAGCTGACCGAGGCCATCCGCTCCGCCGCCGGCATCTGGGCGGAGGCCGTCGCCGACGCCCCCACCGTCGCGCCCGGCGGAAAGGTGGCCATCAGCGCCACGCTGGTGGCCCGCGGCGGATTCCCCCTCACCCTGGCGGCCGTGGCGGTGCAGTCGCCGGCGGAAATCCGTGAAAAGAACGTGGCGCTGGCCGACAACCAGCCGGTCAAGGAGGATTTCATCGTCACCCTGCCGGCGGACGCCCCGTGCTCCCAGCCCTACTGGCTGCGGGGGCCGCACGAGGGCGGGCTCCACTGCGCCGCGCCGCCGGAGCTGGCCGGCCTGGCGGAGGACCCGCCGGCCCTGTCCGTCTCCTTCCGCCTCTCCGCGGAAGGCGTGCCATTCGAGCTGACTGTCCCGGTCCAGTACCGCCTGCGCGACCCGGTGCTGGGCGAACGCTACCGGCCGCTGGCGGTCGTGCCGCCGGTGATGGTCAACCTGGCCGAGCGGGTGCAGGTGTTTGGCGACACCGGCGCGCGAGAGATCGGGATGAACATTGTGGCCGGCCTGCCGGGCGTGGCCGGACAGGTGCGTCTCGCCGTGCCGGACGGCTGGCGGGTCGAGCCGGCGGCGATCCCCTTCACGCTGGCCAAGGCCTTCGACGAACTCGAGGTGAAAGCGAAGATCTTCCCGCCGGCCGCCCCGCAGACGGGCGGGCTCCAGGTAAGCGTCGAGACCGGCGGGCGGGAGTTCCCGGCGCGCGGCGTGGTGCGGATCGACTACCCGCACATCCCCCCTCAGACGCTCTTTCCGCCGGCCACGGCCCGGCTGGTCCGGCTGGACCTGCGCCGGGACGGCAGCCGGATCGGCTACGTGATGGGCGCCGGCGACGACATCCCCCAGTGCCTGCGCCCGCTGGGCTACACTGTGGACCTGCTCCCCGACGAGGCTCTCGAGGGCGCCGACCTGTCGGGCTACGACGCCATCGTGGTGGGCATCCGCGCCTTCAACACCCGGCCGCGCCTGGCTCAGCTCAACGCCCGGCTGCTCGACTACGCCGCCCGCGGCGGGACGCTGGTGGCCCTTTACGACGTCAGCCAGGGACTGGTGACCGAGGCCATCGGACCGTACCCGTTCAAGCTCTCCCGCGAGCGGGTCACCGACGAGCGCGCGGAGATGCGCCCCCTCGCGCCGGACCACCCGGTGCTGAACTGGCCGAACAGGATCACGCCGGCCGACTTCGACGGCTGGGTGCAGGAGCGGGGGCTGTACTACGCCGAGTCGTGGGACCCTCGCTACACCGCGATCTTCTCGGCCAACGACCCGGGCGAGAAGCCCCTCGACGGCGGCCTGCTGGTGGCTCCGTGCGGCCAGGGCTGGTTCGCCTACACCGGCCTGGCCTTCTTCCGCCAGCTGCCCGACGGCGTGCCGGGGGCGTACCGGCTGTTCGCGAACCTGCTGGCGCTGGGGCGGCGACCGGCGACCGGTGACCGGTGACCGGCGCATGGCCGGCGATGAGGAGCTGACATTGAACAGGGAGCGGGATCGGACGACGGATCGCAGCACGCTGGGACCGACGGGCGGGGTTCCGATTGTCGAACCCCGAGCCCCGAGCCCCGGCTTGCCGGCCCGAGATCCGAAGTCCGATGTCCGAAGTCCGAGTGAACAAGAACCTCCCCCCCTCCTCGGCAGCTGGCGGGCGCTCTACGCCGTGGTGCTGGGCGAGCTGGCGCTCTGCATCGCGCTCTTCTGGCTCTTCGGGCGGGTGTTCGCATGAGCGGCCTGGACTGGGCCATCCTGGTCGGGTCGTGGGTCCTGGTGGTGGCCTGCGGCGTCTGGAAGGGCCGCGGCAGCAAGGACGCCGAAGGCTACCTCCTGTCCAACCGGGACATGCGCTGGTACACCATCTGCCTGTCCATCATGGCCACCCAGGCCAGCGCCATCACCTTCCTCTCGACGCCGGGCCAGGCCTATGCCGACGGGATGCGCTTCGTCCAGTTCTACTTCGGGCTGCCGGTGGCGATGGTGGTCCTGTCGGTCACCGCCGTGCCCATCTTCCACCGGCTGAAGGTCTACACCGCCTACGAGTACCTGGAGGGCCGCTTCGACCTGAAGACGCGGGCCCTGGCGGCCTTCCTGTTCCTGGTCCAGCGCGGGCTGGCCTGCGGCCTGACCATCTTCGCCCCGGCCATGGTCCTGTCGGTGCTGCTGGGCTGGAACCTGCATCTGACCATCGCCCTGATCGGCGCCCTGGTGCTGGTCTACACCGTCAGCGGCGGCACGCGGGCGGTGGCCTGGGCGCAGAGCTACCAGATGCTCATCATCGCCGGCGGCATGCTGGTGGCCGGCGCGGTGGTGGTCCTGCGCCTGCCGCCCGGCGTCTCCTTCGGCGACGCCCTGCACGTGGCCGGCGCCCTGGACCGGCTCAAGGCCGTCGACTTCACCTTCGACCTGTCCAACCGCTACAACCTCTGGTCCGGCCTGATCGGCGGCTTCTTCCTGCAACTGGCCTACTTCGGCACCGACCAGAGCCAGGTGCAGCGTTACCTGACCGGCCGCTCGGTGGCCCAGAGCCGCCTCGGCCTGCTGGCCAACGGGCTGCTCAAGGTGCCGATGCAGTTCCTGATCCTGCTGCTGGGCGCCATGGTGTTCGTGTT
>CAYPNP010000022.1:0-76037 GCA_964412195.1 uncultured Acidobacteriota bacterium | reverse complement strand
CTGTCACGACCAGAGCGATGCCGGCCAGAATCGATGCACTGGGACAGGGCCTGGCACTTTTTGCCAGTGTGGCACTATTGGCCAGGGGCACTATTCGCCTGGGCACTGATCACACTCATGCGGCCAGGCGAACTTCCATGGTCCATCGCTGTTCACCAAGAATCTTTCATTTTTCAAAGTTTGACTGATTCGGCCGATCCGCTGGTTGGGATTCATGGTGCGGCTGATCCAGTTGATCCGCTGGTCGGGGACCGCTTCCCTTTGGTCCGCGGGGCGATGCGCTCGGCATCCCAGTCGGCCAGGCTGGGATTTCCAGGAACAGCAGCGGAAATATCGGCAGACTGATCTGGAGAAATGCGTTCGGCCGGCCAGCTCGCCACCCATACCTTGGCGACCTATGATATATTGGCGGTCCGACATCGGCCGGAGGTGGATGGATGACGAGAAAGCTGCTCCCGTGGATCCTGGTCGCGCTGGCGGCCGGCGCCCTCTGCCAGTCCTGCCGGCGCGGCGGGACGCCCCGCTTCAACGACGAGGCCCTTTTCTACTCTGCGATCCTGGTCCCCGCCGACAGTACGGCGATCCCGGCCGACGCCGCGGCTCTCGAGCAGGCGCTTTCCGGCGCGGCCTGGCCTGACCCGTCCTGGAGCGTGGCCGCCCACGCCGCCAAGCCGCTGCTGTCGTCGAAGGACCTGAAAGTCCAGATGGGCACTTCCAAGGAGTTCTCCATCCCCGAGGTCCAATACCTGACCGGCTTCGGCTACGGCATGACCGAGGACGACATGGTGCGCTGCGCCGCGTCCACACGCGCCTACCAGATCATCCTGACCGTCCCTGCTGGTGAAGCCGCCCGCGCCTACCCGGCGTTCCAGGCCCTCACCCTGGCGGCGGCGCAGGCGATGAACGGCTACGTCTTTGACGTGACCGCCAAGACGGCCTTCACCCCGGCGGAGTATGGCCGGACTCTCTTCAACCCTTCGGACTGGGACCTGTCGCACCACGTGCTGGTCCAGCGCTACCCCTACCAGCCGGGGCGCTATCGGGTCGTCACCCTGGGCATGGCCAAGTTCGCCTGCCCCGACGTGGAAGTGCGGGATTTCCCAGCCAAGGACGGCCTGCTCTTCCAGCACCTGGTCGCCGCCGCCTCCACCCGCTTGGTCTCCCTCCGGCTGCGGGGGGGAGGAGCCGGCACCTTTCCGACGGCACTGGCGCTGGACCCGGCTGCAATCAAGAATTCGCCCGGGCGGCCCGGGAAGGAACCACCGGCCGCCGCCGCGGTGCGGGTCCGGCTCGAGGCCGGCGAGACCGCCGAAGGCGACCCGCAGGACAACATCGTCCGCCTCGCGCCGCCGGAGGACTTCTCCGGCGACATGGCGAAGTGGGCCACCGCCCTGTCGGAGCAGGTGCTGGGCTTCGGCCTCCAAGTCGACTACATGAGCGCGGGCGGGATCCCGGCGGCCAAGATCCAGCAGGCCCGCGCCGGCCTGGCCGATGTCCGCAATCGTTTCCTGGCCCCGCATCCCGCCGCCGAAGAGTTCTATGTCAAGTTCGCCTGCACCGTCGAGGGCGCCGGCGTCGAGTACCTCTGGCTGAAGGTCGCCGGCTGGGACGGCAACGGCGTCGCCGGCACGCTGCTGACCGAGCCGGCGCTGGCCAAGCAATTCACGGCGGGGCAGCCGCTGCGGGTTGCCGAAGCGGACGTCGTCGATTGGATGATCCGGGACGCTGGGGGCAAGATCGAGGGCCGGCTGACGGAGTGAGGGCGGCTCGCCTCCCTCCAGCCCGGGCCCGCTCGGCGGGTTTTTTCAACCAGCGTAAAAAAAAGCTTGATTTCGGGTTCGTCTTCTGTATAATCGCCGTTCTGTCTTTGAAAATGGTCTTGCTTTTCTTTGATTATAGGCCGGGTACGAACCTCCCGGGTTCCAATGCCGGGCCTGAGAAGCGTCCTTTCACCCGGGCGCGGAACCTGAAAACGGTCTCCTGAGCGGCCCCGGGCGAAAAACGAGTTGCTAGCGGAGAATTTGATTGGAATGGCCTGGCTGTTTCCGGCGTGGGAACGGCCGGTCTTGCGACTGCAAAACTCTAACGGCGTTGGTGAACTATGATCGATGAAATCATCAGGATCCGTCTGAAGGCTTACGACTACCGCGTCCTGGACGAGAACACGTCCAAGATCGTCGGGATCGCCGTAAGAACGGGCGCCAAGGTCTCCGGGCCGATTCCCCTGCCCACGACCATCAATCGGTTCACGGTGAACCGTTCGCCGCACGTGGACAAGAAGTCCCGCGAACAGTTCGAGATCCGGACCCACAAGCGCCTCATCGACATCCTCGAGCCCACCCCCGAGACCCTGGAAGAGCTCATGAAAATGGATCTGCCCGCGGCCATCGACGTGGAAATCAAGGCATTCGGTTCCGACCATAAATAAATCAACACCTGGAGTGACCGATGGTTGAAGGACTGATTGGAAAAAAGATTGGGATGACCCAGATCTACCGTGAAGACGGACGAGTGGTCCCCGTGACGATAGTGAAGGTGGGACCGTGCGTGGTGGTCCAGAAGAAGCAGATGGAGAAGGACGGCTACGAGGCAGTCCAACTGGGCTTGATGGAAGAGAAGCCGGTGAAGAAGGTGACCAAGCCCCAGCGTGGCCACTTCCTGAAGGCCAACGCGGCCCCCACGCGGATCCTCCGCGAGTTCAAGGCGACGGTCTCCATGGAAGAGATCCAGCTCGGTCAGGAGATCAAGGCGGACGCCGTCTTTCAGGTCAATGAGAAGGTCAACGTGGTCGGGCGCAGCAAGGGCCGCGGCTTCCAGGGCGTCATCAAGCGGCACCACTTCAGCGGCGGCGGCGCCAGCCACGGCTCGATGTTCCACCGCGCGCCCGGCTCCATCGGCGCGTCGGCCTATCCCTCCCGCGTCATCAAGGGCATGCGGATGGCCGGCCACTTCGGCGACGCCCGGGTCACGGTGAAGAACCTCGAAGTGATCCGGATCATGCCGGAGAAGAACATCATGCTGCTCAAGGGCGCCGTGCCCGGCTTCAGCGGCAGCTACGTTCTGGTCAGCAAGCAGTAATAAACGCAACGGGGTACGACCATGCCAGTACTGGAAGTGAAAAATTTACAGAATGAGCCCGTCGGGCAGCTCGAGCTGAAGGACGAGGTCTTCGGCGTCGAGCTGAAGGAAACCCTGATCTGGGAAGCCGTCCGGCACTATATGGCCTGCGGCCGGCGCGGCACCCACGCCACCAAGACCCGCGGCGACGTCAGCGGCAGCAACAAGAAGCCCTGGCGCCAGAAGGGCACGGGCCGCGCCCGGCACGGCCAGACCCGCTCCCCGCTGTGGCGGCACGGCGGCACGGTGTTTGGCCCCCAGCCCCGGGACTACGCCTACAATTTCCCCCAGAAAAAGCGCCTGGGCGCCCTCCGCTCCGCCCTCTCCGAGAAGATCCGCCAGAACCACGTGGTGGTGGTGGACAAGCTGGAACTCGATGCGCCCAAGACCAAGGAATTTATCGCCCTGATGGACAACCTGCAGCTGGCCCCCAAGCTGCTCGTCGTGGATTCCCTCGAAAACGTGAACGTCATCCTCTCCGCGCGGAACCTCCCCAAGGTCAAGTACCTGCCCGGCACCGGCCTGAACATCTACGACGTCCTCGACCACGAGACGATTCTCTTCTCCAGGGAGTCCATCCTCCAGCTCCAGGAGGTGCTTGCACAATGAAGGACATCTACCAGGTTCTGAAACGGCCCTTGCTAACGGAAAAATCGGTCGACCTGAAGAACACCGGCAACTACGTGCTGTTCGAGGTTCACCAAGACGCGGTCAAACCCGAGATCGCCGAGGCGGTGGAGCGGGTTTTCAACGTCAAGGTGGATTCCGTCCGCATCATCAAGACCCCGGCCAAGCGGCGCCGCATGGGCCGCTACGAGGGTCATCGCCCCGGCTACAAGAAGGCGTTGGTCAAGCTGAAGAAGGGCGAGAAGATGATCGAGTATTTCGACAACCTCTAATTCTGGACTAAGGGTGGGATTCACATGGGAATCAAGAGCCATAAACCAGTCACTCCGAGCCGCCGGTTCCTCACCACGCTGACCAAGGACGAGCTGACCGACATCCAGCCCCTGAAGTCGCTGCTGGAGCCCCAGCGGCGGACCAACGGCCGGAACAACATCGGCCGGGTCACCTGCCGGCACAAGGGTGGCGGCCACAAGCGGCGCTACCGCGTGATCGACTTCCGCCGCGGCATGGACGACATCCCGGCCCGCGTGGTCGCGATCGAATATGACCCGAACCGCTCGGCCAACATCGCCCGCCTGAGCTACGCCAACGGCACCCGGAGCTACATCCTGGCGCCGGACGGCCTGAAGGCCGGCGACACCGTGATGAGCGGCGAGAAGGCCGACGTCCAGGTGGGCAACTGCCTGCCCCTGCGGAACATCCCCATGGGCACCTACATCCACAACCTGGAACTCCGCCCGGGCAAGGGCGGGCAGCTGGTCCGCAGCGCGGGCACGGCCGCCCAGCTCCTCGCCAAGGAAGGCGACTATGGGGTTGTCCGCCTGCCCAGCGGCGAAATCCGCAAGGTGTTCCTGGCCTGCCGGGCCACCCTCGGCCAGGTGGGCAACCTGGACCACTCCAACGTCACCGTCGGCAAGGCCGGCCGGACCCGCTGGATGGGCGTCCGGCCCACGGTCCGCGGCACGGCGATGAACCCCATCGATCACCCGCATGGCGGCGGCGAGGGCCGCACGAAGGGCGGCCGCAACCCGGTCACGCCCTGGGGCGTGCCCACCAAGGGGTACAAGACCCGCAACAGCAAGCGGACCGACAACATGATCATTCGCCGGCGGGCGAAGTAGAGGAGGATGCTGGGATGGCACGCTCAATCAAAAAAGGCCCCTTTATCGACGACCACCTCATGTCCAAGGTCCTGGCCAACAAGGACCAGGAAAAGAAACAGGTCCTGAAGACCTGGTCCCGGCGGTCCACCGTCATCCCGGACATGGTCGGCCTGACCATCGCGGTCCACAACGGCAAGAAGTTCATCCCGGTCTACATCATGGAGAACATGGTGGGCCACAAGCTGGGTGAGTTCGCCCCGACCCGGTACTTCAAGGGGCACACCTCCAAGACCGCCAAGAAGATGGCTGCCAAGAAGTAAGCGAGCGGAGAGGAACGAGTCATGGAAAAACGAGCCGTTGGCAAATATCTGAAAGGATCGGCGCAGAAGGCGCGCCTGGTCGTGGACCAGATCCGCGGGCGCTCCGTCGAGGAAAGCCTCCATCTCCTGAGGTTCTCCAAGAAGCGCGCGGCCAAGAACGTGGAGAAGGTGCTCAAGTCCGCCATCGCCAACATCGAGTTCGCGGACGAGACCGTGAACCTGGACCACCTGTACGTGTCTCAGGCCTTCGTGGACATGGGCCCCACCAAGTGGCGCCGGCGCGTCCGCCCCGCGCCCATGGGCCGGGCCTACCGCGAGCGCCGGCACGGCTGCCACATCACTATTTTCGTAACGGACAGCAGGAGGTAGGATCTTGGGACAGAAAGTAAACCCGTACGGTTTCCGCTTGGGCTACAACAAGGACTGGAAGTCCAAGTGGTACGAGCGTAAGAATTTCGGCACGCTCCTGAACGAGGACCTCAAGATCAAGAAGGCCCTCAAGGCCAAGTTTTACCACGCCGGCATCAGCCACATCGTGACCGAGCGCGCGGCCGACAAGCTGAAGGTCTACATCCACTCCGCCCGGCCGGGCATCCTGATCGGCAAGAAGGGCAAGGAGATCGACAAGCTCCGCGCCGAGCTGAGCAAGTCCACCGGCCGCGACGTGGACATCAAGGCCGTCGAGGTCAAGAACCCCGAGCTGGACTCCCAGCTGGTGGCCGAGGCCATCGCCCTGCAGCTCGAGAAGCGCGTGGCCTTCCGGCGCGCGATGAAACGGGCCGTCGACTCCGCCCTCAAGAACGGTGCCCTCGGCGTGAAGGTGCGCTGCTCCGGCCGGCTCAATGGCGTGGAGATCGCCCGCTCCGAATGGTACCTGACCGGCCAGCTGCCGTTGCACACCCTGAAGGCGGACATCGATTACGGGTTTGCCCAGGCATTCACCACCTACGGCGCCATCGGCGTGAAGGTCTGGATCTACAAGGGCGAACTGCTCAAGAAGAAGACCAAAGTCGCTGTGGAGAAGTAAGTCATGCTACAGCCCAAGAAAGTCAAATATAGAAAAACGCAGAAGGGCCGCGGCAAGGGCCAGGCGCAGCGGGGCAACACGGTCGCTTTCGGCGATTACGGGCTGAAGGCCCTGGACGCCGGCTGGATCACCGACCGGCAGATCGAGGCCGCCCGTATCGCCATGACCCGCCACGTCAAGCGCGGCGGCAAGATCTGGATCCGGATCTTCCCGGACAAGCCCATCACCAAGAAGCCCGCGGAAACCCGCATGGGCAAGGGCAAGGGCGCGCCGGAGGGCTGGGTGGCCGTCATCCGGCCGGGCCGGATCCTGTATGAGATCGAGGGCGTGGACGAAGCCACGGCCATGGAGGCCTTCCGCCTCGCGGCCCACAAGCTGCCCTTGAAGACCAAAACCATCCGCCGCTACGGAGTGTCATCATGAAAGCAGTGGAACTCAGGGAAAAGACGGTGGACGAGCTGCGGGACGAACTGCGGAAGCTCTCCCAGCAGATCTTCAAATACCGGATGGAGCTTTCCACCGGCCAGCTGACCAACCCCAGCGCCCTGCGGGTCGCCAAGCGGGACCTGGCCCGGGTGGAGACGGTCCTTCGCGAGAAGAGCAAATCCTAAGGATCACGGAAGAATCACCATGGAAAAGAACCAGAGTGAAACCCGGAAGAATACGAAGGTCGGCGTCGTGACCAGCAACGCCATGGAGAAGTCGGTTGTGGTCGCGGTGGACCGGTTCTTCGTCCATCCGGTGTACAAGAAGACCATCCGCCGGACCAACAAGTTCATGGCCCACGACGAAGCCAAGGCCTGCAACGTCGGCGACAAGGTCAAGATCATGGAATGCCGCCCCTTGAGCCGCCGCAAGCACTGGAGAGTGGTGGAAATCATCGAGAAGGCGAAGTAAGGCAAGGAGGTCTGTCATGATCCAGATGCGAACCATGTTGAAGGTGGCCGACAACTCCGGCGCCAAGGAAATCATGGCCATCACCCCCCAGCACGGCGCGTCCCAGACCCGCGCCACCCTGGGTGATGTGATTTCCGCCACGGTGAAGGTGGCCAGCCCGGACGGGGCGATCAAGAAGGGCCAGGTGGTCAAGGCCGTGATCGTCCGGGTGAAGAAGGAATACCGGCGGAAGGACGGGACGTACATCCGCTTCGACGAGAACGCCGCCGTCATCATCAACGCCGCGGGCGAACCCGTGGGGACCCGCGTGTTCGGACCGATCGCCAGGGAGCTGCGCGACAAGAAGTTCATGAAGATCGTCTCCCTCGCGCCCGAAGTCTTATAAAGAGGAACTGCCATGCCGAAGCTGACCGTTCGCCGCAACGACAACGTGCAAGTGATCGCCGGGAAGGACAAGGGAAAGTCCGGCAAGGTCCTCCGGGTCTACCCGGAGAAGGAGCGCGTCGTCGTGGAGAAAATCAACCAGATCTACGAGCACGTCAAGCCGAACCCGCAGAAGGGGATCAAGGGCGGCATCGTCCAGAAAGAAGGCCCGATCCACGTCTCCAACCTGCAGGTGATCTGCCCGACCTGCAACAAGCCGGCCCGCGTCGGCCACGTCGCCTTGAACGACGGCAAGAAGGTCCGGGTGTGCAAGAAGTGCCACGCCAACATCGACTGACGGGTGAGAACATGAGCAGACTGAAAGACAAATACAAGTCCGAAGTGGTGGACGCCCTGATGAAGAAGTTCGAGTACGCGAACGTCATGGCCGTCCCCAAGGTGACCAAGATCATCATCAACATGGGCGTCGGCGAAGCCATCCGCAACCCGAAGGCCATGGACAGCGCCGTCGACGAGCTGACCGCCATCACCGGCCAGAAGCCCATCATCACCAAGGCCAAGAAGCCCATCTCCTCGTTCAAGCTGCGCAAGGGGATGCCTATCGGCTGCTGCGTGACCCTGCGCCGCGAGCGGATGTACGAATTCTTCGACCGCCTGGTGAACATCGCCCTGCCGCGCGTGCGCGACTTCAAGGGCGTCAGCGGCCGCTCCTTCGACGGCCGGGGGAACTACACCCTGGGCCTCAAGGACCAGCTGCTCTTCCCCGAGGTGGACTACGGCAAGGTGGAGCAGGCCCGCGGCATGAACGTGACCATCGTCACCACCGCCCGGTCGGACGAGGAAGCCAAAGAGTTGCTCCGGCTCCTTGGGATGCCGTTCAGCAAAAACTAAGCGAGTGAGGAGTCATCGTGGCGAAGAAATCGATGATCGTGAAATCCCTGCGGAAGCCCAAGTTCAAGGTCCGGACCTACAACCGCTGCAAGCGCTGCGGCCGGCCGCGGGGGTACTATCGCAGGTTCGAACTGTGCCGGATCTGTCTGCGGGAGCTGGCCCTGGGCGGCGAGATCCCCGGCATGATCAAGGCCAGCTGGTAATCATTGTCCCGGGAGTAATGTCATGAACGTGACGGATACAATCGCCGATGCCTTGACCCGACTGAGAAACGCGCTTCATGCGAAGCGGTCGGTCGTGGTGATCCCCAAGTCGAAGATGGTGCTCCGGCTCGTGGCCATCCTGAAGCAGGAGGGCTTCGTGGAGGATTTCATCACGAAGCGGTCGGGCATTTTTGAAGAGATCCACATTGCCCTGAAGTACGACGCCGAGGACAAGCCGGTCATCAGCGAGCTGGCCCGCGTCAGCAAGCCCGGTCGCCGCGTGTACTGCGCCAAGGACGAGATCCCCGAGGTGATGGGCGGCCTGGGAGTCGCCATCCTCTCCACCTCCAAGGGGGTGATGACTTCGCGGGACGCCCGGAAGCAAGGCGTGGGCGGTGAGCTCCTCTGCACGATTTACTGAAATCTCCGAAGAAGATGGTGCGAATATGTCCAGAATAGGCAAGAAACCGATCCAGGTGCCCACGGGCGTGAACATCACGCTGAAGGGCAGCCAGGTGGATGTGAAGGGACCGAAGGGTTCCCTGTCCCATACCCTGCCCCTGGGGATCACCGTCGAAGTCAAGGACGGGCTGCTCCAGGTGAACCGTCAGGATGACAGCCAGCAGCAGCGGGCCTTCCACGGCCTGACCCGGAGCCTGATCCAGAACATGGTCACCGGCTGCAGCACCGGCTTCAAGAAGGAACTCGAGCTGATCGGCATCGGCTTCAAGGCCGAGGTCCAGGGCCAGACCCTGATGCTGAACCTGGGTTATTCCCATCCCATCGAGTATCCCTTCCCCCCGGGCATCACGATCAAGGTGGAGAAGATCGGCAAGAAGGCGTCCAACTACATGGGCACCATCACCGTGGAAGGCATCGACCGGCAGCGGGTCGGCCAGGTGGCCGCCGAGCTGCGCGGCTTCCGCAAGCCCGACTCCTACAAGGGCAAGGGCCTCCGGTACTCCGACGAAGTGATCAAGCTGAAGGAAAGCAAGAAGACGGCTTAATAAACCCATCGCACACAGGTGGTTGACATGTTCAAGACTAAGACAAGACTGGAACGACATCTCAAGAAGCATATGCGGGTCCGTACCAAGGTGGCCGGCAGCGCCGACCGGCCCCGCCTGTGCGTGTTCCGCAGCCTCAAGCATATCTACGTGCAGATCATCGACGACAGCACGGGCCGGACTCTCGTCTCCGCGTCGACCCTGGACAAGGAGATCCGCGCCGAGGCCGGCGGGAACAACAAGGAGATGGCCAAGAAGGTCGGACAGCTGGCGGCCAAGCGGGCCCTGGAAAAGGGCATCGGCGCGGTCGTGTTCGACCGGGGCGGCTACCTCTACCACGGCCGGGTCAAGTGCCTGGCGGACAGCGCCCGCGAGGCGGGTCTGAAATTCTAACTTGCAGCGAGGGTGGACTGACGTGGACATCAAAGACATGAAACCGATGGCGGAAGAGTCCGAGTTTATCGAACGGGTGGTCTCCATCAACCGCGTGACCAAGGTCGTCAAGGGCGGCAAGAACCTCAGCTTCAGCGCCCTGGTCGTGGTCGGCGACGGCAAGGGCAAGGTCGGCTTCGGCAAGGGCAAGGCGAAGGAAGTCCCCCTGGCCATCAAGAAGGGCATCGACCAGGCCAAGCGGAACATGATCGACGTGCCGATGAAGGGCACTTCGATCCCGCACACGATCCAGGGCCGCTTCGGCGCCGGCGTCGTGTTCATGAAGCCGGCCGGGCCGGGCACCGGCGTCATCGCCGGCGGCGCCGTCCGGGCGGTGCTGGAGGCGGCCGGGGTCTCGGACATCCTGACCAAGTCCCTGGGGACCAAGAATCCGCACAACGTCGTCCGGGCCACCTTCGAAGGGTTGCGGAACCTGAAAAACGCGTCGGACGTGGCGCGGAAGCGGGGCAAATCCATCGAGGAGATCCTGTGATGAGCGGCACCACATCCGAAAAGAAAATGATCAAGATCCAGTACGTGCGCAGCATGATCGGCACGCCCCAGAAGCACCGCCTGGTGGTCAAGAGCCTCGGCCTGCGCCGGCTCAACCAGATCGTCGAGCGGGAAGACACGCCGGCCGTGCGCGGCATGGTGGCGAAGGTGAGCCACCTGGTCAAAATCGTCAAGTAAAGGTGACATCATGGGTATCGAACTGCATAACCTGAAACGGAACCGGGGCGCGAACCGCGCCAACAAACGGCGCGGCCAGGGTCCGGGCTCCGGCAACGGGAAGACCGGCGGCCGCGGCAGCAAGGGCCAGAAATCCCGCTCGGGCTATTCCCACAAGGTCGGGTTCGAGGGCGGCCAGATGCCGCTGTACCGCCGCCTGCCCAAGGTGGGGTTCACCAACATCTTCCGCAAGGAACTGGCGGTGGTGAATCTGGCCACGCTCAACCGGTTTGCCGATGGCACGGTGATCACCCCGGAGCTGTTGAAGGAATCCGGCGTCGTCCGTGACCCCAAGCATGGGATCAAGATTCTGGGCCAGGGCAAGCTGGAGCGGAAAGTGACCGTCCGGGCCCACAAGTTCAGCAAAAAGGCGGCGGAGCAGATCGCGAACGCCGGCGGCAAGGTCGAGGTCATCAATGGCTGAAAGTGAGAGCAAAGTTCTGGATTCGTTGAAGAACATCTTCTCGGTTCCGGAATTGCGGAACCGGATCCTGTTCATGCTGGCGATGCTGGCGGTGTACCGTATCGGTTCCTGGATCCCCACGCCCGGCATCGACGCCACCGCGCTCGAGGAGTTCTTCAGCACGCAGGCCGGCGGTTCGCTGGTGGGCTTCCTGGACCTGTTCACAGGCGGCAACCTGCGGCGTTTCTCGATCTTCGCGCAGGGCATCATGCCCTACATCACGGCGTCCATCATCCTCCAGCTCATGACCATCGTGTGGCCCTACCTGGAGAAACTCTCCAAGGAAGGCGAGTTGGGCCGGAAGAAGATCACGCAGTACACCCGCTACCTGACCATCGTGCTCAGCGTCTTCCAGTCGCTGGCCACGGCCTTCGTGCTGGAGCAGACCAGCATCTCGGCCTCGCAACCCATCGTCCTGAATCCGGGCCTCGGCTTCAAGCTCCTGACCGTCATCACCCTGACCACGGGTACGGCGTTCATCATGTGGCTCGGCGAGCAGATCACCGAGCGGGGCATCGGCAACGGCATCTCGCTGATCATCTTCGCCGGCATCGTGGCCGGCCTGCCCAGCGGCATCGGCTGGATGATGCGGCAGGTGACCGAGGGCTCCCTGCTGATCGTGCTGGCGCTGATCGTGGTGATGCTGCTGGTGGTCGCCTTCGTCGTCTTCGTCGAACGCGGCCAGCGCAAGATCCCGATCCAGTACGCCAAGCGGATGGTCGGCCGGAAGGTCTACGGCGGCCAGAGCACCTACCTGCCGCTGCGGGTGAACGCCGGCGGCGTCATCCCGATCATCTTCGCCTCGTCCCTGCTGGCGCTGCCTCAGACGCTCAAGTTCATGATCAAGACCTCCTGGATGGCGAAGATCTCCGAGTCCCTGGGCCACGGCTACCCGCTCTACATCCTGATGTACGCGCTGGGGATCATCTTCTTCACCTTCTTCTACGTCGGCATCATCTACAACCCCAACGAGGTGGCGGACAACATACGCAAGTTCGGCGGCTCCATCCCCGGCATCCGGCCGGGCAAGCCGACCGCCGAGCTGATCGACAAGATCATGACCCGCCTGACGTTCGCGGCGGGCCTCTACCTGGTGCTGGTCTCGCTGCTGCCCGACTTCCTGATCAGCGGCGTGCACCTGTCGGCCCTGCCGTTCGTCGGCGACTGGATGCATGACCACCTGCCGCAGTTTGTGACGCAGGGCCTCGGCGTGACGTTCTACTTCGGCGGCACGTCGCTGCTGATCGTGGTCGGCGTGGCCATGGACACCGTCAACCAGATCGAATCGCAGCTGATCATGCGCCACTACGACGGCTTCCTGAAGCGTGGAAGGATTCGCGGCCGGAGAAGCTGACGATGCGGAGAATGCTCGTCCTGCTGGGCCCGCCGGGTTCCGGCAAAGGCACTCAGGCGAAACTGCTCTTTGAACATTTCGGCTACCCCCAGATCTCCACCGGCGACATGCTGCGGGAGGCGGTGCGGAAGGGCACCGAGTTGGGCCGGAAGGCCAAGGCGGTCATGGACGCCGGCGGACTGGTTTCCGACGACATCGTCATCGGCTTGATCCGCGAGCGCCTGCAGGAGCCCGACTGCGCCGGCGGCTGCACGCTGGACGGCTTCCCCCGGACCGTGGTCCAGGCGGAGGCGTTGGAGGGACTGATCACCGCCCAGTTTGAGATCCGCGTGCTCTCCTTCGACGTGCCGGAGGACATCCTGGTGCGTCGCCTGGCCGGGCGACGGAACTGCGCCGGGTGCGGAGCGATCTTCAATGTGTACTTCGCCCCCTCCACGGAGCCGGACGCCTGCGACCGCTGCGGTGGCGCGCTGATCCAGCGGGACGATGACCGGGAGGAAACGGTCCGCCGCCGGCTCGCGGTCTACCGCTCCCAAACCGAGCCGCTCATCGAGTGGTACCGGAACCGGGGCGTGCTGCGGACCGTGACCGGCTACGGGGAGGTCGAGGAGATCTTCCGCCGGATACAAGGGGTGCTCGCGTAAGATGGAAATCAAGACGCCCCAGGAGATCGAGCTCATGCGCGTGGCCAGCCGGGTGGTGGCCGAGACGCTGCAGCTCATCCGGGAGGAAGCCCGCGAGGGCGTGGCCACCGAGGAACTGGACCGGACGGCCGAACGGTACATCCGCAAGGCGGGCTGCCTGCCTGCCTTCAAGGGGTACCAGGGATATCCCAGGACGCTCTGCACCTCGGTCAACGACCAGGTGGTCCACGGGATCCCCTCGGATTACGTGCTCCGTGACGGGGACCTCCTGAGCATCGACGTGGGCACGATCTACCAGGGCTATTACGGCGACGGGGCCGTGACGATCCTGATCGGGGCGGTGAGCGAGCGGCACCGGCGGCTGGCCGAGGTGACGGAGCAGGCCCTCTACAAGGGCATCGCCCAGGCCCGGCCGGGCAACCGGATCGGCGACATCTCCCACGCCGTCCAGGTGTTTGTCGAGCAGGCCGGTTTTGCGGTGGTGCGGGATTTCGTCGGCCACAGCATCGGGTCGCGGATGCACGAGGAGCTCCAGATCCCGAACTACGGGCCGCCGAACCAGGGCGCGGTCCTGAAGCGGGGCATGGCCTTGGCGATCGAGCCGATGGTCAACGAGTTCACGCCCCATGTCCGGATCCTGCCGGACCGGTGGACGGCGGTGACAGTGGACGGCGGGTACTCCGCCCATTTCGAACATACGGTGGCTGTCACGGCGGATGGCCCTGAAATATTGACCCGATTGAGTGAGTGAGCAGAGGAGCGAATGCCCAAAGAAGATGCGTTTGAGGTGAATGGAACCATCATCGAGACGCTGCCCAATGCGATGTTCCGGGTGGAGTTGGAGAACAAGCATATCGTCCTGGCTCATGTGTCCGGGAAGATGCGGAAGAATTTCATCCGGATCCTTCCGGGCGACAAGGTCCTGGTGGAGCTTTCCCCCTACGACCTGTCCCGGGGCCGGATCATTTATCGGTTCAAGTAATTTTGGAGAGTAAACCATGAAAGTGCGCGCATCGGTCAAGAAAATTTGCCCCAAGTGCAAGATCATCAAGCGCAAGGGTGTCATCCGGGTCATCTGCGAGAACAAACGCCACAAGCAGAGACAAGGTTAATTTTTCAGAGGATGGAGGTCTATCTTGGCGAGAATTGAAGGTGTCAATCTACCGGATAACAAGAACGTCTTCATCGGCCTGACCCACATCTACGGCATCGGCCAGTCCCGCTCCCGGATGATCCTGAACCGGGCCGGGATCGACGAGCGGAAGAAGGTCAAGGAACTCACGGCCGACGAGATCTCACGCATCCGGGCAATCTTGCAGGAAGAGGGGATGATCGAGGGCGATCTCCGCAAGGAGATGTCCCTGAACATCAAGCGCCTGATGGATATCGGCTGCTACCGCGGCTTGCGCCATCGCCGGGGCCTGCCCGTCCACGGTCAGCGGACGCACACCAATGCCCGCACGCGCAAGGGTCCCCGCCGGAAGAAGAAGTAAGGTCGACAGGAGAGTCATATGGCGAAAGAAGTGAAAAGCGCCGGCAAGAAGACGCTGCGCAAGAAGGTAAAGAAGAATGTGCCGTACGGCGTGGCCCATGTCCGCTCCACGTTCAACAACACCACGGTGACCATCACGGACCCCACCGGCAACACCATTTCCACGGCCAGCGGCGGCACCATCGGTTTCAAGGGCTCCCGCAAGGGCACGCCGTTCGCGGCCCAGCAGGCGTCGGAGAACGCCGCGAAGGTCGCCATGGACAGCGGCATGCGCGAAGTGGAAGTGGAAGTGAAGGGCCCGGGCCCCGGCCGCGAGTCCGCCGTCCGGGCGCTGAGCCAGGCCGGCCTGAAGATCCGGAGCATCCGCGACATCACCCCGATTCCCCACAACGGCTGCCGTCCCAAGAAGCGCCGCAGAGTGTAAGTTAGCGAGTAAGGAGGACTGCCTTGGCAAGATACAACGAATCCGTATGCCGGTTGTGCCGCCGCGAAGGCACCAAGCTCTTTCTGAAAGGGGAGCGGTGTTTCAAGGACAGCTGTGCCATCAACCGCCGGCCGTATCCTCCCGGCGAACATGGCCGGAGCCGGAAGCCGAAGCTGGTGGGCTACGGCCTGCAGCTCCGGGAAAAGCAGAAGGTGAAGCGCATTTACCGGCTGATGGAAAAGCAGTTCCGGCGCTACTTCCACGAAGCGGAGCGCCAGAAGGGCGTCACCGGCGAGACCCTGCTGGTGCTGCTGGAGCGCCGCCTCGACAACGTGGTCTACCGCCTCGGTCTGTCCTCCTCCCGCGCCCAGGCGCGGCAGGTGGTCCGCCACGGCCACGTCCAGGTGAACGGCAAGCGGGTGGACATCCCCTCTTACGAGATCAAGAAAGACGATACGGTCACCGTGGAAGAGGGCTTCAAGAAGAATCCCTTCGTGTTCGGCAGCGTCGAAGCGGCGATGAGCCGCGGGATCCCCGCCTGGCTGTCCATGGACAAGGACAACTTGGTGGGCCGGGTGCTGGCGCTGCCGCAGCGCCAGGATATCTCCATGGATATCAATGAGCAGCTGATCGTCGAGCTCTACTCGAAATAACCGGAGGTCTACCTTGATGACAATCCCAAAACTGCAGAAGCCGAAGCGGCTCCTGCACGAAGCAGAGACAGCCACGGAGACCTACACCAAGTTCTTCGCCCAGCCGTTTGAACGGGGGTTCGGCACGACCATCGGCAATTCGCTGCGGCGGATCCTGATGTCTTCCATCCCCGGCGCGGCGGTGACGGCCGTGAAGGTGGAGGGGGCGCTCCACGAGTTCTCCTCCCTGCGCGGCGTGCGCGAGGACGTGACTGATATCATCCTCAATATCAAACAGATCCCGCTCAAGATGCACGTGAACTACACCAAGTCCCTCTTCCTGGAAGCTGAGGGCCCGTGCGAGGTCAAATCCGGGGACATCAAGGCCGATCCGGACATCAAGGTCCTGGATCCGGACATCCACATCGCCACCCTGGGCGAGGGCGGGAAGCTGAAGATCGAGATGCGGGTGAAGATGGGCCGCGGCTACGTCTCCTCCGAGATGAATTTCGACGAGGACCTCGAGATCGGCTACATCCCGCTGGATTCGGTGCACTCCCCGGTCCGCAAGGTCAATTATCAGGTGGAGGCCGCCCGCCTGGGCCAGGCCACGGACTACGACAAGCTGATCCTGGAGGTGTGGACCAACGGGGCCATCACCCCCGCCGATTCGGTCGGGCTGGCGGCCAAGATCCTGAAGGACCACATGTTCCTCTTCATCAACTTCGAGGAGGAAGAAGAGGCCGTCGAGGTGGAGACCACCGAGGAAGAGAATGTCCTCAACGAGTACCTCCAGAAGTCGGTTGAGGAACTGGAGCTGTCGGTGCGGGCCTACAACTGCCTCAAGAACGCCGAGATCAAGACCATCGCCGACCTGGTCCAGAAGACCGAGGCGGAGATGCTCAAGACGAAAAACTTCGGCCGGAAGTCTCTGAACGAGATCAAGGACGTCCTGACCGAAATGGGCCTCGCGCTGGGCATGACCCTGGACAAGAACGGCCGGATCGTCAAGAAGTAGCGGTACACCCAAGAATTGAAGGAGATGGATCATGCGACATAAGGTTGCTGGACGGAAATTGGGGCGCACCTCATCCCACCGCCGGGCCCTGCTGCGGAACCTGGCCACCGCCCTGTTCCAAAAGGAGCGCATCCTGACCACCCTGCCCAAGGCCAAGGAGCTCCGGCCGGTGGTGGAAAGGCTGATCTCCGAGGGCCGCAAGGGCACCCTGCACGCCCGCCGGAAGATCCTCGGCTACGTCATGGTCAAGGAAGTGGCCCACAAGGTGATGGAGGAGATCGCGCCGCGGTTCTCCGACCGGCCGGGCGGGTACACCCGGATCATCAAGACCGGCTGGCGCGACGGCGACAAGGCCGAGATGGCCATCATCGAGCTGCTGGGCAGCGAGCTGAAGGTCAGCGACAAGAAGAAGCCCGAGAAGTCCAAGGAGAAGGAAAAGGAACAGGCAGCCCCCGAGGAGAAGCCGGCCCCCAAGCCGCGCAAGCGGACCAAGAAGGCCGAAGCCCCCGCGGAGGAAGCCGCCGAATAAACCCGGGCGGGCCACCATCCCGCACAAACCTCCCGGTAGACCAATCCAGCCAGGCGCCGCCTGGCTTTTTTTATGGTCCGGTCCGGAAATGGGGATATAATGAGGGGGCAACCCGTGGAGGGGGCGATCCTTATGAAGAAGAAATATGACGACTTCGAGGGTTTGTTCCACCTGCAGCGCAAGATGCAGCAGCTGATCCACGACGACGAGGATTTCCTGACCCAGGCGGCGGTCGGCTGGTTGCCCATGGCCGACATCTTTGAAACCGAGAAAGCCTACATCATCATGCTGGAGGTCCCCGGCGTGCGCCGGGAAGCCATCGAACTGGAGGCGGAGGGCCAGGACCTCCGGATCCGAGGGACCAAGACGCAGATGGCGGATTCGACCTGTCTGAACTACCACCAGATGGAGCGCGAGTACGGCGAGTTCCGGCGGGTGTTTCGCTTCGACGTGCCGGTGGATCCCGCCGGCGTGGACGCCAAGCTGAAAAGCGGCGTGCTGACCATTCGGGTCGCCAAGAAGAAGCGGTTCATCCGGGTGGGCGGGGCGGAGAAATAATCCCCGGTTCCGACCGGACTGACATCACCGGCGGCCAGCGGCTGCCGTTGGGAGTGCGTATGAGAAAATCATGGTTTGCGTGTGCCTTCGTCCTGCTTACGTTCGTCGCCTTGGCGGCCGGAGACGAGGCCGAAAAGACCAAGACCGACCGGACCCTGGTGGAGCAGGGGCGGCTGGTCATCTACTTCCAGGGACAGGAGTCCGGTTTTGAGAAGTACTCGTTCTACAAGCTGGACAGCGGCAAGTACCTGATGGAAACCGAAAGCGAACTGGCTCTGCCGCGCGGCGCGGGGAACGCCTTCTTCCGGTACCGCACCTCCGAGACGATGGACGACGACTACAATCCACTCCTCTACAACGACACCTTTTATGTCAACGAGCGGGAAAGTTACATACATGTCACTTTCCAGGATGGCAGGGCCACCGACAACGCCCTGATGGGCGGCCAGACCCTGAGCCGGACAGCCAAGGTCTCCCCGCAGTTCCGGGTGCTGGAGGAGGCCGTCTACAGCCTGTACGGGGTCCTGTACAGGAAATACAAGCTCAACAAGGCTGAGAAACAGACCCTCCCGGTCTATATCCCGAAGATCGCCGCGGAGGTGACCGCCAAGGTGAACTACAACGGCGAGACGATGCTGCAGACTGCGCTGGGCGAGGTGAAGCTGCTCCGGTACTTCGTCGACCTGGGGGGATTCCAGGGAGTGACGATGGATGTGAACGAGAAGGGCCAGCTCATGCGGCTGAACATCCCCCGGCAGGACATCGAACTGGTCCGTGACCTGGCGTATGACATGAAGCAGGGCCTCGCAACGCCGGTTGCGAAATGACCACCGCGGGAGGAATCCCGCCGTTCCCGCCCGCACGATCCGGTTGAAGAGGCCGTCCCTCGGGACGGCCTCTTTCTTCTCCCCAGCGGTCCGCCGCCCCCTGCGGACCGGGCGGCAGGACACGACCGCGGCCGGGCAGGGGATGCCACTACCGGAAGGAAAACGCGCTGCGGATGATCCAATTTCCCCTTCAACCGGTCTGCGACACAATTTATAATACATCGTTCCGCCGGCGCACGCCGAATCTGCCGGGGAGTCCGATCGCCATGAAATACATCGATGAGTTCCGCTCCCGCGAGGACGCCGCCATCCTCATCGCTAAGATCCGGTCGCTGCCGCTGCGGCGGCAGGTCACCCTCATGGAGGTCTGCGGCTCCCACACCATGGCCATCCACAAGTTCGGCCTGCGCCAGGTGCTGCCCGAGGCGGTCCGACTGATCTCCGGGCCGGGCTGCCCCGTCTGCGTGACGGGCATGGAATACGTGGACCGGGCGATCGCACTGGCCCGGCACGACGGCGTCACCCTGACCACCTTCGGTGACATGATGAAGGTGCCGGGTACGGGCACCAACCTTCTGCACGAGCGGGCGGAGGGCGCCGACGTCCGGGTGGTGTATTCGACCCTCGACGCCCTGGAAGTCGCCCGCCGGAACCCGGGGCGGGAGGTCGTCTTCCTGGGCGTCGGTTTCGAGACCACCTCCCCGACCATCGCAGCGTCCGTCCAGCAGGCCCGACGCGAGGGGCTCGCCAACTACTCCGTCCTGACGGCCCACAAGCTCATCCCGCCGGCCATGGCGGCGCTGGCCCGGGATCCCCAGGTCGGCGTGCACGGGTACCTCTGCCCCGCCCACGTGAGCGCCATCATCGGCAGCCGGGCGTACGAATTCCTGCCGCGGGAGCACGGCGTGGCTTGCTCCGTGGTGGGATTCGAGCCGCTTGACATCCTGCAGGGGATCTGGATGCTGCTGCTCCAGATCCTGTCCGGACAGCCCCGGGTGGATAACGAATACGCCCGGGTGGTCCGGCACGAGGGGAATCCGACCGCCCGGCGGTTGCTGGAGGAGACCTTCGAGCCCTGCGACGATTATTGGCGGGGCATCGGCACCCTCCCCGGCAGCGGCTGCCGGATCCGGGCGGAGTGGGCGGATTTTGACGCCGCACGGCGTTTTCCGGTCGCGCTCCCGCCGGTGGCGGAGCCGACGGGTTGTCGCTGCGGCGAGGTACTCAAGGGGATCTGCGACCCGGTGGACTGTGGCCTGTTCGGGCGCGCCTGCACGCCGGAAAACCCGATCGGCGCTTGCATGGTCTCCTCGGAAGGAACCTGCGCCGCCTGGTACAAATACCGCCAATAAATCCCTTGAGTACGGGTCGGTGAATGAATATAATGGCCTTTGTTTAATAAGGATGTAAAGTCACAACATGTATGAACTGCCTGCGGAATTCCAAGACATTTGTGCATATCTGGGAGGCATAATGAGCAAAAAGGTAGGATGGTTCCTCGCGCTGCTTGGCGCCATGTTCTTCCTGGTTCTGGCTTTCAGTTGCAGCAAGCCGGAACCGCCGCCGGAGGAAACGATGGCCGAGCCCGTCGTCCCCGCCCAGCCGGCAGTGGATTACAACGAAATGGTGTTCGTGCCTGCCGGCAAGTGCATCATCGGCGGGCCCGCCAACGACGATGTCACCAAGTTCAGCTCGCCCCCTCACGAAGTGAATCTGAAGGCTTTCTGGATCGACAAGTACGAGGTCACTTTCGAACAGTTCATGCAGTTCGTGGCTGACAGCGGCTACAGCACCAAGGGGAATTGGCGGACGTTCTTCGACGAGAACAAGCCGATGCTGCCGGTGTTTAACGTGACCCTGGACGACGCCCAGGCGTACGCCAAGTGGGCCAAGAAACGACTGCCGACCCAGGAAGAGTGGGAGAAGGCCGCCAGCTGGGATCCAAAGCAGAACAAACAGCGCCGCTGGCCCTGGGGCGACGAGTGGCAGGACGGCGCCGCCAACACCGGCTCCCGCAATGTCAACGAAATCGGCCTGTTTGTGGGGGACGTCAGTTTCTACGGCGCGCGGGACATGCTGGGCAACGTGTACGAGTGGACCAACAGCACCTACGACGCCTACCCCAACTGCAAGGCCAAGGACCCGAACTTCGGCCGGAAGCTGTTCGTGGTGAAGGGCGCCTCCATCTACATCAACGGCAAGATCTGGTACATGTCCGCCCGGTCGCCCTTCCCGAGCAACGCGATTCTCGGCATGGGCTTCCGCTGCGCCAAGGACGCGACCCCCGAGGACGAGGCCAAGTACCAGGACGCGGCCAAGTAAGCTCCCCTCAGGGACAGATAAACCAAAAGGCCGGGGATACCCCCGGCCTCTTTCTTTGATGGACGATCCTCTCAGAGAGTGGGCTGGAACTCCGGCGCGGAAATCGCCCCGAACTGTTTCTTCAACCGCTGGCGCAGCAGCTTGCGGCGAAAAGGCGCCAGCCGGTCGACGAACAGGATGCCGTTCAGATGGTCGATCTCGTGGAGGATGCAGCGGGCCAGCAGGCCTTCCGCCTCCAGGGTGAACGGCTGGCCGTTCATGTCCTGCCCGCGGATCCTGGCCCAGTGCGGCCGGACCACCGCCTCGGAAAAACCCGGCACACTGAGGCAGCCTTCCTCGCAGCGCTCGCTCTCCTCCGATACTTCCAGCACCTCCGGATTGGCGATCTTGTACAGCGTGTCCCGGACCTCGTCGTGGGAGACGTCCACGACGATCAGTCGGAGTCCGACGCCGACCTGAGGGGCGGCCAGGCCGACGCCGGGGGCGTGGTACATGGTCTCGGCCATATTGTCCGCGAGGCGGCGCAAGTCATCGTCGAAAACCTCGACCGGCTTGGCTTTCCGCCGCAGAACGGAATCACCGTAGGTTCTGATGGGCAGGATCATCCAGTGTCCTCCAATCCAGGCTCGTTAGATGCCTGGCTACCCAAAATGATACATGATTTTTGGAAGCAATCCCACCCCTTTTTCCAGCCGCGGGGAGTATGATAGTTATATTAAAAAATGTGTTGCAATTCTGAGTAAAGTATTATATCTTTTTAAAAGATCGAACCGCCAATATTCAGAATAATAAGGAGAGCAATTCATGAGCAAGTATGCCCCGCTGGAGAATCATCTTTCCGGCCTGGAAGTGAGTCCCGTCACCCTTTCCTACGGGAAAATTGAGGAAATGCTGGGTTTCAAGCTCCCCAACTCTGCCTACAAGCACCGCGCCTGGTGGTCCAACGGCAAGAAAGGCGGATCGAAGTTCTGGCTGCGGGTGGGGTGGATGGTGGAATCCGTCCGGTTGGGCGACTCGGTCACGTTCGCGCGGATGGAGCCGGCCGCGGAATCCCTCCGCCGCGCCGCCGAGCACGAACACGAAGAGGATTTCCTCGATGTGATGGTGTCACTGGACCTGGCGGACATCCCGAGCATGATCAAAGATCTGCAGGCCCTGATGGTGGAAGGTCTGCTGACCCGCGAGGAGTTCGAGGAAAAGAAGTCCAACCTGCTGGGGATGCTCTAGGCCCGGCTCCGGCCCGAGGATTTACGGCATCGGCCGCCCGGCCATTTTGTGATTCTCAATCCCTCCTCCTTCTGGTACCATGACCGGTCATTCACGAGGGGAGGGGGACTATGTTTGCGTCCGAGTTCGCGCAGCTCTTCCAGGCCATCCAGGCCGCCAACCGGATCATGATCACGGCCACCGAACGGGAAGACGGGGATTCCATCGCCGCGGAACTGGCGGTCCGCTACATCATCCGGCAAGCCTTCCCCGATCCTCCCAAAACCGTCCATGTCATCAACGAGCGTGCCTGTCCCAAGCGTTATGCCTTCCTGCCCGGGGCCGGGGAAGTCCTCCCCATCGACCGGGTGGAGGATGTGCGGTATGACGTGGGCATCGTCGTGGATTGCGGCGCGGACCGGTCGGGCCGGGTGCGGCCGGTGTTCGACGGCTGCCCGTTCCGGGTCAAGATCGACCACCATGCGGTCAGCAATTCCGGCAACTGCTCCCTGGAATTCGTCTCCACCGAGGTGGCGGCCACCACCGAACTGCTTTTCTCGTTCGTGGACGATCCCACGTGGCGGGTGTTTCTGGACCCGGTCCTGGCGGAACTGATTTTCGTGGGCATTCTCTGCGACACCGGTTCCTTCCAGTACGACCTCACCCGGCCGTCAACCCACCGCGTCGCCGCCCGTCTGCTGGAGACCGGCTTCGATTTCCCCGCCACGGCCGAGAAGGTCTACCTGGCCCGCAGCTACGCCATGAAGAAGCTCCTGGGGCTGGTCCTGGACGCGATGGAGCGGGCGCCGCACGGATTGTACCTCTGGTCGGTCCTGACGGAGGAGATGATGCGGCGGTCCGGCGCCGCCGCCGAGGACACCGGGGACATCATCGACGAACTGTGCTTCATCCACGGCGTGGATGTCAGCATGCTGTTCGTCGAGCAGCCGGGGGAGAGCGTCCGCATCTCTTTCCGGTCCCGCGGCGGTATCCATGTCGGCCGGTTCGCCCGACGGATGTCGCCCACCGGCGGAGGGCATCCGCGCGCCGCCGGCTGCGTGCTGCCGGGACGGCTGGAGAGCGTGATTCCGGCCATCCGCGGGGAGCTGGACCGCGAGATGCGCGAGGCAGGCCTCCTCCCGTAGGGAGCGGAGGAATCCCTCCGTCCGCCGCCGTCATCTGAACGCCGGCCGGAGGGGCCGGGTGTCGAACCGTCTGATCGAGGAGTGTTGATGACCATGCAACTGGAAGGCCGTACGGCGGTGGTCACCGGCGGCGGCAGCGGCATCGGCCGGGCCGTCTGCCACTGCCTGGTGGAGGCGGGGGCGACGGTCCACATCCTGGGCCGCGACGCGGCCCGGCTGGAAGAGACCCGCGCCGCCGCCTCCCGGTCGGACCGGGTGGTGATCCACCGGGTGGACCTGGCTTCGCCGGAGGCCATCGGGCAGTTCGCCGAAGCGCTGCGGGGCGGGGACGTCCCCGTACACGCGCTGGTCAATGCCGCCGGGATCTACCAGGTGTCGGACCTGGACCGCCTGACCGAAGCGGACTACGACCGGATGATGGACATCAACCTCCGGTCCGTCATCCTGCTGACCCGAGCCTTGCTGCCAAGGATGGAGGCGGCCGGCGGAGGCTGCATCGTCAACATCGCCTCCACGCTGGGCTATCAGCCGGTCCCCGGTTGCAGCCTGTACTCGGTGTCCAAGGCGGGATTGCTCATGTTCACGAAGAGCGTGGCGCTGGAGTGCGCCGGCCGGGGGATCCGCTGCAACGCCATCTCACCGGGCGTGGTCCGGACGCCGATCTTCCAGACGCTGATGAGTGAGGAGGAGGCATCCGCCCACCTTCGGCGGATGGCCGGTGTCCATCCCCTCGGACGGGTTGGGGAACCCGCCGACATCGCCGCTGCCGTCCGCTACCTGGTCTCGGATGACGCCGCCTGGGTCACCGGGGTGAACCTGCCGGTGGACGGCGGCATCTCGTTGACTTGAGCCCGAGTTTCCGCACGGAGGCCGCCCGTGATCACCATTACCAAGATCGTCAAGTTCTGCGCTTCCCACCGCTACTGGAAACCGGAGTGGGACGAAGCTCGGAACCGGCAGGCGTTCGGGGCCTGCGCCAATCCGTACGGCCACGGCCACAACTACGTCCTCGAGGTCACCCTGCGCGGCCCGGTGGACGCGGAGACCGGCATGATCGTGGACCTGAAGGAGGTGAAAGCAGCCCTGGAGGAGCTCGTCCTGGAGAAGCTCGACCACCAGTTCCTCAACGAAGCGGTTCCGCATTTCCGCGCCCACCTGCCGACCACCGAGAACATCGTCCTGTACCTGCGGGAACTGTTGAGGGGCGCATTCCCCGGGATCGCCCTGCACCGGCTCCGCCTGTGGGAGAGCGAAGACCTGTGCGCCACGTGGGAGGAGGACCGCCCGTGCTGACCCTGACTCGCCGGTACACATTTTCCTCCGGCCACCGCCTGTACCGGCCGGAATGGAGCGACGCCCGGAACGTGGAAGTCTACGGGCGCTGCGCCAATCCGGCCGGGCACGGGCACAACTACAGGCTCTATGTGACGGTGACCGGCCCGCTGGATCCGGCGACAGGCATGCTGGCGGACCTGCCGCAACTGGATCGGACGGTGGCGGAGGAGGTGCTCTCCCGGCTGGATCATCGCTTTCTGAACCACGAGGTGGCCGAATTCCGGGACGTGGTACCGACTTCGGAAAACCTCTGCCGCCATATCGGCCGCTGGCTGGCGCCCTGCCTGTCGCCGGCGCGACTCGTCCGGATTACCCTCTACGAGACGGACACGAACTGCTTCGAGCTGGTCCTGCTCCCTTCCGCAACACCAGGACCTTGAACACTTCCCCCATGCCGCCCGGCAACAGCAGGTGCTTCAACGCCTGGTTGTGGCTCACGGACGCCGGGTCGGCCCCCGTCCGGAACTCCTCGAGCACCCCGTTTTCCGCCAGGAACTGTCCCTGCGTGCGATAGGCCGCCACCTCGAAGCCTGCATCCCGGGCGCAGTCCATCACGAAATCGAAATTGACGTCGGCCGTGAGGTCCTGGGCCCCCGGCTGGTCCAGGATCGTGCCGGAGACCCGGTGCCGCCGGAAGGCCCGCAGCGTGCCGCCAGCCCGTTCCTCCGTCAGCAGGCCTGCCGCCCGGTCTCCGTAATCGATGAAGACGAGGCAACCTTGCCGCAACTGTCCGCTGATCCGCGCCAGCAGCGGGGGGATGCGGAATGGGTGCTCGAACGCATAGCGGACGGGCGTGGCCGGAAGATACCGCCGGGCGTAATTGCGGGCCGCCGGGTCCGAGTCAGCCCGCCAGGTTTCGACGAAACGGCCGGCTTGAAAGTCCACCCAGCACTTCCGGAGGGCCCCCTTCCGCGAGCGTTCGTAGCGGGCGATCGGCAGGGCGTCCAGCAGTTCGTTGGCGTACACCGCGCCGGTCAGGTCTTGGGGCAGCTGGTCCAGGCTGGAGGTCCGCAGCACGGACGGAAGCGACTCTCCCAGCGTCCCGGGGAGGCGGTCGGAGTTGCGGTCGACCAGGTGCAGACGGCGCAGGCCGACCTCCGCCGCCAGCACCGGGGCCACGGCGGCCGACAGACTGCCGTCCCCGGCGCCCAGCTCAACCAGGTCGGCGGGGGAAATGCCCAGGGCGGCGAGTTGCCCGGCCAAGTACCGGCCGAGCGCGCGGCCCAGGGCGCCGCTCACCGAAGGGCCGGTGTAGAAATCCCCCGCCGGCCCGAAGGGGTTGCCGGCGGTGTAGTAGCCGTGCCCGGGATCGTAGAGCGCGCTATCCATAAAGGATTCGAAGGGCAGAGGGCCCTCTGCGGCGATGCGGGCGGCCATGATTTCCGCCAGCGGAGTCACCGGCGCACCCCCCGCGCGGATGTCTTTGCCGATGCCGCCGGTGTTTCCGGATTGAGGGAAAAGACGGGCTGCATGGGAACCGGATCAGGCCGTTTCGCCTTTGTCCGGCGAGACTTCCTCCGGATTTTCCGCCGGGGGCGCTTCCTCCGCCCGGGCGGCGGCGGCCGCTTCCTCCTTCCCGGCCTTGGCCTGGGCCTGCTGGAGAACCTTGGTGAAAGGGACGCCTTTCCGGCTGCGGATCTCGTCGGCCAGGCGCTCGTACATCCGCTGCATGGCCTGGATCTCCTCGATTTTTTCCGGGTCGCTGCCGGGGTAGAAACCCACCGCCTCGATGCCGCCCTCAATCCGGTCGGGAATCTCTTTTTCTGCCATCAGGCGCCTCCTTCCGTGTTGGATGCCGCGGTCGACTCCAGCGCTGCGTCGGCGCCGCCGGCCAGCTGCCCGCAGGCGGCGGCGATGTCGCCGCCCCGGGACTTGCGGATCCGCGCGGTGTAGTGGGCCGCGGTCAGGATCGCCTGGAAGACCAGGATCCGGTCCTCCGGCGCGGGCCGGTACGGCAGGGACGGCACGGAATTGTAGGGGATCAGGTTGATCTTGCAGCGGACGGGCCGCAGGAGCTTCGCCAGCCGCCGGGCGTCCTCCGGCGCGTCGTTGATCCCGTCGAGCAGGATGTACTCGAACGTGATCCGCTCCCCCCGCGGCAGGGGGAACTCCCGGCAGGCCTGCAGCAGCTCCTCCAGGGGGTGGCGGCGGTTGATGGGCATCAGCCGGCTGCGGGTGTCGTCGTCCGCCGCGTTCAGCGACACTGCCAGCTTCGGCCGGTCCGGCTCGGCGCCGAGGCGGCGGATGCCATCCGGCAGGCCGCAGGTCGACAGGGTGATCCCCCGGCGGGAAAGCGCCACCGCCGCCGGATCGTGGAACAGGCGGTACGCCCGCATCACCGCCTCGAAATTCTGCAGCGGCTCGCCCATGCCCATGAAGACGATGTTGACCGGCTTGCCCCACAGCCCGGTCGCCGCCGCGATGACGAAGTGCTGGCCCAGGATCTCGCCTGCGGTCAGGTCCCGCCGGTAGTGGAGGCCGGCGGTGGCGCAGAAGCCGCAGCCCATGGCGCAACCCACCTGAGTGGACAGGCAGAGAGTGCGGCGGTCCTCTTCCGGGATGAAGACGGCTTCAATCCGCTCTCCGTCGGTCAGCGCCAGCAGGAATTTTTCACAACCGTCGGCAGCGTGGCGGCGGTCCAGGACCCGGGGCAGCTCCAATGAGGCGCGGGCGGCCAGCTCCTCGCGGAAGTCCCGGGCCAGGTCGGTCATGGCCGCGAGGTCGAAGCACTGGCGGCGGTAGAGGTGCCGGAACAGCTGTGTCCCGCGGAAGGGGGGATGTCCCCACTCCGCCATCAGCCGGCGGAGTTCCTCGGCTGTCTTTCCGATGAGTTCCACGCGATCCATGCCCCGACTATACCATAAAAACGGCCCGGGCGACTCTGGCAGGAGTCGCCCGGGCCGGACGGGAATCGTGCGGTGAAAAGCGCCGGATTACCGGCGGCGCAGGCGCTCGATGGCAGATTTGAGCGAGATGCGCATGCGCTCCAGGGAGTCGCCCAGCTTCTCGATCTCGTCGCCGCTCTTGACCTGGATGGAAACGTCCATATCGCCGAGGGAGATCTTGTTGGCCGCCTCGGTGATCTCCTCGATCGGCTTGGTCAGCCGCCCGGCCGTGATGTACGTGAGCAGGATCGAGAAGAGGATGGCGACCACGATGACGACGATGACGAAATTGCGGATGTAATTCTGGAACTGGCGGAACCAGGTTTCCCGGACGCTGACGGAGTAGATGCCGATGATCTGGTTGGCGATGTCCTTGATCGGCACGTAGGCGCTGATGTAGCTGGTGTCGCCAATGGTTTCGGTGCCGATGAACTCCTTCCCCTGCTTCAAGACGTAGTTGAGGATTTCCTGGGAGATGGTTTCCCCGACGCCCCGGCCGAACGTGCCCGAGCGGGAGGAGGCGATGGCGGTCTCGCCCAGGTAGATCGTGGCCGCGCCGGCCTCGAAGTTTTCCTTGAAGAGCATCCGCTTCAGCTCGTCCACCAGGGTGTTGTCGTTGTTCAGCACGTCGCCGGCGACGATGGCGCCCTGGAGGTCCTGCCCGATCATGAGCGGGACCACGACTTCCATGCCCAGGGCGGCTTCGACGGCCTTCTTCTGGTTGCCCAGGGTCAGGCGGTCGTCCATCTTCTCCTGCGACATGAAATCCAGGGGCAGCTTGATCGAGCCGAAGATCACCTTCTTGGATCCCAGCGCCTCCCGGACCATGGGGTCGAGGGCCGCGATGTCGTCGCCGCGCTGGCCGGGATTGTTCACCCGGTAGATCACCCGGCCGCGGCTGTCCGTCAGGGTGAGGTAGTCCAGCTCGATCTGGCCCTTGACGATCTCCAGGACGTTGGTGGCCTTCTTGCGGTCCAGGTCGTACTGGGCCTGGAGGGCGGGATTCGGCGCGCCGCCGCGGGTCAGGGACTCCACGAAGCCGTACTGGAGGGCGGCGATGGCCAGCTCCTTGGCGCCCTTGGAGATCTCCTGCATCCGCCGCGTGTACTGGGCCGTGGCGATGGCCGAATTCGTCCGGATCTTGTCCAGCGATTCATCCTGCGTTTTTTGGGTGACGATGAAGACGATGACCGCCGCGGAGATGATCAGCGGGATGACGATGGCGATAAATGATAAACCCAGCAGTTTTTTTCGGATTGTGAGTTTCAAGGTCGCACCTCAAAATGGGTTTTCGATCAGATATTCTTGATGACACTCAGCATCGATTTCTGAAAATCGATCATCTTCTTCGCGTCGGTGATCTCGTTGGACAGCAGCTCGATCAGCTCGGGCATCTTCTCCTTGGGGAAGGCGTCGCGGCTTTCACCCAGCCCGGAAATGTGGTCGTCCAGGACGATGGGCGCCAGCGGCCCGATGATCTGGGCCAGCTCCTTCTCCACGGTCTGGAAAATCGTCGGGTCGATGCCGGTCTTGCGCTCCTCCCGGCTGATGGACTCGCCCATCATCTCGATGAGCCCGGCCTGGTATAGCTTGCAGAAGGCCTTGGCCACGTCCAGCAGCGTCATCTCCACCTTCTGGGCGATCTCCCGGATGCTGTCGATTCCGTTGATGTGGCGGAGGATGTTCCACTCGGTGGCGTTGAGGGAGATCTCGCTGGGGGTCCCGTAGCTCATCTTGAACACGAGGTTGGTGTTGGGGATGATCTTGCGGACGTCCTCCCACTCGCCGTCGACGGCCTCGGCCCGCTTGAGGATCTCCGCCGGCGGGGTGAGGATGGTCTTGTTCTTGACGGAGATGTTGGGATGGAAGGTGAAGATCCCGTCGCTCCAGGCGAAGATCGCATAGATGGCGTTCTCGCCGATGGTCATGTTGTACTTGGCGTGGATGATGGCGCCGGAGAGGAAGTAGATGTCCGCGATCTCCTCACCGTTCTGGAGGGACAGCTTGCCCGTCCTCTGGCTGCTGCAGAGGATCTTCATGATGTCCACCAGCTTCAACTGCGACAGGTTGCCTTTCAGGGTTTCGCTCATAACACCATCCCTCTTTTTAAGATGAGACGAGAGTGCGGATCTTCTCCACCAGCGCCAGGTCCTTCTCGTTGAGCTTCTCGCGGCTCAGCATCGTGCTCTTGCGGATGCGGACCGGCATCTCCTGCTTCTTGTATTTCTTGTCCGAGATGATGTGGGCGAGCGAGACGTTGAGAGCCAGCCGGAGGTGCGCCTTGTTCAGGTTCTTGTCTCCCAGGATCACCAGGAAAGCCTCCTGGACGCCCAGCTTGGAGGGGGCGTTCAGCTTGATGTTGTGGTAGACGATGACCTTGCCCTCGAGATAGGACAACTCCATCTCGTTGATCTCCTCCCCCGCGACCTCGAACCCGCCCAGGGACTGGACCAGGTCCAGCCCGCCCGCCGGGGTCAGGTTGGTCCGCCCCAGCTTCTCCGTCTGGGGATAGAGGATCTCGCCGCGGTTGTTGATCAGGTAGGCGGCCCGGACGCCGATGACGGCGCCGATCTCGTCAATGAAGGTATTCAGCATTTTTTCCATAGGCACCCATCTACGTCAAAGAATTGAGAGACTGCTCGATCCGCAGCTTCGCCAGGGCCTCGGCGTGGTTCTCCCGGAGCACCTCGAGCGCGGTCTGGCGGTAACCGTCCAACGGGAAGGCGATGTTGCGCGCCCGCAACTTTTCCAGGAGGGACTGGATCAGGGCGAAGGAACCCTCGAGCAGGGAACGGTGGTTCTCGTCGGTTTGGAGCTCGAGCCGGCCTTCCTTGAAGACGAACTCGGCGGCGAAAGGATCGAGGAACGGGTATTTCTCGGCCATCTCCAGGAGGGCTTCCCGGATGAACAAGTCGAAGTCGAAACCCTTCCGGTTTTCCCGGGGGATGGTCTTGTCGAGCTGCACCAGCAGGAAGTTCAGGACGGTTTGGATTTCGGTCAGGGCGAACTCCGGCGAGCCGGGGGCGGGGGACGCCGCGTCGGCGACCCGCCCCTTGTACACGTTGAAGGTCGCGCCCAGCTCCCGGGCGCCGTCGATGATGTCCTGGATGGCCGTCTCGCCGGTGGTGAGGTCCTTGCCGAGGATGGAAAGCAGGGCGTCCATCAAGTGGTGGTCCTGGATGAAGAGAATGCCGGCGCCGAGGTTTTTCTGGAAAATCACCTCGACGAAGTAGTCGCCCTCCTCCTGCTCGAACTTGGTGATGAGACCCTTGGGGTCGGTGAACTCGGAGGAGAGGTTCTCGTAGATCCGCTCGCTCTGCAGGAAATCGCACAGGAAGACCACCGATTCAGGCGGCAGCATGTAGGTGGAAATGAGCAGGTTTTCGCGCTTGGCGAGCTTGAGGACCGCGTTAAGGTGCTGTTTGCCCAGGAAGCTCTGCTCCCCCTGGATCCGGATCATGACCACGGATCCGTGCTCGAGGAGGACCTCCCCTTCGTGCTTGAGGCCGACCAGCTCGATCGTGCCGGAAAAGGCGTTGGCCCGCAATTCCTCAATCAGCTTGGCTAGGTCGACAAATGAAGAGCTGAGTTCCTTGTGGACCGGTTTGCCCTTGGGGATGATCATCAGATATGCTCATTCGCGAAGTTTTGGAGTTCCTTCTGGATCAGTCCTTCGGCGTTCTTGAGATTGGCCTGGGGCCCCAGGAAGACCCCGATGATGTTCGGGTCCCGGTCGTAGATCATCAGCGTTTTGTCGCTGAAATTGACGATGACGTGATGCAGGTAGCCGATCCCGGACGTCTTGCCGACGTTCTGAAGCTTGGAGGTCGTGAGGGCCAGGATCGCCGAGTACAGGTCCACTTCCTCGAAGCTGCTGTGGGCCATGGGCGTGCCGTCCTTCAGCAGGATGATGGCCGCGAGCACCCCGTCGATCTGCATCAGGTTCTTGACCAGCACGGCGTGGGCCTGGTCCTGGCCGACCTGGCTCTCGTCGTAGATGCGCAGGCCCTCCAGGATGAGCTCCGACCAGCGGGTCTCGTTGGTCTTGATGTTGGTCCGGATGCCGTCCTCGATCTTGAACTCGCCTTCCGAGAGGTGGATGGCCCGGAAAATGGCGTCGGGTCCGGTGAAGTTGTCGAACTGGGCGTGGGGGATCTCGCCGTTTTCAAAGTAGATCACACCGATTTTTCCCCGATAGTTGAAGGTCAGCTTGGCCGTTTTCTTCTCCATGCAGTTGAGCTGGATGAGGCTGACCAGATTGAGTTCCTTCAAGTTGCCGATCAGTGCCATTTCACGCTTCCAAATCGATGGATTTTAAGATAGATCCGGACATTCCAGAAAGTATCACGCGAAAGGAATTCCTGTCAAGGATCATTGTGACAGGCGTTCCGGTGTTGAAAGGCCGGTAGCTTCAGCGGTTCTGCCAGACCGGCGGGCGCTTTTCGCACCAGGCGGAGATCCCCTCGTTGAAGTCCTCCAGGTCGGTGAGGAGGTTGAGGTAATCGGAGAAGGACTCGTCGGTGAAATTGTTGAAAAGCTCCAGTTTGCGTCGCCGGAGGCTGCGCAGCAGGATCGACAGGACCGGGGTGCTGCAGCTCGAGAAGGAGCCCATGGTCTTCTTCAACTCCGAGACGATCGCTTCGCGGGGTAGCACTCGGGAGATCAACCCGAGCTCCCGGGCGCGGGCGGCACTCATCTCGGCGCCTTCGAGGAGGCATTCCAGGGCGGTCTGGAGGCCGTTGCGATCGGAGAGGATCAGCGCGCCAAGGGGCGGGAAGGTGCCGGAGGACAGGTTGTCATAGTGGAAGGTCGCGCTGGAGCTGGCCAGGACCAGGTCGAAGAACTGGAGCAGGTCGCAGCCCCAGTTCCGGACCTTGCCGTCCACAACGGCGATGGTAGGAAACTCCATTGCCAACAAAGTGTTGCAAATGGAACGGAAGCGCTCGAGCACGGTGAAGACCAGCTCCCGGTTATGCTCCCGATAATCGAGTCCGGCGGTGAAGCAGCCACCCGACGCGGAGAACATCACCGCCACCAGATCATTCTGGCCCGCCAGCCATTCCAGGGTGTCGGCGAGCTCGCCGAGCATCTGGATGCTGAGGAAATTGTCCGGTGGATCGTTGAGCGTGATGTGGGCCAGCCGGTTCTTGACTTCCAGCCGGATCTTCTGAAGGTCTTCCATAAAATCCCTCCATCGCCGGTGGCCGGCGGTTGAAATGGAGCCCGTGGGTGTATATAATGCCCCGTTTGGTTTCGGCGGAGTCAGGTATACCATGTCCGCCACGAATGTGCAAGCCCCCGAGGTTCCGGCCGTGAGCACGATCATCGGTGAAGCGCCCGTCGCCAGGATGGAAGACCTGTCGGGCGATTACTTTCTGCTGGGGCTGGAAGCCCCCGCGCAGGCCGCCCGCACCCGGCCGGGACACTTTTACATGCTGGGAGTGCCCGGGGCCGGCCTGTCGCATGATCCGCTGCTCAACCGGCCGATCAGCGCGCTGGACGTGCGGGCTGGGGCGGACGGCATGCCGGCGGAAGTCCTGTTCCTGGTCAAGAAGGTGGGGCGGGGCACGCGGCTGATGGGGCGCCTCCGTCCCGGCGATCGCCTGCTGTGCCACGGACCCCTCGGCCGGCCCTTTCCGGATCCGCCTGCGGGCGCCCGGCTGATCCTGGCGGGGGGCGGGGTGGGCATCGCCCCGCTGTTCTGCTGCGCCCGGGAGTGGGGCCGGACTGCCGAGGTCACCCTGTTCTACGGCGGTCGGACGGCGACGGAGCTCCCGATGGCCGGGGCGTTCGCGGAGACGGGGGTCCGGTCCGAGCGCCTGGTGACGGAGGACGGAAGCCTGGGGGAGACGGGCCTGGTGACGGCGCCGCTGGCGGATTTTGTGAATCAAGGCGCCGTCGACCTCATCTATACCTGTGGTCCGAACCCAATGATGGAGGCCGTGTTCCGGATCGCGGCCGCGAAGGGTATCCCGGCTTGGGTGTCCATGGAGAACCGGATGGGTTGCGGGCTGGGCGCGTGCCTCGGCTGTGCCATCCCCATCCTGACAGAAGGGGGCGCCGCCATGTTGCGGGTCTGCCGCGAGGGCCCCGTGTTTGACGGCAGCACAATCGCCTGGACGGTCCTGCAGTGACCCGAGGCGGAACCAGGAGCGTTTGAATGGCAAAATTGAAATTGGCCCTGATCGTGGCGTGCTTTGTCGGAGTCGTCGGGTACCTGATCTTCTCGGGGCTCCAGGAAACCACGGTCTATTATCACACCGTGTCCGAGATCCAGGCCGGCAAGTACCGCCAGACGGACCAGGGGATGCGGATCAGCGGCAACGTCGTGCCGGGCTCGGTGGCGAAGCAGACGGCGTCCCTCGGCCTGGACTTCCGCATCGCCGACGCCCAGGGCGGCGAGCCGCTGCGCGTGCATTACCAGGGTGTGGTGCCGGACAACTTCAAGGAGGGGATGGCGGTGGTGGTGGAAGGCAAGCTGCGTCCCGGAGAGAAGGTCTTCGACGCCCACACGATCCTGCTGAAGTGCCCCTCGAAATACGAAAAACAGCAGTAGACGGAGTTCCGACTTCCCGGAATAGAAAGGTCCCGCGATGATTCTGTTCGGCAATTTCCTTGAAATCGCCGCCTTGGCCCTGTTGTGCTTCGCCGTGGCCGCGGCCGCCGTCCACTTGCGCACCCGGCGGGAGGCCTGGGCGGTCAGCGCCACACGGGCCATGCACGCGGCCGCGCTGCTGGTCACCCTGGCGGCGGCGCTGCTGGTGGTGGCGCTGGTGCGGCGCGATTTCCGGCTGGAGTACGTGGCCGAGTACACCTCCACGACCCTTCCGATGGTCTACACGGTCACCGCGTTTTGGGCCGGCCAGGCGGGCTCTCTGCTGCTGTGGCTCTGGCTGCTGCTCGGTTTCACCTCGCTGGCCCTGTGGATGTATGGCCGGAAATACCACCCCGCGATGCCCCACTTCATCCTGTTCACCGGCGGCACGGCGGTCTTCTTCAACCTGATGCTCCTGCTTTTCAGCAATCCCTTCCAGCCCATGGAGGTTGCCGTCGCCGACGGGCGCGGCCTCAATCCGCTGCTGCAGAACGTGGGCATGATCTTTCACCCGCCGACCCTGTACGTCGGCTATGTGGGCTTCACCATCCCGTTCGCTTTCGCCATGGCCTGCCTGTGCGCCGGGCACTTCGCCCCGGAGTGGATGAAGATCATGCGCAAGTGGTCGCTGGTGTCGTGGGTTTTCCTGACGGTGGGCATCATCCTCGGCGCACAGTGGGCGTACGTGGAACTCGGCTGGGGCGGCTACTGGGCTTGGGACCCGGTGGAGAACGCCTCCTTCATCCCCTGGATCGCCGCCACGGCGTTCCTGCACACGGCGGTCCTCCAGGAACGGCGCGGGGTGCTGAAGAAGTGGAACGCGGTACTGGTGATGTTCACCTTCCTGCTGTGCGTCTTCGGCACGTTCATCACCCGGAGCGGTTTCGTCGAATCGGTCCACGCCTTCGGGCGCTCCAACATCGGCTACTATTTCCTGGGATTCATGCTGCTGATGCTGGCGGTAGGCAGCGGCGTGATCTTCCTGCGGCGGGCGGCCCTCCAGCCGGATGAAACGCTCGGCGGGATGTTCTCCAAGGAAGGCACCTTCGTGCTGACCAACCTGCTGCTGATGGCGTTCCTGATGGTCGTGTTCGTCGGCACCATCTTTCCGACCCTGACCGAAGCGTTCTTCGGCCATAAGGTCTCGGTGCAGGCGCCCTTCTTCAACCAGGCCGTGGTCCCCTTCACGGCGGGGATGCTCCTCCTGCTGGGCCTGTGCCTGGTGATGGGCTGGCGGCGGACGTCCGCCCGCCTCTTCTGGCAGAACGCGGCGGTCTTCTTCGCCCTCCTGCTCTTGGGCGTGGGCCTTGCAGCCATCTGGGCCGGCGGGCGCATCATGGCCGTCTTCCTGCTGGGCCTCGGCGCGGCGGTGGCCGTGGCGATCCTGCTTGACTACGGCCGGTCGGTGCTCATCCGTCGCCGCCTGGCCGGGGAGGCGCTGCCGCTGGCGGCCGTGAACCTCTTCCGGAAAAACAAGCGGCGCTACGGCGCCTACATCGTCCACCTGGGAGTGGTGAGCCTCTGCCTGGGGGTGGTCGGCTCGGCGTACTTCTCCCGGACGTACGAGGCCACCGTCCGCACCGGCGAGGAATTCCAGGCGGGACCGTTCCGCTTGCACTACCTCTCGTTTCACCAGTTGTCCGATCCCGAGAAGGACGTGCTCCAGGCGAAGCTCGAGGTTTTCCACAGCGGCCGGAAGCTGGGCGTGATGGAGCCGGAGAAGCACTTCCACCGGCTGTTCGAACAGCCGATGACCGAGGTGGCCATCCGCAGCACGGCGGGTTCCGATCTCTACATCATCTACACTCCCCTGGAGGTGTCCGGCCGTGCCCACTTCCAGGTGCTGATCAACCCGATGGTGCTCTGGATCTGGATCGGCGGCATCCTCATGACGCTGGGCGGGCTGGTGGCCCTCCTGCCCAACCGCCGCCAGTCGGTCCTGCAGGAACTTCCGCCGGAGGTGGCCTGATGCTGGAGCTCTTCCTGGTTTTGGCCGTGCTGGTGGGGGTGCTGGGCTTCGTGCTGTGGCCGCTGCTGGGCGATGCCGGCGGGGCGAAGGCGGAGACCGCGGCGGAACCGGCCGCGCCGGTCGCCGTGAGCCGCGAGGACCTCGAGGAGTCCCTGGCGGACCTGGAGTACGACCGGGGCGCGGGCAAGATCTCGCTGGGGGACTACGAGCGCCTCCGCCGGGACCTCCTCGCCCGACTCCACGCCCTGCCGCCGGCCCGGTGAGGGAGCGGCCCGTGGCGGACGTCCAACCGCTGCTCGCGGTCCAGGGAGTCAAGAAGCACTTCGGCGCGTTCCCGGCGCTCAAGGGGATCTCCTTCGATGTCGCCGCCGGCGACTTTGTCGCCATCGTCGGGCCGAACGGCGCCGGCAAGTCGACCCTCTTCAACTGCATCGCCCTGACCATGCGGCCCAGCACCGGCACGATCGTGTTCCGGGGCCGCGACATTCACGCCCATGCGAACGAGTTCCGGCGCGCCCTCGGCTACATCTCGCACCAGTTGTTCCTCTACAGCGAGCTGTCGGGCTTCGAGAACCTGGAGTTTTTCGCCCGGTTGTACGGGCTGGCCGGCCCGCGGCCGCGGATCGAGGAGAGCCTGGAGCTGATGGGTCTCTTTCCCTTCCGGAATCGCCCCGTGCGGACGTATTCCCGCGGCATGAAGCAGCGCCTGGCCATCGCCCGGGCCCTGCTGCACAACCCCGCGGTGGTGTTGCTGGACGAGCCGTTCACCGGCCTGGATCAGCACGCGGCGGCCATCCTCACCGGCATGCTGGTGCGTCTCCGGGCGGAGGGCAAGACCGTGCTGCTGATCAGCCACCAGCTCGAGCACGCGCTGGAGCTGGGGAGCCGCATCCTGATCCTGGCGGGCGGCCGCATCCGCTCGGCCATGTCCGCCGCCGAGGCCCGCGGCATCCCCTTCCGCGAGCACTACCTCGAGACCGTGGCCGCCGCCGGGGGCGAGCCGTGAACACGCTGCGCCTGGCCCTCTGGATCGCCCGCAAGGACCTCCGGCTGGAGCTGCGCAGCCGACAGAATTTCCTCACGGTGCTTTTCTTCGCCTTCATCGTCATCGTCGTCTTCAACTTCGCCTTCGATCCCGGATCGCCGGCCATGGCCGAGGTCAGCCCGGCCATCCTCTGGGTGGCCTTCCTCTTCGCGGGGATGCTCAGCCTGGGCAACGCCTTCGTCATGGAGCGGGAGGACGCCTGCATGCTCGGCCTGCTGCTGGCGCCGGTGGAGCGCGGCGTGATCTTCCTGGGCAAGCTCGTGGCCAACCTCCTGTTCCTGCTGGCCATGGAGATCGTCATCTTCCCCATCTTCGTCATCTTCTTCAACGTCAGCCTGCGGGGGGGGGGCTTCTGGTTCCTGCTCGTGGTGCTGCTGGTGGACCTGGGATTCGTGGCCGTGGGAACCCTCTTTTCGGCCATGACCATGAGTCTGAAGACGCGGGAGGTCCTCCTGCCGATCCTCCTCTTCCCGGTGGTGGTGCCGGTGGTCATCGCCGGCGTGAAGGCGACCGCCGCGGTGTTCGACGGGTCGGGCCTGCCGGCCATGGCCGGCTGGCTTAAGATGCTGGCCGGCTTTGACTTGATCTTCGTGCTACTATGTTACAGCGTGTTCTCGTACGTCGTCGAGGAATCCAACTGAGGGAGTCTCCATGAGCCAAGCCGCCGCTGCCTCCTCCCCGTCCCAGGCGACCATGACCGGATACCTGGACCGGTTCTGCCGGGCCAACCGCTGGTTGCTGGCCGCCACGGGCTTGCTGATGCTGGCCGCCCTCGGGATGGTCTTCCTGTACGCGCCGCAGGAAAAGACCATGGGCGAAGTCCAGCGGATCTTCTATTTCCACGCAGCATCGGCTTGGCTGGCCATGATGGCCTTCCTGGTGGTCTTCGCCGGCAGCCTCCTGTACCTCTGGAAGGGCGACCGGCGCTATGACCGCTGGGCCGGCGCCTCCGCCGAGATCGGCGTGCTCTTCACCACCATCGTGCTGGTGACGGGGCCGCTCTGGGCCCGGCCCGTCTGGAACACCTGGTGGACCTGGGACGCCCGGCTGACGTCGTCACTGGTGCTCTGGATCATGTACATAGCCTACCTCGTGCTGCGCGGCGCCCTGCCGGAGAGCCGGAAAAAATACCAGTTCAGCGCCGTCTACGGCCTGGTGGCGTTCGTCGACGTCCCGATCGTCTTCTTCTCCATCCGCTGGTGGCGCAGCATGCACCCGGTGGTCATCACCGGTAAGGGCATGAACCTGGAACCGGAGATGATCCACACCCTGGCCCTGTCCTGCCTGGCCTTCACCCTGCTGTACTTCCTGCTCCTGCGCCTGCGCCTGACGGTGGAGCGCGTCCGGGACGAGATCCAGGAACTGCAGCGAGACCTGCTGGAAATGGAGTGATGCCATGAACGTCTACCTCTTCGCCGGCTACGCCTTCATCCTCGTCCTGATCTTCGGCTACGTGGCCTTCCTCCACGGCAAGCTCCACAAGCTGGGCCGGGACCTGGACGAGCTGCGGGACCGCCTCCGGGGGAAGGCCCGGTCGTGACCGGCGTCGCCGGCTGGCGCTGCGGTGAATGCGGCGGGGACAAGTTCCCCGAGGGCATCCGCCTGGTCTACTGCCCGGCCTGCGAACAGAAAATCCACGCCGGCTGCTGGCCCCGCCACGAGCAGGGGCACCTCCGGCGGGACCCCGGCGCGTTCCGCCGGCAGCCTCCCCGGCACGGAGTGGTGGGCGCCTACGGCGTGATCCGGTGGCAGGACGGGGGCGGGCCGGCGTGAATGGGCCTCCGCTGCCATAGAACGAAGCAACTGGAAACATCAAACATATCCCCGGGACGGCCTGCCGGAAGACGTGGCCGGCCGGCGCGGACGGTTTCCCGTCCCCCCGGGGCGACGGCGCCAATACACCTGAAAGGGAGGAAATATGCCCATCGACATCAAGACTGTGCCCGGGGCCGCGGCGGGCGGCCGGATCGTGAAGTGGCTGGGACTCGGTTTCATCATCCTGCTGGCCTTCCTGATCGCCAGCCCCCTCACGGTGATCCCGGCCGGCAACGTCGGGGTGAAGGATTTCTTCGGCTCCGTCTCCTCGGACAAGCTCTCCCCTGGGGTGAACATCGTGTTCCCCTTCACCCGCGTGGTGAAGCTCTCCGTCAAGACCCAGGAGGTCAAGGAGGTGGCCGAGGTGCCCTCCCGGGAAGGCCTCATCATGGAGCTGGAGGTGTCGCTGCTCTTCCGGCTGGACCCGTCCAAGGCGGACCAGATCTACAAGGGCGTCGGCAGCGACTACGCCCCCATCATCGTGGTGCCCCAGTATCGGTCGGCCATCCGCGAGGTGACGGCTTCCTACGAGGCCAAGTCCCTCTACTCGGCCGAGCGGGAGAAGATCGCCCAGGAGATTTTTCAGCTCTGTGACAAGCTGATGGGCGGCCGCGGGATCATCGTCGAGCAAGTGCTGCTGCGGAAGATCGGCCTGCCGGACGTGGTGGCCAACGCCATCCAGGAGAAACTGCGGCGGGAGCAGGAGGCCGAGCAGATGAAATTCGTCCTCCAGAAGGAGCAGCAGGAGGCCGAGCGGAAGCGGATCGAGGCGCAGGGCATCGCCGACTTCCAGCGGATCGTCGCGCAGGGGATCAGCTCGCAGCTGCTGGAATGGAAGGGCATCGAAGCGACGGAGAAGCTGGCCCAAAGCCCCAACACGAAGATCGTGGTCATCGGCAATCCCAAGAGCGGGCTGCCCATCATCCTCGGCGGCGAAGGCAAATGACCGGGAACCCGGCCCGCCCGGCAGCGGCGGACCGGGTTCCCCCAGCGGATTCCTTTGACTTTCCGTCCCGAAGTGGCTATACTTTTTGACTCTGACTGGATTTCGACCATCTCATTCCGTTCGGGTGGGTTGCATGCCTAATTTGCCGTTCGTCGCGATTTCGGAATACCTGCTCCAGCACCGCCACGAGTTGATCGTCATCGGCATTGCCATCGTCGTACTGCTGATCGTGATCGTCTACTTCACCTTCTTCCGCAAGCCGCAGCAGCACGGCCTAGACCTGATGATCGAGGAGCAGTTCCTCCAAAAGGGACGCAACCTGCCCCAGAAGGAAGAGATCCTCAACGCCCTGGTGGAGTTCGACGCCTACCCTTCCTTCATCCGGATCCTGACCGAAATCCTGAACCAGTTCACCCTCGACTACCTGTACAGCTACGGCGAGCTGGCGCAGGCCTTCGGGCGGCTCGTGGACTTCCCCAAGACGGGCAAGGGCCTGGCCCCCTCCCAGAAGGCGGCGATGATCACCATGGTCCGGGTCTTCATGACCAGCGACTTCATCCGCGAGAAGTGCTCCGGCGTGCTGGACGAGAACTTCGACAAGTTCATGGATGAGGCTTCCGGCGCCTGATGATCCACCCGCCCCGCATGAACCGACCCAGCCTCCAGGAACAATTCGCTCCCGAGAGCGTGTGCTTCGGTTGCGGACCCGCCAATCCCCGGGGGTTGCACATCCGCAGCTTCGCCGAGGGCGACGAGGTGGTGGCGGAGTGGCAGCCGGCGCGCCACCATGAAGCCTTCCCCGGGGCGCTCAACGGCGGCATCATCGGCACCCTCATGGACTGCCATTGCAACTGGACGGCCGCCTGGCACCTGATGCGGCGTGCCGGCGCCGACCGCCCGCCGTGCACGGTCACCGCCGAGTACTCCATCCGCCTGCTCCGGCCGACGCCCACCGCCATGCCGCTCCGGCTGGCGGCGCGGGTCGTGGAGTCCGACGACCGGCGCGCGACCGTGGAGGGCCGGCTGCTGGCGGGGGGGGAGGTCTGCGCCACGTGCCGGGGAGTGTTCGTGGCCGTCCAGCCCGGCCACCCCGCCTACCACCGCTGGTAACCCCGAACTTCACCACAAAGGCGCAAAGGACACAAAGGCAGACCTGATAAAGGTCTTTTTCACTGAATAGCAAGGCCCCCGACTTGATCGGAGGCTTTGCTGTCTACAGGATTTCTTTGTGTTCTTTGTGTCTTTGTGGTGAGTTCCCGGATTTACGAGCAGCCGGAGGTGTCGCCGCAGTTCGGGCACTTGTAGCATGCGCCGTTGCGGACCATCATCGACCCGCACTGGGGGCAGGGCGGTCCGTCGGAGTCCATCTCGTACGCCTTCCGCCCTTTGGCCTCGCCCTGCGGCTTGGTTTCCTTCCTGGGGGCCGGCGCCGGCTCGGCCGGGAGGTCGACGCTGGAGGGGCTGATGATCCCCAGCTTGGCGTGCTCCTCCTCCGGCAGGAACTTGAGGGCCAGCCACTTGAAGATGTAGTCGAAGATGGACTTGGCGTACGGGATGTTCGGGTTCCCCGTGAAGCCCGAGGGTTCGAAGCGGGTGTGGGTGAACTTGTCCACCAGGACCTTGAGCGGCACGCCGTACTGCATGGCCATCGAAACGGCGGTGGCGAAGCCGTCCATGACGCCGGAGATGACGCTGCCCTCCTTGGCCATGACCACGAAGATCTCCCCCGGCTGGCCGTCGTCGTACATGCCGACGGTGATGTAGCCCTCGTGCCCGCCCACGGTGAACTTGTGGGTGATGGCCCGGCGCTCTTCGGGGAGCTTCTTGCGGATGGGCTGGTAGACGGGCTTGGGCTCCGGCGCGGCGGCCTTCTTCTCCTGGCTCGTGGAAAGTGGCTGGATCTTCTTGGACCCGTCCCGGTAGATGGCGATGGACTTCAGGCCCAGCTTCCAGGCTTCGTTGTAGACGATCTCGATGTCTTCGGCGGTGGCCTCGGCCGGCATGTTCACCGTCTTCGAGATGGCGCCGGAGAGGAACGGCTGGACGGCCGCCATCATCTTGATGTGGCCCATGTAGTGGATGAACCGCTTGCCGCCTGACGGCTTGAAGGCGCAGTCGAAGATCGGCAGGTGGTCGGGCGCCAGGTGCGGCGCGTTCTCGATGGTGCCGGTCTCCTCGACGTGCTGCAGGATGTCGTGGATCTTCCCCTCGCTATAGCCGAGGCGCTCCAGGGCGTGCGGCACCGTCTGGTTGATGATCTTCATGCTGCCGCCGCCCACCATCTGCTTGTACTTGACCAGCGCCAGGTCCGGCTCGATGCCGGTGGTGTCGCAGTCCATCATGAACCCGATGGTCCCGGTGGGGGCCAGCACGGTGGCCTGGGCGTTCCGGAAGCCGGCCTTGGACCCTTCCTCGATGCCCTTGTCCCAGACCGCCTGGGCGGCCTTGAAGAGGGTCTCCGGCACGTTCTGGCGGTTGATCCGGTTCAGGGAGCCGCGGTGCTGGCCCATGACCTCCAGGAAGCAGTCGCGGTTGCGCTCGAAGTGCTTGAAGGGCCCCATCTGGGCGGCGATGCCGGCCGACGAGAGGTACGCCTGGCCGGTCATCAGGGCGGTGATCGCCCCGGCGTAGTCGCGCCCGGCGTCGCTGTCGTACGGCAGGCCCATGTACATGAGCAGCGCGCCGAGGTTGGCGTAGCCGAGGCCGATCGGGCGGTACTCGTGGGAGTTCTTCCCGATCTTGGGCGTCGGGTAGCTGGCGGTGTCCACCAGGATCTCCTGGGCGGTGAACATGACATCCACGGCGCGGCGGAAGGAGTTCACGTCGAACTGACCCTGCTCGTCCACGAACTTGAGCAGGTTGAGGCTGGCCAGGTTGCAGGCCGAGTCGTCCAGGAACATGTACTCGCTGCAGGGGTTGGACGCGTTGATGCGGCCGCTCCGCTTGCAAGGGTTCCAATGGTTGACGGTGGTGTCGAACTGGATGCCGGGGTCGCCGCAGGCGTGGGCCGACTCGGCGATTTCCCGCATGAGCTCGCGCGCGCGGTACTCGTGCACGGTCTCGCCATTGGTGACCGCCCGGGTCCGCCAGATCTCGTCGCGGTCCACCGCGCGCATGAACTCGTCGGTGACCCGGACGCTGTTGTTGGCGTTCTGGAAGAAGATGGAGCTGTAGGCCTCGCCTTCGAAGGAGGGGTCGTAGCCCGCCTGGATCAGCGTCCAGGCCTTCTTCTCCTCCTTGTACTTGCAGCAGACGAATTCGAGGATGTCCGGGTGGTCGGCGTTCAGGATGACCATCTTGGCGGCGCGGCGGGTCTTGCCGCCGGATTTGATCACGCCGGCGAAGGCATCGTAGCCCTTCATGAACGAGACGGGGCCCGAGGCGCTGCCGCCGTTGGCCAGCTTTTCCGCGGAGGATCGCAGCGAGGAGAGGTTTGTGCCGGTGCCCGAGCCGTACTTGAAGAGCAGCCCTTCGGTCTTGGCCAGGGTGAGGATGGAGTCCATTGTGTCCTCGACCGAGTTGATGAAGCAGGCGGAGCACTGCGGACGGGGCTCCACGCCCACGTTGAACCAGACAGGCGAGTTGAAGGCGGCCTTCTGGTTGACCAGCAGGTGGGTCAGTTCGTTGGCGAAGATCTCGGCGTCCTTCGGCGAGGCGAAATACCCCTGCTTCTCGCCGCTGGCCGTGATGGTGTCCACCACCCGGCCGATCAGCTGCTTGACGCTGTATTCCCGCTCGGTGGAACCGGGCAGGCCGTGGAAGTACTTGGAGGCGACGATGTTGGTCGCCGTCAGGGACCAGTCGGAGGGAATCTCGACCCCCTTCTGCTCGAAGATGACCTCGCCTTGCTGGTTGGTGATGCGAGCGTCGCGGCGCTCCCACGACAGCTCGTCGAAGGGGTGCACCTGCTCGCGGGAGAAAAAGCGGCGGAATGTCAATCCACGGCCGAGGGGGGGGTGGGCGGGGGTGGTGGTGGCGGCCTCCTGCGGTGCCTGTTTTTCGACATCCATAACCGATTTACTCCTTTGGTGATACTCCTGAAATCTGGACAGCCAACTCCCCGATCGCGACCAAGCCCGACGCTCGATCCGCGAGCGACCGTTCTCGACCGGCTGCCTGACGGGGGGGTGACCCGTGGCTCCCGTTATACGCCCGGCTCGGATGGCTTGTCAACCGCAAAAATACCATATTTTGTGTCCATGCGGGAAACTTCCCACAATATATTGTGGATCAGCAACTTGGGGCCGCGTCCGCAGGAACGTTTTCATTCTCAAGGGTTTGTACTATAATACGGCTCCCTCCCGGGGTGGATGAGGCGGCGCCGGGCCCGCTCCCGGACGGGTCGGACGGCGGAGAGCCGGGTGGGCCGGCCGCCGTGGGGGAATTTCCAGCCGGGGCTGGCATTCTCCCAATCCCAAGGATTCTGATCCGTTCCAGGGGGATTCACCCCGGCGGGACGCGGATATCTGACCGGCGAGTCGGATTGCTCCATTGCCTGCGAAGGAGGCCATTTGCCTCAGTTGATCGTGAACGCCGACGATTTTGGCTTCAGCCCCGGGGTGAACGAGGGCGTGCGCCTCGCCCACGAGGCCGGCGCCCTGCGGAGCGCCACATTGCTGGCGGCCGGCGCGGCGTTCGACGAGGCCGTGGACATCGCCCAGTCGCTGCCCGGACTCGGCGTGGGATGCCACCTGGCGTTGGCCGGCCTGCCGGCGCTGTGCGCGCCGGCAGCGATCCCGACCCTGGCCGGCCCGGACGGAACGCTGCGGCCCACCCTGGGCGCCTTCGTGGGGCCGTGGCTCCGCGGGCGGATCCGCCCGGAGGACGTCCGCCGCGAGCTGGCTGCCCAGATCGGGAAGGTTCGGGCCGCCGGCATCCGCCCGACCCACGTGGACGGGCACAAGCACGTCCTGGCCCTGCCCGGTGTGCTGGCGATCGTCCTGGAGCTGTGCCGGGAGCAGGGTATCCCGGCGGTCCGGGCGCCGTTCGACGCCGACCCGGCCGCGCCCGGCCTGGCGGAAGGTGGCCGGACCGTCGCGTGGTGGAAGCAGTGGCTGGCGGGGCGGGCGCTGCGGCTGTGGCGGGGCGCCTGGCAGCGGCGCCGGGAGCGGGCGGGCGTGGCCGCCCCGGCGCGGTTCCACGGCGTGGCCTTCACCGGTTTCTGGACGCCGGGCTACCTCGAACGGCTGGTGGCGGGTCTGCCGGACGACGGCGTGACCGAGCTGATGACTCATCCGGCCGTGTTGGACGAGGGACTGCGCCGCGGGCCCACCCGGCTCAAGGAATCGCGCGAGCGGGAGCTCCAGCTGCTTGTGGACGTCCTCCCCGGGCTGCTGCGGAGCCGGCGGATCGAGAGCTGCAACTTCGGCATTTTTCGGAAAGAGGGTGCATGAAATGTCCAACCCCAAGGTTTCCATCGTCGTCCCGTTCCACAACGAGGAGGAAAACATCCCGCTGCTCTACGACGAGATCCGCCGGGTGATGGCGGGGATCACCGAGGACTACGAACTGGTCTGCGTGGACGACAAGAGCACCGACGGCTCGGTGGGGGCCATCCTGGCGCTGGCCCGCCGCGACCCGCGCGTGGTCTGCATCAAGCTGCGGCGCAACCACGGGCAGACGGGCGCCTTGGCGGCCGGTTTCGACCACGCCCGGGGGGAGATCATCATCAGCATGGATGGCGATCTGCAGCACGACCCGGCCGACATCCCCGCGCTGCTGGCACCGGTGGAGGCGGACGAGTGCGACATCGCCAGCGGCTGGCGCAAGGCGCGGATCGACCCGTGGCTGTCCCGCAAGCTGCCGTCCAAGATCGCCAACTGGATCATGGCCAGGTTTTCCGGATTGAAGATCCACGACTTCGGCACCACCTTCAAGGCCTACCGGCGAGACATCCTGTCGCAGGTCCGGCTCTACGGCGACCTGCACCGCTTCATCCCGGCGCTGGCCCTGGCCTACGGCGCCCGCGTGCGGGAGGTGCCCATCAACAGCCGGGTGCGCCAGCACGGCAAGTCCCACTACAACATCACCCGCACCTTCCGCGTGATGTTCGACCTCATCACCATCCGCTTCCTGCTCAAGTACCTCACCCGGCCGCTGCATTTCTTCGGCCGGCCGGGGCTGGCGTGCTTCTTCGGCGGGACGGGCGTGGGGCTGTTCCTGGTGGCCAAGAAGCTGGTCGTGGGCGGGGACGTCTTCACGAAGCACGCGCCGCTGCTGATGTTTGCCGTGCTGATGGTGCTGGCGGGGGTGCAGCTGCTCTGCTTCGGCCTGCTGGGGGAGATGCTGACGCGGGTGTATTTCGAGTCGAGCCAGCGGACCATCTATTCAGTCGAGCGGGTCATCCGGCACGAGGACCTTCCCCCGGAGAAGGAAGCCGAAGCGAACATCGAACATCGAACGTCGAACATCGAACGTTGAACTCAATCCGCAATCCAGACGCCAACCACGAACCACCCGAACCACCCGAAGGCGATCAATCCGCAAACCATGAATTGACAACGAAATACACGAAATACACAACAGGGTTGGAACCTTCATCTGGCGAGACTCGAGACTAGTGGCTCGAGTCTCGAGCCTCTAGCCCCGAGCCTCGCTCCTGGCATTCCGCACTCCGCATTGCGCCCAATCCGCAATCCGAAATCCGCAATCCGCAATATTTCGATTTAAAGGAGCGTGCCGTCGGCTTTGCGGAGGGTGATGAAGCCACGTTGGCGGAGCTGGCGGATGAAGACGGCGAGGCGGTCGTGCACGGGCTGGACCTTGTCGCCGAACTCCGCCGTCAGGGACTCGGCGATGGCGCCGATGGAGGTGGCGCCGTCGCAGCGCAGCCAGACGTGGGAACCGAACTCGTCCAGGTTGATCTTGATGAACGGGCTCTTGCCGCGCGGCACGAGGAGCCGCTGCATCCAGGCGACGTGGAAGCGGGGCATGTCCACCACGACCTTCCCGTTTTCATCGATGGAGTGGCCCCAGCAGCGGGAGGGAACAAGCTCCAGCAGATTCAACTCTTCTTTCTTTCGGGACATTTCGTCGCTCTCGACCTGAACATCGAACATCGAACACTGAACATCGAACATCGAACTCAATCCGCAATCCCCGAAACAACCACGAACCACACGAACCACACGAAGGATTTCATTCCGCGATCGGGGAATCAACCACGAAATACACCAAACACACGAAAGGTCTCCAATCCCCAATCCGCGATCCCCAATCCGCAATTCGCAATCCGCAATTCGCAATCCGCAATTCGCAATCGTATGTCTAACCAGACAAGGTACCTCAACCGCGGTTTGACTTCGATGTTGGATGTTCGATGTTCAATGTTCGATGTTCGTCTTAAGAAAAGCGGCAGGGGAGGGGCCCCTGCCGCTTTGGCTTCACGAGAGAATCAGACAACGGCTTACGCCATGGCCCGCGGCGGCGCCGGCTCGTCCGGGCTGCCGGCGTTGGAAGTCGGGATCTTGGTCAGCAGCCAGCCGACCAGCACGAACACCAGCAGGCTGGGCAGGAACGAGAGCATGGAGCCGTCCTGGGCGAAGATGGCCGGCACGGGGATCTCCATGACCGCCAGGAAGGCGAAGAAGAGGCCGATCAGCGCCTCGCCGGCGATCAGGCCGGCGGCGATCAGGACGCCCACGTTCTCCACCCGGGCGGACTGGGCCTCGTTGAACTTCTTCCGGGCCACGATCTTGTCGGCGATGCCGCGGATAAGGCCGCCGATGAAGATGGCGAAGGAGGTCTCCAGCGGCAGGTACATGCCCACGCACACCAGCATGGGACTCTTCACCCGCACCAGGATGAAGCCGATGGCCATGAGCATGCCGACGATGATCAGCGGCCAGGCCATGTCGCCCATGGTGATGCCCTTGGCCAGGATGGCCATCAGGCTGGCTTGGGGCGCCGGGTACTGCGCGCCGCCGAGGCCGGTGCCGCCCTGGTTGATGTCTCCCTGGTGCAGGATCCACAGCGGGATGAACATGACCGCCGCCGACAGGATCACGCCCAGGAAGTCGCCCACCTGCATCTTCCAGGGGGTGCCGCCCAGGATGTGCCCGACCTTCAGGTCCTGCAGCATCTCGCCGGCCACCGCCGCCGAGACGCAGATGACCGCCGCCACGCCGAGCACCGCGGCCACGCCGGCGGTGCCCTTGACCCCCAGGGCCACCATCAGGACCGCCGCCACGATCAGGGTGGAGATGGTCAGGCCGCTGATGGGGTTGTTGCTGGAGCCGATCAGGCCGACCAGGTAGCCGGACACGGCGGCGAAGAAGAAGCCGGCGATGATCATGACCACCGTGGCGATGATGGAGGCCAGCACGTCGCCGGAAAAGTACAGGTAGATGAAGAAGGTCGCCACGGAGCAGATGCCGATGCCGGCGAAGACCCACTTGAAGGGCAGGTCCTGCTCGGTCCGGTCCTCGGCGGTGGTGCCGTGGGCGGCGCGCCGGATGTCCTTGATGGCGCGGCCGATGCCGGTGATCAGGCTGGCGCGCATCCGGTACAGGGTATACGCGGCGCTCATGAGCATGCCGCCGATGGCGATGGGCCGGACGATCTTCGACCAGACGTTGGTGGCCAGCAGGATCCAGATCTTGTCGGAATACTGGGCCGGATCGGGATTCGCCAGGAAGGGCTGCACGAATTCCTTGCCGAGCAGGTCGCCGATCAGGTTGGGGTTCTTGGCCAGCGCGTCCACCACCTGCTGGTAGAGGGAAGGTCCCAGGAAGTAAAGCAGCAGCGGCACGAACAGTCCCCACGCCAGCAGGCCGCCGGTGAAGTTCAGCGCGGCCAGCTGCGGGCCGATGATGTAGCCCACGCCCATGTAGGCCGGCGACACGCCCGGCGTCGAGATCAGCGCCCCGCCGCCGGCCTGGGCGCCGGACGCGCCGTTGATGCCCAGCAGTTTCTCCTTGAAGGCGACGAAGGCCTCGCCCTTGGAGGCGAAAAGCTTGAACTCCTTGAAGAATTGGATGGCCGCGCCGATGCCCATGGCGGAAAACAGGAACTTGGCCCCGCTCTTGCCGCCGCGGCCGGCCTTGTGGATCTCGGAGGCGGCCACGGACTCGGGGAAGGGCAGGTCTCGGTCTTCCACCATCACGCGGCGCAGGATCGTGACGAACAGGATGCCGATGAAGCCGCCCACCAGCATGATGGCGGTGGCCTGGAGGTAGTGCGTTACGCTCATGAACTCGCCGGTCCACACCCCGGCGATCATGAACGCCGGGATGGTGAAGATGGCCCCGGCGGCCACCGATTCGCCGATGGACCCGACCGTGCGGGTGATGTTCTCCTCGAGGATGCTCCCCTTGAAGATCCGCAGCAGGGCCATGCCGATCACCGCTGCCGGGTAGGTGGCGGCGATGGTCATGCCGGCCTTGAGTCCCAGGTAGGCGTTGGCCATGCCCAGGATGACCGCCAGGGGGAGGCCGATGACGACGGCGCGGAGGGTGAACTCCGCCATCTCCATGGTCACGGGCACATACGGGACGTGCTTTTGATCGGCCATAGAAGACTCCTTATCGTAAATCAATTGAACGGGTGTCAGATTCGGTAACGGGTGTTCGCGTTCATTCTTGCCGAAAACATAAGGATTTGAAGGCCGATTGTATCAAATGACCTCTGGTATTCACAATGAAAATGTAGGGGTCGCGCCACTGGTTGGCGCGGAGCGGGGGGAGGCGGGAAGGGCGGCTGGGAGGCGGTCAGGACTTCAGATCGACATCGACGGCCTTCTCGGCCACCTCGAGCCGCCGGATCCGCTCCGGCAGCCGGAAGCCGTAGTCGGGATCGTATTCGACGCCCCGGAGGTTTTTCTTCAGCATGGGCAGGACCAGGGAGACCGGGACCGGGATGCCGCTCATCTGCAGGGCCTCGATCTGCACCCAGGGGCGGTTCAGGATGTCCACCGTCGGGACCAGCCAGACCTTGAGGGTGCCCCGGGTGCGCAGCAGGCCGGGGAAGGATTCCCGCTGATCCGGCGTGAGGCTGTTGTAGAAGGAGTCGCCGTTGAGCTGGCAGACCAGCTCCGCCTTGCCGGGCGTCAGGCGGACGTGCAACGTCTCCAGCCCCTTCTTCGGCAGGTCCCGCCGGGTCAACTCGTACTGGATCTGCTGGTTGATCTCCTCCTCGGTCAGGTGGTAGGCGGCGGTGGCGGCGGGCGCCGCCGTCTCGGGCGCGGGGGCCGCGGTGGCCTGCCGGACCGCTCGCTCGACTTTCTCGATCCGCTTCGCCTCGACGGGCGGGAAGGAGTCGGGCGAGCCGGAGCGGACGAACAGCGACGAGATGGTGGCGGACTGGTCCGGGAAGAAGATCAACAGGGCGCCGACGCTCAGACAGGCCAGGACGGCCACGATGGACACGACGAAGAAGATGCGCTTGACGGTCTTATCCATGGTTCGAATCCGCTCCTTGGACGGAAGGGTCTTCCGCGCCGGCGGGCTGGTGGAGGTTCTCGATGATCTGCTCGACCCGCATGGCGCGTTCGGTGGAGTCGTCATAGAAGAATTGGAATTTCGGGGTGAACTTCAGCCCGAGGCTGCCGGCGATCTCCGTGCGCACGTAAGACGCCGCGTGGTTCAGGGCCCGAAGGACCTCGTCGCGCGCGGCCGGTTCGCTGCGGTCGATGATGTACACGCGGCAGCTCTTCATGTCCGCCGACAGGTGGGTGCGGGTGACGGTGGTGTTGATCAGCCGCGGGTCGTCCAGCTCCAGGGGGATGATCGTCGCCAGTTCCTCCAGCAGCCGCTCCTCGATCCGGTTGTGGCGTATCGACGCTTCTCTCATGGTGTGTCCTCGCTTGGCCGGTGGATCTACGCTGCCCTGTAAAACTACTTGGATGATCGCCGGGTGGAAAAAGATGATGGTGCTGAGCGTGCGGGTGAATTCCCCGCCGCCTCCCGATGGGCGGGTGGCGGCTCACACCCCGCTGACCAGCCGTTCCCCCAGGAAACCGGGCAGCCCGGACTTCCGGATTTTCTGCACCGTGGTTTCCACGGGGTAGGCGACCTTCACGAACGACAGAAGGGCCTGGTCGGTGTCCAGGATGCAGTAGGAGGCCCGCGGGTCGTAATCCCGCGGCTGGCCGATGGAGCCGGGATTGATCAGGTAGCGCGTGGAGCCTTCCAGGTCCAGCTTCAGCTCGAACTGGTCCCGGGGGATGAAGTAGTAGAACGAGGACGGCCGCTCCTCCAGCACGAACACTCCCGGCACGTGGGAGTGGCCGAAAAAGCAGAATTTCGTGTCGAAGCACTGGAAGCTGAGGAAGGCGTCGTTCTCGTAGAGGACGTAGTAGTCCTCGTCCATGGGCGAACCGTGGGCGATGGTGACCAGCTCGTCAACCCGCTGCGGTCCGATGGGCAGGGCCCGCAGGTAGGAGGCGTTGCGCTTGGTCAGTTTCCCCTGGGTCCAGACGGCGCTCAAGTAAGCATTGGTGTTGAAATTCTCCCCGCCCTCGATGCCGGCGCAGACCTTGTCGTGGTTGCCCCGGACGATCCCGGCGGGCCGGAGCTGCCGGACGGCCTGGATCACCTCGTTGGGCGAGGGGCCGTATCCCACCAGGTCCCCCAGGCACAGCACCCGGTCGCACACCGGGGCGTGCCGCGTCACGGCGCGCAGGGCGTCGAGGTTGCTGTGGATGTCGGACAGGACGAGGTAGCGCATGATCCCCTTCCCAAAGGCCGGGGGCACTATATCACAGCCCCCGCCGTATCTCAACTTCCCCAATTCGATCGTGCTCGTGCTCGAAATCGGGGCTAGAGGCTCGAGACTCGGGGCTCGGGATCGGGAAATCGGATTGGGGGGGAGGTTTCGGGACTCGAAACCAGCATCCTGGACTCGGGAGCTGCTCACATCAGCCAACGGATCGCGGATTCTGATTCCCGGAATCCAGCCCCCGAGCCTCGAGCCCCTAGTCCCGAGCCCCGATCGCGAGCACGAGCACGGCTAAGACTTCTGCCGATTCACCGATTCCCCTATTCACCGATTCACCGTCTTCCGGTATAATTTCCCCCGTCATGCCCGCCGACGACATCCAAGTCTGGTGCTACAGCGGCTGCCGCGCCAACGAGCGGCCGGTGGCGGTGTCCATCCGCGGACGGCGCTACGAGGTGGCCGAGGTCCTGGACCGCTGGTACGGCGTGGGCTACAGTTACTTCAAGGTCCGCCTCGAGGACGGGGCGGCGTGGCTGCTGCGGTTCGACGAGTGGGACGACCGCTGGGAGGCGCGCCCGGCCGGCGAGTTCGCCAATCCGCGGCCGGAGTGGCCGGAACGACACAACGGATCCAAAGGAGGAAGGTGATGAAAAAGACTCGATGGCTGGTCCTGGCGGCGTGGCTGGCGGCGGCGGGCGTCCTGGCGTTCGCGGGCGAGGTTGTGGACGAATCTACCGGCCAGAAGTTCGCCCCTGGCCGCCAGGTGGCGAACGCGGGCAAGACCTACGACCTGAGCTGCGTCGGCACCGGCGTGCGCAAGAAGATGGTGATCAAGGTATACGCCCTCGGCTTCTACGTGGAGAACGCCTACCGGCAGCAGCTGGCGGCGAAGTGGAAGGCCCAGGTGCCCAAGGCCGCTGACCTCGAGGACCAGGCCGCCTTCTTCCAGAGCCTGGTGAAGGACACCTACTGCCGGCAGTTTGAGATGCAGTTCGTCCGGGAGGTGGACGCGGAGAAGGTCCGCGACGCCTTCACCGAGGGGCTGGAAAACAACCTGCCCCAGATGAAGCAGAAGCCGGAGCTGGCCGCCGCGGCGAAGAAATTCGTCGGCTGGTTCCAGGGCACCATCGCCGAGGGCGACCGGCTGGTCATCACCCTCTTCCCCGACGGCACCATCACCGCGGCGCACAACGACAAGCCGCTGGGAACGATGCAGGACGCCGCCCTGGTCCCCGGCGTCACCGGCATCTGGATGGGCAAGGAGTGCATCTCCGAGACCCTGCGCGCCGAAGCGGTCCGTCTGTTCTACTGACGCGGACACCGGGTGCCCGGCCGTCGCTTCCGCCCTCTTTGGAGTGCGGTGACGATGCGCCGGGCAGGATCCGTGTCATCGGAGGACGGAGGCGGCGCCGAATCACCGCTTTCAAATTCCCACCGATCTCGAGGCGATGATCCGGTGGAAAGCTCGGCTCTGGCATTCTATGTGACATCGCCTGTCTGGATGGGATCGGCACTTGCGAGAAGAGGAGGTACTCCCGTGCGACATGACAAGAAATTCCGCGGTCGATCGCCCGTCTTTCGGCTGCATGCCGGCTCTGCGCCGCTCATCGCGGTCTTGGCGGCCTGGACGATGCTCGCCGGAGGCTGTGCCGGCAAGCCGAAGCCGCCGGCCACAGGACCGCTCCGGGTGAAGGCGCAGTTGGTGAATTCGGACGGATCAGCCGCCTCGACCGCCAACCTGCACCTCCTGACGGTGGTCCGTGATGCCCAGGGGGATCTCAGTCAGGTGACCGAGCATTTCGGCAATATGAAGATCAGCGAGAATCCCTCCCCGACAGGCTCCATCACGCTGGAAATCCCGCGGGACCTGGTTTCTGCCGGAGGAGAATTTTCCCTCGCCCTGAATCCTCCCAGCGGAGCGCCGTCCCCACTCCGGCAGGGAAGCGCCTTCCTGACCTTCCAAGTCGATCCATCGACTGAGGAGATCGACCTCGGCCGGGTCGTCGTCCAGTAGCCCAAGGCCGGCCAGGGTCAGAACCAACGATGAAGTGATGACAGGCTCTGTCACAATCCAGACACCGGCCGGCGGTCAGTACCGGTCAGCGTCAGCTGCCGGCGGGAGATGGCTCTGTCCGGCACTGACATTCCGGGCATGGATCTGGTGAAGACGACGACGCACAATCCCGCCTGCTCGCCGGGCCATCCAATGAGAGGGGGATTCGGCCTGGTGCGTGAATCCCCACCATCGCTGTACAGGAGGGTTCATGCGACGCGTGCGCTTTTCGGTGGCCGCGAGCCTGGACGGGTTCATCGCCGGCCCCCAGGGGGAATACGACTGGATCGTCATCGACCCGGAGATCGATTTCCACGAGTGGATGGCTCCGTTCGACACCGTCCTGATGGGGCGGAAAACCTATGACCTGGTGCGCCGGCAGGGGGGCGGCGCGGGTTTCCCCGAGATGAAGACGTACGTCTTCTCCCGGACCCTGGACCCGGCCGATTGCCCCGGAGTGACTGTTTCCGCAGATCCCGCCGGGACGGTGGCCGCCCTCAAAGGCGAGCCGGGCGGCGACATCTGGCTGTTCGGCGGGGGGGAACTGTTCCGCAGCCTGCTGGAGGCGGGGCTGGTGGACACGGTGGAGGTCGCCGTCAAGCCGGTGTTGCTCGGCGGCGGCGTACCCCTGTTCCCCCCACCGGCCGGCTTGGCCCGCCTCCGGCTGACGCGGCACCGGCTCTACGCGAAAACCAGCACCATCGCGCTTGAATACGACGTGGTGAAAACGCCTGCTCCCTCATCCCGGCGGTCCGCTGGGCACGCTCCGTCGCGCGCCCGGTGTAAATCCGTTCCCGAGACCGGGGGGCGGTAGGCCGTTCGCCCCTGGAATTGACTGGTCGATGCTGTCAGTCTACTTGGCGAAATGCGCCCGCAGCTTCGACAGCGTGGTGGCGAGGTCTTCCGGCAGGACGCGGGTTTCGCCGATGGCGCCCACCAGGTTGGTGTCGCCGACCCAGCGCGGGATCACGTGCAGGTGCAGGTGGCCGGCCACCCCCGCGCCGGCGCACTTGCCCTGGTTCCAGCCGATGTTGAATCCCTCCGGGTGGTAGGACTCCTCGAGCGCCCGCTGCAGCCGCCGGGTCAGGGCGATCAGCTCGGCTCCTTCCGCCTCGGTCATCTCGTGGAAATGGGCGAAATGCCGCATCGGGACCACCATGCTGTGGCCGGAGGTGTAGGGGAACCGGTTCAGCACGATGAAATGGAGTTCGGCCCGGTGAACGATGAGGCAGTCCGCGTCGGCCGCGGACTGCATGTCACAAAAAATGCACCCCGGGGCGCTTCCCTGGAGGCCGGCGATGTACGGGTAGCGCCAGGGGGTCCAGAGAAAATCCATGGAATCAGTGGTTGATCAGGTCGCGGAGTTCTTTGCCGGGCTTGAAGTAGGGGATCTTCTTGCCGGGCACCTTGACGGTGGCGCCGGTCTTCGGGTTGCGCCCCTTGCGCGGCCCGCGGACCCGGATCTTGAAGCTGCCAAATCCCCGGAGTTCCACTTTCTCCCCGGACTGGAGGGACTGGATGATGCTGTCCAGGATGGTCTGGACGACCACGGCGGCGTCGCTCTTGTTCAGGTTCGTCTTCTGCACCAGCATCCCGACGAGTTCGGCTTTGGTCATGCTTGCCTCCAAAGAATTTGGTTTTTTCTCACTTTAGCAAAGAAATCCGGAAAAGTCTACGGAATGCGCACGTCTTTCTCAGCCAGCCTCGCGGCGGGGGCGGCCGCCGGGCCCACGGCCGACGGGCGGAGGCTCAGTCCGACCTTCTTCTCGGCGGGATTCAGCCGGATGATGCGCGGCCGCACCGCGAGGCCGGCCTGCAGGCTCCGCTCCAGCTCCTCCGCGTCCGCATCGGGGAACTCGCTGACGTGGCACAATCCCTCGATCCCCTCCGCCAGCCGGACGAAGGCGCCGAACTCGAGCCGCCGCGTGATCACCCCCTCCACCTGGTCGCCTACCCGGTGCCGGGCGAAGAAGTCGTCCCAGTGGTGCTCCTCGAGCTGTTTCAGCCCCAGCGTGAGCTGCTGGGCGGCGGCGTTGAGTTCGAGGATGACCGCCCGGACCGGCTGGCCGGGCTTGAACTGGGCGGTGAGCTCCTGGATGTTCCGGTTCCAGGTGGTGTCGCTGCGGTGCACCCGGCCGAAGATGCCGGGCGCCGCTTCCACCACCAGCCCGTGGTTGCTGACGGTCCGGACGGTCCCCTGGATGATGTCGTTCTTATGGTGGGCCTTTTGAAAATCGTCCCATGGGTTGGGCCGCGTGCGCCGCAGGCTGAGCGAGAGGCGGCGCGCGAACACGTCCATGCTCAGCACGACCACGGCCAGCCGGGAGCCGGGCCGGAAGCCCTCCAGGGAGACCTCCTCGCAGGTGTTCCAGGAGAGCTCGCTCTTGTGGATCAGGCCCTCGATGCCTTTCCCGATCTCGACGAACAGCCCGTAGGGGGCCCGGCTCTGGACGGTGGCCTCCACGACGGAGCCCGGCGGGAAGCGGGCGGCCGCGTCTTTCCAGGGATCGGGCTCCAGCTGCTTGTAGCCCAGGCTGATCTTGCGGCTCTCCGGATCGTGGTGCAGCACCAGGACCCGGATCCGCTGCCCGAGCTGGAAGAAATCGGCCGGGTGGCGCACCCGCCCCCAGGAGATGTCGGTCTTGTGCAGGAGCCCGTCCAGCCCGCCCAGGTTGAGGAAGACGCCGTACTCGGTGATGTTCTTCACCACGCCCTCGAGAATGCAGCCCGGCGTCAGCCGGTGGATGGTCTCCTCGCGCAGCTTGTCCTGCTCGCACTCCAGCACCGCCCGCCGCGAGACGACGATGTTCCGCCGGAGCTTGTTGAATTGGATGATCTTGAACTCGAGGCGCCGGCCGACCAGCTCGTCCGGATCGCGCACGGGATGGAGGTCGACCTGGGAGCCGGGCAGGAAGGCGCGAACCCCGATGTCCACGATCAGGCCGCCCTTGACCACCTCGGTGATCATGCCGGGGACCAGCCGCCCGGACAGGTAGGCCGACTCGATCTCCTCGTAGAACTTCTGCCTGCTGACCTTCTCGAAGGACAGGAGGATGTACCCCTCCTGGTCCTCGAGGCTTTCGACCACGGCCTCCAGGGGGTAGCCTTTGGCGAGGTTGCCGAAGAAATCCTCCCGCCGGACCTGCTCCAGCGGAATGCGGCCTTCCGATTTGAAGCCGATGTCCAGCAGGACGTGGCTGTGGGTGAGGGAGAGGACGGAACCCCGGACGACGTCTCCGGGCTTCAGGGCCCGTTGCCGGGTCGCATAGCGCTCCAGCAGGGACTGGAAGTTTTCGGGTTCGGCTCCCAGTGGGGGCACGAAGTCCCTGGGTCCCCTCGCGAACTGGTCATCCATCTCAGGCGGCTCCTCCGCGAATGGCGATAGCCGGGGATGGTGTGCGAACGGAGGTGGAGTGCGGGAGCGGGACGGGCAGCAGGGGACGAGGAGAGGGGTTAGGGTTGAATAATTCCATCCGACACGATCCAGATAGTGAAAGTCAGCTTTTTATACGGCAGCGCGGAGAGGCTTGTCAAGCAGAGATTCACCGCCTAGCCGGCGTCGAGGGCGAGGAACAGGCCGAGGAAGTCCACCTTTTGCTGATACAACTCCAGCAGGTGCTCCCATTGCTGGGGATTCTTGCTCTGCTGCCGGAGGACCTGCTCGAGATTGGCGATGACGCCGTCGAGGAGGGCCAGATTGATTTCAAAGCTCTGGCGCGCCTCGGGGGGCAGCTGGCGGACCTGCTGCTGGGCGCGGGGCTCCATCTTGGCGATGGCGTCCCGGTAGGTCCGCTGGGCGTCGGCCAGCGAGGGATTGCCGGCGGCGCCGGCGGGCGCGGACGCCGGCGATTGCAACAGGAGCGGCCAGATGCCGACCATCAGGACGATCATGGCGGCCGCCGCCAGGGCGGGCAGCAGGTCCTTCCAGGGGCGGGCGGAGGGCGCGGACCGCAGCAGGCCTTCGGTGCGGGCCCGCTGGCGGATGGCGTTCTCCAGGGAGTCGGGCGGGGCGAGGAGGGGCAGCCGGCCGAGCTCGTCGCGGAGGCGCTGCAGGTCCGCCAGCGCCTGCCGGCAGGACGGGCAGCCCTTCAGGTGGGCCCGGACGGCCAGGGCCTCCTCCCGGGGCAGGGTGTCGTCCGCCAGCTCGGACAGCCGGGATTCGATCTCGGCACAGGCATGGAAACCGGTCGTCATGACGACCCTCCTTTCAGGATCCGCCGCATCTTGAGGCGGGCGTGGTGCAGCTGGGACTTGGACGTGCCCGCCGATATGCCCAGCAGGGCGGCGATCTCCTCGTGGCGCAGACCCTCCACGTCGTGCAGCACCAGGACTTCCCGGTAGCCGCCGGGCAGGCTGGCGATGGCGGCGTCCAGGTCCAGCCAACGATGCAGCGAAACCACCGGGGCGTCCCCGGTGCTGAGGCCGGCCGGTTCCTCGCTGGAAGCCGGCGGGGGCCGGTGCGACCGCAGGTAGGAGATGCAGAAGTTCATGGCCACCCGGTACAGCCAGGTGGCGAACGCGGCCTGGCCGCGGAACAGGCCGATCTTCCGCAGCAGGTGCAGGAAGACTTCCTGGGTCATGTCCTCGGCCAGCGCCGGATCGCCGCTGAGCCGCCGGGCGAGGGAGTAGATCCGGGGGCTGTGCGCCCGGTACAGCACGTTGAAGGCCGCCTCGTCGCCGGACGCCACCCGCCCGACCAAGGCCAGGTCGTCGCTGGGGGGTGCGGCGGTTTCGGGCATTGCCGTCATCCTCTCCCTCCGGGGGTTCCGCGGATCCGGCCTGGAGGAACCCCGCATCGGGTAGGACGCGCACCGGGGGCGGAACGTTGTATCCCGGCGGGGATTCCCGTACAATGGCCACCGCGTGCCCATTTTAGCATACCGGGAGGAAAGTGTGCGCCTCGCCCCCGCCGTCCTGCAGACCGCCTCCCCGGCCATAGTCGAAGTGTACGAGACGGCCCGCCGGCACGCTCCGACGGACCGGCCCGTGCTTCACCTCGGCCAGGCCATCCCGGACCTTCCCCCGCCGCCCCCCTGCCTGGACGCCCTCCGGGCGGAGCTGGCCGACCGGTCCCTGCACGTCTATTCCCCCGACCAGGGGCTGCCGGCACTGCGGGAGGCCATCGCCGCCGACTACCGCGCCCGCCTGGGGGTGGAGCTGGATCCCGACGCCGAGGTCCTGGTCACGGCCGGGGCCAACCATGCCATTTTCCAGGCCCTGCTGGCCACCGCCGCGCCGGGCGAGCGGGTGGTCCTGCCAGCGCCCTGCTACTTCAACCACGCCATGGCACTCCGGCTCCTGGGGTTGGAGGAAGCCCCCTGGCCGATGGCGGTGCGGGGGGAGCGGTTCGGGCTGGACTTCGACCGCCTGCCCGCCGGGGCGGCCGGGCCGGGCACGGCCGGCGTCGTCTGCGTCAATCCCAACAACCCCACCGGCGCGGTCTACCCGGCGGACGAGGTGCGCGCCCTGGTCGGCCTCTGCCGGGAACGGGAATGGGTCCTCTACTACGACGAAGTCTACCGGCTGCTGGAGTTCGGCGGCGAGGCCCCGCTCCACCCGTTCCAGGTGGAGGGCGGGCGCGAACGGACGATCGTGGTGGGGAGCTTCTCCAAGCTGTTCGGGATGACCGGTTGGCGGGTCGGCTACCTGATCGCCCCGCCGGAGGCGCTGCGGCAGGTGCTGAAGGTCCAGGACACCACCCTGATCTGCGCTCCAGTGCCCGGCCAGCGCCTGGCGGCGGACTGCCTGCGGCGCTTCCCCGACTACCCCGCCGCCTACCGGGAGGAACTGCGCCGCCGCGTGGCGCTATTGGCTGCGGTGATCCGGGGCATCCCCGGCCTGCGCTGGCGGCAACCGTCCGGGGCCCTCTTTACCATGGTCGGCTACCGGGGAGGCCGGCCCTCCTGCGAAGTGGCGGAAGAGCTGATCCGGTCCGAGGGCGTGGTGGCGATCCCGGGCTCGGCGTTCGGCCCCGCGGGGGAGGGCCAGCTGCGCCTCTCGTTCGGCTTCACCGACGAGATCGCGATCCGGGAGGCGGGGGAGCGTCTGGCGCGGTTCTTCAGTGGGGGCCGAAACCGGTAGGCCCGAATCCACCGCCGCTTCCGCCGGACGGGGGCCGGTGGAAAGAGCCGCGCTGGGGCGGCCGGTCCTTCTGGAACGGCTTGCGCTCGGGGCGCTTGCGGATGGGCTGGGTGAAGCGGTGGTATTCCTTCTCCACCGCGTCGCAGACTGCGTGCTTGAACACCATCACCGACAGGTAGCGGTCCAGCCGGATCTCGAAGTCGAAGTCCGTGACCCAGGCGATGATGCCCTCCATGATCTCCCCGGTGTAGAGGGTGAGCCGGACGGCGGTCTGTTCCTTGATGGCGGCCAGGTCGACCTGTTTCCGGTCGGACGGCTTGTAGGCCGGCTTGTCCTTGGCGTCGCTGACGAACGGGTCGCGCTTGATGTAGTCGGGCAGGAGGCGGTGGATGCGGGAGTTGTAGATGTAGGCGGTGTCGATCTTCTCGATGTATTTCAGCCGGCCGCGGGACAGGACCAGGTTGTTGTACTTGCGGACCTTGAGCACCTTGCCCACGACCGTGCCCCGGTCGAACGTGCGGAAGGCCATGATGAACTTCTTCTTCTTCGACGACAGCAGCCAGCGCACGCCCTGGTTCCACACCGGCTTCTCGAGGGAGAGGGCGTAGTCGAGGGTCCACTTTTCCTTCAGGATCATCTTGGCCGAGTAAAGGGCGATATTATGCTGCTTGGCCAATGCCTTGATGGCATCCCTGTCGACTTTTGGCATACATGACCTCTAACGTTTCGTTCGCGAAACGGGAATGGTTTCGGACAAAGCGGGGCGTTCGGCTCAGACCGGAATCACCTGATCGAATTCCGGAATCCGTTCCTTCAGCGTACGCTGGATGCCATACCGCAAGGTCATTTGCGCGCCCGGGCAATGGGCGCAGTGTCCCGTCAGCCTCACCTTTGCGGATTTGCCGACGATCTCCACCAACTCCACGTCGCCGCCGTCATTCTGGAGGAAGGGGCGGATCTCTTCGATGACCTTCCGCACCCTCGTTTCAAACTCTTCCATGCTTCCTCCCACCGCGGCTATCGGTTTGAAATGTCGTACGCTTCAACCTCAACTTAATAAATCAAACCGCCCGGCGGAGTCAAGAAAATTTCTTGTCCGGGCGGAGTGTTTCCATTATAGTGAAAGTCCTGCGAGGTCAAACCCGATGGCGCCCTGGAAAAAAATCATCCTCTGTCTCCTGTTCCTGCCGCTGGTTTATACGGATGCGGACGTCATTGTGTTCAAAAACGGCTCGCGGATGGACGTCAAGGACCTGAAAATCGGGTCCGGCAGCGTCACTTACACCATCAACGCGATGACCGCCACCGTCCCGCTGCGCTACATCGACCTGGCGGCGACCCAGAAGGCCAACGAGGAGGTCCGCGCCGCCCAGGAGGCGGAGCGGAAGGCCGCCGAAGAGAAGAAGCGGCTGGCGGAGGAGGCCACCCTCAACCCCCGCCCCGACTCGGTGCCGCTCGGGGATATGGCCGGCCGGAGCCTGTCCGACAAGGAAGTGCAGGAAGTCCTCCAGAAATGGATGAAGCGCCACGAGACCAAGACCAAGCTGGTCAGCCGGGACACGGGCGCGGCCCCGCCGCCGGACTGGAGCGGTACGTTCCAGATCCCCTTCCTCTCGGAAGGGGGCGTGATGATGGTCAGCGCCAGGGTGAACGACCAGGCCGCGGCCTCCTTCGTCTTCGACACCGGCGCATCGATCACCGCCATCTCCACCGAACTGGCCTACCGCGCCAACGTGACGATCGACCGGAGCCAGTCGGGCACGGTACACACCGCCAACGGCCCCACCCGCTGCTACGTCGGAGTGATCGAGAGTCTCCTGGTGGGCGACCTGGAGGTGCGCAACCTGCCGGTGGTCGTGGTGGAGAACTGCCGCGAGAACCTCCTCGGCCAGAACCTCCTCGCCAACTTCACCGTGACGGTGGACAACCGCCGCCAGGTCATCCAGCTGAAGCCCAACTCCTGACCCGTCGCGCCGCCCGCCCGCCTCTCCACGGTTGTGACGCGGCTCACCGGCGGTCATCCTGCCCGTTGACCGCCGTGCCCGGATCGCCTACAATCAGCCCGTCACCGCCAGACTTGAGAGCATTCTCCAGGAGGAGACGTGAGCCAGCCCCCCGCCGCGCCAGCCCCGTATGCCTATCCGCCGACGCCCGCCCAGCCTCTCCCACCGAAGAAGAAAAAGCGGGGCTGCTGTTCCTGCTGCCTGTGGTTCGTACTGATCCTTGTGGTCCTGTCGGTGTCGTTCGTCGTGGCGGCCCAATTCATCATGCGCGCGCCGTCCAACCCGGTCAAGGAGGAGTACGAATCGATCCCCGACTACTTCTCCCGCCTGAATCCCGAACTCCAGAATAATCAATATGGAACTCAGGAACTCAGGAAAGCGGTTGGCAATTCGCAATTCGCAATTCGCAATTCACAATCCCGAAATAACCACGAACCACACGAACCACACGAAAGGGCCAATCCGCAATCCGAAATCCGCAATCCGCAATTGACTCAATGGTCCGGAGGCGCCCATGTGTAAGCACTTCCGTCCCATCCTGCTGATTGCCCTGATCCTGGCCGGGGCTGCCGCCACGGTGGGCGAGGCCGGCGGGGACCTGGTGGAACTGCTGCGGCGGCAGTACGTCAACCGGCGGGCCCACCTGCGCCTGGGGATCCTCCGGCCGCCGTGCACCGTGGACGTGCGGGGCGGCAAGGTCATCCTGCCCCTGCGCACGGACGGGGGGGGCTATCCCGCGGGCTCGGTGGTGGTCATCCGCTCCGTGGCGGTCGCGCCGGGCGAAGTGGTGTTCCACTTCACCAAGCCGGACGGCAGCCTGCCGGACGTGGTGCGCTTCCTCGTGGACCCGAACCGCCGGCCGGCCCCGGAGGAGGACGACGCCCTGCCGAAGGCCGTGTCCGAGGTGTTCTCCCTGATCGCCCGGCAGGGCTCGGCGACCGACGCCGAGCCGCCGCCGGAGGACCAGCCGGCCGAGCCCGAGCCGGAAGAGGAAACGGAGGAAGCGGAGGAACCGGAAAAGCAGGCCGAGGAGGTCCGGCTGCTGGTGGAACCGGGGAAGCCCACCCTCCAAGGCAACGGGGAGGACGTCACCACCGTGACCGTCACTGCCCGGGGCGAGGACGGCCGGGTGCTGGAGTACCTCCAGGGGCCCGTGGACCTGCGGGCCAGCTCCGGCAAGCTGACGCCCGAGCGGCCGATGATGGTCAACGGCCGGGCGGCGGCCAACCTCCAGGCGCCGCTCTTCGGCAGCGAGCCGACCATCCTGCTGCGCTCCCTGGAGCTGACGGCCCTGATCATCCAGAATATCCAGGGGGTGGTCAGCGAACGGAAGGCCGCTGAGATCGCCCTCCGGACGGCCAAGGAAAGCGGCTTCTCCACCGTCCCGCCCGACGATCCGAACATCTACCTGGTGGCCGAGCACCAGGGGGCCAAGGGGCGGACCAAGGTGGCGGTCGCGGCCGTGGGCGCCGCCCTGGGCGCGCTCAACGGGTACTTCCGGGGCAAGGACATCACCGGCCAGGCGGACTTCACCTGGGAACCGGGGCCGTACGGCGCCACCCTCAAGCAGTCCGGCGAATCCAGCGAACTGGCCGTGATTTTCAGCGGAGGGACGGCCTCGTTCAGCGGGGTCACGTGGCAGAAGGTGCTCCTCACCGACGCGAAGGAGTACGAAATGATCCGCCGGGCCGGCGGCGGCGAGATCGGCTTCCCATCGTTCGTGACCTCACTGGGGCAGGACGTGATGTACATGTTCGCACCGCCCATCCTGTTCTACCGGACCGCCCCGCCCGAGGACAAGCCCAAGCCTCCCGAAAAGCCCAAGCCGACCGTGACGCTGGTGGCCATGAAGAACCCGATCGCCGGCGACGGGGAATCCGCCACGGAGGTCCGCTTCACCTACCTGGACGCCTTGGGCCGCCCGGTGCCGGGGCTGGCGCTGCAGTGGTCGCTGGACAAATACGGCGTGTTCGGCCCGTCCGAGGAGGGCTCCCTGAGCGGAATCGAATCCGTCACCGACGGTACGGGCACGGCCCGCGCCACCTACCACGCCCCCAGGCTGGAGGCGAAGGACATGCAGGAGACGGGCGCGATCAAGAACCGCGACGTGTCGGTGGACTACGCCTCCTCGGAGGAGACCGGCGCCGTCACCGCCCAGATCGGCCTGCTCAAGAGCGCCCCGGTGCGGCTGGTGGTGGAGAAGCCCGGCGTCGAGCGGATGGTGCTGCCGATCAACCTGGGCAGCCTCAACGGCACCATCAAGGGCCGGGTGCTGCTCCAGGTGGTGGACTACCGCCTGCCTGGCATGCCGACCCGCCTGCCGCTCCAGAACGCCAAGGTGAAGCTGGACGGCGACGAGAAGATCCTGAAATGGGCCGCCGTGGACGACGCCGTCACCGACGAGGACGGCGAGTTCACCGTCAAGATGCAGATGGCCAACTGGGAGCGGTGGGACAAGGAGTTCGCCAAGCCGTTCCTGGTCCGCCCGTCGGCCGATTTCGTCGCGCGGCAGTTCAATTGCCTGAAGCACCTGCGCGAGTGGCCGGCCTCCGAGGCGGTGCAGGGCAAGGGCGAGCATTTCGTGCTGGGCGCGCAGGGCGAGCTGGCCGCGCTCGAGCCCGACGAGGCCGAGGGACTGGCCGTCAAGCTGCGCACCTTCGGCCTGATGATGATGGTGCTCAAGACGTCCAAGAGCGAGGGCGGGATCGCCGCCGAGGCGCTGGTGGAGCACGGCAAGGACTTCCTCAAGGGCGTGGCGGCGTTCTTCTACGCCGACTCCAAGCTGGAGAAGTGGGTCAAGGGCAAGACCAAGGCCCTCGAAACGACCGTGGGCCTCACCAAGATCAAGACGCTGCTGAACAAGTACGCCCACCGCTCCACCAGCACCCAGACCCGGCTCTTCAAGTACCTGTCGGACCAGTACCTGGCCAGCGACGTCCAGAAGCAGTTTCTGGGCGCCCGGAGCTCGCTGCGCAACGTGGCCATCCCCAAGATGCTCGAGGCCCTGTCCAGCGCCCTGGCCGAGTGGCTTCCGGAGGTCGACCTCGGCATCCAGAAGCGGGTGGTCACTGCGCTGCTCGCGCCCTGGGTCGAGGCGGGCAACACCGACCTGGAGCTGTTCCTGGACAACGACGACTACGACGCCATCCGCCGCGCGTCCACCACCCTGGACGCCCACCTGAGCGTCGAGCTGGACTTCATGCGCCGGGACATCCTGGCCCTGACCGCCTGGCGGATCGGCGAGGACTACCTCAAGGTCTTCGTCGACACGGTGACCGAGTGCACCGCCCTGGCCGGCAAGTTCATCGGCTACGCCACGCTGAACTTCGAGCTGGTCGAGGCCATGGACAAGCTGGAGAAGGTCAAGGAGAAGCTCGACACGGCGGTGAGCGCCATCCGCTTCTTCGCCGAGGTGAACCGCTTCATCACCATCATGGAGAAGGCGGAGAAGGAGGTCCTGTACTGCGTGGCCCAGGCCTCTGGCGGCCGGATCCAGGTCTCCGATCTGATGCGCGGTGCGGCGGTACCCGGCCGGACGGCGGTTCGCGTAGTCCAGGCGGGGCTGCTGCCCGGTTCGGGCGGGGCCGAAGTGCCGGAGCTGGAGCTGGCCGATGCCATCGATTGGGAGGTGCTCGAGGCCGCACCGCGGGGCGACCCGGAGCCGGCCCTCTTCCTGATCCTGGCCGCCGAGCAGGTGGCCGCCGGCTGGCAGATGGATCAGCTCGCGGGGCTGTCGGCGCTGGGCCAGGCGGATCCCCGGGCGCTGGAGCGCTACACCCGGCAGCGGGGCGAATTCGACGCATCGCTGCGCGAGTGCCGGATGCTGGCCCTGCGGCTGGCGGCGGGGGAGCCGACGGCGAAGAGCCGCTGGGCGCCGGCGGTGGGCCGCCTCAAGGAGCGGCTGGAGGCGTTCCAGGGGTCGCTGGACGACACCCGCGAGGCGCTCGCCGCGCTGCCCCCCGACCCGGACGCCGTGGCCCGCCAAGAGCTGGCGGCGGCGCGCCCCGGCGCCGGCCGGCCGTGGGGGAAGATCGCCCTGTACGGCGGCGGCAGCCTGGCCCTGCTGCTCCTGCTGCTGGTCCTGCCGGTGATCCTGATCGTCCGGAGCCGGAAGAAGCAGAAAGCCGGCGCGAGTGGACGTCCGGCCGGCCCGGCCGGACTATCGCCGGCACCTGCCCAAGTTCCATTGATTTCCCCAGTTGCCCAGTCGCCGCCGGCGGCAGCGACGTCCGTTGGCCCCCGGCTGCGGGATTTCACCGGCGCCATCCACGCGCTGCGGGCGGAGTGCACCACGGTGGGCGCCGAGCGCGACAACCTGGTCGTGCTCTCGGTTCCCGGCGTCTCGCGCCACCACGCCCGGATCTGGCGGACGGCCGACGGGCAGTTCTGGATCGAGGACCTGGGCAGCCGCAACGGCACGTACGTCAACGGCGCCCGGGTCGAGAAGGCTTGGCTCACGCCGGGCGTCGCGGTGGCCCTCGGCGGATGGTCCGCCCGGTTTGAAATCTAGGCGGAGGAAGCATCGTTCCGAACCGAACATCGAACATTGAACATCGAAGTCGAACCTCCTATAATTTCGCAGGTTACGGTTTGACTTCGATGTTCGATGTTGAATGTTCGATGTTCAGTGTTCGGTTTCATGATTGAATGCACTGCTCGGTCAGGGTAGCTCCATGAGTCGTGCCGTTGTCTCCGTCATCAAGTCCGATCCCTCCACCGTCTTCGCGGACGTGGAACGGGCGTGCACGCTCGCCGGCATGGCGGAGGCGCTGCCCGCCGGCGCGACGGTCATCCTCAAGGACAACATCTCCTGGCACTTCCCGTACCTTTCGGCCAACACCACGCCCTGGCAGCTCGAGGGCACGATCCGGGCGCTGCAGGCCTCCGGGCGGGCCGACCTGGTGGCCGTGCACAACAACACCGTGGTCACCGACCCGTTCCAGGGCGGCGACCTCAACAAGCTGACGCCGATCTACCGGCGGTACGGCATCCCCGAGCGGTACAACTGCGATCCGGCCGACATCCGCTGGATCCGCTACGAGCCGAAGGCGGAGATGCTGGCCCTGCCGAAGATCTACCCCCGCGGCATCCACGTGCCGGAGTTCTTCGCCGGCAAGAGCGTCGTCCACCTGCCCACGGTCAAGACCCACATCTACACCACCACCACCGGCTCGATGAAGAACGCCTTCGGCGGGCTGCTCAACACCCGCCGCCACTACACCCACACCTGGATCCACGAGACGCTGGTGGACCTGCTGGCCGTCCAACAGGACCTCCACGCCGGCATCTTCACCGTCATGGACGGCACGATCTGCGGCTCCGGCCCCGGCCCCCGCACCATGCGCCCCGTGGAGAAGAACTACCTGCTGGCCGGCGCCGACTCGGTGGCCATCGACGCCTTGGCGGCGAAGATGATGGGCTTCGATCCGCTGTCCATCCGCTACCTCCGGTTGGCCCACGAGCGGGGCCTGGGCTGCGGCGACGTGCGCGAGATCGAGATCCGGGGCGAGGACATCGGCAGCGTGAACTTCGGCTTCCCCGTGGGGGACAACCTGGCCAGCCGCGTCGGCGACCTGCTCTGGTTCGGCCCCCTGAAGCGGTTGCAGTGGCTCTTCTTCCACACGCCGCTGGTCTACCTGTTCGTGTTCGGCTCCTACTTCTACCACGACTTCCTGTGGTGGCCGGTCCGCGGAAAGCGGATCCAGCGGGCCCTGCGGAAAGAGAGCCGCTGGGCCCGGTTCTTCGATTCCTACCCCGACTGGAAGGAGTGAGGCGATGGACTTCCTGTTTTCCTCCAAAAAGCGCGACGAGAAGAAGGCGGCCGAGGAGCTGCTGGCCGCCGGCGACGCCGAGGGCGCCTGGAGGATTTTCCAGCGCCTGGAGCACAAAGCGGGGCTGGCCGCCGTCGGCGAGCACCTGCTGGCCAAGGGGAACCTCCGCCGCGCCGCCGAGGCGTTCGCCGCCGCCGGGCAGGACAACGGGGTACGCCGCGCCGCCGAAATCTGGCTGGAACGGGGCCACTACAACGAGTGGATCAAGACCCTGAAGCTGGGCGGGTTGGAAGCGGCGCCCGCCGAGCACGCCCGCGCCGGCCGCCTGCTCCTGGAAAAAGGTGATTTCCATGGCGCCGAGAAGGCCTTCGCCGCCGCCGCCGATTCCGACGGCCTGCGGACGCTGGCCGGGCGGTACTTGGAGAAGAACGATCTGGACAACGCCGCCCGGCTGCTGCGGAAGCTGGGCGCGCCGGCCGAGCTGGCGCCCCTGGCGGAGCGACACCTTCAGCGCGGGGACCTGGACAAGGCGGCCAAGCTCTTCGCCGAGGCCGGCGACGAGGCCGGCCTGCAGCGGGTGGCCGGGCAGCGGGCCGCCCGGGCCGCCGCCACCCCCCCGCGCCACTCCCACGCCGAGGACTTCGACCCCGAAGACCCCCACCGCCCTGTCTGATATCTCAAACTTTCGGAACTGAGCCTGCCCGCTTCGGCAACGGATCCGTCCTGGGCCAGATGACGTCCGGCGGGGGGTCCGGGCGGTCTCCTGGTTTGTTCTTGATTGTTTTAGGGAACCGCAGTAGTGTTTTTACAGATATGGCTTTTCATGCCGGTTGGATCCGCATTGCCCATCTGTTGTCGTGGATCGCGCTGATGGCGGCGTGGGTGGAGTTTGCCGGACTGGCAGCCGTGGAGGCGCCGGGGACTGGCTCTATCACCGGGCGGGTAACCGACGCTGGAGGACAGAACGTTCCTTATGCATTGGTCACCTTCGTCCAGTCGGATTCCATCGCCCGATGCTTTTGCGACGCGGGCGGGAACTACCGCATGGACGGCCTGGAACCGGGCGAGTACCGGGTGATGTTCTTCGCCGGCGAGTTCATGGAGCAGTGGTACGACCGCAAGGAGGGGCAGGAGGAAGCCGACGCCGTCTTTCTCGGCGCCGACCAGACGGTTGCAGGCGTCGACGCGGTCCTGTCCCGCCTGGGGCGGGTCACCGGCCGGGTGACCAACTCCGCGGGGCAGGGCATCGCCGGCATCGAGGTCCGGTTATTCCGGGATGACATCCTCTACTGGAAATTCACCACCGGCGCCGAGGGGAATTACTCCACGGTGGGCCTGCAGCCGGGCCTTTACAAGATCCAATTCTACGTGGACTTCCGGATGGACTTTCAGGGCGAGTGGTATTCAGACCAGGCCAACATCGACGTGGCGACCTTGGTCGACGTCCCGCTTGAGCAGACGGTCGCGGGAATCGACGCCGTGCTCGGGCGGCTCGGGATCATCACCGGGCGGGTCACCGGTCCGGATGGGAACGGGGTGGCCGGGGCACAGATCGAAGCGGATGGAGTAACCAACCATGACCGTGGTTTAGCCTCCACGGATGCCGCGGGATGTTACACCATGCGACACCTGGAACCAGGGGACTACCTGGTTTCCTTCCGGGGCTGCGAGTACGATCTCGCTGAGCAATGGTATCGCGGCCAGCCGAGCAGCCAGTCTGGCGACACGGTGACGGTGGCCCTGGACCAGACGGTCGCCGGGATTGACGCCCAACTCGAACCCGGTGCCCGCATCTTGGGCCGGGTAACCGATGCAGACGGGCAAGCCGTTGCCGGAGCGGATGTCATCGCTCACGCCGATTCCGATCCTTACGGAATGTCACGCGACAACTGGACCATGACGGATGAAAGCGGGAACTATGCCCTGACTTGCTTGGCAGGCGGCCGGTACAAGATCGAATGCCCGGGTGATTGGGAGGGAACCTGCCTCCTGACCTGGTATCCTCACCAGCCCTCCTTCGAAACCGCCCAATTGGTCAAACTGGCCTCCGGCCAGGTCCTCGAGGGTATGGATATTCAACTAGAACGTCCTGCCGCCGTTGCCGGCCGGGTCACCGGGACTGACGGAGCGGGTCTCCCGGACATCTGGGTTGAAACTTCCCCTGCCGGGCAATACTGGAACTCCTCCGCAACCGACCCTGAGGGTTATTACCAAGTCACCGATCTCTGGCCGGGGGAATACAAGGTGTATTTCCGGCCGCTCCAGGCGGGCGACTACGGCAGCGTCTGGTATCCGGGCACTCCCGACCCGGCCCAGGCAACTTCCCTCATCCTGGCCGGCGGGCAGGAACTGACCGGTGTCGACATCCGGCTGGGACCGGGGTATCGCATCGGCGGCCGGGTCACCGACGAACAGGGCTGGGCGGTGGATTCGGTCTACGTGGACGCCTATGATGCATTCGGTCAAGACGTTTCCTGGTGCGCCGGCGATCTGGACGGTTCCTACGAGCTGCGCGGTCTGCCGCCGGGAGAGTACCGGCTCTGTTTTTTACCATGGTCCGTCAACCGGCAGTCGAGCCGCAACCTGGTGCAAGAATGGTACCTGGATCAGGACCGTTACGAGACCGCGACACCCCTCCCGCTCGGGGATCAATCGCTGGGCGATATCGATGTCCGGCTGGCCCAGGGTGGCATGATCTCGGGCATGGTCTTCGACCCGGCGGATGGAGTGGTCTCCAGGGCGCAGGTCTCGGTCTTTCAAGACGGCATGGAAGTAGGGCGAGTCTATTCCAATTATTATGACATCTTCGAAGCCAAAGGATTGAAAACCGGTGTCTATCAGGTCTACGTCTGGCCGGGGGACGGACATCTCGGCACATGGTACGACCGGAAGCCCGACCTGGAGTCGGCGGACGCCGTCCCCCTGACCCAGGGAGAGACGGTTTTTCTTCGGATCCAGGTGGATCCCTGCGGCCCGCCGCCAGTCCCCGTGCTGAGCGTCCCCGCCACGGCCGGCCCCACCTACCGTGTTTCCTGGAGCAACCTTGGCCCGGCGGCCTCTTACATCCTGCAGGAGGCGGCCGATCCTTCCTTCGAGGACGCCGAGATTGTCGAACTCGTGGACTGTTTTCTGGACGTCACCCACACCGTTTCGGACACGGCGGCCTTCTACTACCGCGTGCGCGCGGTCGCGTCGTGCCCGAAGCGCTACTGCTCCGAGTGGTCCGAGACGCGCTCCGTCCGGGTCGCGGCCGGCGCGGCCGGGCGGCACGATCCGGAGCGGGCCGATCGGCTGGACCGGGCGGCCCCGCTTCCGAAATGAATCAGGCGGGGGCGAGGAAGTGTTGATGATCCGTATCCCGGCGTTTTCATTCAGCGCCATCAAGCTATCGCGGGAGGCAGGTCTCCGGCGGGGGGCTTGCATCGCTGCCGCCCTGCTGGCGCTGGCCGGCGCCGCGGCCGCGACAGAAGCCGTCGTCACCCCGACGCCTGTGGGAGCGGGGAGTTCCGATCCCATCATCCCGGCGCCGGGGATGAGCTGGGTGGCCTACTGCCTCGAGCGAGAGATCCGGGATGGCAGCGCGGATCTCCCCGCCTTGCTGCAGGACCTGCAATCGGGGATCAATTACTTTTCCAATGGCGGCGGATCGGCCTTCTTCGAGGGGCATTCCCGAGTGCTCTACATTCGGCTCCGGTGGCGGGAGTTCGAGGAGTTGAAGGAGGGCGACCTCCGTTCCTTCCTGGAGACCGTCGAGGCGTTCAATGCCGAAGAGCCGGACGTCTACAAGAGGTTCCACGTGTTCCTGGCCGTGACCTTTGAGGACACCTGCTTCCCCTACCTGGACGGGTATCCCAACGGATGGGGCATCGACGATTTCCCCCCCTACATCGAGGATGTCTGCAATTGCAGCGGTTGCCCGCAGGCCGCGGACATCCTGGGTACATACCTGCTGGATTTTTGCCTGAATCCGAACTGGACCCTCTGCATCAGCCAGGCCCGCTTCCCGCCGTACTACAGCCGGTACCAGTTGCGGGAGCTCAATTACTTCAATCCCACCGTCTTGCCGGCCGTCGTTGCCCCCTGGAACCAGGAGCTGGCGGATTACGCGGCACAATTCGAGTGCCTCGCCGGCATGCATGCGGCGTTCATGGGCAACTGGGGGCAAAACCACGTGGCCCTGTTCACCGCCTACGGCCAGGCAGGCCCGCCGCGGGACTGGACATCCTTCCGTCAGAACGTCGATGCCTGGTTTGCGGACTTCCGCGAGCGGATGGAAAGCCTGCCCCACCCGGTGGACCTCTTCATGAGCGAAAACTACCACTGGCAGTCCGCGGATTTGGATTGCCACCAGCGCGGCATCCTCGATCCCCAGCAGAGCATCGTGACGGACATGTTCGACGTGGCTCGCGACCATGGATACACCCTACACTTGGGGGGAGCCGCGCAGGTCCGGCTGCCGGACCCTTCCTATGACCTGGCGTTGCGGGAGGCGATCCGGTCGACGGCGCCGTATTTCTGCGAGTGGGATTCCAACGAGAGCCTGGCCGATGATTTCACCTTCCACCCCAACTTCATGCAACTGAACATGTGCGGCCTGTCGGGGATGCTCCACATCGGCTGCTGGGGGCTCCAGGACGCCGTGTTGTCCTACGCCACCCCCACTTACCAATATTACAAGAATCGCCTGGGCTATCGTTTCCAGCTTTCCGAGATCCGCCGTGACCGCAACTCGACCGGCGGTTATGTTCGCGCCAAGCTCCGCAACATCGGTGCGGGATTCTGCGTGAACCCGGTCCGGCTTACGCTTTGGAAATCAAATGCGCAGGGGGATACCGCTCGCTCCGTCGTCGAGATTCCGCCGGAAGAGATCCGGCATCTCCGTGCGGATGATCTGGACGAGCTGGAGGTGAACTTCGACCTGCCGGCCATTCCGCCCATCCCCGGCAGCGGGGAAGCATGGAGGCTGTCCCTGGAGGTGTACGACTTCTGGACTCAGGCTTACCTCCCGGTCAGTTGGTCAAACCTTGAGGGCGCTGCGATAGCCAGCATGCTGACCGTGTACCCGCTTCTGGGAGACCTCGATGGCGATTTTAAAGTTGAAGCGGACGATTCAGTCCTGCTGGCTGAATATCTGGGCGACAACTATGAACCCACCTTGGACGACCCTGGTTTCGCCGACTTCGATGGGGACGGAGAGGTCAGTCTTCGAGATTTGGTAATGATGAAACGAAGGCTGCACTGACGCAGTTGCCCATCTCTCCGAACTGAGCCGGCATTCAGACGTATCAAGCAAATTGGCCGTCCCGGCGACGTGGACCGGTCTGTTGTCGGAATCAGGCCGAGGTCGAGCCGCCTGGTGAAGAAGATTTCCGAATCTAAGGTCGAAGAATCAAGGCGGTATGTCCTTGGAGTCGCCGGGAGGAGGAAAATCATGTACAATAAGGCCAATTCCTGCATCTAAGCTTCTTGGAGCGACCGCCATGAAAAAGACAATTTGCCTCGGATTGATCTTCGCCACACTGGCGTGCGCCGCGGCGTGGGCGCAGTACGCCTCCCACCAGGTCCAGTCCGGGACGTTCCACTTCAACACCTGGAACCGCCCGGCGGTCACGCCCGACGGCCGGTGGGCCTTCGTCGCCAATCCCGACCGCAACGAGATCGTCCGCCTGGACCTGCAGTCGCTGACCGCCGACAGCCTCGCCGCGGGGACCCACCCCGCCAGCGTCACCCTCAGCCGCGACGGCTCCCTGCTGGCCGCCACCAACTACGGCACCATCCAGTACGGCGGCGACAATGTCACGCTGTACCGCCTAACCTTGACCGGCGCAACGCAACTGCCGACGTTCGAGGCCAACGCCAACTTCGACTACTACAACAACGTGGCGATCACCCCAGACAACCGCTACGCCTTCGTCGCCTCCCGCTACAACGGCTACCTGTACGCCTTCGACCCCTGGTCGGGAACGCTGATCCGGTCCGGGTATCTGGGCACCATGCCCACCGTCTGCGGGCTATCCCCCGACGGCCGCTGGCTGGCCGTGCTGTGCCGCCAGAACAGCTTCCTCAACCTGAAAGTCCTCAACCTGTCCGATTTCTACCAGGGCGAGAGCTTCAGCGTCCAGTACGACATCCTGACCGGCACCCTCGGCCAGGATGCCACCAACCTGGACTTCTCGCCGGACGGGCGGGAGATTTACATTCCGGCCTACTCGCAGAACCGGCTGCTGGTGTACTCGCTGGAGGACGGCTCGGCCCAGCCGTACGTCCAGACCGGCTCGGGCCCCGTCAGCGTCACGGTGGACGCCGACCACGAGAAGATCTTCGTCGTCAACACCCTCGGCAATTCCATCACCCTGGTGGATGAGAGCGCCGGCACGGTGACCCAGAAGACCTATCCCGGCGTCACCTTCGACCAGGACAACGCCGTGGTGACGGTGCCGGGCACGCACGCCGCCTTCGTCGCCTCCCGGCTGGGCAACAAGGTGCTCCTGCTCGACCCCCGGACCGGCGACGCCACGGAGTCCTTTTCCACGCCCAACGGGCCCGCCCGGGTGGCCATCGACCGGGAGGGGGCGGTGGCCCTGGCGGTCTGCGATCAGTCCGACCAGCTCTACGTGCTGACCCAGAACCGCCGGGTGGGCATCGTCCGGGTCGAAAGCGACGACCAGCGCAATATCGGCTTTTCCTTCGTCAACCCGCTGCCTCTGCAGAATTATTCGCTGGCCCTGACGCCCTACTCCGACGCCGGGGTGCCGTCCGCCGGGAAGAACATCTCCCTGCTGGGCGGGACCCAGTTCGTCCGGGAGTGGAACTCCCCCGACCTCGGCCTGCCGGTGCCCTTCTCCGGGTGGGCCCGGGGGACGACGCCCCTGTACGGCGTCAAGGGCTTCACCATGTTCTACGCCGCCTCCCTGGACTGGATGGACGGGTTTGCCTTCGGCACCCCGCCGCTGATGAAGCTGGCGCTGCCCTACCTGGACCTGGCTCCGGGCAGCCTGTGCCGCGTCCACCTGGTCAATCCCAACTCGTCCGGCGCTTCGGTGTCGATGCAGCTCTACCGGAACGGGAGCGGCGTCAAGAACCTAAACCGCACCGTCGGCGCCGGCCACCGGCTGGTGATCGACGGGTCCGAGTTCGAGGTCAGCGAGCCGGCCTTCCTGGTGCTGCAGTCCGACCAGCCGATCTGGGCGCTGGCCGAGTTCGGCGGCGAACTCACCCGGGCCTGCCTGCCGGCGGAGGGCCTCTACGCGGCCGGGCGGGCCCTCGTCCTGCCCCACGTGGCCGAGGGCGGAGGCTGGCGGACCCAGGTGGTCTTCAGCAACTCGGACGCCAATGCTGCCCATCTGACGGCCCGCTATTACTCGGAGACCGGCGTGCAACTGGCCTCGACCACGTTCGACGTGCTGTCGAAGCGGATCCTGCTCAACGACGTCTGGGCGCTTTTCGGAATCAGCCAGCCGGCGGATCTCCGCACGGGCTGGATCGAGGTGACCGGCGACACGAGCCGCGTCCACGCCGGCATCATCTTCAGCGGCGAAGGCGACCAGGTGCTCTCCGCCCTGTCGGCCCAGCCGACGCCCCAGACCGACATCTACTTTTCCCATGTCGCCCAGGATGACCTTTACTACACCGGCATCGCCCTGGTGAATGACAGCGGCCACCCGACCAACGTCACCATCGAGATCTGGAGCGCCGCCGGCGTCCTGGTCAATTCCGCCACCGTCACCGGACTGGGGGACCGCAGCAAGTACATCCGCCTGCTGTCCGACCCGCTGCTCGGAGTGAACCAGCAGCTCGGCGGATACATCCATATCCACGCCGACCGGCCGTTGTATGCGTACTCGCTGTTCGGCATCACCGGGCAGATGCTGTCCGCGATCCCGTTCCAATGAGATTGCAGAAGGAGATTCCCGTGTCCGACACTTCCGAACGTTCCAACCTGCCCGGCGGCGCGCCGCCGGAAAACGGCTCCGCCAGCGAAGCGCAGGACCTGATCAGCCAGGCCCGGAAACTGCGCCAGACCCGCTCCACGGCCGAGATCATCCTGGAGGACAAAGAGCAGCCCCGGTTCTCCCGGAAAACCATGATCTACGGCGGCATCTCCGGGATCTGCCTGTTCGTGCTGCTCTACCTTTTCCTGGCGCCCGGCCCCCGGCAAACCCTCCAGGACCGCGCCGGCGATTTCTCCCAGGCCATGGCCAATGACCGCCCCGCGACCCAGGCGGTCGCCCCGGCGAACGCGTACACGCCGCCCCCGGCCGCCGCGGCCCCGGCGGCCGAGCCGCCCGCCGGGCCGTACACGATCCCCGCCGGCTCGTCCGCCGCCCAGCCTGCACCGGCGGCCGTCCCCGCGGAGCCTCCCGCGCCGGCCCCTTCCCCGCGCAGTCCGCGCGCCGCTGTCCCGGAGATGCCGGCCCCCCCCCCCCCCCCCCCCCCCCCCCAAAACCCCCCCACCCCCCCCCCCCCCGCCCCCCCAAAAAACACCCCCAAAAAAAAAACACCCCCAAAAAACCAAGTATGCGGGTGCCCCCCC
>CAYPNP010000021.1:0-80740 GCA_964412195.1 uncultured Acidobacteriota bacterium | reverse complement strand
GCGCGGGGCGGGCACCCGCTACGACCCGAAGCTGGTGGAGATCTTCGCCGGCCAGATCCGCGAGTTCGAGCCCCGCTGATCCGCAAACCATTCAACGCAGGTTAACGCAGATTCTGTATGATTTCCGCAGCTCATACCTGGGTTTGAATCAGGAAAATCATGTCGGATCCGCGTGAATCCGCGTGAATCCGCGTCATAGAGCCAACTCTTGGATCCACCATGCTTAAGACACGGATTGACGCGGATTTTCGCGGCTCAGCGGAGGAGCACGCCCACGTCGCTGCCGGCCTTGAGGCCCAGCTCCTGCGCCGCGGAGCCGTTGTTGATGGCGATCTCGTAATAGCCCGAACTCCCCAGGAGCAGGAAGGGCTCCCGCTCGGTGAATTCGGCGAAGTAGCGCCGCGTCTTGGTGATCTCGCCGCGGGTGTGCAGCACCTTGGCCACGGCCGGATAGCCCTGCTCGTCGAGCGGGACCTCTTCCGGCGTGAAGTTGGTGATCAGGTTGCCGAAGTTGTCGACGAACAGGACGGTCCCCTTCCAGGCCTTGTCGCGGATGGCGGCCGGCCGCGGAATATCGAGCCGCAGGTAGTCCTCCACCGGCTCGCCGAAGCGGGCGGATTCGACGTTCCTGGAAAGCCAGGCGGCCACCGGGGCGAAGATGTCACGGCCGTGGAAGGTGTGACTGGTGGGCTTGAGGAAGAAGTGGTCCTCGGTCAGGCTGATGGCGTTGTAGATCTCCTCCCGGGCGAAGACGTAGCTGAGCACGCCGTTGTCCGGCGCGAGGAAGTAGTGGTTTTCGGTGGAGATCAGGAGCGCCCGCCGCTCGCTGCCCACCTTGGGATCCACCACCACGATGTGGATGGTGCCGACGGGGTAGTAGCGGTAGGCGCAGCTCAGGATGAAGCCCGCTTCCAGGATGTCCCCCGAGGAAACGGAATGGGTGATGTCCACCACCTGGGCGTCCGGATTGATGTTGAGGATGGCGCCTTTCAGCGCCCCGGCGAACGGCCCCTTTTCCCCATAGTCGGTGATGAGCGTGATGACCCGGCGCTGTTCCGCCATGGCGTCCTCCTGTCAGTGCATAGGTGGTTGATCGACGCATTCATTATAGCCGAGGTCGCGGTCCGGACGGATACAATTTTCCGGACCGCCGGCCGGCGTGACCCGCCGGAGGGATCGCGTTTGCCGGGTGCCCACCTTCAGGCGATGTTCCCCTCTTGCCCGGGAAGGATTTCTGGAGTATAAATGCTGTCTTAGGCTCACAGTGGGTGACTGGATCCGCAAGCGATGGGGCGATCCATCGACGGGGAGAGAGATGGCGGGGGAACGCAAGAGGCTGGAGTCCTGGAAGCAGATCGGAGACTTCCTGGGGTGCTCGCCCCGGACCGCGCAGCGCCATGCCAAGGACCGTAATCTGCCGGTGCATCACCTCGGCGGCGCCCGCGGCACGCGCGTCTTCGCCTTCACTGACGAGCTGAAAGCGTGGTTGGAGTCACCCTACCCGACGGAGGAAGAAGCCGGCGCGGCCGGGCGGCCGGAACGGGAATTTGTCCGCTCCGACCATGAAGAAGGCGCTGCGGCGTCATCGCGGGAATCCTCCCCGACGGCCACGCCCTCGGGAAGCCCGCCGCCGGCGGAATCCGGCGGTGGGCCGGAGCCCGTCCCGGAAACATCCGTCCCGACTCTTCGGCCGACAGCCAAGGAATGGGCATCCTCGCTCGCCCAGCAGATGTTGCTGCGTGATCCGGACGAATCCGAGCCGGCCCTGGATCTGGCGGTGCTGCCCTCGTGGAAAAGCAGCCGCCTGCCACCGGCCGCCGCTCCCGATCCTGAACGGCACTCCGGTTTGTCCCCGGCCCAGGGGGACGGCTCTGCCGCACTCGAACGCCAACCCGATGAGCCTCCGGCTGCCCGAACCCGCTTCTCTCCTCTTCGGCCCTGGCAGCTCCGGGTGTTGCTCGGATTCGGCTTGAGTTTGATCGTCCTGACCGGAGTCCTGGTCCTGCGGGGATGGCTGGCTTCCCAATCCGGCGCCCGCCTCGCCAAGGTTGAGGAAAAAGGCAGGATCTTGATTGCCTTGGATGCCGCGGGGCAGGAGCTGTGGCGCCGGCAGTTCCCCCACTCCATGGAGGACACCGGCCGGGTGTTCGGGTTTAATCGCACCCGCAACTTGAAACAGAGCTCCCGCGCGATCGACCTGGATGGAGATGGCGAAAGGGAAGTGCTGGCGGTGACCGGCATGGACGGACCCGGCGACATCGTGCCCTGGGTGCTCTACTGCCTCGACTCCCGGGGGGCGATCCGCTGGAAATACGATCCCGGCGAATCCCTGACCTTCCGCCGGGAACGCTGCGACACGAACTGGACCCTGTGTTTCGACGTGGTGGACTTGGACAACGACAAGCAGCGCGAGATTCTGGTTCTCTCCCGCAACCACCGGCTGTTCCCTGCCAAGATCACCCTGCTGGATCTCCAGGGCCGCCCCCGGGGGGAGTTCTTCAACAGCGGCTGGATCGAGGATGTCAGCTACGTCGATCTCGACGGGGACGGGGCCATGGAAATTCTGGCCGGCGGCTGCAACAACGGCTACAAACGGCCCTGCCTCTTCGCCCTCCACGTGGACGGCATCGCCGGGTGCTCTCCCCAGCCGGACACCCCCGATTACCTGTGCCCGGGCCGGCCGCCGGGGCGGGAGATGTATTACCTGCTGTTCCCGCGAGACCCGGTGATGCAGCAGCTGTCGCCCATCGGCGCGGTGACCAACATCCCGATCACACCCCGCCAGATCATCGTGCCCCTGCCATCGGGGATCGAAAACCCGCCGCTGGTCGGCAGCATGGAATTCCTGTTCGACCACCAACTGCGGCTCGAACGAGTGGAGGCAAACAGCGCCTACGAGCTGCTCTACGGTCGCCTGTTCCGGCAGGGTCTGCTGGAACGCCCTTACTCGCCTGTGGTGGCGCACGAGCTGGGACCGGTGCTGTACTGGGACGGGGAGCGGTTTGTCCCCACGCCCTCGATGAACCGGCATTGGCGGGGTTTCGAGCAGGAGCGCCGCGCCCAGCAGTGAACGAATTGCGGATTGCCGATTGCGGATTGAACCGTCAGGGCGCAAAGCACGCAAAGCGAGCCTGAACGTCGAACGTTGAACATCGAGCTCTGAACGCTGAACGAAAACCAGCTTTCTTGTGGCGAGCAGATTCCCGTTCAGCGTTCGGCGTTCAAAGTTCGACGTTCAGCGTTTGATCCCGATTGGGCTTTGCGTGCTTTGCGCCTTGGCGGTTCAATCCGCAATCCGCAATCCGAAATCCGCAATTGATTCAGCGTTTCCCCGCGGCCGCCTTCAGCATCTGCTGGATCTCCGGGTGGGCGGCGGCGATCTGCAGCAGTGATTCCAATTCCGGCTTCACGTCGTACCCGCCCTCCAGCAGCGCCTTCACGTTGTCGGCCCTCCCGAAGATCACCGCCATCATCATGGGCGTGGCGCCGCCCTTGGCTTGGACCTTCGCCTTCGCGCCGGCCTTGAGCATGGCCCGGACCACCTCCGCCGGGCAGTACTGGGCCGCGTGCAGGAGCGGCGTGGCGTCGTTGGTGTCCAAGGCGTTGACGTCGGCCCCATGCGCGATCAGCCCGAGGATGATGGCCGTCCGGGCGGCGGCGTGCTCGCTGAAGTTCCAGGTCGAGGCGAAGAGCAGCGGCGTGTCTTGGATGGACTCGCGGCGCTGGTTCGGGTCCATGCCGGCATCCAGAAAGAGCAGCACCCGTTCGGCGTCCTGGTCCATGAGGGCGAACCAGAATTCTTCGGAGGTGAAGGCGATCTGCCGCGCCGCCAGCGCCTGGCGGGCCGCAGCCGGGCTTAGCTCCGCGCGGGCCGGCACCGCACCGGGTGGTGCCTCGGCCGGCAGCTTGGAGGTTGACCGGACCGCCGGGGGAGCCTCCGCCGGAGCTTTGGCGGCGGCGGTTCCGCGCAGGATCGCCTCGATCTCCGGCCGGCCGGAGGCGCTCTCGAGCAGCTTTTCCCGCTCAGCCGCCACAGGGTAGCCCCTGTCCACCAGCAGCCGGATCACGTCCGGCTTGTCGAAGGCGATGGCGGTGTTCATCAGCATCTGCGCGGCGGTCTGGCCGGGCTGACCGGAGGGCCCGCCCATCTTTGCGCCGGCGTCCAGCAGCGCCCGGACGACGTCGGCGCAGCAGAACGCCCTCGCCAGCGGGGTGCCGCCGCCCTCCCGGGCCCCGCGGTTCACGTCGGCGCCGCGCCGGATCAGCTCGCGCACGGCGGCGCGCTGCGCGGAGGACAGGTCGGCCCCGCCCAGCAGGCCCAGGAGCATCGTGTCGCCCGTGTCCGGGTTGGGCGTGTCGGGGGGCATGCCCGCATCGAGATAGAGTTTGACGTTGGCCGGATTCATCAGGGCGGCCAGGAAGAATCCGTCGGGCGTGAAGTGATTGCCGTCGGCACGCAGCTCCTTCCGGATCCCGCGCTGGGCCGGCGTCGCCTTTGCCTCGGCGGCCGCTTCCCAGCCGGATTTGAGCTCCGCGTTGAACTCGCCGCGGAATTCCCACCGCGTACCGCCGGTTGTCTGGACCGCCGCGGTGAACACCTTCCCCTGTACCGTGCCGGCTGCCTGGCTGGCCTGGGCCACCCAGTCGCTGCAGATCCCGCAGCCCGTGTTCACGTTCGGGTGGACGACTTTCCAGTCCTCTCCCCGGCCTTCGTCGGAGAGCCGGAAGTGCAAGCCGTTGGCGATCCCGGCATTGGCCAGCAGGTCCCAGAGAGACACGCCGCGGTCCAGCAGGGCAGCGGGGACGGTCGCGTCGGTGAGCAGCACCGCCACTTGCTCCCGGCTCTCCAGGTCCAGCTCCAGCCGGGCGTAGGCGTGGGTCAGCCGGATGGTCCGGCCGCCCGCCGTCAGCGTGACCGCCGCCTGGCCGGGTGCCGGCGGCGCCGCCAATCCCGGCGGCAGGCACGACAGGGCGGCCGCCCAGAACACGAGGAATCGTGCGATGCGGATGCTCATGGATACTCCCTCCTTCGCCCGCTCTCCCGAATGGAGAGACTGCCCTCGATGCAGGCGGGATCGTTGACGCCGATTGTAATTCCGACGCGGGCCGATTTCAACACGCGCGGATGCGGCGGATGTGTGGAACGCGAATCCGATCCCGACGGGTTTCATCCTTACCTGCCAGTTGAACGTTTCGAAAAAGCCAAATCAGGAGGATGACCATGGCCACAAAGGCGAACGGCCTGAACGGGGTCAACATAGACACGTTTACGAAGACCATCGAGGCGATCAAGGGCGAACCCGACATCGCCAAGTTCAAGTTCAAGATCCATAACCGCTGGGTGGACGGCGGGCTCAACCAGACGGAGGTGAGGGATTTCTTCGGGGCGAAGCAGACCATCCATCACGAGAAGAAATTCGAGCTGTCGTGCGACGAGCCGCCGGTCCTCATCGGCAAGGACATTGGGCCCAATCCGGTGGAGCACCTGCTCAATGCGCTGGCCGGATGCCTGACCACCACGATGGTCTACCATGCCGCGCTGCGGGGGATCAAGATCGAGGAGCTGGAGTCGGAATTGGAAGGAGACCTGGACTTGCGGGGCTTCCTGGGGCTCAGCGACGAGGTCCGGCGCGGGTACGAGAACATCCGGGTGAAATTCAAGGTCAAGACCGATGCTGAAAATGTGGAACGTCTCAAGGCCCTGAGCAGGTTCTCGCCGGTCTTCGACGTCACGTCCCGGGGCACCAAGGTGGACGTCCAGATCGAGCGGAAATGACTCTCCGGCCGGATCCCCGCCCCACCCGCTGGATGCGGGCGGGGGCCCGGTCCTTCCCAAAGATTCAGCCACAGATACGCCTTGAGTTTCAGATCGGGGTTGCAGCATTCCCCCCCACCGATTACCATGGCAGGCGCAGGCGGGTCAGGCCGCACGTGCCGGCGGCATCAATGCCCAGTCACCGGTCATCCGTCACCGGCCGATCGTCAAATCCGAGCACGAGGAGGTTGGTGGAGCGCCAGTACCGGGAACGTCAGCGGCCGGCGCGGGAGTGCGCGAAGAGACACCGCCGATTACGAGCACGAGCACGAGCACGATTACGAGCACGACAGTTCAGGAAAGCTGAGAGAAATTCATGAACGCGATCTACCTTGACAACAACGCCACCACGCGGGTTGATCCCCGGGTGGTCGAGCGGATGCTCCCCTTCCTCACCGAGCATTACGCCAACCCGTCTTCGATCCACACGCCGGGGCAGCGCGTCCGGGTTGCCCTGGAAGAAGCCCGCCGCGAGTGCGCCCGCCTGATCGGGGGCCGTCCGGCTGAAATCGTTTTCACCGGCAGCGGCACCGAAAGCGATAACCTGGCCGTCTATGGTGCCACCCTTGCCCGGAAGCATCTCGGCCGCCATATCGTCGCATCCCCTGTGGAGCATGCTGCCGTGCGGCTCACCGTAGACGCCCTCGAGGCCGAGGGTTGGGCGGTCACCCGCCTGCCGGTGGATGCCGACGGCCGGGTGGCGCCCGCCGACCTGGCGGCCGCGCTCCGGCCCGAAACGGTCCTCGTGACCATTCAGCACGCCAACAACGAGATCGGCACGATCCAGGATCTCGCCGCGCTCTCCGCGATCGTGCGGGCCGCCCGCGAGACGGGAGGATTCGGCGGACAGGCCGTCTTTCACACGGACGCCGTCCAGAGCGCCGGCAAGATCCCGGTGGATGTCGGCGCGCTGGGCGTGGACCTGCTCACCTTCTCCGCCCACAAGATCCACGGGCCCAAGGGGGTGGGGGCGCTCTGGGTGCGTCCGGGGGTGATCCTGGCGCCCCGGCTGCACGGCGGCCATCAGGAAAACGGCCGCCGGGCCGGCACCGAGAACGTGCCGGGCATCGTCGGCTTCGGCGCCGCCTGTTCCCTCGCCGCCGATGGCCTGGAGGAACAAGCCGGCCGGATGCATTCGATGCGGGACGCCTTCGAGGCGGAGGTCGCGCGCCGCCTCCCGGAGGCCGTCTTCCATGGACGCGGCGCCCGGCGGACGCCCAACGTCAGCAACATCAGCTTCCCCGGCACGGAAAAAGAAGCGGTGGTGATCTCCCTCGACCTGCGGGGGCTGGCCGCCTCCGCCGGATCCGCCTGCGCCTCCGGCGCGCTGGAGTCCTCCCCCGTGCTCCGCGCCATCGGGCTCCCGCCGCCGCTGTTGCACAGCGCCGTGCGCTTCAGCTTCTCCCGCGACAACCGGCCGGAGGAAGTCCCCCGCGCCGCGGCCCTGGTGGCCGAGGTGGTGACCCAGATCCACGCCTCGATGAACTTCGCCCGCGGATCAGTCAGCGACAACCATATCAGCCACGGATGAACACGGATGGACATGGATTGGTTCAGGCTGGATCGGAGTATCTGCCAAGGATACTGAGTCCAATCATCCACCGGGCACACGGTCACGCTGCGGGAAGATCGTCCAAGCCGAACGGTAATGTGATTTATCGATCTTATAGGGTATGGATTGATCCGTGTTGATCCGTGTTCATCCGTGGTTGATTATCTGCAGGCTGGTCTCAGGCGGTTAGTTCCAGTCTTCGTAGTCGTAGTCATCGGACTCGTAGTCGATGTAGTCGTCGCCTTCCTCGGGCGCCCACCCCTCATCGATCTCCTCGTCCTCGTCGAGCTCCTCGTCCTCCCACTCCTCTTCGTCCCACTCTTCGTCGAGCTCGTCGTCCCACTCCTCATCCTCGTCTTCGTCTTCGTCCTCGTCCTCGTCCTCGTCTTCCTCGTCCTCCCACTCCTCCTCGTCTTCCCCGTCGCCTTCCCATTCCTCCTCTTCTTCTTCGTCCCAGTCCTCAAGGTCCTCGTCGTTCAACTCATCGAGGTTGTCCAGGTCGTCGGGCAGATCCTCAGGCAGGTCGTCGTCGTCCCGGGACCCGCCTTTCGCCATGACTGCGTTGGGGCTGAGTGCACGCGCAAGTTCAATCATATCATCAGTTAGCACCATGGCGCACCCTCTCTCAATGATTTCAAACCAATTCTTTGCCAATCAAAACCAAATGTCAACAGGATTTTTACCCGCCCCTCAGCGGCACCGGATCAGGATCCCCGTGACGTCGTCGTGGGGCTCCGCGCCGGAGCGGAACGCGTCCAATTCGCCCAACAGACGCCACGAAAGATCCTGGCAGGCCAGGCCCCGGTGGCTCACCAGCAGGTCGATGAGCCGCTCCTTGCCGAACATGTTGCCGGCCGGGTCCTCCATCTCGGTCACGCCGTCGGTGTAGAGGGCCAGCAGATCGCCGGGACGCAGGATCACGCTCCGGCTGGCGTAGGGGTAGTCGGGCATGGCGCCGAGCAGCGTCCCCCCCTCCTGGAGCTGCTCCACGGCGCCGTCGCCCCGCACGAGGATCACCTCGTTATGGCCGGCGTTGCAGTACTCCACCTCGAAGTCCGGCAGCCGGACGATCAGGGCGAACAGGGTGACGAAGATCTGCCCGTCGCACTGGGTGGCGATGCTGCGGTTGAGGCAGCCGATGAGATCGGCCAGGGCGATGGGGCGTTCGCAGTAGGTGCTGAGGTAGGCGTGGAGCGACGCCGTGAGCAGGGCCGCCCCGGTGCCCTTGCCCATCACGTCGGCGATCAGGAACAGGTGCCGGTCGCCGCCCAGCGGCAGGCAGTGGTAATAGTCGCCCCCCAGCTGCTTGCAGGAGTTGTAGAAGACCGCCGTCTCGAGGTGCGGGATCTCGGGCAGGGTCGGCTGCAGCAGGAACTTCTGGACGTCGGCGGCGAACTCCAGCTCCTTCTCCATGGCCTTCTTCTTCAGCAGCTCGTGGATGTAGAGGAAGTTCTCGATCTTCATGGTGACCAGGTTGGCCACCGCCGTCAGGAGCTGGAGGTTGTTCTTGTTGAAGGCCTTCTCGCTGAAGGGGCTGTCCAGGTAGATCAGGCCGTAGATCTTGTCGCCGTTCCACAGCGGCACGCACATCACCGACTTGATGCCCTGGACGATGATGCTGTGGGCGCCCTCGAGCTGGGGGTCGCCCTCGACGTTGGCGGTCAGCACGGCCGACTTTTCCTCGATGACCAGGCGTCGGACGGTGTTGCTGAAGCGGAGGATGTCGGCGGAGGGCGTGTTCGGCGCGGCGTCGGGGATCCGGAAGGCCTTGACCGCCAGGGCGCCGTTCTCCAGCATCATCAGGCAGGAGCGCCGGGCCGGCACCACCGACACGATCAGGTCGAGGCAGTCGTAGAACAGCCGCTCCAGGTCGTTGTGGTCCAGCAGCGAGGAGGCAATCTGCTGGAGGATGTTCAGCCGCTGGATCTCGGAGACCAAGGCGTCCTGCTGCTCCGCGGCGGTGTCGACGGCGGCCCACTGGGCCTCGAACTCCTTCACCGGGATGATGCAGGTCATGCCGGCGGTGGAACTGAGCACCCGGCTCTCCCGCTCGGGCGCGGGAGCTGGTGTCGGAGCAGGAGCGGGGCGGAAGACGATGTTGGTGTTGCCGATCCGGATGACGTCGCCGGCGCGGAGCGGCTGGGCCGCCGGGACCTGCGCCTCGTTGACGAAGGTCCCGTTGCGGCTGCCCATGTCCTCGATGGCCGTGGCGCCGCGGTCCAGGAAGATGCGCGCGTGGCACTTGGAGACGCCGCGGTCGTCGGCCAGATGGACGCCGTTGGTGACGCTGCGGCCGATCCGGACCTCCGGAACGCCCGGCCCCAGTTGGAATGGCAAGGTCTTGCCGTCGAATTCCAGGACGAATGCATTGTTCATGAAGACACCCTGAGGCTATTATGGAGCGGGCTTTTTCGGGCTGTCAATCCCAATTGCGGATTTCGGATTGCGGATTGCGGATTGCGAATTGAGGATTGCTAAGAGATCACCAGCTAATCAATGCCTGCCGCTTTTGAAGATTTCCTCACACCAAATAATCGTCTTGATCGAGGACGCAAACAATCTGCACTTCAGTTTATCTTGCGAAATTAGAGACAACCCCAGGTTACGAAACCAAGATCATCGCCAAGTTCAGAGCATCGAGAATACCGATGCGGCCGTCGCGGTCAAGATCGGCAACTGCTGGATCAGGATCCATTGCATCTTCTTCGACCAACCACAGCTTCAATAAGATTAAATCCAAAGAATCCACGAATCCATCCTCGTTCACGTCGCCATCCGGTAATATCCGGTATTGAATAGAAACCACATGCGGCTGTGTCACCACGCATATTCGAGAGTCATCTGCCCAGATATCAATCATCGATTGGGTGGTCAAGAATTGCCCCACCAAAGGTGTCTCCGAATCCGGAGCAAGATCTTCCCAGGGCAGCTCAAGATCATGAACGCAGATCCCAGATCCACGCCATGCCCCAAATAGATGATGCCCGGAAATGGTGATCTGCTCCACACCGTAGGTGGGAGAATTGGTTAGTGGAGCATGGATGCTGTAGAGAAGTCGGGGATTGTCCAGCTTTGTGATGTCTATTACGTCCACGGCATAGATTTCGTTGACCAACAAGAATTCAGAGGAATATACATTGCAGTGAAGAGGAATATAAAAATCCATTCCCCACCGATTGTCAAATTGTTGAACCAATATAGGATGGACCGGATTTCGGAAATCTACAACCCAAATACATTGACCGTTTTCATGGAAGTCGATATCTGTCAAATATAGGTAGTGCCTCTCCACCCAGCCATCCCAAAGGGTGAAGTGATCATCCGGTCTCCAACGGCAGATCTCGACGGGTTGACGGGGATTAGTGACATCAAGAAGAATGCTCCCGATCTCGTTATCAAGGGCGATACAGTAATTCCCTTGAATCCTCATCCGCATGCCATAAATCCCTGGTACCAGCCCCAAGGATTGGGGATGTGCTGGATCACTGACATCAAAAAGATGGAGAGGATTTCCTCCCTGATGAAGGTCTCCTGTTGTGGTATCACCGGCATAAAGGACTCCATCCTTCAATCCCTCCGCCACCATGCCGGGCAGTGTGCTCATGAGAATTAAGGTGCCATCTGGGAATATACGGAAGAGCCAGGTAATGTTGAAATTATCCGTGCGGTAACCTTCCACCGCCACAATATCACCGTCGGAGCAAACAGAAGAAGCGTATTGAGCAGGTTGGGCATCATATGCCGTCAGAAGTGCTTGCTCCGGCAAAGAAGCAGTCTGTAACACTTTGGTGCAGACTAAGTTAAAAGAAAGGAATAGGAAGGGGGGGCAGAAAGAGATGTTGACTCCGAATAAATCATCCCCCCCAAGCTCCTTCAATGGCCAAGAGGTTGTGAACACTGGTCCATCTGGAGGCATCATGTCGAAGAAATATATGTCCTTTGTCAGCACATCAATTCCGAGCATCCAGGATCCAGCTTGATAGAATTCCACGATTGGCAGGTTACTGTTAAATTCAATGGCAACTCCAAGACCTCCATTTGGCTGCAGAGGGAATGCTTTCACAATATTGTCTTGACCGGCAGCCGAGAATCTCTCACCAGAAAGAAACAACCAGTTGGGGGAGGCTGCGATCCGACAATCCCAGGATTCATCACTTGGAGCAGTGATCGTGTCGATTAACGTTGGATTGATACTATCATTCACATCTGCGATATAAAGAATGGAAGACTGGATTAATTCGTATAGCACACCATCCCTAACAGTAAAGCTATTAAATTCATTCGGTTGTTCCGTTAGCGGTACGGTCCAGTCACCAACTCGGATCAGGTTGGGAAGAGAAGCCAGTGAATAGATTCCAATTCCCTTTCGTTCGTGGAAATATAGCCTGTTTCCGTCCAAGCACATTGCATAAGATGTCTCAGCTTGTGCAAGATTCACAAGCTGGGGGTTTTCAGGATCTTCCAAACTGAAAATCGCAACCCGATCAGCCATAGGCACAAGCAGGTACTGTCCATACACGAAGAGCCGTCCGTAGTGTGGGAAAACTGATATGGTCTTCAAAATGGTGCGTTGGGCATTGGCGTCCAAGCGAGCAATCTGGACACCTGAAGGAACTGAGAGATAATAGATTTCCCGATAGAAACAGACCGAATTAGGGGGATTATGGATCTCAACGCTGACGGGTTTCCAAATCAATTTCTCCCCTTTTATTGGGGAATAAATAATGAACAATAAAGAGAAATAAGCGCACCATCTTACTAATCGTATCATATCGGCATCCATTATATGGATCGTTAATAGCCTCCACATCTATTCAGAGTCATTTCATAGTCCTCTTCGAAACAGCCTGTGGCGTACAAAGAGCCAATTCTTATATGTCAATATGGTTTGATCTTATAGATCAAACTATATCCGATCAGATCATCAAGCGACATTACGTTCTCACTACCTTCGTAATGCTTAACGTTCTTCATAGTCAGATGAACATCGGAAGACTCGTGAGGAAAAATTTTTCGGAAATAGTATTCTCCATAATATTGGACAGCGTTCTTAGGTACAATATGATCCATGCAACCCTTACCACCGTAGCTGTCGTCAAGGTGGATCGTGTTATACTGAGTATATTCTCCTGATTGGTCACCATCAAGCATGTATTCATCGGTCCACCAAAAGATCTGGTCAACATACCAATGTTGGGGGTAATATTCTTTCTCATAGCCGTCCCCATCCCCGACAAAATGCCAATAAGGAAAGAAAAGTCGATTACATGGATTATAGATGTGATTCAGTTTCATGGTGCAGGTGTACATCAGGTGCGAATCGTCTTTTATGACAGATGTATCAGAGTTTTGCGCAATCCATTCTTCACTAAAGACCGTTGTATCCAATACTAAAGTTTCTGCAGAACCAATCGTTCCTTGAATTGCTTCGACTCCAATCTGTTTTAAGAAGTCATCTGTGTATTCAAGCCTAAAGGTAGGTGTATAGTGACCCCAAAAATAGAGTAAGGGATGATCTTGACTAACCTCTTTACATGATTTGTATACTCGAATCCCTTTGTAAGTGACGTTTTTGAAATGTAGTAAATCAAATTCTCCATCTTGGGAAAGCAAGTAGTTTGAGCAAAGGCTAATTGCCAAATACGTGAGAACAAGCAGGCTAACGGTTCTTCTTTTCATCATTACCTCCATTTTTTAGTGAGAGAAGAAATCCGCCACAGGCTGTTTGAGCAGATAAACCATCCCTCACATAATGGAACGATAATAAGAGACATCCCGACAGAGTGTCACTCGTATCTCCATTTTTCATTATTCCGTAATCGAGTAGACCGAAAAAGATACTATGCGCGAGATTGATGGAGGCAACTAGTTGAAATAAAAATTGTTAACAAATCTGGGGATTCGAAAAAATATTTAATTATTTTATCACAAATTTCTTTTTAATGATCCATCAGGCTTGGATATTTCGCAATCTCGAAAACGACAAACCTGCTCGGCTTGCATTTTCAGACGACATCGGTCGGTATGTGGATTTATCTATCATTGATGACGACATTGATAAATTTGTCTTAGTCACAAAGATCACCATCTAATGTGGTTTAATTGTGGATTGCTTTGTAGTCCAGAGCTCCGCGTGAGGCGCCGACGACAACGCGGCTGTCGGGCGGGATCTCGCCGGCCAGGATCCGGCGGGCCAGCACGCCCTCCACCTGCTTCTGCAGGTAGCGCTTCAGCGGCCGGGCGCCGTAGACCGGGTCGTAGGCCTGCTTGGCAATGAACGCGCGCGCCTCCGGCGAAAGCTCCAGGACGATGTTCTGCTCCTTGAGGCGCTTTTGGATCGCCGCGAACTGCAGGTCCACGATGCGGCCCAGCTCCTCCTCGGTCAGCGGCTTGAACATCACGATCTCGTCCACGCGGTTGAGGAACTCCGGCCGGAAGGACTGGCGCATCTCCCGCAGAACCGCCTCGCGGGCGCTCTCCAGGACCTCGCCGCGGCTGTCGATCCCCTCCATCAGGCGGGTGCTGCCGACATTGGAGGTCATGATGATGACGGTGTTCTTGAAGTCCACCGTGCGGCCCTTGTTGTCGGTCAGCCTGCCGTCGTCCAGGATCTGCAGCAGGGCGTTGAAGACGTCCGGGTGGGCCTTCTCGATCTCGTCGAAGAGGATGACGGAATACGGTTTCCGGCGGACGGCCTCGGTGAGCTGGCCGCCCTCGTCGTAGCCGACGTAGCCGGGCGGCGCGCCAATCAGCCGCGCTACGCTGTGCTTCTCCATGTACTCCGACATGTCGATGCGCACCATGTTCTCCTCGGTGTCGAAGAGCGCCTCCGCCAGGGTGCGCGCCAGCTCGGTCTTGCCCACGCCGGTGGGGCCGAGGAAGATGAACGAGCCGATGGGGCGCTTCGGGTCCTTGAGCCCGGTGCGGGCGCGCAGCACCGCTTCGGCCACCGCCTCGACGGCCTCGTCCTGGCCGATGACCCGCTGGTGCAGGATGCTGTCCAGCTTGAGCAGCTTCTCGCGCTCGCCTTCCATCAGCCGGCTGACCGGGATGCCCGTCCAGCGCGCCACGATCTGGGCGATCTCCTCCTCGGTGACCTCCTCCTTGAGCAGGCGGGCCGGGCCGGAACCGGAGGCCAGCGCCGCTTCGGCGTCCGCCAGCTTCTTTTCCAGCTCCCGCAGCCGGCCGTACTTCAGTTCGGCGGCTTTGTTCAGGTCGTACTCGCGCTCGGCGGATTCGATCTCGCGGCGGGTCTGTTCGATTTCCTCACGCACCTTGCGCAGGCGCTGGATCTCGTCCTTTTCCGCCTGCCACTGCGCCTTCATCACGTCGGCGCGGGAGCGGGCCTCGGCCAGCTCGGCCTGCAGCGCGGCCAGGCGGGTGCGGGAGGCGGCGTCCTTCTCCTTCTTGAGGGCCTCCTGCTCGATCTCCAACTGCATGATGCGGCGGGTGATCTCGTCCAGGTCGGCCGGCAGGCTGTCGATCTCGGTCCGGATCATGGCCGCCGCCTCGTCCACCAGGTCGATGGCCTTGTCTGGCAGGAACCGGTCGGAGATGTAGCGCTGGGACAGCACCGCCGCCGCCACCAGCGCGCGGTCGGTGATCCGCACGCCGTGGTGGATCTCGAACCGCTCCTTGAGGCCGCGCAGGATCGAGACGGTGTCCTCCACCGAGGGCGCGTCCACCATCACCGGTTGGAAGCGCCGCTCGAGAGCCGGGTCCTTCTCCACGTACTTGCGGTACTCGTCGATGGTGGTGGCGCCGATGCAGTGCAGCTCGCCGCGGGCCAGCATCGGCTTGAGCAGGTTGCCGGCGTCCATGGAGCCCTCGGCCCGGCCGGCGCCGACGATGTTGTGGATCTCGTCGATGAACAGGATGATCCGCCCCGCCGACTGCTCGACTTCCTTGAGCACGGCCTTGAGGCGCTCCTCGAACTCGCCGCGGTACTTGGCCCCGGCGATCAGGGCGCCCATGTCCAGGGCGAAGATGGTTTTTTCCTTGAGGCCCTCCGGCACGTCGCCGCGGTAGATCCGCTGGGCCAGCCCCTCGACGATGGCGGTCTTGCCGACGCCCGGCTCGCCGATCAGCACCGGGTTGTTCTTGGTGCGGCGGGACAGGATCCGGACCACGCGGCGGATCTCGTTGTCCCGGCCGATGACCGGGTCGAGCTTGGCCTTGCCCGCCTCGCGGACCAGGTCGCGGCCGTAGCGGTCGAGGGCGGCGTAGGTGGCCTCCGGCTCCTCGGAGGCGACGCGTTGGGAGCCGCGGATCTCCTGCAGCGTCTTCATGCAGCGGTCCTTGGTGACGCCGGACTCCCGCAGCAGCCGGCTGGCGGTATTGTCGCCGCCGTCTTCGATCATGGCCAGCACGACGTGCTCGACGCTGAGGAAGTCGTCCTTCATCCGCGCGGCCAGGTCCTGCGCCTGGATCAGGATCCGGTTGAGCCGGCCGGAAATGTAGAGGTTGTCCCCCCGGTCTCCGCTCACCCGCGGCAGCTTCGCCAGGGCCTCCTTCAGCCGCTCGGCCAGCTCCGGGACCGGGACGTTCATCTTCGCGAGCAGACGCGGGATCAGCCCGTCCTCCTGCTGGAGCAGGGCCAGCAGCAGGTGTTCCACGTCGACGGTCTGGTGGCCCTGACGGATGGCCAGGGCCTGGGAAGCCGTTAGGGCATCCCGGACTTTCTGCGTCATTTTGTTCATGTCCATGATCTTATCCTACACTCTGCCGGCCTGTGACATTCTGTCGGTCAATCCAAGGGTGAATCGGTGAACGGGTGAATCGGTGAATCGGCAGAAGTGCGTGCCCTTGCCTTCAAGTGATCAGGTTCCACTCTGTCCACTGTGTCCACCCCGTCCACTGTGTCCAACCAGCCCATCCAGCCTTCGGTTATCAGCTCTTCCCCTCCTCCGTGGCAGGCGTTTCGGGGCGGACGGCAACCTGCACCATGGCGGGCCGCAGCAGCCGTCCTCCAAAGAGATACCCCTCCTTGTACACGCGGGTGACGGTCTGATCGGGCTGGTCGGCCAAGGCCACCGTGTCGAGCACTTCGTGGAAGTTCGGATCGAAATTCCGGCCCTCTGCTTCCAGCCTCTCCAGGCCGTGCCGGCCCAGGATCGTCAGCAACTGCTGTTGGATGGCCTGCACGCCGACGGCAAAATCATCGCTGCCGGCATGTTCCATGGCCCGTTGGAAGTTGTCCAACACGTCCAACAGCTCCCGGATGAGGCGCTTTTTCTCCTCCTGATTGGCCTCGGCCTGGCTGGCCAGGGTGCGCTTCCGGTAATTGTCGAAATCCGCCCGCAAGCGCACGCATCGGGATTCCGCCTCCTGCAGGGACTGTTGGAGCTGGTTCAGATCCGGCAGGACTTCGCTGCCGGCCTCCTCCGCGGCGACCGGCGCCTCCGCCGGCTGGGCCGCGGCCGCCAGTAGGTCCTCCACGGGTTTCAGATCGGATTTCTCGTTTTCAGCCATCGTTTTCTTCCTGTCACGCGACGAGTTGGTGAAAAAAAGGGGGGACCGGCTCCCCCCTCTGAATGCGTGTCCTACGGGATCAGCCCACCTGGATGTTGATCTGGCGGGGCTTGCTTTCCTCGCGCTTCGTCAGCGTGATCTCGAGCACACCGTTGCGGTACTTGGCGTCGATCTTGCCCACGTCCACCGTCTGCGGCAGGTTGAAGCTGCGGGTGAAGTTCCCGTAGAAACACTCCACGCGGTGCAGGGTCTCCCCCTTCTTCTCCTCTTCCAGGCGGCGCTCGCCGCTGACCGTCAGCATGTTGTTCTCGACGTTCAGCCGGATGTCCTTCTGGTCCATGCCGGGCAGGTCCATCCGGACGACGATCGCCGTATCCGTTTCCTTGACGTCCATCCGGGGCTGCCATCCGGCCAGGCCGGCCGCCTCTTCTCCGAAAAAGCGGTTCGGCAGGTCCAGCATCCGGGCGAAGACACGTTCCATGTCCCGGGTCCAGGGGTCAAACGGTTCGTACTTTCTGATGCTCACCATGGTTCTGTCCTCCTCCTTCAAAATCGATGACGCTGCCGCTTTTGCAATGGTCGTGCCAATAGGTCATCATTTGTAAAATATTGATATTACAAAATATATATTCGTGTAATCGCGTGGAGACACTCCCCGCAGTTGGGGAATTTTTCTCCACCCTCCAATCTTCTCCTGCCCCGGGGCGTCCACCCGCTGCGAAAGACCGAAAGTGTGGTAAGATGCCGCGCCGGCCCCCGAGCGGAGCCGGAGCGATCTTCCGGAGGCAACGTGGACCCGGATCGTACGGTCACCATCATCGGCGGCGGCCTCGCCGGCAGCGAGGCGGCGTGGCAGCTCGCCCGCCGCGGCATCCAGTTGACGCTGCGGGAAATGCGCCCGGCGGTCTCCACTCCCGCCCACCAGACGGGCGAATTCGCCGAGTTGGTCTGCTCCAACTCCCTGAAATCGGAGGCGCCCGGCAGCGCTCCTTTCCTGCTCAAACAGGAACTGCGCCGCCTGGGCAGCCTGCTGCTGGCGTTGGCGGAGGATTGCCGCGTCCCGGCGGGCCAGGCGCTGGCGGTGGACCGCGTCGCTTTCAGCCGGGGCGTCACCGCGGCCCTGGCGGCAGAACCGCGGATCCGGATCGAGCGGGTCGAGGCCGCCGCCATCCCCTCGGAGCGGCCGCTGATCCTCGCCACCGGCCCCCTGACCGGCGACACCCTGGCGGAGGACATCCGGCGGGTGACCGGGGATGACCATCTCTACTTCTACGACGCCATCAGCCCGATCGTGGCGGCCGACTCGATCGACACGTCGATCGCATTTTCCGCCTCCCGCTACGGCAAGGGCGGCGACGACTACCTCAACTGCCCGTTCACACCGGAAGAGTACCGATTCTTTTTTGACGCGTTGACCGGCGCCGACAGCTATCCCCTGCGGGAATTCGAGCGGACGCCCTTCTTCGAGGGCTGCCTGCCCATCGAGGAGCTGGCCCGCCGCGGCGTGGACACGCTCCGCTTCGGCCCGATGAAGCCGGTCGGACTGACCGATCCCCGCACCGGCCGGCCGCCCTACGCCGCGGTGCAGCTGCGGCGGGAGAACCTGCTGGCCGACGCCTACAACCTGGTCGGCTTCCAGAACCACCTCCGCTTCGGCGAGCAGGAACGCGTCTTCCGGCTCATCCCCGGTCTGGCGGAGGCCCGCTTCCTGCGCTTCGGCCAGATCCACCGCAACACGTATGTCAACGCCCCGGCGGTCCTCACCGCCCACCTGGAGATGCGGAATGCCCCCGGTGTCTTCGTAGCCGGACAGCTCTGCGGGCTGGAGGGGTACGTGGAGGCCATCGCCACCGGCATGCTGGCGGCGCTGCAGGTTGTCTGCCGCCTGGAGGGCCGGCCGCCGCTGCTCTTCCCCCGGGGCACGGCCCTGGGCAGCCTGCAGCACGCGCTGGCCCACTCCGATCCCGCCAACTACCAGCCCCTCAACATGACCTTGGCCCTGCTGCCCCCGGTGGACGAGGCGTTCCGGCGCCGCTACCGGTCCAAGTCCGACCGCCACCGCCGCCAGGTGGAGGACGCCCTCGCCCTCTTCGACGAGTTCATCTGCAGGGAGCACATTGGCCGGCAACAGTCGGTATTTTAAAAACAAGGCCTGCACCTATAATATTCTGGACGAAATCCGACTGTTGTATTACGATGTATTCGAGAGGTTACGATGAAAGACGTGATGACCATACGCATCGGCGGGGACTTGAAGGACAAACTGGACCGGATGGCCAAGGCCACCGCCCGTACCAAGTCCTTTCTGGTCGAGAGCGCCATCCGCGAGTACCTCGAGATCAATGAATGGCAGGTCGAGGCCATCCAGGAAGGCGTGCAGCAGGCCGATGCCGGCCAGCTTGTTCCTCACGAAACCGTCAAGGCGCGCTGGGAGGGCCAACGTGCAGATTCTCTGGACCGTCGCCGCCGCTCGCGATCTTGATTCCATCGAGGAGTTCGTCTCCCAAGACAATCCCCCCGCAGCGCTCCAGCAGGTCTTGCAGGTGATCCACACGGTGGAACGCCACCTGCTGGGCATGCCCCATCTGGGACGGGCCGGCCGTGTTCCGGGAACCCGCGAGCTGATCATCCCCGACAGCCCGTATCTCGTGGCCTACCGCGTCCGACAAAAGACTTTGGAGATCCTCCGCGTCCTGCACCACGCCCATAGATGGCCGACCACGTTCTGCTCAGATGAGGAATAACAGATCCGCCTGCCTGGCGGCGGCATGACCACCGCCAGGCATTACAATACATTCGAATATCAGAGCTTGAATTCGAAGTCGGGCGGGTAGTTCTTGTGCTCCGCCATCCAGGCCATGTCCTCGGGGCTGAACTGCTCGCGGGCGAAATCGCACCACTGGACGATGGGGCACTCCGGGCACCAGCCGGAGCAGTACCCCACGGTGGTGAACTCCCCCGGGAACATCTCCTGCATTTCCTTGAACTCTGCATCGTCCCGGATGTCCTCGTAGGTGTCCCGCAGCAGGTCCAGGCGCAGCTCCGCCGGCACCTCCTCGGGGATGTCCAGCACGGTGCGGTACTCCCGCCAGAGTTTCTCCTCGAGCCGTTTCAGTTCCTTTTCGATTTTCGCGCTCATGCCGACCCCCAGTGCCCGCGGACCTCGCCGGGCTGGCGTTCGGCCGGGATACCGCACGCCTCCGCCAGCGCCTCGGCCAGGAGGGCCTTCTGCCTTCCCTGGCGTTCCGGGCTGCAGAACGGCTGAAACGTGCAGGCCGGGCACAGTCCCGTGCAGACGTGCAGGTGAAAGATCTTCTCGGGATGCCGCCGGCGCTGCTCCTGGAAATCGCGGCTCGGGACGATCTCCGCAAACACGCTCTGGAGCAGCTTCAGCTTCAGGTCCTGGGGCATGCCGGCCGGCGCTTCGAGCACCGTCCGGTGGTCCTCCCAGAGCTGACGCTCCAGCCGTTGCAGCTGGGTCTGCTTTTTCTTGGTCATCGCTGCCTCCTTCCGGGTGATTTCACCCAGATCAAACGGAGCCGTCCCGAAGTGTTCCGATTTTTTTTGATTTTTTTGGGAAGGAGGATCGGGACTCAGTATTCGGGGTGGGGGCTAGGAATAGGGGAAAGGGAGCGAGAAGCTGGTGATCCGGGGCTGGAAGCGCCTTTGGATTCAGAGTCTCCAGCCCCGGGCCTCGATTCCGATTACGATCACGATTACGATCACGATTACGATCAACGAGTACGATCGGTCATCGAGAATGGTCCATGGTCCATCGTCCACGGTCGGCGGTCACCGGTCACCCGTCACCCGTCACCAGTCACTTCCGGAGCATCACCCGGACGGCGCGCCCGGCGCCGAGGTTGTATACCTGGCCGACGCCCTGCGCGCCCTCCGTCCCGGAGTCCAGGGAAACCCCGCCCATACCGAGCACCTTGCCTGAGACGTCGGCCACCGTGGCCTGGTTGTTCTTCGTGTCCAGGCGGATGGTGAAATCGATCCGCCCGTCGCGGTTGAAATCCACCGGTTCCTCGATGGCGTCGGGCAGGCGGCCGTCCTTGGCCACCGGCGCCCAGTCGATCTGGATGAAGCCGTCCTCGCGGTCCGACAGCAGACCGTCGAAAACCGCCCGGTGCATCTTGGCCTGGTAGGCGCCGTGGTCCACCGTGGCCACCACTTCGCCGCCGTTGTACCGCGGATTGATGGTCACGCCGGTGGCGCGCACCAGCGTCGTGGCCCAGTTGTTCATGCCAATGAAAGTCCCCAGGACCAGGGGGATCATCAGGGCGGCCCAGCCGTAGCCGAGGATCGTTTTCAATTTCTGCATGGCGCCCTCCCTCAGTGGACCATGCGGCCGGTGGTGACCAGCAGCAGGAGGCGGTAGATGCCGCCGATGATCATCCCGCCTCCGAAGGTGGCCAGGAAGAGGAAGGCCGGGAAGACGAAGAGCATGCGGGCGGTCTTGGGCCGCGATCCGCACGGCGTGCCCTTGACGTGATAGGTGATGGCCCCCTTCGGGCACTGGTCGACGCACTTGCCGCACTTCATGCAGCTCATTTTCGGCTTGCCGATTTCCAGGCTCCGCTCGTCCAGCGAGAACGTCGGGCAGGCCCGGACGCACTTCTGGCACTGGTTGCACGCGTCCCGGTCGATCCGCACGTCGAAGACGTTGACCTTGTTGGTAAAAGACTGGAACGCTCCCATGGGGCAGAAGAGCCCGCACTGGATCCGGCGCTTGGTCAGGACCGGCAGCACCACCACCAGGCCCGCAAACAGCGAGACGAAGATGCCGGCCTGGATCGCCGCAGTGGTGGTGGTGACGGCCTCGAACTCCGTCACCGTCTTGAAGGGGCAGAACCAGGCGCAGTACTGGGGCGCCAGCGTGACCGCCGACCAGAGGGCCACCACCCCGAGCAGGGCGTAGGGGAAATACGTCCAGTAGCCGGCGATCTTGCGGATGATCGGCTTGCGCAGGATCCTGGAGAAGCCCTCGTCCATGCCGCCGAAGAAGCAGCCCCAGCTGCAGAAGCCCCGCCCCAGGGCCAGCGACACGCCGATCCAGATCACGAACATGCTGGCGATGCTGGCGAAGCCCTCCAGGAGGGAACCGGGAAAGATGATCGTCTTCGTGAAGGCGGCTGGGATGAGGGTCATCGGGATGACCATGTGGCAGAACGGCGTCCGGCCCTGCAGCATGTCCTCCTGCGTCAGGGCCATGCTGCCGCGGACCTCGATGAGGTTGGCGATGAAGCTGACGACGAACAGCACCGCCATGGCCACAAAGAGGATCGAGCGGTAGCGGTCCGTCTTCCCCGTCACCACCATGAGGATGAACAGGGCGTTGACGAACAGGTAGGTGATGGCCAGGGCGATGAGGACCAGGGGATCCCGGACCTGCCCCGCGCCACCCAGGAGCATCATCGCCGTTAGCAGCATCATGCCGGCGATCAGGCCGGCCCGCCGGAGCCACGTCCACACCGGCGACGGTCTCGGCAGGGCATCCAAAGTTGCGCTCATAATGATTTCCATCCTCCCAGACAGAGTATGAATCCCTGGTACAGGTAGAAAAGGCCCATCACTCCGGCGGCCAGGCGGCCCACCACCTGGAGCGCCGGCCAGCGCCGCAGCGCGCTGGTCAGGACCAAAGGCACCATGTACAGCGAAGTTCCCATGAAAAAGGCCGCGAAAAAGAGCACGCTGCCCGCCAGGCTCCCGGCGGCGGCCGCCTCCGTAATAGCCAGCAGGAACGGCGGACAGAGGTTGATGCCCGTCAGGAAGCCGAACAGTACCGGCAGCAGCGTCGGGCGCACGAATTTTTCGAGGCGGCCGCCGGCACTTCCCGCCGCGCAGGCGGGCTTGGGGGGCCGGAAACCATACGCCACCAGCAGCGCCGCCAGCACCAGCATGGCCAGGCCGAAGCCGAGACCCCGTGCCGCCGGGTGGCCGGCCACAAGCGAACCGCCCGCCCAGGCCACCACGCCGAAGATCATGTAACCCGCCAGCCGCCCCAGCAGGAAGCGGCCCAGGGCCAGGGCGTTCCGGGCCAGGCTGTAGCCCTCCCCGACCAGGAAGGGGAGCAGGACCGGCGCGCACGACACCGTACAGTAGACGCCGTTGGCCAGCCCCAGCAGGAATCCCTTGATCACGGATCTCCTCCCGGTGCCGGCTCTCCGCAACCGGAGCCAAGCCGCACTTCCACGATCCCGTTGGACACGGCTTCCACGTCGAACGGCAGCGGCAGGAACTGGCGCAGCACCGCCAGGTTGGTGGTGGCATGATCGGTCAGCGGCATGGTCCGGAACACCCCGCCGCCGGCCAGCGCCAGGGGCAGCAGGAGCTGGTCGGCCAGGTGCGGGCCCACCGCCGCCCCCGACTCCAGATAGCGATGGGTGTCCCCGGCCGCCTGCTCCGCCACGGTCTCCGCCGGCACGCCCTTCTGCCCGAACCGCGTGAAGACTTCCGTGAGTCCCGCGCAGTCCACCTTCACCGTCACGGCATTGCCCGGCCCCGGCGATCCCTCGGCCTCCCGAACCTCCAGGTCCCGCGCGGCCAAACCCAGCGACCGCCCCAGCACGCGCAGCTCCCGCTCCGCGATCAGGCGGGGCAGCCGCGCCACCAGCGCCCGGGCCGAGACGCGGGTCAGCTCGCCCCGCTGGCGCAGGGAAAGCGGGCGCAGGCGTTCGGCGGGCCGGACGGTGACGCGCAGGCGCCCCCCGCCAGCCGGGTAGAAGCCGTGCCGCTCGAGCTGCAAATCCACCTCCGGCCCCATGCGGCGGAGCAGCGGCACGAAGGCTTCCGCGAGGAACTCGAACGGCGGGGCGGCCGGGTTGTGCGTGCCGCCCTCCAGCAGGATCTCCGACGGGCCCGGCGCGGTCAGCAGCGGCGGCAGGATCGCCTGCAGCACCAGACCGGTGCTCCCGGCCGTGCCGATGTCGAAATGGTGGAACCCTGGGCGGACGCCACGGGGGAGGAATTCCAGGGTTTGGGACGCCAATTCGTCGCCCCGCACTTGGGCCGCCCCGACGGCGGCCGCGGCCCGGACGGCCGTCAGGTGCTGGCGTTGGAGGCCGGGATTCTTCCGGCGGGCGCGGATCCGCACCAGGCGGCAAGGCCGCCCGGTCACCACGGACAGGGCCAGGGCGGTGCGCAGGATCTGGCCGCCGCCTTCCCCTTGGGCGCCGTCAATTTCCAGCATGGTTCCCAGCCTCCCGGCGGCTACTGTTTGACCGATGTCCCGAAAATCTCATTCTATGTACGAACTGGCCGTACGGCAAGTTCAGATTCGCCCACCGCCGGGGTTCTCCTCCGGCCCAATTTGTCGTAGAATGGGGGCTGCCCGATTCGACGTTCATCCAGAGGGGGAGGGTCCCTTGCGTCGTACTATCATTCTTTTCTCCGCCGTCCTGCTCGGCCTGGCCGCCATCCCGCCGGCCTTGGCCCTGCAGAAAGAGGACATCCAGGCCCACGACCTGGACAACGGCCTCAAGGTCCTCCTGCTGCCCGATCCCACGATCCCCAACGTGGCACTGTACACGTTCTTCCGGGTGGGTTCCCGGAACGAGCGGCCCGGCATCACCGGAGTCTCCCACTTCATCGAGCACATGATGTTCAACGGCACGGCCTCCATCGGACCTGGCGAGTTCGACCGCCGGATGGAGTCGCTCGGCGGCAGCAACAACGCCTCGACCGGGGAGGACGTCACGTTCTACACCGACTGGTTCCCCGCCGGCGCGCTGGAGACCATGCTTCGGATGGAGGCCGAGCGGATCCAGGGCCTGACCTTCGATCCCAAGGTTCTGGAGTCGGAACGCGGTGTCGTGGCCTCCGAGCGGCGCCTGGTCGTCGAAAACGACAACGACGGGTTCCTGGACGAGAACGTCCGGGCCACCTCCATCATGGCCCACCCTTACCATTGGGACGTGATCGGCTGGATGAGCGACATCCAGGGCTGGCGCCGCGATGACGTCGTCCAGTACTACCGGACCTTTTACGCGCCCAATAACGCGGTGCTGGTGCTGGTGGGCGACTTCGAGCCCGCCCCGGCCCTGGAACTGATCCGGAAATACTACGGCCCCGTGCCCGGCGGGCCGCCCCCGCCGCCCGTCACCACCGTGGAGCCGCCCCAGACCGGCATCAAGCGGGTTATCATCCGCAAGGAAGCGTTGACCCCCTCGTTCTCCATGGCCTTCCACGCCCCGCGGGGCGCCGACCCCGACTTCCCCGCCCTGCGGATACTGGATCTCCTGCTCCTGCACGGAGAGAGCTCCCGGCTGCACCGGCGCCTGGTCCGCCAGGAGCAGCTGGCCACGGAGGTCGACGGGGGAATCCAGGAGACGATCGACCCGTTCCTCTTCTTCATCAGGGTCAAGCCGGTCATCGACGCCGATCCCGCCCGGATCGAGACGGCGGTTTTCGAAGAGCTGGCGCGCATCCGCGCCGACGGCGTGCAACCGCGCGAGATGCAGAAGGCCCTCAACGTGATCCAGAGCGAGTACTACTTCGAGCTCGAGACCATCTCCGGCAAGGCCGAACAGCTGGGACTGGCTGAAGTGTTCTACGGCGGCTACGAGCGCCTGTTCACCCAACTGGACCGGTACAAGCGGGTCACGGCCGAGGAGGTCCGCCAGGCCGCCGTCAAGTACCTGTCCGACCGGAACCTGACCATCGGGGTCCTCGTGCCGGAGGGGGGCAAGCCATGAACACCGCAGCGAAATTCTCGGAACCCCTGTGCCCCCCGACCTGTGCCCGGCGACCGGTGACCGGCGCACCGGCCGGCATCCTGACCATCATTCTGGCCGCCCTCTGGCTGGCGCCCGCCGTGGCGGCGGCGGAATTCGCCCTGCCGGAGCCCCAGTCGATCCGCCTCGACAACGGGATGACGGTCTACCTCTGCGAGGACCACCGCCTGCCGGTCATCAGCCTGCACCTCCTGGTGGCCGGAGCCGGATCCGCCTACGAGCCCGCCGGCAAGGAGGGGCTGGCCGAGCTGACGGGCCGGCTCCTGCTCCGCGGCACGCGGGAACAGGACGCCGAAACCGTGGCCGAGGAGCTCGATTTCATCGGCGCTTCGCTGGAAGTGCAGGTGGCGGAAGAGTTCGCCACGCTGGAGGGCCAGTGCCTGGCCGAGCATTTCCCCCGCATGCTGGCCATCGCCGCCGGGTGCGCCACCGACCCGCTCCTGGCACCCGGGGAGTTCCAGAAGGAGCGCAGCCGGCAGCAGGAGGACCTGCAGGCGGCCAAGGACGATCCGATGACCGCCGTGCGGATGTACTTCCGCCGGGTCTACTTCGGGGCTCACCCCCTCGGGCGGCTGAAGCTGGGCACCGAGACCGGGCTGGAGCACCTCGTTCCCGCCGACGTGCGCGCCTTTTACGCCTCCTGGTACCGGCCCGATCGGACCAGCCTGGCGGTGGTGGGCGACATCACCCGGGAACGTCTGGCCGAGCTGCTGGCCGCGCAATTCGCCCGCTGGCCGAAGCCCGCCGCGCCGCCCCCGTCCATGGACCTGCCCGCCCTCCCCTCCGGGAAGGGAAAGAAGGTGATGCTCGTGGACATGCCCGGCGCCACCCAGGCACACTTCGCCCTGGGCAGCCCCGGCTTCGCCTTCGGCGACCCGGTCACCGCCAAGGCCGACGTGCTCAACACCCTTTTCGGCGGGCGGTTCACCTCCTGGCTCAACAACGAATTGCGCATCCAGCGGGGGCTGACCTACGGCGCCCGCAGCGACTTCACCTCGTGGCGCAATGGCGGGTTGCTGACCCTCTCTTCCTACACCCAGAGCACCCAGATTGGCGAAATGCTGGATATCACCCTGGGCCTGCTGCGCCGGGGCCGGACGGAGGAGTTCTCCGAGGCGGCGGTCGAAAGCGCCAAGTCCTACATCCTGGGCCAGTTCCCCCCCACGCTGGAAAGCACCGCCGACAAGGCTGCGGCCTACGCGGAGCTGGCGTTCTACGGCGCCGGTTTCGACTACCACGCCAGGCTGCTGCGCCAGGTGCGCGCCGTCACGCCGGAGGACCTCCGCCAGACAGCGCTGCGGCTGCTGCCCCAGGACGACTACGTGCTGGTGGTGGTGGGCGAGGCCGCCGCCGTGCGACCGCAGCTGGAAAAGCTCGCGCCGGTCCAGGTCAAGAAGCTCTCGGACGCGGGTTTTTAAGGCTGGCCGTCGAACCAGCGCGGGCCGGGACGAATCAAAGGGGTTTATCGAATCCACCGCGGAGTGCCGCCCATGCGTCTGCGCCGCCGGTTCTTGTTGCTGCTGCTTCTGGCCGCTCCGGCCTCCGCCATCGCGGCGGCGGCGGCCGGCGCCAGGACGGCTCCCGGCCTCTTCGAGATGGAAACCGAGCCCTACCGCCAGCTCCAGGTCGAGGGTTACGACGCGCTCTACAACATGGACTACGCCGCCGCCCGCGCCTGCTTCGAGAAGCTGCGGGCCGATTTCCCCCAGCACCCCGCGCCTCTCTTCTACCTCGCCACCACCGAGTGGATCCAGCTGCTGAACGCCAAACGGCGGTTGCAGACCGGCCTCTACGCCGGCCAGTCCTTCTTCGCCGAAGGCGAGGACAAGCCCGATCCCCGCGTCGACGCGGCTTTCCGCCGCCAGGTGGCCGCCTCCCTCGATCTGGCCAAGGCCGCCGAGGCGCGAAACCCGCGGGACATCGCCGCGTTGTACTACCAGGGTTCGGCCCACGGACTGCTGGCCAGCTACGAGGCCACGGTGATGCGGTCCTTCCTGCCCGCGCTGCGCAACGGCTTAAAGTCCATGGACCTGAGCCGCCGCATCGTCGCGATGGACCCGAATTTCCACGACGCCTACCTGACCATCGGGGCCTACGACTACATCGTCGGGAGCCTGCCGTTCTTCGTGAAGATCCTGGCCGCCATCGGCGGCTTCCGCGGCTCGCGCGAGCGCGGCCTGGCCGAGCTGCAGCGGGTGGTGGACCAGGGCCGCTACGCCCAGGACGAGGCCCGCATCCTGCTGATCACGTTCCTCGCCCGCGAGAAGCGCTGGGCCGATTGCCTGCGGATCGTTGACAGCCTCGCCCGCCGGTTCCCGCGCAATTACCTCTTCCGCCTCGAGCAGGCCAACCTGCTGGAGAAACTCGGCCGGGCGGAGCAAAGCCGGGAGCAGTTCGAAGCCCTCCTCCGCGACCCGGCGATGCAGAAGGCGGCCGACCTCGTGCATTTCCAATACGCCGAGGCTCTGGCCGGACGGCAGCAATTCGCCGAGGCCGCCGACCAGTACCGCGCGGCCGCCGCCGTCTCGGGGGCGGTGGCCGAGCTGGCCACCCGGGCCCGGCTGCGCATGGGGCAGATGCTGGACCGGCTGGGCCGCCGCTCCGAAGCGGTAGCCGAGTACCGGGAGGTCCTGCGCCGGCCCAATGTCTTCGATTCCCACGAGCTCGCGAAAAAATACATCAACAAACCTTACCGGGGCGAGGAGTGATCTATTCGTTGGAACGTTAAAACGTTGGAACGTTTAAACGTTCCAACGGCAATCGGAGAAATGCCAAATGGCTGAAAAGAGCGAGTTCAAGGACGCCGCCCGCGCGCAGGAGAGCCTCCTGGCCCCCCTCGAAAAGAAGGCCCTGGTCTGGCTCGCCCGGCGGATGCCGGCCGTCGTCAACTCCGACCACCTGACCCTCCTGGGATTGCTGGGGATGCTGCTGGCCGGCCTGGGCTACTGGTGGGCGAGCCGCGAGCCGATGGCACTCTGGCTGGTCAATGCCGCCCTGGTGGTGAACTGGTTCGGCGACAGCCTCGACGGCACCCTGGCCCGGGTGCGCAACCGGCTCCGGCCCCGCTACGGGTTCTACGTCGACCACGTGGTGGACGAGTTCGGCACCTTTTTCCTGGTGGGCGGCCTGGCGCTCTCGGGATACATGACGCCCTGGGTGGCCGCGGGCGTGCTGCTGGCCTACTTCATGCTCAACATCGAAGTCTACCTGGCTACTTACGCCCTCGGCACCTTCCATCTGTCCCACTTCAAGATGAGCCCCACCGAGCTGCGCATCCTGCTGGCCATCGGCAACGTGGTGCTGTTCGTCAAGCCCCGCGTCCACCTGGCCGGCCGAGAGTTCCTGCTCTTCGACGTTGGCGGCGTGATCGGTATCGCCGGCATGGCGCTGTTCCTGCTGGTGGCCGTGGCGCGTCACACCGCCGCGCTCTACCGGGCGGAGCGCCTGCCGTGAGCGGACCGTCCCCGACCGCCGGCGCGCCCACCAATCCGCCGCTTCCCGCGAACCCGGCGCCGCCGCCGCCCCTGCGCGGGCTCCGCGGCCTGGCGGTCCACGCCATCCGCTTTTACGCCGTGGGCGCCGTCGGCATCGGCGTCCAGCTGGCGGTGCTGGCCCTGCTGGCCGGGCTGCTGCGGATCCACTACCTGTGGGCGACGCTGCTCGCCGTCGAGGTGGCCATCCTGCACAACTTCGCCTGGCACGAGCGCTGGACCTGGTCCGACCGCACCCGGCTGGTGCCCGGCGGGGTGGCGCTGCGCCTGGTCCGCTTTAACCTGACCACCGGCCTGGTCTCGCTGGCGGGCAATGTGCTGATCATGTGGGTGCTGGTGGGCCGGGCCCACCTCCACTACTTCCTGGCCAACGTCATCACGGTGGGCGCCTGCGCCGTCATCAACTTCCTGGTCAGCGACCGGTTCGTCTTCCTCCTGGACCGGCGCCTCGCCGCCAGGCTCCCCGAGCCTCCCCGAGGCAAGCCGCCCCAAGTGTGAACGGGCGGCCCGGGTGGCAGCTTTCATCCACCGCCGCGCGGTTCCCCTCCCGCAGGCATCTCAGCTTGATGTCGGAAGCCCTCCCCACGCCCTGAGCTGGTGCCGGATGTAATGGGAGACGCGGCGGGCCAGCTCGACGACCCCCGCCTCCACCTTGGGGCTGAGGCACTCCCGCACTTCCTCGGGCGGCGCGATCACCACTCCCCAGACCTCCCAAGGGGGAAAGGGGTCGGCCATGCCCAGGGTGTTCAACTGGCGCATGGCCGTGGCAATGTCGGTTTGATGGAAAGAGGGGGCGAAGGCCCGGCCGGATTCGATGCCGAACACCAGCTCTCCGGGACGCTCGCCGGCGACGGAATCCACGAAGAGAAAGCGGTCGGCCAGGCCGAGCAGCTCGGACACGGCCAAGAGATCCCCCTCCAGGGTGGTGAGGAGCACCTCCCGCCGGCCCGACCATTCCGCCTCGAGCCGCCGGACCACCTCCACACCCGCGCCGTCATCCCCGGCGAGGGTGTTGCCGATCCCGACCACCGCCAGCGTCGCCCTCGGCGTCCCGCTCAAAACAGCTTCACCTCATAGGCGCACTTGGCCGCGCCGCGGTCGGCGTTCACCAGTTTCGGCCGCACCCCGCCCATCTTGGAGAGATAGCCCGCGAGGTAGTTGTAGAACAGGATGCAGAGCTCGCCGCCGATCTCCAGTTTTTCCTGGGCGCAGAGCTCCCGCACGAAGCAGGCGCCCACCTCCACGGTGAGCTGGTCCGGCGCGGCCTGCCGGAAGTTCAGTTCCCAGGCCGGGGCGAATTGCTCCCTGGCCAATTCCAGCGCTTCGGCGAGATCCTTCGGTACGCGGTAGCGGGGCAGCTGGCCGGCCAGGGTGCGCCCGGCGATGGTGCCCACCGCGGGCAGGCTGTTGCCCAGGGTCTGCTTGAACACGGCCGCCACCGACAGCAGCCGGACGCCGAGGTCGCGCATGGCCCGGTCCTGCTTCGCCGGGTCGTCCGGCGTGAGCGGGGCCGTCCAGCCTTTCCCCGCCGTCCTGGCGGCCAAGGCCAGCGCCTCCGGGTCGTGGTAGAAGCACTCCGTCTGGGGAACTCCTTCATGCCGGAGGGCGTCGGCGGGGCAGATCTCGGAGCAGCTCAGGCAGCCGAAGCACTCCGCCGCCTGCGAAACGACCGGAACCTGCTTCGACTCATCAAAGGTGAAGACCTTGGGCACGCAGATGTCCACGCAGAGGGAACACCCCACGCAGGCTTTTTCGTCCACGGCGATTGTAACCATCACGCTTCCCTCCGGGTGAGGATTCTCTCCACCGCGCCCGCCCGCCGGATCTCCACCTCCAGGGGCATCCGGCCGGCCGAGTGGGTGGCGCAGGACAGGCACGGGTCGAAGCAGCGCAGCGAGAACTCGAGGCCGTTCATCAACAGGGCGTCGTTGCCCTTGGGCAGGTACATCCGCGCCGACTGGGCCAGGGCCAGGTCGATGGCGTCGTAGTTGTTCTGGGTCGCCACGATCAGGTTGGCCGCCGCGATCCGCCCGGTCTCGTCGGCGGTGTATTCGTGGATTAGGATGCCGCGGGGGGACTCCACCACCCCCACGTACCGGCCGGGCTTCGGCGCCGCGTCGACGCGGGCCGGCCCTTCGCCCTTGATCAATCCCGGCAGCGCGGCCATGCGCTCGGCGCAGTAGACCATCTCCACCAGGCGGGCCTCCACAAAGTCGAGCACCGACAGGCGCGGCGTCCCCGCCGCGCGGAACGCCTTCAGCAGGGCGTCCGCCTTGGGCGTGGCGGCGGCGCCGTTGACGTTGAGCCGGGCGAGCGGGCCGACCATGTACAGGGCGCCCTCCGGCTGGCGCAGCCGGACCGATTTCATGTAGGAACCCGGCATGACGTGCTCTGAAAGGACACCGGCGTAATCGGCGGCCGGGAATTCGCGCACCGTGGCCCCCTTCCCGTCGGCCAGCACCAGGTTGCCGGCCAGGAACGAGAGCGATCCTTTGTCGGACACGGCCAGGGAGTGGGCCGGCAGCATCGCGGCCTGGCGCAGCTCCCCGAGCTGGGCCAGCTTCCCGCGGATGGTGTCCATCAGCTCGCCGAGCAGGTGCTCGGCTTCCTCGCCCCAGCCGGCGATGAGGTCCAGCTTCTCCCGGTCCGGCCGGGACGCCATGCCGCCCGGGACCGCCGTTACCGGGTGCACGCCGCGGCCGCCGACGATCTCGACGGTGCGCTGGCCCATGGTGCGGAGCCGCAACGCCTTCTTGGCCAGATCCGCGTCCAGCCGGAGCAGTCCGAAGATGTTCCGGTCGGCCGGGGCGCCGTCCACGCCGACCAGCATGTCCGGACCGGCCAGGATGAAGGTGCTCAGGGCGTGGGAGTGCAACACGTGGCCGGCGTAGAGCAGCTCGCGCAGGAGGCGGGCCTCCTCCGGGGGCGTCACGCCCAGGCCGTTCTCGATGGCGGTGACGGAGGCCAGGTGGTGGGCCGCCGGGCAGACGCCGCAGATCCGGGCGGTGATCTGCGGCATCTTGAAGAGCTCCATCCTCTCGAGGAATTTTTCAAAGCCGCGGATCTCCAGCACCTTCAGGTGGGCACCGGTGACCTCGCCGCCGTCGTCGAGGTCCAGCAGGATTTTCGCGTGGCCCTCGATGCGGGTCACGGGATCCACCACGATCGTCTTGCTCATCGCTCACTCTCCTTTCGCGACGTCGGCCGGACGGCTCCCGGTCCACTCGCGGAGCTCCACCGTCGGCTTCTTATAGATCACGGGGGACGCCATGGCGTAGGCGTAATACGTCTTGGCGTCGTCCTCCATGTACTTGCGGATCTCCGCCTCCTCGATCCCAGTCAGGAGGCTCATCCGCATGGCCACCATCCCCCGCAGGTCGTGGTGGGGCTCGGCGACAACGTCCAGGGACGGCCCGTTGCAACCGGTGCAGGCGACACCCACCGCCGGGCAGGGCGAGAGGCAGCGGTTCAGCGTCACGGAACCGAGGCAGATCACGCCCTGGCTCAGGAAGCAGAGGCTCGCATCGTCGGCCGTCACGGTGCCGCGCTGGAGCTTGGCGCCGGGGTTCTTGCGCATTTTGCGGGTGCAGTCGCCGCAGACGGGCTTGTCGCTCATGGCCGGCGCGTCTCCCGCCAGCAGGCGCTTGACGGCGTTGGCGATATAAGCCGGGTGGGGCGGACATCCGGGCAGGCAAGCGTCCACCTTTACCACCTCGTCGACGGGAACGACGCTCTCCTCGAGGTGGGGCGCGTCGCCGTCGGGGCGCTGGCCGGCCACGTTGGTCGGGCCGTCGCCGTACACCCGGGCCAGCACCGCGTCCTTCGGGTACAGCCAGCCGATGCCCGACGGGCCGCCGTACACCGCGCAACTGCCGAAGGCGACCAGGGTCTTGACGCTGGCGCGGAGCTTGAGCAGGGCCTCGCGGTCGTGCTCGCTGCGGACTGCCCCCTCGACGATGCCGACCTCGGCCTCGGGGAAGCCCTTCTCGTCCATCAGCACCGGCAGCCGGACGAACTGGACCTCCTCCACCAGGTTGAGGAGCTTCTCGTGGAGGTCCACCATGGCCACGTGGCAACCGGAGCAGCCGGACAGCCACTCCGTGGAAACGCGCGCTTTCATTGCTTTTCCTCCCAGATGAGTTCTTTCAGGCAGGCGTTGGGCCCGGCCTGGAGGATTTCCAGATGGACCTTCGTGTTCGGCATCACCTTCTCCAGAGCCCCGGCGAACACGCCGTGGGCCATCTGGCAGAGCGACTGCTTTTGCTCGTGGGCAAAGCGGAACAGGGCGTTGCGCACCATGCAGGTGCGGAACACCACCCGCATCCGCTTCTTGCCGTCGCTCTCTTCGACCAGGGCCGGCTTCGCGCCCTGGAAGGGCTCGAATTCCCAGTGGATGCCGCGCGTCGCCAGCGCCCCCTGCAGGATCTTGAGGGCTTCGACGGGATCCTGCGAGGTGGCCGACGCTTCCACCGCCTCCAGGCCGAACTTCTTGCCGGCCATGAAGCTGATGGACTGGCAGCTCCGGCCCAGGTGCTTCTCGGCGCCCTGGGCGAGGGCGCCCGCAAAGTAGGCGACCTCGTGAAATTTCTTGACCTGTGGGTTCATGTGTCACCCTCTTTCACAGAATAGACCTATCCCGAAACGGACGGATCCGCTGCTCCACCACACGCCAGACGGATGGCGCCGTGTCAGGTGAGTACCTGGATGATGTCCTGGGCCCGTTTGCGCAACTGGTACCGGATGTTGCCGAGGTTCGCGTTGATGCTGGCCACCACCGCCAGGATGGCGTCGCCGCCGAGCAGGGACATGACGACGATGCCGTCCTTGTACTCGAACATGCCCTGGGTGATCTCGCCGACGTTGAGTTCCCGGCCCATCACCTCCGACGAGCCGACGCCCGTGGAGATCACCGCTCCGACGGCGTCCAGATCGAGGCGGCCGCCGCTGGAGGCGCCCTCGATGACGAAGCCGTCCCGGCTGACCACCACCGCCGTGTTGATGCCTTCCACCAGGATGAGTTCCTTCAAGAGTTCCATCAAGGCTGTCATATGATCCTTCCTTTCGTAAAATCCGACGCCAGCGCTGGCTGCCGGGGCCGGCTTCCCATCATCGGGTCTTGCGGCCGGCCAGGTTCTGGGAGAGTTTCCCTGCCGCCATCGAGATCACCCCCGGCGAAGCCCCTTTCCCGGCGATGACAACCAAGGTGGTCATCCGATCCACTCCTTGAAAAATCACGTGCCCCTCGGTGTCCTCGATCATCAGGCGGCGGATCGGGCGGCGGGGATACTCTTCCATCATGCAGCAATACAGGTTTTTGAGATCGGAGGCCTGCTGGGCGGGAACGGCGGTGGTGTTCGCCGCCGCCAGGATGGCCCCGGCGCGGTTGATCAGCCAGGCTCCCAGGATGAATTGCGTGGAATTGGCAAAATCCGTCAGGATGGCCGAGAGCTTCGGATCGGCCCCGCTCTTTGGCGCGGTGGCCGCCACCTTGTCCAATCGGGCCTTGAAAGCCGCCGCGCCAGCAGGCGGATCGTCCGGAACCGCTGCCGGGGCGACCGGCTGTGTTTCCTCGTCTTCGTCGGCGCCCATGGCCGCCTCCAGGTCCCACAGGACGGTGGAGCGGTCCTGCTGAACGCCCGCCTCAAACTCGTACTCGCCGGTCTCCCAGTGGGCGACCTCGTCCACGACGGGCAGCCCTTCCCGGTCGCCCATCGCGGCATGGACCAGGTTGCCGTCGATGAAAAACAACCGGGCGTTGCGCTTGCCCTGCTGGAGGGACAGCTGGCCGGTCTTGCGCGACGTCTGGACGACGTGCAGAAGATTGAGGACACCTACATCTGCCAGGACACCGCGCATCCCGCCCCCCGCTTGATCAAAGTTGTCTGACAGTCCCCATTCTATATCATCAATGGCAGATTCAAGTGACTTCGGTCACAACTGCAACATTTTAAATATATTGAAATTTTCACAGGAACCGCACAGCGCTTCTGGGCATCCCCCACCCCGCCTCGCCCAGCTCTGCCCACGTCACCGTAAGCCTCGGCGTGACCACCATCATCCGGGCGGCCGGCCCGCCAGGCCGGTGAGCCAGCCAGGCTGAGCCCAGCTTCCAGTCTCACGATCCGGCGAGGCTTCTGAAATTATTCATTATCAATGATTTCTGCATTTCATCGGACATTCTCCGGGAAAACTCCTGAACTTTTCCCACCAGCGGGCATCAAGAAAATCAGGAGATGTCTGGAAAGGAGGGTAGAGACCATGACCAAGAAACGAATGCTACGAGCCGCGCTCATCCTGGGTGCGTTTTGCCTCCTGACCCTCTTCACCCTGGCGCACGACGAAGACCGCGGGCCCTATCAAACAGCCTACCGGTCCGGATATGACAGCGGCTATTCGCTCGGATACAGCCACGGGCAGCACGACCGCAACCACCGGGCCGGCTACAGCTACGATTGCAAGGATTACCGTCAGGCCGATCACGGCTACCACCGTTCCTACGGGAACCGGGATCAATACCGGGATGGATTCCGGGCCGCGTTCCAGATGGGCTACCGGGACGGCTTCGACGGACGGCCGCGGCGGTCCAGCTACTTCGGGGCCTTCGGTTTCGGCAACGGCTACCGGGGCAGCGGTTACCGCGGCGAGTTCGCGTTCGGCTACTCCAGCGGACGTGGCTATCCCGGCTACGGCGACCGTTCCGGCTACGCCTTCGACATGGGACGGCAGAAAGGCTATGAGAAGGGGCTGGAGAAGGGACGGAAGGACTGGAGCAAGGGTCGCAGCTTCGACCTCAACCGTCACGACGCCTACCGGGACGCCGACGACGGCTACCACTCGGACTATGGAAGCAAGGCCGTCTACCGGGACGGATTCCGCCGGGGCTTCGAGGAGGGGTACCGCGAGGGGTACGGCGGGCGGTTCTCTCGTTACTGACGTTTGGGGCGTGGACTGACGGAACCGGCGAAACGGCGGTGGGGCGAAACGGCGATTGCCGCGTCCCCACCGCCCTCGATGCGGGCAGATCAACGTGCAGTCACGCGACCGCCCCATCACGCGCGGGGCGCTCACTCCCTCGATCAGACTCCTTGCCAATGACTTTCTGATCGCCGTTTCGCCCCACCGCCGTTTCGCCGGTTGATTCCTGTTCCCGGGCTGGCAGACCGGGACTACGGCAACTGGTCGGAACTACGACAACAAGCGCAAAACGCCGTCGATGAAGGTGAGGGGGTGGGGCGGGCAGCCGGGGACCCAGAGGTCCACCGCGTGCCGGGCGAGGAATTTCCGCCGGAGGGCCGGAGACGCGGCGAAGACGCCGCCGCTCACGGCGCAGGCCCCCACGGCCACCACGATCCGGGGCTGGGGGACCGAACGGCAGGTGTCGTCCAGCGCCGCGGCCATGTTCTCGGAGATCGGGCCGGTGATGACGACGCCGTCGGCGTGGCGCGGCGAGGCGACGAACTCGATGCCGAACCGGCCCATGTCAAAGTTGACGTTGCCGCAGGCGTTCAGCTCCATCTCGCAGCCGTTGCAGCCGCCGGCCGACACCTGGCGCAGCTTCAGGGAGCGGCCGAACAGCCGGCGGATCTCATCGCGCACGGGGGAGGCGGTGGCTTCGATCTCCGCATTCGCCGCCGCGGCCGGATTCACAATCAGGTCCTCGAGGCGGAACGCGGCCAGCCGGTGCTCGCTGGTGAACACGATCGCCCGCTCCGTGCAAACTTCCTGGCAGTCGCCGCAGAACACGCAGCGGCCCAGGTCGATCCGCAGCGGCTCGGCCGCCACCGCGGCGCTGGGGCAGACCGCCTCGCAGCGGCCGCAGCGGGTGCACTTTTCGGCCGAGAGCTCCGGCCGGCCGCGGAAGGGCGCCGCCACCGCGGCCTTCCGCAGGTCGGGGACGAACGGCCGGCCGTGCCGGCGCCGGATCTTGAGCAGGTCAAACATGGCGGCTTTCCTTCAGCCCCGCCGGGAACATCAGGGTCGGTATCGGTATCGGAGTCGCAATCGGGAATCGATTACGAGCACGATCACGATGACGATTACGACCGACGATTACGATCGATTGAAGCAGGAGGTATTCCTCTTCATTCCGCATTCCACACTCCGCAATCCGCACTCTCACAAGTCATGCCCACAATATGACAAATTGAAGCTCTTGTTGCACAGCGGGAAATCCGAGATCCCGTTGTTGCGCACCGCCAGGGCCAGGCCGAACCAGTTCTGCAGCGAGGGGTCCTTCACCCGGTAACGCGCCACCCGCCCGTCCGGCCCGGTGACGGCGGCGTGCAGGATCTCGCCCCGCCAGCCCTCCACCAGCGACACGGCCAGGCTGTCGGCGGGCAGCGTGCCAGCCGGCTCCACCCGGGTAGGCCCTGCCGGCATTTCGGACAGGCGCTGCCGGACGATCCCCACCGACTGGCGGATCTCCAGGTAGCGGATGTACGATCGGGCGTACACGTCGCCGCCGTCGACCGTGATTTTCGACAGAGGCAACCGCGCGAACGCCCCCCACGGGTGGTCGGCGCGCACGTCCCGCGGCACGCCGCAGGCCCGCGCGGCCATGCCCACCAAGCCCATGCCCTCGGCGCTGGCGCGGCGGACAATGCCGGTCTTCTCCAGGCGGGAGAGCACCGACGCCGTCGAGAAGAACTTTTCGGCCATCCGCTCGACGTCCGCCAGCACTTCCTCCAGGCTCCGCAGGATCGTGCCGCGCAGCCCCTCGTCCAGGTCGCCGCGGACGCCGCCGGTCTGCAACCAGCTCCGTCCGAACCGGCTGCCGCAGGCGGCCAGCGACGTGTTGATCACCCGGGTGCGCAGGGCGCCGAACACGGCGTTGCCCGTCAGGTAGGCCACGTCGTTGGCAATGGCCGCCAGGTCGCCGATGTGGACGCCGATCCGCTCCAACTCCAGGGCCACGTCCCGGATGAAGGCCGCCCGTGGCGGGACCTCCAGCCCGAGCAGCGCCTCCATGGCGCCGGCATAGGCCAGGCCGTGCCCCACCGCGGTGTCGCCGGCGATGGACTCGGCCAGCCGGTTCCGCAGGGGATGCTGCGGCGTAGCGGCGCCCTCCATCAGCCGCTCGACGCCCCGGTGCTGGTAGCCGAGCTGGATCTCCAGGTGGTGGACGTCCTCGCCGGTGCACTGGAAGCGGAAGTGCCCCGGCTCGATGACGCCGGCGTGCACCGGCCCGACGGCCACCTCGTGGACCTCCTCGCCCTCCATGGCGAAGAAGGGGTAGTTCTCCAGGGCCTGCGCGCGGTCGGCCCGGTCATAGGGGTAGCGCACCGGCTTGAGCCAGGGGTGGCCCTCCGGCTGCAGGCCGTATTCCTCCCACAGCTCGCGCTCGAACACGTGGGCGGCCGGGATCTCCTTCGTGATGGACGGATAGATCTCACCGGGCGAGCCCTCGGCACTGGAAATCCACAGCGCGGCCCGCGCGTCGTCCGCGAGCACCGCGTAGACCCGCAGCCGGTCGCCGTCCGGCACGCCGAAGTGGGCGGCCAGTCGCAGCCCCTCGCGGCACTCGTGCACGACCTCCCGGGCCAGCTCGTGGAGCGGCATCCGGGGGATCTCGGCCCGGTCCAGCCGTTCGTTGTTGCGGGTGGCGGCCCAGCGGCCCGCATCGGGCATGCTCACCTCCCCCCCGCCAGGCTGGCGGCGGCGCGCCCGATCAGCCCGAAGACGGTCTCGGGCATGGCCACGCCGATCACCACCAGGATCCCCAGGAACAGGATCTGGGGGATGTAGTTCGCCACGGGCGTGCGCTGGGGGGACACGCCGGGATCCGGCACGCCGAAGCCCATCTGCAGGACCGTCCAGCCCATGCCGCACAGGATGATGGTCAGCAGCAGGAAGAAGAGCACCAGCAGCCAGACGCGGCCGGACTCCAGCAGGACGCCGGCCATCATGAACTCGCTCAGGAACGCCGGGAACGGCGGGAAGGCGGCCAACGCCAGGAAGCCGAAGATCCAGAGCCAGCCGGTGGTCCGGTCCAGGCGCAGCAGGCCGCGGACGCCCGCCACCTCGCGGGTGCGGTAGTGCCCCAGGATGTTGCCGGCCGTCAGGAACAGGGACGCCTTGCCCAGCGAGTGGGCCACCAGGTGGAGCATGGCGGCGAAGACGCCCGCCCCGCCGAGGCCGGTGCCGATGACGATCAGGCCCATGTTCTCGATGGAGGAGTAGGCCAGCATCCGCTTGTAGTTCCGGCTCTTGACGATGAAGACGGCGCAGACGAACAGCGACAGGAAGCCCATGGCCACGAGCAGGATCCGCGCCTGGGCGGCCTGCCCGGCCAGGTCCATGACCTTGTAAACCCGCAGCACGCCCAGCAGCGCGGTGTTGAGCAGCGTGCCCGACAGGATCGCCGAGATGGGCGCGGGCGACTCGGCGTGGGCGTCGGGCAGCCAGGCGTGCACGGGCGCCAGGCCCATCTTGGTGCCGAACCCGACCAGGATGAACGGGAAGGCCAGCCGCAGCCAGAACGGGGCCAGGCTGCCGGCGTGGGCGTAGAGGTCGTCGAAGAAGAGCGAGACGGTGTCGCCGGCGCTCATGGACAGCAGGATGATGCCCACGAACGCCAGGGCGATGCCCACCGAGCAGATGAAGACGTACTTCCAGGTCGCCTCCAGGGCGGCCTTGTTGCCCTCGTAGTAGATGAACGGCGCGCTGGCCAGGGTGGTCCCCTCGACGAACACCCACAGCAGCCCCAGGTGGGTCGACAGGATCACCCCGGTCATGGAGCAGCTGAAGAGCAGCAGGCAGATGGCGTACCAGGTGTGCCAGCGCGGATTCAGCCCGGAGTGCTTCAGGAAGTCCCCATGGTAGAAAGCCACGCCGAAGTAGAGGACCGACAGGACCAGCAGGAACAGGATGTTGAGGTCGTCTACCCGGAAGAACGGGGCCAGGCGCGACGGCTGGCGCCAGAGCCACAGGGTGATGCCCAGGTGCAGCGCCGCGTAGAGGTAAATGACGGCGACGTTGGCCGCCTTGGACTTCAGCGCCAGCAGCAGCACGCCGGCGGCCAGGGGGAAGAGCATGAGGATGGCGATCAGCATGGCGTCAGTCCCTCAGGTCGGTCAGGGCATCGATGTGGGTCTCGTCGAAGGTGGACTTGATCTTGGTCACGAACAGGCCCAGCAGGAAGATGCCCATGAAGATGTCCAGGAGCACCCCGAGGTTGACCAGCAGCGGCATCTCCCGCGCCATGGACAGCGCCAGCAGGAAGATGCCGTTCTCCAGCATCATGAAGCCGGTCACGTGGGTGACCAGCATCTTCCGGGTGGTGATCACCAGCAGGCCGGTCAGCATGGTGGATACCGACACGCCGAAGTAGAGCGGCTTGATGTCCCGGGCGAAGTCCAGCGACCAGTACGCCAGCACGAAGCCCAGGGCGAAGAGCAGGCTCGCGATCACCACGGAGAAGAAGTTCGGGATGTACGGCTCCAGCTCGCGGTAGATGCCGTTGCGCCGCACCACCCGCAAGAGAAACCACGGGATGACTACGGTCTTGAAGCCGAGAGTCTCCACCACCAGGAAGAGCAGGTTGAAGACTTCGAAGTGGCGCCAGTCGGCCGCCACCAGCAGGAAGAGCAGCAGCCCCTGCACCGCCAGCATCCGGATGTAGGCCTCGATGCGGCTGGTGGCCGCCACGTAGAGCATGGTCACGCCGAACAGGACGATGAGGAAGTTGATCATCGCAGGCCCCCGAACTTGAACAGCAGCACCACCGCCAGCACGATCAGGGCGTTGGAGGTCATGAGGAATACGAACTGCGAGACGTGGGTCATGCGCAGCCGGGCGGTGACGGACTCCACCAGGCCGGTGGCAATCGCCGTGACGGCCAGGACCGCCAGCAGCAGCCCTGCCGACAGCCACACGGACGCGGCGGGCGGGATGACCAGGCCGGCGATCAGGGCGCCGACGATCACCATCTTCAGGGCAGCGGCGTACTGCAGGAAAGCCAAGTCGGGGCCGGAGTGGTCGAGGATCATGACTTCGTGGATCATGGTCAGCTCCAGGTGGGTGTTGGGGTCGTCCACCGGCACGCGGCAGCCCTCCACCAGGAGCATGATGAAGAACGAGAGCAGGCTCAGCACCAGCGCCACCTGCAGCAGGCCGCCCGCGGTCTGCAGCGACGGCAGGGCGGCGGCGAAGGAGGTCTGGCCGCCGGCGGCCATCAGGCCGGCCAGGATCAGGAAGAAGGCCGGCTCCACCAGGCCGGAGAACAGCGCCTCCCGGCTGGCGCCCATGCCCTCGAAGCTGCTGCCGGTGTCCATGGCGGCGAGGATGCGGAAGAACTTGCCGGTGGCCATGACGTAGGCGAACACGACGAAATCGCCCTCGAAGCTGAGAAACGCCTCGCCGCCGGCCAGCGGCACCATCAGGCCGGCCAGGACCACCGCCGCCAGGTTCAGCGCCGGGGCCAACCGGAACAGGGGCGTGGTCACCGCGCTGATCACCTGCCCTTTCCGGAGCAGCCGCGCCAGGTCCCGGAACGGCTGGACCAGCGGCGCGCCGCGGCGCCCGGCCCACCAGGCTTTCGTCCGATTGATCAAGCCGGCGAACAGCAGCGGGCTGCCGAACAGGAGGGCCAGGTTGAGGGCGGCGGTCAGCATCGCGGCCCCCTTCCGGACAACTGGGCTGTCGAGGTGCGCCGGCTCATTGGGCCACCGCCATCCAGACCAGGGTGACGGCCAGGAACACCAGTCCATAAAAAATGTAGCGCTGGGTGCTGCCGCTCTGGATCCAGGTGAAGCGCTCCAGCAGGCGGTTGATCCGGCGCACCACCGGGTGGATGAGCCAGGCCTCGAAGATGTTGCCGGGGTGGGTCTGGAAGAACGCCCGGCGGGGGAAGAAGCCCACCGGCTTCTCCAGCTTCGTCTCCAGCGCCAGCACCGGGTTGGTCAGGGCCAGCACCGGCGCGGCGAACGACGAGGCGGTGTACTGCATCCGGGCGTTACCGGCCTGGTAGCCGCAGTCCCACGTCTTGAAAGATTCCACGGGCCGGCCGCGGAGGAGCAGCCAGCGCACCGCCAGCAAAATCACACAGAGCCCCAGGAACAGGAAGGCGGCCAGGGAGATCTGGGACAGCAGGTCCATCACCGGCAGCTTCCGCGGCAGCGGCACCGCCCCGCAGAGCAGGCGCGCCGGCGGCAGGGCCAGCCGGACCGCGAGCCGGGGCAGCACGCCGATGAGCAGCGCCAGCGCGCCCAGCACCAGCATGGGCGACGTCATCGCCGGCCCCGGGTCCCTGACCCCCGACGGCTGCAGGAGGCGGGGCGAGCCCAGGAAGGCCACGCCGCACACCTTGGTAAAGCAGATCACGGCCAGGACGCCCACCAGCGCCAGGCAGGCCATCACGCCCGCCGACACGACGATGAGGGGCACCCGGGTGGTGACCACGCCGGAGAACGCCCCGGCGTAGATCAGGAATTCGCTGATGAAACCGTTGAACGGGGGCAGCCCGCAGATGGCCGCCGAGCCGGTGACGAACAGCCCCGCCGTCAGCGGCATGCGGCGGGCCAGGCCGCCCATGCGCTCGATGTCGCGGGTGTGCAGGCGGCGGTAGACTGCCCCGGCGCCGTAGAACAGCAGCGCCTTGAAGATGGAGTGGTTCAGCACGTGCAGGACCGCGCCGGCGAACCCCAGCAGCGCGATCATGGGCAGATGGTACGCCAGGCCCAGCATGCCCACGCCGATGCCCAGTCCGATGATGCCGATGTTCTCCACGCTGTGGTAGGCCAGGAGGCGCTTGAGGTCGTGCTGGGCGATGGCGTAGACAACGCCCAGCACCGCCGAGGCTGCGGCGATGCCCAGCACCGCCAGAGACAGCTCCACCGACGGCGTGCCCAGCCAGGTCAGGGCACGCAGGATGCCGTAGATGCCGGTCTTGATCATGATGCCCGACATCATGCCCGACACGTGGGACGGCGCGGCCGGGTGCGCCCGCGGCAGCCAGGTGTGCAGCGGGATGAAGCCCGCCTTGATGCCGAAGCCGGCGAAGAGCAGCAGGAAGATCCCCGCCGCCGGGAAGCCGGGCGCCTGGAAGGCCGCGGCGAAGAGTCCGAAGTCCAGCCCGCCGGCGCGCTGGCCGGCGGCGAGGAAGCCGGCGATCAGGCAGACCACGCCCAGGTGCATGGCGATCAGGTAGTTGTAGCCGGCCTCGACCACCTCCTCCTTCTCGTGCTCGGTCACCACCAGGAAGAAGGAGGCCAGCGACATCAGCTCCCAGACCACCAGGAAGGCCAGGGCGTGCTGGACCACGGTCACCAGGAGCATGCTGGCGGTGAGGGCGCCCAGGAAGAACCAGTGCGAACCACCGGCTGGGGCGTGTCCGGCGGCCGGCTTGAGGTAGCCCAGGCCGTAGATGGCGCCCAGCAGGCAGGTGACGGCGATGGCCAGAGCGAAGAAGGCGGACAGGGGGTCCAGCACCAGCGGGATGCCGCCGACGGCGCGGGAGACGTGCACCGTGAGGCGCTCCGTGCCGCCACGGAACAGCAGGCGCAGCGAGGCATAGAGGACCGGCGCGCTTCCGGCGGCCGCCAGCAGTACGTAGATCCGGCCTTTCAGCTTTTCCGGGACCCCCAAGGCGGCCAGGCCGCCGGCCAGGATCAGGCCGGTCCCGATGAGGAAGAGGTTCATCTCCGGCTCCTGGGAAACCAAGTGCAAAATCCGGATGGCATCCCACGAAGTGCGGAATTGTACGGCGGCCCTTCCCGAATTACAAGGAAAAATCCAATCCACCCCCAAAGCCCCGCCCCCCGGCCTTTCTCGCCGATTTGCCTTCGCGCCCTTCGCGCCTTGGCGGTGAAAATCCTACGCCGGGACGAGGTGGAAACAGGCCCGGACTCGGCCGACGCGCATGCCGACGTCGTTGCGGACCTCCCGGTCGGCCCAGTCCCGCAGCGGCCCGGCGGCCAGCTTCGGCAGCGCGGCCGCCGCGGCCTCGCCGGAGTCCGCCAGCGCCCGGCCCGCCTCCGCCAGCGCCCGCAGCGCCGCCGGCGGGATCGCCCGCGTGCCGCCGTCGGCCACCTTGAGCGCCAGCGCCAGGTTCGGCTCGCGGACGCCGATGCAGTAGACGCCCTCGGCCCCCAGCTTCCCGATCAGGTTCCCGCCGCCGGCCCGGATCAGCTCCGTGCAGAATCCGCCGGTGCCGGCGACCATCTCCGGGTGGGCGGTCATGGCGCGGAAGATCCGCCGGGCGGCGGCGGCCAGCGGCGGCGGCAGGTCGGACGGGTCGGCCAGGCGGGCGTAGGCCCGGGCCATGGCCGACAGCGGCAGGCCGAACACCGGCACGGAGCAGCCGTCCACGCCCACGACGATCGATTCCTCCGGCACGCCGCAGACTTCGGCCACCAGCCCGCGGATCCGCCGCTGGACGGGGTGGTCGGGCGCGTTGTAGTCCGCGATGTCCCAGCCGGCGTGGACGCAGGCGGCCAGGATGCCGGCGTGCTTGCCGGAACAGTCGCTCACGGTCTCGTCCAGCGGCACGCCCGCCGCCGCCGTCCGCAAGGCCACCGCCGGGTCCAGCGACGGGGTGACGCCGCAGCGCAGGTCCTTTCCGGTCCGGCCGATCTTGCGCAGGATCTCCCGCACGGTCTCGCGGTGAAACGGCTCGCCGTAGTGGGAGGCACACATCACCGCGACCTCGGCATCGGAGAAGCCGAAGCGCCCGGCCGCGCCGTCGGCCACCACCGCCAGCGCCTGGATCGGCTTGGCCGCCGAGCGGAAATAGGTCACCTTCTCCGGGTCGCCCAGCCGCTAGGCCAGCCGCCGGCCGGCCATCACGGCGATGTCGCCGCGGTGGCGGCACTCCACCAGGGCCCCCCGCGTCACTTCCACCATCGGTTCGGACATGGTCGCTGCTCCCGTGAAAATCTGCCCCGCCGAAAGGCGCATTGTATCCCGCCCCGCCGGAAAAAACACCCGGCCGATTGAATCGATCGCTTTGCCCACGATTTTTCCAATTCCACAAGACGCGGATTTACGCGGATCAATCCCGATGGATCTGCTTGGATCCGCGATAATCCGCGTCAAATTTTTCAGGCAAGGGACTGGCAAGTTGAAATTTCCTTGGAGAGAGCGGGGGCGGTGGGGTAAAACAGGCCGTGACGCTGATCCCGCTTTCGCGAAGGAGTTTCCGCATGACCGATTCCCCTCAGAATCCCACTCCCACGGATTCCCCGGAGAGCCTGCCGGTGGCGTTCGCCGACGTCCTCGCGGCGGCGGAGCGGATCCGCCCCCACGCCCGCCGCACGCCGGTGCTGACCTGCGGCACCCTGGACGGGATGGCCGGGGCGCGGCTCTTCTTCAAGTGCGAAAACTTCCAGAAGGTGGGCGCGTTCAAGTTCCGCGGCGCCTGCAACGCGGTGCTGTCGCTGGCCGAAGAAGAGGCGCGCCGCGGCGTGGCCACCCACTCCTCCGGCAACCACGCGGCGGCCCTGTCGCTGGCGGCCCGCCTGCGCGGCGTCCCCGCCCACATCGTTATGCCCCGCACCGCCCCGCGGGTCAAGCAGGCGGCGGTGGCCGGCTACGGCGGCCGGATCCGCTTCTGCGAGCCGACGCTGGAGGCGCGCGAGACCACCCTGGCCGAGGTGGTGGCCGAGACCGGCGCCACGGTGATCCACCCCTACAACGACCCGCGGGTCATCGCCGGCCAGGGCACGGCGGCCATGGAGCTGCTGGAGGACGTGCCCGACCTCGACATCGTCATCGCCCCGGTGGGCGGCGGCGGGCTGCTGAGCGGCACCGCCGTGAGCGTCACTGCGATGGCCCCCAGCGCACGCGTGATGGCCGGGGAGCCGGCCGCGGCCGACGACGCGTACCGCTCGCTACAGGAGGGCCGGATCGTCCCGTCGCTGAACCCGGTGACCGTAGCCGACGGGCTGCGCACGTCGCTCGGGACGAACACCTTCGCCATCATCCGGCGGCGGGTGGACCGGATCCTGCGGGTGGAGGAGGACGCCATCGTCGCCGCCACCCGGCTGGTGTGGGAGCGGATGAAGATCCTGATCGAGCCATCGTCGGCCGTGCCGGTGGCCGCGGTGCTGGGCAGCCCCGACGTCTTCCGCGGCGCCTGCGTCGGGATCATCCTCTCCGGCGGCAACGCGGACCTCGACCGCCTGGCGTGGCAGTGAACTAGGGACTCGGGGCCCGGGGCTCGGGGTTCGGGGCTCGAGACACTGGGCTCAAGCCCCGAGTTCCAGCCCCGGCTTGTCTCGCTCTCCCGATTCTGCTACCGTAGGAAACCATGAGATTCCGGTTCCGTTACGAGTACGGGGAATTCGACGAGGCGGTGCGCCGGGTCAAGCGGGGGCTCTTCCAGTGGGTTCTGCCGGCGGCCCTGGCGGTGTGCCTCCCGGCGGCGGCCTGGGGCGGCTACGTCGTCGCCCGCGATCCGCGCAACCTCGTCGGCTGGGCCATCGTGGCGGCGGGCGTGTTCACGGCGACGGCGCTGCTGCGGCTGCCCCGGTCGATCGTCCGACGCGCGTGGCGTCAGCACCCGGAGCTGGCGGAATTCCGGACCGTGAGGGTGGCGGACGACGGGATCACCTTCACGGCCGGCAAGGCGGGAAAGCGCATGTCCTGGAGCGAACTGAAGCGGGTCGTCGAGACGCCTGCCCTGTTCATCCTGGAGCAGGCCGACGGCTCCCTGCACATCCTGCCCAAGCGGATCTTCGGCGGCGCCGCCCAACTCGCCGCCTTTCAAACACTCACCACAAAGACACAAAGGACACAAAGCAATCCCAATCCGAACGTTGAACGTTGAACGCCGAACGCTGAACATCGAACGGAAATCCCAACCCTTGGAGTAGTGCCGGATTTCGTTCAGCGTTCGAAGTTCGACATTCGATGTTCAGCGTTCAGATTGCGCCTGACGGACTTTGCGCCTTGTGGTTACTTCTTCTTCCACTGGCCGGGGAGGGCCCGGGGGTGGATCATCTTGGCCGGGTCCAGCAGCTCGTCCAGCTCGGATTGGCTCAACCGGCCGCTCTCCAGCGCCAGCTCCCGCACCGGGCGGCCGGTGCGCAGCGCCTCCTTGGCGATGCCGGCGGCGGCCTCGTAGCCGATGGCCGGCGCCAGCGCCGTCACCAGGGCCGTGGAGCGCTCCAGCAGCTCCAAGCAGCGCGCGCGGTCGGCCTGGATCCCGGCGACGCAGCGCTCCCGCAGCACGGTCGCCCCCCGCGTCAGCATGTGCACCGACATGAAGAGGTTGAAGCCGATCACCGGCTCGAACGCGTTCAGCTCGAGCTGCCCCCCCTGCGCCGCCATGGAAATGGCCACGTCGTTGCCGATCACCTGGAAGCAGATCTGGTTCATCACCTCGGGGATGACCGGATTGACCTTGCCCGGCATGATGGTGGAGCCCGGCTGCACCGGCGGCAGCAGGATCTCGCCGAGGCCCGCCCGCGGCCCCGACGAGAGCAGGCGCAGGTCGTTGCAGACCTTGGACAGCTTGACGGCGATGCGCTTCAGAACGCCCGACAGCTGGACGAAGCCGCCGGCGTCGGAGGTGGCCTCCACCAGGTTCGGCGAGGTGATCAGCGACAGGCCGGTGACCTCGATCAGCCGCTCGCGAACCTTGTCGATGTAGCCCGGCGCGGAGTTGATGCCGGTGCCGATGGCCGTGGCGCCCATGTTGATCTCGTGCGCCAGGCGGGAGGCTTCCCGCAGCCGTTCCATGTCCTCGCCGATGGTGATGGACACGGCGGTGAACTCCTGGCCGAGGGTCATGGGGACGGCGTCCTGCAGCTGGGTCCGGCCGATCTTCAGCACGTCCTTGAACTCCTCGCCCTTGAGGGCGAAGGCGTCCTGCAGCTTGCCCAGGGCGTCCAGCAGGCCGTGGATGCTCCAGATGGCGGCGATCTTCAGGGAGGTGGGATACACGTCATTGGTGCTCTGGGAGAGGTTGACGTGGTTGTTGGGATGGCAAAGGTCGTAGTCGCCGCGGGTGTGGCCGAGCAGCTCCAGGGCGCGGTTGGCGATGACCTCGTTGGCATTCATGTTGGTGGAGGTGCCCGCGCCGCCCTGGATCACGTCCACGACGAACTGGTCGTCGAAGCGGCCCTCCATGACCTCCCCGGCGGCCTGGACGATGGCACCGCCCACGATCGGGTCCAGGATCCCCAGGGCCATGTTGGCCTGGGCGGCGGCCTTCTTGATCGCCCCCAGTGCCCTCACCAGGTGGCGGAACTTCGAGATGGGGAAGCTGGTGATGGGGAAGTTCTCCAGCGCCCGCAGGGTCTGGACGCCGTAGTAGGCGTTGGCCGGAACCGGCTTGGCGCCGAGGCTGTCCTGCTCCGAGCGAAAGTCCATTGGCTCCCTCCATTCTGGAACAGCAATCTGAACATCGAACATCGAACACTGAACATCGAACGTCGAAGTCAAACCGCAAACCGGATCAAACCACGAACCACACCAACCACACCAATGGGATCCATCCGCAATCAGAAGACGAAACCACGAAATACACAAAACACACGAAAAGGGTTTTCAATCCGCAATCGTCCGATCATTCAACGCAGATTTTCGCTGATGAATTATGGTTCACGCTGATCCAGCCCCGGGATAGATCATAAGAAATCATAACCAATCTGCGTAAATCCGCGTTGAATAATTCTTCGCGTCCTTGGCGCCTTTGCGGTTCAGATTCAGGGTTGAGTTCGATGTTCGATGTTCAATGTTCGATGTTCGATGTTCGTCTTGATTGCCTAAACCATCAGGTCGGCGGGGATATCCTTCACCCGGGCGACGTCGCGGGCACGCGCCCGCACGTCGAAGCCCTGGGCGCAGCGCACCGTGCAGTCGCCGCAGTCCGCGCACGGGTCCGCCGGCAGGTCCAGCGAGGCCACCAGCTCCCGCGCGGCTTCCAGGTTGCGGTAGCCGCGGGCGTACATGTGGGCGCGCATCAGGTCGGGCAGCGGCAGCCCCGCGGGGCACTGTGGGCGGCACTGGGCGCAGCCCTGGCAGTAGAGGCCGGTGGTGAGCTTCGGCGGATTCAGGTCCTTCAACTCCGACTCCGACAGCTTCAGGTCGGCCATCACCGACAGGTCCAGGATCAGCTGGTCGTACGTGGTGAAGCCGGGGATGGCGGTGGTGACATTGGGGTCCTGCAGCGCCCACTTCAGGGCCGCCTTCATGTTGATCGGTGCCGCGCGCTGCGGATCCCAGAAGGCGCCCGCCTGCGTCTTCATGGCCACGATGCCCAGGCCAGCCGCAGCCGCCTCGGCGATGGCTTTCTTCACCTCGGCCCGGTGGTCCTGGCGGAAGTTGTAGGCGGTCAGGACCACCTCGTGGATCTTCGTCTCGACCGCGGCGCGGATCACCGCCGGCTCGTTGCCGTGGGTGGACAGCCCGACGAAGCGGGCCTTGCCGTCCTGCTTGGCCTTCTGCAGGGCCTGAAGCAGCGGTTCGCACTGGGAGGCCTCGCGGGTGCTGATATTGTGGAGGTAGAGGATGTCCACCTGCTCGAGTCCCAGCCGACGCAGGCTGACATCCAGCTTGGCCAGGAACGCTTCGGCCGTGGTGGCCGCGGTGGGCCGGCCCGTCTTCCGGTCCATCCCCTCGGGCACCACCTTGGTCGCGATCACGAAGGAACTGCGCTTGCGCCCCTTGATGACCTGGCCAATCATCTCCTCGTTGCGGCCGCCCTGGTAGCCGTGGGCGGTGTCAAGGTGGACGATGCCCATCTCCAGGGCCGCCTTGACCAGGTTCGGGTTGTCGGCGTTCATCACCCCCATGCTGACCACGGGCAGGACCAGGCCGGTCTTGCCCAACTTGCGGGTGACGACCGGGGTCTTGACAACGGCGGCGGGATCGGATTTCTGCTCCAGCGCCGCCCCGGCGGCCGACGACGTGACGCCCAGCCCGACGAGGCCGGTCAGGCCGGCGCGCAGGAATTCCCGGCGGTCGGTGTCGATGCTCTTCATGGTCACCTCCTGAGAACGACATTGTACCGCATCCCGGCTGTGATCGAAATTGCGGATTGCGGATTGAGAATTGACCGATGACGGGTGACCGGTGACCGAACGTGCTCGTGCTCGTAATCGTAATCGTGCTCGTAATCGTTTTAGTACATTACACGCAAAGACGCAAAGCCCGCAGAGTTCTTTTCTCTGCCCACTCACCCATTCAACGATTCCCCGGTTGATCGTGCGGACGGGGACCTCCGCGCTCCAGCGCGTTCAGGATCGCCTCTGCGAGCTCTGCGCCTCTGCGTGTATATGATTGGAACGATTACGATTACGAGCACGAGCACGATCAGACACCCGTCACCGGGCATCCGTCATCGGTCACCGGTCAGTCTGCCGCCCTCAGAAATTCTTCGTCAGGTACAGTGTCCCGTAGGTGGCGGAGGGACCGGCGACGAACGTTTCTACGTACTCCACCGTATAGTTGGAAGCAGCCAGGGAGAAACCTGGAATGTAGAAATAGATGGTCGCCTCCTCGTTGTCAAACGCCGGCCCGGAACCGTAGAAGGACATCCGCAGGCTGCCGTTGACGAACCGCCCCCCGATGGGGAAGACGGCTTCCATGGCCGTCCCGTCGAACTCGGTGACCCGCAGATAACCCTTCACGAAGCGGCCTTCGATCCAGATCGCCGCCTCTCCCCGAGTGGTGATGCCGCCCACGTCGACGGCGGTCACCGTGTACGTCGTCGGTGAGGGGATCATGGGCAGGGAAGAAAGCTGGCCGCCGTTCAGGGTCAGGGCCGCGGCGACGATGGGGTTGTCCGACTGGATGTCCAGCCGGCCGCGGCCGGGGTTGTAGCCCGGAAAGATGCCCGACAGGAAGCGCGGGTAGTGGCAGCGGGATTCGAGCGTCACGTTGGCGCTGGTCAGGAAGGCGCCGACCGCGTCGTAGAGCCGCAGGGTGACGGAGGCGGCCCGGCCCCAGTAGAAGTCTGGATTGGCCAGCGCCACGGCGATGGTGGAGAAGTTCTCGAACGGCACCGTGGAGAGGAACAGCTCGGTGGAGGGGCTGATCCCGATGCTGTCCAGCACGGTTCCGCCCGACAGGACGTAGTACGTCTGGTTCCCCTCCACGAAGTTGTCCATCACCATGTCGTCGGAATACAGGTAGCAGAAGCCGGCTTCCAGGCTGCCGCCCGAGACGCGGTACGTGACCGTGTCCCCCGAAGGGATGGTCACGGTGAACGAGCCGCCGGTGATGGCCGAGCCGTTGACAGTGGGATTCCACTGCTCGGCGCAGTTCTTGTAGAAGTACATCTTGCCGCTGTAATTGTAGGTGCCCCGGTTCGTCAGCGTGAGGACCGTCTCGTACCCGCCGCCGGCTGCCAGGTGGGTGAACACCAGGTCCTTCTGCGGGTAGAAGACCTGCGCGGAGGCGGCCCCGCCGGCCAGCAGGGCCGCGACAGTCACGAACAGGATCATACTCCGTGCTTTCATGGATCTACCTCCTGATTGCCCATCCCTCGGGATCATGTCCCAGTCGGCCATTCCGAACTGAAGGGCGGCGGGATTCGGGCGAGATGGGAAGTGTCGTACCAAGCCGATTATAGCGCGCCCGTGACTGATTCGACACGGCTTTCCTCTTCAGACCATTGAGATCCGTCCGAAGCAGCCAGCCGTGTTGGTGGTTACCTCGGGGAGGAAGAGCGCGTTCTTCGGTTCAATCCGGTTCCGTCCGGCTTGTTTCAGGATTTTCTGGCGGGCCGGAGGTCACCGCTTCAGCGAAACCCGCGCCCCGGCCCACAGGATGATGCCAGGCATGGGATAGCCGGGACGATACTCGTACCGGGTGTCGGTCAGGTTTTCCACTTCCAGGAACAGCACCACGCGCTCCCGCCAGATGTCCGGCGCAACGTCCCACTGGCAGCGCGCGTTGAGCAGGAAGCATCCGTCCACCCGGGTCACGCCGGGGAATCGCGTGTTGCCGCTCCAGTGGGCGGAAAGGCACTGCCCGTCGACCGAGAGCCGGCCGCGCGGATGGACCTGCCAGTTGGCCCCGAAGCTGGCCGTGTGGGACGGGGCGTTGGGCAGGTTGGAAGGATCGGCATGCAAATAGGTGTATCCGGCGAAGAGGTTCCAGCGGGGATCGGGGATCACGTGGCCCGTGAGCTCAACGCCCTCGGTGGTGTACTGCCCGATGTTGTCGAAATGCGGCGGCGGCGCCACGAACCGGAGGGCGTCGGTCCCGCGGTCGCGGAACAGGGTGACGTCGGCCTGCAGCTTCGGCCCGAAGGCGTGCGACACGCCGCCCTCCAGGTGCCAGACGACCTCCGGCCGAAGCTCCTGCCAGGAGGAGCCCTGGTTCCAGTCCTGGTACATGAAGGCAGCGTATACGCCCGGCAGGTTGAACCCACGGCTGCCGGTGACATGGAACCGGGTCTCGCCGCGGATCACCGCCACCCCCGCCTCGGGGGCCACGATGTCGCCGAAGTACCGGCTGTGGTTCCAGCGCACCCCCGCCACGGGCTGGACCAGCGTGTCGGTCCCGAACTGCCCCTGAAGCTGGATGTACGGCGCCGCGTTCCAGAACTCCAGATTCTCCTTGGGCAGCTCCCGGGTTCCGGCGACATGGACGAAGGCGCCGCCGAAAACATCCCAGTCGAAGCCCCCCCGGAGGGTCCACCGGTCGTTGGCCTGCCAGGCTTGCTGGAACCGGAGGCCCCAATTGCGGTAGTCCGTGTTGCTGTCGTCCCGCCAATCGTGCGTTGCGTCCCACTGCTGCCAGTGGATCGCGCCGTCGTTGAGATAGAACCTGCTGAAACCCGTCAGCTTGGAAGACGTGTTTTCCACCGTCAGGACCGTGGTCCAGTCATCGGTGTTGAACTGGCCCTGGAGCGGCGGGCCTTGGGACTCCGGGCCGGGATCGAGGGCGTAGTTATTGGAATGGGACAGCGTGGCGTCGAAACGCCAGCCATCCGCCAGCTGGACACCCAGCTGGCCGAAGTAGTTCTGCAGCTCCCCGCCGGAACGGTCCCGGTGTCCGTCGGAGCTCCGGAAGCTCGCCACGGCCGTGGAGTCCCAGCGGCCCTTCCGGAAGCCGGCGTCCGCCTCGAGGGCTAGGCTGCGGAAGGACCCTCCGGCACCCATCAGCGTGAGGCGCGAGCCATCCTCCCGCATGCGCCGGGTGCGGATATCCACCACGCCAAAGGCCCCGTTGCCATACAGCACGGGGGAAGGCCCCTTGACCACCTCGACCGATTCGGCGGCGTCCACGGACAGCACGTCCATGAGCGGGTGCGCCCACACGCCGGAGAAGATGGGGACTCCATCCAGAAGGAACAGGACTTCCCCGCCCGGCCGCCCCGATCCCTGGCCGCGGATATACACGGTCCCGCCCTCCGCCCCGCCGTAACTGCCCACCAGGTTATAGCGGGAAATGACTACTCCCGGCACCTGGCGCAGTCCAGTCAGGATGTCCGCCACCAGCAGGTCGTCCAGCTGGTGCCGGGTGACCCGGCTGAAGGTGATCAGGCTGGGCGTCAGCCCGTTACCCTCGACAAGGGGGGCGGTGGCGACCACTTCGATCTCCGTGCGGATGGCCGGCGGAGTCTGCGAGGAAGGATCGGTTGGGGGATTGTTCCCGGAATCATCCGCCAGCGCAGACGCCCCGGCCAAGACCAGGAGAAGGATAGCAGTACGGTACCTCATCATCCCTCGTGTTACTAAAATATAAATCAGTAACACGATAAACAAACCCGGACGCATTGTCAACCACAATGTGTTACGATTTTTCGAATTGGTATTACGATGGAAGAAATCAGCGTCGTCCCGGGGAGGACCCGGTGGTGGCGTATTTCCGGCTGGCGCGGTCCGACGGGGTTTCCCGGGCGGCCTGCGAGGAGGAAGGCCGGACTTCCGCCGGCTGGCTGGAAGAGGGCTTGACCTCTTTCCCCGGGAAGCCGGCGGGCTGGCTCCCCTTGGCGTTGTCCCGGCTGGCGCTGCCCTCGGGCAGCCCCTGGTAGCGCCGAACCCCGTCCATGCCCGGATTCTCGGCGTACGGGTCTTGCGGCGGAGGCGGCTCGCTCGCACGCTTGGCCTTGCTGGCCGAACGGGAAGAAGAGCCAGAGGAGGCCTTCTTCGATCCGGCGCCGCCCTGGGCCGATGAAGAGAGGCCCGGATTGTCCTTTCGGTCCCCGCTTGGCAACTGGGCGGTCATGGCGTCCGTCTGCTTCGTGGCGGGCTGGTTGGTGATGACCACTCGCGCTTTCTTTTTCTCCGCCGCGTTCTTGGATTTCGCCAGATCGGCCAGGCTTTGAGCGGAAACGGCCGCCGCCGCCAGCAGCAGGAGGAAGAAAACACCAAACCACCGGAATGTCGTCTGCATGGCTCCCTCCCTTCCACCGGCTTGTTTTGACTGTAGCCGAATCATAACGGCCGCCGCGTGGTGAAGCAAGTTGTATTTGCGCCGGGGAGCCGGTAGAATGCCGCCGTGGGAAGGAAATCAAATCCAACGTCGAACATCGAACGCCGAGCGCTGAACGTTGAACGGGAAACCGGACATACCAGTTACATCGCTTGGCGTTCGGCCTTCAGAGTTCGACGTTCGACGTTCAGCGTTCAGATTGCGGATCGCCGAAGATGAAACTCACGCTGACCGTGGAGAGCGGATCGCTGGCGGGGCGCGTGATCGAGTTCCGGGAGGGCTCCCTGCAGCTCGGACGCGGGGACGAGTGCGCCCTGCGCTTCGACCCGCGGGTGGACAAGGAGGTCTCCCGCCGGCACGCCCGCATCCAGGCGGAGGGCGGCGATTTCTACATCGCCGACGAGCAGAGCACCAACGGCACCCTGGTCAACGGCCAGCGCGTCTTCCGGCAGGTGCTCCGCAGCGGCGACGTCATCGAGCTGGGCTACTGCGGCCCGCGGCTGCGGGTGGCCGTGGAGAAGCCCCCCGCTCCGCCGGTCGAGACACCGGCGTCGACCGCCGGAGCGGCGGCCGCGCCGGCCGCCGCCGCCGACGCCCAGGCCGGTCCGTTCCGGCCGGACTGGCGGTTCGCCCTCACGGCGTTGACCAGCTACAATCCCGTCCTGGACAAGGGCCGCCCCGACGACCGGGTGCCCATCCTGGTGGCCGTCGGCGTCATGATGGTGGGCGCTTTCTTCGCCCTGACCATGATGCTCACGGCCCTGTTCGAAATGAGCCTGCGGCACGCCTTGATGGGCACCCTGGTGGCGTTCTTGCCGGCGCCGTTCTACCTGGCCCTGTGGCTGTGGCTGGACCGCTACGATCCGGAGCCGGCCTGGGCCCTGGCCGGCGCGTGGCTGTGGGGTGGCGGCGTCGCCACGTTCACCTCGTATATCATCAACACCCTGGCCGGCAGCGTGACCCATGCGGTGACCGGCAGCGCAGCGCTGGCCAGCTTCATGACTTCCAGCGTGTCGGCCCCGCTCGTCGAGGAGTTCACCAAGGGCCTGCCGGTGGTGCTCATCCTGCTCCTGTTCCGGCGGGAGTTCGACGGCGTGATGGACGGCATCGTCTACGCCGGCGTGGTGGCGCTGGGCTTCGCCACGGTGGAGAATGTCCTCTATTACGGCCGGAATTTCATGACCTCGGGCTTTTCCGGCCTGTTCGCCACCTTCTTCGTGCGCGGGCTGCTGGACCCCTTCGGCCACTCGGTTTACACCGCCATGACCGGCATCGGTTGCGGCATCGCCCGGGTGGCCCGCCGGAAGGCGCTGCGCTACACGGCCCCGCTGGCAGGCTACGCCGTGGCGGTGACGATGCATTTCCTGTGGAACGGCATTGCCCTGATCGCCGGCGGCATCGGCGTCATCGTGTACTATCTCCTGATCTGGGTGCCGCTGCTGCTGGCATTCCTCGCGATCGTGATCTGGATCGGGACCCGGGAAGCGAAATTAATCCGGACCATGCTGGATTTCGAGGTCGCCAGCCGGCTGATTACGGCGGACCAGGCGGCCATCGTCGGGTCCTGGTACAAGCGGGTGGGCTGGGTGTGCGGCGCCCTCGGCGACGGGAAGAAGTTCTCCGCCCGGCGGCGTTTCCTGCACGCGGCGACGCGGCTGGCCTTCAGCTACTGGCACGCCGACCGCGCCCGCGAGGCCGGCACCCAGACGCTGAGCCTGGCAAGGATCCCCTTCTTCAGAAAAGAGTTGGAGACCCTTCAATCTTCAGTCTAAAACCGAACATCGAACATTGAACATCGAACATCGAAGTCAATCCGCGAACCGAACCGCGAAGGCGGAAAGGACGCGAAGAGAATTGCGGATTTCGGATTGCGGATTGCGGATTGCGGATTTCGGATTGAAATCTCTTTTCGTGTATTTCGTGTATTTCGTGGTCTTGTCCGCTGATTGCGGATTGAACCGTTTGTGTGGTTTGTGTGGTTCGTGGTTTGATCCGGTTTGCGGTTTGACTTCGATGTTCGATGTTCAGTGTTCGACGTTCGACGTTTGATTGGAAAACGTTACGGAGGTGCGACCATGGATCTCAGCCTGAAACAGCAGTTCCTCGAGCGATGGGAGAAATACTTCCCGGGCGCCGGACTGCCGGTGGCGTTCTATTACGCGGACGCGCCCGTCCCGGGCGTGCAGGTGGAGCCGCCGCCCGCGTGGCGCTGCATGCTGGCCCAGCTCGCGCCGGCCTTCCAGGGCAAGACCCTGTGCTTCGACGTCCGTGCCATCGGCTGCGACGGCGGCAAGCGATACACCGGCTTCCAGCAGAACGTGCGGCCGAAGTTCGAGTACTTCCTCTCCTGCGGGATCCCCGGCGAGATGGAGGGCGAGCGCTACAAGCGTACGCCGGAGCTGGTCCGGCGGTTCATCCAGGGCCAGCCGGCCTACGAGGCGCCGGCGCCCTGGCTGGTCTTCAAGCGGTGGGACGCGCTGGAAGCCGTCGACGCGCCCTCGGCGGTGATCTTCCTGGCCGCGCCGGACGTGCTGGCGGGCCTCTTCACCCTGGCCAACTTCGACGAGCCGGAGCCGTACGGCGTCATCGCGCCGTTCGCCGCCGGATGCGGGACGATCGTCCATTGGCCATACCTGGAAAACGGGGCGGAGCAACCGCGGGCGGTGCTGGGGATGTTCGACGTCTCGGCCCGGCCGATGGTCCCGGGAGGGACGCTGTCATTCGCCGTGCCGTGGCGGAAGTTCGTGCGGATGGTCGGTTACATGGACGAGAGCTTCCTCATCACCGAATCATGGGCCAAGGTGCGGAACCGGATCCAGAAGGCCTGAACCAACTGCGGATTGCGAATTGCGGATTGCGGATTGAATCGTGCTCGTGCCCGTGCTCGTAATCGACGGATGACCGCCGAGCCGACCATGGACGATGGACCACGGACCATGGTCGATACCCCATCGTAATCGTCGACCGTAATCGTGCTCGTAATCTTGATCGTAATCGTAATCGGGGTCGACTCACGAATCGATACCGATACCGATTCCGATACCGACCCCGATGAGAATAGCAGGCTATTTCCGAGTAAGCACGAACAGGGGAGACGTCCGCGCTCCGGCGGGCTCGGCCGATTCACCGATTCACCCATTCACCGATTCACCGTTTTAATCGTGTGCGATTTTCTGCCCCCACGGGTCCGGCTTCCCGGGCGCCTCCACCACCAGCTCACTGCGCTTCTGCCGGTACTCCTCCTCGGAGATCAGGCCCTTCTGCCGGTAACGGGCCAGCTGCTCCAGCTTCTCCTCCAGGCTCTCCTCGGCCGGGGAGGCGTAGAGGTCCTGGGGGCAGACCGCGCGGATGGCCTTATTCAGCGCCTCCTCGCCAAAGGTCGGTCGGCCGTCGCGGCCGATGCTCAGCTTGGAGTAAATCTCTCCAAGATGCTGGGCCTCCCGTTTGAGGTCGGAGTTCTTGGGGTCCTTGCGCAGCTGGGCGAGGCCCTCTTCAAAGGCCTGTTTGGCCTTGGCCAGTTCGGCGCGGCGGTGGCGGCGGGCAAACACCGTTACCAGGATCACGGCGGTAACGGCCGCGCCCAGGAGCACGAGGCAGCCGCCCAAATTGACGAGGAAATTTCCTTCCGGCATCGGTGCCTCCGCGGCAGAATCGCACGCCAGCACGGGATCGGGTGAAATCCATCCTATCCGATCTCCGCGGGAAATTCAATCCCGCCGGAGGTTCGAATGCGGATTGCGGATTTCGGATTGCGGATTGGAACCTGTGGTTTTCTCTGTGTCCTCTGTGCCTCTGTGGTGAATTCCCGATTGCGGATAGGGAAGCTGAAACCCGAACACGGATTCACGCGGATGAAGACGGATTGACACGGATTCCAAACCCTGATTCAGGATCGGAATCCGTGCTGATCCGCGGGAATCCGCGTTCATCCGCGTCCAGGATTGGCTCTGCGTCCTCCGCGCCGCTGCATGAGCCTTCTGCGGAGCTCGGGGCTGGGGACTCGGGACTCGGCAAAGAGCGATCGAAAGCGGTGATGCCGAGCCCCGAGAACCGAGTCCCGAAACCCGATTACGAAAACGATGACGAGCACGATTACGATGACGATGACGAGCACGAACACGATGGATGGATGGCGGGCAGAAGATTCAGGAAAGGCGGATGACGGGGAGGCGGACGGTGAAGCAGGTGCCCTGGCCCACCTCGCTGGAGACGTCGATCTTCCCCCCGTACTTTTCCACGGTCACCTTGACGATGGCCAGGCCGAGGCCGGTGCCGTCCTTCTTTTCCTTCTTGGCGTTGGAGGCGCGGTAGAACTCCTCGAAGATCCGCGGCATCTCGTCGGGCGGGATGCCGATCCCGGTGTCCCGCACCTCCAGCCGGTAGAAGCTGCTGGCCTCCAACCGTCCGCTCACCTTCACTTGCCCATATTCTGGTGTGTAGGTGATGGCATTGCTGACCAGGTTCAGCACGATCCGCTCCAGGTCCTGGCTGTCGCCGCGGAAGATGCTCTCGCGCGCTTCCAGCTGCACTTCCAGCCGGATCTCCTTCCGGGCGGCCTGCGCGGCCAGGTCGCCGGCGACCTTGGTGACCACCGCGGCCAGCTGGATGTCCTGCTTCTCCTCCTCGGAGACCGGCTGGCCGCCCCGGATCAGGTCCAGCAGCTCGTTGATCAGCTCCAGCAGCTGGGTCAGCCGCCCGCCGCAGCGCTGGACCAGGTCGAGGACCTTGGCCGAGGTCTCGCCGGCATAGCCTTCCAGGATCACCCGCAGCATGCTCTGGGTCGCCGCCAGCGGGCTGCGGATCTCGTGGGACACGATCCGCACGAAGCGGGTCCTGGCCTGGTCGGCCCGCCGCAGGTCGTCGTAGGCGGCGCCGAGGTCGTCCTGCAAATGCAGGAGCTTCTCCTCCCCGCGCCGCAGGTGCCGGATCACCGTGGTGGACAGGTAGACCGTCAGCAGGATCAGCGTGGAGAAGGAGCCCAGGAACAGCAGCAGGTAGTAGAGGTTGTCGTAGCGCGGCGACGGCCGCAGGCCCGGCAGCCGGACCGGCGGCCAGATGCCGGTGAATTCCAGCATGGCCATCCCGGCGATCAGGACGATGGCGATCAGGCCGTGGCGCAGGCAGGCCCGGCGGCTCATCAGCATCGCGGCCAGGATCACGTGGAAGATGAAGAACGGCAGGAACGGGCTCTCGACTCCCATGGTGAAGTGGCAGAGCACCGCCAGGGCCAGCCAGTCCAGCAGGATCTGCAGGTGGAGGCTGCGCTTGGCGCCGAGGTGGGGCAGGCCGAGCCGGATCAGGACGTTGTAGGACAGGATGGCCGCCCCCACGCCGAGCACGGGCAGCACGTTCATCCCCGGCACGGCCAGACCGGCGCCCAGGCCGAACAGCAGGACCACTCCGCCGGCGATCCAGCGGAGCCGGACGAGCCAGTGGGCCCGCTCGTCGACAGCCTTGTCCAGGGGGATGCTCCGGATTTCCATCCCGGATCTACCTTCCTGACCGAAACTCCGAAATACCCAGGTTCTGGAATGAAAATATCACAATTCCCCGCCCCGCGAGTGGGGATTCTTCCGGCCCGCGCCGGTCAGCTCGGCCCAGATCCGGTCGGCCAGCTCTCCGGCCGCCGCGGCCACCGCCGGCGTGAGAGCCTCGGCAAACGTGGCCGCGTCGGCGGCCTCCACGGCATAGATGGTGACGTCCCGCGGCATCGGGATGGCCGCCTGCGCGGCGAGCTGGAACGCCGCGGCAACGCTGATCTCGTGGCTGCCCACCAGCCGGGCGCTGCCGGACACATCGTCCAGGCCCAGGCGCCGGATCCGGCCGGGGGCGGGATCGGGCACTGTCAGGCAATCCACCAGGATCACCCGGTCGGCGCCCGCCAGGAGATCGATGAGTTCAAAACCGCCGCGGGCGGTGGTCCGCACCGCCACGCCCGGAAGGGGCTCGGCGTCCAGGCGGCGTTCCAGCTCGGCCGCCACCACGAGCCCCACGGCATCGTCGGACAGGATCGGATTGCCCAGGCCCAGCACCACGGTCCGCGTCCCCGCGGCCGGTCCGGCCCCGGCGGAGTCGGAAGGCACCGCCATTCCCTCAGGCGGTGACCGGCTTGGGGAGGCCGGCCCGGACGGCCTGCCGCTCGCGGGCGGCCTCGAGCACGGCCACGATGTACTTGGACACCGGCCGGAAGATCAGGTGGGCCCACTTGCCGAACGGCACCTCCACGATCAGCATCGGCACGGCGATCATCATGTGGACGACGTAGGCGATGTAGGTCGGCCAGGCCAGGTCCATCAGCCGCAGCACGTTCAGGATGATGCCGGAAAGCGCGGTCAGGAACAGCAGCGCCAGGAACATCCAGTCGGTGGGGTGGGAGAAGCGGTGGATCGGCTCCTTCTTGCGCAGCCGGCTGCGCATGGCCAGCAGCGTCACGCCCAGCAGCATGACCGTCCCGTAGTAGCCCAGGATGCCGGTCCAGTGGAACTCGGCCCGGTCCACCTGGAACAGGGGCAGGAACATCACCACCAGCAGCAGCATGGTGCCGTAGCCGGTCACCAGCAGGAAGTGCTGCAGCCACTTCAGGCGGGTGTCGTTGTCGCATTCCAGCCAGCGCCGCTGGGTCAGGCCGTGGACGACGATCTGGTAGAGCTTGCTGAACCAGAGGGTGAGCGGGATGCGGACGCCCTTCTCGCCCCGCACGACGAAGTAGATCATCCGGAAGGCGTTGGTCCAGAGGAGCAGGCCGAGGATGACCGCCAGCACCCAGTCGCCGATGTGCACCCAGCCGGTGTTGGCGAAGATCGCCACCCGGACGTGCTCGGTCGCCTCCGCCGGCAGGGCGCGGAGGCCGAAGGGGATGCCGAGCAGGCCGGGCACGGTGAAGAGCCCCAGCACGATCAGGGCGCCGGCGAGAAGCAGGCCGACCTCCCAGGCCTTGGACAGGTAGAGCTTGTGGGACAGGCCGGTGAAGTCATACTGCGCCGTCAGCCAGCGGCGGGTGGCCATCATGATCTCGCCGGGGAAAGCCTCCCGCGGGCAGGTGTCGGAGCAGGTGCCGCAGTAGTAGCAGAGCCACGGCTCCGGCGCCTCCACCAGCTTGTCGCGGAGCCCCAGCTGCAGGTAGCGGATCATCTTGCGCGGGAACACGGTGTCGTTCTTGGACAACGCGCAAACGGCGGTGCAGTTGCCGCAGTTGAAGCACTTGTTGATCGTTTCGGCGCCGTACTCGGCCACCTCGGCGGCCAGGCGCGGATCCACACGGCTGCCCATGGCTACACCTCCTTCAGGCGGTAGCGGTAGTAGTCGCCGTCGAGCTCGTCTTCGACGACCTTCCCGTACCGGCGCATGGCCATCACGTTCCAGACCACCTCTTCGGACGGCAGGCCGCACTGGCCGGCCAGCTCGGGGATGGTCCGCGGTCCCGCCTTCAGAACCTCCAGCAGCAATTTGCGCACCTGGCTCTGGTGCTTGTAGTAGTCCTTCTGCTCGGGGGTGCGCTCGCCCTGCCGCTCCCGGAAGATGTCGATCGGGCGTTTCGCCTTGGCCGGGCGGCCGGCGGTCTCTTCCGAGGCCTGGCCGGCGATGGGTTCCTCGATTCCTGCCATGGTCACTCTCCCGTTCTTCGGCGCCCGGCGGCCGCGGGCCGGCCGGGCGGATTCTCAGCGGACCTCCGCCGGCTCGATGAAGCGCTCGTGGTAGCGGGTCGCCTCCAGGAAGATGGCGGCCTCCATGGCCGCCGCGCCCGCCTCGACGATGGCGTCGGGGATGTCCTTGGGGCCGTTGGCCACGCCGGCCACGAACACGCCCCGGCAGCTGCTCAGGACCGGGTTGATCTTGGGCGAGACCGACCGGAAGAAGCCGTCCTCGTCCAGTTCGGCGTCCAGCACCCCCGTTCCCTGCCAGGCCGGGATCAGGCCCTGGGCCAGCACCACGAGGTCGTAGCGCTCCTCGGCCACGCGTCCCTCCTCGTCCAGCATCTCCACCCGCAGGAGCAGGTCTCTGTTCTCCACTTCGGTGATGCGGGCCACCTTGCCCTTCACCACCCGGACGCCCTCGGCCATGACCCGCCGGTAGAACTGCTCGTAACCCTTGCCGAACGCCCGGATGTCCATGTGGTAAATCGTCACATCGACGCCGTGGATGTAATGCCGCAGCAGCAGGGCCTGCTTGAGGGCGTACATGCAGCAGACCCGGGAACAGTACGGCACGCCGATGGACCGGTCGCGGCTGCCGGCGCACTGGACGTAGGCGATGCGGCGCGGCACCTTGCCGTCGGAGGGGCGCAGCGGTCGGCCGTAGGGCCCGTTCGACGACTGGATCCGCTCCATGGCCAGGGGGTTCATGACGTTGGGCATCTTCCCCCCGCCGTACTCCGGCTTCTTCTCCATGGGCGTGGTCTGGAGGCCCGTGGTCACAACGATGGCGCCCACCTCCACCTCGACCTCCTCCGGCTGCTGGGTGTAGTCGATGCAGGCGGCCGGGCAGGCCTTCTCGCACTTGCCGCAGAAGATGCAGTGCGCCGGGTCGAGCACCGCGATCTGGGGGATGGCGTTGCCGTGGGCGATGTAGATGGCCCGCCGGGCGCCCAGGCCGTAGTCGAACTCGTGCGGCACGTCCACCGGGCAGACCAGCTCGCACTGGCTGCAGCCGATGCACTTGGACTCGTCCACATAGCGGGGCTTCTTCAGGAGCCGCACCCGGAAGCCCAGGTTCAGGGGCTCGACGCCCCGGACCTCGGTGTAGGTCTGGATCCGGATGTGCGGGTTGTGCGCCGACTCGGCCATGCGCGGCGTGCAGATGCAGCTGGAGCAGTCCAGGGTGGGGAAGACCTTGTTCAGGCCCACCATGATGCCGCCGATGGACGGGTCCTTCTCCACCAGCAGGACGTCGTAGCCCTGCTCGGCCATGTCCAGGGCGGCCTGCATGCCCGCGATGCCTCCGCCGATCACCATCCCGTCGTAGTTCTTTTTCAGTGCGGTCATTGTCCTCTCCCTTGCCGGGGGTGGCGGCCCGCGCCGCTCAGCGCCGGATTTCCTGGATCACCTCGCCGTCCGGCCGGCGGATCCGCACGACCAGCGGCATCTGCCCGGGCAGGCTGTGGGTGGCGCAGCCGAAGCACGGGTCGTAGGCGCGGAAAGCCATCTCGATCCGGTTGAGGATCCCCTGCTCGACCTCCTGTCCCTTCCGGATCAGGCCCCGGGCGGCCTTCTGGATGGACATGCAGATGGCGGCGTTGTTGTTGGTGGTGCCGACGACCAGGTTGGCCTTCTTGACGATGCCGCGCCCGTCGGTGACGTAGTGGTGGGTCAGGGTGCCCCGCGGCGCCTCCACGATGCCCACGCCCTCCCGGGGCGTGCCCAGGCATGGCGTGCGGTAGTTCTCGAGGTGGGTGATCTCGGGGTCCTGGACCAGCCGCAGGGCGTGCTCGGCGGCGTGCAGCAGCTCGACGAGCCGGGCCCAGTGGATGGCCAGGGTGTGGTGGACGGGTTTCCGGCCGGTGCGGTCGCCGGTCAGGGTTTCGAAGTACTCCTCGTAGGCCTCCTGGGCCAGCGGGGTGCTCAGGCCGTCGGAGACGTTCAGCCGGGACTGGGGTGTGGCCCGGTAGACCCCCGAGCCGACGCCGTCCACGAGCCCTTTCCAGCCCACCTGCTTGAGGTAGGGAAACTTCAGGTAGCTCCAGGGCTCGACCCGCTCGGCCACGTGGTCGGCGTAATCGGCCGGGGCGTACTTGCACAGCTCGCTCCCGGTGGGATCCACCACCCGGACCAGGCCGTCGTAGAAGTTCAAGCGATTCTTGTCGTCCACCAGGCCCATGGAATAGGTCTCGTGATAGTACGGCCCGTTGAGGATGAGGTCCACGTACTCCTTGTTGGACAGGACCACGTCGCGGAAGAGCTTCAGGCTGAACTGGCCGAATTCCACCATGTAGCGGCAGATCTCCTCCAGGCAGGCCCGCTCCTCCTTGCGCAGCGGCTTGCTGACGCCGCCCGGAATGGCATTGCACGGGTTGACCGGCTTGCCGCCGAAGATGGCCGCGGCCTCGTGGCCCCATTGCCGGCACTGGATCACCTTGCCGCCGATCTCCACCCCGACCTTGCCGATCACCCCGATGAGGTTGCGCGCGGCCGGGTCGGAGTCGGGCCCCATGACGAAGTCGGGGGCGCCCAGGGCGTAGAAGTGGGTGGTGTGGTCGGTGACGAAGAAGATGTAGTACTGCAGCTCCCGCAGCATCCGCGCCGTGGCGGGCAGCTCAACGCCGTAGACGGCGTCGCAGGCCTTGGCGCTGGCCATCATGTGGGCTTCGGGGCAGACGCCGCAGATCCGCGGCGTGATCCGCGGCAGGTCCTCGACCGGCCGGCCCTCGCAGAACTTCTCGAAGCCGCGCAGCTCGGGGATCTGCACGAAGCAGTCGGCCACCTCGCCCTCGGCGTCGAGGAAGATGTCGATCTTGCCGTGCCCCTCCAGGCGGGTGACCGGGTCGATGCTGATCCGGCGGTAGCCTTCGTTGGTCTTCACGTGGGGGGTTGTCATTGCCTTCCTCCCTGCGTCATTTCCGGGCCTTGAGGTGGCTCGCGGCCAGGCTGAACCGATAGAAGCTGCCCGAGGGGTCGGCGATCTGGCCGATCAGCTCCTGCGCCCGTTCCTCGGTCTGGGCGTCCAGCATGGAGGCGATGGCGCTGACCATGGCCATGCCCTGGTCAGCCACCTGGCCGGACGGCCCATAGCAGCCCTCGCAGGGCATGCCGGCCTGGGTGCAGCGGGCGCCGCAGCCGCTGCGGGTCGCCGGCCCCATGCAGACATAGCCCTGCTCCAGCAGGCACCAGTCCGGCTCGGGTACCGACTGGTGGATCCGCTTGAACTCCTTGATCTTGACCTGCTTCTTCTCCAGCTTGCACTCGTCGCAGACGGCCTTGTCGGTGCAGCCGACCTTCACTTCCTTGTTGGTGAGGGGCACCTTGCCGCCGGCCAGGGCCTGCACCGCCTCCCAGACGCGGTCGGCCTGGGGCGGGCAGCCGGGCAGCAGGTAGTCGACCGGCACGACGTCCGCCAGGCGCAGCACCTGCGGGTAGAAGCGGGGGATTTCCAGGTCGCCGCAGGGGGAGGGCGTGAGCGGCTGCGGCTCCACGCCCCTGGCATTATCGATGGACGGGTTCTCGTGGTAGACCGCCTGGTAGATGCCCTTGACGGTCTTGAGGTTGGCCAGGGCCGGGATGCCGCCCTCGGTGGCGCAGGCGCCGTAGGCCACCAGGCACTTGCTCTTGCGGCGCAGCAGCCGGGCCACCTCCTCCTGCTCGGAGTTCCGGATCCCGCCGTTGTAGAAGCACACGTCGATGTACCCGTCGGAGTACGCGGCCACGTCGGCATACTTGAAGTCGGCCGCGCAGGGCCAGAAGACGACGTCGGCGATGGCGATCAGGTCCAGCAGGCGCGGGCCGATCTCCAGCAGCGAGATGTCGCAGCCGCCGCAGCTGGCGGCCCAGAACATCCCCACCTTGAGCTTGGCCGGCGCGGCCGATGGTGTTTGCTCTGCCATGTTCACTCCCCCCAGGCGGGCCGGTCCAGGCCGCGGCCCACGCCCCGCTCGTTCATGCGCCGGGGCCATTGCAGCGGGCCGAGCTTGCGGACCTGCTCCGTGATTTCCGCGACCAGCTTGGAGAACTTCTCGCCCTCGGCGGCGCTGACCCACTCATGGCGGAAGCGTTCCGGCTCGAGGCCCATGTCCAGCAGGATCCGCTTGAGCAGCGGCATGCGGGCCATGGTCTTGTGGTTGCCGGTGATGTAGTGGCAGTCGCCGATGTGGCAGCCGCACACCAGTACGCCGTCGGCCCCGCGCGCGAAGGCGGTCGTGATCAGCTCGGGGTCGATCCGTCCCGAGCACATGACCCGGATGATGTCCACGTTGGGCGGGTATTTCATCCGGGCGGTGCCGGCCATGTCGGCGCCGGTGTAGGAGCACCAGTAGCAGAGGAAGCCGATGATGCGCGGCTGCCACCCCTTCTCTACCGCCGGCCGGGCCGGGGCGGGCGCGGCGTTGACGTGTTCACTCATGGGTACCTCCCGCGGGCTGGAGCGCCGGCGCGGCGTCCGCCAGCAGCATCTCCACCTCGGCCAGCACCTCGGCGTCGGTGAAGCCGTACTGCTGGATGGCGTTGCTGGGGCAGGCGGCCGCGCAGGTGCCGCAGCCGGTGCACAGCGCCTCGTTCACGACGGCGACCCCCTTCCGGGCGTCGCGGCTGATGGCCTCGTACGGGCAGACGAGCAGGCAGGTGCGGCAGCCGGAGCAGAGGCTCTCGTCCACGTGGGCGATGAAGGGGTCCATCTCGATCTGGCCCTGGGCGATGAGGGCGGCCGCCTTGGACGCGGCGGCGGCGGCCGCGGCGGTGCACTCGGTGACGTCCATGGGCCCCTGGCAGGAGCCGGCCAGGAACACCCCGGAAACGGCCAGCTCCACCGGCCGCAGCTTGGGGTGCACCTCGAGCAGGAAGCTGTCGTAGCCCACCGCGCACTTGTACATGTCCACCAGCTCGGAGATGTCGTGGGGGATCACGCCGGTGGACAGGACCACCACGTCGGCGGGCACCTCCACGTCCATCCCGCCGGTCAGCAGGTCCTGGACCATGACCACCATCGGCTTCTCGCCGCGGGGGTCGTGGCGGACCTTGGGCAGCCGCCGCGGGTTGTAGCGGATGAAGACCACGCCGCGCTCGGAGGCCCGCTCGTAGTAATTCTCGTGCCCGCGGCCGTACGTGCGGATGTCCTGGTAGATATCGTAGATGGCCACGCCGGGGAAGCGCTCCTTGATCTCGTTGGCCTGGTGCAGGGTGGCCGTGCAGCAGGTCCGGGCGCAGTAGTCGTTCACCTTGCCGGAGGGCTGCGGCATGTTGATGCCCTCGTACTGGCGGGCCCCGGCGCAGTGGATGAAGGCCATGGAGCCGACCGGCCGGCCGTTGACCATGAGCTGGCCGGCGGTGGGCCCCTCGGGGTCGAGGATGCGGATGAGCTGCTGCAGGGTGATCACCTCGGGGAAGATGCCGTAGCCGTACTCGCCGAACACCGGCTCGTAGGGATCGTAGCCGGTGGCCAGCACGATGGCGCCGGAGTGGACTTCGATCTCCTTCGGCTGCTGGTTCAGGTCGATCCCCTTCCCGCCCACCACCGCCTGGCACTTGCCGCACTTGGTGCAGGAGCGCCAGTCGATGGCCGGCATCTGCGGCCAGCAGCCGGGATAGGGCATGTAGATGGCCTTCCGCCGGGTCAGGCCGAAGTTGTATTCGGAGATGGTCTCCTCGGGGCAGGCGGCCATGGCGATGCCCACCTGGGTGAGGCGCTTGTCGACCCCCCGCGGCTGGATCCGGAGCTTGGTGCGGAAGTCGCCGACGATGCCGGCGCTCTCCATGACCTGCGCGTTGGTGTGCACGGTGACCAGCGGGTGGTGGACCACGTCGGCGATCAGCTTCCCGAGCAGCTCCTTGGCGTCCTCGTTGGAGGGGAAGAGGGTGTAGAGCTGGGCCATCCGGCCGCCCAGGAAGGGAGTGTTCTCCACCAGGGTCACCCGCATGCCCCGCTTGGCCAGGTCCCGCGCGGCCACCAGCCCCGCCACGCCGCCGCCGATGACCAGGGCGGAGGGGTGGATCATGATCCGGCGCTTGCTGAGGGGGATCAGGTGGCGGATGCGCCCGACGGCGGCCCGGATCAGCCGGATGGCCTTCCTCGTCGCCGCCTCCTTGTCCTCCACCACCCAGGAGACCTGCTCGCGGACGTTCACGTGCTCGAACAGGAACTGGTTCAGCCCGGCGCGGTTGAGCGTCCGGCGGAAGGTCAGCTGGTGCAGCGTGGGGGAGCAGGCCGCGACGATGATGCGGTTGAGGTTCAGCTCGCGGATCTTCTCCTCGATCAGCATCTGGCCGGGGTCGGAGCACATGAACATGTGCGTCGTGGAGAGGATCACGTTGGGCAGCCGGCCCACCTCCTCGGCCACGCGGCGGACGTCGACGACGTCGGAGATGTTCCCGCCGCAATGGCAGATGAAGACGCCGATGCGGACGTCCTCGGCGGGGGGAGAGGCGGAACGCGGCGATTGGCGATCAGGGGCCATACATTCCTCCTGCCCGGTCGGACCGGCGCTGTGGTTCCGGCCGCACCGTGGCGGGTGTTCCACCCACGGTGGACAGCCGGTTTCGCAGGCTTGTAAGAACTCTCGTTGTGTTCAGTATAAATGCAGATTATTTCGGTTGCAAGTAAAACTGTGCAGAAAATTTCCATCGGCAGTGAAGCCATGACCCTGCCCTAATTTCTTGAAAGTGAAGATTTTCTGAACGATTAAACTATTTACTCTTTCGTATATTTTCAACTTTGTACGAAACCGCGCCCGGCTCGGCCCGGGCGGGCGTTTCTGCATTCGGGCAGCACATTTCCACTTCTCCTGCCCCTGTTCCGGTCTTCCCGACGCCTAAAGAAACAGAAGAAAACACCGCTCCGAAAAGGGCGGCTGCAATTCATCATGGGAAGGAGGGATCATGCTTCGGCACATCGGAACCCTGGTTTTTCTGGTCAGCTTTCTCGCGACGTCGGCCGCGGCCGGCGCACCCAAGCAGGCGGCTGCATCCCCCCTGTTGGAGCGAGGGAGATACCTCGTGCAGATCGGCAGCTGCAACGACTGCCACACCCCGTGGAAGATGGGGCCCAAGGGCCCCGAACCGGACATGAGCCGGATGCTGACGGGGCACCCCCAGGGCGTGAAGCTCCCGCCGCCCGCCCTGCCGCCCGGGCCCTGGGACACGGCCACCGGCGGCATGACCGCCTGGGCGGGGCCGTGGGGCGTCAGCTACGCCGCCAACCTGAGGCCGGACCGGAACACCGGCATCGGCTCCTGGAGCGAGGCGATGTTCATCGAAGCGTTCCGGACGGGGCGACACTGGGGGAAGGGCCGGCCGATCCTGCCGCCCATGCCCTGGCAGAACTGGACCCAGGCGAAGGAGGAGGACCTGAAGGCGATTTTCGCCTACCTGCAGTCGCTCCCGCCCGTCGCCAACCGCGTGCCCGACCCGGCCATCAAGAAGGCCAAGTGACGGCGCTCCGCATTGGACGGGGGGAGGGGGAGACGGGGCGGCGGGGGGAATTGCGGATTGCGGATTGCGGATTGAACCGCAAAGACGCAAAGGGCGCGAAGGGGAATTCACCGCAGATTCACGCTGATTATTTATGATTCGTTATGATCCAACCCAAAGACTGATCATAAGCAATCATATCCAATCTGTGTCAATCTGCGTAAATGATTGGCTTGGGGATTGAATATTTCGTGTGGTTGGTGTGGTTCGTGGTTCTGATTGCGGATTTCGCTTTTCCCCCCGTCTCCCCGTCCCCGCGTCCCCCCGTCATGATCGCGGCGGCAGGATGAACCGGCCGGGTGAGCGCAGGAAAGCCCGCACCATGTCCCCCAGCAACCTCACCACCTCCCCCCGCGGCACGCTGTAGGCCCGCACGGCCGTGAACAGCGACAGCAGGAAGCTCACTCCCAGGTTGCAGACAAACATCACGGCGATCCCCGTGAGCGCCCACAAGAAGGCGCCGAGCGGCAGCTCCTGCCCGCCGCCAGCCACGGCCAGGGCGAAGGTGCCCGTGTTAAGCGTGACGTGGCGGACGTCCATGGGGATGCCCAGGAACCGGCCCGCGCCGTGGACGTACCCCAACATGAATCCCAGCGAGATGTTGGTCCCCCAGCCGGAGGCGTTCCGGCTGAAAGTGGCCCCCCACCGTTCCATCCGCCCTCGGCCCAGCCAGCCTCCCAGCGGGTGCTCGGCGATTGCCCGGGGCAGGTGGTGGTAAGCGGCCCAGTTGTCGAACCACCCCCCCGCCAGGCTGGCCAGCCACAGGATCAGGCCGGTCAGGCAGGCGTAGATCGCCGTGCCGCTGTGCAGCACCGGCAGGCTGTCCACCACGTACGTCGCTTCCTTGAGTTCCAGGAAGTGGCGGCCGAAGGCCAACTGCCACAGGAAGCTGAAGCCGATGGCGCCGGCGCCCACCACGAGGATGTTGCCCAACGCCGCCGCCAGCTGGGAGTGGCAGATCCGGGCGGTGAAGTCCACGATCTCCTCCCGCCGCTCCGCGCCGCGCTCCTCCCGGACGATGGTCGCCAGCGTGGCCGCCGTCATGGCCGGCTGCTTGGTGGCCAGGATCAGGCCGAACCGCTGCAGGACGAGAAAGCTCACCGCGTAGTTGAGCCCGGTGGTGAGGCCCTCCTGGAAGGCCGGCAGCTGCAGGCCCGAGAGGAACATCTTGACGGCCGCCGTAAAGACCGTGACCACGCCGCCGCCCGCCGCGGCCAACCAGATGTGCCGGTATTCCTTGAGGTTGCGGGCGATGTAGTGCTCGCCGGTCCTGCCGGCGCGCTCCACGATCTTGCGGTGCAGCAGGTGGGTCCCCCAGGAGAACAGGTGCAGCAGGCTCCGGTCCTGCTGGCTCGCCAGGATCAATTTTCCCAGCAGTTCGAACACCGCGTCCGCCCGCTCTTCCGGCGAATCCGCGGCCATGACGGCCGCCATCTTCTCCATGCGGAGCAGGCAGCGCTCCAGCACCTCCAGACCGAAGACGATGGCGACGCTGACGCCTTCACTCTCCAGCCGGCGGTGGATCTCGGCCATGGCCTCGCGGCAGGCGGCGCAATCCGTCCGCCATCGTCCGGCGGCCGCCTCCATCCCTCCCCCGGATTCGAGCGCCTCCAGGACGGAATCGCTGGATCGGGCCAACCGGTAGAACGGCGATTCGGTCACCGGGCCCGGCCGGCTCCGCTCGCGCAGGTTCTCGGCCAAGCCGGTGGCCTGCGCCCGCGCCGCCAGCAGCCGGAAGGCGTCGGTGAAATCCGCGCGCAGCCGGTTCCAGGCCGCCGGGCGGTCCAGCGGCACGAGCAGCCGGAACGCCCGGCGGCGGACCTCCTCGGGCAGCCGCAGGAACCGGTCCGCTTCGTAGGGGTGGTGGAAGAGGGTGCGCAGCAGCTTGGCCAGGTCGTCGTCATCGCGGGGCTCCGGCAGGAGGTGCTCCATGACCCGGTCGCCGAGTTCTGCCAGGAACCCCCGGTCGGTGGGAATGCCCGCGGTGGCGAAGAGGTCCACGCCGCGGCCGGCGGCGAGGATCGATTCGATGGCGTCGTGGTAGCGGGTGCAGACTTCCGGGGCCGACTCCAGCAGGTCCAGGACCATCCGCAGCCTGAGAGTAGCCGGCGCCGGCAAAGCTTCCCCGACCGCGATCGGGCGCCGGAAACCGGACCAGAACCGGGTCCAGCGGTTGAGGCGGATGAACGCCTCCACACGTTCCGTCAGATTGGTGGAGGAACAGAGTGCATCCATGTGGTCGGCGAGCTCCCGGACGAGCCGGTTGCCGCGACGGGCGGGGGGCAGGGACGCCAGGACCAACTCCCGAACGGATGGAATGCCGGCCAGCGAGGCTTCCGGCGGCGCGGCGTCGGACGGCGTGGGGCCCTTTTCAGGTACCATGGGTCCTTCCCCTGTGGCTGGAATCATCGGCTTCGGATTATAAGGCACACCGCCCGGCCTTCGCGACCATTTTCCAATCCATTTTCCTGCTGCTCTCCCGTTCCAGCCTCTCATCCTTGACATCCGTCCGGCTGCAATCTATACTTCCAGCAAGAGATCCAAGCTGCTTTTATTTTCTTGCGCTTGCTCCTGTTCAGCCGGCAGATGTGCGTTCGATATCTGTAATAGAGATACTCCGGACTTCGGTTTCGCCTGCGGTTGCAACTGACTGAAGGAGGAGATTATGGGACGCCGCCTCGCCACTTGCCTGCTGATTGTGCTCGTTGCCGGCGGATGGCTGGTCGCGGGCATCAACCGATGGACGACCAGCGGGCCCTACGGCGGCCAGATCCTGTTCCTCACCGTCGACCCGCAGACGCCGAACGTCGTCTACGCCGGCGTGCTGTATGGCGGTTTTTTCAGGAGCCTGAACTGGGGCCAGAGCTGGGAGGCATACAGCGGATTCGCTTCCCCGGTTTTTTCCTGCACGGTCCATCCCACGGATCACAACATCGTCCTGGCCAGCAGCTACGAGGCGGTCTTCCGGAGCACCGATGCGGGAGACAGCTGGAGCCAGGTGGGTTCCACCGGGCGGATGCGCGATTTCGCCATCCCGACGACCCGCCTGGACACAGTTTACGCGGGCGGCATGAACGGATTCTGGCGGAGCACCGACCGCGGGCAAACCTGGGCCAAGACCGCCTCTCTCAGCGGAATTCAAATCGATAATGTCAGCCTGCCGCCAGGATTGCCCGACACCGTCTACCTGGGGACCTGGAACGCAGGAATCCTCAGGAGCACCGACGGTGGCTTCTCCTGGAGCCCCATTTTCTCCCCGTCCGGCCTCGGCTACCGGGTGGCCTGCCACCCCGACCGCCCCGGCTGGATTTATGCCAGCGTCTACGATCCGGCCGGCATCTACCGCAGCACGAACGGGGGGACCTCCTGGACCCAATTGTCCAGCAACAAGTACTTCGAGGAGATGGAGTTCGACCCGGTGGATCCAAACCGGATCTACTTTATCGGCCTGTACGGCAGCTACCTGAGCACCGACGGGGGGCAGACCTCCACGACCGTGTGCCCGCTGGGCGGCCGGGCCGTCGCCCTCGACCGGTCCTCGGCGGACGGCGCGCTTTATCTCGGCACCCTGAGCGGCGTCCAGCGTTCCTGGGACGGCGGCGGGACGTTCCGGAGCGCCAGCGCCGGGATCCTCAGTTATATTTGGGCACTGGCTGTCTCCCCCACCGTTCCTGGCACCGTCTACGCCGGCGACGACACAAGCAACCTGTTCCGGAGCCGGGACAGCGGCGAGAGCTGGGAACCGCTGTCCGACGTCACCGACTGGCCCTCGATGGAGACGGGACTGGTGACCACCATCCTGGGGGAGCAATGGTCCTACCTGGCCATGGGCTTCAAGGGCCTCGCCCTCACCTCCGCCACCTCCCCGCCCACCCTCTTCGGAACGGTCAACGGGGATCTCTACCGGTCCACCAACGAGGGAACCAGCTGGAGCCTGGCACTGGCCAACAAGATCCTGTGGGACGTGCGGACGGATCCGACCAATCCCTTGCGGCTCTATGCCTCTTCCGGCTGGGTCGGCTGGACTTACAGCTTCACGGGGATCCACCGGTCCACCAACGGCGGCGCCAACTGGACCGCCACCGGGCAGCTTCTCAACACCAACATCAGCGAGCTGCTGGTCGATCCCCAGACGCCGCAGACCTTGTACGCAGCCGGGGACAGCGGCCTGTATAAATCCACCGATTCCGGCGGCGGGTGGGGGTCCATCGCGAGCGGGCTCGGCGACGCTCACGTGTACAGCCTCGCCCTCGACGCTTCCAATCCCTCTTTCCTCTTCGCCGGCACGGGCGACGCCGGGATCTACCGCAGCAGCAACGGCGGGAGCAATTGGACGTACTCCGGGCTCTCCGGCGGCCGGATCTACGCCCTGGGCTGCGAGACGGCCTCGAACGCGGTGTACGCCGGCAAGTGGCCGGGCTTGTACGAATCCACAAATTCAGGCTCCACCTGGGGGCCTTCCAGCCCCGACCTGGCCGAGTCCAACGTCCGGGACGTCGCCACGGACAGCCGGGGCGCGCAGCGGGTCTACACGGCCACCACCGCCGGGGTGTTCGCCCGCACCGGGACCACCGCGCCCACCGTCGAGGTGCAGGTCCGCACCACGCAGTCGGGGAGCGTGAACATGAATCTCGCGAACCAGGTCCTGCCTGCGACGGCGCTGACCCTTCTCTTCGCCGAGAACAACTATCCCTCCGCCAGCGCCAGCACCCCGGTCATCCTGGAACTGCAGCTGCCGGCCGGCGCCGTCCTGGGCCAGACGCTGGCCACGGCGGAGCTGGCCGACACGGCGATCCAGCCGACCGAGCGGATCGTGATTCCCCTCGCGGTTTCGGAATACGCCTATGACGCGGCGTCGGCAACCTTCGAACCGGTGGCCGGCGGGGGCAGCACCGCCGGCATCGGCGCCAATGCCGTGCAACTGTTCCGCTGCGTGGCCGGGGAGGACAGGATCTGGCTGCGGCTCACCCAGAGCACCAGCGCGTGGCACCCTTCTTCCGCCGAGCGCCTCCTGGGAATCACGATCGGTGCGGGGGCCGGCGTCTGGCCCCCGACCGCGGGGAGCAACTGGGCCGCCTCCGGCCAGTTCCGCCAGGAAAACACCCAGTTCTTCGGCGACTTGCGGGGGTATGACTTCGCCGCCCAGCAGGGCGCCCTGCCGGTCAGCCTGCGGGCGTTCTACCAGAAGACCGGCGTGACGTTGAGCACCGGATTCAGCCAAAATCCCGTCAACCTGTTCCGGCTGGATCTGGATCGCGACGACGAGTACGCCAACAACGTCCTCTACGGCGCCGTGGTGACCGACTCGGCGGTGGCCGACCTGGACGGCGACGGGCAGGAGGATCTGGTCAGCATCGACCGCGACCTGCGCCGGGTGTACTGGGCGCTGCGGCAGGCCGACGGGAACTTCGGCGCACCGGAGTGGCGGGCCCTGGCCGGCGACGCGCCGGTGACCGTGGACACGGCCGACGTCAACGGCGACGGCCGGCCGGAGGTCCTGGTCTCCGACGCCGGCGGGCACCTGACGGTCTATTCCTGGGCCTCCCTCTCCGCCAAGATCCAATCGCCGGATGAGGTGCTGGCCCCGTTGCTGGTTGCCACCCTGGCCGGCACCGCCAGCGCCTCGCTGGTGGCCGATGTCAACAACGACGGCAACAAGGATTTCCTGTACACCGACAGCGCGGCCAACACCTTCAACATCCTTTACGGGCTTTCGTTCAACACCTCGACATCGCTCACCACCGGCGGCGGGCCGGCGGCGCTGGCCGTGGGCGACGTCGACGGAGACACCGACCTCGACGTGGCCGTGGCGAACCGCACCGGCAATTCCGTCACCCTCTTCCGCAACCAGGGCGGCTCGTTCTCTACGGCGACGTACACCGCCGGGGGCCAGCCAGCCGCGGTGGCCATGGCTGACTTCGGAAGGGACGGGCGGGCGGATCTGGCCATCGCCCTGGCCGACAAGAAGGCCCTCGCGGCGTGGACGGCCCGTTCCGACGGCACCTTCAACCCGGGCCAGGCCCAGACCATCTACTTCCAAAATCCGCCCTCCGCCCTGGCCGCCGACAACTTCGACGGCGTGAACGGCGCCGACGTCCTGGCGGGATTCGCCGACTTCTACAAGTTGGCCCTGTGCACCTCGGACGCCGCCGGTTCCCTTGGCTACGCCTATGCCATCAACACCCTCGGGGACGTGGAGCTCGACCCCGTCAACCACGTCACCCTGACCGAGGACAATGTCCTGAGCATCGCCGGAGGAACTTCCTACGGCGGCGTGTGCTCCCGGACCGGCGTGGCCGCCGTGGCCGAGCAGCCCTTCAACCTGGTCCACCTCCCCCGCAGCCTCAACCTGTCGTTCTCGGTGGTCAACCTGGGCACTCAGACCGCCCTGCTCAGCCTGGAGTTGTACAACAACTCCGGCGGCCTGGTCCGCAGCGTTTCCCAATCGGTCGCCCCGGGCCAGCAGTACGCGCGCTACCTGACCGACCCGTCCCTGTTCGGCAGCGATGCCGCCAATCCCCAGCGCTGGGTACGCGGCTTCGTCACCGAAGCGGACACGTACGGCTTCTGGCTGGCCAACGACGGCGCCAGCCTGGATTACCTGGACGGCCTCCCGCTGGCCGACATCCGCAACGCCCGCTCCCGCTTCCTTCTGCCTGCCGGAATGGACACGTTGCGGCAGGTGCTGCTCGTCAACCCTTACCAGGACCAGGCCCAGGTCACCGTCCAGCGGTTCGGCGGAGGCACGCTGAAGCAGACCCTCTCCTTCCTGGTGGCCGGCCGCGGCCGGCGTCTGCTCGACCTGCCGGTGGACATGCCGGCGCTGGCGGCCGAGGACTATCTCCTGGTGTCGGCCGACCGGCCGGTCATCGGCTGCCAGCTCTGGGGTGACGCCCACAGGCTGGCCGCCCTGGACGGACTGCCTGTGCCGGAGGCTCCGGCCACCCTCTACTGCCCCCACGTCGCCGCCGGCAATCTGGGTGTCCAATATGAAACCTTCTTGACCTTGGTCAATCCCTCCGACCAAGGCACCGTGGTGATCATGCGTCTGTACAACGATGCCGGGATCCTCGAATCCACCACCCCCCTCATCACCATACCCGCGCGGAGCAAGCGGGTGGATGATGTCCAGCCGCTGTTCGGGGCGTTCAACGCTTTCACCGGCTATGTGGTGGTGGAGGTCCAGGGGCCCGGCGTGGTCGCCGGCGATATCACCATCGGCGAGGCCGGAGCCGGCCGATTCCTCTCCAGCCTGCCGCTGAGCGCGGGCGGGGCGGCCGATTACCTGGTGGGCCACATCGCCAACGGCACCCTGGGCACCCTCGCCTTTTTCACCGGCCTGGCGGTCGTCAATCCGCACTTGACCGCCCACTCCGTCCGGATCACGGCCTTCAACCAGAACGGCCAGCCGATCGGGTCCACCACCGACTCGGTTTCGGCCCGCGGCCGGGAGGTGTTCCTGCTGGACCAGAAGATGCCCGGGCTGACCAGCATCTTCGGCGGCTACCTGCACATCGAGGACCTCACTGATCCAGCCGGACAGCTCTGCGTCTTCGCCCTCTTCGGCGACCAACCCCTCAATTTTCTCTCCGCTGTCGCCGCGCAGCCCGTCCGGCAGTGAGCGAGGGAGGGAGGAGGAGTAAGGGGACGGAGTCAACAGGGAACAGGAAACAGGAAGGGATGGAAATTAAGCGGATTGCTGATCCCAATCTGCAATCCGCAATCCGAAATCCACAATTCCCCGAGAACGGGTTCCCCACAAATATCATTTCTGTAAAACTGAAGCATCTTTTAACAAAAATCGGGCAACATTTTTGAGAATCACCCGATAGATGTATTGAATTCGTCTTTGATATATACTTGAGGCAGCCACCGAACCGGAGCACCATCAGATTCCCGTCCGCCCGAACCACTGGATCCCGCCGGCGGCCGATTCGACGGCGCCTTCTCCGCCAGGTGAAATGCCCCAGCTCCCCTAAGGACAGGTCCGTGAGGCTGCAGGAGGCATAATGAAACGAAGCCTGATTCTGATTCTCTGGATCGCGGGCGGCTTGTGGCTGACCGCGGGGATCAACCGCTGGTCCACCGGCGGCCCGTACGGAGGCCAAATCGATTTCATCACGGTGGATCCCCAGACGCCCAACGTCCTCTATGCCGGCGTCCAGAGCGGCGGCTTCTTCAAGAGCCGGAACTGGGGCCAGAGCTGGGAGGAGTTCGAGGGTTTTTCCAGCTACGTGACCGGCTGCCTGGTCCACCCCCGCGAGCACAAGCGCTTGATCGCCAGCAGTTCCAGCGCCATCCTGGTCAGCACCGACGCCGGCGCCACCTGGCAGGAAGTGTTCACTCCCGGGAGCATGAGCTGCTTCCTCGCCGACGCGGAGGAGCCCGACACTGTGTACGCCAGCGGCTCGGGCGCCTTCTACCGAAGCGCGAACCGGGGCGACACCTGGGCCAAGGCCGCCACCCTGACCGGCGTCCAGATCGACGCGATCAGCCAGCTGCCGACGTCGCCATACACCCTGTTCATCGGCACCTGGGCCAACGGGATCCTGAAAAGCACCAACGGCGGGCTCACCTGGTCCACCGCCATGTCCACCACCGGCATCGGCTGCCGGGTGGCCTGCCACCCCGACCGGCCGGGCTGGGTCTACGCCTCGGTCTACAACCCCGCCGGCATCTACCTCAGCACCAACGGGGGCGGGAGCTGGACCCCGCTGCTCGAATCGTACTTCAACGAGATGGTGTTCGATTCCGTCGATCCGGACCGCCTTTATTACATCGGCTTGGGGGGCGCCTACATCAGCACTGACGGCGGTGCCACCGCCACGCGGATCTTCACTCCGGGCGGCCGCTCGATGGCCCTGGACCGCTCCGCCGCCGACGGTGCCCTGTACCTGGGCACCCTCGCCGGCGTCCGGCGCTCCTGGAATGACGGCGCATCGTTCCGCGAGGCCAGTTATGGGATGCTCACTTACACCTGGTCGCTGGCCGTTTCCCCGGCGGAGGCAGGCACGGTGTATGCAGGCGACGACACCGGCAACCTGTTCCGCAGCCAAGATGGGGGGAACTCCTGGGCGCACCTCAGCCAGCGGATGACGCTCCCGATCCACGGACTGACCGCCACGGGCGCGACGTCCCCGCCGACCTTGTTCGGCTCGGTCAACGGCGACCTGTGGAAGACCACCAACGAGGGCAGCTCCTGGACCAAGATCATCTCGGCCAAGTACATCTGGGACGTCAAAACGGACCCGACCAACCCGCTGCGGCTGTATGCCAGCTCGGGCTGGGAAGACTGGTCCTATGACTTCGCGGGATTGTACACATCGACCGACGGGGGGTCCAACTGGAACGCCACCCTGCAGCTGGACAACCTCAACATCACCGAACTTCTGATCGACCCCGACGCCCCGCAGAACCTGTATGCCGGCGGCGATGGCGGCCTTTACAAATCCACCAACTACGGCGCGTCCTGGAATCCCTGCATGACCGGCCTGGGGGACACCCGGGCGGACGCGCTGACCTTTGATTCCTCCTTCCCCCGCAAGCTGTACGCCGGCACCCATGCGGGGATCTACCGCAGCACCAACGGAGGCACGAGCTGGGGATTGGCCGGCCTGCACGACAAACGCTTCGCCGCCATGGGTTGCGAGGAGGCGGGAAACGTCCTCTACGCGGGGACCCGGAGCGACGGATTGTTCCGGTCCGGCAACGGGGGCTCCACCTGGCCGCTGGCCAGCGCCGACCTGCAGTACGTCGACGTGCGGGACATCGCCACCGACAGCCGGGGCGCCCGGCGCGCCTACGCCGCCACGACCCGGGGAGTGTACGCCATCACAGAGACCGGCAATCCGCCCCTGGACGTCCAGACGCGCTCCTCCCAGTCGGGCAGCGTCAACAAGGCGCTGGCCAAGCAGGTGCTGCCAGCCACGGCTGTCACCTTCCTCCTGGAAGAGAACACCTTCCCCACTGCCAGCCCTTCCAATCCCGTGATCCTGGAGCTGCGGCTGCCGGAGGGTGCCACGCTGGGCCAGACCCTGGCCGACGGCGAACTGGCCGATCTGGCACTCCAGCCGACCGGACGGACGGTGCTTCCCCTGGCGGTGTGCGAGTATGATTTCAACGCTTCCGCCTCGGCGTATTTCCCGACCGGCGACGGCAGCGCATCATCGAGCATCGACGCCAACGCGGCGCAGCTCTTCCGCTGCGTGGAGGGAGAAGATACCATCTGGCTCCGCCTGAATCGGAGCACCTCCGCCTGGCATCCCTCCGACTCCGACAATGTCCTGGGCATCACCATCGGCACCGGCGCCGGAGTCTGGCCGCCGGTCGGCAACAGCAACTGGGGCTCCTCCGGTGAGTACCGGCAGGAGAACACCCAGTTCTTCGCCGACCTGCGCGGCTACGATTTCGCCGCCCAGGGAGAGGCGTTCCCCGTGACTCCCCGGGCGTTTTTCCAGAAGTCCGGATTGCCGGCCGGTTCCGGCTTCAGCCAGAGCCCCATCAACCTCTTCGTTCTGGACCTCGACCGGGAGGATGCCTACGCGGACAGCTCGCTGGTCGGCGCGGAGATGACCGATTCGGCGACGGCGGACCTGGACGGGGACGGGCGGGAGGACCTGGTCAGCGTGGACGGCGGGCTGCAGCGGCTCTACTGGTCGCTGGGGCGGGCCGGCGGGACCTTCGACCCGCCGCAGTGGCGGGCGCTGGCCGGCGACGCGCCGGTGACGGTGGACGCCGCCGACGTCAACGGCGACGGCCGGCCGGAGGTGCTGGTGAGCGACGCCGGGGGGCACCTGACGGTGTACACGTGGGCGTCCCTCTCAGCGAAGAGGCACGCGCCCGGGGAGACGCTGGCCCCGCAGCGGGTGGCGGCCCTGTCCGGCACGGCCAGCGCTTCGCTGGTGGCCGACGTGAACGCCGACGGCAACAAGGACTTCCTCTACACCGACGCCTCCGCCAACACCTTCAACATCGCCTACGGCCAGGCCTTCTCGTCCCAGAACTCCTGGGCCGCCGGAGCCGGCCCCGCCGCGCTGGCCCTCGGCGACGTGGACGGGGATGCCGATCCGGACGTGGCCGTGGCCAACAAGGACGGCAACTCCCTGACGGTGTATCGCAACGGCAGCGGTTCGTTTGACTCGACGACCTACCCCGCCGGCGGCCAGCCGGTGGCTCTGGCCCTGGCCGACTTTGGGCGGGACGGGCGGGCGGACCTGGCGGTGGGGCTGGCGGACCGG